>NZ_JWTA01000001.1 GCF_000813825.1 Chryseobacterium taiwanense
AGGCTCCGTTTTTGTAAAAGACCTGTTGACATTTCACAAAAGACAGGTGAAAATGTTGGCATATCTGATTTCAAGGAAACATGTCCCCACTAAGAAAGGAACCATGTACTTCGGTACCTGGATCGATGCAAACGGGGAGTATTTCGATACGGCACATTTTCCGGATAGTCTGAAGCAATACAATTTTCAGGGGGGAGGATGTTATTTATTGCTAGGAACGGTGGAAGTAGATTTCCATTTTCCCACCATTACCATTCACAAAATGGTAAAAATGCCCATGATTCCCGATCCTCGGTATTCTTATGATAAGGAAAAACAGTATGATATCCACCGCCAGATTAAAGAAGATGTCAGCATGACTGATAGAAAACCTTATCCTCAGGCGCATGAGATTGGATTACTAAGACATCGAATTAATTAGCAATAGTGAATTTTAATAATCTGTATATCCAAATTACTGTTACGGCAAAACGAGGATGTTTTTTTATTAAATGTGTTTAAACTTATTAAGTTTAATCTGCTTAATCTCGAATTCTTTTTCTGCTTCTCTCAAATAATAAGTACTCTGAAGTTTTGTCCAGAAACTGGCACTTCCTCCAAAAACTTTGGAGATCCGTATAGCCATCATGGGATTAATTGGACTTTTGCCATTAACTATTTTAGATAAAGTATATTGTTTTACTCCTAGAAGATTGGCAGTTCTTTCAATCGTTAGATTATTGAATTTGATAATCTGATTTGAAAAAATTTCGCCCGGATGTGTATTATGGTTAATTCCACGAGCTAAACGTTTCATTTGATATAAATTTTTATGAAATTGAAATTTATGTGTTGGGGCAAGAAATAATAGTACAACAAACTAAAATTAATTAGGCTGTCTCTTGTAAATTATTTTTTCTTGTATTTATATTTAAGCTCAATGTGTTTATTTATGACGTTTAAATAATAGAATTGTTTATCTCTATTGTAACATTCAAAAACAAGTTTGTTATAATATTCTTCAGTCGGTATACGGTATCCAGAAAATAAAGGAATAATATCGTATTCATTTACTTTTTCCTTTATAAAGTTGACTTGTAGAAATGGTTCTATTTGGTAACGTTTCAATTGATATAGGGTATCAACCAGTTGTTTGGACAGCTTTTTTATTTTCTTTTTTCGTGCCATTACTTTTAAGTATTAAATAGAAAGGCGTGAAGCTAAAGCCAATCCGTACAAGAGGTACTGCGAAGAACCCGATAACCAGAGAGACTTAGCCCACGCCAATATAAGGCACGGGCGTAAGTCTATCGATTTTGGTTATCAAAAGAAGATTCGCAGTTTTCTTGTACCAAAACGATAGCTTACGCTTTTTCGTTAATTTATTTTTCTAGGCAAAGATAAAGTATCCATTACTATAAATGGATATAAAATTAATTATTCAGCAAATTTTGTGTTCGCGTAATTCGTTATTAAATAAATACTTTGTTATGTGTTTGTAAGATGTATGTACGACGAACATAAAATATATTAGTTGTGTAACTAATATATTGAATTTGTAATTTTGTGTAACTTTTGTTATGGATTTGATTTTTTTGTCGTAGAAGACTAATCGTTTTTTTGTAAAAATATTAGCTTTATACAGGATTTTTTGTAAATTCGCTTAAATAAAAAAATCTGTTAAGTATTGGCCCACTAACAGATTTTAAATTTTTCAGTTAAAAGAATATATGGAAAAAAGAGAATTCTTTTATCCCCTATATCTTATTTAGCAAATGTAAAAAATATCGCTGATATAAAAAAATATCTGCGCTAAATTTTCCTCATGAAATTTGCTAGAAACCATAATATTGATATGGAGGGATAATTGTCATTCTTTTAATTATTTAAGAAAAACAATTTTTAACTTTTATATATTATGGAGAAAAACATCCACGAATTACATTCGCAGCTTGAAACGTATATTAAAGAGAATATATATTCAAGCAGTATGATTGAGCGTCTATCAATCGAATACAAAAGGCTTCTGGCATACATGAAAGAAAAATCAACCGAGATTTATACGCCGGAATTGGGAGAGATCTATTTAAAATATAGAGACACAATTATCAAGAAGCGTACACATCACCATTATGATGCACGCTATGTTACATTGCTAAATGGAATGCTTCAGGATCGATGGATATTAAAAATTTCCCGAACAAAGTATGATGCACCATTTCCTGGGAGAATTGGTTCTTTTTTTACAAAGTTTCTTGAAGAGCACGTAGCTGAAAAAAGATTAAAAATATCAACAAGAAATAATTATTATCGAAGTCTTTACAAATTTTGTGAACGAATGGAGTATGAAAAGGTAATAGAATTAAAAGATATTACTGCTGAAAAAATTCTTGATTTTATGTCATCCGTAAGAAATTGCAAAGATCACAGTGCAATAATATTAAGGGCAGCACTCAAAAAGCTTCATGATAAGGGGATGATAGATCGTCGCACTTCAAAGATATTAGATCATTTAAAAATTAGAGTAAGAAATGAAATCCAAACATACTTTACAGCTGATGAAATTTTACGGCTTGAGCAAAGTATAAATAGAACTATACCAAAAGGCAAAAGAGATTATGCTATGATTTTATTAGCGACTAGATTGGGGTTAAGGTCTTCTGATATTAGATTTCTTCAATTTTCGAATATTGATTGGAAAAATAATATAATTCGTTTAGAACAGTTCAAAACAAAAGTCCCTATTGAGTTACCTTTATTAGTAGATATTGGGGAAGCATTAATTGATTACATCAAAAATGGTAGACCTAAGATAAAATCAAAGGATGTATTTCTAAGAGCTAATGGGCCATATACAACTATGACTAGCACTGCCTTTCACAATAATATACGCAAATACTTAAAAAGAGCTAATATCGACTATAGCAATAGGAAGCATGGTAGCCATGCATTACGGCATAGCTTGGCAACTAACTTATTGAAAAATAGAGTTCCAATATCAATAATTTCAGATGCATTAGGACATTCGAATACAACAGTAACAATGGATTATTTACATATAAGTGTAGAAAATTTACTTGAATGCTCTTTAGATGTACCAATGGTTGATAATAATTTTTATTTACAAGCAAATTTTAAATAAAATAAGTATGGATAAAAAATTTGTATATACGAGTAAGTTAGCGCCTTATATAAAAGGGTTTTTAAAAGAAAGAGAACTTAAGGGATATAACTCATCTGCTATTAAATTTATTTTTTTAGAGATTGATAAATTCTGTAATGAGTATAATATTCAGGATGATTATATTAAAGAAGAGACAATTGATAAATGGAGAAGTACTAGGCCGAATGATAGTGACCGCTCTTTATATATGAAATATAACGCTTGGATTCAATTAGGTAATTATATGCGTGATTTAGGTATAGACTGTTATGTACCAATTCCCTACAGAAAAGGAGCAAAAAATAATTATATCCCATATATTTTTACCCACGAAGAAATTAACACGATATTTTTACTGTCTAATTCTTTAAAGATCCGTTATCAATACTCAGGAACAATGATCTTTACCATGCCAGCAATACTTCGATTACTTTATAGTGCTGGATTAAGAATTGGTGAAGCTTTAGCAATTAAAAATAAAGATATCGATTTTGAGAAAAGAACAATAGTAATAAACGATTCTAAAAATAATACACAAAGACTCGCAGCAATAAATGATTCGTTATTGCCAGTATTGCTACAATACAAAGAGTTTAGAGACAAAAATCCAATAGAAAAAATTCTTGTACCTGAGTCGCCATTTTTTGTTACACAAAGAGGAAAGAGCTGTCTGGGAGAAAGTGTTAGGCGCTGGTTTTCTGATATTTTAAATACAGCAGGAATATCTTCAAAGCTAGGAGGAAATCCTCCGCGAATTCATGATCTTAGGCATACGGCTGCTGTTCATAGCCTTGCAAAGATGGTTCGTAATAACATAGATGTTTATTGTGCATTACCTATGATTTCGGTGTTTTTAGGTCATAACGATCCAAGGTCAACCAATAATTATGTTCGGCTTACAAACGAAATGTTTCCTGGAATAATACAGCTAGAACATCCGACGTCTCTAATTTTTCCAAAAATCCCAAAAAGTGAATAGTTATGACGGATTTTGCTAAATACTTACAAAGTTTTTTCCATAAATATCTTCTTGGAAATTTTGGGGCTTCATCCAATACGATTAGAGCATATAAAAAAAGCTTCAGTTTGTTGGTGTCATTTATGACTAAGGTAAAAAATATCCCTCCTCATAAATTAGAATTAAAACATTTAAATAAGCAATCCATAGAAGATTTCTTAATGTGGCTTGAAATACATTGCAAAAATTCCATTTCAACAAGAAATAATCGTTACGGAGCCATTTGTTCTTTTTGTAAATATTTACAATATGAAGTACCAGACAGATTAGCTGAGTGGCAAAATATCCGATCAATTAAAAGTAAAAAAGGATTTTCAAAAGTAATGAATTACTTGTCTGTAGAAGGTATAAATTTATTACTTGAACAAGCGTCTATGGAAACTTTGGCGTCTCGTCGGGATTTAGCTATGTTAGCATTGTTATATGATAGCGGGATGCGAGTTCAGGAGCTTGTAGATCTAAGCCCGTCATGTGTAAGGTTTGAATATCCTTATCATATAAGAGTAACAGGTAAAGGTAATAAGCAACGAGACATTCCTTTGCTGAAAGAACAAATTAATTTATTGGAACGATATGTCAAAGAGAATCATTTGCTCAGGCCTGAAAGACAATTTAGCCCTTTATTTTTTAATCGAGGAGGAGGAAAGCTTACTCCTGCAGGTATAACTTATATTTTAAAGAAATACGCAAAAAGTGCTAGAATAGTTAATAATCAACTGATTCCTGAAATTATTAGTCCTCACGTGTTTAGGCATTCTAAAGCAATGCACCTTTTACAAGGTGGAGTTAATATTGTTTACATTCGAGATATTTTAGGACATGTAAGTGTACAAACGACGGAAAGATATGCAAGAGTTGATTCAAAACAAAAACGAGATGCTCTTGAAGCAGCTTATCAAGATGTAATTCCTGAAAAAGGAAGACTTGGTTCTTGGGAAGGAAATGATGATGAGATAGATTTTTTAACTAACTTAGGAATATAACAAAAAGGAACTACTGATTTTGGTA
This sequence comes from Chryseobacterium taiwanense, assembly GCF_000813825.1. Lineage (GTDB taxonomy): Bacteria > Bacteroidota > Bacteroidia > Flavobacteriales > Weeksellaceae > Chryseobacterium > Chryseobacterium taiwanense. The sequence goes on from NZ_JWTA01000001.1 coordinate 5,169, forward strand.
GTTCTTTTTTTAATGCGAAATGATATTTTTTTTATTTACCAATAATAACAGGGTGGAAAATTAATATTACATTTGAGAAAACTACTAATAACCAGATAATAATTTAATTATGAGTAAAATTTATCCTAAATTTTTAGGAAATCAACCATTGGGTGAAGATCAATTCGAAGGTAAATCGCAAGATTCAATGGCCGGAATTATTGCGGGAAGTGTGGTGAGCTCTATTCATAATATTATTGGAATTGATGGGAATTGGGGATCAGGGAAGAGTAATTTAGTGAAAATAGTAGAAGGCAAGTTAAAAGATAAGAACTACTTTTTTTTCATTTATGATGTGTGGGGACATCAAGAAGATGAACAAAGAAGAACAATATTAGAAGAAATAACGGAATATATAAACTCCAAAAATCTTGTTCAAAAAGATAAATGGGAAGAAAAACTTAAGAATTTACTTGCTAAAAATAAAGAAACAACGACTAAGAAAAAACCGGTTTTAAGCTTAGGTATTATTCTTTCATTGGTTGCATTACTATTGATTCCATTTTTTAAATCATTTGGAGATGAAATTAAATCTGATTGGAAATATTTAGTATACCTAAGTCCAGCATTGATTTTATTTTTTGCTTACTTATATTACTTTTTCAAAAATTTTAATTCTACTGAAAATGTTTATTTAATTGCTGGAATTAAATTATTTGAAATCTACTCTAAAGATAAAATTGAAGAGACAACTTATGTTACTATAACTGAAGATGAACCTTCTGTAAAAAAATTCAGGGATTGGATTTTAGAAATTGATAAAGACTTAAAAGAGAATAAAGTTATACTTGTATTTGATAATTTCGACAGACTCCCGAAAGATAAAATCTTAAAGCTATGGTCTTCAATTCACATATTTTTTGCTGAGCAGAAATACAAAAACATTAAAGTAATTATTCCTTTTGACAGGGAGCACATAAGAAATGCTTTTGAAGATTTAAATCCTAAGGGAAATTCAAGTGAATTCACTAATTATGCAGAGGATTACATAAACAAAACATTTGACATTGTTTACCGCGTTGCTCCCCCAATCATGTCTAATTGGAAATTTTTTTTCGAGGGTAAATGGAGGGAATGTTTAGGTGAAAATTTTAAACAAGATGAATTTGTTAGAACAGTTCAAGTGTATGAACTTCTAAATAAGAAAATAACACCTAGAGAAATAATAGTCCTAATAAATGAAATAGCTACGCTTAAATTAGTTCATAGTGATAAAATCCCTGCACAATATTTAGCACTTTTTGTACTTAATAAAGATTTAATTCTATCAGATCCTATCGTGGAAATAGTTAGTCCATCATATTTAAGAGGACTTGATTTTATTTACAAAAAAGATGAAAATTTACCAAAGTATATTACTGCAATTGTTTATCAATTAGATCCAGATGATTCTTTGGAAATCATATACTCTAAAGAATTAAGGGATGCGTTAATGAGTAAAAATACCGATAGTTTAATGAAAATATCGCAAGCCAATTTCTTTTCAAAGATATTAGAAACTGAATATTCAAAAATTTCAAATGATTACTTACCGAATGTAATTGAAGCGTTAAACAGTCTCAATGACTCTGCATATGAGAATAAAAACGTTGAGGAATTAATTTGGGAAGACATAATAAATAATGTTGGGAAAGAACTAAAAAATGATACTCACGAATTTCAAGAATATCAAGGCATTATAATTTCAAGAATTAAAAAAGATAGTGATATAACAGAATACTGTAAATCCATCTGTAAAGAACTAGCTTACGAAAAAGATTGGGATTCGATGAATTATATTAATAATATTGATATACTTGATAAATTTTTAAAAAATAAAGGTATTAATGTAGATGTTTTAAATATATTGGAAGATTTTACTACCGATAGTGTAGACGATTTTTTAAAAATCCTGAAGGATAAAAAAGAATCCTATTCAAAATACAAAATTAATGTAAACTCTGCAGAATTAGATCTGTATTTATCTAAGATTGGAATAAATGATCTTGAAAATATTGAGGAAATTAAAAATATCAATATTGCTAAATATGGGTTGCCAAAATTTAAAAACACATTAAAATCTTATCTTCAACAGTACTATAGTAATAATACACACTTGAAAAATATTATTAGTTTTTTAAAGATATTTGGCGAACTTGTTAATACTAAAGATATTTCAGATTCAGAGTTATATAGTCGATTTGTTAGCTTAACTTCTAACGATGATTTATATTATGATATTATAGGAATTAGATTGTCCCGAACTTTAAATTTATCAGGATATCAAAGTTACTTTCAGGGTGTCATGAACGAAGTAGAGAATAATTTTGTTGATAAAGTAGCTAAAAAAATATTAAATTATATTGAATATGGTAATCTTTTACTAAAAATCGATGAGTTTAAAGACGTTCCACTATATAAAGAAGTAATAAAGAAGCTAACAGTAAGTAATTATGGTAAATATAGATTAGGATTAAATGAAGTTCTACCCAAGTTTGAAGATATTTGTTTTAATACGGAATTAGAACCTGATCTATTTATTAAGAAATTAAATGATTGGGATTCTGCTGTTGTAAATGTAAATACAGTAAATAAACTAACACCATTTTTTTTCGAAACTGCAGTTAACAATAATAATGCACTTGCAAACCGTTGTATAGATCTCAAAAATGATTATTTCGAGAATTTTACAAATGATAATTGGATCATTACGTTTGATAAGAGTAATTCTAAAGACTTCAAAATTTTACAAATAATTGAATACAAGAGTTGGTCTAGCGAAGCTTTGGAGGCCCTAAAATATGTTTTCAAAGAAAAATCCTCTAAAATAATAGAAAATGTTACTGAAGAACATGATATTTTTAATGATTTAATTACTTCTTTTGAAGAAAATGGGCATAAATTTAAGAATACTTTTGATACTATAAGAGATGAGTTTATTAAAACTGGAAATATGGATAATAACAGATTTCAGTTTTATGCAGAATGGCTATTTAGATATTCAAATTTAAAATCAGAAGGAGTTGTAAGAACTATTTTTAAAATTGATCTGTTAAAAAGTAGTGAATGTATTGAAATTATGAAGAAAAATGCTAAAAAGTTAAAAACAATATTGTTGGTAAATAGTGAAGAAGCTGAAGATTTAAAAAACGCTATTGTTGAAAAGTCTGAAATTAATAGCTCTATAAAGGAATTGGGAAATTTGTTAGGTTTTGTAAAGAAACAGAATAGTACTGATAAAAAGTAAATTAAGAAATTTTATTTTAGTGTCAAGTTTGGCATAATCTCGTCCTTTTATCAAAAGTGTAATATCTATTACGAATGTTTATATGTTTGATTTTGTGTTATTTATGTTTTCTTCTTTCGATATCATTTAACTTTTGATAAACTGAATTATCGAAAGCTTTTGATAACTCCTGTGAAAGAACTTTGGATCCGAAGCTTGAAAATAAACCCGTTGTGGTACTTTCCAACAACGACGGGTGTGTTGTGTCCCGAAGCCAGGAAGCAAAAGATTTGGGAATTCCAATGGCGGCTCCGGTTTTTAAATATAAAGAGCTTTTTAAAGAACATGATGTAAAAAGTTTTTCTGCAAAATTTGAACTGTACAATGCAAAAAGTCAGGAGGTGATCAGTATTGCGAAATCATATGTTGTAGAACATGAGGTTTATAGTATTGATGAACTTTTTTTGAATCTTACAGGGTTTAAGTACATCAGTATTTATGAGTATTGTCTTGAAATTAAAGATAAAATTTGGCAAGAAGTAAACATCCCGGTGAGTGTCGGAATTGCTCCTACAAAAACACTTTGTAAGGTTGCTAGCAGAATAGTGAAGAAAGATCCTGAAAGATTTAATGGGGTTTTTGCCTTAGATACTCCCGAAAAAATAGAGAAAGCCTTAAAATGGCTGAATATCGCTGATGTTTGGGGAATTGGAAGAAAGCTGGCTGTAAAAATGCAGGACAATGGAGTTTTCAAAGCTTGGGATTTATTACAGAAACCTGAAATGTGGGTTCGCAAAATTATGGGAATTCACGGGGTAAGAATGGTGAATGAATTAAAAGGAATTCGTCAGTTGGAGCTGGATGTTCCTTCTCCGAAAAAATCCATTGCAGTGACGAGAAGCTTCATGGAAATGCTGACAAAAAAAGAAGAAGTTCGTGAACGGGTAGAAACTTTTGGGATGTATTGTTCGGAACGGCTAAGAAAGCAAAATACCTGCTGTAAAATGGTGACGGTTTTTGTTCAAACCAATCGTTTCAGAAAAGATTTACCTGAATATAGAAAAGCAATGACTCAAATTCTTCCCAATCCGACAAATTCTTCAATTTTGATTGGAAGAGTGGTGAATGAATTATTTGAAGCTATTTATAAAGACGGTTTCCATTACAAAAGAGCGGGTGTTTTTGTGAATGACTTTGTTCCTGAAGACCAAAGACAGATCAGTCTTTTTGAAAAAGATACTCAAAACCAACATTTGCCTGTTATGAAAGCCATGGATGCCATGAATAAAAAATTTGGGAAAGATAAAGTACGTCTCGGAAGTATGAGCGGAGAAAACACTTTTGGACGCGCAAAATTATCTCCGGAATATGAAGCATTCTTAAAAAATAATACCCTTCCTGAAGCGAATTTTAGATTCCACTAAGATTTTAGTTCTAGAGATATGGGATTCGTGTTTCGAGATATGATTTATTGTGTTCGAAATCTTCTTAGCCGATTACTTTTTACTCATATATTTCCAGTTTCTCGCTTTCCCTTCAGAAATCCATTCTATGGCCTGTTCCATACGTTTGTTTCGGGTAGCTTCTGTTTTGGCTTCTGTAAGCCAGTTGATATATTCTTTTCTGAATGATGGCGAACCTTTAGTAAATACTTCTAAAGCGCTTTTATTTTGTTTCAAAGAATTTTGAAAATAATCAGGAACTTCTGTTTCCGTTTTTGAAGGAGCTGCCTTTTTCAGAGTAACTCCCATATCGGTAAGCTCCATCGCTTCAAGAATCATTTTTTTTAGCAATGGTTTTGGAGGAAGGTCTTCCACTTTTGTAATTTTCCCCAAGCTGAACATATTGGTTTTTTCAACGTCGGTTTCAATGTTTTTTAACGTTTTCATTTCATCATGAAGCCAAAATCCTAAGCTGCAATAATGTTTAAATGAAACCATAGAACAAAGGATCTTTCCTTTATACATAAAAGTGGGGAATTTCCATTTGATGGCTTCTTCTATATCCGGACATACTTCGTGAACGATTTCGCGGATATAATGTAAAATTGGTTTTGCAAAATCCTGAGATTTTTCAATATACTCATCAACTTTTATATTGTAATGTTCCATAGTGTTTATTGAAATAGTTGTACGGTTTCATTAACGAGAAACTTCACCTGATCTGGTCTTCCTCTGTCTGTTTTAGGGAGGTTGTTATAACTTCCGGTTCTTACGATCACCATATTGTGTTCTGGGATCATAATGATATATTGTCCTTGAAGTCCTAAGAAATAATAATGTTTTATTGGATTGTCATTATTGATCCAGAATCCCATTCCATAAATTTCTTCTGATTTTTGTGTCGGGGATTTCATCTGATTAATAAAATCAAGATTTAAAATCTGTTGGTCATCCGCTTTTCCATTATCTAAAAATAATTGTCCCAATTTTGCAAAATCTCGGGAATTAGAATGAATACAGCAGTAGGTTTTTTCCATCCCGCTTTCATCAGTACTCCAGTCTGCATGTTGTTCCATTCCCAACGGAATCCAGAATTTTTCGGATAAATAACTTGCCAATGATTGGTTAATAGCCTTTCTCACAGCAAAACCTAAAAGTTGTGTCGAACCGCTTTGATATTCAAATCTTTCCCCCGGATTTTCTTTGAATTTTCTTGAAAAAGTTGCATCGATAAGACTTTTCCCGTAGTAAGCTTTTGCATTGGGTAAAAAAGGATTTTTATAATCTTCATCCCAATTCAGGCCGGCTTCCATCTGGGCTAAATTTCTAAGCGTTAATTGATCTCCGAATTCTTTATTCTTAAATTCTTCAAAATAATTGGAGAATTTATCATCAATACTTTTTATTTTACCTTCTTCGAGAGCTTTTCCCAAAAGCATGACTGTCACTGCTTTTGCCATAGAAAAAGAATTGGTTTTTGAGAGCTGATTATAACCGTTCCAATATTGCTCATGAACCAGTTTTCCGTTTTTTACCACAATAAAAGAAGCGGTATTGGATTGAATTAAATCATCAACTATGTTTTTCGGTAATTCAGTTTTATTATATTCAGGAGCTTCTTCCCAAAGTTTTGGAGTTTTCGTAGCGATGAGGTTGCTTGAAAATAATTTACCATCGTCAATATTCGCGCTTGATTTTCCACGCAGATAGGTTTTTGAAATACCATTGAAAAGATAGGCATATCCTAAAAGATACATTGCAGCTATAATAGCAACAATAACGGTGACGAAATAAATAAAAATTATCATATCGATTGATCTGTAACAAATTTAAAATAATTTTAAAAACATGAAGCGAAATGATTTATTTTTGTGATTATTTGATGAAAATATGATTAAAAAAATTGTTTCTTTTTTATTCCTTTATGGCTTTATACTCTGTTTTGGACAGGCTTATAAACCGCTTGATACGGCAGACTATATCAAGAGAAAAGAATTCCTTAAAACTTTTACTACCGACAATGAAAACCTTATTACGAAAAGTAAATCTACTTATTCCGGGAAAAGAGGAAGTGAGTTATCAAAAATCTATAAAGACCTTGAAAAAGACTTTGAAAAACAGGTGAAAAATAAAGATTTTGTTTTCAACTCTGTATTTGAGGGAAAAGCTAAAAGCCTGATTGCCCGTTTAAAGAAAAATAATCCTCAGATTCCACAAGGCTTGACAATTCTTATTGCAAAAGATAATACACCTAATGCATATTGCTTTGCGGATGAGGTTTTTGTGATTAATATGGGACTGTTTAACTGGCTGGATAATGATGATCAGCTCGGAGCCGTGATTTCCCATGAATTAGGGCATAAAATATCCGAACATTCTTTGAAAACCTTTTTACAGATGATCGATCAGGATCAGCTTGATAAAATTACACTTCAGGACATTAAAGCGACAAAAGAAAACCGCAATTCGCGGGCTTTTAATGTCATGAAAAATAGAATTTATAAAAAAGGAGCTGAAAGAAGAAAGGATGAAATGCAGGCCGATTCTTTAGGATATGCAGTTTTTAAAAACAGCGATTTTAAGAAAGCAGAATTCATCAATACATTGAAAAGGCTTCAGGATTTCGATACAATTTCACCAAGAGAATTAAAAGTAGAAACGTATAAAAAGTATTTTAATCTTCCGAAGCAGGAGTTTAAAGATAAATGGCTTAAAAAAGAAGATTTTTCATTGTATAACTATAATCATTTTAAGGAAAAACTGAATAAAGATTCATTGGCTTCACATCCTGAAGTGGTGTTGAGAATTGAAAAGCTTAGAAAAACGTTTCCTGAATTGAAAAATGATGTGGAAGCTGAAAAAGCATCAGAATCTTATGAATCTTTGGCAAAAATTGCAAGAATGGAAACGCTTCCTAATTTATTTCATTCCGAAGATTATGGAGTGGGAATTTATACAAGTCTGCAGTTTTTACAGGATGGGGAAGAGGAAGAATATTATAAAGAATGGCTGGGAAAATGTTTTGTTAAAATTTATGAAGGAAGAAAAAACTATAATCTTAACCGATATTTGGATAGGGTAGATCCTAAAAATCAAAGTGAAAGTTATCAGCAGTTTCTCAATTTTATGTGGAATTTAAGCATGGATGAGATCAAAAATATTGCAGAGTATTACCAAACGAAAAAATCCTGACCGAAGGTCAGGATTTTTTTATCATTAGTAATTTAATCTCTCAAGTCGTACTTTATTGAACTTTTCTTTTTCGTTGTATTCTCTAAGCAAAATATACCCTTCTTTTGCTACGTAAGGCGTCACTACAAAGTTATCTTTTTCAGAAATAGGAATAATCTCCTGCTTGAATTTTCCATCGATAACCGTATTAATGAAAAGGTTCCATTTTTTCTCTTTGGTTACCTGATCTTTTTTGTAATCACGGAAGAAGAAAACAACGTCTTTTCCATCATTCAGATATTGTGAAAACAAGTAATCACTGTTTACCCATTTAGACTTTTCCTTTTCAAAAACCTGAACATCTTTTACCTTAAAGTCTTTATCCGTATTAATGTAGACTAAATCCGTTGTTTTAGGAGCGTTGTATTGTCCTGCCGGTTTAAATTTTTCAGAAAGGATTCCTACACTGCCATCACTCATAAAATAAACGTCTTTGGTTTGAAGAAAATAACCGTTTTCTACGCCGCCATCTGCGCTTAGTTTTGGAATGTGATTAGATAAATCAGGCTTATAATTTAACGTTTTAAGATCGACGTTATAGTTATTTTTATCCAAAATAAATCTTGCAAATCCTTTATCGCCTTTGTCGAAATTTCGTCCCATTAATACCACTTTATCATCGAAATTCTTATCATTATCCAGCTTTTTTCCGCTGGAATATAACGCATCAATATTATAAATGGTTTCCGGAGTAAGACCTGTGATAGGCTGGTTTGAAAGCTCTTTTCCAGTTTTCATATCGATAACTAAAAGAGAAAAAGTTTTGTCATCATCATTTACTTTTCTTAAAATTCCGTAAAGGCGATTCTCGTCTTTTTCGAGTAGAGTAAGATCTGAAAATACCTTTTTGCTTCCATCCGTATTGTAACGGTATCTCCAGACTTCTTTTTTATTTTCGTCAAATTTTATAAGGCTGTTTTTGTTTACATATTTGCCGTAATCATTGTATTCTAGGGCAAAATAACCCCCTTCTTTAATTTCTCCTACCGAAGAAACATAGTTGTAGCCTTTATCTTTTTTCTCTGCACGATTTTCTTTTCTTTCCTCTTTAAAGCTTTTAGGCTGATTGATTTCTACGAAAGTTCCATTTTCAAGATAATCGTAATAGACTTTTGGCTTTACCGTATTGGTTTTAGGATCTATAACCATGGAAACAGGCATTGCCGCATCTTTTGCAAACGCTTGAAGATAGTTGAAATCTGAAGGACGAAGAATGATCTGTCCTTTAAAATCTACATACCCATAATAATTGGAAACTAAAAGATTAGATTCAAATTCGTTATTCGCAACCGGATTTAGGTTTTTATCTAAAAGCACATATTCGAACTTTTGAGTTTTTTTATCTGTTTTTCCGTAAGAATACAAAGAAACATAGCCATATAGATTGTCTTTAGAATCGAAAAGGGCATTCATTCCTACGTTTTCTCCTGAAGCTAAAGCTGCTAAATCCTGAGTCTGAGAATAGGCGAATGTCTGAATCAGACCAAACATCAATAGTGTTATTTTTTTCATGGTTAAAATTTGAGAATCAAAAATAACAAATTCAGGTATATGTTGATAAAAAATAAAGCCCTGATTTCTCAAGGCTTTACATTTATATTTTTGAAAGTAAATTTCTGAAGTTCGTTTTCTCGTCAATGATTCTTCTCAGTTCAGAAACCGGAACTCTTTCCTGTTCCATCGTGTCTCTGTCTCTGATCGTCACGGTGTGATCTGTTAATGAATCGTGGTCGATAGTGATACAGTAAGGCGTACCGATCGCATCCTGTCTTCTGTAACGTTTTCCGATCGCATCTTTTTCTTCATAGAATAAATTGAAATCGTATTTCAAGTCATTGAAGATTTTTTCAGCATATTCAGCTAAACCATCTTTCTTCATTAATGGAAGAATAGCCGCTTTAATTGGAGCTAAAGCAGGAGGTAAAGATAATACTGTTCTTTCTGAACCATCTTCTAATATTTCGTCTTTTAAGCAATGAGCGAAAATAGAAAGGAATAATCTGTCTAAACCTACTGAAGTTTCAACAACATAAGGAACATAGTTCTGATTTCTTTCAGGATCGAAGAACTGAAGTTTTCTTCCTGAGAATTCTTCGTGAGCCTTCAAATCGAAATCCGTTCTTGAGTGAATACCTTCCAATTCTTTAAATCCGAATGGGAAATTAAATTCAATATCAGCTGCCGCATTTGCGTAATGAGCCAATTTTTCGTGATCGTGGAATCTGTAATTTTCATTCCCTAATCCTAAAGCTAAATGCCAGTTCAGACGTTTTTGCTTCCATTGTTCGTAGAATTCAAGTTCTGTTCCCGGAGCAACAAAGAACTGCATTTCCATTTGTTCAAACTCACGCATTCTGAAGATGAATTGTCTTGCAACAATCTCATTTCTGAATGCTTTTCCGATTTGGGCAATACCAAAAGGAAGTCTGTGACGTGAAGTTTTCTGTACGTTTAAGAAGTTGACGAAAATACCCTGAGCGGTTTCCGGTCTCAAATAAAGATCCATCGCAGAATCTGCAGAAGCTCCTAACTTAGTTCCGAACATCAGGTTGAATTGTCTTACTTCCGTCCAGTTTTTAGAACCCGTGTCAGGATCAGCAATTTCCAATTCTTCAATTAAAGCTTTTACATCAGCAAGATCTTCATTTTCCAGAGATTTTGCCAGTCTTGAAAGAATAGCTTCTCTTTTTGCTCTGTATTCCAATATTTTCGGATTCGTCGCTTCAAACTGAGCTTTATCGAAAGACTCACCGAATCTTTTCGCTGCCTTTTCGATTTCCTTTTTCTCTTTATCTTCAATTTTTAAGCAGTAATCTTCCACCAAAACGTCTGCTCTGAAACGTTTTTTAGAATCTTTATTGTCAATCAATGGATCGTTGAAAGCGTCTACGTGGCCCGATGCTTTCCAAGTGGTTGGGTGCATCAAAATTGCTGAATCAATGCCGACAATATTTTCGTTAAGCTGTACCATCGCTTTCCACCAATATTGTTTGATATTATTTTTTAATTCGGCACCGTTTTGTCCATAATCATAAACAGCGGATAAACCATCGTAGATCTCACTCGAAGGGAAAATAAAACCATATTCTTTAGCGTGAGAAATCACTTTCTTGAAAACATCTTCTTGCTTTGCCATAATTTTTTTCGTCTGAAGTGCAAAAATAGCAATTTGAATCCCAATTCCATGAGATTCAGTAAAAAAAGCGATGAATAATAGTTCAAATATTGATAATTTATTTTTCAGGAGCCGGGAACCTGCTTTTCGCTATATCTTTTGCTGAACAAAGTGAAGCAAAAGGATACCGCTGCAATCAGGGCTAGATCGGTTGAAAATTTCTACTTTTGCACCATGTTAGAAATTCTTTATCGAGACGAACATCTTATTGCCATCAACAAGCCCAGCGGATTATTGGTTCACAAATCTTTTTATGCCGGAGAAGCCGATACGTATGCGATTCAGGAGTTGAGAAAGCAGATTGGGCAAAAAGTGTATCCCGTACATCGACTTGACCGAAAAACTTCGGGCGTATTGTTGTTTACTTTAGATAAAGAAACGTTAAGAATCATGAGCGATCAGTTTGCCTCAAGAGAAGTCGAGAAGAAATACATTGCTATTCTTCGTGGCTGGGCAAAGGAAGAAGAAACGATTGATTACGATTTAATTAACGAAAATGAAGTCAAACAAAATGCTATTACTTATTATCGCCGTTTACAAACTTCGGAAATAGATCTCCCTTTTTTAAAGCATCAGACTTCAAGATATTGTTTGGTAGAGGCGATTCCTGAAACGGGAAGATTTCATCAGTTAAGAAAGCATTTTAAACATATTTTACATCCTATTTTAGGTTGTCGAAAACATGGCTGCAATAAACAGAACAAATTGTGGCTGCAGACATTTGGCATCAACAAAATGACGCTTCATGCTCATCAATTGATTTTTAATCATCCTGTTTCTCACGAAAGAATTACGGTAAATGCTGTGATAGATGATGAATTTAAAAGAGTGGGAGGGATATTGAATTTCGATTTGAGTTTGTATTCTTAATTTCTTACTAAGATGCAGTTTGTCATGCTGTAAGCATCTAGATATAGTATTAGAGAATTATCTGTAAAAATTGTAGCTTGGATTCCTACGGAATGACAACCTTTGAGAGTATTTGATATTATTAAAAAGAATTACCATTGAAAGTAGAATATAGTTCAAAATAAAATATAAAAAATAATTTAAACGCAAAGATTTTATTTGTATAGCTTTCTATTTTGAGAGCAAAAACAAATAAATTTGTTTTGTGAAGCTTGAACGTAGTGCTTCATCCAATCAACTTGTTGATTCCTACTTTGCACACTTATATATTGTGCTTTTTAGAATAAAATCTTTGCGTCAAAAAACAATCCCGCAGATTTTACAGATATTGGGTTTTATAGATGCCATTGATAATACATTTTTTCATAAAATATCATAGGGTAACCAACCATTAATTTTAAAATGAGTATTTTTGTAAAACTTTTTTTCAATGTACAAATCGCTCATTCGCCCGATTCTTTTCAAATTCGATCCTGAAGAAGTGCATCACTTTACTTTTTCAATGCTAAAAAATTTTGGATTCCTTACCAAATTATTTTTCCCAAAACCTATTGAAGACAAACATCTGGAAAGAGAAGTTTTCGGATTGAAATTTAAAAATCCAGTAGGATTGGCTGCCGGTTTCGATAAAAATGCAGTTCTTTTTAATGAATTGGGAGATTTAGGTTTCGGATTCGTAGAAATCGGAACGGTCACTCCAAGAGCTCAAGCCGGAAATCCTAAGAAAAGATTATTCAGATTAATTGAAGATGGCGGAATCATCAACAGAATGGGATTCAATAATGATGGCTTACAAGCGGCGATCGAAAAACTGAAAGGTAACAAAGGAAAAATCATCATCGGTGGAAACATCGGAAAAAATACAGATACAGCACCGGAAAATTATACTCAGGATTACCTGGATTGTTTTGAAGGACTTCATCCTTACGTAGATTATTTTGTACTGAATGTAAGTTGTCCGAATGTAGGAAGTCACGCCAAACTGGAAGATGTGGAATATCTTCGCGAGCTGATTACTGAAGTTAAAAAGATCAATCAGTCAAAAGCTGTACAGAAGCCGATTTTACTGAAAATAGCTCCGGATTTAAATAACAATCAATTAGACGAAATCATTGAACTGATTGCTGAGACGAAAATCGACGGGATTGTAGTTTCCAATACATCCGTGAATAGAGAAGGATTGAAAACTTCTCCCGAAGTGTTAGCACAAATCGGAAATGGAGGATTAAGTGGAAAGCCTATTCGTGAGAGAAGTACAAAAATGATTAAATATCTTGCAGATAAAAGCAACAGAGCTTTCCCAATCATTGGAGTCGGAGGAATTCATTCTGCGAAAGATGCAATAGAGAAACTGGATGCGGGAGCTACTTTGGTTCAGTTATATACAGGATTTATTTATGAAGGCCCGGAATTGATTAATGATATCAATAAAGAGGTTTTAAAAAGAGCAAGTCGTTTACCAAAATAATTTTCAAACAATGAATATTATAATCTTAGCCATTTTGAATATATTTCTGATTTCAGCATTGAAATTTTTATTTCCTGTAATGAAAGAAATGAGAATTGGAACCGAAGATTTTTATCCCAATCTTTTTAGAAAAATATTTAAGAAAAAATAGAGAGAGCTTTGAGCTCTCTTTTTTGTTAATGGTTAAAGGAAAAAATGAGCAATTGTATAAATAATCAACCCAACCAATCCACCAACTAAAGTTCCGTTGACGCGGATGAACTGAAGATCTTTTCCAACTTCCAGTTCCAGTTTTTCACTTAATTCCTTTCCCTGCCAGTTTCCGACCGTAGAACTGATGAGGTTCCCGAATTGATGTGTGTTTTTCAGGATATATTTATAAGCCGTTACGCGAATCCAATGATCTATTTTATTTTGAAGATTTTCGTCCGTCTTTAGATTTTGCGAAAATTCGTTCAGGTTTTTTGAAATATAATTTTTTAAAGAAGACTGATCTTCCTGTAATTCTTTTTTCAATGTATTTTTAATGGAAATCCAGATGTCATTTGAATATTCATCAAGTTTATTCCCTTTTAAAAGATCATTTTTAATGTTTTTAAACTCGTCTTCCCATTTCGGATCCTTTTTTAGCTCGTTGGAGAACTCGTAAATTTTTCGGGTAATCAAAGCTCTGATTTCATGGTTGGGATCTTCTTCCACTTCTTTAAAAAAATCTGAAAGCCCGCTCGCAATTTTATCAGCAATTTTATTGTCGACAAAAGCCGGAATAAAAGAATAGCTTCCTTTTTTTACGCGTTCCTGGATCATTTCATCATTTTCAATAATGTAATTTTTGATCTGGGAAGAAAGATTGGTAATGATTTTCTGATGATCATTTTTGTCTAAAAGATAAGTGATTCCGTTTCCGAGAATGACGTTTAATTGAATTGAATCCGTCATTTCTGAAACTTTTTTGCTGATGAAATGACTCACTTCAGAATCATCAAGTTTATTTAAAATATCTAAAACAATATCTGAAAGATTTTTAATTAAGATCTCCTGGTTTTTTTCTTTTACCAGCCATTCCCCTACAAAGCCCGAAATCTTTAGTTTCTGAATATAAGGACGGATATTCTGAGGAGAGAGAAAGTTGTTCACTACGAAACTTCCCAGATTGTCTCCTAATCTCTGTTTGCTGTTTTCAATAAGATTGGTATGTGGAATAGGTAAACCAAGCGGATGACGGAATAATGCGGTAACAGCGAACCAATCCGCTAAAGCACCCACCATTGCAGCTTCAGAAAAGGCTTTGACATAGCCGATCCAATGAGAATCGTTGGTTTTCTGTAAAAGAGTGGTCACGATAAAAATCACCGCCATCAGAAGGAATAATCCGGTGGCAAAAGCTTTATATTTCCTTAATTGTTTTCTTTTGGCTTCATCATTCATATGCTCAAATTTAGTAAATTTGGTTGTGAACTTATGATCTATTCTCACCACAAAAGTCATAAACGGAAGAGATAAAGCTTTTATGACTTTTGTGGTTTAATTTAAATTATCAAAAAAATAGTTAAAATAATTCTATGGAAAACCAAGCAAAAAACAATCCATACTATTCCAGAACCGATACTTCGAAACTCGATATTTCCAATGAGGAATGGAAAAAGATCCTCGCTCCGGATTTATATGCGATTTCAAGAGAAGCGGCAACAGAAAGAGCTTTTACCGGAAAATACAATGATTTTGATGAGTTGGGAGAGTATTATTGTGCCGTTTGCGGAAATCATTTATTTCGTTCGACAACTAAATTTTCCAGCAGTTGTGGTTGGCCAAGTTTCTTTGAAGCAGATAAAGAAGGCGTATATTATAAAAGAGATACCGCTTATGGAATGGAAAGAGTAGAGGTACTTTGCAAAAGATGTGATTCACATTTGGGACACGTCTTTGATGATGGTCCGAAACCTACAGGACTGCGCTATTGCATGAATTCTATAAGCTTGGAATTTGTTCCGGATTCTGAAAAATAAGAGAGTTTTATTCACAGAATCAGGAAGTTAAATTTTCTTAAATTGAGTTAAACTTTGTGGAGTTATTCCTGTTAGGTAATTATGTTTTAATACATTTGCTGACTAATTTGGATTTAACATAATATTGAATGAAAGGATTTTTTAGTTTATTAGGTATTGTTTACATGGTAACTACGTCATTCTATTTGTCTCCGAAAAAGGCAATTGTAAAGAATGAAATTGGTACAAAAAAAATTGAGAGAGTAGCCACGAAATCTGAGAAAATCACTGAAAATGCAGTGTCTTCATCAGAAGCATTATACAAGTCTATAGCGTTTGAACAAGGGCATGAACTTAACGAAGAAGTTTTCTTTAAAGCTTTAACAGGTTTTGAGAATTTAAAGAAAGCTGGTTTGCTTAATTCGGAGTCGCATTTACTTACGGTATGCGATTTTTCTATGTCTTCGAATACAAAAAGACTTTGGGTAATTGATATTAATGAAAAAAAGGTATTATTCAATTCACTGGTTGCTCACGGAAAAAACACAGGTGAAGAGTTTGCAACGAATTTTTCCAACACGGAAAGCTCGCTTCAAAGTAGTTTAGGTTTTTATATAACCGATGCTACTTATAATGGAGACAACGGATTTTCTCTGAGACTGCTGGGAATGGATAAAGGATTTAATGATGCAGCGTACAGAAGAGCAATCGTTATGCACGGTGCGGATTATGTAAGCGAAGGCTTTGCAGCCATGCACAAAAGAATCGGAAGAAGTTGGGGATGTCCCGCTGTTCCAAGAGATCTTACACAACCGATCATTAATACTATAAAAGGAAGAAATCTTCTCTTTATTTATTATCCTGATCAGAATTACCTTTCCAAATCGGAATGGTTGAAAGCATAAAACAAAAGCAGTCTGTTACGGACTGCTTTTTTATAATATTTAATTAACCACAAAAGTCACAAAAGCTATTTAATGTTTTTTAAAAAGAATAAAATCATAGATTTTTTTCAAAGCTAATATGTTCTTTTTTGCAGTGTTCTTTTAACTTTAAATAAACTACGGTGTTAGATCTTTTGTGACTTTTGTGGTTGAATTTTTATGAAGTAAATTTTATTGTAAAAATACTTCCTTTTGAAGGTTCAGACTGTAGTGAAAGTTTTCCCTGATGCATTTCCACAATTCTTTTTACAATCGACAATCCGATACCGTTTCCTTTTTCATAATTCTTATTGTTTCCGCGATAAAATAAATCGAATATTTTGGACTGATCTTCCTCAGAAATACCAATTCCGTGGTCTATGAAACGAATTTCCAGATTATTGTTTTGTACCTCAATCTCAACACGACAATTTTTATCCGGCGAATATTTGCAGGCATTTTCCATTAAATTAAGAAAAGCAATCTGCAGCAAATACGGGTTTCCATGAAAATCATAGTTGCTCTCATCTTTATCCGCAAGATTGTCCATATAATGAATCCCTATTTTATAGGTCGGATTTTTTTGAAGTAAAGCCACTTTAGCATCGGCCAAAATCTCATCCAGACGAAGATCTACAAAGCTGATTTGAGAAACATCATAACTCGCCCGCGCGAAATCGAGCAGAGCCGATGAGAGTTGTGAAGCATGATTGGCGTCCTGCAAAGCATTGTCAATTGAAATTTTGTAATCGTCTAATGTTACATTCAGTTCTTTAGCAAGCTCAAGCTCAGCGATTAAGGTCGAAAGCGGGGTTCTGAATTCGTGGGAAATAGTCGTTACAAATTGTTTGTGATTGTTGAATGATTTTTCTAAACGGTTAAAAGTTGAATTAAAAGTTTCGGTGAGCTCGTAAATTTCATCTTTTGCTTTTGGAACGACCAGTCTTTTGTTGAGGTTATGTTCCGAAATATCGCGGATCTGAAGAATAATATCTTTTAAAGGTTTTAGCGTGTAATAGGAAAACAAAAATCCAATGATGAAAATAATTAAAATTGAAATGATGTAAATAATAATGATGTCTTTCTTAAATTCTTCAATATGAGCGTTTCCGGTAACATCTACCGCGCTTCCGATAATGTAGAAATTCTCATGATTGAATTCATATTTAAAGGCCATATATTGGCGGTCTTTCCGTTGCCAGGTTATTCTGTTTTTTTTCGTTTTAATTAATTGATTTAAATAATACTGATTTTTTGAAGACGGTTCAATATCGGTAAAGATCAGTTCTTTTTTACTGTTGTAAACGCTGATATCGGCTTCATTCAGGAGTTTCTTATTGCGCTCGTGCAGCTCTCGGATTTTGGCATCATCCATTTTCGCATCAAAAAGAAATTCTGATCTCCAGGTGATTTTGTAACCCAATCGGTCATTAAATTCATCTTCTCTGTTTTTTTCAGAGACAAAATACAGGGTATACGCAAAAACAAAAAGAATTCCTGCGGTAAGAATGGCGTAGTTGAGGGCAGTTCTGGTCGCTATTTTCATAACTGATGTGTAAAAATGAATCCCATCCCGGGTTTGGTATGAATCAGTTTTTCATCGAAATCTTTGTCAATCTTTTTTCGGAGATACGCGATATAAACATCAATATAATTGGTTCCGGTATCAAAATGATTTCCCCATACATTCTCGGCAATTTCTTCACGGCTCAGAACCCTGTCTGCATGGGTCATGAGAAAAACCAACAATTTAAATTCTTTTGGAGTCAGGCTGATTTCTTTTTCGTTTCTGAAAACACGGTTCGTATTGGTATTAACAGTAAGGTTTTGATATTCAATTAAATTTGAAGAATCGCTTTTCTTAGGAGAAGATGATTTTCTTAATAAAACCGCTTTTATTCTTGCATATAATTCTCTTATTTCAAAAGGTTTTACCATATAATCATCAGCTCCGGCATCAAACCCTTCAATTTTTTCATCAATTGTTCCTAAAGCTGTAAGCATAATGATGGGCAGATCAGGGTTTTTCTGTTTGATGATTTTACTTAATTCAATACCGTTCATTTGCGGAAGCATGATATCGGTAATGACGAGATCAATGGCAATTCTTTCGATCATGACTAAGGCATCTTCTGCATCTTCCGAAATATAAATTTTGTAATCCTGACTTTCCAGCCCTCTTTTTAAAAGCGCAGAAACACGGGCATTATCTTCTATAATTAAAATGGTCATGTGAAAAATAATTTCAGAACAGATTTTCAGGTTTTATTTTGAAATACTATTGATAGCTGACTGATTATCAGCCGCTGTTTAATTTCTTGTACAAAGGTATTCCATATTTTCATTTTTAAAGAACAGATTTATTCTTTTAATGATTTTCTAAAGATTTTCTAATGGTTTTCTAACGATGTTCCTTGTTTTTCGAGCCTAATTTTGCCCTGTTGAAATCAACAAAAGGATTAAGAAAAAGAATATATTATGAATAAAAAATCTGTTAAGGTCGGGCTCATTTTAATTTCTATGATGAGTGTTTACTCTAAAGTTGAAGCACAGAAAAAGAACGATTTTAATAATCCGGGACTTACACATTATCTGAATGAAGAACATACAAGATATGTTTCTTTCAGCGGATATGCAGAGCTTTGGGCAAGATATACGCAGCTCAATCCGGGAAGTCTTATCAATAATCAGGCAGAATCTGAAGCTTCGGATCTGTCGTTGAGAAGAGTAAGAGTAAAGATGACGTATAAACCTACAGAAAAACTGATGTTTGTTTTGCAGGGCGGGACAACCAATGTGAATATGAATGCAAAAGCAAGTAATTATTTTGATTTGCTTGATGCCTACGCAGAATATTCATTCAGTGATAAAATTGCTTTCGGGGCAGGACGTTCTACATGGAGAGGATTGTCAAGATTCACAACGGGACCTTTGAATACATTATTGTATGATTTACCGGCCTATGCGACTTCCAATGCAGGTGCTACAGATTATACGGTAAGAGAACTGGGGGCATATGTTAAAGGACAATTAGGGAAATTTGATTACCGTTTGGTGGTTGCAGATCCTTATACCATGGCGACTTCAGATCCCAAGTATAATGTAGCCACTTTCAGCAAAAATGCTCCAAGTAAAGATTTCTCAGGATACTTCAGATATGCCTTTCTAGATAAGGAAAATATTTCGACCCCTTTTAATTCCGGAACGTATGGTGGAAAGAAGAATGTGCTGAGTTTAGGCGCCGGTTTCGATTATATTCATAATGCAATGTGGCATCAGGATATTAATAAAAATACCATTAATGATGATATGAAAAACTTTGCGGTAGATTTATTTTATGATGCTCCTTTAAACAAGGAAAAGGGAACTTCTATAAGTGCTTACGGAATGGCAATGCATAATGATTACGGACCTAATTTTGTGCGTTACGTAGGGGCAAATAATCCCGCAACTTCTGTGGATGCCACTCAGGCAAGTCTGAACGGTGCCGGAAATGCAATGCCTGTAATCGGAACAGGAAATACCTATTATGTTCAGTTGGGCGGAACGTTGCCTTACTTAAATAAAGACAAAAAAAATCTTCAGTTGCAACCTGCGGTAAGTATGCAGTTGTCTGATCTGAAAGGGCTTCATGATAATGCCATAATTTATGATGCAGGAATTTCTTTATTGATGAATGGAATGTCTTCCCGATTAACTTTTGATGCTCAAAATAGACCTGTCTACACGGCAGATCCTTCTAATAATGCTGTGGTTTCCGACAGAAAATGGCAGTTTGTTTTGAAATACAGAATAGATTTTAACTAAAAAATAGTACAATGGAAAGAAGAAAATTTTTATTCCGGTCGGTTCAGGCTTTTGCGCTGTTGCTGATTTCAGGAAATATGTTTGCGTCTGCTTTACCTATGTTTAACCCTATAAAAAAGAAAAAGGTGTACTTCCATTATTTGTTGTTCTGGCTTAGGAAAGATCTGTCCGAAGCTGAGGTGAAAGAATTTGAAAACTTTTTTGAAGGCTTGAAAAAACTGCCTTATCAAAAAAATCTACGGTACGGAAAACCTGCCAATTCGAGTCCAAGAGCAGTTCTTGATAATACCTTCACATATAATGCTTCTATGGAATTCGACAGTCTGGAAGAACTGGAAGCGTACGGTCAGCTTCCTGAGCATTTAGCCTTAGTTCAGAAATACAAACCGTTTTTTGAGAAAATGATGGTGCATGATACAGTTTACAATTAAAAAATAAAGAATTAAATTTATAATGAAAAATTTCGTTAAAGGCATTTGCCTTGTTTTAGCATTAAGCAGTGTTGGATTTATGAACGGTCAGGACAAAGATCATAAAAAAGTAAGCGTAAAAGCAGAAGAAACCACAGAGTTTATTCCTGCAATAAGGTTAATCAATAAACCGGATGGTTCATGCGCCTTTGAAAAAGGAAGAATTCCTACCCTGAAACACATGAATACGACGACTTTTTGGATGAGCAATAAAACCGAAGAATGGGAAAAGAATGCACATCCAGCTCCAAGAAGACAATATGTGATTACCATAAAAGGGAATATCCGATTTAAAGTGACCGACGGATCTACATTTTTGATCAAGCCGGGAACTGTTTTGCTTGCTGAAGATCTGAAAGGAAAAGGACACAGCTGGGATATGGTAAAAAGCAAAGAATGGGAAAGATTATACATCCCGATTGCTGAAGATGCCGATGATTTGTTTATTGCAGATTAAGATTTTATCATAATACTTTAATGTTTTATATACTTCGTACAATGGAAAAAGCAGTCTATATTTAGACTGCTTTTTTATGTTAAAAAGTTACTGCAAATATTCTTTAATGATATTTCTGGCTTCTTCAATATTGTTTCTGATTCTTGCAATTATTTTCCCGTTTTCGTCAATGATTAAATGAAGAGGATATCCTGTTGCATTTAGCTTCTTTTGGAAGTCTTTATTGACATCAAAGAAATTGATCCAATCGGCATTGTTTTTCTTTAAAATAGATGTAGCCAACTCCATTCTATTGGGAGCGCGTTCATCCGTAATGGTTATGAAGTTTACGTTTTTATCTTTGTAATCATTGTACAGATTTACGATTTCAGGCATGCCTTTTATGCAGGGAGCACAAGTGGTAGACCAATAATCGATAAAAGTTAATTTATGTTTCTTAAAATATTCAGAAGTCAGTTTATTCTGTTTATCAAAATAAATATCAGGAATTTTTTGTCCGATAGATGTAGACTGTTCCGCCTTTAAATGAGATTCAACACCTTTGTACAATTTGTTTTGTTTGAACTTTGCTGAAAATAAATTCATGTTTTTCAAATACCCCGAATGGTAATTGTACATTGTATAATCATTTACAATTTCCCACAACGCAACATACGAATTTGGATTTTGCTTGATGTATTCTGCAAGAAATTCCTGCTTTTTGTCCAGACTTATTAAGCTGTCTTGCTGGTAGGGATGGTTTGATTTTACATAAAATTTTTCCAGTGCTTTCTGCAAAACTTTATATTCCTTATTGGTGGGTGTATCTATATTGAGATCTAAAAAATTGATGTCTTTTGGTAAATCAATTTTAGATTTTCCTTTTTCCAGAAAAAATATTTTAGTTCCGGAAACCGATTTATTCTTTTTATCCAGATAGACAAAAGCAACCGGTTGAGGATATTCTATAAACCCGTTGATACGGTTTTCTTTTTGAACTTTTATAAAATACAGCGAATGATCCGAACCAAATTTTGAAATATTTTTATTCGGTTGTACATCGAATGTGTAAAGATCTCCAAACCCTTTTCTCGTCATGGGAGCTCCCAAAATAAGGCTGTCATTAATATAAGAATCAGAAGTAAGCTCAATCTCAAAATTGTTTTGAGAATAAATGAAATTTGAAATGAAAATTAATAAAACATAGTGGAGTTTCTTCATAAAAATAAATTGTGGTGTGTATGCGAACTTACAAAAAACTTTAAGACATAAAAAATCCCTGTGCTTCAAAACACAAGGATTGTAATTATCTTCATTAAAATCTTCCAATATTTTGTTATTCTGACGAAGGAAGAATCTATTAAAATTTTAAATATTAATGATATAATTTTTTCTCTCGAAGATCAAACAAATTTAGCCGATGTATTGCAAAAAAATCTGCGTCATCTGCTAAATCTGCGAGAGATTTATTTAAGAAAATTTCTTAAAAATCAAAGTCGCATTATGCCCTCCGAATCCAAAAGCATTACTCAACGCATAATTGATGTCTTTTTCCTTAGCTTCTCCAAAAACAATATTAATGTCTTTCGGAATATTTTCATCAATCGTGTGAAGATTGATCGTTGGTGGGATAATTCCGTTTTCAATTGCTTTAATCGAAAGAATAGCCTCCGCTGCTCCGGCTGCTCCTAATAAGTGACCTGTCATCGATTTTGTTGCACTGATGTCAAGATTTTTACTTCCTTTAAATAATTTATTAATACCATTCAGTTCAACCAGGTCTCCAAGTGGGGTAGATGTTGCGTGAGGATTAATATAATCAATATCTTCTGTGTTGATTCCTGCTTCTTTTAAAGCCAATTGCATAGCTTTTATTGCTCCAACTCCATCAGGATGAGGTGCTGTCATGTGATATGCATCTGCTGTCATTGCTGCTCCAACCAATTCTGCGTAGATTTTTGCCCCTCTTGCTTTTGCGTGTTCGTATTCTTCCAAAATCAATGCTCCTGCACCTTCTCCCATTACGAAACCGTCTCTGTCAGCATCGTAAGGACGGCTTGCCGTTGCAAAATCTTCATTTCTTGTAGACATTGCTTTCATAATTGAGAAGCCTCCAACCGAAGCCGGAGAAATAGCTGCTTCCGAACCTCCGCTCACGATAACTTTAGCTTTTCCTAAACGGATATAATTGAAAGCATCCATCAATGCTGTATTTCCTGTAGCACAAGCTGAAATCGTAGTATAATTGATTCCCTGAAGCCCGAATTTCATAGAAATCATTCCCGAAGCCATATTCGCAATGAATTTAGGAACGAAAAACGGATTGAATCTCGGTGTTCCGTCTCCGGCTGCGAAATTCATCACTTCACTTTCGAAGGTCCACATTCCGCCTTGCCCTGTTCCCCAGATTACTCCGGTGTCGAACGGATCCATATTTTCCAGTTCAAGTCCGGAATCTTTCAATGCTTCTGCTGTAGAATACATTGCATATTGTGAGAAGAGATCACTTCTTTTGATTTCGTTGTGTGTCAGATGAACTTTTGGGTCAAAACTTTTAACCTCACAAGCGAAATGTACTTTAAATTTTTCCGTATCGAAGTGTGTAATTGTATTTGCTCCACTCACTCCGTTGATGCTGTTTTGCCAGAATTCTTCGACATTATTTCCCAATGGCGTCACTGCGCCAAGACCTGTAATGACAACTCTTTTCATATTAGTTATTAATTTTGAATAAATTAGAGGTTCCTCTTGCAATTAATCTTGATTTGTCTGCGTTCCATATTTCACATTCTGCATTGACGAATTGCTTCCCTCTTTTTATAATTTTTGTTTCCGCTACAATATTATCATTTTCTTTTGCAGTTGAAAAATAATCGATGCTGTTATTTATCGTTACTATAAAGGTTTTTTCATTTAAAGAAAACATTGTTGCTCCAATGACGTCATCAAAAATTGCTGCGGTAACTCCTCCGTGAAGATTTCCCATTGGGTTCAGCCACTCTGGTCTTACGGTATATTGAAATTCAAGATGTCCTTCTTCCACCGAAATAACAATCGGGTTGAGCCATTTCATAAAGGGAGAAGGTGATGCTGTGAATTCTTTTCCAATGAATTGTCTTAATTGTGCTAATCTATCCATACGTTCAATTTTTATTTTTCTAAAATCATCGTTACCCCTTGTCCACGAGCGGCACAAATAGAGATAAATCCTTTTCCGCTTCCTTTTTCATGTAAAATTTTCGCTAAAGTTCCGATGATTCTTCCTCCCGTTGCAGCGAAAGGGTGAGCTACGGCTAAACTTCCGCCTTTTACATTTAATTTAGTTCTGTCGATTTTTCCCAATGCTTTTTCCAGTCCGAATTTTCTTGCCAGATCATCATTTTCCCAGATTTTTAAGGTGGCTAAAACCTGTGCTGCAAAAGCTTCGTGAATTTCATAGTAATCGAAATCTTCCAGATTCATTCCTGCTTTTTTCAGCATTCTTTCGGCTGCAAAAACAGGAGCAAGAAGCAAGTTTTGTTGATTTTCAACATATTCAATTCCTGCAATTTCTGAAAAAGTGATATAAGCTAAAATCGGTAAATTATTTGCTTTTGCCCATTCTTCACTTGCCAGTAAAACAGCAGAAGCTCCATCGGTAAATGGTGTTGAATTTCCTGCCGTTAAAGTTCCGTTTTGTTTATCAAAAGCAGGTTTTAGTGTTGCTAACTTCTCTAAACTTGTATCTCTGCGAAGATTATTGTCTTTATCTAAACCATAAGCCGGAGTAATCATATCATTGAAAAATCCTTCATCATATGCTTTTGCCATATTTTGATGACTTTTAAAAGCCAATTCGTCCTGATCTTCACGGGAAATTTCATAATATTTAGCGGTAATTTCTGTGTGACCTCCCATTACCAAACCTGTTTTCGGTTCCTGCCCTTTGTAAGGAATCGGCATCCAATCTTTTAATTTTGGACTCAATAATTGCTTGATTTTTCCAAAGACAGATTTTTCTTTATTGGCTTTTAACAAAGCTTTTCTTAATCTCGGTGAAGATTCAAAAGGAATGTTGCTCATTGCTTCAACACCACATGCAATTCCGCTTTCAATTTGACCTAAAGCAATTTTATTTCCGATATAAACGGCTGCTTCAATCCCTGTATCACAAGCCTGTTGTAAATCACAAGCGGGAGTTGCAGGATCGAGAGAAGTATTCATTACGGTTTCACGGATGAGATTACTTTCAGAAATATGCTTGATTGTCGCACCTCCGGCAACTTCACCAAGAAGCTTTCCTTTGAGGTTGTAGCGGTCGATCAAACCATTTAATGCAGGAAGCAATAAATCCTGATTTCCTTTGTCTGTATAAGCTGTATTCATTCTGGCGAACGGAATTCTGTTGTATCCTACAATTGCCACTTTTTTTGTTTCCATATCGTGAAGTTTATGAGGGAAGTATGTTTAATTCATTGTCAATCATTTTGGTGATCCTTTCTAAAGCAAGGTTTAAAAATTTTTCATCTCCCGTTGTTTTGGATAGTAAAATTCCTCCTTCGAGAAGCATGATGAAAATAGAAGCATATTCTTCTGCATTAGCTTTTTCATTTAAATCTCCATTTTTCTGACCTTGAATAATAACCGATGAAATTTTTCCTGCCCAGTCTTCAAATGATTTTTTAACCTGATTTTTAAGCCCCGGAAAAATATCGTCGGATTCTGTTGCGGCGTTCATCAACGGACAACCTCCATTTGAAAATACCGAACGCCAGTTTTTTCTGTAAAAGTCCACAAAAGCATGAAGTTTATCCATTGTCGTAGGAAATTCATCTCCAAAAGATCGTGACATACTTTTGCTCAATAGACCAGAGTTGTATTTGTAAACTTCAATGGCCAGTTCATCTTTGTTCGCAAAATTTCCATAAATGCTTCCTTTCGTCAGATGGGTTGCCTGTGCAATGTCTGATAAAGTCGTTGATAGATAACCTTTGGTATTAAACAAAGATGCCGTTTTCTCGATAATGAACTGTTTTGTCTTTTCCGCTTTTGACATTTTCAATTGATTATGATACAAATATACAACAAATATACCGATCGGTATATTTTATTTTACAATTAAGAATGATGGTTTTGATCTATTGAATTGAAGCATTGAGATTTTATTGAAGAAGTGAAGGTTTATTAAGGTGGATCTTTGATTTTTTTTAATTTTGGCTAAAGCCAATTGAATGGGCTTAAATTGAAAAACGGGCTAAAGCCCGTTCCTATTGATGTTTAAATTTAAACTTTCTATTTTTTCTATACGTTTAGTTTGTCATTCCGTAGGAATCAGAGCAAAGATTTATAATTATATCTCTAATAATTCGCTGAGATTCCTACGGAATGAAAAACTTTGTGCTTTAAATTCTTAGTTTGCCAAAGTAGCTTCCAAAGTAATTTCAAAGTTGAAAGCTGCACTTACAGGGCATCCTTCTTCAGCGATTTTCGCATACTTTTGAAATTCTTCTTCTGAAATTCCCGGTACTTTAGCCGTTAATGTCAATTCGGATTTTGTGATTTTTCCGATGTTTGGGTCTAAAGTGATCACAGATTTTGTCGTCAGTTCTTCAGGAGTGTAGCCTGCCTGAGAAAGTTCTGCGCTCAATTTCATGGTGAAACATCCTGCGTGAGCTGCTGCCAATAATTCTTCAGGATTTGTTCCCACTCCATCTGCAAAACGGCTGTTGAAAGAATATTGAGTTTGGTTTAATGTTGTACTTTGAGTAGTGATGTGTCCGTTTCCTTCTTTGATGTTACCGTTCCATACGGCTGTTGCGTTACGTTTCATAATAATTGTTTTTTGTTTTTAAATATTAATTGATTTTTGATGTTACAAAGGTATAGCAGATGTTGTTTCGGATAAATAGATAAATAGACCTAAATATTGTACTTTTTTCCCGAAGTGTAATTTTTTTTGAAATTTGTCGGTGTACTTCCAATTTTATTAGTGAAAAGCCGGTTGAAATACGCCGGATCTTCATAGCCTAAATCATAAGCGATTTCTTTCACGGGTTTATCAGTATAAAATAAAAGTCTTTTGGCTTCCAGTAAAATCCTGTTAATGATAAACTGGTTGGGAGATTCAAGGTTTAAACTCTTAAATTTATGCGTTAATGTTTTCGGAGCGATGTGAAGTAGGTCTGCATAATCTGCCACATTATGTTTTTCTCTGAAATGAATTTCCAGATGTCGGCTGAAATCACGGAAGATATCGAGTTCATTGATAGGAATTTTTACTTCGTCGTTATCCAGATTTTGCTTTTTCCATTTTCTTGTTGCTCGAATGATGATTTGTTTTACATAAGTTCGGATCATTTCCTCCGCGGAAGAATCTTTCCATTCCAGTTCCTCTTTAATACTTTGGAATAAATTTTTGATGATGAAATTTTCATTTTCATCAAGTTCTACGAAAGGGATTTCAAAAACATTGTGAAAGAGAAGTCCATCACAGGCTACTTCTTTATCATGAATCTGGATGCAGTAAAAATCACGGTTGTAATATAAAAGATGCGATTCGTTTATGCCTTTTCCAACATTCAAATGTTGGTTGGTTAAAAAGAATAAAGCCGGATTTTCTGTTGTATACTGCTTAAAATCTACTGTCAATTCGTAACCTTCCGGAACATAGAAAACTTTGATTTCAGATTTGTAATTGGAATCTTTGAGCGTTTGCAGATTCTTTTCAGAAAAAGTTTCGAAGCCCAATTTCTTGTAATTATCTTCAAAGATAAGTGTCTGTGACATAGATTTTCTTTAAGATAAAGGTACAAAAAAGCATGGCTTCTTAATTATTAAATTATTGAAACCATGCCTTTTTTTAATTTGAAAATTTGAGAATGAAATAATTTGAAAATAACTCAAACATAACGACTCTCAAACGCTGGAACCTAGAAAGTCACATCAAGTCCTACGTAAAAATTCGCTTTCATAATCGGAGCATACACCATTCCACCATCGAAATAATTTCCGAAAGGATTTTTAACATCAACGATTGCGTTTTTCTGATAATATGAAGTCAGGTTTTCACCACCTACATAAGCTCTGATTTTTTTATTGAAGTTTCTGGAGATTTGTGCATTTAAAATTGCATAAGATTCAGAATAGGTTGGTAACTGAAACTCTTCAGGATTTGAAGAGGTATTCGGTAGTCTTTGTTTTCCCACCAAATTCAATGTTGTGTCAAAACTCCAGAATCCGCCGTTGTTATTTTTATTGGTTGAGTAGGCCAAATTCACAAAACCTCTGTGCTTCGCCATGAATGGAACTTCACGTATTCCATCTAAATAATCTGCCTGAACATCGTAATATTTGTAAGCCAATCTTACCTCAAAGTTTCTGAACGGTGTAAAATCCCACTGTGTTTGGAATGAATTGGCAAAAGATTTTCCGTCAAGATTATAGAAAGTCAATTGCTGAGGTGAACGGTCTAAATCTATCATTACCTGATCCTGGAAATCCGTTCTGAAAAAATCGGCCACAACTGTAGATTTTCTTCCGAAAAGTTTAAACTCCTGTTGTAAACTTGCTCCGTAATTCCATGCGATTTCCGGTTTTAAACCATAAATGTTTCCACCGTTTTGTAGAATCTGAATACTTCTATTCGACGCAAAATATTGCTGGCTTTCCGCAAAAACATTCGCTGTCCTGAAACCTCTTCCCGCAGACAATCTCAAAATAGTTTGTGGTGTGAAATCATATTTAAAATTCAATCTTGGAGTAAATTGAGTTCCTGCCAAATTATGAAAATCAACTCTTGCTCCTGCAACCAAAGTATATTTTAAACCTGTTAAAGTATATTCAGCAAAAGCTCCGGGAACGATTTCGTTTCTTTTAAAATTGTTGGTTAAATACATTTCATCATAACCATCATACATAAAACTTGCTCCGGCTTTATATTTATGGTTTGTATTTCCTAAAATACTTTCAAAAATCAAGTTTGAATAATAGGTTTGCTGTTTCCCGGAATAATTTCTTAACCCAAAGAAACTGTCTTGCTGATGATACGTATATTGGTTCATCCAGCCTAAACTCTGGTAAGGTTTTCCTTTAAAAACATACCCGGTTTTATTCCAAACCTGAAATCTGGAAATATCAATTCCGACACCGTAAAGCGATTGCTTGTCCTGCGGAATTTTTTTATCAAATCCGATTTGCCCTGAAGTTCTTTCGTCTTTAATAAAGTTAATTCCAAAATGCGAACCCAAACCAGACTTTTCCAAATCGTTATAATTCAGTAAATAAGCTGCATTTAACTGAGTTCCTTTTGGTCTGTCCAGAAATCCGTCTTCATTCATGTCCGTATCTCCGAAAGTTCCGTTTCCATGAAGTAGAAATGTTTGTGACCATTTATCATTGATGGGCGAAACATTGGTAATATTGGCTTCGGCTCTTCCGTTAAAATCAGAAAATAAATTTAATGAAGTCTCAGGTTTCTCAGCATTTTTCAACAATTCTGTATTGATTTGTCCTGTAATGCTTTCGTAGCCATTTGTTACCGTACTTCCGCCTTTTGTCAGCTGAATGTTCTCAATCCATCTTCCGGGAATGAAATTCAACCCATATGCAGAAGCCAACCCTCGAATTTCAGGTAGCAATTCTTTTGTTAAGCTTGTGTATTTTTGATCTAAACCTAACATTTTCAATTGTTTTGTTCCCGTTACGGCATTGCTGAAAGAAACATCTACAGTGGCATTGGTTTCAAAGCTTTCGGATAGATTACAGCAAGCAGCTTTTAATAATTCTTTTTTATCAATAGTAAAAACCAATCCGGCTTCTTTTTTATTTAAAGAAGTTGCTGCTTTTGAACTGGTTACTGTAACTCCTTCAATCTGTTTTTCATGATTGCCATGATTTTCATTTGTGGCATTATGATCGTTGTGTTCTGAGTGTTCGGAAGTACCTTCTTCAG
The DNA here is from genome assembly GCF_000813825.1 of Chryseobacterium taiwanense. GTDB lineage: Bacteria > Bacteroidota > Bacteroidia > Flavobacteriales > Weeksellaceae > Chryseobacterium > Chryseobacterium taiwanense. The sequence continues at coordinate 35,188 of NZ_JWTA01000001.1, forward strand.
CATGAACTTTTGGATTAGCTTCTCCAAAAAGAATTTCTCTGTCGTACAAACAACATGCAGGTAAGTTTTTATACGTACTATCGCTGGATTTGTATTTTTCATTGTCGTGACCAACATCTGCGATTTTCTTTAAAATTTTATCTGAAGAAGTCTTTTTTGGATCAAAATTTAAAGTCACCAATTGCTTTTCGGCATTCCATTCTGCAGAATCTGCTCCTGCATCTTTGGCTGCCTTTTCAATTCTGGCTTTACAAGATTCACAATTTCCTTTTACATAGAATTCATTCTCTTTTTTGGAATGATGTTCATGGTTTTCAACAGATTTTGGCTGTAGATTTCTTTCATAATGACAACATCCTGGCAGTGCTTCGTAGGCTGAGTTGTCGGATTTGAACTTTTCATTGTCATGACCTGCTTCAGCGACTTTTTTTAAGATATCATCGGTTGAAATTGTATGGTCTGTTTCTAAAGTTAATGTTTGCAGATCAATAGAATAGGTTGCTGTTTTTGCTCCTGCTTTTTTAGCCGTGTTCTCAATTCTTTCTTTACACATTTCGCAGTTTCCTTTTACTTTGAACTGGTTTTTAGAAAGATGTTGGGCAAATATAAATTGTGTAGATAGTAAGAATACACCAAGAATAATCCTGGAAATATATAATTTCATTTTGTTTAAAATTTAGATTAATTAAAAAACGGTTCACTAAATATTTTAATGAACTTCTGTTGATTGAATTAAGCTATTTTCGGCGGTTGCCAAATCTCTTTTAAACGATCTGAAATATACGGATCGGAATACTGAAATTGTAAGTTTTTGTTTGATTTGTAGTAAGATATATCCAGTTGAAAGCTCTTCGAAAAAGGAGTTTCTATAAAAGTGTAACACGCCACACAAGTTGAACAGCAATCATCATTACAGGAAGATTTTTGTTCTTTTTTGTTGTGATTGTCTTTAGAATGTTCTTTGTGATCGTTTTTGCAGCAGTCTATACCTGATTCAGATTTGCAGCAAGTTTCCTGCATATTCTGAGCATAGAAATTATCTTTAGGAACTAAAAAAATCCCTAAACAGAAAATAACTGCTATAATCTGACCCCATTTCACTGTGGCAAATTTACAAAAAAATTAAAGAGGATCTCCTACTTTTTTGGCGCAGTCATGCCAAGGTTCTCCGTGAGCAGGGTTTAATTCAGGTTTTGGACCTGTCGGTGCGGGAGTTGGAGCCGGAGTAGGCGTGTTTTGAGCGATTGTCTGAACAGGTTGTGGAGTAGCAGCAGGTTTGCTGTTCAATGGTTGTCCGACTGCAATATCACATCTGTGGCCCGGTTCTCCATGAGGAGGATTCATTCCCGGAGCGGTTTTTACTGGTTTATTAGTACTATTGATCTGTTTTAAAGAACTAGGATCAATTTGAATAGTTTGACCTTGATTTGCGTTTACCGTAACATTTTGAGTTCCCGGCTGTGGATTTTGTGTCGAAGCGGAGCTTAAAGGCTGCCCGACAGGAATATCACAACGGTGTCCCGGCTGTCCGTGAGGAGGGTTCATTCCCGGAGCAGTTGCCATTTGAGTGGGTTGAGCGGTTTGAATTCCGGCTTGAGCCATTAGAGATGCTTTTGGAGTATTGTTGACCGTAGAAACAGGCTGACTTCCGTTTTCATCTTTTATATAGGTTGGTCTCTCATCTTTTTTACAAGAGATGGTTAAAAGTCCGGTCACTGTAAATCCTAAAAGTAAAGTTCTCATATCCAATTTGATCGTTTAAAACAAAAATAGCAAAACATTTCGAAATGTTTTGCTATTTTACATAATATATGGCTTGTTTAAAGCATTTTAATTTTTAACCAGAAGTCTAAATCCTTCTCCGTGTACGTTGATAATTTCCAATCCTTCATCATCTTTTAAAAGCTTACGAAGTTTTGCAATATAAACGTCCATACTTCTTGCGGTGAAGTAGTTTTCTTTTTTCCAGATTTTTCTCAAAGCAAGATCTCTTGGCATGAAATCGTTTCTGTGAAGACAAAGAAGTTTCAGCAATTCGTTTTCTTTTGGTGACAATTTGTATTCATTATCTCCAACTCTTAGTTGTCTCAACATAGAATCAAAGAAGATATTGCTGATCTTAAACTGCTCTTGTTCTTCGTTTTCCAATGTAGAGCTTCTTTGAAGAATAGCTTTGATCTTGTATAAAAGCAATTCCGTGTCAAATGGTTTTGTGATGTAGTCATCTGCTCCCAATTGATATCCTTTTAAAATATCTTCTCTCATATTTCTTGCAGTCAAGAAAATAATCGGTGTGTTTTTATCAATTTTTTTAACGTCTTCAGCCAACGAAAAACCGTCTTTTTTAGGCATCATCACGTCGAATATACAGATGTCGAATTCGTTTTCTGTAAATTCTTTTAATCCTTGTTCACCATCTGTGGCAAGAGTAACTTCGAAATTATTTATTGTCAAATAATCCTTCAACACTGCCCCGAAACTCTGATCGTCCTCTACTAATAATATTCTGTTGCTCATAGTTTTAAATTAATTAAAAAATTAATATTTAAGAATGAACGAAGTCACTCTTCTCTTTTTATAATTTGTTATTTGGTTTAATATTTTATTAAATTTTTTCTTTTTTAGCTCATTGGAAGCTTAATGGTAAATGTACTTCCGCTTCCTTTGTGAGAATCTACAATGATTTGTCCTTTATGTAACTCTACAATTTTCTTTACATATGAAAGTCCCAAACCTTGTCCTTTCACATTGTGAATATTTCCGGTCTCTTCTCTGAAGAACTTTTCGAAAATCTTCGTTTTATTCTGGGTTTCCATCCCCATTCCTTTATCTGAAACTTCAATAACGTAAAAATGGCCTTCATTTTTAGTTTTAATAGTGATTTCAGGCGTTTCTGATGAATATTTATTCGCATTGTCCAAAAGATTCACGAGCATATTGGAAATGTGGAATTCATCAATCTTAAAGGTGTAGTTCGTAGCATTAAATTCCTGATTAAGCGTTCCGTTTCTTTGCTGAACAATCAGATTGAAGGATTCAGTTGTCTTTTTGATCAATTCTCTTACGTTCGTTTCCTTTAAGAATAATTTTACTTCATTACGTTCAAGCTTCGACATATTCAATACGTTCTCCACCTGTTTTTTCATTCTGAGATTTTCCTGCTTTATCAGTTCGGAGTAATATTTTACTTTATCCGGATTGGTTGCAATCTTGTCATTTGCCAAAGAATCTGTCGCTACAGAAATGGTTGCGAGTGGAGTCTTGAACTCGTGAGACATATTGTTGATGAAATCCGTTTTAACTTCTGCCAGTTTCTTCTGCCTCATCATATAATTAATGGAAATAATATAAATTCCCAAAATCGTCAGCAATGAAAGGAAAGTACCTAAAAGCATCGGCCAATTGTTCATAGCTAAAGAGTATTCCTTTTTAGGGAAAACTAAAGTTAGGCTATAGATGGTACGGTCTTTTTTATCTGTAAAAAGCGGATAATTATAGAAGTTATTATCTTTTTTCTCTTTATAGATTTTGTTGGCAACACTGGTCAGAATGTTGTTTTTATCGGTAATTCCATATCCAAAAGCAGCAGTAATACCTCTTATCTTAAGCTCTTTAGTGATCACGGAATCCAAAATTTTCTGATCGACTCTCTTGGTAATGGGAAGATTGTTTCCATAGACCTTTACGTACTCTTTCATAGAGTAATCGCCTGTTTCAATATCCTGATTGATGTCTGCGGTAAGAGGTTCCCGATTGGTGGTATCTCTTTTCATTTTGTATGCTGCTTCATCAGTATATAAAGTGGTAAGCTTTATTGAGTCGCCTTTGGGAGAAATCGGCAACTGAGTTTTTTCAATGATATTTTTAGAGTAGATGATCTGTCTTTGTGTTCCGGAATCTTCTACTTGTTGTATGGTTGTTAAAGAAGGTTGTTCACTATTGGCTAAAATGTTTTTTCTGAAGTTTTTAAAATCTTCATTCAGGTATTTCTCGACCTCAATTTCGCCAATGGTCTTGGAGGTGCTTTCCAGAGCAGCATACACTTTGTTGGTGAATTCCTGTTCCAAAGCTCCATAATAACCTTTCAGCCAATAAAATTGGAGTGTGACAAAAACGATCAGTGAAATCGTCATAAACACTGAAATTATTGGGATGAATTTGTTATTCATTATTTAATTTTAATAGTTTTTTATAATTGTGAATGTTAAAATTAATCATTTTAAGATTTGATAAACAAAATACGAGCCAAAAAATTGTATAATTTTTCTTAAAAGAGTGTTTTTTAACATTTATTTATAAATATTTAATCATTTTTATAGAATTGGTTTCCGGGTGAGAATAAAAAACTAGCTTTGTTTAAAACAAAATGGTAATATGAAATCAACGATCACTTTTAACGAAGATTTTGATTCAAATTCTGTGTATGTAATGAAAATTTACCATGCGGAAGTGTCAAAAGTCTGGGACTATTTTACCCAATCCGAATTATTGGATCTGTGGTGGGCTCCAAAGCCTTGGAAGTGTGAAACTAAAGGACAGGATTTTAAGGAGAATGGAACTTGGTTGTATTCAATGGTAGGACCACAAGGAGAAAGGCATTATTCTTTATTAAAATATGGTGAAATCAGAGAGCATAGAAGCTTTGATGGAATAGATGCTTTTTGTGATGAAAACGGAACAATTAATGAAGATTTTCCACAGGCAAAATGGCTTCTTGGTTTTACAGGAGTAGAAGAGGGAACAAAAGTTACGATTAATATTCATCTTCCGTCAGAAGAAGCTTTAAAGCAATTGCTGGAAATGGGATTTGAAGAAGGTTTTAAAACGGGGCTTAATCAGTTGGAAGAGATTTTAATTTGAGAATTTGAAAATGGAGTAATTTGAAAATTAAAAGTGATATTTTTATGAATAGAAATGGGCTTTAGCTTGTTTTTTAATTTAAAAACGTTTTTAGTCAAAACTTAAGAGTAATGAGTATACTTTAAATTTAAAAAATCTCTTTAATTCAAACAAAAAAAATGGAAAGCAAAAATTACCTTCCATTTTTATGTTATACAATTCAAAAATTTTCAAATTATCTCATTTTCAAATTAATTCTTCATCCTGAAAGTATTGAATAATTGCTTTTTTCATCAGGATCTGTTGTTCATTCGGCTTTAATTCCGGAAGTTTTTCCAGTTCTTCAAAGTGTGGATATCCATCATCGTCATAATGTGAGAATTTATAATATCCAAAAGGTTCCAATAATCTGCAAACCGCAATGTGGATTAAATTTACCTTATCATCTTTTGTATACTTCTGTTGGCCACTTCCCAATTCCTGTAGTCCGATTAAAAATAAATAGGTTTCAATCGGAGCGCCTTTTTCAGTATCAAAATTTTCAATGAAAAATTGTTCTATTTTTTGCCAATATTCTGCTTCGTTAATCATCCTTTTTATTTTCTAATTTTAATAAAAATGCATATTCCAATGCATCTTCTTTTAGTGACTCAAATCTTCCGCTTGCTCCTCCGTGTCCTGCACTCATATCGGTCTTGAAAACCAAAAGATTATCATCCGTTTTTACTTCTCTTAATTTTGCCGTCCATTTTGCTGGCTCCCAATATTGAACCTGAGAATCATGTAATCCGGTTGTTATTAATATATTTGGGTAATCTTTTGCTTCTACATTGTCGTAGGGAGAATACGATTTCATATAATCGTAATATTCTTTATCGTTTGGATTTCCCCACTCATCATATTCCCCAGTAGTCAATGGAATCGTTTCGTCAAGCATGGTAGAAATTACATCTACAAAAGGAACCTGTGCTACAATTCCATTGAATAAGTTAGGTTCGTAATTTACAACTGCTCCAACCAATAATCCTCCTGCGCTTCCGCCCATCGCGTATAAGTGTTTTGACGAGGTATAGTTTTCTTTAATTAAAAATTTTCCGACATCAATAAAATCAAAGAACGTATTTTTCTTAAACAACATTTTTCCGTCTTCATACCATTCTCTTCCTAAATATTCTCCTCCTCTGATGTGAGCAATCGCATAAATGAAACCTCTATCCAGAATTGATAATCTTACATTGGAGAAACTTGCATCAACGGTGTGTCCATAACTTCCGTACCCATATAAAAGTAGAGGAGTATCCGCAGATTTTTTAGTGTCTTTATGATACACTAAAGAAATTGGGACTTTTGCTTCTCCATCTCTCGAATCTGCCCAGATTCTTTCAGAAATATAATTTTCAGCTAAGAATTTTCCTCCCAAAACTTCCTGTTGTTTCAGGAGCTTGGTGGTTTTTTCCTTCATGTTGTACTCATAAGTTGAGCCTGGCTTTGTCAGAGAAGTATAGCCATAACGTAAAACCTCCGTATCAAATTCTAGATTAATACCAATGTAAGCCGTGTAAGTAGGATCGGAGAAAGGTAAGTAATAAGATTCCTGAGTTTTTTCGTCAATAATCTTTATTTGTAATAAACCTTCTTCTCTTTCTTCAAGAACCAGATAATTTTTAAAAATCTCAAATCCTTCCAATAATACTTCTGGGCGGTGAGGAATCACATCGACCCAGTTTTCCATTCCGCAGTTGTCAATCTTTGCTTTTACGATTTTAAAGTTGAAGGAATCGTCTGCATTGGTGATGATATAAAACTCATCTTCGTAATGCTCCACAGAGTATTCTAAATCATCAATTCTTGGCTGAATAATGGTCCAATCTGCAAAAACATTATTTGAAGGGATATATCTGTGTTCATCCGAAATCGTACTCGAACTTGCAATGAAAATATATTCTAACGATTTTGTCTTAAAAACATTCACATCAAAAGTATCATCCTTTTCGTGGAAAATTAAAACGTCTTCTGAAGTATCTGTTCCTAATTTGTGTCTGTACACTTGGAAAGCACGTAGGCTATCATCTTTTCTGATGTAGAAAATGTGTTCATTATCATTTGCCCAAACTGCCTTTCCTGTTGTATTTGGAATTTTATCAGTAAGAATTTCTCCTGTTATTAAATCTTTAAAATTAATCGAGTAAATTCTACGGCTTACATTATCGGTAGAAAAAGAAGTAAGCTTATTATTCGGAGAAACAGCAACGCTTCCTACTTCAAAATAATTTTCGCCTTCTGCTAAAATATTCACATCAAGAATAATCTCTTCTTCATTGTCTAAACTTTTATGTTTTCTGCAAAAAATAGGATATTCTTTTCCTTCTTCATAACGAACGATGTACCAGTATTCATTAAAGAAATACGGTAGAGATTCATCATCCTTTTTATAGCGGGCTTTCATCTCTTCAAAAAGATCTTCCTGAAGCTGCTCTGTATCCTTCATCATAAAATCGGCGTAAGCATTCTCTTCTTCCAGATACTTTATCACCTCCGGGTTTTCTCTTTCGTTGAGCCAAAAATAATTGTCAATTCTTTTGTCACCGTGTATTTCTAGTGTTTTTTCTATTTTTTTTGCCTGTGGAGCTTCCATTCAATGTTAATTCTTGTTCAAATGTAATTAAAAAAAAGCCATCTTTCCTTTACTGAAAAGACGGCCGATTTATTTTTGATATTAAAAACTACTTATGAAGTGTTTTAATATATTTTTCTAATGCCATAGTCATAGAAGGGTTTTCTTTAGTAGGAGCCATTAAGTCTACTCTTAATCCCGCTTCTTCTGCAGCTGCTAACGTTGTATTTCCGAAAACACCAATTTTTGTTTCATCCTGGTTGAAATCAGGGAAATTCTGTTGTAGTGACTTAATTCCTTGCGGACTAAAGAAAATCAGCATTTCGTAATCCTTAATGTTAATGTCTGTAAGATCACTGCAAACCGTTCTGTACATGATTGCTCTTGTCCAGTCGATATTTGCTGTATCCAATGTCTTTACAATATCCGGACTCAATACATCTGAAGATGGTAGTAAGTATTTTTCTGTCGGAAATTTTTTGAAAAGAGGAGCCAGATCAGAGAAGTTCTTCTCTCCGAAGCTGATCTTTCTTTTTCTATAAACAATATGTTTTTGAAGATAGTTGGCAATTGCCTCAGATTGGCAGATGTATCTCATCGTATCCGGTACCGAAAAACGAAGCTCTTCTGCAAGTCTGAAATAGTGGTCTATCGCATTTTTACTGGTGAAAATGATACCGGTATATTGCGTTAGATCTATCTTCTGTGTTCTTAGTTCTTTGTTGTCAACTCCTTCGACGTGGATGAAAGGACGGAAATCTATCTTTATTTTTTCCTTCTTCGCTATATCCAAGTATGGAGAAGATTCACTAGGCGCAGGTTGTGAAACCAATATAGACTTTATTCTCATCATTGACTGTTTTATAAAAATAATACCTTCCAAAGCAATAATATTGGTGCGATTTGGAGGGTGCAAATATACAAAAATTTATAATACCATTTTTCTGGCAAGATGTTGTTTCTGTGAAATAAATAGAAAAAAACCTTGAAAATAAATACAAAACAAAAGAAGTATAAATAATACAAAAAACTTTTATTTCTGTCTATCGGGAAATAATAGTGGGTGATACAGAGGATTATCATTAAAAATGATAAAACAAAATAGAATTTTGTAGCGGTAAAATAAAAAATTGACCATTTTTTTCCATCGCCTATACTTTGGTAAAATAAAAAACCTAAAATAGATTTGGTCGCATAAAAAAATACGATAGTCGCCAAAGTAAATCCGAATTTATTCAGTTGATATCCTAAAATCTGAAGATCGGCAACAAATTTTGGAATAACCGGAATATATTGGGATGCTAAAACCGACAAAGTGAGGGCCGTCACACAAGAAGTAATGATCCAACTGGGTAAGTTATTACTGGCGTCAAAATATTTTTGAAGCAGAAAGTCTTTTAGATTAGCATCCCTTTCTATGATATTCATCATAAAAATAAATAAAAAGATGCATCCTACTAATATAAAGATTACCCAATCGTTGTTCTCAGGTATTCTTACATGGTTGATGAAATTTTGTGATAATAACAACGGAATGTTTTTTGCAAAATTATAGATTATTTTGTATAAAATAAAAAGGTTAAATAAACTATCTTTGCAAACTGAAATGAAAAAACTGGTCATAATTCCGACTTACAACGAAAAGGAAAATATTGAAAATATTATTTCCGCGGTTTTTGCATTGGAAGATGACTTTCATATTTTAGTTGTGGATGATTCATCGCCCGATGGAACAGCTGAAATTGTAAAAGACTTACAGAAGAGGTTTCCACACCATCTGCATCTGTCAATCAGAAAGGTGAAAGACGGTTTGGGAAAAGCTTATATTCATGGATTTAAATGGGCAATCGAGAATAAATATGATTATATTTTCGAAATGGATGCCGATTTTTCTCACAATCCAAGTGATTTGTCAAAGCTTTTTGATGCATGTATAAATGCAGATATGGCAATAGGATCGCGTTATTCCAAAGGAGTAAATGTGGTGAATTGGCCAATGGGAAGAGTATTGCTTTCCTATTTTGCTTCAAAATATGTAAGATTTGTATTGGGGCTTCCGATTCATGATACGACAGCCGGTTTTGTGTGTTTCTCAAGAAAAGTGTTGGAAGAAATAGGCTTGGATAATGTAAAATTAAAAGGATACGGATTCCAGATTGAAATGAAATTCAGAACATTCAAAAAAGGATTCAAAATTGTAGAGGTACCTATTATTTTTACCAACAGAATTTTAGGAGAAAGTAAGATGAATGGAGGAATTATTCACGAAGCAGTCTTTGGAGTTTTAAACTTAAAATGGAAATCAATCATCAACAGATTATGAAAAAAACGATCTTCATTTTTATTTTGATGTGCCTGTTTTCATGTGGAGACTACATTGATAAACCTAAAAATCTTATCCCGAAAGATCAAATGGCAGAAATTCTGGCAGATTTGGCAATCAATGATCAGGCGACGTATATGTATCCAAATACAAACTTAGAGGCAGGAACAAGATATGTGCTGAAATCTCATAATGTAAAATCAGTAGATTTTGTTGAAAGCTTCAAATATTATGTTATAAAGCAAAAAATGCAGGGAATCACTGAAGATGCTCAGGTGATTTTATTGGAGAAAGATCCAAAAGCAGACAAATTCATAAAAGATAAATTGAAGAAAAACGGACCTTCTCAGAAGGATATTCCTGTTTTATCAAGATAATTAAGATGCAAAAGTTTTTTAATATAGAAAAAACCTCTGAGGGAAAGGCGAGAGCAGGTGAGCTTACCACAGATCACGGTAAAATTCAAACACCTATTTTTATGCCTGTAGGAACTGTTGCAAGTGTAAAAACAGTTCACCAAAGAGAATTAAAAGAAGACATAAAAGCCCAAATTATTTTGGGTAATACATATCATTTATACCTGCGTCCCGGAATGGAAACAATGCAGGAAGCTGGAGGTTTGCATAAATTCATGAACTGGGATCTTCCTATTCTTACCGATTCAGGAGGTTTCCAGGTGTTTTCATTGGCAAGCAGCAGAAAGATGTCAGAAGAAGGAGCAAGATTCAAATCTCATATCGACGGAAGCTATCATATGTTCTCTCCTGAAAAATCAATGGAAATTCAAAGACAGATCGGAGCAGATATTTTCATGGCTTTTGATGAATGTGTTGCTTATCCATGCGAATACAATCAGGCAAAAACATCTATGGAACTGACGCACCGTTGGTTGAAAAGATGTATTGAATGGACTGAGAATAATCCTGAATTATACGGTTACAAACAAAGACTTTTCCCGATTGTTCAAGGTTCTACATTCTCTGATTTAAGAAAAATTTCTGCAGAAGTTATTGCAGAAGCCGGAGCTGAAGGAAATGCCATTGGTGGACTTTCTGTAGGAGAACCTGAAGAAGAAATGTACAGAATTACCGATGAGGTTACCGATATTCTTCCAAAAGAAAAGCCAAGATATTTAATGGGAGTAGGAACTCCTTGGAATATTTTGGAATCTATTGGCTTGGGAATTGATATGATGGATTGTGTGATGCCTACCAGAAATGCTAGAAATGCGATGCTTTTTACATGGAAAGGGGTGATGAACATGAAAAACGAAAAGTGGAAAAAAGATTTTTCTCCTCTTGACGAGTTTGGAACAAGCTACGTAGATAGAGAATATTCAAAAGCATATGTGAGACATTTGTTTGTTTCCAAAGAATATTTAGCGAAACAGATTGCTTCAGTTCATAACTTAGCATTCTACTTAGACTTAGTGAAAGTGGCGAGAGAGCACATTCTTGCAGGAGATTTCTATGAATGGAAAAATTCTGTAGTTCCGGTTCTTAGACAAAGATTATAAAAGAAAGACATGATTACAATTATAGATAAATACATTATAAAAAAATATCTTGGAACATTCAGTTTCATGCTGATATTGTTGTCTATAGTTGTATTGGTGATCGATGTTCAGCAGAAAATTCCAAGAATTGAAAATGCTAAATTAATTGATCCGAAATTAGATTTGTCTTATTTTCTGGTGCATTTCTATCCGTTTTGGATTGTCAATTTGGTCATGACCTTTTTGTCTATTTTGGTTTTTATCTCAGTGATTTACTTTACCTCAAGAATGGCAAATAATACAGAAATTGTTGCTGTCATCAGTAGTGGAGCAAGTTTCCATCGTTTTGCAAAACCTTATTTACTTACCTCTGTTTTAATTGCAGGGATTTCTCTTGTTGTAAATCATTTCGTGCTGCCTTGGGCGAATATTAAGAAAAATGAGCTAGAAGCATACACCTACAATGCCCGAAATAAAGAAAAAGTATTAGGAACGGCTCCAGCATCAGCACAATTGAGCCGTACAGAATATATCTTTGTTAATTCTTGGAATAAAGCAGAACAAAGAGGTTCAGGATTTATTTTTCAGAAGTTCGATAAGGATAGAAAAATGACCTACGAACTAAAAGCTTCAGATGTATACTGGGACAAAGATAAAAAGCAATTTGTACTCAATAATTATCTTGAAAAAACGATTAATAAAGACAATTCTGCCAAGCTAGGAAACGGTGGTGAATTAAGAAAAAGTTATGGGCATAGTCCGGAAGAACTATTTCCGAATGAACTTTTAGGACAGAATAAAACCACTCCTGAGTTGATAAAGTTTATCAACAGAGAAAAGGAAAAAGGAAACAGCAATTTAAATACCCATTTAAATGAGCTTTACCAAAGAACTTCGATGCCTATCTCCATTATTATTCTTACGTTTTTGGCTTTGTCATTATCTTCTCAGAAAAAGAGAGGAGGGTTGGGAATTAACCTTGCTGTAGGGATTTCTTTAGCTTTCGTTTTCGTTTTCTCTTTTGAAGCTTTAAAAGTGGTGTCAGAAAATAAAAGCATGTCACCGGCTTTGGCAATGTGGTTTCCAAACATTGTCTTTTTTCCTCTTGCAGCTTATTTATACCTGAAAAGAGCCAATCAGTAAAGAAGTCTTATTTCTTTATGATAAAAAGATTGTAAGCCATTTTCCAGCTCAATCCAGAGTTCACCCTTTTCATCGGCTTGTCTGATGATGCCATTTTGTCTTTTCTGGTCAAGTTCAAAAACCGAAATTTTATCCTTTCGAAATAAATGAGTGTTGAAAATAGTAAGTATTTCCTTTTCAGAAGGGATTTTTTTTAATTTCTCAGAAAGAAAATCATGCAGGTCTAAAGTAAATTGATTGAGGTCAAAATGCGTTCCTATTTGCGTTAAAAGAGAACCTGCGTTAGATATTTCATCAAATTTCTCCTGCAAAATGTTGAAGCCTGCTCCAATGATGAAATAATTATTTTGATTTATTTTTTTCTTTTCGATTAAAATTCCAACGATTTTTTTATTTTTAATGATGATATCGTTTGGCCATTTTATTTCCACTATATTTTCAGTCAGATTGGCAAGAAAATCTCTTATGACAATTGCGGTATAATAATTGAACATAAAATCTGAAACCAAAATGTTTTGAGTTTTTACAGCTAATGTAAACGCCAGGTTTTTTTCTGCCGTAGCCTTCCAGGTATTTCCGTATTGTCCGCGACCTTGAGTTTGATTGAAAGTATGTAAAGAAATAAAATCTGAATCATCATAAAGTAAAAACTTAGATATTTCGTCATTAGTAGAAGAGCATTCTTTTAAGTAGAATAGTTGGCTCATTTAAGAAAACTTTAAGACATTAAGGAGGTAAAAGTAAGGCTAAAGTAAAAGAAAAACAATAAATTTGCAGATTATAGTATTTTTTAATGAATAAAACAGTAGAAAAACAAGCACTAATAGATAAAATTGTAGAGGCTATCCAAGATGTAAAAGGTGAAGATATCATGATTTTTGATCTTGCTAACATCGAAAATTCAGTAGCAGAAACTTTTATAATTTGTAGTGGTAACTCTAATACACAAGTATCTGCATTGGCAGGAAGTGTAGAGAAAAAAGTAAGAAACGATCTTAAAGACAGACCTTGGCACGTAGAAGGTACTGAAAACTCAATGTGGGTTTTGGTAGACTACGTTACCGTGGTGGTGCATATTTTCCAAAAAGAAACTCGTGAATATTACGATATTGAGGAACTTTGGGGAGATGCAAAAATCACAAAAATTGAGAATGAATTTTAAATTTTAAAAAGTATAAATGAACAATAAGGGATTTAACTGGTTTTTTCCAATAATAATCATTGCTCTTTTGTTATTTGTTGGCTCTAATTTTTTAGGAGGCGACGGTGCAAAATCTATTGATGAAGATGGCTTCTTCAGAGAAATGCAGGCAGGAAAAGTTCAGAACATTATAATTTATAAAGATACTGAGAAAGCGGATGTATTCCTTACGAAGGCTGCAAAAACAGCAATGGTGGATAAAGCAAAAGAAAACGATCCTCTTGCTGCATTTTCAGTAGCTCCTAAAGCAGATTTCACTGTTAAATACGGAGATCTTCAGCTTTTTCTTCAAAAATTTGATCAGATAAAAACGGCTAATCCAGCTTTAGCTACTACAAAAGACTATGGAACAGGGAAAAATCCAATGATGGAAATTCTTGTTCAGGCATTGATCTGGATTACGATTTTAGGAATATTCTATTTCTTCCTTTTCAGAAAGATGGGAAGCGGTGGCGGACCTGGAGGACAAATTTTCTCTATCGGGAAGTCAAAAGCTAAACTTTTTGATGAAAAAGAAAGAATTCAGGTGACTTTCAAAGATGTTGCGGGATTAGAAGGTGCAAAAGAAGAAGTACAGGAAGTTGTAGATTTCTTGAAAAATTCTGAAAAATATACAAAATTAGGAGGTAAAATTCCTAAAGGGGTTCTTTTAGTAGGGCCTCCGGGAACAGGTAAAACTTTATTGGCAAAAGCGGTTGCCGGTGAAGCTAAAGTTCCTTTCTTCTCTCTTTCCGGTTCAGATTTCGTAGAGATGTTTGTAGGGGTAGGAGCTTCCAGAGTTAGAGACTTGTTTGCTCAGGCGAAAGCAAAATCTCCGGCAATTATTTTCATTGACGAGATTGATGCTATTGGACGTGCAAGAGGGAAGAATAATTTCTCTGGAGGAAATGATGAAAGGGAGAACACCCTGAACCAGTTGCTAACTGAAATGGATGGTTTCGGAACCGATACGAATGTTATCGTAATGGCGGCTACGAACAGAGCAGATATTTTAGATAAAGCTTTAATGAGAGCAGGTCGTTTTGATCGTTCAATTTATGTAGACCTTCCGGAATTACACGAAAGAAGACAGATTTTTGATGTTCACTTGAAGAAGATCAAGCTTGATGATAATGTAGACAGAGAATTCTTGGCAAAACAAACTCCGGGATTCAGTGGTGCAGATATCGCGAATGTTTGTAATGAAGCTGCATTAATTGCTGCAAGAAATAATCATAATTCAGTAAGCAAGCAAGATTTCCTTGATGCAGTAGATAGAATCATTGGTGGTCTTGAGAAAAAAAATAAGGCTATTAAACCATCAGAAAAAAGAAGAGTGGCTTATCACGAAGCAGGTCATGCTACAATTTCTTGGTTGGTAGAACATGCTTCGCCATTGTTGAAAGTAACGATTGTTCCGAGAGGACGTTCTTTAGGAGCAGCTTGGTACTTGCCGGAAGAAAGACAATTGACAACTACAGAGCAGATGTTGGACGAAATGTGTGCGACATTGGGTGGTAGAGCTGCAGAACAGGTGATTTTTAACAATATCTCTACAGGAGCGCTTTCTGACTTGGAAAGTGTTACGAAGAGAGCTCAGGCAATGGTTACGATCTACGGTTTGAGTCCAAATATTGGGAATGTTTCTTATTATGACAGTTCAGGTCAGTCAGAATATTCTTTCGGAAAACCTTACTCCGAAGAGACAGCGAAAAAGATTGATATTGAGATTAAAGCAATTATTGAAAATCAATATGACAGAGCTATTCAGATTTTGACTGAGAATAAAGATAAATTAGATGCTTTGGCAAACAAACTTCTAGAAAAAGAAGTGATCTTCCGTGAGGACTTAGAAGAAGTATTCGGTAAAAGAGCATGGGATCCGGAATTAACGGAAAAACCTGTGACGAATACGATTCCTGAAGGGAAAGATAATGCAGAAGAAATAGTCATTAAAGACAAAGAAGAAGAAAGCGAAATTCAGGCTCCTGAAAGCTCTTCTCAACTATAAAATCTTTAAAAATAAAGATCCATACAACCTGACAATTCTAAATTGTCAGGTTTTTTCATATTTAAGGCCATATTTTTGGAATCTATTCTGATTTATTTTCTATTTTTGTATAAAGTTGACTAAAAATAGATTAAGTTGAATTTATTCAAGAAGATTGTAAGCAAACTGACCAACCAGCCTGAGGAAGAGGATAATCAGAGTCTGGAGAAGCTGGGGGATTCGTTGAAAAATGCGGATCTCGACTATAAGTTTGCGCAATTGTTTACGCATTCGGGAGGGTTTTTTAATTATTGTGCAGATGAAGGAGAAGCGTTACAAACTTTGAATCAAATTGTTAAGATAGAAGGGGTGACCAATGCCTTTTGTTGGGATAAAGAGCTTCAGAGCTTTTTAAATGTTGTGAAGGTTCCTTATACCTCAGAATTGGAACATTCTAATGATTCAGCTTTTATTACCTGCGAATATCTTATCGCGTATGATGGCAGAATAATGCTGTCTCATAACAATATTCTTCATTACCATTCTTCAAGATTGCCAAGCAAAATCATTATCATCGCAAACGTTTCACAAATTGTGAATAATCTGAATGATGCAATGGGAAAGATCAAAAGAAATGGGAATATCAAAAATCTTACTTCAATCAGCGGAAATCAATCGAAGATGGATACGGCTTCCAATTCGAATACAAAACTATTTTTATTGTTGCTTGAAGATTAAGCATCAACTTTCTAAATTTTAAATTTTGGACAAAAACCTTATTCAACGAACGCTATCCGGAATTGTATATGTTGCAATTATTGTTCTATGCGTAACTCCATTAGGCGCACAATTGATTAATTCTATTTCTCCGGATCTGGTTAAACAACAATATCTTTATTTCGGACTGATTACATTTTTAATGTTGGTAGGAACCTGGGAATGTGTGAAAATCGTCCAGTTTGGCAATGGGTATGAAAAATGGGTGGTGCTTCCTCTTATTGCTTTCATATTTTATCTTTTTGCTAAACGATATTTTAATTACGGATTCTTTTTTGATTTCAGGCTGAGCGAAATATTGGCGGTTGTTTTAATTTTAATTGCAGTCGTTACTTTATTCAAATATCCCAACGAATTATACTATGACAGCGGAAAACTGATTTTTACGGTGATCTATGTTGCGCTTCCGTTTTCTTTTGCCTTGGGTCTTCCTAAATTTACCTCTTACGACAATACGTTTTCTCTGGAAGTATTATTCCTGTTTATTTTGATATGGAGTAGTGATACGTTTGCTTATTTAACGGGTAAGTTTTTCGGAAAACATAAGATGGCGCCTAAAATTTCTCCTAAAAAAACTTGGGAAGGATATATTGGTGGAGTAGTCTTAACATTGGTTTTATCTTACTTTATAGAACAATATCACTCAGACCTTAGAGGAAACTGGATGATTGTAGGTTTTTTAGTGGCTGCATTTGCTCCTTTAGGGGATTTAGTGGAAAGTCAATTGAAAAGAAATTTTGGGGTAAAAGACAGCGGAAATATCATTCCGGGGCACGGTGGAGTATTAGATCGACTGGATAGTTTTTTAATCTGCGTTCCTGTCGTATATTTGTACTTTATTTTAGCAAAATTTATTTAATCTCATGAAATTACACAAAGAATCGAAAGGAACAATTACAGTAGCTACGATATTGTTCGTCATCCTTGGCGCATTAGCTATTTACTTCCTTAAAATTTGGTCGTTACTCATTATTCTGCCATTATTGGTAATATATAGTTTGGTATTTTGGTTTTTCCGAGTTCCGGATCGTAACATTTTAGAACATAAAGAAAATGTGATCGCACCGGTTGACGGAAAAGTGGTAATGATAAAAGAGGTTGATGAGGATGAATTTATCAAAGGAAAAGCAATTCAGGTTTCTATCTTCATGTCGCCGTTAAATGTTCATATTTGTAGATATCCAGTATCAGGAAATGTGATTTACAAGAAATACCATCCTGGAAAATACTTGGTAGCTTGGCATGAGAAATCTTCTACAGAAAACGAAAGAACAACAGTTGCGGTAGAAACTTTAACAAACCATAAAGTAGTTTTCAGACAAATTGCAGGATATGTGGCGAGAAGAATTGTTTTCTATTGTAATGAAGGAGATGCAGCAAAAGCTGGGCACGAGTTCGGATTCATCAAGTTCGGTTCAAGAATGGATGTTTTCTTGCCGCTAGATACTGAAATCATCTGTAAGATCGGAGATATTACAAAAGGTGGTTTGGATGTAATCGCAAAACTGAAAGATTAAGATTTAATCAAAATATTTTTAAAAGACTGTTTCGAAAGAAGCAGTCTTTTTTTTATTGAAATTTGAATTATATTTTTAATGTATTGTTGTTTTGTATTTATTTAAATGTTTAACCTTGTTTATTTTTCTTTTAAATTGTATTTTTGATGCAAAATCATAAATTTAAATTTTAAAATGAAAAAAATTCTACTTCCCTTCATGCTTTTTGCTGCATGTTTTAAAATGCAGGCTCAAACTACGATCAATGTTTTTTCACAGATTGTTTTTTATGACGGATATGCGGCAAATGTTTCCAATGCAGTTCCTGCAAATACGATTCGATTGGCGAATTACAGATATGCCAAAAAGCTAAGTGATGCTGAACTGAATTCTTTTCAGAATAAAATTCAGATGAATGTAAACATCGGAGCGCTTTGTGATAATTATGACCGGATCGGAGGGGTACATATTGCTTTAGTTCCCAAAAATCAGGCAACCTATACACTAAGTGATACTGGAGTGAAAAGATTTGAAATAGGGAGATATATTACTCCTTTTATGAATAAAAATATTTCTCCAACTACAGTTCCTTACACGTATGAAGTAGATAATCTATATGCGGTTTTCAGTAATGTAACTTTAAGAAATACATATGATATTTATGTGGAACTTGATGTTTTTGGAGTTCCTTATGCAGCCAATACTCAGGTGGTAGGTTGCTCGGGAAGAAACGATGTTTTTGAGGGAACTTTAGATTTTGTCACATATAACGATCCTTCGGTTACGACTTTGTATAATAACTTACTTCCGCTATTAGACTCCAATGAATTGAATAATTATAATAATACAGACCAAGCTGGGCAAACAGTAAGATTGGTCAATTTTAATGTAAGCCAAAGTACAAATAATGCTAAATTTTTCATCATATCTACACCACATGGAGCCAATACTAATGGAGAGGAATATGTAAGAAGAGAAAATCAGGTTTCATTAGATAACGCTCAGGTTTTAACCTTTACACCGGGTGGAAAATCTTGTGAACCCTATCGAATGTATAACACGCAAGGAAACGGAATATATGGAACAACTGTAAAAACGACTGCTTGGTGGACCGCTTGGAATAACTGGTGCCCTGGAGATTCTGTACCTATCAGAAGCTTTACATCAACGACGCTTACTGCAGGAAATCATGTGCTGAAATACGAAGTTCCGACTGCTGTTTTTTACGGACAGGACGGAAGAGTGGTTCTTTCTATTTATATGCAGAGTAATAATCAACTTTTGTCTGTGAATGATGTTTCCACTATAGATGTGTCAATTTATCCTAATCCTACTACGGATTTTGTAAACATAAGATCGGATAAAAAAGTGAAAAACATTCTTGTATATTCTTTAGACGGAAGAAAGCTCAGCGAGGTAAAAGATTCTAGGGTTGATCTTACTCAGTACCCAACCGGTACTTATTTGTTGGATATTACGTTGGAAGGAGGAACTCAATTTAAACATAAGATCATTAAGAAATAATCTAATATCTGTAAAAATAAATAAGAGAAGTCGAAATGGCTTCTCTTATTTTATTTAATGTACTGTTTTACTTCTTTAATAAGGTTCAAAATAAAATCTAAAGGCAAGTCCTCATCTGTGTCAATTAAAAGGATTTTAAACTTCTTTCTGCCTTCCTGTAGCAACAATGGATGATCTAGCTTATCTCCATGATAGAAACTTATATAATGCTGCTGGTGTTTTTTGCTATAATACAAATAGCACAACATTTTCTTTTTATACTTAAAAAACGGTAATCCAAAACTCAAAGTTTCAGTGATATTTTCTGTGTCGGATTCTAAAATCTTTTTGCGTAAAAAAAGAAGAGTACTTCTTTCAGGCTCATCGATTCTGTAGAAGTACTCTTGTATAGGATTCATTTTAAAATTTAATTTAAAAAGATTTAATCAAAATTTTGTAGCTCAACCAATTTGTGATAAACGCCTCTTTTAGCAATAAGATCGTGGTGAGTTCCCTGTTCCATAATATCTCCTTTTTCCATTACTACAATCCAGTCTGCTTTCTGAATGGTTGAAAGACGGTGGGCGATCACTAAAGAAGTTCTGTTTTCCATCATTTTTTCCAGTGCATCTTGAACGAATCTTTCGGATTCTGTATCCAAAGCAGAGGTTGCTTCGTCCAAAATCATGATCGGAGGGTTTTTCAATACCGCTCTTGCGATAGAAACCCTTTGTTTTTGACCTCCGGAAAGTTTTCCGCCATCATCTCCGATATTTGAATCATATCCTTCAGGAAGATTGGTGATGAATGAGTCTGCATTAGCGATTTTTGCCGCAGCAATTACTTCTTCTCTTGTCGCATCGGGTTTACCCATCAAAATGTTATTGTAAACAGTATCGTTGAATAAAACAGACTCCTGAGTCACCATTCCTAATAACTTACGGTATTCTTTTAATTTTAAATGTTTAATATTGGTTCCGTCAATTAAGATTTCTCCCTCCGAAACATCATAAAATCTGGCCAAAAGGTTCGCAATGGTTGTTTTACCACTTCCACTTTGTCCAACAAGCGCAACCGTTTTTCCTTTTGGAATGCTTAATGAGAAGTTTTTAAGAATTGTATGGTCTTTATCGTAATAGAAACCAATATTATTAAACTCAATGGCATTATTCAACGTAGAAATTGGTGTTGGATCTGCTACTTCATCAATTTTCACATCGGCATCGAGAATTTCTAACACTCTTTCAAGGGAAGCTTCTCCTTTCTGAACATTGGAAATAGACTGGGATAAACTTTTAACAGGAGGTAAGATCTGGAAGAAAATTCCTAGGAAAACCAAAAAATCCGCTGGAGAGATACTCTGTTCTACAATAATTTGTTTTCCACCGTACCAAGCGATAATTAAAAAAGTCACTGAACCTAAAAATTCGCTCATCGGCGATGCAAGTTCCTTTTTTCTACCCAATCTTATTGAACTATTGATCCATCTCTGCATCGACTGCATGAATCGGTTATCCATTATTTTTTCAGCACTGAAAATCTTAATGACTTTAGTAGACTTTAATGTTTCATCTACAATAGAGAAAATGGTTCCCATTTCATTTTGAGCTTCATGAGAATCCTTTTTTAAGCTTTTTCCTATCAAGGCAATCATCGTTCCCATTACAGGTAAAACAAGTAATGAAAAAAGCGTCATTTCCGTACTCAGGAAGAAAAGAGTTACCAATGTACTGATTAGCATGAATGGAGCATTAATCAATTCAACCAAACTTCCCAAGATATTTCCTTCTACTTCACCTACGTCATTCGACATACGAGACATCAAATCTCCCTTTCTGCTTTCTGTGAAAAAAGAAACGGGCAAAGAAAGTATCTTTCTGTACATGGCTCCACGAAGGTCTTTGGTAACTCCTACACGATAATTGATCAGTAAAAATGATCCCAAATATCTGAAAAGGTTTCTCAGTAAAAACATAAAAGCGGTGATGATACACAGCCACGCCAATACCTTAAGTGCTCCATAATCTGTAACCAAACTCTGGACATAATAATTGGCATATTCTTTTGTATAAGAGAAAAAGTCTAAAATTTCTCCTGAATAAACAGGTGGTGTACTATATTTTTTAGCCTCAATGGTTCCGAAAAGCATTCCCAAAACCGGTAAAATTGTTCCTAAAGAAGCAATTTGAAACACAGAATACATAAGATTGAAAAACAAACTCCCATAAATGTATTTCTGGTGCGGTCTTGCGAATTTTAAAATTTTTTGATACTTGTTCATTCAATGAAAAAATTGGATAGCAAAATTACGTAATTTAAATGATAAGACGTTTTTAATTGAATTTTACTTTGTCGTTATAAGTTGGATTGAAGTTTTTCGGGCTTAGTTTCTTCAAAGTCTTTCCGAAATTGTTCACAATCTGAGTTAAATTATCAAAATCAACCACGTGTAAATCATCACTTTCATCATGATAATGAGTCGCTTTCGTCATGTCTGCTGTTGAAAAAGAATGTGCAATAATTTTCTTTTTTACAAAGCTTACATTGTCTGATCTGTAAAATAATTGCTCTGAAGCATATGGATCCGGATTGATCTTTAAACCATTTACTGCATTTTTATTGAAAAGTTCATCAAGATCAGAAAATTCATCACCCGTCATGAACAAGGCGTTTTTTCCAAACTGAGATTCTGTTGCCACCATTTCAAAATTAAAAAGAGCGGTCATATTATTATAAATCTTATCTAAAGCTTTATCCTGAGATATTGCTTTGGAACCAAGCATTCCTTTTTCCTCTCCATTAAAAGCGATAAAAACCATAGAAAACTCAGGTTTTTCATTTTTAAAATAATCTGAAATTCCTACCAGTGTAGTAATTCCGCTTGCGTCATCATCGGCTCCGTTATAAATATTATCACCCTCTTTCTGGCTGGTTCCTATATGATCAAAATGCCCTGAAAATCCAAGGTATTTATCTGTTTTTCCTTTTTTTACTCCACATACATTGTATACCGTTTTTCCTTTATAATTAAACGGAACCAGATAAGAATTTCCGGTACAGTATTCTAAGTTGTTTTCTTTAAAAAGCTTGGCAATATAATTTGCTGCATTCTCATTTTCCTGAGTTCCGATTTCGCGGCCTTTCATTTCGTCAGAAGCTAATGTCGCCAAAACGGTATTGATTCTTTCTTTGGAAACTTCCTGTGCAAAAGAAAATATGGAGAAAAGTGAGAATGTTAAGTAGGTTAGTTTTTTCATTTAGAATAAGATTTATAATAATCTGTCGCACGTTTATTGAAAATGTTGCATCTGAATTTTTATTTCCCACAAATTGCATAGATCCCACAAATACTTAGTATGATGATATTATAATTTTCTAAAATAAAAATCCGCGCAATCATCTGTGAAATCTGAGTGATCTGTGTGATCTGCGGGAACTCAAACATAAAAAAACAGCTCCTAAAAAGAAGCTGTTCTCACTCAAAAAATCGTTGTAAGGTTATCGAAGTCTGTCTACAGATTTTACGAGCCTTTCATCTTTTTTGATATATATGTTTGCAATGAACAAACAGATAATCGCAATCAATGAAAAAATTGGCTCAATACCCTTCTCAGGAAATTGAATTCCTCCGGATAATTTTAGTAACCAGTAAATCAATATACCAATCAACAAAGCGTTTATAATGATGCTGATGTTGTTCAGCAAAATTTGTCTTTTTCTGTTTTTGAAGCTGAATACACTCAGTAATCCAACTAAAACAAGTGCAATACAGGCAATATTAAGTACAGGAAAACTATCAGAAATGATAACATCTTGTCCTGTAACGAACAGAAACACAGCAGCTAAAACTGCTAAAAAAGTCCATATAGTCTGTATTCTTTGTAGCATTGAATAGTAAATTCTAGGCAAAAATAATATAAATTTTGCACAATTCAAAAATAAGTGTAGATTTGCATTATACGAATGTACTTGAAAACAACAGTCACCGGACTTACTTTTCTTACTCACAATTAATTACATTTTTACATAAATATGTTTAACATTGAAACGTTAAGGTCAAAATCCGTAACGGAGCTGACTAAAATCTTAAAAGATTTAGGCGTTAAAGTTGCAAGAAACAGCAATGAGAATGATAAAATCTTTGCGATTCTTGACTTTCAGGCTTCCAACCCTAAAGTTGCTAAAGATTATTTCAACGCCACAGAAAGTAGTACAACTACTGAGGAACCTGCTGTAGAGAAACCAGTAAAGGCTCCGGCAAAAAAAGCTGCTCCTAAAAAAGCTGCTCCCAAACCTAAAGCGGAATCAAAACCGCAGATTGAAGAAAAGGTAGAAGAAAAAGAAATTGTTGCTGAAGAACCTGTGAAAGCAGAGGAAACAAAAGTGGAAATCAGTACTGAAGATACTCCGAGTGAATCTGCCTCAGCTGCAAATGCTAAGAAGAAAAGAAAAAGACTTCCTTCAGCAAATACAGGAAACTCTGAAAATCCTCAAGAAAAAACAGAAGTTCCTAACAATACAGAATCTCCAGAAGCTGCTTCAGCAGACGAAAAGCCGACTCCTTCTCAACATCAGGCTAGACCTCAAAAAGGTCAAAATCATCCGCAAAACAACGGAAACCAACATAAAAACCAAAACCAACAACATCATAATCAGCATCAAAATCAGAACAGGCAGCAACAGCAGCATTCTGAAAGAAATGATGAACACCAACAACATCATGAGCCGAAGAAGGAATTCAGCTTTGATGGAATGGTAAGTATTGAAGGTGTTTTGGAAATCTTACCGGATAACTACGGATTCTTACGTTCATCAGATTTTAGTTATATCTCTTCTCCTGATGATGTGTATGTTTCTACTGCACAGATCAGAAATTTTGGATTGAAAACCGGAGATACTGTAAAAGGGATTGTAAGGTTGCCAAAAGAAGGAGAAAAGTATTTTTCTTTATTGAGGCCAACTGAAGTTAACGGACGTGATCTTGCATTTATTAAAGATCGTGTTGCTTTTGAATATTTAACGCCACTTTTTCCTGAAGAAAAATTTAATTTAGCAGGAAACGGATCTACGATGTCTACAAGAATTGTTGATCTATTTGCGCCTATCGGAAAAGGACAAAGAGCAATGATCGTTGCCCAGCCAAAAACGGGTAAAACGATGTTGTTGAAAGATATTGCAAATTCTATTGCATCCAATCATCCAGAAGTGTATATGATGGTTCTTCTGATTGACGAACGTCCGGAAGAGGTTACCGATATGGAAAGAAGTGTAAATGCAGAAGTAATTGCATCTACCTTTGATGAGGCGGCGGATAAACACGTGAAAGTAGCCAATCTTGTACTTGCTAAAGCACAAAGAATGGTAGAATGCGGTCACGATGTTGTTATTCTACTAGATTCAATTACAAGACTTGCAAGAGCATATAATACGGTTACGCCTGCTTCAGGTAAAGTATTATCGGGAGGGGTTGATGCAAATGCTCTTCACAAACCGAAAAGATTCTTTGGTGCTGCAAGAAAAATTGAAGGAGGTGGTTCTTTAACGATTATTGCAACTGCTCTTATCGACACTGGTTCTAAAATGGATGAAGTGATCTTTGAAGAATTCAAAGGAACGGGTAATATGGAACTTCAGTTAGATAGAAAAATTGCCAACAGAAGAATTTACCCAGCAATTGATTTGGTTGCATCCAGTACTCGTAGAGATGATCTTCTTTTAGATGAAGTGACCTCTCAGAGAATGTGGATCTTAAGAAAATACCTTTCTGAAATGAATCCTATAGAAGCTATGGAATTTGTGGATAGAAATATCAAAGGAACTCGCAATAACGAAGAATTCCTTATGTCTATGAATAAGTAAATTAATTTAATATTGTTAAGAAAAAGCACAAACTTTCTGGGTTTGTGCTTTTTTGTTGGTTTGAACTAGAGAAATTAGAAAATTTTTAGGGATAATCTCTAATCATTTTAATTAAAACTGTCTCTTATTTTTCATACTCGATTTTTTTATTATAAAATTTAATTCATTCTAAATCAATATATCAATGTTAAAGATTTATTAAAGTAATCTCCATTTTTTGAATATAGGTCAAATTATGGCTAAATTTGGATTAATAACATTAAAAATAAAATTATGTCATTTGAATTACCACAACTAGGATATGCTTACGATGCATTAGAGCCGACTATCGATGCAAGAACTATGGAAATCCACCATACAAAGCACCACCAAGCGTATATCGACAACTTAAATAATGCAATTAAAGGTACTGATCTAGAAGGAAAAAATATAGAAGAAATCTGCCAGACTGGAACTGATAAACCAGCGGTAAGAAACAATGGAGGTGGTCACTTCAACCACTCTTTATTCTGGGAAATCTTAACTCCAGGTGGAAGCAATGAGCCTGTAGGAAATGTAAAAGCTGCTATCGAAGCTTATGGTGGTCTTGAAAAATTCAAAACTGATTTTTCTGATGCTGCTAAAACAAGATTCGGTTCAGGATGGGCTTGGTTGGTAAAAAATACTGATGGTTCAGTTTCTGTATCTTCTACTCCAAACCAGGATAATCCTTTGATGCCTGTTGCAGATGTAAAAGGAACACCAGTTTTAGGACTTGATGTTTGGGAACATGCGTATTACCTAAACTACCAAAACAGAAGACCTGACTATGTAGCAGCGTTTTTCTCTGTTGTAAACTGGGATAAAGTAGAGGAATTATTCAACAAATAATTGTTGATTTTCTATAAACAAAAAAGGTTCAGAATTATTCTGAACCTTTTTGTATTTAAGTTGTATAATTATTTAATAATTATAATTTTTGAGACTTGTTTTTTCTCTAAATTAATTTTTAATAAATAGCTTCCTTTTAAGATATTTTGAACATCTATTGAAGTCGTATTTCCTTTCAAGACAGATTTACCAGACATATCATATATTTCCCAAGAAATTAGTTTTTCATTTTCTGAAGTTATATTGATATAATTTGATGCTGGATTCGGGTAAATTTTAATATCCGAATTTTCAACGAATTCTGGTGTAACTTTATTGGCTAATCTTGATGATGAAGATTGTTGGGATGAAATGTTGCTATTATCTTCACATGGTGCAATGTATGCATGGAAATTTCCGGTATTATAACCAGATACATAGAATCCCTCCTTTAAAATGATTTCAAATGCAGCTCTAAAATCTACGGTAAGATTAGGATAAATAATCGAACTCGAGATAATACAACAGCTAGCTTGGAAATTCTGAGAAGTCGTAATTGGCTGATCCTTTTCGAAAGTTATTGCTTCTAAACAAGGATTAGGACAACTTTTAAATGAAACATCTGGTCCAGGAGGATTTGTGTTATTTATTACAACTGGTGTTTGTGGTATTCCACTAATTGTATAATTTAAAGTAGCTTTGATATTAAAATCTTGATTATTATTAGGACCTGAAGGATAAAAGTCTGAATAGTCAAGATTTGTGGAAAAAGCACCTGCAGGAGCAGAGGTAATAATCTTTGTACCTACAACATTATTGGAAGTGTCTAAAACCTGTATAGTTACATTGGTAAATGAAGCATTACTTGGTAATGTAATGTTACCAGAAACAGGAAGCGGAAACTTTGGACAATCTCTTGGTAAAGGATTTAGAGTTATCCCAGGGTTAAATGCTGGATTAGTACACGTAAATCCACAGAAATCATCGAAATATCCATATCCCCAATGGCCTCCTTGACCGCAATCACTTAAAATGATTTCTAAAGTTACTGTTTGTCCTATGAGATTAGCGGTGTTAATGTTTTCACATGCCCAATTAGTGTAAAGGACTCCGTTGTCCTTTTGGAAAAGAGGATTAGTTGGATTGGCCATTACATTTCGAGTAAAGATGGGTTGATTATTACTATTTAATAATTTTACCTGATAATATGGGTTAGTATTAGAGGTTACATGCACACTTCCACCATCTTGTAAAACTAAAGCAAATGCAAAACTGATTGAAGATTCATTTACTGTAAATGTTCTTGTCATTTTAGTGACATGATATAAGTATGGGTCAGTAGAATATGGATTACCTATTCTTATCGCACGTGTGCCGGTATTAACTCTTTGAAGAATCCCTCCTACTATTATAGGGTCAGGTATCGAATTATCTACGAGTGTTGCGTGTGCTGTTGGAGAAGCTGCAATTGGTGTAGTCGGATTATTGTTGAATATGCTCCATCCTGTGGATATTTTATTGTGAGCAAAGCTATAGCCATTTACAGATCCTCCGTTGTCTTCAAATCCCCCATTTACGCATCGCTGTAATTGCTTTGCGTAATAGTTATTTAATTTTTCTGGGTTTTCTTCAAAATAAAGATTTCTTAATCTTGCTTTTTTTGCGGACAGTAACTCACCTTGATAAGCTGAACCGGTTAATGCCTGCCCATTTTCATCCTTAATTTGATTTACCATATTAATAACTTTAGTAAAATCATAAGTACCTATATATTGATCTATAAAACCATCAATCTCGGCTTCTGTACTGCTTACTCTAGTTAGGCGAGCTTGCTCTTCTTGGCTATAAAGCTGTTCATAGCTTTGTGCTGTAATTTTCAAAACTGAAAAACACAGAATGATTATTATTAAAAATTTTTTCATGGAATTTCTTTGTATTAGTTTTTATTTTTTCGTTTCTAGAGCCTCAATTCTTTTCTGTTGTTCTTTGATTAGCTTGTTTTGTTCAATTATATAAAGAGTCAACTCTTCAATTTTTTGGAGAAGCTTAATTTGAAATTCACCCACATTTACACCGTCTTTTTCCATTTCTTTAGCAGAAGCAATTTCAGGTAAATGTTTTTTCTCTTTGATGTGTTTTTCTATTTCCTCTAGCTTTGGAAGAGCGTAGTCTTCTTCAAAAACAAAGTCAGCCGTTGGTGTAAGGGTGACTTTTATTTCTTTGGATTCTAATTTAGCGTCGATTTTTACATTGTCAGAGAATGAAGCTTTTCCGTTGACATCTAGTTTGTACTGCGGAGTAGTCGTTCCAATGCCTACATTACCGTTACCATCTATTCTTATTCTTTCATTTGATGACGTGAAAAAGCTTAAACCAAAATAACCAGAAAGAGTAACTCCGCGACCATCGTTAGAAGTTCCAGTAGGATATGCTTCTAAGAGTGACATTCCATAATTTGCAATCCCGTTTGTGTTGTCCGTTGTAATAAATCCAATCCTTCTGGTTGTATTTGGAGGATAGCTCCATCCTGTAGAATTAATATCGCCCTCAATATGTAGTCTTGTTTGTGGAGTTGAAGTTCCAATTCCCACATTTCCATCTCCTTTTATTATAAAAGGGATATTTCCACTCGCTCCAACATCTCTAACTCTAAAAAAATGACTGGCTTGAGCATTTTGAGTATTGGAGAATGACTCAACATCTATTGTGAATGCGTCTATGTAATTGGAACTTCCTGGTTGGTATACATGAAATTTAGCTTCAGGATTTGCTATTCCAATACCAACGTTTGTATTTCCAGAAGGTGTTGAAAGAGTGGCTCCATTTGGAGTATATATTTGAGCAGATAATATAGTGGAAGCAAAAATAGTTAAGGATAAAATTTTGTTTTTCATGGATTCGTTTTATTAATTTTAGATTCAAGCTCTTTTATTCTTTTATTTTGTTCAATAGTATAAAGAGTGAGCTCTTCAATTTTTTGTAAAAGCTTGATTTGAAATTCACCGACATTGACTCCATCTTTTTCCATTTCTTTAGCAGAAGCAATTTCCGGTAAATGTTTTTTCTCTTTGATGTGCTTTTCTACTTCTTCGAGCTTAGGGAGATCATAATCTTCTTCAAAAACAAAGTCTGCAGTTGGTGTAAGAGTTACTTTTATTTCTTTGGATTCAAATTTTCCTTGTAAGGATGCATTGTCCCCCTTTACTAAAAAGGTATCTCCTATTCTGGTTCCCCCCGAAAAATCATTGCCATAATTTAGTGACAATATATTGCCTGTATCGTGTACGATTGCTCTTCCTCCTGTTCCTCTAGCTTCATATTTCAGTTCTAAGTCACCAGCACCATTGTAAAAAAAATAATTATTATTGCTTGTTGCTCTGAAGGTTCCACTTACGTCTAAAGTAGCATAAGGATTTTCATTATTAATCCCTACATTTCCTGTACTTGCAATGTAAACGGTTCCCGATAATGATTTTAACTTTATATCTCCTGCTGTTCCAGTAAGATTTATTCCTCCATACCATTTTATGTCTAGGCCTCGAAAACCATTACTAAAAGTTTTGCTCGAAATATGGTAATGATCTTGTTCTGAAGGTATACCATATGTGGGTTTGTCATATAAATTTTTAAAGAAAGAGTCATCGTCTAAAACTTGGGCATTCAAAGATATTGATGACAATAAAATAGAAGTTAATAAGAATTTTTTCATGGATTATTTTTATTTATTTTAGATTTTAATTCTTTGATTTGTTTATTTTGTTCAATAGTGTGTAACGTAAGTTTTTCAATTTTTTCTTGCTGTTCTTTATTTAATTTATTTTGTTCAATTGTATAAAGAGTCAACTCTTCAATTTTTTGTAAAAGCTTGATTTGAAACTCACCTACATTTACTCCATCTTTTTCCATTTCTTTAGCCGAAGCAATTTCCGGTAAATGTTTTTTTTCCTTGATGTGTTTTTCTACTTCCTCAAGCTTTGGTAGATCATAATTTTCTTCAAAAACAAAATCAGCGGTTGGGGTAAGAGTTACTTTTATTTCTTTGGATTCAAATTTCGCATCAACTTTAACATTGTCTGAGAAAGAAGCTTTACCAATAACATCTAATTTGTATTGTGGGTTGGCAATTCCAACTCCGATATTTCCAGATTCCGAAATTGTTAGATTAGGTTCATTGTTTGATTGTGTTGTAAAATGCAAAGTTCTAGTTCCTTGTGGATTAGTGTAAATTCGAGCGTATTGGTCATTATTATTATTAATGAATAATATATCAGCAACATCTTGATTTCCTCTTAATAAAACATTTCCTCCGTCCATTACAAAATTTGATATATATAACTGCAAGTCTCCATTTGAAACACGTAAGTTACCACCATCTATATGTAGCATTTCAGTGGGTGAATTAGTACCTATTCCAGTAAAATTATTTGATGAGTTGACAGTATTTCCTACGACTCCATTAGGAACATAAATCTGAGCAGATACTACTGCAGAGGCAAAAATAGCCAATGATAAAATTTGCTTTTTCATGAATTGATTCGTTATTAGTTTAAGATTGATGAATTTTTCAATCCTTTGTGAATAACAAATCTAGTCAAAATTTTGAACGCTTGTTTAAATAATTGATGAATTTTATTTTACGGTAGTTAGACTTTTAAAAAATATTAATTCAATATTTGTTTTAATAAAAAATCAATGGGTATTGATTTGTATTTACATAAAAAAAGCACTCAAAATGAGTGCTTAAGCAATATTTATTTTTTTACATGTTCTCTTTGAACGATTGATACCGCAGGGAAGTGATCACTGTATCCTCCGGTAAACCTATCTCCGTCCCAAGAACGTAATGGGTAGCCTTTCCATTGTCCTTCTTTATTGACTAAATAAGGCGGAGCGTAAATTTCTGCTTTAAATATGGAATAGGTAGGTGTTATTTTTTCCGGAGAATATAAATTTTTTGAAACAATAATTTGGTCGAATAAGTTCGGAGCATCTCTATAGGCAAGAGAAGCAACTCCGGCTTTATATAATTTGTACATTAAATTATAATAAGGATATTTATCCGAAAGCTCACTTGGATCTCCAACTGCATTCAAGTGTTTCTTTAAACTTGGGCTTACTGGATCGTCATTATAATCACCCATTGAGAATAGTTTTATTCCTGGGTTTTCTGCCGTTACTTTATCCATTTCATTTTTTAGAACGGTTGCAGCGGTATTTCTTTTTGCTTGAGAAATAGCTTCGCCTCCTCTTCTTGATGGCCAGTGATTCATAAAAATTCCAACTTTTTCACCATCCAATAATCCTATGGCAACGACAATATCTCTGGTGTATTCTCTTTTTCCGTCTTCGTCAAAAATTTTAATTTCTTTTTTATAGGAATTAAGCACAGAAAATCTTGATTTTTGATAAATAATAGCCACGTCGATTCCCCTTGCATCGTAAGAGTTGAAGTGTACAATACCGTAGTTACTTTTTGCTAAAGCAGGTTGTTTGATCAAATCTTCAATTACCTGTCTGTTTTCTACCTCGATAAGTCCGCAAATAGCAGGATTGTCGTTAGTGTATTGTCTTCCTAGTTCGGAAATTACTTTTGCTTCGTTGGCTAATTTTTGATTGTAAAACTTAGTCCCCCATCTTTTAGGGCTATTTGCGGTGAAATCCTCCGCTAAAATTTGCTTACGGATTACTTTTTTACCAATTAAAAGATCATCACTCCATTCTCCTTTGTAGTCTTCAGTAGTTTCTAACAATTTTAAAGAATCTAATGGAACACTTCTGTGAAATGCAGGGTTTGAAACCGCTAAAGTTCCGTTGATATAATCGGCAGAAGGAATCGTGTCCCAAAGGTTTTCAACATTTAAAAATCCGACAGCAGCTCTTTTAACCTGTTTCTGCTGAGAAAACGTAAATCCGAAACAAAAAACGGCAATAACGATTAAATATTTTTTCATATTCTTAGTATTTTAAAAAAAATGAGGGGGTAAAATTACTAATTTTATATAACAATAAACATTAATAAAAATTCATGTATGTTTTTTAATATTTAATTGTAAAAAGGTGATATTTTTAGGATAATAATCGCAGGTTAAGAAAAATTAATAGAATAAATTATTAAAAATGTTTCCGTTAATGAAAATAGTTCTAAATTTGTTGCCCCCTAATTAAAGAAGGAGTTAAAAAAGTTTATATATGATAAAAAAACTATCCCTAATCTCTTTGTTTACGTTATTGCCTGCATCTTATTATTTTGCACAAACTACTGTTTTTGCCTATATTAAAGATCAGGATGGTAAGCCTCTGGAGAGAGCAGAAGTGGATCTTGCACAATCTGTAGATGATGTAACTGCAGATAAAATTGGATATTTCCAATTTGTAGATCTAAAGCCGGGTCATTATCTTATTACGGTTACGAAACCAAACTTTGAATCTAAGATTTTAGAGTTTGATGTAACTGCTGATGAGAAAAGAAAGAATCTAGGTGTGATTACACTTAGTGGTAATGTAGGATCAGATGCAGGTGTTGTGGTGATTGATGATTCAGCGAATGATACTGAAGATGGAGGTTCTGCTATGCAGCCTACTGTAGGACTTTTAAGTTCGGGAAGAGATGCATTTCAAAATGTATCGGCGTTCGAATTAGGAGCATACTGGTTCAGACCAAGAGGTGTAGACAACAGATTTGAGGATGTATTTTTCAATGGTGTTCCGATGTCTAAAAATGATGATGGAAGAATCGACTTCAGTAA
Source organism: Chryseobacterium taiwanense (assembly GCF_000813825.1). Taxonomy (GTDB): domain Bacteria; phylum Bacteroidota; class Bacteroidia; order Flavobacteriales; family Weeksellaceae; genus Chryseobacterium; species Chryseobacterium taiwanense. The sequence continues at coordinate 68,002 of NZ_JWTA01000001.1, forward strand.
CTGGGGAGGTCTGAATGACGTGACAAGGTATCCATACGAAAATGTAGATAACATTACTCCTTCAGAATACACTTTTGGGAACTTGGGAGGTGTTGTTTATTACAATACTAGAGCTTCCAGCTACAGAAAACAGACTTCATTGGCGTATTCATTTACCAATAGAAGTTATTTGCATAGAGCATTAGCAACCTATTCTTCAGGTTTGTCTAAAAAAGGATGGGCATTCACATTCTCAGGAAGCAGAAGATGGGGGGATAGAGCTATTATAGATGGAGTATACCAAGATGCTTATGCATATTTCGGATCTATTGAGAAGCAATTCAGCGATAGGCACTCAATCAACCTGACAGGTTTCGGTTCTCCTACTTATAGAGCATCAAACTCTCCTAACACTCAGGAAGTATATGATATTATGGGTAAAAACTATAATTCATATTGGGGATGGCAAGACGGAGAAAAGAGAAACTCAAGAATCAGAAATGTATTTGAACCCGTATTTATGTTAACTGATTATTTGAAAATCGGTAAAAACTCTAACTGGACAAATACTGTTTCTTATCAGTTCGGAAGTGATGCAAGAAGCAGATTGGACTGGTTCCACGCAGCAGATCCGAATCCAACTTACTACAGAAAACTTCCGGGATATGGTCTTTTAACTGAAGAAGAATTTAAAGCTCAATCCCAAATCGATTGGAATTCTTTGTACAGTGCCAACCGTCTTAATCTTAAAAACCCGGACGGGACGGATAGAGGGGCTGTTTACTCAGTTGTAGAGGACGTTACCAAAGATCAGACTTTTAATTTCGCTTCTCACTTCGATACAAGATTAAAAGATAATTGGAAATTAAATATCAATTTCAATTATCAGAATCTAAAATCTGATAACTTCAGAAGAGTGAAAGACTTGTTGGGGGCAAATTTTGCTTATAACCAGAATGCTTTTGATGGAGATGTAAGCTACAATATTGATGATCCGAATGTACAGGCGAAAGAAGGAGACAGAACTCAGTATTCTTATCTTTTGACCAAAAACCATTATTCGTTGAACCTTTCATCAGAGGTTGATTTTGCTAAATGGAATGTAGTTGCCTCTGTTTTCTCTTCTTATTCAGAATCTTACAGAGAAGGAAATTACAGAAGTTATAGATTCCAAAATAACTCTAAAGGAAAAAGTGCTGTATATGATGCTTTAGACGCAGGTATTAAAGCGAAAATTACGTACAAAATCAACGGTAAAAACTTTATTGTTTATGATGGGGCATATTTTAGCTTAGCACCAACATTTAATGAAATTTATATCAACCCAAGAACGGTAGATTACTTAACTCCAGGAGTTAGAAATCAGGTGATTAACTCAAATGATTTGAGCTATATCATGAGAGGTCAGATTTTGAAATTGAGACTTTCCGGATTCTTAACTACAATTAGCAACGCTACAGAAATCTCTAGATACTATGCTGATGTGCAGAGTGGTTCTGGAACAGCTTTGAGTACTTTGGTAAACGAAGCAATGAGTAATGTAAACAAAAGATACATAGGAGCAGAACTTGGTTTTGATGTAAAAATACTACCTACTTTAAATGCAACTGGAGCTGCAAGTGTTGGAGAATACAAATACACAAGTGATGCTGATGTTTCTACGTTTGATGATATTAACCGTTTTAGAGGAGAAGATTTCTGGAGAGGAAAAGCACAAATTAAAAACTATAAAGTTGCAGGAACCCCTCAGAAAGCATTCTCTTTCGGATTAAAATATAACTCTCCAAAATATTGGTGGGTTGGAGCTTCAGCAAACTATTTAATGGATCAATATGTTGATATTTCGGCATTGAATAAGACTCCTTATTTCTATACAGATGCAGGAGGAAACCCTATTGAAGCAGCAACTCCGGAACTTGTGAAGCAGCTTACGGCTCAACAGAAGTTTGACGATCAGTTTATGTTAAATGCAAATGCCGGAAAATCTTTCGTGTTTGGAAAATACAGAATGGGAGTTAGTATTTCTGTAAACAATATTCTAAACAACAGAAATTATGTAACCGGAGGTTTTGAACAGGGGAGAAATGTAAACTTTGATGATGCACTTGCAGATTCTCAAAGAGCAAGACCTTATTTCAGTCCAAAACTTTGGTATGATAAAGGAATCACTTTCTTTACTAACGTGTATTTAAGATTCTAAAAAAAATATTATGAAAAAATATAATTCAATTCTAAAATATATTTTCATTGTTGTAACGGCCTTACTTATTACAGGTTGTGTACATGATGATAAATACGATGCTCCTAATCTTGATGATTATCAATGTAGAAACGCTGATTATTATGTTACAGGAAAAGGAAAGGATTTAACAAAGTTGACATTGACGGCTTTGAAAGCTAAAGCTCAAAATGTAACCCTTACAGATAAGGCTTATATAGAAGGGTACGTTTCTTCATCCGATGAAACAGGAAATATTTATAAAACAATTTACATACAAGATTCTCCAACAGACCCGACAGAAGGTTTAACAGTAAGTGTAGATGCAGTAAGTACGTATACCAAATTTCCACAAGGGTCTAAAGTCTATATAGAGATAGAAGGTCTTGCGCTTAGCTCTTATGGTGGAGTAACACAATTAGGAATGATTACCGATGCAGGAACAAGAATTCCAGAAAAATATGTTCCTGCTCATATTTATAGAGATTGTAGCGTAAAAGCAACGATTACTCCTAAAGTAATGACATTTGCACAGATGGTTACTGCAAATGATAAATATATAGGATGTCTTATTCAGGTAAATAATGCAGAGTTTGATAGCAAAATTTTATGTATGAACTATGCTCCGGATGCTACTACAGTAGATAGAGTAATCAGAGATAACAGTACTACAACGACAAGAATTGTAAGAAACAGTGGATATGCATCTTTTGCGAACCAAATAATGCCTTCAGGGAATGGTAAATTTGTAGGGATTTATAGTAAATACAACTCTACCTACCAATTATACATCAACAGAGTTACCGATCTTGAAATGAATAAGTTTCCTCGTTTAGACGGGATTACGGCTGATCCTTGTAAATTCAGCGATACAGGACTTACTCAGAAAACAATTGCTGAAGTAAAACAATTGTATACAACAGGAAACTGGAATCAGATTACAGGAGATTACTATGTAAAAGCTCAGGTAACAGCAAATGATGAAACTGGAAACTTATATAAGTATGTTTATATTGAAGATGCTACAGGAGGTCTTAGATTTAATATCAATAAAACAAACCTTTATCAGGATAATCGTTTCAGAGTAGGAAAAGATATTTATATTAAATTAAAGGATCTTTATGTAAGTAATGTAAGCGGAGAAATACAGCTAGGTGGTTTATATAGTAATAATACTGCTTTCGGAGGTATTGAAGAAGTTAACATTTACAAAAGTGTTTTTGATGGAAATGCTCCGATAAGAGATGTATCTTCTACTGAAAGAACAATCTCTCAACTTACGAATGCTGATGTAGGAAGATGGATTAAATTGAAAGATGTGCAGTTTAAAGATTCAGATTTATATCAACCTTATGCTTCTGGAAGTACTACAAACAGAACACTAATTGATTGTACTGGGAAAACAATTGTTTTAAGAACAAGTAACTACGCAACATTTGCAGGAAAAGATGTATCAGGAGGAAAAGGTGATGTTTATGCGATTCTAAGTGCATATAACGGGACTTACCAACTTTGGATCCCTTATCAAATCAATGCAAACTTAAGTAATCCAAGATGTGACGGAAGTGTATACGTTCCATTATCAACAATTTATGGAGACGACTTCTCTTCAGGTTTTGCAAACTGGACAACAGTAAGTGTAACGGGGGCTGAAGTATGGACTATTTCTAATCAAGGGAATTCTGGAAACAACTATGCGATGATGAATGGTTATGCTTCCGGAAATAAAGTTAACGAAGACTGGTTGATTTCTAAAGAAGTAAGCTTGGTAGGAAAAACAAAAGCCTTTGCTTCCTTTACAACAGATGTAAGATATGTTGGAAATGCTTTGCAGATATATGCAACAGATAATTATACAGGAACACCTTCTACAACAACATGGACATTGCTTTCGGCAACACTCGATACAAATACTGCTGCTTATGGAGATTGGGTAAGCTCTGGAAATTTAAACTTAAGTGCTTTCTTAGGTAAAAACGTAAGAATTGCCTTCAAATATACTTCTACGACTTCTGCAGCGGCAACATGGGAAGTAGATGATTTCAAGATTAAAGGACTATAATACGTAATCTATTAATAAAAAAACGGTAAACTCAATTTAGAGTTTGCCGTTTTTTTTATTAATAAAACTAAATTGAAAAAATGTTTTTTTTGATAAATTATAATTTGTATTGATGTTATAATAATTCTTTTAAAAGTGAAGTAAAAATGATATTTTTGTAAAAATTTCAATAAACTAACACTTTGAAAGCTAGATGAAAAAACTCTATATGGGTGCATATTTCTTATGCACGGTTTTGAGCGTTTCGGCTCAGGAAGTTCTATGGCAGAAAGACATCAAATCCTCAACCCAGGATTTCTTAAGCCAGGTCACTCCAACGGTGGATCTACAGTACTTAATTACCGGAAGTTCTATTCAATCAAAAAAACTCTCCACAGATAATAAACAAAATAACGGTTACGATTTCCATTTGGTGAAACTCAACCAACAGGGAGAAGAAGTCTGGGAAAAATACTTTGTGGGAAAGAACCACGATTACCTTTCAGCATCACTATCCACACAGGAGGGAGGCTTTGTTTTAGCAGGAACCACTTACTCTGGGAAAGGTCTTGATAAAAAAGACGATTCCAAAGGAGGATCTGATATCTGGGTGATCAGAATCAATGAATTCGGAGACGAATTGTGGCAGAAAACCATAGGAAGTACCTCTGATGAAGAAGCCAGAGCTGTCATTCAGACCACTAACTTAGGATTCGTTGTGGCAGGAAATGTTCAGAACTCTTCACAAGGCTATGGATCTAAAGATGTTCTTATTGTTAAATTAGACAAAAATGGAAAAGAAGTTTCCCAACTCATTCTGGGCGGAAAAGGTTTAGATGAAGTAGAAAAAATGATTCCGACAAGAGATGGAGGAGTTTTATTAGGAGTTTATTCCAGAAGTTCCGGGTTGCGTGATTCGGGGGCGAATTCGGTTACTGGTACTACAACCTCGAATCCCGTATCTCGCTATCCCAAATCCTCGGACAACTTCGGTGAAGGCGATTACTGGATTATTAAGCTGAATAAAGACGGAAAAGTAGAATGGGAAAAGAACTATGGAGGAACAGGAGATGATCACCTGAGAACATTAGCCATGACCACTTCAGGCTTTATCATAGGAGGCGAAAGTCGTTCAGAACGGTCAGGCAATAAAACCGTAGGCATAGAAGAAGGCACCGATCTTTGGCTGATCTCATTAAACGAAAGAGGCGAAGAGATCTGGCAGAAATCCTACAACTTCAAAAACAGAGATGTTCTGATGGGAATGCATGTGATCTTAGGGCAGAATCAAAGAGAAAAGAATAAAGATCTTACCAAAGGAGTTTTACTCGGAGGGTATACTCAGGCAGAAGGAAGAATAGAAACCGATGATGAAACCTTCTGGATGCTGTATATCGATGAAAATGGGAATGAACAGTGGAGAAAACATGTAAAAGGAGAATCCAGAAAGAGAGAAGAAAGGCTTTCGGATATCCGACTAAACAGAGATGGATCGATTATTCTTGCAGGAACCAGTGCCGAAGAATTAGGCAAAGAGAACTGGAAGATTGTAAAGCTGGGAGATCAGCAGGTAGATCAATTGATTGAGAAACAAGATATCAAGATCTATCCGAATCCTGTATCCGATTATGCGTATGTAGAAATCGGTTTTGATTTCAAGGAAGCGGATATCATCATGTATGATATGGCAGGAAGGCAGCTTCAGAGTCTGAAAACCAAGAATAAGGTAACAAAGATCAACACCCAGCCTTTGATACAGGGAGCTTATCTGATTACGATTAAAACGGATACAAATAAAACAGCAAATGCGAAACTGATTAAGAAATAAAAGATGAGAAAAATATATTTAATAATAGGTATTATTCTAAGTAATAATTTGTTTTCACAAGCAATAACAATAGGTGATGGAGAAAAAATAGAAAGTACTCTTAGCAAAATAGTAGAAGATGAAGATAATATAAAGATTCCTTTATATACAATAAAAGTAGGAAATCTTACTTATCCAATTGAAATATCTTATAATATATCTGGGATTAGAGTAGATGATGTTGCATCTGATATTGGATTAGGATGGGCTCTGACAGATTCATATATAAATAGGGAAGTTTATGATAAAAAAGATGTAGATCAAACAGGAGACGGTTTTCCCCCGTTTTGGAATATACCGGATTCTTCTTTTAAGGGATCGCAGTATGTAATGGCTGGGCATATGGCAGCATTTGAAAATCAAAAAGGGTATCAAAAGGTTAAAAATAATAATATTATTGAGCATTATAATACAAATATTGGAAAACAGGATTATGAGCCAGATATTTTTAATGTTTACATACCTAATAATCAAACAGCTTTCTACTATCCAATATCATTAAATACTGCAAAAGAATTATATAATAAAAATTCAATTGTTACACAATACATAGAGGAAATGTTTATTAATTATACTGTAGCATCTGTTTATTCGACACCAAATGTATATCCGCCAGGTTTAATTAGTCAAAATAGATCATTTTTTGATTATAAAAACTTTAAAGTAAAATTAGATAATGGCATTGAATATTATTTTTCAGATATTGATTTTGTACATGAACCTAGCTTTAGAAAAAGACCTTTAGCACCTAGTTATTATATGAATCAAAAAGATGATGTATTTAATCCTCCTAATATTGAAAAGTGGCATATTTCAAAAGTAAAGGACCCAATGACTACTGAGGAGATTAATTTTCTCTATGAAAATTATACTACAGAAGAAGCTGATAATAAGGTCGCTCCATCTAGTTTTGATTCACAAAATAAACCCTATCTAAGAGGGGGGGCATTTTCCAATCTGACTTATAGAAATAACCAATATATTACAAATGATTGTTATATTTTCAGTGATGATGACAATAATTATTTAAATAGAACATATAAAAGATATATTCAAAAGAAAAGAATAAAGACAATTGCCTTCAAAAATGGTACAATAAACTTTGAATATGGACTAAATAGACAGGATTTTAAAAATGGAAAAGCATTAACAAGAATTGAAATAAGGAACAAGGAGAATAAACTAGTCAGTAGCTTTGACTTTACTTATAGCTATTTTAATTCGGAACAGTATAGAAATGATTACAGTAAAAGATTGAAACTAGAATCTGTTACTTTTATAGACGGAGGGAAATATTCCTTTGAATATTATGAAAATGATAAAATTCCGCAAATAGGAAGTTTTAATAAAGATTTCTTTGGTTATTGCAATACATCTAATGATGATTTTATTAATGCTGATGATCTTATTTCTAAAGATTTGGTTCTTCCTAAATATTATTATTATCCGGATAAATTTGAATATTCATTATTACCGTATGATATTAATGGGCAGCAAAGATTTTCTTTAGGTGGCATGATTAATAAAGAACCAAATGATTTAGCAAAAACATGGTCTTTAAGGAAAGTGATTTATCCGACTAAAGGCTATACTATTTATGATTTAGAAACCAATACATTTAATTTATGGGGTACAACTGTTAAAGGACCTGGTGTACGAATAAAATCAAAAACTCTATTTGAATCGACGAATGATCCTCATCCTAGGATATTAAGCTATAACTATAATTTGCCTGATGGGAAAAGTTCTGGAACACTATATAATATTCCTTTAGTAGGATACCCTGTGAAAAAATTCTTTATGTCTTATGTAGATGATTATGGAACGTTATTCTCAGCAGGAGGAAGTTTTAGTGGTGAGCCGGATTTATACAAGCGTTTTTTTCTATATCAAAATCCTTCCGGAGGAAAAGCCCAGATAAAATATTCATTAATAGAGAAAAATGAATTAGATAAAAAAACTGTAAACCAGTATGAAACAAAAATAAGTCAATCTAAAAGACATTTCAGGGCTTTTTATCCGAATAATGGAATTAATGATTTTGACACACACTGTATATCTGAGTTTTTATATACCAATAGCGCTGTAGGTATTGATAATACTAATTTTATAAATCATTATTTAATTAACTCTAAGCTATATGAGGGAAATAATATTGTTAAGGAGATTCAAAAAAGCTATAAAAATAACAGTAATAAAGAAAATATAAATGCTAATAGTCCACATCCTGCTTTTTTTCATAGTAACTTTGTAAGAAATGCGGTTAAGCGTTTTAAAGGAGATCCTGGCTATGATTATGTTAATTTAATACATACCGATCGAGAATATTTTACTAGAAGTAATTATTTAATAACAGAAGTAGTCAAGGAATATTTACAAAATGGTGAAATTATAAAGACCACAGGTTATGCTTATACAAATACTGTTGCAGGTAAAGATCCTGTTTTAACAATAATTGGGACTCAAGATGGTTTAGGAAATACATATACCACAAATCTATTCTATGCAACAGATCAATACACTTCTTTAGTAAATGAAAATCTAATAGGAAACCTTATTGGCCAACAAAAATTAAAAAACAATAATCAATTATCTTTTTCAATGAATGGCTATGGGAATAATAATTCAGTATTTCCAGACGCTATAATTAATATAAGCCCTCTACAAAACATAAAAAGCAGTATTAAATTTGACACATATGATGATAAGGGAAATTTAAGAGGGTACAGAAAAGCGGATGGAACCCCTGTCTCAATAATTTTAGGTTACAACCAATCCTTGCCTATTGCTATTTTAGAAGGAATTAGTTATAATGCTTTGCTTCAAGAAATATACTATACTCAAACAGGAACTCCTGTTTCGGACATTAATGATCTAGATATTGTTCAATTATCAAACCAAGATATAGATAGTACTTCGGAGCAAATTTTAATTCAAAAATTAGACGAGTTTAGAGTTAATCCAATGTTTGATGGATACCAATGTAAAATTACAACTTTTACCTATGACACTTTAATCGGGGTAACCAGTAAAACCCTGCCGTCTGGTACTAGAGAAATTTATAAATATGACAGTGCTAGCCGACTTGAGAGAATAGAAGATAAGGATGGGAATGTAATAAAAGAATATAAATATAATTATAAACAATAATTTATTTTGAATAACTATGAAGAAACATATATTAATATTAAGTTTATCGTTTATAACTATATTGTCATATAGTCAAACACTTACTGAAAATTATGTGCAGACTAAAATTTACTTAGAGCCAACTACTAATACAAATAACTCTAATGTAAAGAAGAACGAAAATATTCAATATCTTGATGGATTAGGTAGGCTCAAGCAGACTATAAATGTCAAAGGTTCTCCAACCCTAAAAGATATAGTGACTTATTTTGAATACGATGAATATGGTAGACAAGCAAAGCAATATTTGCCAGTACCTCAATCAACAAGTCAAAATGGGAATTACTATACATCCCCCCTTGCTGGTGCTAATGTAGTTTATGGTTCTGAAAAAATTTTTTCTGAGAAAATCTTCCAAAATTCTCCACTAGATAAATTAGCACAGCAAATACAAGTAGGAAATGATTGGACAGCTAAACCTATTAATTATAATTATGCAGTCAATATATATTCAGATGCAGTAAGACAGTTTGAAACGACCACAACTTGGGGAGCTGGTAATATTACTGAATCAACAGTTAATATCTCAACTAATTTCAATTATAATCCCAGTGAATTATATAAGAAAATTATAGATGATGAAGATGGTAATAGAATAATTGAGTTTAGTAATAGTTTTGGGCAAATTGTATTACAAAGAAAAGTCATCAGTACTACAGAAAGTGCTGATACTTATTACATTTATAATGAATATAACCAATTGGCTTTTGTATTACCTCCAAAAGCAGTGTATGCTTTTATTGATGAATATGGAGCTGGTATTGATGATTTTATCCCAACCTATATACTAGATGATTTATGCTATCAATACAAATATGATGAATGGGGAAAGCTGGTAGAAAAAAAAGTACCAGGAAAAGGATGGGAGTATTTAGTCTATGATATGCAAGATAGATTGGCATTAGTTCAAGATGCTAAATTAAAAGATGAAGGGAAGTGGCTCTTTACTAAATATGATCAATTTAATAGACCCCTTTATACCGGACTTTTTAGCAGTAATGACGGTCGGACTCAGCAGCAAGCTAATTTAGAAAGTATAATAAAAAATAATGAAAAAAGAGCGTCGTCAAGTTGGAATAATAGTGGGATAGATAACTATTATACAAATACTGCTTATCCCAATAATAATTTGAAGTTATTAACTATTAATTATTATGATACTTATCCGCCTTTTCTATCTGGGGTTACTTTACCTCAATATATTATCAATACTAACCAAACTGTTCTTGGAGACGACCCTCTTCAAAACAATAATATGAGTACTAAGAATTTATTAGTGGCGTCATACATAAAAAATATTGAAGATGATAATTGGACAAAGAATTATACTTGGTATGATAAAAAAGAACAAGTTATTGGTAGTCATTCAATCAATTACTTAGGAGGGTATACTAAAATTGAAAAAGAGTTGGATTTTATAGGAACAATTCTACAAAATAAAACATATCATAAAAGAGGAAGTAGTGACTCTGAACGTGTAATTGTAGAAAATTTTGAATATGATAATCAAAACAGACTCAAGAAACATTGGCATAATATAACAGGAACTCCCGAACTATTGAGAGAAAATAGTTATAATGAACTATCACAAATAGTGAATAAAAAAGTTGGTGGGACAGGTGCTATCCCTTTACAGAGTATTGATTATCAGTACAACATACAAGGGTGGATGACTAAGATTAATGACCCACAAAATTTGAATGGAAAGTTATTTGGATATGAAATCAAATTCCAAAATCCTGAAAATGTGGCTACTTTTCCTGCAAAATATAATGGAAATATTTCTGAGATAGACTGGAGAACGTCTAATGGAAATATTTTAAAAAGATATAATTATAAATATGATGGTTTAGATAGATTAAGAGATGCCGTTTATGAAGAGCCATTGGCCACAGTACCTCATACAAATGGTTATGGCGAATCTGTAACCTATGATTTAAATGGAAATCTAAAAAGTTTAAAAAGATTTCATGGTATTACTAATACTCCATTATTGATAGATGATCTAGATTATAATGTTTATAAAGGAAATCAATTAATTAAGATTGTGGATAATAGCTATAATAGTTTAGGTTATCCTTCTACAAGCGGGAATAATATAGGCTACGATGTAAATGGTAATATGATTAATCACATAGATAAAGGAATTACGACAATAGGTTATAATTATTTAAATCTTCCATCTGCTATTAATCTTACTTTAAATTCAGGAATATTGAATTATAAATATAGAGCTGATGGAGTTAAGGTTGAAAAAAAATATAGTTATTATAATCCTAGAGGAGGACAATATATTACATCAACAATAGATTATCTTGATGGTTTTCATTATACCGGAGGGTTATCTTTTGTTGCTACCGCTGAAGGCTATTTTGATTTCACAACTGATCGATATGTATATCAATACAAAGATCAAGTAGGGAATATTAGACTATCCTATTATAAAGATATGTTTGGAGCAACTGCAATTGACAAGGAGACAAACTATTATCCATTTGGTCTAGAATATTTTGGAGCTAACGGAACATATCCTTTAAACAGAAGCTATCTTTATGGTTTTCAAGAACAGGAAAAGCAAGAAGAAACAGGATGGAACTCATTTAAATGGAGAAATTATGATCCTTCATTTGGAAGGTTTTTTAATGTAGATCCATTATCAGAAAAATATGCATATCAATCACATTATAATTTTTCAGAAAATAGAGTTATTAATTCAAGAGAATTAGAAGGGTTAGAAGCTGTGGATAATAATAAAGTAGATGATTGGGGAGGGTTTGATGGAAAAGGGGTATCCCCTTCAGAATTAGCATGGTATAAAATAGATACAAGAAATGAAAATGATATTAATGCTGGGATGCATGAAGTAGGTATGAAATCTTGGCTAAATCAGGACCGTGGTTTTAATAAAGATCTGGCAAAAGAAAATGATGGAGATAATGATTTAAGTTGGCTGGGAATTGACAGTAAAGAAAGATTTCAAGAAAATCTGGAAACATATAATAAATGGACGAAGGAAACAGGTGGAGATAAAATCGAAAGAGAAGCTTATCTTTTCTTTGGAACATTTTTTGCAGCGCCCTTTGTCTTACCTCAAATAGCAACTTTAACGGGTGCAACTTCTGCCAGTTCTTATTTAGGTGCATCTCTTATTAGAGGAACTGTAGATGTAACACTCCAAAGTAGTCTTAACGGGAAAATAAATGTTACACAAACGCTTATAAATGCTTTTGTTGGCGGAGGAGGAAGCGCTTTGAATAAAGCAGGAACAGCAGCTACTAATGTTTCTCTTAATGCAATTAACAATTCGGTAAATGGAACATATACAAGTGTTACAAACGGAGGGGTGAGAGGAGTAGCCACTTTATTAATTATGACTGCGGCAAGTCAAGGAGGTGGAAATACAGCTGTGGGTAGCGTAATATATGAAGGAATGATACAGAGTTCAAGTACTGCTGCCGATATTGCAATTAACAATGAGGTGAAATAAACATGATAAATAAGCAAAAATCTATAGTAATCGGGTTATTAATTTTTGGATTGCTCATTTATGTAATGAAATATAAGATTATTAAAAACCCTCAAGTTGGGATATTAAAGAATACTAAATATACAATAGGAAAAATAACTTCGAAATTTAATTATAATAAAAGAAGACCAGGTTATGATTTTATATTTGTGTTCAATAATGATCGAAAAGAAGGGCATCAAAATGGAAGTTTTATTCCCGGGCACAAATATTTAGTGGCCTATGATTCAACAAATATTAAAAATGGCTTTCTGATATTAGATAAATTCGACGTTACAGACTCTCTTGAAAAATATCATCTTTCTGATAAAGATCAGGTGTATTGGGAAGGATGGTCATTGCAAAAAATACCATTTCAGTATGATAAAAGTGATATTGGACTTGAAGTGAAGGAGGTAATTAATAGCTATAGATAAAAAATACTAAAAGCTAGTTATAGATTTTATGGATAAAGTAAGTTTAAAGGATGGAAAATAAAAAAGCCACTGCAGTTGCAGTGGCTTTTTTATTTAATTGATTAACTTTTTTAAAAACCAACTTCATTCACCTCTTTTCCTCTTTGGAAATTCATTGTTTTCTGTTTTCCTTTATAAGCAATAGTAACCAGGTTAATTTGCTTTGGAAAAGCACTTAGAAGTATCGTATTTTTTATCTTTAAACTATTGATATCCGAAACACCGCCGGTTTCAAAATACACCCATACAGTTTCTCCGCTTACCTGACTTCCCGTAAAAGTAATTGTTTTAGGAGCGCCATTGACGTACACATCAAAATTGTTATTTACATATCTTTTTACTTCTGCTTCAAATCCTGCCGTGTTAGGGTTTATTTTAATAGCATCTGAAATATGATTTGTATTCATTTTTGTGGTAAACTTCAATGTCTTGCTTCCGTCAATATAATCCACTTTCGTCATTGAAGAGAAAAAGTCTACATACATAAAACTCATTAACACAAAAAATGTTAAAATTCCTGATATATATAAAAGTTTTTTCATCTTAATTAATAGATTTATAATCATCCTTTTTTGGTATAAGTCACAAATAATATGCCAATTAAAAATTTACGTTCACAGAATACTTATCGTAGAAGGCCTTAATATGTGCTACCGCTTCATCAGCAGTATCTACCACTCTGTACAGATCCAAATCTCCTTCAGAAATCATGGCGTCTTTTAGTAAAGTTGATTTAAACCAGTCTAATAATCCACCCCAAAATTGAGATCCTACCAATACAATAGGGAATCTGCCTATTTTTTTTGTCTGAATTAAAGTTAAAGCTTCCGTAAGTTCATCCAAAGTGCCAAAACCACCCGGCATCACAACAAATCCTTGAGAGTACTTTACAAACATTACTTTTCTTACAAAAAAGTAATCAAAGTTCATTGAGTAAGATTTATTGATATAAGGATTGAAATGCTGTTCAAAAGGAAGATCAATATTTAATCCGATCGATTTACCTTTTGAATTGAAAGCTCCTTTGTTACCTGCTTCCATAATTCCCGGTCCACCTCCTGTGATAATACCAAAACCTATTTTTGTGATTTTCTCGGCAATTTCTACTGCCATTTGGTAATATTTGCTTTCCGGCTGTAATCGTGCAGAGCCAAATATAGAAACACAAGGACCTATTTTAGCCAGTTTTTCATAACCGTCTACAAACTCAGCCATCACTTTAAAAACCATCCAGCTATCTTTGGTAATGGTTTCGTCCCAGTTTTTTTGTTTTAAACTGTTGTGTAGCTTCGTTTCGTTAATATCAAATTCCGGATTAACCAGACTTTCGTCTCTTTCATTCATTTCCATGGCAGTTATTTAAAATGTTTCTCGGCTTCTATTACAGATTCTGGTCTTCCTACATCGATTAAAATACTGTTGTGCACAAATCCATGTATATGCTCAGTATGCATAAGATCCAAATATTCTTCCATGATAGAAAATTTGCCGGTTCGTTTTATTTTATTAAAAATGCTTGGGTTTATACAATGAACACCACTAAAAGCAAGTGCTTTAAACCCTTTATTAAATTCAGCGAGCCTTTGTTCTCCGGTTTGCACATTCAGCCATCCTCTCAATACCATTTCATCATTAAAAAGCAATTTTCTGGAGCTTTCTCGATCTGAAACCGCTAAAGTAGCAAAATCTTTTATCTTTTTATGATAGCTTACCAATGCATCAATATTGATATTCGTTAAAATATCTGCATTCATGATCAGGAAGTCTTCCCCATGATCCAGGAATTTTCTTGCAAAAACCAGTCCACCTCCGGTTTCTAATAACTCTTCAGATTCATCAGAGACTTCAATAGTACAGCCGAAATAATCATTTTTTTTAAGAAAATCAACGATCTGATTTCCAAAATGATGAATATTGATGACAAAATCTTGGATTCCAAAACTTTTAAGGTACTTGATGTTTCTTTCCAAAAGCGGAATCCCATTCACTGTTGCCAGTGCTTTTGGATGATGATCGGTAAATGGTTTTAATCGTGTTCCTTTTCCTGCTGCGAAAATGAGAGCTTTCATTATTTAATAATTGATAGGTGATGAATGATGATTGATAAATATAAACAGTTTTTTAATAATCATTTATAGAGTATCGTTTATCATTTACGAATTAAGTT
The DNA here is from genome assembly GCF_000813825.1 of Chryseobacterium taiwanense. Classification (GTDB taxonomy): domain Bacteria; phylum Bacteroidota; class Bacteroidia; order Flavobacteriales; family Weeksellaceae; genus Chryseobacterium; species Chryseobacterium taiwanense. The sequence continues at coordinate 83,444 of NZ_JWTA01000001.1, forward strand.
GATGCTGTTCGTCGTGGTGAAGGCTGATTTCAACTTTATCACCATATTTTTCTTCAATAAAATGAGTAATTTTTATTGCGGAATATACAGATCTGTGCTGTCCTCCTGTACAACCGAAATTGATTTGCAGGTTTTCAAAACCTCGATCTATATAATTATCGATATTGATAGAGATAAGAGATTTGATCAGTTCTAAAAATTTTGGCATTTCAGTATTTGTTTCCAAATATTCCTGAACACCTATATCGTTTCCTGTTTGCGTTTTATATTCTTCAATTCTTCCTGGATTTAGAATTCCTCTGCAATCGAAGGTAAAACCACCTCCATTTCCTGAATCATCTTTCGGAATTCCTCCTTTTTTATATGAAAAACTGTGAATGTCTATGTGTAACATTTTCTTATGTATTTAAATTTTGAACAATACTGTTCTTGATATTTTATTATTAATTTATTTTGTCATTCCGTAGGAATCTCAACTTAGTTTTTAGAGATCCTTCGGCTTCGCTCAGGATGACAAATCCAGTCTAATTTTTTATTCTAAGCTTATCGGGGGATTTTAGGTATTTAAAATCTCCTTAATTTTCAACTTAGTTTTTTCCAAACTCAATTGGTGAATTACTTTTTCCAGTTCTGGATAACCTTTTATATCTTCCCAAGTTTGTGCAAATTCTGTGATGTTTTCAATGCCTTTTTCAATACTTGCAATGAAATGTTGTTTTCTCTGAATAAGCCCTCTGAAACCATACGCTCCCAAAACCTGTAAGAATCTCATTAGTTGAATAGGTTTAACCGAGTTTTTTAGTTGATGTTGGGTTTCTAGATTTTCAAATTGCTGAATGTAAAAATCAAGCATTTCATTTTTAAAATTTTCAGGAAAATTTGCTTTTGCCTGAAACAGAAATGAAATCACATCATACATTAACGGGCCATACATTGCGGACTGATAATCGATAAAGGAAACATTGTTATCGTTATTCACCATAATGTTTCTTGCCTGAAAATCTCGTATCATTAATCCTTTTGGTTCAAGGTTCTCAATGAGCAAAACAATTTTCTTAAACTCTTTCAGAAGAGAAGATTTATGATATTCAAGTTCCAGAACGTCAGCAACGAAATTTTTAAAATAATATAAATCATGAGTCACGGGGAGATCATCATATTTTTCGTATTCAAACGTTTTGCTATAGTCTATTTTATTCTGGGTAAGAATCTGTAGCTGATAAAGTTTTTCTAAAGTCTGCTGAACCAAAGATTTTACATTTGAAGATAAACCTTCTTTAGCAATTACTTCAGAAAGTGTTGTTTCTCCTAAAAATTCCTGAACGTATATTTTTCTGTCTTCAGAAATTGTAAAAATAGTAGGAGTATTCAGATGTAATGCTGAAAAAATTTCAGAATAATAAAAAAAACTTTCGTTTTCCTGAATATTTTCGTTGTACGTGATGATGTATTTTCGGTTGTCGGATTGAGCCCAAAAATTCACCCTCGCGGAGCCGCTTTGAGCCAAGGTGACGAATTCGGAAGATTTTTTACCAAGATAATTTTCAAAAAATCGTTTTGCGTTTTCAGAAATCATAATATGAAACAAATATACTAATTTACAGTCTAATTTTTATCTTTGCATTATGCTAAAGGATTTCAAACCGGTACTAAGCATTTTATTACGTTTCATCATCATTTATTTGGTGTTGCTTTTTGCGTATCAGTTTTACCTGAACAGTTTTAAAGAAATGGGGCTTGATCCTTTTTCTCGTATGATTGCAGAACAGGTAAGGCTTTTCCAGAACGCATTAGATTATCCTACCATGCTGTACAATGATGTAAAAGGGGAGCAGGTTTGGTTTCATGTAAAAGGAGACTATGTCACGAGAATGGTGGAAGGCTGTAATGCTGTTTCTGTAATGATCTTATTTGTGTCTTTTGTTTTAGCGTTCTATAAAGGAATTAAAACTTTCATTTTTGTAATTATAGGCTTGCTTATTTTATATATAATGAATGTTTTGAGGATTACGGGGTTAAATATTGTTGTGGCTGATCATCCTGCGTATAGTAAAATGGCTCACGATTATGTATTTCCGGCTGTAATTTATGGAACGGTGGTTTTGCTTTGGCTAATTTGGATCAAATGTTTTGCACTGAAAAATGAAAATTCTTAGTTGGTTTCTCGTAATAATAGGTGTTTTTGGTCTTGTAAGTGTGAGAATGCTTGAAGATAAGTTGTTCTACGATCCTTTTCTTACTTATTTTCATGAAGCGAATAAAAACCTGATTTTTCCTTCTTTTGAATGGGGAAAGTTAGTTCTTGGATATCTTTTTAGATTTATTTTAAACCTTTTGTTTTCCTGTTTAATTATTCAGTGTTTGTTTAAAAATAAAGAATGGACAGCTCAGGGAGCTATTCTCATTACGATGATTTTCGCAATCACTTTTCCTATTTATTTGTATTGTATTTATTCTCAATTTGAAATAGGATATCTCTTTTCTTTTTATATGAGAAGGTTTGTAATACAGCCTTTGGTTTTACTTTTGGTAGTTCCATTGTTTTACTATAGAAAGCAGATGCTGATGAAAAACTGATTATTCAGCAGTGTGTTTTTCGACACGCGTTACATTTTCAGGAGTCCATTGTACTCTTTTTACAAAGTCTTTTTCGCGGGCAGGACAATTCATAATTTGGCAGACAGGACAGGAGACAGGTCTGCAATCATCCATGTGGAAATTAAATTCCACGCTTCGTTTGGTATTTTTAGCTAAAAGAATAATCACTTTTTCCATTTCGCTATGTGCTTCACGAAGACTGTAATACCAAGGAAGTGTGATGTGCGCATCAATATGAAGGGAAGCTCCAAATTGTTGGATTTTCATATTATGAACGTCGATCCATTCGGTTCTTCTGTTTTCTTCCAGTAAAGCAATAATCTGATTGAGTAAATCGGGGTCTTGTTCGTCCATAATTCCGCTTAAAGACTTGCGAACGATCTTGTATCCGACAAAAATAATATAAGCTCCAAAAACAAGTGCAACTACGGAATCAATCCAATATATTTTTGTGAAGTAAACTATAATTAAACTTATGATAACACCAAGAGTTGTAATTGTGTCTGACTGTAGGTGTCTTCCTGATGAAATTAGAACTAAAGAGTTTTCTGCTTTTCCTTTTTTAATGGAAATGTATCCCAGTAAATAATTAATAATTGCTGTTCCGGCAATGATCCAAATTCCAAGGTCTAATTTGTTTAAAACTTTTCCGACCAATAAGCTGTGAACACCTTCGTAAATAATCATAACTCCGGCAATAGCGATCAAAGCTCCTTCAATTCCTGAAGTTACGAATTCAACTTTTCCATGACCGTAAGGATGGTCTTCATCTTTCGGTTTTGCGGCAAGATGTAGAGAATAAAGCCCCATAAATGCACTTACTACATTCACGATACTTTCCATGGCATCAGAAAAAACCGCATCGGAATTGGTCAGCTTCCATGCGATGATTTTTCCGATAAAAAGAATAACTCCAAAAGCTGCGATGAGTTTTTGAAAGGCTAATTTATCTTTATTATGAGTCTTTTGAACGTTCATAGGTTTGATAAAAAAAAGAATCTCAATTTTGAGACTCTTTTTTATTTTGTTAGTTTATACTAAGTTGTTTGCTACAATATATTCAGCGATTTGTACCGCATTGGTTGCGGCTCCTTTTCGCAGATTGTCTGCCACAATCCAGAGATTAAGTGTTTTCGGCTGCGAAAGATCTCGTCTTATCCTTCCTACAAAAACTTCATCTTTTCCTTCTGAGTAAAGCGGCATTGGATATTCATTGTTTTTCACATTATCCATTACTATAACTCCAGGAGTTTCAGATAAGATTTTTCTTACTTCATCTAAATCAAATTCATTTTCAAATTCGATGTTTACACTTTCTGAGTGACCTCCCTGTACAGGAACTCTTACTGCTGTAGCTGTCAAATTAAATGTGTCATCACCTAAAATTTTCTTAGGCTCTTTCATTAATTTAATCTCTTCTTTCGTGTAATCGTCATCAGCAAATACATCACAGTGTGGAAGTGCATTTTTGAAGATTTGGTAAGGATATACTTTTGCAATAGAGTCATCTCCGCTGATTTCACCGTTTAATTGGTCAACGGCAGCTTTACCGGTACCTGTTACAGACTGGTAAGTAGAAACGATTACTCTTTTTAAATCGTATTTTTTGTTCAAAGGTCCTAAAACCATTACCAATTGAATCGTAGAACAGTTCGGATTTGCAATAATTTTATCTTCTTTTGTCAATACATCAGCATTGATTTCAGGAACGACCAGTTTTTTATCAGGATCCATTCTCCAAGCTGAAGAATTGTCGATAACGGTTGTTCCTACTTCAGCAAAAAGGGGAGCAAATTCAAGAGAAGTTCCACCACCTGCAGAGAAGATAGCAATATCCGGTTTGGCAGCTATAGCGTCTTTCATGCTTACAATCGTAAATTCTTCCTGTTTATACTTCACCTTTTTACCAATAGATCTTTCCGATGCTACCGGAATTAATTCGGTGATAGGGAAGTTTCTTTCTTCCAGAACTTTAAGCATAACTTGTCCAACCATTCCTGTTGAACCTACTACAGCTACTTTCATTGATTTAATTAATAATTTTTTGTTAATATATTTATGCCCCGAAGACTCTTGTCCAAGGGAACGCGAATGCAAATAAGCCAACCGCAATCAATCCCATGATTACCACTCCTAAAGAAATTGTATCATTTGATTTTACTTTTTTATTGACAATCGTCATTAAAACTGCTGCGATCAACATTGAAAATGGATGTTCTACATACTGGAATCTTAATTCTGCATTTTTCATTACTTCTCCCATATTAAGTCCTTTTGTGAAATTAGTAATCAACATAATGATTCCCAATAAAAATTGAATGTGGAAGAAAATCATCGTGAAAAGTGTAGTTTTCTTAAGAAACTTGTTTACTTTTCCACTGAATCCGAACATAGTCGCCAAAAGAGCAATAATAAATAATGCTACCAAAAGCAATTCTAAGTACCCAAAGCCTTTGTGGGCATTAAGTAAAATCTTGTAAAAATCCATATTTTGTTTTTTCTGTTTTTTCTGGATACAAATATAACAAAAATCCCAGCGATAAGCTGGGATTTAGTATTTTAAAATCTAAGATAATATTAGAAGTTGAATGATAGGTTTGCGGCCCATGTTCTTCCAAATCCGAAGAATACTCTGTTACCATTAGCAATACCTTTGTACATTCTACCAGCATCTTGATATGTTTTACCTAAGTCTGGATCTCCAGCTGTTGTAATTTTATCATTTCCAAAGATATTTGTTGCTCCATCTTGGATGTATGTTGTATCAAATAGATTGTAAACGTTCGCTCCAACTGTAAAATACTGATTAGCATTTTTTAATCGAATTTTATATGATACACCAATATCTGTTAGATTGTAATCAGGTAATTTTAATACCCCTCTGTCTTGATTTGCTATATTTGAGAAAGTCGCAATATCAATAGAAGAGTAAAGTTTACCTACATATCTCCATCCAGCATAAATACTTAAGTCTTTTACTGGTTTTACAGTAGCTCCTAATGAAGCGGTCATTTGTGGGATACTGTTGCTACTTGTTCCTCCAACTTTTACTTTATCAAGATAAAGAGTAGTCGTATTTGAATCACCTGCTACAGTTAAAGGATTGTTATTTCCGTCAAATGTCGTTCCAGTTGCATTTCCTTTATAATAGTAATCTCCCCAAGAGAACATACCATTAAACTCTAAGAATTTATTAAGTTTATAAGTAGCATCAACTTCAACTCCTTGGTGAATTTCTGTAATTCCATTCATTTCAGCATAAGCATCTGTCACATCCGGAACTTGAATAGTTCTTCTTAATGCTCTATCTTTCCACTGTGTTCTATAAACGTTCACATTAGCAGTAAAGTTTGAAGATCTAAATCCATATCCAACTTCTGCTGAGAAAATCTTCTCGTTAGTTAGCTGAGGATTTACAACTTGCTGGTTGCTTGGGTATACGGTGTTCATGAATGGCTGCTTACTATAGTAACCAACATTTGCAAAAACATTATGGTTTTCATTGATGTTATAGTTAGCTCCCCCTTTAATATTATATCCAAATATGTTTTTGAATCCCGTTTTTCTATTTACAGTTTGGTTTCTTTGTACTGTAACACCATCTTGGATGAATTCATCAATTCTCTGATATCCTTGATTGGAAACGGATCCCTGTAAAAATGCAGATAATTTATCTTTTGTATATTCTACTTGACCAAATCCACTGTACCATAATACTTCACCGTCATTACTGAATCCAATTCTTTCATTTAAAGGAACTTGGCTTCCTCCAAAAGGATTCCATGTTAATTTTTTATAATCGGAAGTTGCTGTTACAACGTTTGGTGCAATATTTTTATTGTTGCTATCCTTATATCCAGCAGCTCCGTATAAATCTGAAATAACTTGGTAATGGTATCCATAATAATATCTATCATCAGTACCTACTGAGAAATTCCAATTATCATTAATTTTATGTTGGAAGTTTGCTAATATACCATACCAGTTATGAGAGTTGATACTAGCTCTACGAATTAAAGTACTTCCTGCACCAGCAGTGTTTACATTAACTGCAGCATTTTCAGCAAAAAGTTTGTCATAGTTATAAAGACCTTGTGCATCTCTAAAATAAGGCTGCCCGTTTACAACTGTTGAAAGAGTTCTTCCATTTACTCTACCAAGATCAGCAGTTCCTCCACCTCTACCATTAGACATGTAAGCTACAGTACTCAACTTTGATTTTTCATTGATATTCCAGTCCCAGTTAAGCATGATAACTGGTTTATTATAATAGTTAGATCTATTGGAAAGAGCTACTCTTCTTCCTTCAGTATTTGTATAATATCCCCAATCTGAATTATAAGTTCTGTCAGGAGTACCATCATTATCTGGATTATATTTTATGTAATCGGAAATAAGAGGAGCATAAGATCTTTGATCGTGCCATTGAGGAGCTCCAGTGATTGTAAATTGAAAGTTATGTTTTTTATTTGCCTCCCAACCTAATGCAAAGAAATATGCATATGATTCATAATCTGTATTTTGAACATAAGTTGCCCCCGACTGTCTACTCATTAAGAAAGATGAAGACCATCCCTTGTCAGACTTACCAGTATTATAAGCAAATGAAGTTTTTAAATAATCGTTGTTACCAACTCCTAATCTTACAATACCACCTTTTTTCATGTCTGCAGACTTTGTGATAAAGTTCATTGTACCTCCAACTGATGCAATAGCCAATTTAGAAGAACCTAAACCTCTCTGTACCTGCATGAAACTTGTAACGTCAGCTAATCCAGTCCAGTTTGAGAAATAAACAGTACCTCCTTCCATATCGTTTACAGGCATACCGTTTACCATTACCGCAATGTTTCTAGATTCAAAACCTCTCATAACAATCTGAGAGTCTCCAAATCCACCACCACCTTTTGTAGCATATACAGATGGAGTTGTGTTTAGTAATTCAACAAGCTCTTGGTTTCCTTGTCTTTCTAGAATCTGTGCAGCTTTAATTGTAGATACTGCCACTGGTGTCTTTCTATCTTTAGCGATATCAGTAACACCTCTTAGGATTACCTCTTCAATGTCTTTAGACCTTGTTTTAGCAGAGTCTTGAGTTTGTTGAGCGTAATAGACACTAGCTGTAGATAGTGTAATTATCGCAGTTAGCATCGATTTGTTGATTAATTTCATAATCGTTAGTAATAGTTAGATTTAAATTTTATGCAAAATTCGGGAAATATTCTTTAACTATTATTAACTTACTGTTAATTTTTATTTAATCTTAATAATGATTAATTTATTGATTTTCAGATGTTTAAATTTTATGCAATGCATAATATGAAAAAAATCATATTGCTTAATTATCAAAAAACATGTTTTGTTTTTGATAAAAATGCAATTTTTTTAAAGAATCGCTTTTAAACTTAAATCCATGTTTTCAGCGGAATGCGTTAATGCACCGGCTGAAATAAAAGTAACTCCTGTAGCAGCAATTTCTTTTAATTGTTCGCGTGTGATTCCTCCGGATGCTTCAGATTCGCATGAGCCGTTAATAAGCTGAATCGCTTGTTTCATGGTTTTTACATCCATATTGTCAAGCATGATTCTGTCAACTTTTGCGTCAATTGCTTCCTGAACTTCTGCAAGGTTTCTGGTTTCAACTTCTATTTTTAACTTCTTTTTATTTTTTTTAACGTAATCTTTAGCCATTTTTACGGCATTCGTAATGCTTCCATTATAATCAATATGATTGTCTTTTAGCATGATCATATCATAAAGACCGTATCTATGATTGGTTCCGCCCCCAATTGCAACGGCCCATTTTTCACAAACTCTGAAATTGGGAGTGGTTTTTCTTGTATCTAAAAGTTTAGTTTTGGTTCCTACTAATCTGGAATCCCAGTCGTGGGTAAGGGTTGCAATGCCACTCATTCTCTGCATACAATTAAGAACAAGTCTCTCAGTAGAAAGGATAGATCTTGCAGTTCCGGTAACAATAAAAGCAACGTCGCCTACTTTTACAGTATCACCATCTTTTACAAAGGTTTCAACCTTTAAGTCTTTATCAAAAGTTTTAAAAATAATTTCAGCTAATTCAACTCCGGCAAGAATGCAATCCTGCTTTACTAAAAGTTTAGCTTTTTGTTCCAGATCTTTTGGAATGGTAGAAAGGGTAGAGTGGTCTCCATCCTGAATATCTTCTTCCAAAGCATTTTTGATGAACTGTTTTAAAACTTTATCTGTAACGTATGCTGGTCTTTTCATATTGGTAATGCTTTAAGCTAAGTCTTTATTGTAAAATGCTCCTTTATTTTCCGTCATTTCCATAGATTGTGTAATGATGAGGTGAGCAACGGTTGTTAGATTTCTCAATTCTGATAACTGTGGAGAGAGAATAGAGTAGTGGTAAATTTCATTAACGGCAGCGGCGATTTCCTGGTGTTTTTGCAAAGCCATGTTCAAACGTCGGTTGCTTCTTACAATTCCTACCAAATCGCTCATCATTTCCTGCAATTGTTTTCTTAAATAAGATACAATGACCATTTCATCCATGATTTTCATACCTTCTTCATTCCATTCCGGAACAGCTTTTAAATCATCGAAATTAAAATTGTTTTCATTTAAAAGATCAACGGTTTTCATAGCGGCATTGTGTCCGAATACCAATCCTTCTAATAATGAATTTGATGCCAATCTGTTGGCGCCATGAAGTCCTGAGTTGGTGCATTCTCCGACAGCAAAAAGATTTCTGATAGAAGACTGTCCGTCTTTATCAACTTCTATTCCGCCCATTAAATAATGACAAGCCGGAACCACTGGAATCAATTGTGTGAAAGGATCAATCCCTTCGTCTTTACATTTTTTATAAATATTAGGAAAATGTTCTAAGAATCTTTCCTGATTCATTTCTTTACAATCTAAGCCTACATATTCATCTCCTGTGATTTTCATCTCGGCATCAATGGCTCTGGCAACAATATCTCTTGAGGCTAATTCTTCACGCTCATCATATTTTTGCATGAATTTTTCACCTCTTTTTGTTCTCAATTTTGCACCGTCACCACGTACTGCTTCGGAAATTAAAAACAACATTCCATCCATTTTGCTATACAAAGCGGTTGGATGAAATTGGTAGTATTGCATATTGGAAACTTGTCCTTTTGCTCTTGCCACAAAAGCGATTCCGTCTCCTGTTGCTATCGTTGGGTTGGTAGTGTTTTTGTACACGTGACCGGCTCCTCCGGTTGCAACTAATGTTATTTTTGATGTGATTTTTTTAATCTGCTTAGACTTTTCGTCTAGTATGTAAGCTCCATAGCAATGGATGTCGCCTTCATTCAATTCTTTTCCCGGAACGTGGTGTTGAGTAATGATATCGATTACGTAATGGTGATCAAGAATTTCGATGTTTTCACTTTTGTTGGCAGTTTCAAGTAAAGCTCTTTCAATTTCGAAGCCTGTGATATCTTTATGATGTACAATTCTGTTTTCGGTATGCCCGCCTTCTCTTCCTAATGCAAATTCTCCATTTTTTTTGTCAAAATTTGCTCCCCATTCTACAATTTCTTTAAACCTTGTCGGTGCTTCTTTTACGACCATTTCTACAACATCGCGTTTGTTCTCTCCGTCTCCGGCACGCATGGTGTCTTCAATGTGTTTGTCGAAATTATCCTTTTTAGAATCTGTAACTACAGCAAGACCGCCTTGTGCGTATTTGGTGTTGCTTTCGTCTTCGTCGGACTTTGTTACGATGATTATTTTGGCATCAGGAAGTTGCTCAGAAACTTTTATGGCATAAGAAAGTCCCGAAATTCCGGAACCGATTACTAATACATCCGCTTTTATCATATCCTTAGTTTAAGACAATTGTCTAAATAATTAAATAAATTTAAACAATTTTTCGTTTGGTTTTCTTACTTTTTTCATGTGCTGGAAATGATCTTCCTCCGAGCGGTAGCCTAATGCAAGGGTGACGGTTACTTTTTCGGTTTCAGGATTTATCTCTAAAATTTCTTCAATAAGTTCCTGACGGAAGCCTTCCATCGGACAGGTGTCTACACTTTCTATCGCGGCAGCATACATAAGATTTGCTAAAACGATATAAGATTGTTTTTCTGCCCAATTGAAAATTTCATCTTGAGTTTTTTGATTAATATGTTGGTTGATGCTGTTTCTAAAAAGATCCAGCTTTTCCAATGGTGTTTCCCTTACTTCAGATATATGTCTGAAATATCCGTTAATATAGCTGTCATCAACAGTTTTTTTGGAAATAATTACGATTAAATGAGAGCAGGTGGAAATCTGGGAAGGATTGTAAAATGCAGGAATGAGCTTTTGTTTCATTTCTTCACTTTCTACCACCAATATTTTATAAGGCTGAAGACCAAGAGAGCTTGCCGATAGTTTTCCTGATTCAAGAATATTCTGCAATGTTTCTTGAGGAATCGTTTCGGTGTTAAATTTTTTCACAGAATATCTTCTGCTTAAAGCCTCTAAATAATTCATCTTACAAATTTAATAATTGAATGCGAGAAAACGGATTTAAAAGACAAAAAATAAGGATTACTTCAAATTGAAATAATCCTTACTTAAAATATTGATAATCGTTATTATTCTCTATTTTTTACAAGTATCCATCCAGAATATTTGAAAGGAGTATTTTTCTTATCGTTTTCATTCCATGTTATAGAATACCAGTAGTTTCCAGTAGGTACTTTTCTTCCTAGAGTGGTGCCGTCCCATTTGTAATTATTGGATTTGTCACCTTGGTGAATTTTTACTCCGTATCTGTCAAATACACTGAATGTAAGATTTTGTTTATGCGCTAATGCTGAATAATCAATAAAATCATTGACACCGTCTGCATTTGGTGTAATAACATTAATTAAGTTAGGTACAACAATATCGATTACGATAGGTTCGCAATCATAGGCATCTTTTACATATACTGTATTGTCACCTCTCGGTACATTTGCAAAAACGTTTGAATCTTGCCAGCTGATATTATCCATAGAGTATTTATATGGAGCAGTTCCTCCTGTTGCGTATACTGTAACTGTATTGGTTGCAATGTCAATACTTGAAACAACAGGCTGTTCAGAAGGGTATACTTTTACGGTTTGTGTGGTCCAGCATTCTCCAGTCTTTAACTGTACCCAATAAGTACCTACTGTAACATCAGATATAGACTGTGTTGTAGCTCCAGTACTCCATTTATATCCGTCAAAATCAGGACCTGCATCTAATGTTGTCTTATCTTCAAAACAAATAATCTTATTTTTTAAAACTGTTGAGAAAGTAGGAGGGAATACCTGTAGAGTAATCATTGCAATTTCAGAACATTCGTAGATGTTAGTTACCGTTACATATACAACTCCGTTTGGAGCGATATACTGATCCGGATTTAGAATTTCATTAGTGCCGTTTTGTGCGTCAGTTAATGAAGGGTAATATTTTTTAGTAACACCTGATGTAGTGGTTATTGCTGCCGTTGTAAGGTTGAAAAGTCCTGTAGATGTATTTTCCGGTCGGAAGCAAGATCTTAAAGTGGCACTGTTTACAGTTACTACAGGTGCGACGTTTAAGACGACTTTAGCGTCATTATTATCACACAATACCGATGTAGGATCCTTTATCACTACAGAAATATTTGTTGTAGCACTATATTGGAAATGTGTTGGGTTTGCAATAGGAGTTCCACTTCCTGTAACATAGTATGTGAAAGTATAGTTAGTAGGAGTTGCTGTAAACTGCGAGTTTAAAGTTGTTAAATCAATAGTAGAAGTTCCCGTAGAATCAGGGCAAATAGTTTTGGTAATTGTAGTTGCCAATAACGGAATTTTGTCTACGTATACTTTTACGTTTTTAATTGAATGTCTTGCTCTTGCGCCTCCAGTAGAAGCAGAGAATCCAAAATAGCCTACGGTCATTGCAGCTGCTGCACCTGCCGGAGCAAAAGACTGGTTACAGATAAGAACACCGTCCAAAGTTATTTTTACAATCCAGTTTGCCGGAGCGTTGGGATCAACTTCACCAGTTACTTCAACATGCTTATAGGTCGCTCCTCTGAAGTTTTGAGTAGGGTTAAGGTCTGGTGAGTGAAAAGAGCTTCCTGGCGTATTGAAGTATTCAACATTATTACTATCTGTTGTGTTGGCAACCTGTCCGTAAGCTACGTGCACTTTACTCATTTGAGCTGTAGTTGTGTTATTATAGGTATCAAATGCAACGATAAATCCAATTGCATTTTGAGAGACTCCGATTCCTGATCCTAATACACTTGCAACAGGTGGATTAGCCAGATACCAGAATGCGATACCGTCACCGTTATAACTTTGTGGTGAATCTATTCTAAAATCAAACTCCACTCTCCATTTGTCGCAATACTTTAAGTTGATCGGTTCATTTAGTCTTATCGATCCTGACTGATCATTAAGATCTGGAGTAAGTTGAATGAAGTCTGTATTTACACTGGCAGGAGAAACCATTGTCCATCCAGTAGTGCTCACCGGGTTTCCTGAAAGCTGATACGTTTGAGCAGAAATTTTCTGGGAGATTATTGAAAATAAGGCTATAAAGCCTAAAAGTAGAATTTTTTTCATGTGATGAATGCTATAGTTTTTGGGGGATTTTTAATTTATTTCGAGAATAAAGGAGGGCACTTGCATAGAAGCGCCCCCAAATCCTAATTCATTATTCTCTGTTTTTTACCAATACCCATCCATTATACTTTGTTTGAGTATTGTTTTTATCGTTTTCGTTCCAAGATATGGTATACCAGTACGTTCCTGTGGTCAGTTTTTTACCGCCTGAAGTTCCGTCCCACTTGTAGTTTCTTGTTTTGTCTGCTTCAAATTTTTTGTTACCATATCTGTCATAAACTACAAAATTTAGATTCTTCTTGTAAGCTAAAGCGCTATAGTCTATAAAGTCGTTAATGTTATCTCCGTTTGGAGTAATTGCATTAATCAGATTCGGAACAGTGACTTGTATTTGAATAGGTTCACAGTTATAGAAATCTTTTACAAAAATTTTGTTTTCTCCTCTTGGAAGCCCTGTAAATACATTAGAATCCTGCCATGTAACTCCATCTAAAGAATATTTGTATGGGGCACGTCCTCCAGAAACATTTACAGTAATAGTATTGTTTACAATATCTAAACTTGTGATTACAGGATCTGCTGCTGCATTTACCCTTACTATTTGTGTAGTAATACAATTGCCTGTTTTTAATTTTACCCAGTAGATTCCAACAGGAACATTTTGAATAGATTGAGTAGTTTCTCCCGTACTCCATTCATAACTGGCAAATCCAGCTCCTGCATCTAATGTTGTTTTATCATCAATACATATTGTTTTGTCTTTAAGAACAGATGAGGTTACAGGTGCTATTACACTTAGTCTGATTTTCTTAATAATATAACAAGAGTTTAATCCTTTTATTCTTACATAAATTTCTGTACTTGTAGAAATGTAATTCGTTGGATTAGCAATTGGATTTGTTTCAGCTAAAGCATCTGTTAATGTTGTATAATATTTTTTAGTAATTCCTGCTTCTGTAGAAACATTGGCTGTATCTAAATTGAAAGAAGCTGTAGTAGGAGCTACCTCAATGAAGCAAGATTGTAATGATGCATCCGTAGAAACCGGTAAAGGAAGGAAGCTTAGTGTAATCTCCGCATTTCCTGTACAACCTTGTGGAGTAGTTACCTTTACATATACTTTTCCTGGAATAGAAACATAAGCATTGGGTGTCGTAATTTCATTGACATTAGCAGTTAGATCGGCCAATGTTTTATAGAATTTTTTTGTCACACCAGGTACAGCAGTTACAGGGGCGTTATTTAAATTGAATGTTGCAGTGGTTGCATTATTGTTATTACACTCGCTTATTGTAACATTGTTTGCCGTAAACGGAGATAAATTCAGTTGTATTTTCCCGTCTGGGTTATCACAGAGAATCGCCGAATTATCTTTTACAATTACATTTACAGTTGTATTGGCATTGAATTGAAAGTTCGTTGGGTTAGTAACCGTTGTTCCGTTTGCAATATAAGTAAATGTATAATTGGCTGGATTTGTCACAAACTGGCTATTGTAAGATGTTAAATTTGCCGTTGCATATCCCGTTGTAGGATTAGGGCAAAATGTATCTGTAACTGTTGCATTGTTTAAGGCAACTTTATCCATGTAAACTTTTACATTTTTAATAGAATGTCGAGATCTTGCACCTCCCGTAGAAGCTGAAAATCCGAAATAGCCTACAGTCATCGTTGCAGCTGCACCAGAAGGAGCAAAAGACTGGTTGCAGATTACAACTCCATCAAGCATTATTTTCACAATCCAGTTCGCTGGATTTGCTGGGTCTACTTGACTGCTAACTTCAACATGTTTATACGTTGTTCCTTGAAAAGGCTGAGTCGAATTAAGATCCGGTGAGTGAAAAGAACTTCCTGCAGTGTTAAAAAATTCTACGTTATTGGTATCTGTTGTATTTTGTACCAATCCATATGCAACATGCACTTTACTCATTCCTGAGCTTCCTGTAGAGTTATTAAAAGTATCAAAACCTACAATAAAGCCTACTGCGTTTTGAGAAACCCCAATTCCGGAACCTAATACACTGGCTACAGGAGGGTTAGCTAAATACCAAAACGCAATTCCATCTCCGTTATAAGTTTGATTGGAATCCATCCTGAAATCAAACTCTACTCTCCATTTGTCACAATATTTTAAGTTGATTGGTTCGTTTAAGCGTATAGAACCTGACTGGTTATTTGTGTCGGGAGTAAGCTGTACAAAATCAGTATTTACTACGGCAGGAGAGACTAAAGACCAGCCGGTAGTATTGACCGGGTTTCCTGTCAGTTGATACGTCTGTGAGAGGAGATTTCCGGAAATACAAAATAAGATTATCGATAAAAAAGATAATAAAATTTTATTCATTTAAGAGGAGGTTTAGTTAAACGTGTAAATATATTAAATCTTGTTGATATAATATATATTTACTGTTAAATTTATCTTAAACGATGTTTATTTATCAATAAATGATAAAATGGAAAATGAAAAATGGATGGAATTTTATCTATAATTAGATTAAATAAAATTAGATTTAGAAGAGTGAATTCCCTTCTAAATTTTCAAAATAAGTGTCTATTTCTAGAGCGTTGGAATTGGCTGCGGCAACAGCAAGTTTATCACAAAGTTCATTCTCAAAATGACCTGCATGACCTTTTATCCAATGCATTTTGGGAGTATGAAGATTGTAAAGCTCAACAAATCTTTTCCAAAGATCTGGGTTTTTTACATTTTTCCAACCTCTTTTTATCCACCCGGAAATCCAATTTTGGTTCACCGCATCGGCTACATATTTACTATCTGTGTATACATGAATGTCGTTTTCGGTAGATTTTAATTTTTCAAGAGCGGTGATAACAGCTAGAAGTTCCATCCTGTTATTGGTGGTTTTTCTAAAGCCTTTGGAGAATGTTTTCTGATATTTTTTTTCAGGTACACGCATAAGAATTCCGTATCCTCCTTTTCCGGGATTTCCGCTGCAAGCGCCGTCAGTGTATATTTCGATTCTCAAATTTATTTACTCTAAATCTTAAAAAGGGAAATCGTCATCATCGTCAAAATCATTCATCGAAGATCCTGAAACTTGAGAACTATTCGGAAGATCAAATGCTGCTCCCGGCTGAATTGTTGTTTTAATTTTATCAAAACCACTTGGTTCATTTTGTCCAAATCCGGAAGCTCCGCCATCGAAAGCTGCTTCAACATCACCAAATTTTGCAAAGTGCTTCAAGAAAGATAATCTTACATCCGCGGTTGCACCATTTCTGTGTTTTGCGATGATAAGTTCTGCTTGGTTTTCTGTAGAAGTTTCCTGTCCTTCCTCATCATTATCCCAAACGGTAATTTTGTAATATTCCGGTCTGAAGATGAAAGATACAATATCTGCATCCTGCTCAATCGCTCCGGATTCCCTCAAGTCAGAAAGCTGAGGTCTTTTTCCCGGACGGGTTTCCACACTTCTTGATAACTGGGAAAGTGCAATAACCGGAACGTTCAATTCTTTTGCAATAGCCTTTAATGAACGTGAGATCATAGAGATTTCCTGTTCACGGTTTCCTGTTCCTTTTCCACCGCCACCTGCAGTCATTAGCTGAAGGTAGTCGACCATGATCAATCTTACTCCATGCTGCATTACCAATCTTCGGCATTTTGCACGGAAGTCGAATATAGAAAGTGAAGGAGTTTCGTCAATATATAAAGGAGCATTCTCTAATTCTGATACATTGGAGAATAATCTTTGCCATTCTTCATCATCTAACGTTCCTTTTCTTAATTTTTCTGAAGAAATTCTTGTTTCAGAAGCGATCATTCTGGTAATAAGCTGTACCGAAGCCATCTCAAGAGAGAACAATGCCATTGGAATTTTATGACCTACGGCAATATTTCTTGCCATTGAAAGAAGGAATGCTGTTTTTCCCATCGCGGGACGTGCTGCAATAATAATAAGGTCGGAATTTTGCCAACCCCCTGTTTCTTTATCCACATCTCGGAATCCTGAAGGAACTCCGGAAAGCCCTTCTTTGTCCTTCAATGATTTGATGGTGTCGATAGCTTGTTTTACTAATGAGTTTGCAGTATCGAATCCTTTTTTGATGGTTCCGTTTGTAATTTCAAAGAATGACTGTTCTGCTTTGTCTAAAAGTTCAAAAACATCTGTCGATTCTTTGTATGAAGAGTCAATAACGTTTGCAGAAACATTAATTAAACTTCTTAAAATATATTTTTCCAGAATAACACGAACGTGATATTCAATGTGGGCAGAAGAGCTTACTCCCATGGTAAGATCAATAATGTAATGGTCTCCACCTGCCTGATTCAGCTTGTCTTCTTTTTTCAGATCCTGAATAATGGTCATTAGGTCAACCGGATGGTTACCTTCATAAAGTTTTAAAATGGTAGAGAAAATAACCTGATGTCTCGGATCATAAAAAACCTCTGGAGTAAGTAGGTCTATTGAATGATCTAGTCCTTTTTTATCAATTAAAAAAGTACCGATAACCAATTTTTCAAAATCTACTGCATTAGGAGGCATTTTTCCATCCGCAATTGACAGCTCTTTCGCAAAGTTTCCGTGGGTAAGAGATGATAGTGTTTCTTTCTGCGCCATAATATGCAAAGATAGTTTTTTTGAAAAGCAATAAAAAAATAGTAACCAAGATTTTAGTGTTGATAAGTTTAAAATATTAGTACTGAAAGGCTTTTTCTTCGTGCATAAAAAAATCACTCCTAATAGAAGTGATTTTTTATGGATTAAAAATTTAATTTATTCTCTGTTTTTTACCAATACCCATCCGCTGTATTTGGTTTGAGTATTGTTTTTGTCATTTTCATTCCAAGAGATAGAGAACCAGTAGGTTCCTGTTAGGATTTTCTTGCCAGATGCAGTTCCATCCCATTTATAATCTCTGATTTTACCCGCTTCATACAGTTTATTACCATATCTGTCATAGACAATGAATACTAAGTTTTTCTTGTATGCTAGAGCGCTATAGTCTATATAATCATTTACGTTGTCTCCGTTTGGTGTAATCGCATTGATAAGATTTGGAACAGTTACCTGAACTTCAATTGGTGTACAGTCATATGAATCTTTTACATATACTTTATTTTCTCCTCTAGGAAGCCCTGTAAATACATTAGAGTCTTGCCAGTTAATACCATCTAAAGAATATTTGTACGGAGCTGTTCCTCCGTTGGCTGTTACTGTAATTGTATTATTTGTAATTTCTATATTACTAATAACAGGTTGATCAGAAGGATATATGTTTACTTTTTGAAGAGTGAAGCATTTCCCTGTTTGTAGCTTTACCCAATATGCTCCAACCGGAACTCCCTGTATTGTTTGAGTGGTAGCTCCTGTGCTCCATTCGTAGCTTACAAATCCAGGACCTGCATCTAGAGTGGTTCTATCTTCCATACAAATTGTTTTATCTTTTAAAATTGCTGATTTTACAGGAGGTAAAACAATAAGAGTAAGCTTAGCAATTGAATAACACTGATCTCCGCTGTATACTCTTACATAAGCAACTCCATTAGTAGAAATATAATTGGTAGGAGTGAAAATCTCATTAGTGCCAGTAACAGCATTCGCTAAAGTTGCGTAGAATTTCTTCTGAGGATTGGTAAGTGTTGATACGTTTGCTGATGTAAGATCAAACGATGCAGTTGTTATATTTTCTTCAATGAAACAAGATTCAATTGTTGCATCATTGACGATAACTAGAGGGTAGAATTTTAAGGTAATTTCTGCAGTATTACTACATCCATCAGTTGTAATTATTTTTACATATACTTTTTTCTCTGTAGAAATATAATTGGCAGGAGTTGTAATCTCATTAGTTCCTGCATTCAGATCATTGAGAGTAGGGTAATATTTTTTTGTAGCTGTACCTGAAAAGACAGCAGCAGTAGTCAAATTGAAAGATCCAGTACCTACGTTATTGTTGTTACATGCATAAACGGTAGCATTACTTACTGTGATGTTTCCTTGTTTAAACTTGAATTTCCCTGTTTGGAAGCATCCATTAATAGGGTTTGTTGGGTTAGTCGGATCTGTATATTTTAATCTGTAATAGTAAATAGTTACCGCATCTACCATGATAGGTGCTGTGATTGGATTTTGTCCGGTTATAGCATCATTACTATTAGTGTGATATGTAATCGTGAAATTAACATTTCCATTTAAGATTCCTGGAGTCAATGTGCTGAAATCAAACATGGTAGGTAGTACACATCTTGGAACTTCGTTAGGCGCAGTTGGATCTGTTGGATTAGGGAAACCTGGAGTTACAAAAGGGTTTGGAGTTAGTGCTGGGTTATTGAATGCAGAAGTCAATGATGCTGTTCCTCCCCAAGTTAAAGAGAATCCATTAGCAGAACTTAAAAAGTTGTCAACAAGCAAATAATAGGTTTCACCAGCTAAAACATCCATGTAAGCGCTCCAAGTTCCATTTGTCGCAGTTCCTGTTAATGTTGTATTCAAACCAGTTGGTCCATCAGCTCCGTTATAATTGCATCGGATTGGTGAAGCCCCGCTTATTGCACTACAAGGTAAATTAGGACCATATACAGCAAAATCATAATCGTCTGCAAATACATTTGGGTTGATGGTGAAAGTTAAAGTTCCTGAAGTTGCAATAGTAAATGCATACCAAACAGAAAAGTGCTCACCTCCTTTAAGACATAAGTTTTCTCCGGCAGGAACTGGAAGTTCTTGTGTGTTCCCTGAACCGGTAGGAGTATAGGACAAATCTGAATTTCCACAGACAGGTATTGATGAAACACAATCCGACTGTGAATAATATATTTGATAAAGAAATAAAATGGAAAAGAGTAGTAGTTTTTTCATTTTAAAATATTTTTTGAGGATAAAATTAAAAAGTAACGACAAATGTAAAAATATTTTATCAAATAATAGGGAGTTTTGTTAAAAATACCTAAAATGATGAAATTTTCAATAATTTAACTTGAAGAATTTTAATTAGTTGATAAAAAAATATGCTTAATACTGCATTTTTCTTAGCTTACTATTTGTACTGCCTACTAATAAAGCAATTAAAACAGTCATGCTTCCACCAAATATGACAGAGCGGACAACGCCAAGTATTTTTGCCATAAGTCCACTTTCAAATTGTCCCATTTCATTACTAGACATAATGAAAATAGAATTTACACTAAGTACTCGTCCACGAATATGATCCGGAGTTTTCAGCTGAACAATGGTTCCTCTGATCACTACAGAAATTCCATCTAACATTCCGCTTATAACCAAGAACATGAAAGAAAGCCAATATAGTTTAGATAAACCAAATCCTATAATACATAGACCAAATCCTGCAACCACAACCAATAAAATTTTCCCTTGATTTTTTCTTAAAGGAACGATAGATAAGATGGTAATAATACACATGGATCCTATGTCGGAAGCTGCATTTAGAAGTCCAAATCCTTCAGCACCTACTTTCAGTATGTCTGTAGCAAATACAGGGATCATGGCAACGGCACCTCCAAAAAGAACGGCAAACATGTCAAGGCATAATGCTCCCAAAATTTCTTTGGTTTTAAAAATATAAGAAATCCCTTCTCTCATACTTTCTACAACATTTACAGACTCTTTTTTATATTCAGAATGTTGTTTTTTGAGTTGCCAGAAAAATAGAGAAGCTAAAGTAATCAGCCCAATGATTACAAGTAATGTCCATTTTACCCCAAAGAAACCGATTAAAAACCCTCCAAATGCATGTCCGCATACTGAAGAAATCAGGAATGTAGCCTGGTTTAAAGTGATGGCGTTCGGAAGATTTTCCTTTTGTACCATCTTAGGAATCATAGCGGGAACAATCGGTCCTATGAATGCTCTGGCGATTCCTGTGAAAAAAATGACGGTGTAAATAAAATAGGTAATCTGATGCCCTGTAAAATGCATGGTTACATTTAGAAAAGCAGGAATTAATAAAAGCCCGATTAAAAATACATAGGCGTAATTACAAATAAGCAAGAGCCTTTTCTTTTCATTCATGTCAATCACGTGTCCTGCATAGAGCGCACAGCTTACCGCCGGAATTACTT
Source organism: Chryseobacterium taiwanense (assembly GCF_000813825.1). Lineage (GTDB taxonomy): Bacteria > Bacteroidota > Bacteroidia > Flavobacteriales > Weeksellaceae > Chryseobacterium > Chryseobacterium taiwanense. Next base: position 104,669 of record NZ_JWTA01000001.1, read on the forward strand.
CTGAAAGCCCAATTAAACCTATAGAAAAAGGATCTTTTGTAAGTTGATATACCCACCATCCCAATAAAGTGGCAAGCATTCTAAATGCTAATACAATAAAAAATCTTCCGGTAAGAAGATTCCTGAATTCAATATTTTGTAAAGTTTTTAGGGGGGTAAAAGAAATCATGCACAAAAATAGGCCTAAATATTCATTTAGACCTATCAGTATATTATAAATTCAAATGATAAATCAAATACCGCCTGAAAGATAAAATCTATTTTAGTTGTCCGCTCTTGAAGCACTAATTACTATTGCTGCAACTCCTGCTGCTCCAATCACTACTGCTCCTGCTGCTGTTCTTGCTTTTCTAATATCTCTTACAGCTGCTACATTAGACTTTGGAATGATAACCTCTGTACTGTCTTTTTTTCCTGCTGTACCGATAAGATTGTTACCATCTACATTACGGAATAGTATTTTTTGATTTTTAGATCCATCTTTCATCATTACAGTATACATTCTTCCTGCTTCAAGATTAGAATAATTGTTTTTCGCAGTATCATCTGTGTACTTTGTAGTTGCACAAGATGAAATTACAAATAAAGACGTCAGTAAAGATGATTTTAAAAGTACAGATGCTTTCATTATATTTTTTAGTTTTTCAAATTTATAATTTTTTTCGAATATACGTTTTCGGAATTGAAAAAATGTGTTTAAAGTTTATAAATTTCCAATAAATCTGCAATTTTTCTGTCATTGGCAAGTCTTGGAATTTTATTTTGTCCGCCAAGCTTACCTTGTGATTTTGCATATTCATTAAACGCATTCTTCTTAAGTTTTGATATATGAAGCTTTTGCAAAATATTTCCAGATATTAAATCGTCATAGTATGTATTTCGCTTTCTTAGCTGATCATCAAGCTCATTTTTAAACATGTCTAAATTTTCAGGCTCTTTTTCAAACTCAATAAACCATTCGTGATAAGGAAGCCCTTCATGAGGGTTTACTTGTGGAGCAAGATGAAATTCGGTAATCTGTGCCGGAAATTTGTCTAGGGTTGCTTTCATCGCTTCTTCTACTTCAAATGCAATTACATGTTCTCCAAATGCTGATGTGAAGTGTTTTGTTCTTCCACTCACTAAAATTCTGTGTGGATTTTTATCGATAAATCTTACAACATCGCCAATCGAATACGCCCACAAACCTGAATTGGTCGTTAAAATTAATGCGTAATCCTTATTGAGTTCAATATCTTTTAAAGTCAGCCTTCTTGCATCTGGTTTTCCGTATTCTTCAAGCGGAATGAATTCGTAAAAAATTCCGTGATTAGTTAAGAGAAGTAATCCTTCCTTTGTATAATCATCCTGGAAGGCAAAAAATCCTTCTGAAGCAGGGAAAGTCTGAACGATGTCTACTTTTCCTCCCAATAATTCCTCCATTTTTTCACGATAAGGCTCATAATTAACGCCACCGGTGACTATTAATTGAAGATTAGGGAAAAGCTGTTTTATTTTTTTACCATGTTTTTCAATTAATTTCTCGAAATACATGATCAACCAAGGTGGAATTCCCGAAATTAAGGTCATGTTCTCTTTTTCGGTTTCCTCAACGATTTTATCAACTTTTGCTTCCCAGTCTTCCATGATATTGGTTTCCCAGCTTGGGAGTCTGTTTTTTTGGAGATAATTCGGGATGTGATGTGCCACAATTCCGGAAAGTCTTCCTGTATTTATCCCAAAAGATTCTTGGAGTTCAGGACTTCCCTGTAAAAAGATCATTTTTCCTTTTACAAAATCTGCATTGTTTTTTTTGGCGATGTAATGAAAAAGTGCACTTTGGGCTCCTTTAATTTGGAAAGGCATTCCTTCCTTAGAAATCGGAATATATTTTGATCCTGATGTTGTTCCCGAAGTTTTTGCGAAATATTCAGGCGTCTCCGTCCACAGGATATTGGCTTGTCCTTTTTTTACCCTTTCGATATAAGGTTTAAGGTTTTCGTAATCGGCAACCGAAACTTTTTCCTGAAAGTCTTTTACCGATTTTATATTCTCAAAATCATGTTCCCTTCCAAAAAGCGTTTTCTTGGCAGTATCTACTAGAGATAAAAGAAGGTTTTCTTGATCTTGTGCTGCATTTTTCTTGAATTCTTCAGCTTTTTGGACGTGCTTTTTAGCCCAAATCAATGCCGCATTTTTCTTTAGGAAGTTTAACATGGTTCAAATTTATAAATAACTAAAGAATCTGCCCACATTTTAAGAAAATATGCAATAAAAAAACCGATGAATGAGTGTACATCGGTTCTTCGAAATTTGATTATGAAAATAACAACTATGTGTTGAGTTTACTTGTTTTCTTTGTATCTTTTATCAGGAGTACCATCTTTTTTCAGCTTTTTATTCTCCTTATATCTTTTGTCCGGCGTTCCGTCTTTCTTCATTTTTGCTGCTGTTGGTGCAGTAGCAGGTTTTGCGGTTGTAGCGGTTTGTGCTGTTTTAACATCTTTAGCAGCTGTTTTTGTTGTAGTTTTAGCAACATGATGAGTGGTTGTAGATGTTGCTGGAGTAGTTTGTTGAGCGGTAGCAAGTCCAAGTCCTAAAGCAATAGACATTGCTGTAAAAAATTTTTTCATAATGATGATTTTGTTTGTTTTTCTTATCCAAAGGTATACAAAAACCAGGCTGAAAATTTAGTTTTTAGAAACTTAACTAAAGTTTATTACAGCTTAAAAAAATCTTAAACCTTAATACTTTACAGGGAAAAATAGATTTTATACAGTAAGCCTTTTCCTGTACTAATAATTGATAAAAAAGACCCGCTTTTCAATTATGAAAAACGGGTCGGGTATAATAGGAATAGTTGATTTTATCGGGTGCAATTAGCAGTCCATGTTTTACCTTCTTTTGAGAATAGGATTTTTAATTCATTATTATCAATTCTTATATAAGAGGTCGCAGTAGATCCTATCATAACAAGAGTGTTGTCACCTTTTTGTTCAAATTCTACTCCGTTTAAATCGGGAATACCATCGGAAAAAGCAAAATTATATTTTGTGCCGCTTGCAATTTTGGTTACAAAAACACTTCCGTTATTGGTGCTTATACTGGTAGATCCTCCGTCATTATAAGAGATACTTCCTCGGTATGTTCCTGCAAAAAAATCATTATTTGCCGGGTCGTCGTCATCACTGCACGACGAAATGGTCGTGACGGTCAAGAATAGAAGCATAAAAACTCCTAGAATTTTCACTAAATTTTTCATAATACTATTTCTTTAAGGTTTGGTAAGGTTAAAATGCCAAACAATATGCCGAAAGAGAATTAATTGAATTTTTTAACAAATCTTTGGTAAGTATTATGAGAAATTATAACTTTTTTGTTATTTCACAGTCATTTTGAAGCGGATTTTCAAGATGAAGACTAATTTGTTGTTTTTCACTATCTTTGTCATGATAAACGATTTCAGAAAGTACTGAAATCGCTTTTGTCGTTTATACCATATTATTTATGCAGTTAAAAACCATCAACGAAAAATTCCTTCCGGACTTACTTAAAAACGAATTTGGAAAGGAAATTTTTATTCAATTGGAAAACAATCAACATATTTCTGTGAAAGGAAGTGCAGGGTCTTCGGTTTCAATTTTTGTGGCTGAACTTTTCCTTACGCAGAAAAAACATATTCTATATCTGGTTGATGACAAAGAAGATGCTTTGTATGCCAATACGGAAATGGAAGATTTGTTGGGAAAAGATAAGGTCTTATATTTCCCTGCAACGCATTTAGAACCCTATCAGATTGAAAAAACGCAGAATGCCAATTTGGTATTAAGGACAGAAGTGATCAACAAAATTACTTCCAGTAAATCTCCGAAAGTGATTGTGGCTTATTCGGGAGCGTTGTCTGAGAAGGTTTTGAAAAAAGAAGACTTCAAAGCGATTTCACACCATATTAAAGTAGGAGATCAGCTTGATTTTGATTTTGTGGATGAGTTATTGAATCATTATAATTTCCAACAGGCAGATTTCGTTTCCGAACCGGGAGAATTTTCTGTGAGAGGTGGAATTGTCGACGTTTTCTCGTTCTCAAATGAAAAACCATACCGTATCACTTTCTTTGGAAATGAAGTGGAAAGCATCAAAACGTTTGATATTGAAACACAGCTTTCCATAGAAAAAGTGAATGATTTTCAGTTGGTTTCCAATATGAACTTTACAGTGACGGGAAGTAGGGTTTCATTACTTCAGTTATTGCCAAAAGAAAGTTTCGTGATTTCTAAAAATGGGATTGTCGGAATGCAGAAGCTGAAGACATTCTACGAAAAATCGTTGGTGAAATATGATACTTTAAATAAGGATATTGCTCACAGATCACCACAGGAATTATTTATTTCAGATCAGGAATTCTTATTCGATTATAAAAAATTTAAAACGGTAGATTTCGGAAGTGCTTCTATTGAAGGATTGATTGAGTTGACAGAAATGAAAATTGATCAGACCGCACAACCTACTTTCCACAAAAATTTTGAATTACTGATTGAAGATCTTGAAGGAAAACAGAATACAGGTTTTGATACTTGGATTTCCTTCTCTACCGAAAAACAAAAAGAAAGATTAGAATCTATTTTCGAGGAGTTGGAACATCAGCTTCCTTTTAAAAGTTTTAAATCTGAACTTCACGAAGGTTTTGTAGATAATGATCATAAAATTTTAGTCTATACAGATCACCAGATTTTCGATCGATACCAAAGATATAAAGCGAAAAATACCTTTGCAAAATCAGAGCAGTTAACGCTGAAAGATTTAATGTCTTTAAAAATTGGAGATTATATTGCCCATATCGATCATGGAATTGGAAAATTCATGGGGTTGGTGAAAGTGAATAACGATGGGAAAATTCAGGAATGTTTTAAACTGACGTATAAAAACGGAGATCTATTGTATGTAAGCATTCACTCGCTGCATAAAATTTCGAAATATAATGGACCGGATGGAAAAGAGATTGTTTTAAGCAAATTAGGTTCGCCAACCTGGAAATCCCTAAAACAAAAAACAAAAGCACGAGTAAAACAGCTTGCTTTTGACTTGATAAAATTATACGCTCAAAGAAAATCAGCAAGAGGCTTTGCGTTTACTCCCGATTCTTATTTACAAAATGAATTGGAAGCAAGCTTCCTTTATGAAGATACTCCGGATCAGGAAAAAGCTACGATCGACGTGAAAAAAGACATGGAAGCTGATACGGTGATGGATCGTTTGGTGTGCGGAGATGTTGGTTTCGGTAAAACGGAAGTAGCGATTCGTGCAGCGTTCAAAGCAGCGACTGATGGAAAACAGGTTGCAGTGTTGGTTCCTACTACGATTTTAGCTTTCCAGCATTATAGAAGTTTCAAAGAAAGATTAAAAGATTTTCCGGTAAATGTTGGGTATGTAAACCGTTTCAGAACAGCAAAACAAAAGTCTGAAACATTAGAAGATCTTAAAAATGGTAAAGTTGATATTATCATAGGAACTCATCAATTGGCAAGCAGTTCTGTAAAATTTAAAGACTTAGGACTATTGATTATTGATGAAGAACATAAGTTCGGGGTTTCTGTAAAAGATAAATTGAAAACACTGAAAACTGATGTGGATACTTTGACGTTGACAGCGACACCCATTCCGAGAACTTTACAGTTTTCTTTAATGGCTGCGAGAGATCTATCGGTAATCAAAACACCACCGCCAAACAGACAGCCTGTTGATACACAATTAATAGGATTTAGTGAAGAAATTCTTCGTGATGCTGTTTCGTATGAATTGCAGCGTGACGGACAGGTATATTTTATCAATAACAGGATAGAAAACCTTAAAGATATTGCAGGATTAATTCAAAGATTGGTTCCTGATGCAAGAGTAATTACCGGTCATGGACAAATGGAAGGGAAGCAGCTGGAAAAAAACGTCCTTGATTTCATGGATGGAAAATATGATGTTCTGGTTTCTACAACTATTGTTGAAAGTGGAGTAGACGTTCCGAATGCGAATACGATTTTCATTAATGATGCTCATCGTTTCGGAATGGCAGATCTTCACCAGATGAGAGGTCGTGTTGGACGAAGCAACAGAAAAGCGTTTTGTTATCTGATTACGCCTCCTTATGATATGATGACGGCAGATGCAAGAAAACGTCTGGAAGCCATCGAGCAGTTTTCTGATTTGGGAAGTGGTTTCCAAATTGCGATGAAGGATTTGGAAATTCGTGGAGCCGGAGATTTATTGGGTGCAGAACAAAGTGGATTTATTAATGAAATGGGATTTGAAACCTATCAGAAATTAATGCAGGAAGCGTTGGAAGAACTAAAAGACGATGAGGAATTTGAAAATCTTTTTGAAAATGAAGAAGACCGAAATAAACTTTTTAAATCTACAAAAGATGTAAATATTGATACTGATCTGGAGTTAATGTTACCAGATTGGTATATTTCGAATACTGAAGAAAGACTATTGCTTTATCAGAAATTGGCAGAAATAGATAGTGAAGAGAATTTATTGAAATTTGAGTCAGAATTGATCGACCGTTTTGGGGAACTACCGAAGGAAGCCGTTAATTTATTAAAAAGTGTGAGTCTAAAATGGCTGGCTGCAGAAATCGGATTCGATAAAATTGTAATGAAGAATGGGGTATTTTTAGGGTATTTTCCTAGTAATCCTCAAGATAAATTTTATCAGACCGATAAATTCAGACATATCATTACTTATCTTACCCAGAATCCGGCAGAAGCACAGCTGAAAGAGAAAGTAGGGAAGGAGGGAAACAATCTTATGATGAGAAAAGATAAAGTGAGAAATGTAGATGAGGTCAATCTTTTATTAAAAACAATTTTAAAAGTATAGGAAAATACTAATTACCTTGTTTTAAGGTTTTTATTGTTGCTGTTTTTGTGAGAAAATAAATAAAAATGTAATTTTTATGCAAAAAAAAATTATATTTGTGGAAAAATAAATAATCCTTTTAGAAATGAAGCAACTTTTCTACTTTATTTTACTTGTAGCAGGTATTTCCTCTATCCATTCATGTAAAGATTTGGCTGATGAAAATGGAGATCCTCTTGTAGACCTTAATACAAATACAGGCCTAAATGGCGCTAGAGCATTACATCAGGAGATTACGGATTTTGCTACCGTTGCTGATTATCATTATTCAGGATTGCTTTTAACGAAAGTAAACAATGGAGCATCAATTACTGATATCGCCTATAGTGGTGACAGAGTAAGCAAAATAACTTTTGACGGGTTTTTAGATTCAGATAATGACGGAACTCTTGATCCAGGTAGAGTGACTTATACACAGTTATTTACTTATGGAGGTTCAGGAAGATTAGAATCAATTACAGAGAACAGAAATTTGTATAAAATAGCAGGTACTCCTCCGGCTCAGGTTTTGGATAAACAAACAAAGACAATTTATACTCTGAAGTACAATGCGTCTACAGCAAAACTTGAGACATTGAGTATGAAAACAGGTTTAGACGTATCTGGAACTCCTTTTGAATATACTGCATATTCAGAAACTGAATATACTTATTTGGGAGACAATGTATCTAAAGTTAGAACAGGATTTGGAACCATTACTGCAGGTGTTAACGATCCTATCGTTTGGACTTATGAATATGGATTTATGAACTACGATGATAGAATAAGCCCATATACTTTACTACCTTTTGCGTATAAAATTTCATACTTGTTGTCTACGCCGTTCTATGGTCACAGAAGCTTAATGTTATCTCCGAATAGCCCATCTAGAGCATCTGTTACCTTTTTACCTGTACCGGTTCCTACACCAGTAGTTACCTCTACAAACTTTACGTATGATCCACAGACATATTTGACAAAAGCATACGGAATAAACTATATTTATAAACCTTTGTAATTAAAAAAATAAATATATTTAAAAAACTCAATTCTCTTTAGGATTGAGTTTTTTATTTTTTATCTCTTAATTTTGTAAAAAATTTTAAATGAAATATTTAATTGTAGGACTTGGGAATAAAGGTTCTGAATATGAAAATACACGTCATAATATAGGATTTAAAGTTGTTGAGAAAATAGCAGAAACTCTTGAAGTTCCTTTTAATACTAGTAATTTTGGTTGGTTAGCAGATGGGAAATATAAAGGAAGAAGAGTTTTACTTTTAAAACCGGATACGTATATGAATCTTTCAGGAAATGCAGTAAGATACTGGATGCAGAAAGAGAATATTCCTTTAGAGAATGTCCTTATCGTTACGGATGATCTTGCTCTTCCTTTTGGAACTTTAAGGCTAAAAGGGAAAGGATCCGATGCAGGACACAATGGTTTAAAGAACATTATTGAAGTATTGCAGACTCAGAATTATGCGAGACTCCGTTTTGGGATTTCTGCGGAATTTTCTGAGGGAAAGCAGGTCGATTACGTATTAGGTACTTGGAATGAATCGGAAGCAGAGAAGCTTCCGGAAAGAATTGAGAAATTTTCTAAAGCCTGTCTTTCATTTGTTTTTGCAGGACTTAACAATACAATGTCAGCTTTTAATGGTAAATAAAAAAATCGGCGGGGAGCAAAGCTCCCCGCCGATTTTTTAAAGCATTTTATATAAATTATAACCAAGTGACAGCACCGGTTTCTACATCGTAATTTGCTCCTACGATCTTAATTTTACCTTCTTTTTCAAGGTTTTTCAACGTAGAGCTTTGTTTACGGATGTCTTCAATAGCGCTTCTTACGTTTTGTTGGTTTAATCTTTCAAGCAATGAACTGTTTTTTGAAGATCTTTCTTCACCTTCTTCAATTACCTCCTTAATGATAGGGTCAAAATGATTGATAAGGTGATTCAAGTTATCCATGCCTAATCCTTCGATTTGTGCTGCGTCTAGCCCTCCTTTTAAGGCACCACACTTAGTATGGCCTAAAACGACAATAAGTTTTGAACCGGCTACATTACAACCAAATTCCATTGATCCTAAAATATCCTGATTTACAAAATTACCTGCAATTCTGACACTGAAAATATCACCCAATCCTTGGTCAAAGATAAGTTCTGCAGAAGTACGGCTGTCGATACAGCTTAAAACTACGGCAAAAGGCCATTGTCCTTCACGAGTAGCATTTACTTGCTCCAAAAGGTCTCTGTTGGCTTTTAAGTTATTTACAAATCTTTGATTTCCTTCCTTTAAAAATTCTAATGCTTTTTCAGGAGTAATAGTTGACTGAGTTTCGTATGTATGTGCTTTCATATAATGTATGTAATGTTTAAAATTAAAAAAAATAATAATATTGAGCTTACATTGCTCTTCTGTGTGTAATTAAAACATGAGAATCTTGACTGCTCTCATAATCTTTGTACGATGTTTTGAAACCTATAAGTTCTACATTGATGTCTTCCTCTTTTGCACGGATATTGGCAAAATCCTGAATCATTTCCAGAACATCAGTCGTGATGTATGAAGTTCCTCTTGCATCAATGGTTACGTTAGAATTCGATTTAATGTTTTTTAATGTCTTTTTAATAGCTGCTTTATTTAGAAAAGATACCTCTTCTGCTAATTTAATATTAATTCCATCAGCATCATTTAATTTTTCTCTGCTTAAATAGTAAGCTCTCTTCATATTCCCTTGAAGAATGTAGAAAACAGAAATAGCTAAACCTATTCCCACCCCTTTCAAAAGATCAGTTGCTACAATAGCAACTACAGTCGCAACAAAAGGAATAAACTGGAATTTTCCTAAATGCCAGAAATGTTTGAATGTTGCAGGTTTCGCCAATTTATATCCTACTAAAATCAATACCGCTGCTAAGGTAGCAAGAGGAATTAAATTCAAAATCATAGGAATTGAAAGTACACAAATTAATAATAAAACACCATGAATTATTGCAGAACTTTTTGAGGTTGCACCGGCATTAGCATTAGCAGAACTTCTTACCACTACTGAGGTCATAGGAAGTCCACCGATAAGAGAACTTACCAAGTTTCCAATTCCCTGAGCTTTCAATTCAAGGTTCGTATCTGTGATTCTCCTTTGTTTATCCAATCTGTCAGAAGCTTCAATACAAAGCAACGTTTCAATAGAAGCCACGATAGCAATTGTAGCGCCTACAATCCAAACTTTAGGATTTGAAAACCCTGTGAAATCAGGCATAGTAATCAGATTTTTAAAATCATCAAATGACTGAGGAACAGGTAGTACCACCAAATGTTTAGGGCTGATTGCTAATGAACTTCCTGTCATTTTGAAAACTTCATTTAATAAAATTCCCACCACTACAGCAACCAAGGCTCCCGGAAGCATTTTCATTCTCTTTAAAGAAGGTATTTTATCCCAAGCTAAAAGAATGGCAATAGAAACTAAAGTCACAATAATAGCTCCCGGATGAACGGCTCCAAATAATTCAGTGAAATAATTAAAATTCAATCCATTGTCAAAAATAGATTCGTGTCCTTCATAATCCTTATCAAACCCTAATGCATGGGGAATTTGTTTTAAGATAATGATGATTCCGATAGCGGCAAGCATTCCTTCAATAACGTTGTTGGGGAAGTAATTTGAGATACTTCCGGCTCTTACGAAGCCTAAAACTAACTGAATGATACCGGCAACCATCCCTGCGCAAAGAAATAATTCAAATGCACCTAGATCGGTAATAGCAGTTAAAACAATTGCTGTTAAACCGGCAGCTGGACCGGATACAGAAATATTTGAATTACTTAAAGTTCCTACTACCAAACCTCCTACAATTCCGGCGATAACTCCTGATAATGGCGGAGCTCCCGATGCTAAAGCAATTCCTAAACATAAAGGAAGTGCAACTAAAAATACCACGAGTCCTGAAGGGAAATTCTCCTTTATTCCTCCTATTAATGATGTTTTTTTCATGATATGAAAATGTGTAACTATAACTGATCAGCTGTGAATAATCAGTTATAAAAAAGATTGAAAAATTAATTTTTAAAGTACATATCGATTCAATACCTAAAGCAGGTATGAAGACAATAAAAAACTTATTAGACGATAAAAATTAAGCTTCCGGAGGCGGAGAAAATATGGTAAGTAGAGGTGAAAGATGAAAATCATCATCAATCAGTACAAAAGATTTACCTGTTAAATCAGGTTCGAAAAATCTAAGATAATCAAATACATCCAAAGGTTTTGGAAGTGTTTTCTCGTAGACGATAAAAGAAGATGGAGAAGAGTGAGGTTCTTCCTCATTCACGATTACATTGGTTTGAAGGAGGTCCCAATCAAAAACTGCAGCAATACTCGGTAGTGCTGTAAAGTTTAGGAAAACCATCAATGTAATAATACTCCAAAGTTTCATTTAGTTGGTTTTTAGAAAAATATTACTTTTTCTTTCGGCTCATTACCCAGTCAGAATCCGTAAGGTTATAGATTTTTTGAATGTCTTTTAAGATCTTTTCAAAATCAATCTCCAAATCAATAATTTTTCCGGTTCTAAGATCAAAAACCCAGCCATGAACAAGAGGATACTCTTCTAAAATATATCTTTCCTGTACACAAGCCATTTTCACAACGTTGATGCACTGTTCTTGCACATTAAGTTCTACAAGTCTGTCATAACGTTTGCCTTCATCCTCAATAGAATCCAGCTCTGCTTGGTGCAATCTGTATACGTCACGTATGGTTCTCAGCCAAGGATTCATCAATCCTAAATCCTGAGGCGACATTGCTGCTTTTACACCTCCGCAGTTATAATGTCCACACACAATGATGTGATTCACTTTAAGATGTTCTACTGCATATTGAATAACTGCAGTGGAACTCATGTCCAGCGTATTGACAACATTGGCAATGTTTCGAGTCACAAAAACTTCTCCCGGTTTCATTCCCATCACTTCCTCTGCCGTCACTCTACTATCTGAACATCCAATATAAAGGAATTCCGGATGTTGAGTTTTTGCAAGTTCATGAAAGAACTCAGGGTTTTCTGCAACTTTAGATTCTACCCATTTTCTGTTGTTTTCGAAAATAACGTCGTATGATTGTGACATAAAATAAAATTTAAAAGTGAATAATTATTTATTTCGTTTAAATTATTTTCAAATTCAATAGATTGAATCAATAACTATGCAAAAATATAATTTTTGTAGATAAAGTAAGTGGTTTTAACAAAGTTTAATATTAAAATATGCTTAAAATCATATTGAATTCAGGATAAACTCTGTGTTTACATAACTTTATTACAATTAAAATAATCAAAAACGTAAGATAAAATTACGATAAAAATTTAAAAACTATTTAAATGTGATGAGGGAAGTTATGCGTTTAAGTAAAACAGAATAACGAATTTATCTATATTTTATAGTTGATATATCCTTCTGTAGCATTTTCATTCGGGTAAATTGTTGCAGGATTTCCTGTTACAATAGAATTGGAAGGAACATCAAAATTCACATATGAGTTTGGCGCAATAAGAACATTATTTCCAATTTTTATATTTCCGACGATTACTGCATTGGGGCCGATCCATACTTCATTTCCAATTTCAGGGGAACCTTCATTTTTACCTCTATTTTGTTGTCCGATGGTAACGCCTTGTGCGATATTGCAGTTTTTGCCGATGATTGTTTTAGGATTAATGACCAAACTTCCCCAATGTCCCAAGTAAAAACCTTCCCCAATCTGTGTTTCCGGATAGATCTGGAATCCATACTTGATCTGAAAATGTCTCAACGTCATTCTCCAGAAAAATCCTAACACCGGAACTTTTCCCAATTGCTGGTTTTTTCTCAAAATATAGATGAAATGCAGATTCGGGTTAATGCACTTTTTCCATATTTTAAACATAGAAAGCCATTGTCCGCTTTCCCGGTAAAAATCTTTTTGTATGGTCGAATAGTTTGACATTAGAACAAAGATAAAAAGAAAAATGATTTACAATTCATCTAAAATTCTCATAATAGTATTCACTGAGTTTTCTAAACTGAAAGGTATTTGGTAATCTTTTAAATTTTCCGAATATGGATTAAAATGCTCAGGATTTTCCAATGCTTTTTTCATTCCAAAATAAATTCCTTCTTCTGAGTTTTCAATGATTAATCCAAGTTCTCCGTCCTTTAACATTTCTCTTACTCCTGAAACATCAGTTGCAATAATTTTTTTCTTTAAGGTAATAGCTTCAAAAAGAACGGTAGGAAAACCTTCATACCTCGAACTTAGTATATAAAAATCAGAATGTTCAAAATAAGGATAAGGGTTATCCGTAAATCCAAGCATAGTTGCCGTATTGTCAACATCTAATTCTGATTTTAAATTTTTGATATTTTCAAAATCATACCCGTCACCTACGATTAAAATATGGTGTTGAAACCCTTCATTCAATAGTTTTTTATGTACTTTCAATAACCTATCGAATCCTTTTTGAGGAAAAACAGTACCTACAGAAATAAAAGTAGGAATGGTATGATCAAAAGTATAATTGAGAACAGGTGCTGAAGCTTTAGTTAATACTTCTTCAGTGTCTAAAGGATTGTAAATTTTTTCAATTTTCTGTTGCTCGTTTTCATTTTGAGCCAGATTAAGAAAAGTTTCCCTTATTTTTTCTGAAATAACCATGATTTTGTCAAAACCAAAAAACTTCCTTATTTCTTCATTGGTATAGATTTTTACTTGTGTAAGGTCATTGTGAATCCACACAATTTTTTTTGAATTTTTTAAAGGAGAATTTAGAATTTCGTCTCTCATTCCATGAATGGCAGCAAATTCAATATCATATTTTTTGCCATTCAGTTTTCCTTGATAGAGTAGTTTTGGAAATTTTTTCAGTAGTTTTTGATAAATCACTCGGTATATTTTCTGTGGAATATCCTGAATTCGGTTAGTGGTAATCATCTCACCTTTGTTCAGATATAAAATGTTGATCCAATTAGGAACTTCACTAAGGTATTTTCCTGAGTATAAATTAAGCAAAAGATCAATTTCGTATTTGTCTTGCGGAAGATTTTTAAGAAAAGTAACCAATACTTTTTCAGCTCCTCCATGTCGCAGAGAGCCTATTCGAATCAGTATCTTTTTCTTTTCTGTCATTTATTTTAACGGTTTGTAGGTGTGAGGAAGATGTTCTTTGATATAGGCATCTAATTGTGGGCGAACCAGTTCAAGCTCTCTCGGATACATTACATTGTTTGCTAATAATTTATCTCCGTATTCTTCGATGGTACAGATGAATTTTGCCGGAACACCTGCAAAAACACTTCCTTTAGGCATTGATGTGGTGAGAATAGAACCTGCTCCCAACACACAATTGTCCTGCATCTCTACACCGGGCATGATGATTGTGTCTGCTCCTATCAGACATTGTCTGCCAATTTTTATTCTTCCGAAAGTCCGTACATCTTTATATTTTTCAAAAAAATGAAGGGCGTTTTGTCCGCCATCATGATTCACAAACCTTACATTATTGGAAAACGTTGTTTCATCGCCAATTTCAATCAGAAAAGGCTCGGTACCGAATTCAGGAACTTCTACAAAACGTACGTTTTTTCCTACTTTTAGTCCTTTAGCAATACATACCTTCAGATAAATGTTTTGTATCATTCTTTGATAGGAGGTATGGATTTTAAGAATCAGACGGTAAATAAAAAGCATTTTTATTTTTTTACTAAGTTAGTAATGATATTTTCAACAGCATCAAAAATTTTCTGATTGTCAAACTGTTTTTCAATATCTTTCAGGTTTTCTTGAATTGTTGAGACGTATTCGCGTTCTGTAAGGAATTTTTTCATGGCTTCATACATTTCCTCAGTTTCATAGTTGATGAGGTGTCCGGTTTTTCCATGAGCGATCATTTCAGGAATTCCTCCCACATTGGTTGAAATAATAGGTTTTTGAAGAATCAGTGAATCGGCAATAATTAAAGGCCAGCTTTCTGATTCAGAAGGAAGAATAAAAAAGTCGGCATTTTTCACATACGGATACGGATTAAGTAATGAACCTAATAACTGAAAGCTTTCGGTAACCCCTAATTCTTGCGCCTGTTTTTTTAGATTTTCTTTTTCTTCACCATCACCAATAACAACAATATGATGGTCAAATCCCTCTTTTAGTAATCTTGCATGGGCTTCCATGAGTTTATGAAATCCTTTTCTGCTGTGTAATCTTGCAACAGAAGCAAAAACCGGTTTTTGTGGAAATTCAGGCTGAAAGGCTTTTGCTTTTTCTTTCAGCTCTTCAATTGGAATTGCATTTAAGATTACCTGATTTTCAGGAAGTGTAAGATTAGGATATGTTTCTACCAAAATATCTCTGGTCTGCTGAGAGCCGAAAATAAAATAATCGAATTGTGGAATTTGATATAAAATATTGGGTACCAAAGATTGAAGTTTGGGTAATGTAATGTCAGAATGAAACCAGCCAATTTTTTTTGAATCTTTATTGACAGAATTTAATACTGATGAAAATGCAGCATACGTTGGAGCTATTTCCACATCAAATCTTTCATTCAGTAGTTTATCTGCTATTTTTGGATTATTATGAGCTTTTTGAAGATTATATTTTCTTTTCGCAAGCTGAATATTCTGGATAAAAGAATTTTTTGAAAGATCTTCTTTCCCTTTTTCAAGATATACCTTTCTTACATGGCTCGGAAATTCATTACGCAGTTCTCCCTGATTAATATTTAAACATACTGTCATTTCGAACTTTTCTCGATCGAGATGATTCAGCATACTTAATATCACTTTTTCAACTCCGCCCATTTCCATAGAACGGTGCCTGAAAAGAACTTTTATTTTATCATTTTTCATCTTAGCTCATAATTGTTGAAAGAATATTCTGAGTTTTTTTTGTATACGGTAAGAAATCGAGTTCTGATATTCCAGAAGATCATAAATCTCTTTTGCACTGCTATATTCAGTAGGAATTTTTTTTCCATTGATGAATTCTAAATTTCTCCTTTTCATTGCATTGAAAATTACTTTAGAAAAATATTCGCGTGATTTGGGTCTATTGTCATTTTGAGAAATTCCTCCGGAATGGTTTCTGTAGAGATAATTGGGCTCATTAATATATTTTACTTTCCCTTTTTCATACATTTTAAGGTAAAGATCCTGATCTTCAGCAATTCTCATACTGGTATTGATCTTTTCGGTCTGTTCATAGATTTCTTTTCTGAAACACACAAAATGTACGATATGAACAGGACAATTAAAAAAATAAGGATCATTATTTACCACCTGCATTCCCGATTTGAATGTTTCAAGAGGTTTCAACCGTTCATCACATTGTACAAAACTGGAATAGGTGAGAACCGTTTTTTTGTCTTTCTTAAAAACATTTATACTAGATTCCAGGGCATTAGGTGTAATGGCATCATCCGGATCTACAAAGCCGCATATTTCTCCGGTTGCAAGCTCTATCAATTTACTTTTTGTGATTCCGACTCCACTGTTTTCGGAATTTTTGAATACTTTAAAACGTGGGTCATTGCAAATGATCTGATAAATAATTTCGAGAGAATTGTCTGTTGAAGCATCATCCAAAATTACAGCCTCCCAATTTTCGTACGTTTGGGAGATGATGGAATCATAACAGTTTTTAAAAAATCTTCCGTTATTATAATTGGCAATGAGAATTGAGAATTTCATTCGGAGACTAATAGTTTGGTGATAAAGATTATTTCAAAAATATAATTATTCTTTAAAATAGGCAATTGAATGAAAATCTTTATTTTTGTTTTATTAAAGCAGACACAGTGAGTGAAATAACAAGAGTTTTAAAAACGTTTATAGGCTATTTAAAAAGACCTGATCTCTATCCGGAACTTGGGAGGAAAATCCTGAAAAATACGATCAATAGGAATAATGCGTTCAAAGGAAAAGAAAAAGCAAATTCTTGGGCATCTTCTAAAGCTGTTTCCCAGGAAGAAGCAATTACTAAGCTTTTCGGAATGCATTCAGGATCCTTCAAGGAGGAATTTCAAGATGTTTTGAAGTATTCCGAAGAAAGAGAAAAAGAATGTCCTATCAAAATGGGCGGAGCTGGAGCTCTGGAACTTATTTATTATGCTTGCGAATTTTCAAAAGCTCAACATGTTGTGGAAACAGGTGTTGCTTATGGCTGGTCTTCACTGGCGGCTTTACTATCATTAAAAGAAAGAAACGGGACGCTTTATAGTTCTGACATGCCATATCTTGGGCAGAATGGCGATCAGTATGTAGGATATGTTGTTCCAGAAGATCTTAAATCCAACTGGAAACTTTTCCGTTTTGCAGATAAAGAATCCCTGCCGAAAATATTCACCGAAACTTCTAGTTTTGATGTTATTCATTATGATTCAGACAAAAGCTATGACGGGAGAGTATGGGCTTATCAGGAACTTTACCGCAATTTGAGAAAAGGAGGAGTGTTTATCAGTGACGATATTGGAGACAACTCTGCGTATCAGGATTTCTGTGAAAATAATGGGATTGATACTACGGTGGTGGAATTTGAAGGAAAATATGTGGGTGTTTTTATAAAATAAGATCAGATCTTTGAAAATTACTCAGATTACCTTTACGCGATTTGTTGCTGCAATGGCAATTGTGATTTCGCATTTCAATAAAGATGTATTTCTCTATAAAATTCCCTATCTCTCTGAAGTGTTTCAGAGAGCCAATGTTGGGGTAAGTTACTTTTTTATTCTTTCCGGTTTTATTATGATCGTTGCGTATCATAAAAAAGAAAAGATCGGGTATGCAGATTATTACAGAAATAGATTCGCAAGAATTTATCCGTTGTATGTAGTCGGTTTGCTGCTTCTTTGGTTTACACGGGAAGAAAAATTTGTGTTTACAGATATTCTTCTGTATCTCTTCGGATTACAGAGCTGGATTCCCGGTAAAGCAATGGTTTTAAATTTTCCGGGCTGGTCAATCTCCGTTGAGTTTTTATTTTATTTGCTGTTTCCTTTTCTCTACAACTATTTATACTCGAAAAAGAATAAAAGTATCTGGGTGATCACCATTTTGATCTGGATAACTACGCAGATTTTTTCGAATCTGTATATGAATTCGGGCTTTTACAGAGGACCTCATACGGAAAGTCATGATTTTATAACCTATTTCCCTCTGCTTCATATCAATGAATTTTTAATAGGTAATCTTGCCGGATTGTTCTTTATTAAAAACCATCAGCAGAAAGATTTTGATTTTTCAATAAGCCTTATTTTTATAGCGATTTTATTGTGCTTAATATTCGTTCCGCTATATTTCCATAACGGATTAATGGGTGTGTTGTTTATCCCTCTTATTATTTTAATTTCCCGAAACAATGGTGTTTTAACGAAAGTATTTGCTTTAAAACCTTTAGAATATTTAGGCGAGATCAGTTATGCGATTTATATTACACATATTCCTGTGTTATATATTTTGAGAAAACTGATCTGGAAAAAATACATTTTTGATATTGATGTCATGTTTGGAATTTATATGGTTTTTCTCCTTCTTTGTTCCGCTTTATTTTATCAAATCATTGAAAGCCCTGCAAGAGAATTTTTGAGAAAAATCAAATTAAAATGATTACTTTTAAAAAGATTAGTTTTTTAGAAACATAATATATGCTGTTTAATTCATTCAGTTTTTTGATCTTCTTACCGATTGTATTCATACTCTATTGGTTCGTTTTTCATAAAAAATTTCAGTATCAGAATATTTTGCTTCTTTTTGCAAGCTTCTATTTTTATGCCTGTTGGGACTGGAGATTTATGTTTCTTCTGCTTTTTTCCATATTGCTGGATTATATTTCAGGAATTAAAATTCAAAACAGTTCCGGTAAACATGAAGCAAAAATATGGTTGACACTTAGTATCGCTATTAATCTTGGATTTTTAGGATTCTTTAAATATTATAATTTCTTTATTGAAAGCTTTGCTGAATTATTGAATGGTTTTGGGCTGAAGGTAAATGTATGCCTGCTGAATATTGTTCTCCCTGTTGGAATCTCATTTTATACATTTCATGGTCTTTCGTACGTCATTGATGTTTATAAAAAGAGAATTTCTTCCGAGAAGAATTTTGTTGATTATGCTGTATTTGTAAGCTATTTCCCATTGCTTGTTGCAGGTCCAATCGAGAGAGCAACCCATCTTTTACCACAGATTCAGCGGAAAAGAACTTTTAATTATGAGCAGGCTGTAGATGGGTTACGACAGATTCTTTGGGGCTTTTTTAAAAAGATGGTGATTGCAGATAATTGCGCTCCTCTCGTTAATGAGATTTTTAATAATTATCATTCTGAAAGCTCTATTACCCTTGTTTTGGGTGTGATCTTATTTGCTTTCCAGATTTACGGGGATTTTTCAGGGTATTCTGATATTGCTTTAGGTGTTTCCAGATTGTTTGGAATAGAACTGCTTAAAAACTTTGCTTTTCCGTATTTCTCAAGAGATATTGCTGAGTTTTGGCGAAGATGGCATATTTCTCTTTCTTCGTGGTTCAGAGATTACCTTTATATTCCTTTAGGAGGAAGTAAAGGAGGATTGTGGATGAAGGTCAGGAACACATTTGCTATTTTCCTCGTTTCAGGATTTTGGCATGGTGCGAACTGGACTTTTATTATTTGGGGAGGTTTGAATGCCATTTATTTTCTTCCACTTTTATTGGCGAACACCAATCGACAGAATCTTGAAGTTGTTGCTAAAGGCAGGTTGCTTCCCAATTTAAAAGAATTTTTTCAGGTGATCATTACGTTTGCCATTACCTGTTTTGCATGGATATTTTTCAGAGCCGATTCGGTTTCCGAAGCTTTGATGTATATAAAAAATATGTGTACGGGAAAATTACTGTTATCCAATCCTTTTCCGACTAAGGTTTTTGCTTTAATAGGAATCATGCTTTTAATAGAATGGATCAACAGAAGCCAATTTCATGGCTTAGAAATCAAAAGGTTTAATCCGTGGCTGAGAAGACTTTTATATGTGTGTTTTATCTATATAATTATCCGATATGCGAATTTCGGGAATAATGAATTTATTTATTTCCAGTTTTAAAATGAAAAGATTCTTATTAAAAATATCGCCCTATCTTTTAGGAATTATCCTTCTCTTTGCTGTATTAGGAGCATTTGCAGATGGAAATACAGATGATAATTACAGACATTTTGCCGTTCCGAAACCCCAGAATATTATTTTGGGAGATTCAAGAGGTTCACAGGCGGTAATTCCGGATGTTTTGAAATCGAAATTATCAACAGAATTCGATAATTTTTCATTGAATGTTGTAGAATCACCATATGGAAAAGTCTATTTGGAAGCATTGAAAAGAAAACTGGATCCGGAAACAAAAAATGGTGTTTTTATTTTAACCGTAGATCCGTGGAATTTATCGCTCAATAAAAATATAAAAAGTAAAAAAGAATATCCTGAAGAACATTCTCCGCTAAAAAATATGCACTTTTATAACTGGTCTCCTAATTATGAATATCTTCTGAAAAATTACTCAAGAAGCTGGTTTAAGATTTATCTGGAAAGAGAAGAGACAGGGAAATCGAATACTTATCTTCATAAAAATGGCTGGCTTGAAGTGAATGTTGATATGAACAAAGATTCTGTTGCGGTAAGAGAGAAAAATAAAATTGAATTTTATAATAAATTGGCTTCGAAAAATAATTTGTCGGCGGCAAGGATACAGGCTTTCGAACAAATAATAAACTATCTTACACCTAAAGGAAAGGTATTTATTGTAAGAATTCCGGCTTCAAAATCAATCACTGACATTGAGAATAAAAAATATCCGGATTTTAGTAAATTAATGAACGAAATCGCCAATAAGAACCCTATCAAATTCTTTGATTTTTCTGCTTCTTATGACAAATATCTCTATACAGACGGGAATCACATGTATAAAGAATCCGGAAAGGTTTTTTCTTCACAGATTGCAGATTCTATTCGCGCAAATCAATAATTAAAAAAGCTCTTTGCGGAAATTAATATTGTAAAGTCCAGATCGGATACTCTTATAATCCGTTATCATATATTTAAAGATCATTCCCCATTTTTTCAGAAAAGGAGCATTAGCTATTTCCCAGCTTCGGTACGTTCTTTTGATATGTCTTTTAATGTCTTTGGGAACGGTAAGCTCGTTTTCTGCCCAGTTGTTTACTTCTTTCCAAAGCATCACTCTCGTTATTGAAGGCCTTACTTTCTTGGAGTCAACCTGAGTAATTCTATTACTTTCATGAACACCTCTCATGGCAACTGCTTCATTCAGAATTCCGGGATAGAAATTGAGATAATAGGAACTTCTGAATAAAAATTCCGTGTCCTGATGCAATCTGAGATGGGTTTTGAAAATGGGACGCGCTTTTTCCAATAAAGGTTTTCTTCTCAGGGTAAGTGCATCAATACTGAAAAGTCCAAAGCTTCCTTTCATATTCAGCATACCCGGAAGTACATCTTCAGGAGAATGTTTTCTATAAACAGTGGTAAGACGGTCACCAAACAACGAATAATACTGTTCTTTGGCTTTTTCAGAGTAATAATGTACTCCTAAAGCTCCGTAAACAGCATCTACTTCCTGATCTTCAAATAATTTTTTCTCAGCATCAAATCTATTGGGAAGATAATAATCATCTGCATCAAGAAAGGCAATAAAATCTCCGGTTGCTTTTTCAATACCAAGGTTTCTGCTTGCTCCGGCTCCGTGATTTCCTTTATCGGGATGTTGATGCAATTTTACACGGTCATATTTTTTTTCAAGGTTTTGGCAGACTTCCAATGCATTGTCGGGAGATTGATCTTCCACCAAAATAACTTCAGAAACTTCATCAAATTGTAATGCAGATTCTACAGCTTGTGCAACATATTTTTCAGCGTTGTAAACAGGGATGATGACGGAAATTTTCATTACAATAATTAATTTTACTTGATGTCTGTGGGTAAATATAAAATTCTGTATTTATATCGTTGGTTTCATTAATGCATGGAAACGATACCTAGTCTTTAAAAGCTCGGGATATTTAATACAATTGATAAAATACGAAAAGTATTTATTGAAACCCGTTTCATTAGCAATTTTAAAGCTGAGGTAATTTAATTGTATTCTTTTTGAATAGGATAAGTTAAGCTTTTCCGCAATGCTCCATTCATATAATGATTGATGAAGAAGGAGATTGTTTTGATAAAATTTTTTTGAATAAGGTTTTATTTTGGTTATTCTATTATCATCATGTACACCTCGTATTGCGATAGCTTCATCAATAATTCCTGATTTCAAATGGGATAAATAAGCCAGTTTTATAATGAAATCTGAATCCTGATGTACACGAAGTTTTTCGTTGAACCTCAAATCATGTTTTTGAAGTGCTGATTTTTTTAATGTTAATGTATTCAGATGAAAAAAAGTGCCGAAAGTTTTAGCTGTTAAACCAAGAAGTCCTTTAAATACTTCTTCTCCTTCAGCGTGATAATTAACGGTAGTAAGTGTCGTATCTTTAAATTTATTCTGAAATTCCTCTTTTCCTTTTTCACTTAAATATTCAACGCCGATTGCTCCGAAAACTCCCTCTATATTAGGGTTGTTAAACATCGATTTTTCAGCATCAAACCGATTCGGAAGATAATAATCATCTGAATCTAAAAAAGTAATAAACTCACTTTGTGCTTTTTCAAGACCTAAATTCCTTGTTGCTCCTGCTCCATGATTTCCTTTATCAGGATGTTGATACAATTTTATGCGGGAATCCTCGGCAACAAGTTTTTCACAAATGGAAAGAGAATGATCTTGAGAAGCATCTTCTATCAAAAGAATTTCTTTTACCTCTTCAAACTGAAGAGCAGAATGTACAGCTTTTTCTAAAAATTGTGCTGCATTGTAAACGGGAATAATAACAGAGATACTAAGAGCCATTTACAAAAATTTAGAATGTTGAGATGCCCATAAAGCAAGCTGAAGAAGGTTCCAGTGCTTTTGGCCTTTATCCTGAAACTTTTGGGCTGCTTTAAAATCGATATAATTGAAAACCTTTTGGTTTTTGTCTTTTAATAATTCATCAGAGAATTGTAGCAGGCTTTCTTCTTCAAACCAGTTTTCGATTCCCAGGCCAAAACCTTGTTTGTTTCTGTTTCTGATGGTTTCTGTCCAGTAAGAGTTCATTGATTCTCTTAAAATGATTTTATCGTTCTCCGAATTTATTTTAAGTTGATCCGGAAGCTGAATGCAGAATTCGGCGAAATCACTATCTAAAAACGGAGTTCGTACTTCTAAAGAATTGGCCATTGCCATACGGTCTGATTTTACCAGCATATTTCCGGGTACAAACTTCTCAAGATCGGTTCGCATAATGTCATTCAGAGAGTTTCTATCTGCTTCGAAACTGTAAGGTTGCTGATAGTTTTGAGTAATTCCTAAAGATGCTCTTTCATTGTTGTCAAAGAAATTTCGCACTTCATTCTGATGGAAATCCAGAATAGAGCCGTATTGAATGTTTTTTTGTGAAATGTAGGAAATCTGCTTTACGTTTTTATATAATTTTTGCCCAAATTGCGCCAGAATATTTTGATAGCTGAAATGCTTTTTCATTTCATGTTCTACTTTATAGAAACTATAACCGCCAAATAATTCATCACCTACATCTCCGGAAAGAACGACTTTCAGGTTTTTTCTTGCACTTTTACAGATCTCAAAATGCGGAACACAGGAACGGTCAGCGAACGGTTCATCCAGAAAAGGAGCTACTTTCAGAATTCCTGAAACCAGATCTTCTTTCTTTTCGTGAATTTCAATATGTTTGGTATTGTATTTTTCTGCAATTTCTTTGGCGTATTTAAGCTCACTTTCCTCGTGGTCATATCCAAAACTGATAGTAGTTTGATGAGGTAAAAACTCATTGACCATGGCAACAACAGAAGATGAATCCAGACCTCCGCTTAGAAAACTTCCGACTTCAACGTCGGCAATCAACTGTTTTTCGATCGCAGATCTTAATAGGTAGGTAAACTCTTCTTTAGCTTCTGAAAGACTCAAAACGCGATCTTTTTTCGGAAGACTGTAATATCTTGAAATTTCAATTTTCCCTTTTTTCCAAATCAATTGATGAGCAGGAGGAAGAGAAAATATATTACTATAAATACTTTGATACGTACTTACATAACCATATTGAAGATAATGGGAGAAGGCTTCCTGACTAATTTGAGGTTCAATGAGTCCACTTGCCAGAATTGCCTTGATTTCAGAGGCAAAAATAAATTCCCCATTTTTCCCATGAGCATAGTAAAAAGGTTTTTCACCAAATCGATCTCTAGCGCAGAAAAGCTGTTGCATTTCATCATCCCAAATGGCAAAAGCAAACATTCCGGGAAGATCATGAATGAGCTGTTCTTTTTTTCTCTGATACATAGCGAGAATCACTTCCGTATCAGATCCTCCTTGATAAGGATATTCACAGTATTGTTTTTTGATAGCCTGATAACCGTAAATTTCGCCATTCAAAACAATGCATTCGTTTTTTGAATTGGAAAACATGGGTTGTTTCCCATTTTCTGAAAGATCAATGATGGAGAGTCTTCGGTGACCTAATACAGTATTTTCGAAATATTCATGATGGGCAGAATCCGGACCGCGATGGGCTATAGCATCCGTCATTCTCTGAATGGCTTCAGAGTAATTTTTAGCATTTTTGGTAACGATTCCGGCTATTCCACACATAGGCTATTTCTTCTTTATTAAATGGATAGAGTCGGTTTTTCACAGTAGAACAGATCTTCTAAAGGATTTACGCCCATTCTTGTATAGGTTTCGGAAATATTAATCCTGTGAACGATAAATCCGGCACTTTCTAAACGTTGTACATAATCTTGTCCGTAGATTCTTACATGATCGAATTGACCGAAAAGCTCTTCTCTTTTTTTTGGATCAGCAATGGTAAAATCTTCTACGGTTTCCCTTGTGTTTTTGGAAATAGGAACCTGTAAAATGGCTTTTCCTCCAGGTTTTAAAACACGCTGAAGTTCCTGCATTGCTTTAATATCTTCCGGAATATGTTCTAAAACGTGGTTACAGATAACCAGGTCAAAATGATTGTCTTCAAATGGCAGATGAAGTACATTCATGTTTTGTACATGTGCAGGATAAGTATAACCTGGTGTAAACAGATCACCACAGATATATTCATTAAAATCCTGTTTCAGAAGAACATTAGATAATTTAGGCTCCGGAGCAATATGTAAGATGCTTCTGTTTTTGTTTTTTGGAAGCTTGAGTTCTTCAATGATGAACGCATACAATAATCTTTCACGATCTCTGGAATGGCATTGGTAACATCCTGCAGCTCTTCTTCCGCCTCCAACAACTTCTTTTTCTCTGAGAACAGGAAGATCATGACCCACAACCTCCAGATCTCTGGAAGTATAGCCACAGAAAGGACAATAATAATTATTTCCCGAATGAGCCTGAAGCTTAATTTTGTTTTTAATTCTTGTGATCAGTGACATTTTTATTTTTTATATGCAGATATATTCTAAAAACATATCAAATGTATGTATTTAGAAAAGTTAAACCAATTTGTTGTACCTGATTTCTGATTTCTGATAGCTTTTTTTCTTCTTTTGAAATTTTTCGGTATTTCTCTAGAAGTGTTTTGTATTCGGATGTATTTCCTGTCAAAAGGTTTTTCAGAATGCTTTTTCGCAAAGATTTTTTTTCGAAAATAATAGCATTCGGAAGATTAGGATTGATCATTTTGGTTTCAATACTAAGATCTTCATATTTTTTAGGATCAACTTTTTTAAGATTTTGTTTTCCGTCGTGTACCACTTTACTTTCTGGAACAAGAAGGATTTTCTTTTGATGAAAATGAACTCTGTTTACATATTCTATGTCTTCTCCATAATGAAAAAAATACGGATTGAATCCTCCTACAGTTTCAATGGTATTTCTGGGAATCAGCCAATGAGCAGCGTTGATGAAGTTCATTTCGTAATATGGCTTTAACTTTTGAAAATACAGATCAGAAATAAGCCTATTTTTTTCAAAATTGTGAGCGATATATTTGTCTAAAAAAATATCAAGAAGCTGTTCACTTCCATCCAAGTGCATCGGACTTAAAATTCCTATTTCTTTTGGATTAGGATGTTGTTCGTAAACTTTTAGCAGTTTTTCAAAGCTGTCATGATAGATCCACGCATCCTGATTCATCAGGTAGAAAAAATCAGCTCCATTTTTATAGGCTTTTTCAATTCCGATATTATTGGCCTTTCCAAAACCTAAATTGTTTTCAGATTGAATGAAATCCACTTCAGGAAAATGAGTTTGAATAAAATTTTGTGTTCCGTCTGTTGAGCAATTATCAATTACAATACATGTAACGGGAACAGAAGATGATTTTAGACTGCTAAAACATTTTTCTGCCCATTTCATGGCATTATAAGTGACTATGATGACGGAAACTTTAGGCATAGTTTATAAATATTTTTTGACTAATTCTGTCAGATAATCTTTAGGTTCTTTTCCTTTAAAATAATCAGTTGTTTCTTCACCGAATTCGACAGTATAAAAATCACCGTCACTAATTTCTTGATAAGAAGATTTTGTCCCGATCTCTGTTTCTAATGCAGAAACAATTTCTTTTGGCATATAATAATACGGATAAGAGAAGTTTAGAACTTTATTCTGCTTTTTGTTTCGTAATCCTCCAATAAAAGAACTCAGATCTTCTATTCCTAAAATTAATCGTCGGGCTTCTGTATGGATTTCAAAACAATCGTTCTGAAGAATTTTATTTTTAAAGAAATTAAACAGGGTATTAGGATTTCCACCTTTCCCTATAAGGTTTCCAATTCTTAAGATTAAATAATTGTCGGAATGATTAACAATATATTCCTCCATTGCTTTTTTGTGACGTACATATTGACTTTCCTGTTTAGACTGATCAAGAATGCTTAACGTTGAAAAATAGAAAAAGCGCAAGTGAGGATATGAGGCTAAAGCATTTTGAAGTAAAGTAAATTCTCTTTGAAATTCAGAATCTTTTGTTTCGAGTGAATTTGATACACCCGAAGCAAAAAAAAGAGCGTCATTTGAGTCAATGTTTTGTAACGATTTTGCTATGAGACCATTGCCTATAATCATTTTTATCTTAGTGTTTAGTTATACAAAACTATTATTTTGTTCTTTGATATTGTACTTCTGTTTTACCGTATGAAGTCCCCATTTTATGACAAGATACAGTTTTAATGGATGGAAAGAAAATTTTGACAATGTATTATTGATTAAATATCCTCTTGCAGCACTTTTAAATTGTTCCTTAGTGATACTTTTAGAATACGTCATCAATGTATAATAAAAATATTTTTTCAGTGAAGAAGGAGCGTAATTTTTACCATATTTCAGGATGAACGGAATAATCGCAAAGTCCTTTTTCATGGTTTCATAGGCCACATTTTTTGATAGGCTAGCTGCAAACTGACGATACGAACTTAAAGTATCGGATAAAATTTTAACCTTTCCATAGCAACCTGCCAATAAATATAAGCATCGGTCTGCGGAAAGAATATCTGTCGGGAAATCAGGTTTCAGAATATCTTTTCTAAAAAATAGAGTAGAGGTCTGCATGATTTTGATGTCCGTAAGATCTTCGTGGGAAAGTTCATGATTGATGTGCTGAGAAAATAAATGATCAGGCTGATCTGTATCTTCATAAATAACCAATGAATCTCCACCAATCGCTGAAAAATCATTGTTGTTCTCTAGAAAATCAAATTGCTTTTGAAGTTTTTTAGGGTCAATGAAATAATCATCTCCATCTAAAACAGCTATATATTTGCCCTTTGCTAGATCAAAAGAGTGCAAAGTGTTTTTTACATATCCTAAATTAGGGATGTTGTTGTAATAACGGATGCAATCGCCTTTTGGATGGGATTTTTTTATATCAACAACTACTTGTTCAGTATTGTCGGGCGAATTATCATTACAGACCACAATTTCAAAACTCCCACTAAAGTCTTGATTCAGGACACTCAAAAGGCATTCTGAAATATATTTTTCGTGATTATATGTGGTAATACAAATGCTTACATCCATAATGATTTGCTAATATCGGAAAATATCAGTGAATTTAAGATCCAAATACTGATGTTTAACGCATTGTAAAATATATTTTTTTCTATTCAGGAAATTTAAATTCTTTAAATAAGAATTCCTTTGTTTTAAAAACTTGGAATATAAATCTGTTTTTTTTATATCTTCCTTAGGAAAAAGTTTTTGTGCTGCTTGTAAAGAAAAAAGATAGGGCCACACCATTTCGTTGAAATCTTTTTTTGCTGGACTAATTGTATCTGATTTAGAGGTTTTCATTTTCTGTTCACGCAAACCACAAACCTGATCTTCATGTTGGCGGTAGAATGAAAGCGTTTTCGGGATAAACCCGATTTTATTTTTAAAGCTCAGTTTTTGAGCAATTTCGTAATCGTGAGCTAGCGTGAAGTTTTTTAAATCATATTCTTTTAATGCCGTTTTTCTGACTGCAAGGGCGCATCCCAGAATAAAACTTCCCTGTATCTCCACTTTTATAAAAAGCTCTTCATTTTTTATTGCATCAATGATATCTTGATATTGAATATGTTTCCAGTTAAGATAAGAATGTTCTAAAATAGTTTCATCATCATTCACCAAAATCAAATCATTAAAAACGGCGTCTTTATTGGGATTGTTTTTGAAGAAATTGAGTGTTTCTTCAAGCTTCTCAGCTTTCCAGATGTCATCCTGATCACTGGTCACAATAATATCCTGTGAGCACAGATAAATAGATTGTTCAAAATTTTTAAAATACCCGAGATTGGTTTTGTTGACATGAATTTTAAAAATATCCGGATATTGCTCTTTATAAGTTCGTAATATTTCCAGGGTTTTATCTGTGGAGCCATCATCACACACAACAATTTCTGTAGGCTGTACAGTTTGCTGTATGATGGTATCTAATTGTTCGGCAAGATATTTTTCGCCGTTATAAGTACAGATGGCTACTGAAATATTCATGAGTTTATTTTCCGAAAAAATTTAAAATACGATTCATCAAAACATTTCTTTTACTGTTTACTAAATTTTTGAGATGTTGATTTTCTCTTTTTAGCTTTTGATTTTCGTGATAATATTCTTTAAGAGAATTCAGGTTCTTATAAAATACTTCAGGATGTTTATGGTAAATATAATCCCGAAGAGAAGCATCATTTTTTTGCATAGCATCTACGTTTCTTGATTCCGGTTTGATTCGGTAAAAGAAACAGATTTCATTGAGATGTTTTACTTTCAACTGATTTTTATCTGCTGAAAGATGGATCCAAAATTCCCAATCTTCATAACCTCCTTTCATTGCAGTATCGTAACCTCCAATTTTTTTCCAGTCACTTTTCTTAAAAAAAGCAGAACAAAATATTTGATTTTCCATCAAAAAGGATGGGTAATCGAATGGTTCGGAAGCAAAAATGCCACTTTTTTCACCAAAGTATTCTCCGATAGAATAAATGATATCAACATTATTTTGGAATTCTTTTGAGGCAAGCTCTAAATATTTTGAACCTATTTTGTCATCTCCATCCAAAGGTAAAATCCATTCTCCGGATGCTTTTTCAATGCCTAAGTTTCTTGCTGAAGATACTCCTTCGTTTATCTTTTTTAAATATTGAAAACGAGAATCTTTTTCGATCCATTTTTTTACTACATCTTCAGTGTGATCCAATGAACCGTCATCCACAATAATACATTCCCAATCTGTATACGTTTGATCTGAGACAGATTGCAGACATTCATCCAAATATTGATCTTGGTTGTAGCAAGGAATTATGACTGAAATAATTGGCATATTGTGTTTATGTTATCAAATATAATAAATGTAGAATTAGTTAAGATAATTATTGAGCTTTTTTATTAATGTAATAAACTTTTCGGGCTGCTTTTAAAAATTGCTTTATTTGAAATTTTTTTAAATAATAAAATGCAACTTTTATATTAACTTTTGAGTTTTCATAATAACTCGTACTAAGATAATTTTCAATTGTTTCCTCTACAAAACGATCAGGAAGTTTGTCACTAAATTGACAACTTATTCTTTCCTGTAATTGATGAATAGCTTGCTTTTTTAGTTTTTCATATTGGTCAGAACCTGAAATACTTTCTGCAGAAATCCTTACACTTACCAATAATTTTGGAATGTATTGAATATAACCGTTTTTAGAAAAGTCTAAAAGAGATAAATCGTCAGTTCCCCAAGCCAAAGGTAATTTTACAAATTTTTGTTTTTTTACAATTTTAGTTTGATAAATATTTTCTGAAAGGCTGCTGCGAATTTCTACTTTATATTTTTTTATAAAAATTTCGGCTGCGGATACTTTATCGAAGTTATAAATGTGGGATTCCAGATGATTGTTATTTTCATCAATCCATTGTTGACCGCACTTTATAAGAGTAATACCGTTTTTTTGTACAGCGGGCAAAATCTTATAAAATTCTTCTACAAAATCTGGAGAAATACAGTCGTCATCACCTAAAATCTGAACCCATTCTTCCTGTACATTTTCAAGAATTCTTTCCCATTGCAAAGCTAAATTCTGACCACCAATATTACTTTTGTATTCAAAATAATGATAGTTATTTTTTTCAAAATACTTATCAATAATTGGAAGTGGATTATTAGGACTTGCATCGTTACCAATATACAGGGTGAAGTTTTGATTGGTTTGCGCCGCCACAGATTTCAAGGTTTCTTCAAAGAAATCTATTTTGTAATAAGGAATGATGATCGCAAGTTGATTCATTAAAATATATACAATAAGGAGTAAACTTTTGTGAGGAGTTATTTCTTCACTTAATATTACAAAAAAATATTAAATAATGGGTTAATTCTATCCTTTGTAAAAAGCTTTAGGATATCGAATGATGATTTTAAAAAACTTCAATATTTCAGAATACTTGTTTTTAGAAAGATTAAAAGGGAGAAAACGAAAAACCAGAAATATATTTTTAATATTAGCCGTGTAATAAGTGTAAAACTGATGTAAAAACTTTATATATAATTCGCCTTCTAATTGAATGTCTTTAGAGGAATTATAATTACTTCCAACAAATTTCCTGACAAGAATGTTGTTGTCAAACCATGTTTTATCAGGATTTCCTATCGAAAAATGTTCAAGTAAAATATCCGGAACAAAATAGTTTGTATATTTTTTACTAACTCTTAAACTAAAATCAGAATCATAACCATGAAAGCCTTTGAGTGATGTGCTGAATTTAAACTCATCAAATACTTTTTTGGTTACAGCCAGAAATACACCATCAACTGCAAAAATTTTGGTTTTTTGATGATGGTTTATCTGTTCATGAATAATTGTGTTATCAATATCTCTTTGAATGATATTTAAATGATTGTATCTATTATCAGGAAGATGCCAACCTGAAGGTGTTTTCGGAACATAAGAAGAACCTGCTAGACCAATAACACCTATATCTTTCGGTGATAAATGATGGAGTAGTGTTTGTCCCCAATTTTCTGTATGAAATTTTACGTCTTCATGAAGAAAAAGAAAATTGTTATAAATGGCTTTTGCTGCTCCTTTATTATAGGCTTCACATATTCCCATTATTCCAGGATTATTGATAGAAATAATTTCATAGTCTATATTACCAATCGTTTCTGCAATATTTTGAGTAAGTTGCTGAAGTAAATTGGGTTTATAGGTAGAAATTATTATTGAAAGCATTTTATTTTTTTCTATAACAAAATATATTTAGCTGCTGGTTGAAGGCTTTTGGCTTTTCATTACAGAAAGGATGGATAATAGTCTCCCCTGCAACTCGAATATAATATTCAAATCCTTTCGACTTTAACAGGTTAAGGATTTCGCCTAAATTCTGTTCTTCATCTAATATGCCATGATATTCTAAGAAAAGGTTTTTTACATTTGTTAGAGAATCGGCAATGTCAAATATTAATGTATTTTCAGCGCCTTCAATATCAATTTTTAGAAAATCTACGGGTTGCTGCAAAAATTTTTTCAGGTCTACCGCTTTCACGGTGATAACCTGATTCTTTTTTGCAAAATCAGTCACGCAAGATCCTGCTAAACCTCCTTCAGAATAAAACTGAAGATCTTCGTCTTTTATCCAAACAGCTTCTTGTCTTATCTCAGTAGACGGATGTTGAAAGGTATTGATGTTCTTTTCAAGTATGTTGAAAATGTTTTCGTCGGGTTCAAAAGCGAGAATCTTAGCTTTCGGGTATTTTCTCTGGAAATATAGTAAGCTTACTCCAATGTTCGCACCACAATCTATAATGTAAGGACTGTCATTATCATTCTCAAACAAATAAATATCCTCGCCAAAGATTTCTTCTAAAGAATGTAAAAGAGACGGACCGTGAGAAAAGGCGAAGTCTAAACCAAAAACTTGTGCAGTTTCCTGTTGAAAAGTAGTAGATTCTGTCAGTCGCTTTTTTTCTTTAGGACTAATGCCAATTTTAGGACTGGGTACATCCTGAACGTTTTCAAAGTACCTTTCTCTCTTATATATTTCGAGCAGTTTTTTTATTTTTTGTATCATTATTCCCAATGGTATTTTCCGAAAACGGCTCCATAGTCGTAATCGCCATGTTTAGAAAGGTATGAACCGGTATCTATTACAACAAATTTACAAACATCTTCTACCATATCCAGTTGCTGTATTTTAGGTTGATTAATAAAAGCGTGGATCGAATATTTTCCTCTGGCCAATAAATTAGGCTCTAAGGTTAAGATCATTTCTTCACTCACAAAATCTCTTTCACAGGAAAAAATTCGTCGCTTTCTTGCATCTAAAATAGTAACGAAAAAACTTGCGTTTTCAATTTTCTGGTTGATTCCTATGGTGAATCTGAAATTGATAGGTTCATCATAAGTATATTCTTTGGAAACTGTGCCATTACTTTTAAAAACGTCTATTTGTTTAATAAACATGTTTTTATGGCTGGTTTCTCCTTGGTTGGTATATGTGATGTCTTCGTTTTCAGCATTAAGGTAGGTTCCAATGGTGTCTATAGCAGTACCTATACGCTCTACTTTTCCTTTATTTAATAAAATTCCGGTGTTACATATCTGAGCAACAGAGTTTAGATCGTGGCTTACAAATAATACCGTTCTTCCTTCTCCTTTGCTGACATCTCCCATTTTTCCAAGACATTTCTTTTGGAATTCTGCGTCACCAACAGCCAGCACTTCATCTACAATAAGGATTTCTGATTCTAAATGGGCTGCAACGGCAAATGCTAATCGAACATACATTCCTGATGAGTATCTTTTCACAGGAGTATCAATGTATCTTTCTACGCCTGAAAAATCTACAATTTCATCAAATTTTCTTGTGATTTCTTTGCGGGTCATTCCTAAGATAGCTCCGTTTAAAAAAACATTTTCGCGGCCAGTCATTTCAGGGTGAAAGCCTGTTCCTACTTCCAATAGGGATGCAATTCTTCCGTTGGTGTATATTTTCCCGGTAGTAGGTTTGGTTACTTTGCTTAAGAGTTTTAAGAGGGTCGATTTTCCGGCTCCATTTCTTCCGATAATTCCTACAGCATCACCTTGTTCTATCTCGAAATTGATGTCGCGTAAAGACCAAACATAATCGGAATTTCCTTTTGTTGCTCTGTCATTGGCTTCACCGATTTTTAAATACGGATCTTCCATACCTCTTATTTTGTACCAAAATCGGTTGAGATCATGAGAGAGCGTTCCGGTTCCTACTTGGCCGAGACGGTATTGCTTTGATATGTTTTCTGCTTTTAAAGCTAGCATCTAATTAACTTCTATAATATTAAATTTTAAATACCTTATACGGTATCCATAAATGTTTTTTCAACTTTATTAAAGATGATAAGACCTATCATAAAGATAATGAAAATTATAATTGTACTGATTCCTAACATTAGCGGAGAAAAATCTCCAACCCCAAGCCAGGAATATTTGAAACATTCGAAAATGCCTGTAAGAGGATTGTAATAGGATACTTTTTTAAATACTCCGGTGAGTGCTGAAGCTGGATAAATGACGGGTGTTGCATACATATATAAACTCACGCCAAATCCTAAAATCATATTGAGGTCTTTGTATTTCGTGGTAAGAGATGAAAATATCATTCCGGTTCCTAAGGCAAACACGGCCATTAAGAGAATCAAAAAAGGAGTAATTAAAATCCACCACCAGTTAGGATGTATTTCTCCCTTCGATAAATAATAAATCCATACGATTACAAACAGAAGCATTTGTACTCCGAATCGCATAAGGTTTGAAATAACAATGGAAATAGGGGTCACAAGTCTCGGGAAATATACTTTTCCAAAAATGGCAGCATTTCCTGAAAATGTATATGATGTTCCTGTTAATGCAGAAGAAAAATAGTTCCAAAGAGTTACTCCAGCTAAGTAAAATAAAAGTTTTGGAGCTCCATCCGTTGGCAGATTGGCAATTTTTCCAAAAACGATCAGATACACTATCGTTGTTAAGATAGGATTGATAAAAAACCAAATAGGACCTAATATTGTTTGTTTAAAGCCTGATACAAAATCTCTCTTTACAAACATATATACAAGATCTTTATATCTCCAGACTTCTTTTAATTTTAAGTCAAATAAAGAGTGTTTGTCTTCTATTGTTTCTGTCCACTTTTGTGGTTGATCCATTCGTGTTTTTTTTAATTACTTAAATACTTTTCATTTTTAATAAAAAAGTCTCAACTAAGGTATTAATATTTGTTGGGATAACAAAAAAACTATCAACGAATAGTTGATAGTTTAACAATATTTTAAAATTTTGATTTTACTTTTTTATTAAGTTTTTCAGATATTCACCATATCCGCTTTTGCCATATTTAACTGCGGTTTCAAGAAGCTTTTCTTCATTGATGAATTTATTTCTCCATGCAATTTCTTCAATGCATCCGATTTTGAAACCTTGTCTTTTCTCAATAACACTTACAAATTCCGAAGCATCATGAAGAGAATCGAAAGTTCCGGTATCCAGCCATGCTGTTCCTCTGTCAAGAACGCCTACTTCCAGTTTTCCTTTTTGAAGATAAACATTATTGATATCCGTAATTTCTAATTCGCCTCTGTGTGATGGCTGAATATTTTTAGCAATTTCCACAACTTCATTATCATAAAAGTAAAGTCCGGGAACTGCATAATTGGATTTTGGTTGTAAAGGCTTTTCTTCAATAGAAACCGCTTTGAAATCTTCATCAAAATCTACAACACCATATCTTTCAGGATCTGAAACATGATAGGCAAAAACAACACCCCCATCAGGATTGGTCTTGTTTTTTAATAAGGTGCCCATTTCTGATCCGTAAAAAATGTTATCCCCTAAAACAAGTGCAGCAGGATCGTTTCCAATGAATTGATCTCCTAAAATAAAAGCCTGCGC
Organism: Chryseobacterium taiwanense; assembly: GCF_000813825.1. Taxonomy (GTDB): domain Bacteria; phylum Bacteroidota; class Bacteroidia; order Flavobacteriales; family Weeksellaceae; genus Chryseobacterium; species Chryseobacterium taiwanense. The sequence continues at coordinate 140,035 of NZ_JWTA01000001.1, forward strand.
TAATCCGTCCGGACTTGGCTGAACCACATATTCTATATTACACCCGATCTGAGAACCGTCTCCTAAAAGCTTGATAAATCCAGCCTGATCATGGGGAGTTGTGATAATCAAAATGTCTTTAATTCCCGCCAGAAGTAATGTTGATAACGGATAATAGATCATTGGTTTATCATAAACCGGCATCAATTGTTTACTTACGGCAATAGTAAGAGGGTATAATCTCGTTCCTGAGCCACCAGCTAAAATAATTCCTTTCATCTAACGTATTGTGATTTTGAATTTAATTATATTGTTTTTCGTAGTAGTTTTGGTAATCTCCATTGGTTACATTCTCCAACCATTCCTGATTTTCTAAGAACCAGTCAATTGTTTTTCCTAATCCTTCTTCAAAAGTTACAGACGGCTTCCAACCCAAATCTTTGTTCAGTTTCGTGGCATCAATAGCATAGCGCTTATCGTGTCCTGGTCTGTCTTTTACATAAGTAATTAGTTTTTCAGAGTATCCTGAAGGTTTTCCTAGTTTTTCATCCATCTGCTTGATAAGCTCTTTTACCAAATCAATATTTTGCCATTCGTTGAAACCTCCGATGTTGTAAGTTTCTCCGGTTTTCGCCTCATTAAAAATCTGATGAATAGCTTTAGCGTGGTCAATGACAAATAGCCAGTCTCTTGTATATTTTCCGTCTCCGTAAATTGGAAGAGGTTTTTCATTGATGATATTCGAAATACAAAGAGGAATCAGCTTTTCAGGAAAATGATTCGGACCGTAATTATTAGAACAGTTAGAAACAATAAATGGCATACCATAAGTATTTCCATAGGCTCTTACCAAATGATCTGAAGCTGCTTTGGATGCAGAATAAGGAGATTGAGGGTCATAAGACGTAGTTTCTAAGAAAAAACCTGTTTCTCCTAAGCTTCCGTATACTTCATCTGTTGAAACATGATAAAAAAGGTTCGTTCTTTTTTCGTTTGGAAATCTTCCATGAGTGTGCTCATCGTTCAATGTCCAGAATTCTTTACAAAGATTCAACAAATTGGCTGTTCCGTTTACATTTGTATTAATGAACGCCATTGGATCTGTGATGCTTCTGTCTACATGACTTTCAGCAGCTAAATGAACCACGGCGTCAGGATTATATTTTTCAAAGATTGCTCTTAGTTCTTCAGGCTTTGTGATGTCTGCTTTTTCGAAAACATAATTAGGTTCGTTCTCGATATCTTTCAGGTTTTCAAGATTTCCTGCATAGGTAAGAGCATCAAGATTAATAATCGTAGTTTCAGGATTATTCTTTACGAATTCTCTTACAACATGAGAGCCAATGAATCCGGCACCGCCGGTAATAATGATATTTTTCATTTTAATGTTTTCAAAAAGGAATTTAGCGTCAAAGATATTAAAAGTATTATCAAAATAAGAAAAGGACAATACCAAATAAAAAAATCTATATGTTTGTGAATATGTGCATGCTGTTGAAACAGAATAAACCAGCTGAAAGGGGCTGCAATAGAAAACCACGTTGTGAAAACCAATCTTCTGTCAATGTTTTTTATGTATAAATAAATTGAGCAAACAACACCTAGAAACAAAATCGTAGCAAACGGTATTTTTATCAATGTGAAATCTTCATTAATGAAAGAATTTCCTAAATATCGGGTAATAATATCTAAGTGAAACTTCTTTAATAAGATCAAATAATTTTGGCTTTGATCATAAAAATATTCACTACTAGATCTTCTGAAAAAAGCATCTTTAAGATGATAAATTCCGGTTTGGATATTTCCGGTAAGAAAGTAAAACTGATACAACAAAAAACTAATATTAATCAGTAGAGGAATCGCTAAGATGATAAAATGTCTCCAAATGAAATTCCAATAAAATGAAATCTTATTTTCAAAAAGGTAATATATATAAGGAATTGAAGAACTGATTAGAAATACAGTAATAAATTCAAATCCGGTAAACCAGAATTTTAAAAAGAAAAGGAATGAAAGCGTAAAAATATATTTTCTGAAATCCGGACTTTTATTCTTTTTAAAAAGCAGTAAGCCATATACAAAAGGAAGAAAATACACCCAATTACACCACCAACTACTTTTTCCATATAGAAACAGCCAATAATTAGGTAGAAGGAGTAGAAAAGTAATAGCTGAAACTCTAAAATTAAATTTTTGACTAACCCAATAAAGAAATAGAGTTAATAAAATACTTAAGGAAAGAGAATTAAAGATTCTGAAAATTTCAAGATTGATAACATTATCAAAACCGAAAGCTTTATCAAATAAACTGTATAAAATTGCTTGTCCACCAATTTGGGTTTTGTACGGATCATAAGCTGTTTTTTCGGGGATTTCATTCCTGATATACTTCTCGTAAACCTGCTTTCCGACGATAGATCTTCCGTTTCCGCTGTCTTTAAAATAATAGGTTCCGGTAAATCCGCCATCATCCATGATTTTTCCGTGCTCGGAATTCATGATTTTTCCAATGACAAGCGTTTCTGATTCTTCAAGTTTACTATATTCAAATTTTTCTTTAGGAATCAGATGAAATGCATTGAACTGTGTATTCAAAAAGAAAAGTAGGGTAAACAGTAAAAACCAGAATTCTTTTTTCATGCTAGTTGGTGTTATTATACCGCACTTTGAAATTCTTTTTGTCAATAATACTAATGTTGTCCAAAATTAAACCTGTGGCAAGAGAAAGTATGGAAACGATAATGAGCATGATTGAAAAAATTAATGTGGGAACTTTATAAACATATTGATATTCAAAATATTCTCGGATAGGAATAATCATAAAGAGAATTCCCAACACAAAAAGGACAATAGAAACCATCCCGAAAAATAAAAGAGGTTTATAAAGTCTTACAAGATTGAAAAAAAGTTTAATAACCTTGAATCCGTCGGTAAAAGTGTTCAGTTTTGAAACACTTCCTTCCGGTCTGTCTCGGTAATTAATAGAATATTCTTCTATCGCAAGTCCGTAATGCAAAGCATAGATGGAAAGATCAGTTTCTAATTCAAATCCTTTAATGGAACTTGCGTAATTTTTAACAAATTTTCTTGAAAAAATTCTGTAGCCGGAAAGAATATCCTTTAGTTCCGAACCAAAGAAAATATTGATGAGGTTTCGAACCAGATTGTTTCCGAAATTGTGAAAAGCCCTTTTATTTTCTTTTTTATAACTCTTGTTAGAAAGCCTGTCCCCAACAAGCATGTCACAGTTGTTTTCAATAAATTGATCTACCATTTCACGAATACATTCTACAGGATAGGTGTCGTCGCCGTCTATCATGATATAAAGATCAGCATCAATTTCTCTGAACATTCTGAAAACAACATTCGCTTTTCCCTGTTTTTTTTCATTCCCGACAATGGCACCTGCTTTTGTAGCAAGTTCTACAGTGGCGTCTTTAGAATTGTTGTCGTAAACAAAAATTTCAGCTTCAGGAATATGGTGCTGAAAATCCTTAACCACTTTTTCAATAGTTAAAGCTTCATTGTAGCAGGGTACTAAAACTGCTATTTTAGGTGAGAGAATCAATTTGTAATCGTTTTTCTACCGATACTTTTATAATAAAAACCATTCTGTGCAGGAATCTCCAAAGGATACATATTTCTTCCGTCGAAAATAACCTTATTTTTCATTTTCTCACCCATCAGTTTAAAATTTGGATTTTTAAACTCAGGCCATTCCGTTGCAATGAATAATGCATCTGCATTTTCAAGAGCTTCGTACATGGTTTTTGCATATTCGATCTTGTTGCCCAATACTTTCTGCACATTCTTTTCTGCAACAGAATCATAAGCAATAATTTTTGCTCCTTTCTTTAATAATAATTCAATATTATCCAGTGAAGAAGCTTCTCTGATATCGTCGGTATTCGCTTTAAAAGCAAGTCCCCATAAAGCGATGGTTTTTCCTGCAATGCTTCCTCCGAAATATTGTTCGATCTCAGAAACTAAAATGACTTTCTGAGAGATATTAACGTTTTCTGTAGCTTCAAGGATCTGAAAATTAAATTCTTCGTCTTTTCCGGATTTAATTAAAGCTTTTACATCTTTTGGAAAACAGCTTCCTCCATATCCAATTCCCGGGAATAAGAATCTGTGTCCGATTCTATCATCGCTTCCCATTCCAAGACGTACCTTGTCAACATCGGCACCTACTTTTTCACAATAATTTGCAATTTCATTCATGAACGTGATTTTTACTGCTAAAAATGAATTGGCTGCATATTTTGTAAGCTCCGATGATTTTTCATCCATGAATATAATAGGAATGCCGGTATTGGTAAATGGCTGGTAAATTGTTGCCATGATTTCTTTAGCCTTTTCCGAACTTGATCCAACGACTACTCTCGCAGGATTCATTGAGTCTTCAACCGCAAAACCTTCGCGTAAAAATTCAGGGTTTGAAACCACATCAAAAGGAAGGTCGGTTTTTGAGGCAATCACATTTCTTACCTTATCTGCTGTTCCTACCGGAACTGTACTTTTATTTACAACTACTTTGTATTCCGTCATCATTTCACCAATAGAATTGGCAACCTGTAATACATAAGAAAGGTCTGCAGAGCCATCTTCACCCGGAGGAGTTGGTAACGCAAGATAAATAACCTCGCTTTTATCCAAAGCTTCTTTTAAATTGGTGGTGAAAAATAAACGTTCTGCCTGTATATTTCTAAGGAACATTTCCTCAAGATTCGGTTCATAGATAGGAACGATACCGTTTTTCATTCCTTCCACTTTCTTTTCATCAATATCAACACAGTAAACCGAATTTCCCAATTCTGCAAGTGTAGTTCCTGTTACCAAGCCTACATATCCTGTTCCTACTATTGTAATATTCAAAGTATATGTTTTTAATAATTCATGACAAAAATACTAAAAATACTCTCACAGTTTCCGATAATTACGATTTGGTTCACGGTTCATTTACAATAAAACTTATTCGTCTGATTATTAGACTTATTTGTGTTTTAAGTAAAAATGTATTATATTTGCAAAAGATTTACGGATAAAAACAATGAGAAGGCTTCTGAGGAAAGCCTTTTTTCGTACAGTAAATCATAAAAATTATGGAGTTTAGAAAAAGAATAGAAGAATTATTAAACGAGTTCCTTGAGACCAGAAAGGATTTGTTTCTGATAGATTTAAAGATTTCTGCAGGAGACGATATTACGGTGATTTTGGATGGTGATAATGGAGTTTCTCTTCAGGATTGTTTAGATGCAAGCCGCGCCATTGAATTTAATATGGACCGTGAAGAGCATGACTTTAGTCTGCAGGTAATGTCTGCAGGGTTGAGTGAGCCGTTGGCAACACCAAGACAGTTTGCGAAAAATATTGGAAGAGATATTGATATTTTATTGAATGACTCTTCTAAAATTGAAGGAGAACTGGCAAAAGTAGACGAAGAAAAAATTACTTTGGTTCTACGTTACCGTAAGCCGAAAGATATCGGTAAAGGAAAAGTGGATGTAGAGGAGGAAAAGGAAATTCCTTACTCTGAGATTAAAAAAGCTCTAGTAGCAATTAAATTTTAAATAAGAAAAAAAGATAAATGGATAATATAGCGTTGATTGAATCCTTTGGTGATTTTAAAGACGAAAAAGGGATCAGTAAGATCGATCTGATGGCAATTATTGAAGATTCTCTTAAGACTCTTTTGAGAAAAAGATATGATTCTGATGATCATTTTGATGTGATTGTAAACCCTGATAAAGGAGATTTTCAGATATTCTTAAACAAAACAATTGTTGAAGACGAGATGTCTGAAGATGATGATCTTGAAATCGAGATCTCTGAAGCAAAGAAAATTGACCCGACTTTTGAGGTGGGTGAAGATTTTACAATGGAAATTCCTGTGGCTCAGTTAGGAAGAAGAAACATTCTTACCTTGAAGCAGATTTTGGCAACAAAACTTCAGGAGCACAATAATGCAATGCTTTATGAGCAGTTCAGAGATAAGATCGGGGAGATTGTGGTAGGAGAGATTCACCACATCCGTCACAAGCACGTGATTCTTTTAGACGATGAAGGAAATGAATTTATTCTTCCGAAAGAAAATCAAATCCCGTCTGACTTCTTTAAAAAAGGTGAAAACATCAGAGCTATTGTAGAAACAGTAGATTTTAAAGGTTCAAAACCGCAGATTATTATTTCCAGAACTGCACCAAAATTCCTAGAGAAATTATTGGAGCTGGAAATTCCTGAGATCCAGGACGGAACAATTATGCTGAAAAAAGTAGTGAGAATTCCTGGTGAAAAGGCGAAGATTGCAGTAGATGCTTATGATGACAGAATCGATCCGGTAGGAGCATGTGTGGGTGTGAAAGGATCAAGAATTCATGGCGTTGTGAGAGAGTTGAAAAATGAGAACATCGATGTGATTCAGTGGTCTAAAAACCCTGAAATTTTGGTGAAAAGATCTTTAGGAAATGTTACCATCAATAAAATTGACATCAACGAGGAGGCGAACTATGCACTAGTTTATACTCCGGTTGAAGAGATTTCTAAAGTGATTGGAAAACAAGGGCAGAATATCAGACTGGCTTCTTGGTTGTCCGGATACGAAATCGATGTATACAGAGAGTCTAGTGAAGATGACGATGTTGAATTGAGAGAATTTAATGACGATATCGAACAATGGATTTTGGATGAATTTAAGAAAGTAGGTCTTACAACTGCTAAGTCTGTTTTGGATAAAGAGACTGAAAGTCTTCTGAATATGGTAGATCTTGAAGAGGAAACAATTGAAGATGTGAAGCGTATTCTTAGAGAAGAATTTGAAGATTAAGATTTAGGAAATAAATTTTAATGAACAGTAAAAAAGAAATACTTTAATTTTAAGAATTAAAAAAACAGTAAAAATAATAAATGCCAAAAATTAGATTAAATAAAGCGGTTAAGGAATTCAATATTTCGATGTCCAGATTAGTAGAATTTTTACAAGCTAAGGGTATCGAGGTTGAAAGCAATCCTAACGCTCAATTGGAAGAAGCGGCATATTCTGCATTGGAGGCTGAGTTTGCCAAAGACGGTGAACAACGTAAAGCTTCCCATGAGGTGGTGATCACAAAAGTTCCGGAAGAAAAACTGGAAATTGAAGAAAAGAAAACCCCTGAAGTAATAAGAGCTAAAGCTAATAAACCAGAAACTAAAATTTTAGGTAAAATAGATTTGGAATCTGCAAAACCTGAAGTGGAAGAAGCTCCGGTTGCTCCTATAGCAACAGTGGAAGAAAAGAAAGAAGAAGCTGTTGTAGTAGAAGAGCCAGAAGTGAAAGCTGCTCCGGAAAAGCAAGAGTTTAAAGTTTTAGATAAAATCGATTTATCACAAATTGAATCTAGAAATAGACCGGTAAAAAAAGACAAGCCAAAAGTGGAGGAGAAAAAAGTAGAAGAAAAAGCTGTAGAAGAAAAACCGGTTGTACAGGTGAAAGAAACTCCTAAACCTGTTGTAAAAGAAGCTCCGCAAAAAGTGGAAGAGGTAAAAAAAGAAGAACCGAAGGCAACTGAAGAAAACCAGGAACCTCAAAAAATTGAAACAGTTTATCAGAAACTGGATGGACCTAAAATTGTTGGAGAGAAAATTGATTTGACTCAATTTGCACCGAAAACAGGTCCTGGAGCTAAAAAGAAAAGAAAAAGGATTGAGAAACCTGGCGGAAACAATAATCAGCAAGGTGGAAACAATCAACAAAACGGAAACAACAACAATAACCAAGGAGGCGGTCAAGGAAATCGTACTCAAGGACAAGGTGGTCAAGGAAACCGTCCTCAAGGTCAAGGTGGACAAGGAAATCGTCCTCAAGGTCAGGGAGGTCAAGGTGGAAACCGTTTTGGAAATAATAATCAAGGGAATCGTCCACAAGGCCAAGGAGGTCAAGGTGGAAACAGAGGAGGTTTCAACAGAGGAGGACAAAACAACAGACCAGGTCAAAGAACGATGCCTGTTGAATTGACAGATGAACAAGTTAAAAACCAAATCAAGGAAACTCTTGAAAAACTAACCAATAAAGGAGGGAAGTCTAAATCTGCTAAACACAGAAAAGATAAGAGAAATTTCCGTAGAGAACAAGATGAGCGTCAGCAAGAGCTTGATGCACAAGACAGAACATTAAAAGTAACTGAGTTCATCACTGTTGGTGAATTGGCAAGTTTAATGAATGTTTCTCCTACAGAAGTTATCTCTGCTTGTTTCTCTCTCGGAGTTATGGTTACCATGAACCAGAGACTGGAAGCTGATACTTTATTGTTGGTAGCAGATGAGTTTGGTTATAAAATTGAATTCTCAGATGCAGATCTTGAAGATACAGATGCAGATGATGAAATCGATACTGAAGAGAGCTTATTGCCTAGAGCACCTGTTGTTACAGTAATGGGACACGTTGACCACGGTAAAACATCATTACTGGATTATATCAGAAAGACCAACGTTATCGCAGGTGAATCAGGAGGAATTACGCAGCATATCGGAGCATATAATGTGAAATTGGAAAACGGTCAGAGAATTACATTTTTAGATACTCCTGGTCACGAAGCCTTTACGGCGATGAGAGCAAGAGGAGCTCAGATCACGGATATTGCAATTATCGTAATTGCTGCCGATGATGATGTAATGCCTCAAACGAAAGAAGCAATTTCTCACGCTCAGGCTGCAGGTGTTCCAATGATTATTGCAATCAACAAAGTAGATAAGCCGAATGCAAATCCGGACAATATCCGTCAACAACTTTCTGGAATGAATATTCTAGTGGAAGAATGGGGAGGGAATGTTCAGGCTCAGGAAATTTCTGCTAAATTCGGTAATAACGTAGATGTACTATTGGAGAAAGTTTTACTTCAGGCAGAAATGCTTGAACTAAAAGCAAATCCTGAACGTGCTGCAAACGGAGTTGTTATTGAAGCATCTTTAGATAAAGGTAGAGGTTATGTAGCAACAATGTTGGTTCAAACCGGAACACTAAGAGTAGGAGATTATGTTGTAGCAGGAAAAAATCATGGTAAAGTAAAAGCTTTGCTTGATGAAAGAGGGAAGAATCTTGCTGAAGCTGGTCCGTCTATTCCGGCAACGATCTTAGGATTGGATGGTGCTCCAACAGCGGGAGATAAATTCCGTGTTTATGCTGACGAAAGTGAAGGTAAAGCTATCGCTAACAAGAGAGAACAGCTTCAAAGAGAACTTTCTATCAGAACGAAAAAACATACTACGCTTGAAGAATTAGGAAGACGTATTGCTTTAGGTGAATTCAAAGAATTGAACATTATCCTTAAAGGTGACGTAGATGGTTCTGTAGAAGCACTTTCTGATCAGTTACAAAGACTTTCAACAGAAGAGATCAGCGTAAATATCCTTCACTCAGGTGTAGGACAGATCACGGAATCTGATATCAACCTAGCTGCAGCGTCAGATGCGATTATTATCGGATTTAACGTAAGAGCTGGTGCAAATGCTAAAGATCTTGCAGATCGTGAGGAAATTGAGATCAGAACATACTCTGTAATCTATAAAGCGATTGATGAAGTAAAAGAGGCGATGGAAGGAATGCTTTCTCCGGAAATTCAGGAACAGGTAATTGGTAATGTTGAAATCCGTGAGGTATTCAAGATTTCTAAAGTTGGATCAATTGCTGGATGTATGGTTCTTACCGGAAAAGTAACAAGAAACTCTAAAATACGTTTGTTAAGAGACGGAATTGTGAAATTCGATGGAGAGCTGGAAAGCTTGAAGCGTTTCAAAGATGACGTAAAAGAAGTTACCAAAGGATACGAATGTGGATTGAACCTTAAAGGATATAATGATATCGAACAAGGGGATATTCTTGAGGTATATGAAGAGGTAGCAGTGAAGAAAAAACTGAAATAATTCATTGTAAATAAATGAAAACCACTTTCTTAGAAAGTGGTTTTTTATTTACTGTTAATTTGTAATTATTCTAAATAATAATTTGACTTTTGAAAATATTGTGTTAAAAGTTTTTTTAACTAATTATATTTTGCATTTTATAGAATGATTAAACGTAATTATTATTGATTTTAGTTTTTTTGTGTATAAATGTAGTTTAATGTGTAAAAAAAACTCTAAAATATGTATCTCGAAAACTTGTGAATGTTAATATTTATTAACATATTTGCCCATTAAAATATATTAAAATTTGTTAATATGAATGTTAAACTACGTGTATTAAGTGCAGGTGCTTTGTTTTTTGTAGGACAGGCTATTCATGCACAAAAAAAACCAAAAGACACTGCTTCGAAAGAGACTAAAATTGAAGAAGTGGTTGTTTTAGGGTATTCAAAAACTATTACTAAAAAAAATTCAACAGTCGCTTCAAATACTGTGGGTGATGTATTTTTAGAGAATAGACCGAATACCAATGTTTTGACATCTTTACAGGGAGCTGCTCCTGGTGTTATCATGAATGGGGGGTCAGGAAGTCCTGGATCTGCCAAATTTAGTTTGTTAATTCGTGGAACGAGTTCAATTAGTGGTAATACGGATGCTTTAATTGTTATTGATGATATTCCATCGAATGCTTCTGAGTACAGAAACTTGAACCCGAATGATATTGAATCAATGACTGTGTTGAAAGATGCTGCTGCAACTGCAATTTATGGTAATAGAGGAGCTAACGGTGTTGTTGTTATTAAAACAAAAAGAGGAAAATATGGCAGTGGAATGAAAGTCTCTTATACGGGGATGACAGGGATGTCATTAAGACCTCTTGATAAATATAATCTTGCAAATACTGATGAATATTTGGATATTATGAGATTGTATGGTTTGACTTCTGGTGCTGCTTATGATAAGGCTATAGCTGGACAAAAAGCAGGAATTAATACTGATTGGAAAAAAGTTTTCTTTAAGCCGGAAATGTTCCAATCGCATGATGTGTCAATTTCAACAGGTGGTAAAAATGTTACTTCCTATAATTCTTTTGGGTATATGCAACAAGGTGGTGCTGTACCAACGACTGATTTTAAAAGATTTACTGCTAGGTCAAATGTTCAAATGAAGTCCAATGATGAAAAGTTAACGGTTAATTCACAATTAGGGCTTGCTTTCTCTAGAAGAAATGAATTGTTTGAAGAAACTAGTACAGGTATAAGAAATAACTCTGTTCAAAATCCACTTTTGGGAGTTCTTCAGGGGTTACCTTATTTAGCTCCTAATGCATATGGAAATGGTCAAGGTTTGTTTAACGCAATTGGAACTAACTTTAATAACGGAAATAATATCTATGTATTAGAGAACTTGATGACTAAAGGGAATCTTCCAAATTATGTTGATCAGGTGTCTATTACAGGTAACTTAGGAGGTTCATATCAATTTACAAAAAACTTTAGTTTAAATAATAAATTTGGCGTTGACTATAGACAGAGTGATAGAATTTCTGGTAGAGCACCTTGGGCTTATTTAGCTTTGGCGACTCAAGGAGCCAATAAGTATACTGGTTATGAGGATCAAAGTACAACAAGAGATTTAAGTATTAATAATGTTGTTTCTGCATCTTATAACGGACAAACTGGAGATCACACTGTAGATGCTACAGTAAGTATGGAATATAATAAAGTTTATTATAGAACAACAACTAGAAGACAGAACGGGCTAGATCCAAGAACTTATGTTCCTGGTTCTGGAACAGGATATGTACCTTTTGATAATACGGCTACATCTCCTTATGTGCCATCTGTAAGTGGTTCTAGAGTTACAGCGGGGACTCTAGCTTATTTTGCAAATGTGAATTATGACTATGCTGGTAAATATGGTTTTAGTGGTACAATTAGAAGGGATGCTAGTTACAGGTTTATAGGAGATAATCAATGGGCTACTTATTGGGCTGTTGCAGGTAGATGGAATATTGATAAAGAAAGCTTTATGGATGGATCTACATTTAGTAATCTAAAGCTAAGAGCTTCATATGGTACCAATGGTAATCAGAATATTGTAGCAGGTCAACCTGGGGTAAATCCTTTACTTACTGCTAGCCAAGTTGTAAGAGATTTATATACAACACCTACAGGATATGGTAACGTACTTGGTTTAGGCTTTGCTTACGGTAACCCAACAGTACAGTGGGAGGATGTAGCGCAAGCCAATATTGGTTTAGATTTTACTTTGCTAAATAATAAACTAGAAGGAACACTTGATGTTTATCATAAGAAAACTACAAACTTGTTTAGCTCAATTCCTGTATCAGGAGTAACAGGTTCTTATGCGGTTAGTGGTAATAATGGTTCGATGACTAATAAAGGTATTGAACTTGGATTACGTTATAACATTTTCAAAAATGATGATTTTAGAGTAAGTGTGTTTGCTAACGGTTCTTATAACCAGAACAGGGTAAATGAATATACAATTAATGGTGACCCAACACCCGGTTCTACTGTTAATATTGCTGGGCACCAATTATATGAATGGTATGTATATAAATATGCGGGTGTGAATAAGAGTAATGGTAATTTATTATTCTATACTAAAGATGGTGGCGTTACAGAAACTCCTGATGTTAATGATGCACAATATCTAGATGTTAGTATTGTTCCTAAATATGCAGGAAGTTTTGGATTTGAAACAGGTTATAAAGGCTTTTTCTTTGACGCATTATTTACTTTCCAACAAGGAATTAAAAAATTCGATAATGCTTTATATTGGTTAGCTAATCCTGAAGGTTTAGGTTCTACGGCAGTCGGTTCAGGAAATATGTCTACAGATTTATTAGGTGCTTGGACTCCACAGAACTCTAATAGTGATATCCCTAATCTAAAAGCAACGAACTGGGGGTATACTGCTGATTCTGATTATTTTGTGAAAGATGCTTCATTCCTTAAAATAAGATCAGCAACTATCGGTTATCAGCTTAGTAAAGACATGTTAAAGAATATGCCAATTACTGGTCTTAAAATATATCTTCAAGCTGAAAATATTTTTACATGGACTAAGTGGAGAGGTTTTGACCCTGAACCAATTACATCATCTAGTTTGAGTATTTATCCAAACCCAAGGATGTATACAATAGGGGTAAAAGTTGATTTTTAAATTAAATAATTACAATGAAAAAAATATTTTATATATTATCGGTTTTCTTAGTGATGTCTTCGTGTAACGATGCACTAGATATAGTACAGGATGGAGAAATTAATGATCCCCAGACTGCTTTTCAAACGGTAGAAGATATGCAGAAGTTCCTTAATGGAAGTGTATATCCATCCGTAGATCCATTGAATGAAATTAATTTCACTTCACTTTTTACAGATGAAATAGGTTTTGGACCAGCTGGAGTAAGTACTACAGATATCTTAACGCACAGATGGGTATTAAATTCTACATCAGGTGATGCTGCTGCAATTTGGGTTAGTAACTATAATATTATTAATAAAGCTAATATTCTTTTGAATGGTAGTAAATTAATTGATTTTAATACACTTTCTCCTGCAAATCAAGCTTTATATACAAGTATATTAGTACACACAAGAGCACTTAGAGCGTATGCTTATATCAATTTAGAATCATATTTTTCTCCAAATATGAAAGATGCAAATGCTTTAGGTGTAATGTTAGCTACTGAACCTGCTGATTTATTTGAAACGAAGTTGCCGAGAGTGAAAAATTCAGAGATCTTTGCTTTAATTGAGTCTGATTTACAGTATGCTCTTACAAACTTTAATTCCACAAGTGTAGCATCTACTACAATTACAGCTACTGGACAGTTTCGTGACTTTCATTATTTGTTAAAGCCTGCAATTCATGCGATGGCAGCAAGGTATTACAATTATAAAGGTGATGATGCAAATGCAAAAGTAAATGCTACTACTGCGATCACATCAAGCACGATAAACTTAGCTCTTCCTAATACTACTGCTGTTGCAACTTCATACCAACGTATGTGGGAAGATGCAGCTGGGTCAAGAGGCGAAATTTTGTGGTCTTTATACAGACCTAATAGTTCTACAGGTTCTTGGTCAAATATTGCAAATCTTTGGACGACTAACTCGACGGATATTAATGGCTCTGTTAATTTCGATATGAGCAGAAAATTATATACTCTTTTAAATCAACTTCCAGGAACAGATGTAAGAGGTCAAGTATTTGTTGATGCTTCAAGTCAGTTCGATGCTTTTTATCCTAACGGTGCTAACCCAAGAGAGGCTGATGTTATTGTAATCAATAAATACCCGGGTAAACCAGCTCCTTTAGCAAGTGCAACAATGCAATTGAGAAATGATATTAAAATCTTTAGATTGTCTGAAATGTATCTTATTTTAGCTGAGGTTGCTGTTCATGAAGGGAATTTAACAACTGCGGCGACGCGAGTTAGAACTATTAGAGGTACTAGATCAGTGGGTGGTTTAGCCGCTACAATTACTTATACTTCTGCTCAGCAAGCTTATGCAGATATTCTTTTAGAAAGAAGAAGAGAACTATCTTTCGAAGGTCATCGTTATGTTGATTTGAAAAGAATGGGGGTAGCAGCAGGAGTTGGAATCGATAGAGATGTGTATGATGATGATAATTCAACTATGCCTCTTACATTGCCGGCTAGTGATTATAGATTTACACTTCCTATTCCGTTGAGCGAAATGAATGCAAATTCTAATGTTCAACAAAATCCTGGTTATAATTAATAATACATTTAATTTTATGAAAAAGTTTGCATTTTTAATATTGGCTTTTATAACTATCTTCTTAAATAGTTGTAAAGATGAGCCTACAACATATGAAGGTGATCCTTACTTACATTTTAATAAGGAAGTACAAGGTGAAGCCGTTGTAAAATCTGGTACAGGTTCTACAACTGTTAATATAGAGTTTGGAACTGTTATTCCTTTGTCAGGTGCTGCTCAGGTTAAACTAGTAGTAGATAAAACTGTTTCGACAGCAGTAGAGGGTACCGATTTTCAGATTGTTAATCAGGATCTAACTGTTCCTGCAGGACAAGCTACAGCTCAATTTCAAGTGAAATTGCTTGAGGCTACTGCTACTGTTGAGCCTAAGCTAATAGTATTCAAACTACAATCTCCTTCTATTGGGAATAGTACTTTTGCTCAAACATATATTTTAACATATAATAAATCTTGTCCATCTTCGGCATTTGTTGGGAATGGGATTTTTAAAAATACTGTAGCTAGCTATAATGCTCCTAATACTGATTATACAATTCAGGATTTAGGTGTAACTGGTGGTGTAGGAACATTGAAAATTGTAGGATTTAAAGCTTTAGGTGGTAGTTTAACTTTAAATTACGATCCTGAAACAGCAGTAGTTACAATTCCAGATCAATATATGGAATATGATTCAAACGGAGGACAAGAATGGGTTAAAAAAGCGTCTGATGGTAGCAAGTCATCATTCAATGCTTGTACAAGAATATTAAAATTACGTGTTGAATATATTGTCAAAAATCCAACTACTGGTGCTACAATTGGTACTTTTGGTGATTATGATGAATTATTTGTAGGTCAGTAATTTAATAAGTAATTATTATAATAATAAAAACCCTGTCGAAAGACGGGGTTTTTTATTCCCCATTATTTCTTATTTTTGCTACACAAAAGCAATAAATGAAATACATATTTCTTATCATACTCTTTTTGGGTTTTACAGCCCAAGCTCAAATAGTTAATCCTAAAGATAAAAACTTGGCTCCACAAAAAGAAGGAGACTCTGTGATTGTCGATTCAGGGAAAAAAGACTCTTTAAAAATATTTAAGCCTACTATAAACGATTATCTATATCAAAAACAATATGGAGAAAAGAAGGTTTTTGATACCGTATTGACGTTTGATAAAACAAATGTTTTTTCACAATATAATAACAGAGATAATTTTGGAAAAGCTCAGCTTGCGAATATTGGTTCAGGCTTTAATCCTTTGTCTTATGAAGTGAATGCAGAACAAAATCTCGCCCTACTTCCTACAAACAAATCGTACGGAATTTTAGGAGTTGATGACATTCATTATTATGATGTAAAAACACCTACTGCAACGTTTGTTTATCATAATGCAATGAAAAATGGGGCAGCTCTGAAATCCACCTATACTCAAAATATAGGGAAGAGATTTAATTTTGCATTAGAATATATGGGACTTCGTTCTCAGGGTCTTTATAGAAATACATTAGCCGCGAACAATAATACCTTGTTTTCAGGGCGCTATGTTTCTAAAAAAGGAAACTATGAATTGTTTGCCCATTACTTGCATCAGAATGTAAATAATCAGGAAAATGGAGGGATTGCTATTGACAGTGTCTTTCAAAATGGAGATAGCAACTCGAGCAATAGACAGAACATTCAGGTTAATCTGGCAACTTCAAGTTCTCAATTTTCCTATAGAAGATATTATTTGACTCATCAGTTAACGCCTTTCAATTCAGAAAAATTTCCGTTTAAAATAAGACATACCCTTTCCCATGAAGGAAATAAATATTATTACGGACAAACAAGTTTAGAATCTTATTGGTATAGTCTTCCTGCGGAAATTGTGGATGGAGCATTGTATGTTTCAAAAAAATATTCGGATAACTTTAGCAATACATTTAGTTTGGTTTTCGATAATGAAAAATTCAAGCTTGATGCGGGAGTTCGATATCAGATGTTAAAGTTCGGAGCTTCTGAAGTTTCACTGACGGATTTGGTAATTCCTAATGAACTGAAAGAAAACAGGATTGGAGCAGTGGGAAATATGCAGGTCAAATTATTAGATAAAATTCAATTGAATTCGTTCCTTGAGTTTTCTAACGGAAGCCAGTTCGGAACCTATCTTAAAACAACGAATAATTTAAAATTTGAACCGATAAAAGATTACTTTGTCAATGCAAAAGTAAATTTCCAAAGTGTTTATCCCTCTTTCAATTATTTGATGAATACTTCTGTGTATAAAAAGTTTAATTATTATCTTCAGGATGCAAAGAACCAAACGGTAACAGAGATTGGAGGTAATATCAATTTGAAGTGGTTCAAAACAGAATTGTTCGTTAATTATTTTAGAATCGATAATTACACTTATTTTGATAGTAGTGCAATGCCTAAACAAAGCGATAGCTCACTGAATATTTCCCAAATCGGGGGAGATGCTACTTTTAGCTACGGTAAATTTCATTTGAATACAAGAGTACAGATTCAAAATGCATTGACTAATAAAGATCTTTTGCCAATGCCAAGCTTTATTGGAAGAGCTAACTTTTTTTATCAGGCAAAAGCATTTAAAGATGCTGCAGAAGTTCAAATAGGAATTAAAGCGTATTACTTCTCAAAATTCGCATCAAGAGAATATTTCCCAATACTTAACGAATATATTTTACCTTCTTCCAATTCATTTTCAATTGGGGGACAACCTATGATTGATGCATATTTTAATATGAAGGTTAAAAAAATGTTCTTTTTCATAGAAGGGCAACAAGTTGGGACTCTTCTTTCACATAACAAAGCATACGCTTTTCCACATTATCCAACCTATGATTTTAGGTTAAATATTGGGATCGTATGGTATATGTTCAACTAAAATGTACACAAAAGTTGAAAACTATTAATAAAATATCATTTCACGATATTCAGAGTATTCCTCAATTAATAAAAGATTTTTTAAATCAACAGATTGAGGGATTTGAAGAAAATATATTTTCTATAGATAATTTTAAAAATCAGATTCATGTAAAGCAAAATGCTTTTTCTTCGGAACAGCGTACGGTTTTACATAATGCTCTTGAAAAGCAACTTTCAGAGGTTACACTTTCTTCAAAGCAGAAAGAAAACTTAGAGAGCTTAAAATTACCGAATACATTTACGATTACTACCGGTCATCAGCTGAATCTTTTTTCAGGACCGGCTTTCTTTGTTTATAAAATTTTACAGACGGTAAAAACTTGTACCTATTTAAAAGAAAACTTTCCGGATTTTAATTTTGTTCCAGTGTATTGGATGGCCTCAGAAGATCACGATTTTGCGGAGATCAACCATTTTAAAACAGAAGGGAATTACTATGAAATGAATGAGAAATCGGGTGGAGCTGTAGGAAGAATACCTATTCATGATACCCATCTCATTTCAGAATTTGAAAAAGAATTTAAAGATTCTATTTTCGGAACAGAGCTTATCTTAATGTTAAAAGAGTCTTATAAGACGGGAAACACATTGACGGATGCCATCAGAATTTTGGTCAACAGACTGTTCTCTGAATTCGGATTATTAATTTTAGATGGAGATTCTAAAGAACTTAAAAATCAGATTAAAGGAATTTTCAGAGATGAATTACTTAGTTTTAGTTTAAATAAAAATTCCAAAGATAAAGTTGACTTCCTTACCGAGAAATACGGAAAAGTTCAGGTAAATCCTCGTGAGATTAATTTGTTCTATCTTTCAGAAACAAGAGACAGAATTGATTTTGATGGGAAAAACTATTTCATTGTAGACAAAAATATTTCATTCACAGAAGATGAAATCTTAAATGAGCTGGAAAATACTCCTGAAAAATTCAGTCCGAATGCTTTGATGCGTCCGGTGTATCAGGAATGTGTATTGCCCAATCTGGCTTATATCGGAGGAAATGCGGAAATCATGTATTGGCTCGAACTGAAAGATTATTTCAAAAAAATAAATATTCCTTTCCCTGTTTTGATACCGAGAAATTCTATGTTATTTCTAAAAGAAAAGACATTAGGGAAAATTCAGAAATTAAACCTTAAAATAGAAGATTTTTTCGAAAATTTCACTACAATTATCAATCGTAAAATAGTTGAAGATAATAGCATCTTAAAACTTTTAGACGAAAAAGAAAATCTGTTGATCAATAATTTTTCTGAATTGAAAGTTATTGCAGAAACGACAGAAAAATCTTTTGGGAATATGGTAAAAGCGGAAGAGGTAAGACAGCTGAAATCATTTAACAGAATGAAAAAACGTCTTCTTCATGCAGAGAAAATAAAACAAAGCGAATTGCTGGAAAGACTGGAAAATCTATTTCTGGATGTACATCCTTCCAAAAACTGGCAGGAAAGAGTCTACAACTTTAGCGTATTTTTTGCGGACTTTGGGTATTCGTGGCTTGAAACTTGTTTAGAAGAAATGGTGGTTCAGGAATCCAAATTGATTATTGTTGCCATTTAATTTTAAAGAAGTATTTTTGTAAATATAACGATCTATTATGATAAAGAGGTTTTTTATTTTATCCAGTATATGTATGGTTTTGGGAGCATCTGCTCAGAAATCGCACACCGTTGTAAAAGGTGATACTCCTTACAATATTGCTAAAAGATACGGATTAACTGTTGATGAATTACTTAAACTGAACCCTAAATTTAAAGAAGGGAAATTGGCTATTGGTGATGTTTTAACGGTGAAAACCGGAGCAACTTCAGCTACTAAAACAACCATCGCTGAAAAACCAAAAACAAATACTGCGACTCAATACGGGAAAATTGTTTTGCAGCCTAAGCAGACGATCTACGGAATTACGAAACAATATCATATTTCCGAAGCAGATCTTAGAAAATATAATCCCGAGCTTGAGTCTCACATGAAAATAGGAGACGAGATCACTTTGCCGTTGGAAAATATCAAAAAATATGGAGGAAGTGATCAACATATTGTTGTAACTCCAACGACAGTAACCTCTAAACCTGTTGAAAAGCCTATTGATACCAATACCGTTGCAGACGGAGAATATGTGATACAGGCAAAAGACAATTATTACAGAGTTTCAAAACAATTCAATATTACCCAAAAAGAATTATTTGCTTTAAATCCGGGGTTAGAAGAAAGAGGATTGAAACCGGGAGAGAAAATTATCGTTAAAAAATCAAATACAGATATAATTTCTGAACCAGTAAGCTCAAAAGAGAAAATGGATTCAGGAAATACAACCGTTACAACTTCAGAAGCGGTTGCGGGAGATGACTTTGTTACGTATACCGTTCAGCAGGGAGATACTGTCTTTTCTATTGTAAACAAATTCGGAATCTCTATTGATGAATTAATCGCTTTGAATCCTGATTTATCACATGGTTTAAAAACCGGAATGGTTTTAAAAATAAAAAAACTGGATCCTGCTTATATAAAGAAAAACGGAGACGCACTAAGTGTTGTGTTGATGCTTCCTTTCGGATACAGTACTAACGAAACTCAGTACAGATCAATGGCAATGGATTTTCTTACAGGAGCAAAACTAGCGATTGAAAGAAATGCGAGAAGCGGTCAGAAGCTGGAAATTAAAATCGTGGACTCTGGTAATGAAGGAACCTTTAAAAATTCTTTAACACAGATCAATCCGGATAATACAGATTTAATTATTGGTCCGTTCTTCAAGTCAAATGTTATCGATGTTTTAGACTTTACAAAAAATCAAAAAATTCCGATTGTTGCTCCTTTTGCAAACTCCCCGGAATTATACAACTACAGCAATCTGATCATTGTAGAAACAAACGATCAGACCTATGCTGATAAAATAGTAGATGAAGTAAGAGGTTCTTATTCTGATCAAAAAATTTATATCGTTGCAGACAGTAAAAAAACGAATGCAAACTATATTAAGAACGGTTTAGAAAAAGCGCTTAAAAAACCTAATGTAGTGATCGTGAATTCTGCTTCTGAAATTCAGTTGGATCAGAATATGATGACGGGGCAATCTGCTCCAGTGATTGCTATTTTGGCAAACGACAGTAATGATGTGGGAGAAGTGTTTGCTAATAAAGTAATTGCTCTTTCCAAAGACGTACAAGGGATGAAAGCATTCAGTATGTATTACGTTCCTGTTTTTGAGAAAAAAATAGATGAACTTAGTCAGGCAAACTTAGTCTATCTTATGGATAGAAAGATCAATGCAGAAGGTGGTTTTGAAAAAGAAATTTTAGCAGCGTACAAAAGCAAATATTGTAAAACTCCTCCTAAATATGCAATCATCGGGTTCGATGTAGTGAATGATATGTTGACGAGAGAAAATAGAAAAGGGGAGATTTTCAAGCAAATGAACAAAGTACAGACTCAGTTGGCAACCAAATTTGAGTTTGTAAAGTCAAAAGCAAATGGCGCTTACGTAAATACTGGTTACAGAGTAATTAGGTTGGTTCCTTAAATGATTTAATTCACTTAAAGGTATTCTTAATTATACTTATATTTGCAAAATATTTTAAATCAATACATGAAAGCACTTGTATTTCCTGGGCAGGGTTCTCAGTTCGTAGGAATGGGAAAAGAATTGTATGATTCTCGAAAAGACATTAAGGACTTGATGGAATCTGCCAATGAAATTTTAGGGTTCGACATCCTTTCTATTATGTTTAATGGAACAGATGAAGATCTTAAAAAAACTGAGGTTACTCAACCTTCAATTTTTATACATTCAGTAGCTGCGCTTAAAGCAGTAAACGGTCTTGGAGCTGAAATGGTTGCAGGGCATTCTTTAGGAGAATTTTCAGCATTAGTTGCCAACGGAGTTTTATCTTTTGATGACGGTCTGAAATTGGTTTCTGAAAGAGCAAAAGCAATGCAGGCAGCTTGTGATGCAAATCCAAGTTCTATGGCGGCGATTTTAGGATTGGAAGATGCTAAAGTTGAAGAGATCTGCGCACAAATTAGCGGAATCGTGGTTCCTGCAAATTACAACTGTCCCGGACAATTGGTGATTTCTGGTGAAACAGTTGCTGTTGAAGAAGCTTGCGTAAAATTAAAAGAAGCAGGAGCAAAAAGAGCATTGTTGTTACCTGTAAACGGAGCATTCCATTCTCCATTGATGCAACCTGCACAAGAAAGATTGGCGGCTGCAATTGAGCAGACAAAATTCAGAAATGCAACCATTCCTGTGTATCAGAACATCACAACTACGGCTGTTACAAATCCTGAAGAAATCAAGCAAAACTTAATTGCACAATTGACAGGTCCTGTAAAATGGACACAGTCAGTTCAAAATATGATTAAAGATGGAGCAACTAACTTTATTGAAGTTGGTCCTGGAAAAACGTTACAAGGATTGATCAAGAAAATTGATGGTTCTGTAGACGTGGCTTCTGCAATCTAATTAAATAAAAATCATGGGCGAGATATTTTCACCGGGAAAGCTAATGCTTACTTCAGAATATTTCGCAATGGATGGAGCTCTTGTCTTAGCGGTACCTACCAAGCTGGGACAAGAGTTTTCTTTTGTAGAAAAAGGTGATGAGAAATCCCTGATTTTCTGGGAAGCCTATCATCAAAACAAACTATGGTTGAAAGCTGTCATCGATTACCAAAACTGGCAGATCTTGGAAACCAATATTCCTACAAGTGCTGAATTTATTTTAAAAACATTAAAAAACGTTCAGGCACTTTCTACTATTAAATTCAAAAATAACTTTACCTATCATTTAAAGACCAACCTTCAGTTTCCTGCAGACTATGGTTTGGGTAGTAGCTCTACTTTAATGACTAATCTTGCGGAATGGTCACAGATTGATCCTTTCTATTTAAATAAGATAAGCTTGGGAGGCAGCGGTTATGATATTGCGGTGGCAAAAGAGAAATCTGCTGTCCTTTTTCAGAGTGTTCCTGAGATTAAATATGAAAAGGTGAATTTCGATCCATCTTTTAAAAATGAGCTCATTTTTATTCATTTAAATCAGAAGCAGGATAGCCGTGAAGGAATCAATCTTTATAAGTCAAAAATAAAGTCCCAAAAATTGGTTGACGAATTTTCGAATCTTACAAGAAATATTTTAGTATGTAATGAATTGGAAAATTTTTCTCAACTAATGTTGATTCATGAGCAAAGAATTTCTAATTTTCTTGAAATTCCGACAGTTAAAGAGAGGTTGTTCGCTGATTGTCCGATATTTATAAAAAGTTTGGGCGCTTGGGGTGGAGATTTTGTAATGAGCTCAAAATTTGAGGGCTTTAAGGACTATTTTTGGGGAAAAGGTTTTCACACAATTTTTGAGTATTCCGATTTAATCGATTGATAAACAGTTTTTTATAAACTTGTTTTTTTATTTGCCATTCTGACTTATATCATTATATTTAGACCACTTTTAACAATTAATTAATATTAATTTTGTTAAACAAAAAAAGAAATAGAAAAATATAAGTAAAATGAAAAACGCTAAAATCATCCAAGATTTAGAAAAATTAGGGATTAAAGGAGACTATGAAGTAATATATAATCCTTCGTATGAAGAATTATATCAAGCTGAAGTTTCTCCTGATAATCAAGGGTTTGAAAAAGCAGAGCTTACGGAATCTGGTGCGGTATCGGTAAAAACAGGAATTTTCACAGGTCGTTCACCTAAAGATAGATATATAGTTCAGGATGATGTTACAAGAGAAACAATTTTCTGGGATGGTAAAGTAAACTTGCCAACTACGCCGGAAATTTTTACCTCTTGTAAAGATTTAGTGCTGAACCAACTTTCTGGTGCGAAAAAGATCTATGTAGTAGATGCTTTCTGTGGAACAAATACAGATACTAGACTAAAAGTAAGGTTCATCGTTGAAGTAGCGTGGCAGGCACATTTCGTTACTAATATGTTTATCCGTCCTTCTCACTATGAGTTGGAAAACTTCGGAGAACCAGATTTCACTGTAATCAATGGTTCTAAAACAACAAACCCGAACTGGGAAGCTCAAGGATTAAATTCTGAAAACTTCGTAATGTTCAACCTTACTGAAAAACTTCAGATCATTGGAGGAACTTGGTACGGTGGAGAAATGAAGAAAGGAATGTTCGCGATGATGAACTACTATCTTCCATTAAAAGGAATGGCTTCTATGCACTGTTCTGCAAACGTAGGAGAAGAAGGAGATGTTGCTCTTTTCTTCGGACTTTCAGGAACAGGAAAAACGACATTATCTGCAGACCCGAAAAGATATTTGATCGGTGACGATGAGCATGGTTGGGATAACAATGGAGTATTCAATTATGAAGGAGGTTGCTATGCAAAAGTAATCGACCTTTCTGCTGAAAAAGAACCGGATATTTTCGCTGCGATCAAAAGAGATGCATTATTAGAAAACGTTGTAGTAAATGATGGCATTGCTGATTACACAGACGGATCTATCACTGAGAATACAAGAGTTTCTTATCCGATTTATCATATCAATAAAATTGTTTTGCCTTCAAAAGCAGGACACGCTAAGAAGATTGTTTACCTTTCTGCAGACGCGTTCGGAGTATTGCCTCCGGTTTCAGTGTTGAATGAAGATCAGGCACAATACCACTTCCTTTGCGGATATACATCAAAATTAGCAGGAACAGAAAGAGGAATTACTGAACCGGAACCATCTTTCTCTCCGGCATTTGGTGAAGCATTCTTAACATTGCACCCAACAATGTATTCAAAAACATTGATCGGAAAAATGAAAGAGCATGGTGCAAAAGCTTACTTGGTAAACACAGGTTGGAACGGTACAGGAAAAAGAATTTCTCTGAAAGATACAAGAGCGATTATTGATGCAATTATCGATGGTTCTATCGAAAATGCACCTAAAACAATGGTGCCTATCATGAATCTTGAAATTCCTACAGCATTACCAAACGTATCTGAAGGTATCCTTGATCCTAGAGATACTTATAACGATGCCTCAGAATGGGAAGAAAAAGCAAAAGACTTAGCTGCAAGATATATCAAAAACTTTGAACAGTATTGTGATACTGAAGAAGGTAAAAAACTGATTCCTTCAGGACCTCAGTTGCAAGAGCAAACAACAAACTAAAAATAAAATCCTCATCATTTGATGAGGATTTTTTATTTTATACTCCCGCAGATTTCACAGATTTTCGCAGATGATTGCGCATAATCTTTTAATTTTAAAATAAACATGCATAGAGATCTGTGAAATCCGTGGGGATTATTTCAAACTCAAAATAGCATATATAAACTTCCATTTTCTACTCCCTTCTTCAAATTAAAAATATAATTATTTTCAAACATCTGCGTGATCTGTGAGATCAGCGAGAGAACATTACTTATTTCAAGCTCAAAACAGCCAGCCTGTAACCATCCATTCCAAACCCAGACAAAACTGCATCGGTATTCGTTGCAGTCACGGATTTCTGACGAAACTCTTCTCTTTTATAAATATTGCTAATGTGAACTTCCACTTTCTGTTTTTGGATGTTTTTTAAACAGTCAGCAATTGCATAAGAATAATGCGTAAAAGCTCCCGGATTGATCACCAATGCATCAAAATCATCTACTTGAAGTCTGTTGATGATTTCTCCTTCAATATTCGATTGGTAATAAGATATTTCATGAGAAGGAAATTCGGATTTCAAATTTTCCAAATAATCCTCCATTGAAGTTGTTCCGTAAATTTCCGGTTCTCTTGTTCCTAATAAGTTGAGATTAGGTCCATTGACAATTAAAACTTTCATTCTATAAAATTAAAAAGTTTTTTGAATTAATCGTACGTCAGTTCGAGTGTTTTTCGGAATTTAATGAAGAAAAATGTATCGAGAACTGTCTTAAAACTCAAAAATCGACTCAAAATAACGATAGAAATCTTGTTTCCAATCCAAATTAAAACTGAATTTTATTCATTACATTATTTTCAATGATATTTATCATATTTAAAAATTTAACATTTTTTATAACTCTCTATTTTTGTAGGTTTTAAAATAAAATTAAGTTAATTTTTATAAAATTTATATTTAAAATTTTAAAGTCTACTTGTTTTGTAGACTTTTTGTTTTTAGATTTGCAACGGCTTATAAAGAAAGATGGAGGGAACTGACCCTGTGAAATCTTAACAACCTGCATCGTGTAAGGTGTTACATTCAGCCTTGAAAAAGGAAAGATGAGCAAAGTGTTAATCATGATTATTGATGCTATTTGCTGTCTTTTTTATAAAAGGCTAATATTTAATAAATAGCAAATAAAGTTAATTATGATTAATAAAAATTTAATGATTTCTAAAGTTTGGATTCCGCCAGTCGCTGCATTCTTTCTGGGAGTGGTCAATGTGAATGGTCAGGAAGTAAAAAAAGATACACTTCATGAAAAAGAAATAGATGAAGTGGTTGTCGTAGCTTACGGAAAAGCTAAGAAAACCAGTTATACAGGTTCCGTAGCTACTATTTCAAGCGAAAAAATTAATAACAGACCTGTTACCAATATAACAAAAGCCTTGGAAGGACAGGTTCCGGGACTTCAGGCGGTAAGTTCTTCGGGACAGCCGGGTTCTACAGCTTCAATCAGAATCCGTGGAATTGGTTCTATTAGTGCATCGAGTAATCCATTATTTGTGGTAGATGGAATTCCTTTTGATGGGAACATCAACTCGATCAGTCCGAATGATATCGAATCCATCAGTGTACTGAAAGACGCTACGGCAAGTTCATTGTATGGTTCCAGAGGAGCAAACGGTGTGATTATCGTGACTACAAAATCCGGAAAAAGAGGCGAAGCAAGAGTAAACTTTAATATAAGCCAGGGTTTCTCAAGCAGAGCAGTGAAGGATTACGAGCAGGTAACGACCGATCAATACTTTCAATTGTATTGGGAAGCCTTGAGAAACGGATATACATCAAGTCAGGTTTCTTCACAACAGGCTGCACAGATGGCAACTGATAATTTGGTAAACGCTTTGGGAATCAATCCTTATGGGACAAGTTATGTGAAACCTGTAGGAACAGACGGGAAACTTTTGCCGGGAGCAACTGCCTTATGGAATGATAACTGGAAAGATATTTTGCAGAGAACTGCTTCCAGAAATCAGGTAGATCTGGATTTCAGCGGAGGAAATGAAAAAAGCAATTATTTTTTCTCTTTGGGATATTTGGATGATAAGGGAATCGCGATTGAATCTGGGTTTAAGAAATACAGCACAAGATTAAAGATCAATTCCGAAGTCAAAAAATGGCTGAATGTAGGAGCAAATTTAGCCTACACAAACAGTCTTCAGGAAGCTCCGCCTTCATCAGATTCTAGAACGGATAATGTGATCAATGCGGCGAGAATCATTCCGTCTTTCTATCCTTACTATGAAAGAAATGCAGATGGTAGCTACAAACTGGATGGAAGCGGAAATTATATTTATGATTTCGGAAAATACAGACCGACAAGTGCTTTGCAGAATGAAAATGCGGCCGCAACCTTGCCTTTGGATAAAAACGAAAACAGAGAAGACAACTTCTCAGGAAAAGGATTTGCAGAATTTACGTTCTTACCGGAATTGAAATTCAGATCGAGCTTTTCAGTTGATCTGGTGAATTATAATGGTCATTATTATACCAACCCATTGTTGGGAGAAGGTGCGGAAATTGGCGGTTCGGTGACGAAAACAAATTCGAGAACGCTGTCTTATACGACAAGTAATATTTTGACGTACGATAAAAAATTCGGACAGCATCACATCAATATTTTGGGTGGGCAGGAATTTTATCATTACGAATACCAGACGATTTCGGGAAGCAGAAGCCAGTTCTCATTGCCGTATTATTATGAGCCGGATGCAGCAGCGTTGTTAGGAAGCTTCACCGGAAATAGTGATACGTTAGGATTGCTAAGTTTCTTAGGAAAGGCAGAATATGACTATAAAAACAGATACTTTGTTTCAGGATCGGTGAGATCAGATGGCTCATCAAGATTCTCTCCCGAAAACAGATGGGGAACGTTCTGGTCTGTCGGAGGTTCTTGGAAAGCATCAAACGAAGACTTTATTAAAAACTTAAATGTCTTCAATCAACTAACCCTTCGTGCAAGTTACGGAGGTCAGGGAAATGATAAACTAAGTACGTATTATGCTTACCAAAGTTTGTATACTTTTTACAATAACTTAGGAGAAGGAGGAACGGTTGCGAGTAAGTTACCAACTCCGGATCTGAAATGGGAAACCAATCTCAATTTAAACGCAGGTGTTGAATTCGCGATTTTAAATAATAGAATTAAAGGGAACGTAGAATATTTCCAGCGAAAAAGTAAAGACCTTTTATTCGGAATGCCTTTGGCGCCGTCATTAGGATTTAGCGAATATCAGGCGAATATTGGAGAGCTTAAAAATACTGGTTTCGAGTTTTCATTATTCACTACGCCTATCAAAACAAAAGATTTTGAATGGAATGTGGATGTGAACTTAAGTACGCTGAAAAATGAGATCACCAAACTTCCAAAAGGTTCCATTGTAAGCGGAACCAAACTCTTGCAGGTAGGAGGTTCTGTCTATGATTTCTATATTCCGGAATGGGTAGGAGTAGATCCGAACAACGGAAATCCGCTTTGGAAAACCATCACCACAGATGCAAGCGGCAATACCGTAGAAGGAACCACTTCAGAATATGCAAAAGCAACGAAAACATTACAGGGCTCATCACTTCCGAAAGTAATGGGAGGGATTACGACAAGTTTAGCATACAAAAACTTTGATTTCTCCACCTTAGTATCATTTGCGATCGGAGGAAAAATTTTAGATACTGATTATACCATGATGATGCATAACGGAAGTTCGGCGGGGAGAGCATGGAGCTCAGAAATGCTGAACAGATGGACGCCTGAAAATCCTTATACGGACGTTCCGAAATTAAGTACAACAACCAATAACTGGACTTCGACGTCATCAAGATTTTTATACTCAGGAACGTATGCGAGAGTAAAAAATGTGAGTTTAGGATATACTCTTCCATCAGATTATTTTGAAAGAATCGGATTGAAGAAATTCAGAGTATATGTTCAGGCAGAAAACCTTCTGACATTCTACAAACACAAAGGAATGGATCCTGAACAGACATTGGATGGAACAACCTATTACAGATATCCTGCGATGAGAACGATTACTTTCGGGGTACAGGCAACTCTTTAACATTTAAAATGAAAACAATGAAAAAATTAAAATATATATCTTTTGCAGTAATCACAGCGTTGTCTTTAATTAGTTGTGAAAGTGATTTGGAGACAGCTCCAACCAATCAGGCGAGTGAAGAAGAGGTTTTCAAAACGGCAGAAAGCGCAGAAACGGTTATCAACGGAACTTGGGCAAAATTTAATAACGACGGAACTACGTACGCAAATATCGGGTATTCAACAGTGTTGAGAACAAGCGATGCGATGGGAAGTGATGTGGCGGTTTTAACCAATAAATACGGTTTTCCCGGAGCTTACGCCTTCACGGATCTGGTAAATAATACAGGAAGTAGACCTCTTTATATCTGGAATTCTTTGTATTCTGTAATCAATAATATGAATAATGTTATTGCAAGAATTGATGCAGCAGAAGGAAGTCAGGAAAAGAAAGACCAGGTGAAAGGTCAGGCAAAAGCGTTGAGGGCTTTTTGTTATTTAAATCTCGCGAGTTTTTATCAGTTCAGTTATTTAAAAGATAAAACAGCGTTAACCGCACCGATTTATACAGAACCAACAACGACAAGTTCTGTAGGGAAGAAAAAAGCCAGTCTCGAAGAAATTTATACTTTAATTAAAAGTGATCTTACAGACGCGGACAATTTACTTCAAAACTATTCAAGAAATAACAAAGATAAAATTGATAGATCTGTTGTAAATGGATTGTTGGCAAGAGTTTACCTAAATACAGGCGACTGGACAAAAGCAGCAGCTTCTGCAAAAATTGCAAGAAATGGTTATGCTTTAATGACAACCGAAAAATATAAAGACGGTTTCAATGACATCAGTAATGGAGAATGGATTTGGGGACACGGACAAACGCAGGAACAGTCGGGTGAAAGCTATGCTTTTCACTTTTTAGATGTGTCGTCTTCAGGAAGCTATTACTACAGCTTTATGGCTGATCCTTACTTTAAAGATTTGTTTGATACCAATGATATTCGTTATTCTCTCTTTTCATGGGATGGGAATCCTGGAAGAGAAGGGCTTTTACGATATGCTAAATTTAAATTTAAAGCTAATCTGATTGCTGATATCGTTTTCATGAGAGCTGCTGAAATGTATTTAATTGAAGCTGAAGCCGAAGCCAGAAACGGTAATGTAACAAATGCCGTAACCGTTTTAAATCAATTGAAATCAGCAAGAAATGCCAATCAGTATTCAGGCTCTTTAGCACAAAATGATGTCATTAAGGAAGTCTTAATTGAAAGAAGAAAAGAATTGTTCGGCGAAGGATTCTCTTTATCAGATATTATCAGAACGCAGGGCACAGTCGTGAGAAAACCGTTTACCAATTCAAGCGGACAGGCGATTCAGGTGCAGATTACCACTCCCGATGGAGTGGTGAAAACAGTGAACGGGAGAGGACATACCATTTTTGCATTCCCAGATCAGTCGGCGTTCGTAGCCAACAGCAGATATTACTTATTCTCAATTCCGCAAAAAGAAATAGAGAATAATCCCAACTTATAGTTTAGTTTTTAAATTTCTCGAAAGAGGAGAAGCCATTGCTTTTGCGATGGCTTTTTTATTTTACCTATTTTGTATTGAAAATAAAACTCTGCGTTAATAAAGAGCGGAGATTTCAAAAAATACCTGATTTTTGGCGTTCCAAACCCCATCCGATAGGTTCCTGACGTATCTTTTGACGTTCCAAGCCCCTTTTATGAGGTTGTTGACCCCAAAAATGACGTTGGGTAACGCCAATTTTGCCGTCCCGAACGTATAATTTGGCGTTCCGAACCTCAAAAATGGGGTTGTACAACGCCAATAAAGGCGTCTGAAACCCCAAAATTGGGGTAAAGGACGTCATTCAAGATCAGTAGTTGAAGTTTGCAATAGTATTGCAACGAACTTAGAAATATTTTTGCCTGCTTTAGTAAACATTTAATAGATGTAAACTGAGATGCTTAATGATAAAAGCATTCAAAAAACAACTAACTTTGAGAGAAGAACATCAAAATCCTGTAGAATGAAAGTAGATATCGAAAATAAATTAATGGACAAAAACACCAAACCTACAAGTATGAGGATTTTGGTGTATGATTTTCTGAGTTCTCAGGAAGCAGCTTTGTCATTATCTGAAATTGAAAATCATTTTGAAAATGCAGACCGTACTACCATCTACAGAACTTTGAAAACCTTTGAAGAAAAGGGAATCGTTCATAGCATTCAGGAAAATACAACGACAAAATATAAACTTTGCGACGATGGTTGCGATGAAAGTACCCACAAAGACTGGCATCTTCATTTCTATTGCAAGATTTGTAAACAGACCACCTGTAAAGAAGATATTTCTTTTCCAGAAAATATGCAGACCAATTTCAGGATCGATGAAATAAGACTTTTTACTAAAGGAATTTGTGAAAACTGTCTCGAAAGTTTGCAATAGTGTTGCATTCACTTTAATTCTAATTTTGATTAAAATTTTAAGTTATGGAAGAATGCTGTAGCACAAAACCCAAAAAAGAGCACAACCACAATCATGAAGGGCATGATCACGATCACGGCCATTCTCATGATACAGGAGATCAATCTGTGTTTCAGATGTTTCTCCCTGCGATGGGCTCTTTTGCGTTATTACTCATAGGGATCGCTTTAGATCATTATATAAAACCCGATTGGTTTGCCGGCTGGATTCGTTTAGTATGGTATTTGGTTGCCTATATTCCCGTTGGACTTCCTGTTTTAAAAGAAGCGTATGAAAGTATCACAAAAGGCGATGTTTTCTCTGAATTTTTCCTGATGGGAATCGCAACCGTAGGCGCTTTTGCCATAGGAGAATATCCCGAAGGTGTTGCGGTAATGCTGTTCTATTCGGTGGGTGAGGTTTTTCAGGCAATGGCGGTGACCAGAGCGAAAAGCAATATCAAATCTTTACTCGATCAGCGTCCCGATGAGGTGACTGTTTTAAAAGGTGGAAAACCTGAAATTGTAAAGGCAGAAAAAGTAAATATCGGTGAAATTATTCAGTTGAAATCCGGAGAAAAATTGGGATTAGACGGAGAATTATTATCCGAAACCGCTTCTTTCAATACCTCTGCATTAACGGGTGAAAGTAAACCTGATACCAAGAAAAAAGGAGAAACTGTTTTAGCCGGTATGATTAATTTAAATACCGTTAGTCAAGTAAAAGTAACGACCGCTTACAAAGACAGTAAGCTGAGCAAGATTTTAGAATTGGTTCAGAATGCAACCGCTCAGAAAGCACCGACGGAATTATTCATCAGAAAATTTGCAAAAATTTATACCCCCATTGTTGTATTTCTGGCTATCGGAATTACTTTGTTACCGTATTTCTTCGTTGAAGACTATCAATTTAAAACATGGCTGTACAGAGCATTGGTCTTTCTGGTAATTTCTTGTCCTTGTGCGTTGGTGATTTCCATTCCATTGGGATATTTCGGTGGAATAGGGGCAGGAAGCAGAAATGGAATTTTATTTAAAGGAAGCAACTTTTTAGATATTCTGGCAAATGTTCAAAATGTAGTGATGGATAAAACCGGAACGATGACAGAAGGTGTCTTCAAAGTACAGGAAGTAAATTTTAATGCTGAATTTAATAAAGACGAGATTTTAAAATTAGTCAATGCTTTAGAAAGTAAAAGTTCACATCCCGTTGCAACGGCAATCCATGAATATGTCGGAGAAATCGATCATGCCATTCCCTTGGAAGATGTGGAGGAAAGTGCAGGACACGGCTTAAAAGCAACCATCAACGAAAAAGAACTATTAGTTGGAAATTTCAAGCTGATGGATAAATTGAACATCAATTACAACATAAAATCTGAAAATATTGTCTACACATTAATTGCTGTGGCTTATGATAGAAAATTTGTAGGATATCTTACGATAGCAGATTCTATAAAAGAAGATGCGCAATTAACCATCAATAAATTAAAATCATTAAACGTAAAAACCACGATGCTGAGTGGCGACAAAACCTCCGTTGTACAGTACGTTGCTGATACCTTGGGAATTCAGAATGCATACGGAGATCTTTTGCCTGAAGATAAAGTAAATAAAGTCAAAGAAATTAAAGCAAAAAATCAAACCGTTGCCTTTGTTGGAGACGGCGTGAATGATGCTCCCGTTGTGGCTTTAAGTGATGTGGGAATTGCCATGGGCGGATTGGGAAGTGATGCAACGATTGAAACCGCAGATGTAGTTATTCAGGATGATATGCCGAGTAAAATCCCGATGGCGATCAATATCGGAAAACAAACTAAAAAAATAGTTTGGCAGAATATTATTTTGGCTTTTGCAATCAAAGCAATTGTACTTGCTTTGGGAGCGGGAGGATTGGCAACGATGTGGGAAGCTGTTTTTGCCGATGTGGGAGTTGCATTATTGGCTATTTTAAATGCTGTAAGAATTCAACGAATGGAATTTTAAATTTATCTCTCGCAGATTGCACAGATATCGCAGATGATTGCGCATATTTTCTTTTATTAAAAATTAAAACATAAACATCTGCG
Source organism: Chryseobacterium taiwanense (assembly GCF_000813825.1). Lineage (GTDB taxonomy): Bacteria > Bacteroidota > Bacteroidia > Flavobacteriales > Weeksellaceae > Chryseobacterium > Chryseobacterium taiwanense. The sequence goes on from NZ_JWTA01000001.1 coordinate 173,316, forward strand.
CAATCAGCTAAATGTGCGAGAGAAAAAAATATCTGTATTATCAATCAGAAAAATGACTTTCATCATAAATCAATCGTAAAAACAAAATTCAGTAGTATATTTGTAGAAGAGAATTGATTGTTGAAGTTTTTCATTTCCATATTTATTATTTTCACGATTGCAATACGTCCGGTTTTGCCATTGATTAATTACGCGGTAAATTATGATTACATCGTGAAAAATCTTTGTGAAAACAGAAATGTTGCTCAATCAACCTGTAAAGGAAAGTGCTACGTTGAAAAAGAATTGGCAAAAACGGAGAAGCAATCCAACAACAATCAAAATATAAAAATCACTGGATTAGATGTATTTTTATCTAACGACATTCTTTCACTTTTTGGTAAAGATAAGTTGGAAACTCTCATGAAAAATCCAAATTCGGATTACATCAATTCTCATACTTCGGAATATTTCTCCAGAATATTTCATCCTCCTTTAGCTTAAATTTTATTTTAAACTAAATTCTTAGTTTGTTGTTTTTGCAAGTATTCTGTATTTGCTAAGTGTTAACGCCATTGCGAACGAAAGAAAAGTATTTTGGATTATAAAATCCTAGTGGGCTTTGCGTTTAAATAAAACAAAATCAATAGAATTAGTTTAAAATCTATCAATTTTCATTCAATACTAGTATTAATTTCAATTTAAAATTAAAATGAAATCAAAAATTATTTTAACGGCATTATTGTCAGTTTCATTAATGGCCTGTGCTCAGGAAACGCCTAAAGTAAAACATAAAAAATCAACTCCGTCTGCAAAATCAGGTACAAAAACAGTGAAGTTTGCCAATGCTGTAGATCCTATTTGTAATATGCCGACAGAAGCAGATATGAAAGATACGGCAGTGTATAAAAATAAAACGTACGGTTTTTGCAGTGCTTACTGTAGAGACGAATTCAAAAAGAATCCTGAAAAATATGCCAAAAAATAAAAATAAAGTCAAAGCGAAAAACAAAATAATCATTCCTTTGGCGGTTATGGCTTTGCTTTTCTTAGGGATTGGTGTAGGAATGGGATATTTTAAAAAGAACCTGTACACCGTAATGAAAGTTCCGGATTTTCAGCTGACGGATCAGAATAATAAGAAAATAACCAATAAAGAGATGCTTGGAAAAGTATATCTGGTAGAATTCTTCTTTAGTAAATGTCCAACGATTTGTCCGGTGATGAATACCAATATGAGAGCGATTGAGGATGAAATCAATAATCCCGATTTTGGAATTGTCTCCATTAGTATAGACCCGACAAATGATACTCCTGAATTGCTGAAGGAACATGCGAAAAGAATTGGAGTAAAATCTCCGAACTGGCATTTTCTGACGGGGGATAGAGATTATATTGGGAAATTGGCAGATCAGTTTAATATCTACGTTGGGGATAAAGAAGATGAAGGCGAAAGCTTAAACCACAGCGGGATGATTGCTCTTGTTGATAAAGAGGGAAATATCCGTTGCCGATACAATAAAGATAATATGCCGATTCTTTATTACTCAGGGCTCAACTATGGAGATCCGGAAGGAAAAACACCACAATTGACGGGGAAATACCATCCGGATAGAGAAATACTCATTGAAGATATCAAGAAGCTATTAAAGTAATAACAAACACCTAAAAACAAAACGTTATGAAGATTATGAAAATTGCTGCTTTAAGTGCAGTATTTGCGGCGCAGTTTGCGTTTGGACAGTTTAAGCAGACGGCTTTACCGTACGCTTATAATGCGTTGGAAGGAAATATTGATGCGCAAACAATGGAAATTCACTATTCAAAACATGCAGCAGCGTATGTGTCAAATTTGAATAAAGCCATTGCAGGAACGCCACAGGAGAAGCAGACCCTGTTTCAGATTATGTCGAATGTTTCAAAATTGCCACCTGCGGTGAGAAATAATGCAGGAGGTCACTACAACCACGAATTATTCTGGACGGTTTTAACCCCTGAAAAAAATACACAACCCTCTGCAAAATTGGCAAAAGCCATCAATGATGCTTTCGGAAGTATGGAGGCATTTAAAGAAAAGATGAGCAAAGCAGGAGCAGACCGTTTTGGTTCAGGATGGGCTTGGTTATCTGTGGATAAAAGCGGAAAATTATTCGTTTCGTCAACCCCAAATCAGGACAATCCTTTGATGGATGTAGTGGAAGAAAAAGGAACCCCGATTTTCGGAATTGATGTTTGGGAACACGCTTATTATCTGAAATATCAGAACAAAAGAGCAGATTATTTGACAGCGATCTGGAACGTAACGAACTGGAAGGAAATCAGCAGAAGATACGAAGAAGCGATCAGCAAAAAATAATGATTGAATGAACTTAATTTGCAGCATATTTCTCACTTTATTTGTGGTATTCAGGCCCCTGATTCCACTGGTGGAATATGCTGTAAATTATGATTATATCTCTGAAGTATTATGTATCAATAAAAGTAATCCTGAGCTTCACTGTAACGGAAAATGTTACCTGGGCAAAGAAATTGCGATAACGAATGATACGGATTCTTCCCCTTTAAATAAAACAAAAAACTCAGGACAGAAATTACTGGATATTTATGTTCTTCCTGAAATTACCGAAATCGACCCGACAGAAAGCGCTTTCTTTTCAAATTCTGATTTTCTTTACGAAACCGCGTATTCCTTTCTGTTTTTACAACACATTTTCAGACCTCCGGTTGTTTAATTTTTTGTAACCACAAAAGATACAAAAGCTTTTATAGCCTTGTTAATAATTCGTTTCTAAGCTTATCTATTAAAGATAAAAGCTCACAAAAAAAAGAAAATCTTTGATTTTCTTAAAACTTCAGTGTGCTTAATCAGTAGCATCTTTTTACTTAAAATATTATATGCTTGAGTAAAAAAGCTTTTGTGACTTTTGTGGTTATACATGAATGATTTTTCATTCAACTTACTTTCTATTAAAAATTTCAACTTAAAAAATCAACAATGAAAATCTATAAATTTTTGTCATTATCCCTTATTGTCTTTACTTTTCTCACTTTTATCTCCTGCCGTAGCAACGATGAAGACGATTCATCCACAGATACAAAAGGAAATCTTCAGCTCAAATTTGAGAATGGGTTTAATAATCTTGGGGATATTGTTTTGAATCAGACGATACAAACGTCTTCACAAGGACAAAAGCATCAGTTTTCCAATATAAAATATGTGATCAGTAATATCAGTCTGATCGATGAAAACGGAAACGAATTTAAGTATAATGAAAATAATCCCGATAAAGGCGCCTTCATTATCGATCAGGATGATGCCGTTGCAGGAATTATCTACGTTAATCTCAATGAAGTTCCCAAGAACAATTATAAAAAAGTAAAATTCGGGTTGGGAATCAGCCAGAATGCTTATTTGCTAGGACAGGACGGACAGGCCGAGTTTTGGAATAAAGCCAAACAAAAAGGAATGTCGTGGTCATGGGCGGCAGGATATGTTTTCGTAAAACTGGAAGGAAAGTTCGGAACAACTTCTCCCGATACAGAATTCATGAACCATACCGGAAATATGGGAAATGTAACGGCCAACGGAACTCCGGATCTTTACCGGGAAATTACGTTGAGTCTTCCGACAACAGCCAGAGTAACCGGTCAGATTACCCCTTCTGTTCATATTTTGGCCGATCTTAATCAATATCTGAGTGGAGAAACTCCGTTGGTTTTAAGCTCTGCGAATGATATGATGATGGGTTCTAACCAACATTTAGTGAATGTGACGAATAATCTAACGAAAATGTTTAAAGTAGATCACGTTCACAATGATTAAAATAATGAAAACAGGTTTATTGCTCTTATTCTTTCTAAGTTTTATATCGTGTTCAGATGAGGTGATGGAACCGTTGGAAAAAGATGAGGCGTACAATCTCTCGTTTCCTTCTTACTTTCCGGAAATGACCTTTGACACTTCGGGAAATCCTATCACAAAAAACGGAGTGGAGCTGGGGAGAAAGCTATTCTACGAAGGAAGACTTTCGCGGAACAATACCATTTCCTGTGGCTTCTGTCATATTCAGGAAAACGCTTTTACCCATCACGGACACACCGTGAGCCACGGAATAGACGACAGAATAGGCATACGGAATGCACCACCGGTTCAGAATATGGCTTTTTTAAAAAGATATATGTGGGACGGAGTGATTCATAACCTGAATGAACAGCCGATCATCCCGATCACCAATGAAGATGAGATGGATAGCTCGATGCCGGAAGTAGTATCAAAATTGAGTTCGGATGCCAAGTATAAAAAACTCTTTAAAGCGGCTTATGGGGATGAGACCATTACAGGAGAAAGAGTGCTGAAAGCATTATCTCAGTTTATGGCTGCCATGATCTCCGCAGACTCCAGATATGACAGGGTAAAACAGGGAAAAGAAAGTTTCTCTTCAGAAGAAGCACAGGGAATGAGTTTATTTCAGCAGAAATGTGCTTCCTGTCACAGTGGAGAGCTGTTTACGGATGAAAGCTTCAGAAATACGGGAATGTATTACAATACACAGTTTAAAGATGCAGGACGTTACCGCGTAACGCTTGATCAGAATGACTGGATGAAATTCCGGGTACCAAGTTTACGAAATATAGAATATACGGCGCCTTATATGCATGACGGAAGATTTTACACGTTGGATGCGGTTCTTAATTTCTACTCAGATAATGTAGAAGACAACGCAAATCTTGATCCGCAGCTGAAACAGAACGGACATCTGGGAATTGCCATGACCACACAGGAAAAACAATTAATCATTGCTTTTCTGAAAACGCTTTCGGATAAAAATTTTATCTCTAACCCCAAATTTGCAGAATAAATGAAGAAGATATTTTTAATGATAAGCTTATTGCTATTGAATCTATTTCAGGCTAAAGCAATGAATGACAGCCTTTATATTTCCCATCCTTTTAATCCTATGGTTTTTGATGACTGTGATGCCTGTGGTTGTGCCGCAGGAAACGGCTCGTCCGGTTTTGAATCTTTACTGAATCCCCAGTTTGTGGGGATCAAATATTTTGCCCAGCATTACAAAGCGAAGGAAAATCTGTTTGTAAAAGACTTAACACAGGATCAGTATTTCAATACCATTCAGCTTTGGGGTAAAATTCCTGTGACGAAAAAACTGAGCGTGTATGCAAGTCTGCCGTTTCATTTTCATGAAAAGAAAACCTTGCAGGGCAATATCAATATCAGCGGAATCGGAGACCTGAACCTGATGGGGATTTATCAGTTTCTGAATTCAAAAGAGAATATTCACCAGCTGAACGGTGGAGTTGGGGTGAAAGTTCCGTTTGGAAAATTTGATGAGAAGGGAATTTCGGGTGTCAATCCGAGTTTTCAGCTGGGAACGGGAAGCTGGGATTATCAGATGGTGCTGAACTATAAATTTCAGAAAAATAAAGTCGCTGTTTTGCTAAATACGGATTACACGGTAAAAACTGAAAATAAAAAATATTACCGTTTCGGAAACCAGTGGAATTATGCGGCAACAGGATTTTATCAGCTCTTTGGAAATGATAGAATGATCTTCTCCGGAAAAGCGGGTTTGCAGGGTGAAGTGTATGACCGGAATAAACAGTTTGATGAGGTTTTGCCCAATACAGCAGGAAGTGCTTTGTATGGGAAATTGGGATTTGAGGCTTCCTATAAAAAATTCAGTCTGGGAAGTGAATTGATGCTTCCTGCGTATTCACATTTGGCGGGAGGGGATATTGAAGCGAAGTCGCGTTTCAGTGTTTTCCTGAATATCGGGATTTAGCTGAATTATTTCAGGATGAACGGAATAAACAGTTTGATGAAGTTTTGCCCAATACGGAGGAAGTGCTTTATAGGGAAAATTGAGATCTGGCTGAATTATTTTAAACGCAAAGATTTTATTTAAAGGTCTTTTTATTGAAGTGAGCAAAGAGAAACAGCGATGCTGTTTGATGAAGCTATGTCTATTGTGTACGCTTCATCGAATCCATTTTAAATGGATTCATTCTTTGCTCCCTCAAAATATCCAGAACAGAAATAAAGTCTTTGCGTTAAAAAAGAGAATAAAGCAAATTAAGATTTATGTTTATTTAATTGAAAATCATAGTGTTAAATTTAATTTTGATGCTGTGATTTATTTTCTATCTTTGCCGCAATCTGGTGAGCCATAAAAAGCGCTTAAAAGGGAATCCGGTGAAAATCCGGAACAGACCCGCTGCTGTAAGCTCCACAAAACAAGTTTTTGATAAGTATATCCACTGTTTTTTAATGGGAAGGATTTCAAAAACGGAGTAAGTCAGAAGACCTGCCAGAAGATTTAACGTTTGACGCTTTCGTGGAATAAAGCTTAGGACATCATTGATTCTGTGCAGTATACAGCTGTACTTTGTCGTTGTATTCTTATATCCATTAGCGTCATCATTATTCGAAATGAGCTAATGGTGACAACATTTTTTACATCTCAACTTCAGAAGGTTGTTTTCGCAGTTTTTGTGTTAACATCATCTCTTATATTTTCACAATCTAAAAAAGATACGGTGAAGGAACAGTCGATTGTTCCCGTACATCTTCAGAAAAAGAACTTTAAAGAACTTCTTCCCGCCCAGACATTGGCAGGAGAACAGCTTGAAAGACTGAACAGCCAGTCTGTAGCCGATGCACTGCGTTATTTTGCCGGAGTTCAGATCAAGGACTACGGAGGAATCGGCGGGCTGAAAACGATCAATATCCGGAGTATGGGAAGTCAGCATGTCGGGGTTTTCTATGACGGGATAAGAATCGGTAATGCTCAAAACGGTATCGTGGATCTGGGAAGATTTTCTCTGGATGATCTGGAAGAGATTTCTCTGTATAATGGTCAGAAAAGTGAAATTTTTCAGCCGGCAACCGATTTCGGTTCTTCGGGGTCGATTTATTTGCAGCCTAAGATTCCCAGCTTCAAAGGGAACAGAAAGACGAATCTGGTTGTTAAGTTTAAAAACAGTTCGATCGATCTTTTTAACCCTTCTTTCCGTTTAGAGCAGAAAATTTCAGATCAAATTTCGGCAAGCTTCAGTTCCGAATTTCTTCAGAGTGACGGTATTTATAAATTCAGATATAAAAAGAAATATCCTGACGGTGCCGTTGCGAATGATACGATCGCCAAAAGATTTGACTCTGATATAAAATCTAAACGTTTTGAAACCGCCCTCAACGGAAAAATGAAAGACGGCGAATGGTCTGTAAGAGGATATGGATATCTGTCTGACAGGGGAATTCCGGCTGCGATTGTTAACAACCGTTTCGGAGGTCGCGGACAGCGTCTTACGGATGAGAACTATTTTGTTCAAGGAAGTATCAGAAAAAAAATATTCCCCAAATTCGAAACTCAGCTGAAGGCAAAATTTGCTTACGATTATACTTTTTATGCCGATACGCTTTCTAAGGAAACGGCTTATCCGGTTCGTAATACCTATATTCAGAAGGAACTCTATGTTTCTTCTTCCAATTTGTATTCGATCACTAAAGATTGGGATGTAAGTGCAAGTGCCGATTTTCAGTATAATACGCTGGATGCGGATCTTTATAATTTTTCTTATCCGGTACGCTATACTTCTCTGGTTGCGTTTGCAACAAGATATCAGATCGGAAGATTAAAATTCCTTGGGAGTATTCTGGGAACTTTTGTACATGAAGAGGTGGAAATCAATTCTAAATCTCCTGATAAAAGGGAATGGACACCTGCTGCTTTTCTTTCTTATAATCCTTTTAAAGCCAAAGATTTTACGGTCAGAGCTTTTTACAAAAGGATTTTCAGGATGCCGACTTTCAATGATCTGTATTATACGGTTATCGGTAATGTTGCGCTTAAACCTGAATTTACTAATCAGTATGATGTAGGTTTTACGTATGAAAAGCAATTTAAGAGTGGAATCTTAAAACTACTCTATGCCAAAGCCGATGGTTATTTTAATAAAGTAGAAGATAAAATAGTTGCTTTTCCTACAGGAAGTCTTTTCCGTTGGCCGATGATCAATCTCGGGGATGTTGAAATTATAGGAACCGATGTTCATGTTCAGGCCAATCTTGAGCTAGGCAAGGTGACTTTGAAGCCACAGATCAACTATACTTTTCAGAGTGCAAGAGATTTTTCGGACAGACTTGAATCTTATTTCGGAGATCAGATTCCCTACACACCGTGGCACAGCGGAAATTTTGTCATGATGGCAGATTATAAAGACTGGAGTTTCAACTACAGTTTTATGTATGTAGGAGAGCGTTACGACGGGCAGCAGAATAATATCCAGTTCAATCATATCCAGCCTTGGTACACTCATGATCTTTCTGTTCAGAGAAAAATAAAATGGGGTGAACATTTCATTAAAGCAAGTTTTGAAGTAAACAATGTGCTGAACCAATATTATGATGTGGTCAATAATTACCCGATGCCCGGAAGAAATTTTAAACTGATTGTAAGCTTTACATTATGAAAAAATTAAATTTTTATCTGCTGATCATTGCCTTGTTTTCATTAATGTCTTGTAGAACGGATGAATACATTCCGCGTGAAGAAGTTGTGGCAGGTCTTGCACAACCGGAAAATACAGCAATCAAAGGATTCTATGTGCTGAACGAAGGAAATATGGGAAGCAACAAATGTACGCTTGATTTCTTTGACTATACAACAGGAACCTATCACCGGAATATTTATGCAGAGATCAACCCGACTGTGGTAAAGGAGTTGGGTGATGTAGGAAATGATATTCAGATCTACGGAAGCAAATTGTATGTGGTCGTGAATGTATCCAACAAGATTGAGGTTATGGATGCCAAAACTACAAAGCGTATCAAGACCATTCCATTGCAGAATTGCAGATACATGGTGTTCAAAAACGGAAAAATGTATGCAAGTAGTTATGCGGGTCCGGTTGACATCAATCCTAATGCACCGAAAGGAAAAGTGGTGGAAATCGATACTGTTTCCCTTTCTATACAACGTGAAGTGACGGTAGGTTATCAGCCGGAAGAAATGGATATTGTGGGGAATCAGTTATTCGTTGCCAATTCCGGAGGGTATATGGTTCCGAATTATGATAAAACTGTTTCTGTCATCGATCTTACTTCTTTCACCGAAACCAAAAAAATAGACGTTGCCATTAATCTTCACCGTCTTAAAAAAGATAATTACGGAGATCTGTATGTAAGCTCGAGAGGGGATTATTATACCGTTCCTTCAAGCTTATATTTAGTGGATGCAGCCACCGGAGCAATCAAAAAAGATTTTCATGTCTCTGTAAGTGAAATGACGATCGTAAACGACAAGCTGTATTACTACGGAAACGAATTCAATTATAACACCCATACCTACACAAAAACTTTTGGAATTATAGATGTGAAAACGGAACAAATCATTTCCAATAAGATTATTGATCAGGAATATGTGGATGCTATAAAATCACCTTACGGAATTGCCGTAAATCCCATTACAGAAGATATTTACCTTACCGATGCCAGAAACTATGTGTCGACAGGATATGTCTATTGCTTCGATAAATACGGACATTTTAAATGGAAAACCGAAGGCGGGAATATCCCTGCGCATTTCTCCTTTTTATACAAATAACCAGCATTGAAATATGAAACGAAATACAACAAAATTCTTAAAAATAACTTTTGCTTCACTTGCTTTTGCGAGTGCAGTCGTAGCCTGTAAAAGTGATAATGATGAAGATGATTCCGAATTTATGGGTCTGAAAGAATCCTATACGATCGACCGTTTTAAAGTATTGAATATAGATCCTAAAGTTGGCGGAAATTTTACCTGGAGCATCAATGATTCTATTATTTCTCAGGACTCTCAATTAGAATTTATCAGTCCGGTAGTGAAGACTTATCCTCTTACCTTAAAGATTGAATCCAACGGAAGTACCAAAACGTACAATTCAAAAATTATCGTTAACCATGAAGCAGGAAATTTCAGTAAATATATTTCTAATGTTTTCGATTTCCGTCCGGCGGTTGGTCAGTTCATGAATGAAATTCCTGAATATATAAACGGGGATACTTCGGATAAAATGCTTCAAAAAGCTAAAGCTTCTCTGGTAGGAGAGAACTCTTCTATGATCTCTTTGGGAGGTTTCGGAGGATATGTGACTTTTGGCTTCGATCATACCATTCCGAATATGGAGGGAAGAGATTTTAAAATCCTTGGAAATGCATTTTGGGGAAATGATGCCAATCAACCCCGTTCAGGATCTTGCGAACCGGGAATCATCATGGTTGCCTATGACCGTAATAAAAATGGAAAGCCCGATGAAGACGAATGGTACGAAATCGCGGGAAGCGAATATTTTAAAAACACAACTGTAAAAAATTACACCATCACTTATTATAAACCCAATGAAAACAAAACGCCCGTTCCCGGAAGTGAGTTTTGGCAAACCGATGTAGAATATCTGAAATGGGAAGATAATCTGGGGAATTCAGGATATAAAACGAAGAATACCTTCCATGCTCAAAGTTACTATCCACAGTGGCTTTCGGGGACTTCTTACGCGCTTACTGGAACAAAACTTCTGAACAATTTTTATGATCAAAGCGGAACGGGCGCTTATTGGGTTGGGAAATCCTATGATTTCGGATATGCAGACAATGCTCCGAATAATGATGAAGCCTCGAATATTGATATTTCGTGGGCGGTTGACAGAAACGGAAAATATGTAAAACTTCCGGGAATTGATTTTGTGAAAGTCTATACAGGAACGAATCAGGAAGCGGGATGGCTGGGCGAAGTTTCTACGGAAGTTGCTGGAGCTTATGACCTGCATTTTAATTAAAATTCAACAATCAAAATATTTATAATACCTCAAAAAATGAAAAAGTTTTACCTTTTAACAATACTTTTTCTGTTCGCATTTTTTACGAATGCCCAGATAAAAGTACAGGGAGTCCCCCGAAATGACATTCAACAGAATTCCGGTAATAAGAATCTGACAGCTAAAAATGCTGCGACCATCAACTTTTCCGATATCCAGTATTGGGTAGGAACTGGAACCAACGAAGCAGCTTTTGTCGTACAATGGAACGACAGCAAAAATCCTGATGCTTTGGTTTGGGGATTCAGATGGAACGGAACGGCAACCGGTGAAGATATGCTGAAAGCAATTGCCAGTGCAGATCACCGATTCTTCTCTCTGCTTTATCAGGGAACCCAATTTGGAACAGCTATCGGAGGTTTAGGTTTTGATTTAAACGGAACCGGAACCAATGCTCTTTATAAAAGTGGAAATACAACGTACCCTTATTATCCGGTTGGAGGAATTGTCAATACTACTTCTTACGATTTTGATGATTATACAGCTGCAGATGCTAATGATCACTGGCAATCGGGATGGACAACCAACGGATATTGGTCGTATTGGGTAAAAGATCCTACCGATCCGGATTTCGGATATTCGGGAGTTGGGGCAACAGGAAGAACGTTGGTCAACGGTTCTTATGACGTTTGGAATTATAATCCGTCATTCAATTCTGAACCTATTGCTACTACTTTTACTCCGGTTTCACCTTATGTGGCTTCAACTAACTTTACAAGTGGATATTTCATGGTAAATGAAGAATGGTTTGGTCATACCAACGGTTCTGTAAATTTCATCGATAGCAATGGAAATGTAAACTACAGAGTCTACAGCAATGCTAATAACAATCACGCTTTTGGTGCAACTACCCAATACGGAACTATTTATGGAGATAAATTTTATTTTATTTCAAAACAAGCAGCAGATGGAGGAGATACGCAATATACTCCTGGTGGAAGATTAGTTGTTGCCAATGCTCAGACAATGCAGAAAATTGTAGGATTTAATACGATCGGTGGAGGAGACGGAAGATCTTTTGTTGGAGTAAACGAACACAAAGGATATATCGGAGCTTCTACAGGAGTTTTTACTTTTGATATAGATAATATGACGGTTGGAACTTTAATTCCTACAACGGGAGGGGGAAGTGCTTATGCAGGACAGATCGGAAATATGATTAGAACCTCTCAATATGTATTTGCGGTAAAACAGACTACAGGAATTTTGGTCATTAACCCAAATACAGACATGGTGGTTGCAACGATTGCCGGAGCTTATCATTCAGTGGTTCAGGCGAAGGACGGAAGTGTTTGGGCAATTCAGGATCAGAAGTTGGTAAATATCAATACATCAACTTTTGTAACGACCACTTACAATATTCCTACGACAAAGTATCTAGGATCTTGGGGAGCTTGGAATGCGGGAAGCTTTACGGCAAGTAATCAGAACAATACCTTATACTGGATCAATTCTGTCAACAGTTTCGTTTCAGGAATTCAGATTGTAAAATTTGATGTAACGAATAAAACCTTTAACGAAAGTTTTGGTGTACTTCCAGGACAAACAGGAACGTACAAGCAGATTCCTTACGGAGCAGGATTGAGAGTAAATCCTGTAACTGATGAAATCATTGTGAATACAACAGAAAGCGGTTACGGAGCACATTATCAGAAAAACTGGATCCATACGTATGACAGTAATACAGGAGCGATCACCAATACAAAATCTTTAAATGATTACTACTGGTTCCCTGCGATGGCAGTATTCCCGGATAATACATTGCCTACGATTAAGAACACGCTTCCTTCACAAGTAAGTGCTAATTCTGTAACAACAATAGATTTGAAAAACGAAATTTCCGATACGGATAACTTATCGGCAGCAATCGTGAAAACAGTAAAATCAAACAGTAATTCTAGTATTGTCTCTGCAGTAATTAATGCAAATGACGAACTGGTAATCACTCCGCTGGCAAACGGAACATCAGATATTGTTGTAAGTTTTAATTCAAACGGAAAACTGGTTGAAAAAATAATAACAATCGCAACTACAACTTCTGTGTTGGCAACTACTGAAGTGAAAAAATTAGAATTCAGCATCTATCCGAATCCGGTGACTGATATTCTGAATATTCATACTCAAGAGAAAGTTTTAAACATTTCTATGTATGATATGTCTGGTAAATTGGTTAATGTACAGTTCAGCAATGGACAGGTAAAGGTGAGTATGCTTCCTAAAGGAATGTATCTCCTAGTTGCAAAAACCGATAAAGCAGTCTATCAGCAAAAAGTGATTAAAAACTAAATCTTAAGTAGCATATCCTATTTTTTGTTGACCTCCACCTATTGTCTTTGGTGGAGGTTTTTTATTAAATTAACCACAAAAGATATTTATACAAATACTATCAGAGAGTGAAAGCTCTCAAAAGAATAAAAATTAAAGATTTTTAAAAGCTTTGGCGTTCTTTTTTAGCTCAATGATAAACGATAAAATCTTTTGTGCCTTTTGTGGTTAAATAAACAGTTTAAAAAGGTTTATTTCTTAAGATTAGGTAACAATGCCGTGATGATTCCCATTAAGGGTAAAAAAGCACAGATTTTAAAAATATATTCAATACTCGTGTCGTCTGCAACCGCACCCAATACGGCAGAACCAATTCCTCCCATTCCAAACATAAACCCAAAGAATAATCCGGCTACCAATCCTATTTTGTTAGGTAAAAGATCCGTGGCAAATACTAGGATGGCAGAAAATGCTGAAGCAATAATTAACCCGATGATAACGGCAAAAGCGATTGTCCAGAATAATGAAAGATAGGGTAGGCAAAGCGTAAATGGAGCTGCTCCCAATATTGAAATCCAAATGATTTTCTTTCTTCCGTATTTATCGCCTAGTTTTCCTCCTAAAATTGTTCCTATTGCAACGGCTGCAAGAAACATGAATAAATACAACTGGGAGTCTTTTACCGAGATGTGAAATTTATCGATCAGGAAGAACGTAAAATAATTCGTCATTGATGCCAGATAAATATATTTCGAAAAAACCAATGCCAATAAAATCGTAATTGAAAAAATAACTTTTTTACGGGAAAGATTGATATGGATAATATCACTTGGATGTTTTGCCGATTTTTTAAGACTTAATCTTTCCGCATACCAATTTCCTATTCTCCAGAGAACGACTATTCCTATAAATGCAGCGATAGCAAAAAGTCCGACATAGCCTTGACCCAGCGGAAGGATAATTAAAGCCACCAATAAAGGTCCAATGGCACTTCCTGAATTTCCACCGACCTGAAAGATCGATTGTGCCAAACCTTTTTGTCCGCCGGAAGCTAACTGAGCAACTCTGGATGCTTCAGGATGAAAAATAGACGATCCCATTCCGATTAATCCGACAGCGATTAAAATCACGTAATACTGATGAGCTGCTGCCAACAATAACAAACCTGCCATAGAGAATCCCATTCCAATAGCCAGTGATCTTGGATTGGGTTTCTTGTCCGTGTAAATTCCGACAAATGGCTGTAGAATTGAAGCCGTGAGTTGGAATACCAATGTAATAATTCCAATCTGAGCAAATGATAAATTAAATTCCCCTTTCATAATCGGGTAGAGGGATGGAATGGTAGATTGGATGAGGTCATTTAAAAAATGTGAAAAACTGATCATAAATAAAATTGGGTAGACAATTTTAGTTGTGTCAATTGTTTTTGTAGTAATATTTTCCATAATAAATTTGTAATTCATCAGGTCATCTGATGAATTTTGTTAAAAGTTTAATGTTTAATAAACCTGGTCAACAATTTGTTGAGCAATAAATGCTGCTTCTTCCGCATTTTGAGTTTCTATAGCTAAATAAAGACGGTGGTGAATATTCTGAGAAACAATAAAAGATTCTGTGTCATTGTGACGACTTTCAAAAGATCTCAAAATATGTGAACTTGCGATGGTATAGATTTCCTGTAAAAGAATATTACCACAAGCTTCTGCAATAGCTACGTGAAAATTAATATCCGCCTGATAGCATTCTGATACTTTATTTTCTTCTGCTAATGTATTTCTTTGATCCAGATAGGTCTTAATGTTTTTTAGCTGCTCATCATTGCGGTTTATGGCTGCTTTAGCGGCAATCTTAGCATCCAGTAAAGAACGGACTTCCTGTACATCTTCTATCTGTGCTTTATCCATCTGAGATTCCAAAGACTCATGAATGGTATTTGAAACCACAAAAGTTCCCACACCTTGTTGTACATCCAATATCCCTTTGATCGAAAGTATTTTAATCGCTTCACGAATACTCGAACGACCAACGCCATAGATTTTCATTAATTCAGGTTCAGTAGGCAATTTTTCACCCACGACAATTTCGCTATTGACGATTCCTTCAGTTAATCGATCTGCTACTTCCTGTGCTAATGTTTTTCTTTGGATCTGCATATGCATATGTTTAATACATCATATCATCTGATGAGTTGCAAAGGTATATATTTAAATTCAATTTCTTTTAATCTGGGAGAAAATTTTTAATGATTAAAGATTCTATTGAATTTTTTCCAATTAATTTTATCTGTATTAATGAAGGTTTAAAGAGTAGGTACAATAAAAAAGAGATTCAAAAATGAATCTCTTTAAGTAGCCCGTAGGGGAATCGAACCCCTCTTACCAGAATGAAAATCTGAGGTCCTAACCGATAGACGAACGGGCCATCTACCAAACTGTAAAATGAATTACAGGGTCAGTGTTTTGTTTTTATAAGTTTCAACTCTTATATCAATTACTCGGTTAGTAGTAATTAATTTTAGTAGCCCGTAGGGGAATCGAACCCCTCTTACCAGAATGAAAATCTGAGGTCCTAACCGATAGACGAACGGGCCAACTATATTTATTAAGCTAGTTTATTAACGTGCTTAGTTAATTTGCTTTTCAAGTTAGCAGCTTTGTTTTTGTGGATAATGTTTTTCTTAGCTAATTTATCCAACAAAGAGATAACTTTTGGCAATTGCTCTGCAGCAGCAGCTTTATCGTCCTCATTTCTCAATACTTTCATTGCTGTTCTAGCAGTCTTGTGATAGTATCTGTTACGAACTTTTCTAACTTCGTTTTGTCTAATTCTCTTTAATGCTGATTTATGATTTGCCATATCGTTCAAATGTGAGTGCAAAAGTATAAACTTTTTTTTTATCTACCAAATTTATTTTTAAAAATTTTAAAATATTTTTTGGTTTTTCAAATTTATCCTCTCGCGAGTTAATATATATCTTATTTGGTAGCCTATAGGGGAATCGAACCCCTGTTGCAAGAATGAAAATCTTGAGTCCTAACCACTAGACGAATAGGCCAAATTTTGAGGTTGCAAAAGTATAAATAAACTTCTAAACTTCAAAATTATTTTTTAAACTATTTGTAAACTTTCTGAATGACAGTGTTTTTAATTCCTTTCTTTTCAAGATCCTTCTGAAGTTTTACAGCGCCTTCCAAAGAATCTTCTTTTCCGTAGGTGTAGTAGAATGTTCCGTTGGTTTTGGTTCTTTCCACATCTTTCAGAGACTGAAGAATGAATGAATTACTGCTCAGTTTGTCAGAACCTACATACAGTTCAATAGTATAATACCCTGTGCTTAATTTCTGATTAGGCATAAATCCGACTGCGTATGCGTTTTTAAATCCGGCATCTTTAGCGGTTTTTAGGTTGATGTCTTTAATTGAAGCCATATTCGTAACTCCATAGTAGTATTTGTAGATACCGCCTTCTTTGATGGTCAGAATATAATTAAGTCCTTTTAAAGCAGGATCATCCTCATTATATTTTACAGAAGAAGTAATCAGAAGTATTCTGAAATCATTTTTAAGGGCTACTTCGGCTGGTTTTTCTGGTTCCGGTTTTTTTACAAGAGTACCTGAAGATGTTTTTCTGTCGACTGCTTTCTTGTAATCTATGATCGCTTTGTAAATATTTTCTGCCGTTTCCATTTGTCCTTTTTCAGAATATAAAAAAGCGGCGTCGTCATAATTGTTAACAAATCCGGTTTCAATTAAGATGGAAGGCATGGCACTTCTTCTTAAAATGTGTAGGTTTTCCTGTTTTACTCCACGAGAGAATCTCCCCGTTTTGGCAAAGTTATCTTCCACAAAGGTTCCTAGGATAAGACTGTTTTCAAGATATTTACTTTGTTGTAATTTAAGGGCAATCAATGATTCCGGTGAAGAAGAATCATAAGAAGAGAATGTTTCTTTATCTTTTTCATCCAGATAAATCACATTGTTTTCTTGTTTGGCTACTTCTAGATTTTCTCTGTTTTGAGCAGGTCCTTGTACAAAAGTCTCGGTACCTCTTGCCGTAGCAGTTTTACTCGGAGATGAGTTGACGTGTACAGAAATGAATAAATCTGCCTTACTTCTGTTGGCAGTATTTGTTCTATCCGTTAAAGACGGATACTCATCAATCTTACGGGTATAAATGACTTTGAAATCTTTATTTTTTTCAAGCATTGCTCCCAGTTTAAGAACGATGCCGAGCGTAACGTCTTTTTCTTGTACAAGACCTATATCAGAGTAATTTCTATTGGCTCCTATATCGCTTCCACCGTGACCAGCGTCTAAGACTACGGTGAATTTTTTTTGAGCAAAGGAAAAGTTGAAAAGGAGTATCGCAAGAAATGCTAAAATTATTTTAAAATTTTGTTTGTACATCTTACAGTTTTAAAAATTATATTAATTTTGAACCTTAATTATATAACATAAAATTGGCCAAAACCGTCTCCAAAAATATATTACAAATTTTAATTATCCTAATTTTTAACAATTTTTTAGCACAGAAAACGCCTGAAAAATTGCCTAGAAGTGCGGTTAATGATACTATTATCCAAAAGGATACCATTGTTGTAAAAAAAGAATCTTTAGATGATGTTCTGAGAACAAAAGCTGATGAAGAGCGATCAGATCCTCAGAATAAAATGACCTATCTATTGAGAAATGCCCAGGTGAAATACCAGGATATGCAGATCGATGCGGATTATATTTCGATAGATCATAATAGAAATCTTATTTACGCAAGAGGGAAACAAGATGCTTCCGGGAAGATCATAGAAAATGTGATTACCAATCAGGGCGGTAAAACATACGAAACGACCGAGTTTAGTTATAATACAAAAACAAAACAGGCTATTGCCTATAATGCACGTACAGAGGAAAGTGAAGGGGTAATTATAGCGCAAAAGACAAAAAAGTACAGCGATACTGTATTTGCGATGAAAAACGGTGATTATACTACCGATGATTTTTTTATCAAGAAAAAAGATACATTGCCCGATTATAAAATGAGGGCTTCCAATATTAAATTAATTAAAACTAAAAACAATTCTCAGATTGTAACAGGGCCAATCAGAATGTATATTGAGGAGATTCCTACTCCGCTTATCATGCCTTTTGCAATTCTTCCATTCTCTTCTAAAAGATCGGCAGGGATATTAATTCCTAGTTTTGGAGAACGACAGGATGTAGGGTTCTTTTTAAATGGTATTGGATATTATCAACCGATCGGAGAGCATTTCGATTTGAAAGTTTTAGCAGACATTTATACAAAAGGAAGCTGGAACGTTCGTCCGGAGATGCATTATCTTAAAAAATACAGATACTCAGGAAGTTTCTCCGCAGATATAGGAAAGACAATCAGAGGGATAAAAGGGCTTGATAACTACAGTGAAACAGGGACTTATAGAATTGCCTGGACTCACACGCAGGATACAAAAGCAAATCCTTTCTTAACATTTTCTGCTTCGGTAAATGCTACGAGTGAAACATTTTATAATAATACCGTCAACAATAATTATATAATGGATCAGAGTGTGTTGAGAACACAGCAGAACTCTACGTTGACATTAACTAAAAGATTCCTTAAACTTCCGGTTACCATTACGGGAACGGCTTCATATTCTCAAAACTTTGCAACAGGGCTTGCGGATTTAAGATTGCCGCAAATGAACGTAGCGGTAAATCAGTTTTATTTATTCAAGTCAAAAACGGGAATGAGAAGTGGGCTTCTTGAAAATATTACGGTGAATACAAGTTTGAACCTTAATAACTATGTTCAGACGGATAGCGGAGAATTGTTTAAAAAAGAAATGTGGGATAAAATGGAGACTGGTGTAAAAAATAATATTACGCTGGGAACTAATACTACTTTTGCAAAATATTTTACGTTCAGTTTAGGAGCTAATATTGATAATGCATTAACGACTAAAACGCTTACCAGATATTATGATCCGATTGAAAATGAAGTTGTAGACCAGATTAATAAGAAGGTAGCAGGATTTTCTACTTTCTCAACGACAGCGAGTATTCAGACTACATTGTATGGACAGGCCAACTTTAAAAAGGGTTCTACTATTGAAGCAATAAGACATATGATGACGCCGAGTATAGGATTTACTTATTCACCGGATTTTGGAGACTCTAAATATGGGTATTACAAAAACTATTATACGGCCAATGGAGCACTTACTCCATACTCAATTTTTGAAAAAGGAATTGTAGGTTCTCCGACTACAGGAATGGTAGGAGCGCTTGGTTTTAATATTGGAAACAATATTGAAATGAAAGTGAAATCAAAAAGTGATTCTACAGGAGTAAAAAAGATAAAAATATTTGAATCATTAAGCCTTTCAGGGAACTACAACTTTGCGGCAAAAGATCACCCTTGGTCGATTCTTACGATCAACGGACAATCATCTTTTTTTAATAGCAAGTTGAGCGTAAATACAAGTTTATCTTTAGATCCATATAGAATTTTATTTGCACCGGGAGAAGAGACAGGGATCAGAACTGAAGAATTTGGACACTTTAGCTTACAAGGTTTCAATGTGCAGATGTCTTATCCTTTAAGTAGTGAAATCTTTGGTGGAAAAGATGAAAAAGGTAATAAAGAAGACTATTCGAAAAAATACTCTTCCAAAGGAGAGATCCGAAATGAAGTGTATTATTTTGATGATGATAATTATTCCCGTTTTGAGCAGCCTTGGACATTGAATGTGAGTGCGAACTATCAATACTCAAAAGGATTATCCAGGACACCAACTAAAATGGCTTCGGTAGGACTAGACGGAAGTATTAAATTAACGCCATATTGGAACATTACCGGAAGTACTCATTACGATATGGTGACGAAAGATCTTGCCTATACCCGTATTGGTTTTTCAAGAGATCAGAGAAGTTTTACCATAAACTTTAACTGGGTTCCTTTTGGACAGTATAAAGTATATGACTTCTTTATCGGGATAAAAGCGAACATCTTAAGTGATGCATTAAAGTATAAAGACAGAAGCTTTACACAACCAAATGCACCTTTCTAAGATAGAAATGATATTGGATAAGAGAAATAGAATATAAATTTTATATTTGCACCCAAAATAAATTCTAATGAAAAAAATAATCAACACGGTGAATGCTCCTGCAGCTATCGGTCCTTATTCACAAGCTAACTTTGCAAACGGAGTTTTGTATATCTCTGGTCAGATCCCTGTAGATCCTGCAACGGGTAAATTGGTAGAAGGAATTGAAAAAGAAACGCATCAGGTAATGAAAAACCTTGAAGCTATCCTTACTGAAGCAGGAATGACATTTAAAAATGTTGTAAAAGCAACAATCTTCCTTAAAAGTATGGATGATTTTGCGGTAATGAATGATATTTATGCTTCTTATTTAGACGCAGACAGCTATCCTGCTCGTGAGACGGTTCAGGTTTCTTGCTTGCCAAAGAATGTTGATATCGAAATTTCTATGATTGCACATCAGGACTAAGAATTAATGAACTTTTTAAGAAATACATTGGCGGTTATTGTAGGGCTCGGAATTGCGGGGCTTATTATTACTCTTGGTATAAGAGTGTTTCCACAATGGGTTACTTTCGAGGCTTTTGCTCCGTTTGAGCATTGGCAAAGATTTCTTCAGAGCATGCAGGATAATAATGCGTTCTTCGGTTTCCTTTTGTTTATTTCCGGTTTAGGAACAACAGTAGGAGGAGTAGCAACGGCAATTATCGTTAAATATGCAAAAGTAGCTTATGCTATTCTTATTGGTTTCATTATGCTGTTTATAGCGATGTTGGATGTTATTGTTTTTCCATATCATCCTACATTTTATAAGATTTCGATTTTTCTTACCTTTTTCCCATTCTCTTGGATTGGAGGAAAGATTGTTGAAGTTTTTTATGAACGAAATAAGAAAAAAAGGGTTGCTGAAAAAATGAATAAATCATAAGTAGATAAAATAAAAAACCGCTGCAGTTTGCAACGGTTTTTTTTCTTTAATAAAGAGAATGTTTGAATTGATGGAAGTGTGTTTTTAACGCAAGAATGATGCTTTATTCAGCAGTATTTTAGAAGATAAAAGCAAAGAAAATTTCCTTCATAAAGCTTGAACATACGCTTCATCAAATCAACTCGTTGATTCTTCTCTGCTCACTTCATCTTAATTGTATTTTAAATAAAACTTTGCATTAAAAAGCGTTTGGGTTTAAATAAAAAAGACGCTACAAATTTATTTGTAGCGTCTTTTTTGATATGAAGTTTAAGTTTAGTTCTTCAATTAAGGCATTTTAAAGCCTCTTGTGTAAATCTGTCCGTAAGCATCCACAAATTTCACCTGTACATTTCCTGAATATTTATCAAGGATTTTCTCAACATCTTTTTGTGAATTGATCGGTTTACCATTGATTTCGATAACGATATAATTATCTACAATTCCGATTTTGGCAATCTCACTTCCTTCAGTTACATTTTTAGCAACAACACCACTGTTTAATCCATAGTCTGTTTTAAATCTATCACTTAAAGGTTCAAACTCAGCTCCGATTCTTTCGGTAACACTAAGGTCGGCTTTTGTTCTTGTAGAAGTACCTCCTTTTTGGTCTCTAAGAGTTGCTGTAGTTACATTTTCCTTACCGTTTCTTACATAAGTTACCTGTACTTTATCTCCAGGTCTTTTGCTTCCGATTGCTGCAGAAAGATCAGCGAAATCTGTAATCGCATAAGTGTCAATTTTAGTGATGATATCTCCTTTTTTGATACCTGCATCTTCCGCACCGCTATTTTCTCCGAATCCGGTAACATACATTCCTGATCCAGCCTTAATATTGGTTTTCTGATCCTTATTGTAAGCTGCTACCAATTGATCGTTAGAAAGGTCTATGGTTGTTACACCAAGGAATCCTCTTTGTACAATACCGAATTTCTTAATGTCTTCAACAATTTTTCTCGCTAAGTTCGCAGGAACAGCAAAGCCATATCCCTGATAATAACCGGTCGTAGACTGGATTGCTGAGTTAATACCAATAAGGTCACCGTTTGTATTTACTAAAGCTCCTCCTGAGTTTCCTGGGTTAATAGCGGCATCCGTCTGAATGAAACTTTCAATTGGGTTGGCTGCTTTCCCTTGTGAACTTAAAATTCCGATTCCTCTTCCTTTAGCAGAAACGATTCCTGCAGTTACGGTTGAATTTAATCCAAGTGGATTTCCTACCGCAAGAACCCATTGTCCTACATCGATATTATCAGAATTGGCAAAATTTAAATAAGGCAATCCTTTTTCTTCGATTTTTAATAAAGAAATATCCGTATTAGGGTCAGTTCCTACCAATGTTGCGATATAGGACTTTTTGTTACTTAAAACTACTTCAAGTTTATTTGCTCCGGCCACAACGTGGTTGTTGGAAATGATATAGCCATCCGGCGAAATAATTACCCCTGATCCCATTCCTGATGGCATATTGTCAGGAGCCTGTTGCTGCTGTTTTTGTTGACCTCTTCCATTTTGAGGACCAAAGAAGAAATCAAAAAGATCCTGCTCTGAGGCTCTGCTCGTAGATCTTGATTGATAATTCTTGATGGTAACGACTGCTGGAACAGTTGTTTTCGCTGCTTTTACAAAATCTTCACCTACTGCTGCAGAATTCATTCCCGCAAAAGAAACGTTTGAAGCCGATTTTGTGAAGTATGATTGATCTCCGTTATTGGAATCATGATTGAAATATTGTAATGCTCCAACGGTAGTAGCTCCGGACATAACGCCTACTACTGCAAATGGTAATAGTTTTTTTAAAGTACTCTTCATTGTATATCTTTCTTAATTATTTATATTATTTATCTTTTCGTTTTATTGTAAACAAATTTAATGCTAAATAGGTATGCAATTGGTATTAAATGTTTCAGTTTTAACTAAAATTTAACTACAATAACATTATTTTATGTGTTATGTGGTAATTATTTGCCAGTATTAACTAATCTTAAAATTTTATTAAACGCCAATATGGCATATTGTAAGATAAATAAAGACATCTAAAAGTTAAATTGAAATAGTAATCAATAAAATTTCGTTCCAAAATCTATTGTTATTACATGAAATTCCCTTGATATTAATCATTGAGGAATCAAAGGTGTTTAATTTTAAAATGTTTACCTTTGCAGAAATTTTTCTCACTTAAAACGTTTATAGCATGCAACTGTACAACACCTTAAGCGCAGAAGAAAGAGCTCAACTTATTGATGAAGCTGGTAAGGAACGTCTTACATTGTCTTTCTATGCGTATGCCAAAATTGAAGATCCCAAAAAATTTCGCGATGATTTATTTATAGCCTGGAATGCCCTTGATGCATTAGGTCGTATTTATGTTGCTCACGAAGGGATTAATGCTCAAATGAGTGTTCCTGCGGATCAATTTGATGCATTTCGCGAGACTTTGGAAGTATATGACTTTATGAAAGGCATTCGTTTGAATGTAGCCGTTGAGCAAGACAACCACTCTTTTTTAAAATTAACCATTAAAGTTAGACACAAAATCGTTGCAGACGGGTTGAATGATGAGACTTTTGATGTTACCAATAAAGGAATTCACTTAAAAGCACAGGAGTTTAATGATATGCTTGATGATCCGAATACGATTGTAGTGGACTTTAGAAATCACTACGAAAGTGAAGTAGGGCATTTTGAAGGGGCGATTACTCCGGATGTAGAAAATTTCAGAGAAAGCTTACCTATTATCAATGATCAATTACAGGATTTTAAAGAAGATAAAAACTTGTTGATGTATTGTACAGGGGGAATCCGTTGTGAAAAGGCGAGTGCTTATTTCAAGCATCAAGGTTTTAAAAATGTTTTCCAATTAGAAGGCGGAATTATTGAGTATACCCGTCAGATCAAAGAAGAAGGAATAAAAAGTAAATTCATCGGGAAAAACTTTGTATTCGATCATCGATTAGGAGAAAGAATTACGGATGATATTATTTCACAATGTCACCAATGTGGTAAACCTTGTGATAATCATACGAACTGTGCCAACGATGCTTGTCATTTATTATTTATCCAATGTGATGAATGTAAAGCGATCATGGAAAATACCTGTTCTACAGAATGCCACGAAACAATTCATTTGTCTTGGGATGAACAAGTTAAATTGAGAAAAGGACTTCAGGTGGGTAACAAAGTATTCAGAAAAGGGAAATCTGATGCTTTGAAATTCAAAAATTCAGGAGATCTGTCTACGCAAACTTTGGCAAAGGCGGCACAGGCAGAAACAAAAGATATCCGTCAGAAAATTAAAGTTAAAAAGACTTTGATCGGAAAAGCTGAACATTACTATTCAAAATCAAAAATTGCTCAGTTTTTAATCGAAAACAAAGAGCTTTCAGTTGGAGATAAAGTATTAATTTCCGGACCAACAACAGGAGATCAGGAAGTTACAATTACTCAGATTTTTGTGAACGGAGATTTCAGTGATACGGCAAAAGTGGGAGATCAAATTACTTTTGAATTGCCTTTCAGAGTTCGTTTGTCAGACAAATTATACAAAATTCTAGAAGCTTAAAACGCATAACTGCTATGTTAAAAGCCGAGCTTAGAAAAAAATATACCCAAAAAAGAAAAGCCTTGTCTACTGATGAGGCTTTCTTGTTATCTGAAAAAGTTTTTGAAAATTTCATTGCTTATTTCAATCCTAAAGAAGGAGAGAAAGTGCATGTTTTTATCCCTATTCTGGAAAGAAAGGAAATCAATACGCAACTATTCATTGATTTTTTTTTAAAGCAAAAGATTCGTGTTTTTGTACCTAAAATTGTGGAGAATAAACTGATTAATATTGAAATTTTTGCAGATACATTATTTGAAACCAGCAATTGGGGAATTCCGGAGCCTGTTTCTAATGAAGATTCCGGAGAAACATTTTTTCATTACGTAATCACTCCGCTTTTATATTGCGATGAGAAAGGCAATAGAGTAGGCTATGGAAAAGGTTTCTATGATGGTTTCTTTGAAAATACTTCAAAAGATGTAAAAAAAATCGGAGTTAATTATTTTAACCCCGATGAGAATATCGATGATGTCTGGGAAAATGATATTCCGCTAGACTATTTGGTAACTCCTACTGACGTGCTGTCCTTCGGTAAAGGTTTAGAATAGAAATCTAGAAAATAGAATTTAAATTCCTTTTTAAATTTCACCGGTGCAGATTGTAAAATATACTGTGCGTTTTTCTCAAATACTCCTATAGATTTGTTCTTGCTGTCGAAATATTCAACACTGAATTTTGCAAAATCTAAGGTGTCTTTCTTGTGAATATCTTTATAAACTTCCAGATTGTTTACTTTCACCGTTTTTACCTTTAAGCTATCCAATTCATGGAATAATCTTTTGAAGGTAAGACTGTCCGGTTTTTTGAAATAACTTCCCATTTGAGAGTAAATAACAGTGTCGATTTCGGTGTCTTTATTTCCGGAGAGATAAAGCGTAGAAAGATCCAACAATTCCTGAACTTTTTGTTTGGTAATGAAATTAATAGCCTGTGCGCTATCCATCTGCACCGCAGGATATGTCTTTCTGTTGTTACTGTTTCTTAATTTATCTAAATCGCTTACTTCTGTGTTTTTTTTGTTACATGATGCTAAACTAAAAAGCATTACTGCCAAAACTAAAAGATTATTTGTTATTTTCATCTGTATTAGCAATTTTAAATTTAATAGATACTATTTTCCCTTTTTCTCTTTTCATCTCAATTACGCTTAGGTTTTTAAGAGAAGTGGTAGGAGTGGTTACTAGAGTGATATATTTCTGCTTGTCTAACGTTTCAATACCGTAGGTTGCGTTGTCGTAAACCTGATAAATAATAGCGTTGTTGCTAATCAAATTATCTAGCTGCTTACGTTTTTGTTTTAAAAGTTCTGGATTTCCATTGGCGTCTTTTATGGAAAAATAATTAACCGCCATTTTGTAATCATCAGGTTTCAGTTCGATCATCTCTTCTTCCGGTGCATTCTCCAGATTTCTGTTGACTTCCAGATCCTCATAGAAAGGAGCACTTATCTGTAATTTCAGATTTTTATCCTTAGTAGAATAGCGAAAACATTCACCAGGCTTTATTTTATAAAGAATAGGAGATTCATTTTCTTTGATGACTTTGATCTCAATAGTGTTCATGACAGAAACGGCACGATCTGCATCCGTGAAACAATAAGTATAAGTTTTTTGAAAAATTGCATCCTTGAATCCAAGTAATCCAGTGATAAGGATCAAAATGGATGTAATTATTGCCCAAGCATTCTTTTTGAAGAAGTTTTTCTTTGGTTTCTGAACTTCCAGATCGGAAGGTTGTGAAATTTGCTTGTTTTTATTAATTAATTGATTATCAGTATTTGATTTTTGTAAATCACCAGTTTTTGGAGTGTTAGACTCTGTTTTTTCAGGTGAAATTTCCAGTTTTGGTAAATTAAGTGACGCGGAGATTGTTTTTTCCAATTCTTTAGTGTCATCTTCACTCAAATCTTCATCGTCTGTGAGTAATTCTCCGGCAAAAAGATGTTGCTTTTTGAAATCGTACCAAGACTCGTAACCCGTATAAATACTCAATAAATTGAGCATATCGATTCGGGGAAGTTTAGTGACAGGAGAAGTTTTGAAATAAGTATAAAAAGACTTTTCGCTGATGTTGCCTTTTGCTTTTTTGCGAAGATCTTCCTGGAAATATATGATGTCAATACCCTTCCATTTTGAAATATCATCAAAAGAAGGGGTGTGTTGTTCTAAATATTGAGCCTGTACGTCCTTTTTTAACTGCTCAAAATGCAATAGATCTAAATCTGTCAATTTTCGTTTAAATGATTAAGTTGTTGAAATTCAGTTGTGTTTATTTGTAAAATTGTTTTACAAAAGTATTACAATTATTTTTCATACACAAATTTTCTATCTACTCTACCTTTGTCTTGTTCAAATAACAGAACAGAAAAGAGTTTTATAAAACAATATTAACAAAATTAAATTTAATTTATTATGAAAAAGTCATTATTCGTAGCTGCTATCGCTGCTATTTCTTTGGTTGCTTGTAAAAAAGGTGAAGCTACAACTACAACTACAGATTCTACTGCTGTAACTACAGATTCTACTGCAGTTGCTCCTGCTACAGATTCTACAGCTGTTGCTCCTGCTGCTGATTCTACAGCTACTAAAGCTGCTGATTCTACAGCTACTACGACTACAACTACTGAAGTTAAAAAAGAAGAAGTTAAGAAATAATTCTAACTTATCTTACAATAAAAGAACCGCCTCAGAAATGAAGCGGTTTTTTTATTGTTTAAAATTGATGATTACGTTTTTTAAATCATCTTTTGTCTTAATGCTTCGTAGCAGGTAATGGCAACAGCATTACTCAGGTTTAAGGAATCAATACTTCCGCTCATAGGAATTAAAGTATTTTGTCCTTTCTGATACCAAAACTCACTTAATCCTGAATGTTCTGTCCCGAAAATTATAGCTGACCTCTGTGTGAAGTCTCTCTGTGGGAGATTTGCTGCATTCTCGTCCATAATAGTTGTATATATATTGAACTGATTTTTCTCCAAGAATTCCAGTGTTTTCTGGTTTTCTGACTGGAATACATTCATGCCGAATAAACAGCCTACACTTGATCGGATAACATTTGGATTGTAAAAATCTGTTTTCCCGTCAGAAACAATCAATGCGTCAATTCCGAAAGCTTCACAGCTTCTTAAAATAGCACCCAAATTTCCGGGCTTTTCTATACCTTCTACGATAATGATGGTAGAATCTTTTTTAGGAGTGAATGATTGCAGATCTTCATCTTTAGTTTTGTAAATACCGATGATTCCTTCGGAACTTCCTCTGTAAGCTATTTTTTCATATACCTTTTCATTCACAAAGTGGATTCTTCCATTGGGAGTTTTTCCTTTGAAAATACTTTCACAGATATAGAATTCTACAGGTTCGAAATTGAATTTCTGAGCCCTTTCATTTTCCTGATCACCTTCGACAACAAAAACATTCGATTTTTTTCTGTGACGGTTATCTGTAATCAGTTTGGTTAGACCTTTTATTTTTTCGTTTTGAAAACTTTCTATCATATTGTTTAAGATTCTAATGGATGTTGTGAGTTGTCAATCAAACTTTGTGGAAGTTCTTTTTTATTTTTAATTCCTAAAGATTTCAGTTTTTGTGTCTGAACGATTAAATTGTCGTTTCCTGTGTATAACTGCTTGAAGGCGTCATTGTAAACATTTTTTGCTTGATCAATATTTCGGCCTACTTTTTCAAGATTTTCCACAAAGCTGGAGAATTTATCGTAAAGTTTTGCTCCGCGTTCTGCAATTTCAATAGAATTTCTGTTTTGGTATTCTCTTTTCCAAAGATCGGCAATGAGTTTTAAAGAGGTGATTAAATTACTCGGATTTAATAGTAAAATTCTTTTTTCATAAGCAAAATTCCATAGGTTTTGATCTGCTTGCATAGCTGCAATATAGGCTGGCTCACTTGGAATGAACATCATGACAAAATCCAAAGATTTACCGTAATCGTCATATGCTTTTTGGCTCAGCTGTGTAATGTGATTCTTGATGGAATTTAAGTGCTGATTGATCTTTATCTGATAGATTTCAGCGTCAGTTTCATCTACCAATTCCGTGAAAGCGGTTAAAGAAACTTTAGAATCGATAATGACGTTTCTTTCATCCGGATATTTTACAACGGCATCGGGACGCATCTTTTTACCCGAGAATTCTGAGAAAAGAGCTTTGTTGTCTTCGTCACGAAGCTCATGCTCAAGGAAATATTCACGTCCTTTTACCAATCCTGATTTTTCTAAAATACTTTCCAGGATCATTTCGCCCCAGTTTCCCTGAGTTTTACTTTCTCCTTTTAATGCTTTCGTTAATTTTTTAGCATCTTCGGAAATTTGCTGATTGAGTAAGGCGAGTTCTTTTACTTTTTCGGCCAAAGAAAAACGTTCTTTGTTTTCCTTTTCATAGGCTTCATTGACTTTGTTTTTAAGATCGTTGATTTTTTCCTGAAAAGGTTCAAGAATCATTTTTAAATTGTTTTGATTTAAAGAAGTGAATTTCTCACTTTTCTCTTCTAAAATTTTATTGGCTAGGTTTTCAAACTGTAATTTTCCTTCTTCCTGAATTTTTGAAATTTCTTCTTTTTGAGTCTCCAGAGAGCTTTTTAGATTCAGATTTAAAGCTGAAAATTCTGCATTTTTAGCAATAAGATCTTGTTTTTCAGTTGAAAGCTTTTCAATTTGATTAGCTTGAACAGAAAGGGTTGATTTTTGATTTTCAAGTTGTGACTGAATAGAATTGTATTCTGCAGATATTTTTGTGAATTCACTTTTGAGATCATTTAAAAGATCGGTTTGAAGCAAATAAGAATCTTTTTCCTCTAAGAGTTGAGTTTGAATATTTTGATTTTTTTCCTGTAAGTTCTCAATTTCTGAAGAGAATTTGATGTTCTGATGTGCAATTTCATCATGAGAAGTTCTGGAAACCATCGAAGATTTCATCATAAAATAAAGGATGATGCTTCCTAAAATTCCTCCAACAATAAATCCGATTATCAAATAACTCATTTCCATTGCCCAAAATTACAAAAAGAAAAGTAAAATATATTTGTTTGAATTTTCTTAAGTATTTTTTGTGGATTGCAAAATTTCTATGTTTTTAACAACATCTGTGCTTTCACATTTTTTTAATTCTTTTAGTAAAACAGGAGTAAGAATTTTCGGGCTTAAAATTTGAGTAGCAACTTTTGCTGCGGCGTAATCTACAATTCCAATAACAGATTCTCTTAAAAAGTTGGGTGTGTTTGAAGCGATTACGGCTGTTGCCCAAGATGTGTCTCTTGCTTTGGAAATAGCAAAATCTAAAATAACATTGTCTTTGCCGTTTGATATTTTATCGATTAATTCTACCGGATAACAGATTTTATTTAAAGAATCCTGAACTTTTTGATTGATGGAAGCGATGACATTGTTGATGTTTTCAAAGTCCTTTTTCAGAGGAGTGATTTTTCTGTATGACATTATAGAGGCAGCGGAAATTCCCAAATCTAAATTGATGTGAGCATTCATTCCAAGGAAGATATGTTGTAGAATAAGAAGATCCTTGTTTTTTGTTGCTTCAAAAGCTAAAAACCATGCGTTGGTACATTTTTTACCTTTTTGGTAGTTTTCCCAGGCTTCAAGATATCTTTGAGCGAAAGCAATATCCAATACAGTCATTCTTGGATTATCTTCAAATTTTTTCTGCTGTATTCCTTTCAGAACCTGAGCGGTCATAATTCTGTACGTACAGGCAAAATATCCGGCTGGACTTTTGTTTTCTTTACACCAAATGATGATTTCGTCTAATTTTTTAAGAACTTCTTCAATGGTTTTCATATTGGTTTTGTTTTTATAAATATAATAAAACCTCACAGATTTTTATGAGGTTTTAAGAAGGTTAATTCCTGTTTGAAAATTATTAATTAATTGAAATTATAAAAAACAAAAAATTTAAAACTGTTGCTAAAAAAGTTGCGATAAAAACAGCTAGATTATCTCTGGTTTTCTTTGTAATCAAGCGGATGATAAAATAATTAATGATGTAAGCTGGAATAAGAAGAAAGAAATGGAATACTATAAGTGCGTTGATAAAATAAATAAGCAAAGTAATAACTAAGGAGCTGATAATTGATGAAACAATTATTCCTACGAAACTTTTAAGTATAGTATCCGAATCAACAATTAAATTTTCAATATTTTGCTGAATGTGTGTGTATTTTGTTTCTACGAGAATTTGAATTTCTTTTTTAGAAATCAATTCTGAACTTATTAATGAAAAGCATTCCTGTTTTGAAGATTTATTTAAATAATGTTGATGGATTTCTCTAATGATTCTGTTTCGTTCATTTAATAAGGTTTTCTGATTTTCAATTTTAGTCTGAAAATCTTTGATAGAACCTCTCGATGTAATTTCCTCTAAAAGCTCTTTTGTTGCTTTACCTTGATAGTCAATTTGATTATTGTAAGATTCTATCAAATCTTGGTCAGAGAATTTGCTGTAAAATCCCATTTTTAAGGATTTTCTTTAGAAATCTCAGTATGATGTTTTAAATACATTGGCAAAGCAGCCGATCCATACCAAGGGAAAATTTCATACCCAAAAACTCCGGCTTGAACAGCTGGATCAGATTTTACCCATTGCTCAGCTTCTTCTTTTGATTTGGTGTTAAAGATGAACATTCCTTCAAAATTTTGTTTGTTGTCTTCTCTGAATGGTCCTGCAACGATAATCTTTCCTTCGTCTGCTAATTTCCCAATGTTGGTCATATGTCCTTTCATTAATTCGCCCATTTTAGCTTTGTCTTCAATTTTGGTAGTTCCGGTTGTCAGCATTACAATAGTATACGCTTTCATACCATATTTATCAGCTCCTAAAGAATCTGCAAGTTTTTGGTTGAAACTTGTTTTTGAATTATTAGAATCACCATTTTTTCCGGGCGCTCCGGGTTTTCCATCTTGCCCCTTTGTGTAAGTGATACAAGAGGTTAAAGTGAAAATAACTGTAAGGTAAAGTAATAAATTTTTCATTTGGTTCAGTTTTTAATCTTTTATTCTCAAAAATTCTTTTGCCAATTCAATCATTTTAGGATCTCCTGTGTATTTTCCATGTTCGTCAGACAGTTTTACTGTTGGGATCCATTCTTTATTTGGTGCTTGTACGCCAATAAGTTTCATTACAATATTCATAGGTTTCAACCCTACATCATTGGTGAGGTTGGTTCCGATACCGAAAGATATTCCAATTTTTCCTCTGCAGTAATTGGTGATTTCTTCTACTTTTTCCAAATTTAAAGCATCAGAGAAAATGATATATTTAAACAAAGGGTTTATTCCGTGCTTTTGATAATGAGCAATGGTTTTATCTGCAAATTCCAATGCATCACCGCTGTCATGACGAACTCCATCGAATAATTTTGCGAATTTTTTATCAAACTGTTGGAAGAAAACATCTGTAGTATAAGTGTCGGAAAGGGCAACTCCTAAATCTCCTCTGTAAACATCTACCCAATGTTCCAGTGCTAATTCGTTGGCCATTTTAAAACCGTATTCAGCTGCATGAAACATAAACCATTCGTGAGCGTGGGTTCCGATTGGTTTTACTCCGTATTTCATTGCGAAATGTACATTCGAACTTCCGATAAATGTTGAATCTTTTTTCTGATTGAGCGCTTCCATTACTAAATTCTGAACTTTGTAAGAGTGTCTTCTTCTTGTTCCGAATTCTGCGAAATTGACTCCTAGATTAGTTAATGATTCTGCTTTCTCGGCGGTTTTGCTTATAACGGTTTCGTTAGAATCTCTTTCCATGTGATTCATCTCATAATGAAGTTCACTGATGAGAGCTAATAAAGGCACTTCCCAAAGTATAGTTCTATACCAAAGTCCTTCTACAATTACGGAGAGGTCACTTCCGGTCTGAACAATTTTTACTTCGGATGGGTCGTAATGATAGCCTTCAAGGAAATCAAGGTAGGGAAGATCGATGTATGGGCAGGTGAGTGCCATGAATTTTTTCTCATCTTTTGTCAGTTTAAGTTCGGCCATTTTATTTACGGCTTCTCTTAATGCTACATCAAAACCTTCCGGAAACTCATGTTTACCTCTATTAATGAATTCATACTTTACAATAGAGCTGGGAAATAATTTCACGACAGCATTCTGCATTGTTATTTTATAAAAATCATTATCTAGAATAGAGTTTAATCGTACATCGTGCATAATTGTGTTGTTTTAACGCAAATTTACTAATTAAAAATAAAAATCGTCTAAATGTAAGACGATTTTTTGTAATATTTTTAGGTTTTTGAATGGGTTATTTCCCTAAATAAGAATTATACATCCAAACTTCTTTTTCCTGTTCGGTGATGTAATCGCTCATCTGAGAGTTTGTACCTTCATCTCCTGCTTTGTCTGTAATGTCTAAAAGTTCTCTTTGAAGGTCAATGACTACTTTAAATGAATTTAAAATGATTTCTACACTTTTAGTTCCGTCACTTACTTCCTGGCTTTCTTTAATGGTTGCAACTTTTAAGTAGTCTGAATAATTATGTGCAGGTGTTGCGCCTAATGTTAGAATTCTTTCAGCAATTTCATCTATTTTAAGAACTAAACTATTGTAAAGCTCTTCAAATTTCGGGTGTAGCGTGAAAAATTGTTCTCCTTTAATATTCCAATGAGAACCTCTTGTATTTTGATAAAAAATAGAATAATTTGCCAAAAGAATATTTAATTTTTCGGCAATTTTTTTACAATCGGCTTCTTTTAGTCCAATGATACTTGCGTTTTTCATAGATTTATTATTTATATATGGCAAAGGTAGAAAATACTGTGCCGAACTGTGGTTGAATCTAATAGATGTTGGCTATTGCAGGTTTTCTTAAAATAATTTGAATAATTTTTCTTATTATTGCCCGAAACGATGATGTATCAAATATGCTTAAATATAAAATCTTAGCCGTACTTTCTGTTGTTATTTATTTTTTTCAACCGTTTTTTATTGCGAATGGAGGAATTGGAGCAGATAGTTTGTCCTATTTTGAAATTGCTACAGATTTACCTTATCCTGAAACTAATTTATTTCCGATTGGCTATCCTGTATTGTTAAGATTGCTTTATGAATTTTGTAATGACTATTTCTTAGCATCAAGAATATTAAGTCTTTTGTTTACCATGATTATTTTAGGATTTTCCTATTATAAAAGATTTTATTTTAGAGAAAGTGTTTTGCTGTTTACAGGGAAAACACTTTTTTTTGTTTTTATCCAGGCGATGTCTGAAGGGCCATTTATTTTCTTTTTGTATTTCTTGTTTTATTTCTTGCATGAACTTTTTCAAAATGATAAAGGGAAGTATGCTAATGCTCTGTATGCTTCTTTAATGCTGATTAGTATGCTTTTGATAAGGTATTCCGGAGTGTATATCTTTTTAGGCTTTCTTATTGCGATTGTATTGCTTTTCAGTAAAATAAAGAAAACGAATTGTTTTAAACCTATATTGCTTTTTGTGTTCTTTTCCGGGGTGGGAATAACAAGTTATTTGTTATTTAATTATTTATATTTTGGCAGTGTAGTAGGGGAGAACGAAAGAGCACTTCCTGAAAGTGGTCTTTCTATTTATACGATAAGGAATATTTTTGGATTGGTCAATTTGGTGAATCCATTTATAGGGCTTAAGCCGGCTTCTGTTAGCTTACCAAGTATGATTTTTCAATTGTTAATTTTTATTCTGGACGTTGGGTTAATTGTTTATTTATTCAAATATTATAAAAAAGCAAAGGCGGGGCGGTTGTATTTTTTTCATGTTATATTATGGATAACAGCCTTAGTGTACGGAATCTGTTTGTGGGTGTCGGGCTGGTTTCAACAAATAGAGGAAATGAATGTTCGAATGATGGCTGCGGCAAATATTTGTATATTTTTTTCATTCCTGATTTTATATTTCGAGAATGAAAGCTCAGATAAATGGATATGGAGAATTGCTTGCTTGTTTTTTGTGTTTCATACATTATATAATTTAAAAGATCCCGGAGACTATTTGAAAAATAGGAGTATTATTAAATCTCAGATGTTCAAGTTTAAGGATAAAAAGTATTTATATAATGATGAGAAGAATTTGGTAACCAAAACTACATATCACTTTCCTCTTATTCGTAAATCTTTTGAATATAAACATACTAATAAACAGAAAGGAAGCTTGAAAGAGAGTGTTGCTGGTTCCTTGAATCCTAAAATAAAATGGTTGCTAAATGATACTGTGAAGATTAAGTCAAAGGTTTTATATACATCACAGCTGAAAATAGATTAAATAAATTAATTATTCAAATTCATTTAATTTAAAAGGATTCAAGAAAGAAAAGATTCGATATCTGTAGCTTGTAAATTAATATTTCTTCATAACTACTTGTTAATTAAAAAAATATTACTATTTTTGCACCCTAAAATAAAAAGCAATTAAATGCCTACTATTCAACAATTAGTAAGAAAAGGAAGAGCCACGCTTGCCAAGAAGAGCAAATCGGCTGCCCTTGATTCTTGTCCACAAAGACGTGGTGTATGTACGAGAGTATATACTACTACACCTAAGAAACCTAACTCTGCACTTAGAAAAGTAGCGAGAGTAAGACTTTCTAACGGTAAAGAAGTTAACGCCTATATCCCGGGCGAAGGACATAATCTTCAAGAGCACTCGATAGTATTGGTTAGAGGCGGAAGGGTGAAAGACCTACCGGGAGTACGTTACCACATCGTAAGAGGTGCATTAGACACTGCAGGTGTAAATGGAAGAACTCAGAGAAGATCTAAGTACGGTGCTAAGAGACCTAAACCAGGACAAGCTGCTGCAGCTCCTGCAAAAGGAAAGAAAAAATAATCATTAAATAAGGTACAGAAGCAATGAGAAAGACGAAAGCGAAAAAAAGACCGTTGTTACCAGATCCAAAGTTTAATGATCAATTGGTAACGAGATTCGTAAACAATTTAATGCTTGACGGTAAGAAGTCAATCGCATTCAAAATTTTCTATGATGCATTAGATATCGTAGAAACTAAAAAAGGAGAAACTGAGAAAACAGCCCTTGAAATTTGGAAAGATGCATTAACAAACGTTATGCCTCACGTAGAAGTACGTTCTAGAAGAGTAGGTGGAGCTAACTTCCAGATTCCTATGCCAATCAGAGCTGATAGAAAAATTTCTATGGCAATGAAATGGTTAATTAGCTACTCTAAAAAGAGAAATGATAAGTCTATGGCTTTGAAATTGGCTAATGAAGTTGTAGCTGCTTCAAGAGAAGAAGGTGCTGCTTTCAAAAAGAAAAGTGATACTCACAAAATGGCGGAAGCTAACAAAGCGTTTTCACACTTTAAATTCTAATCTGAAATGGGTAGAGATCTTAAATTTACAAGAAATATTGGTATTGCTGCGCACATTGATGCAGGTAAAACTACCACTACAGAAAGGATTTTATTCTATACAGGTGTAAACCACAAAATTGGAGAAGTTCATGATGGTGCTTCTACAATGGACTGGATGGAGCAGGAAGCAGAAAGAGGTATTACTATTACTTCTGCTGCAACTACTTGTTCTTGGAACTTTCCAACAGACCAAGGTAAAAAATTACCTGAAACTCAACCTTACCACTTCAACATTATCGATACACCGGGACACGTTGACTTCACAGTAGAAGTAAACAGATCTTTGAGAGTATTGGATGGATTGGTATTCTTATTCTCAGCAGTAGATGGAGTAGAGCCTCAGTCTGAAACAAACTGGAGACTTGCTGACAACTACAAAGTTGCTAGAATGGGATTCGTAAACAAAATGGACAGACAAGGTGCTGACTTCCTTAACGTGGTAAACCAGGTTAAAGACATGTTAGGATCTAATGCAGTTCCAATCGTTTTACCAATCGGTGCTGAAGAAGATTTCAAAGGTGTAGTTGACTTAATTAAAAACAGAGCGATCATCTGGGATGAAGCTGGACAAGGTGCTACTTTCGAGGTAGTTCCAATTCCAGACGATATGAAAGATGAAGTTTTAGAATACAGAGAGAAATTAGTAGAAGCTGTTTCTGAATATGACGAAACTTTGATGGAGAAATTCTTCGAAGATCCGGATTCAATTACAGAAGAAGAGATCAATGCTGCATTGAGAGCTGCTACTATCGATTTATCCATTATCCCAATGACTTGTGGTTCTTCGTTCAAGAACAAAGGAGTACAGTTTATGTTGGATGCAGTATGTAAATACTTGCCTTCTCCATTGGATAAAGATGATATCAAAGGTACTGACCCAAGAACTGACGCTGAAATCACAAGAAAACCATCTGTAGATGAGCCTTTCGCAGCTTTAGCATTTAAGATTGCTACTGACCCATTCGTGGGAAGATTAGCATTCTTCAGAGCTTACTCTGGAAGACTAGATGCAGGTTCTTATATCTTGAACACTCGTTCAGGTGATAAAGAAAGAATCTCTAGAATCTATCAGATGCACGCTAACAAGCAAAATCCAGTAGAATATATTGAAGCTGGTGATATTGGTGCTGCTGTAGGATTCAAATCTATCAAAACTGGTGATACGATGTGTGATGAGAAAAACCCTATCATTCTTGAATCTATGGTTTTCCCTGATCCGGTAATTGGTATCGCTGTTGAGCCTAAAACTAAAGCTGACCAAGATAAAATGGGTAACGCTCTAGCTAAATTGGCTGAAGAAGATCCAACGTTTACGGTAAGAACTGACGAGGCTTCTGGACAAACGATCATCTCTGGTATGGGTGAGCTTCACTTGGATATCATTGTAGACCGTATGAAGAGAGAGTTCAAAGTTGAAGTAAACCAAGGACAACCTCAGGTAGAATACAAAGAAAACTTAACAAGAGTTGCCAACCACAGAGAAGTTTACAAAAAGCAATCTGGAGGTAAAGGTAAATTTGCTGATATTGTATTTGAATTAGGACCTGCAGACGAAGGTAAAGTTGGTTTAGAATTCATCAATGAGATCAAAGGTGGTAACGTTCCTAGAGAATTTGTTCCTGCAATTGAAAAAGGCTTTAAAGCTGCAATGAAGAACGGTCCTTTGGCTGGTTTCGAAGTTGAAGGTATTAAAGTTACTCTTAAGGATGGATCTTTCCACGCGGTGGATTCTGATGCTCTTTCTTTCGAAATGGCTGCAAAATTAGGATTCAAAGAGGCGGGACGTGCTGCTAAGCCAGTAATCATGGAGCCTATTATGAAATTGGAAGTTGTAACTCCAGAAGAATATATGGGTAACATCATTGGTGACCTTAACAAGAGAAGAGGTACAATCAGTGGACAAGAAGAAAAGAACGGTGCCGTTGTAATCAAAGGTTCAGTTCCATTATCTGAAATGTTCGGATATGTTACTACTCTAAGAACACTTTCATCAGGAAGAGCTACTTCTTCTATGGAATTAGAGAAGTATCAAGCTACTCCTCAAAACGTTGCTGAAGATATTATTGCTAAAGCAAAAGGTTAATTTTTAAAGTACAAGAAATGTCACAAAGAATCAGAATAAAACTAAAATCTTACGATTACAACTTGGTAGACAAGTCTGCTGAGAAAATCGTAAAAACGGTAAAGGCTACTGGTGCTGTTGTAAACGGTCCAATTCCATTGCCAACGAATAAGAGAATCTTCACTGTGTTGAGATCTCCGCACGTAAACAAGAAAGCAAGAGAGCAGTTCCAATTATCAGCTCACAAGAGATTGATGGATATCTACTCTTCTTCTTCTAAAACTGTTGATGCTCTAATGAAATTAGAACTTCCTTCAGGAGTTGACGTAGAAATTAAAGTGTGATAATTGAGCCTTTGGCTTATCATATTATATAAATCCCTTTTCGAAAGAAGAGGGATTTTTTGTTGATGTGATATTATTAAAAATAGGTTATAATATTTTACGATAGGTATTGGAACAAGTATATTTGGAGGAAATTAATTAGTACTTAAAATATATAATAAAAATCTATGAATAAGCCATTGTACTCATTTCTATTTTTTCTTTTAAGTTTTACTTTTTATTTATCACAAAGTCCAAATAATCTTGAATATTTATTTGATGGTGATGTAAAACTAGAGAATACAGTAGAAGAAATATTTCCGGTAGGAAATACGGATAATGGCTTATTCGTAGTAATAAATATTAAAGATAAAAATTATAAATTTTTGATAGATACAGGAGCTTCTGTTTCTGTACTTGATGACCAAACTTTTAAAGATATAGTTGATTCCAAGAAAAAGATAATTAAAATTCAAGATTTTGTAGGAAATGAAGAAGGAAAAGATTTGTATTATCTTGATTTTAAAATTGGAAATAATCAATTCTCAAATTTTGCTTTTACTAAATTTGATATGACCAAACTTTTTAAAATTAATTGTATAAAATATGACGGAATTTTGGGAGCCAATGTGCTTAAAAAGCTAAATTGGAAATACGTAAAAAAAGAAGATAAATTATTTTTTTCTCAAACTCCTTTTCCCTATGATGGTTATAATAAGCCTGTTCAATTGCAATGGTATGGAAGTGTCCCAATTGGTGAACTCAAAATCAATGAATATAAATTTTTAGCACTTATTGATACAGGATATTTCGGAACGATTATTATACCTGAACAGGTTTATATAAAAGAATTTAGTTTTGGGTCCCATTATAATTTGGTGAGAGGAAAAGCAAATAATAATACCATTTATACCATAAATGGAGGACAAGATATAGAGTTAAGAAAAGAAACTGATATTGAGAATCTTAGTTTAGGTAATTATGATTTTAGTAAATATGAGGTTATTGTAGCAGAAATGAAACCGAATATAGGTAACAGAGTAATTTTAGAAAATGGTTTTATTTTTAATTTTTTTAAAAATGAGATTGCATTTGGAATAAGTGAAGAAAAGAGCAGGTTTACTTCACTGCCGAAAATAAAAATTTGTAAGTCAGAAACTAATAAAAATCAAATAGAACTATGTTTTTTTTGGAAAGAATCGGCAAATAAGACGCTTAAACTTCACGATCAGGTTATTAAGATTGATTCAATAAATACAACAAATGTAGATCATGATCAATATTGTAATATTTTGGACTATTTAAATAGTAAAAAGAATCAAATAAAAGTAACTTTTAAAAGAGGTAATAAGGAGTTTGATTATATTTTAAATTAATACTATTGTTATTTAATTTTTAAAATAAATCCATGTTTCCTTCAGGTGTAGACGTTGAAATTAAAGTGTGATAATTGCACACTAATGATTATAAAAAATCCGTTCCTTTTTGGGACGGATTTTATTTTGTCTTTAATTCATGTTTTCATAATTTTCAGCTTGAAGACTCAGGATCCAATTTTATTTT
This sequence comes from Chryseobacterium taiwanense, assembly GCF_000813825.1. GTDB lineage: Bacteria > Bacteroidota > Bacteroidia > Flavobacteriales > Weeksellaceae > Chryseobacterium > Chryseobacterium taiwanense. The sequence continues at coordinate 213,376 of NZ_JWTA01000001.1, forward strand.
TACATTGATTAAAAATAAAAAATTGAAAGAGACGTATAATACAGTCGGGTTTATAGAAACATATTATATCGAAAGGGATAAAGCAATGAAATATGAATAACCAACCCATACAATTGACTCAAGCTCTGCCAACTTCGGCGGAGTTTTTGATGTTGATACTCTGCTAAAACTAATACAAATGGCTACATCAGATAAAAGCGTTTTTGAAAAATTTTCCGATTGGGCAACCCGATTTACCGGAAGTCCATTTGCTTTCATAGGAGCTACACTCATCGTAGTGGTATGGGCAGCTTCCGGACCTGTTTTTGATTATTCCGAAACATGGCAGTTGGTGATCAATACAGGGACAACTATTATTACATTTTTAATGGTGTTCCTGATTCAAAAATCACAGAATAAAGATTCAAAGGCTATTCAAATAAAGTTGAACGAATTAATTGCAGCCAATGAAAAAGCAAGTAACCGGATTGTAGATATTGAAGACCTTACAGAGAAAGAACTTGATCAGCTTCATTGTTATTACGAAAGATTGTCTCAGTTTGCCAAAGAAGATGCTGACATTCACACTTCCCACTCAATAGATGCGGCACAAAGAAATCAGGATTATAAACATGAATTTTTCAAAAGGAAACATGAAGAGTGGCTGCAGAAACAACAGCAAAAAAATATCTAGATTTTTCATTGGGAAAATTTTTATCTTTAATTATCCAAAATTATAAATATGAAAATCTATTCCATTTTATGTTCTCTAATCACCTTATCCCTTTCCCCCACAGTTGTAAAAGCACAGGAAAAGAATGAAGAACAAATTATTTTTTCCAATGTTCGTATTTTTGATGGGAATTCCCCGACACTTTCAAAACCCCTTAATGTCTATATTAAGGAGAACAAAATCGAAAAAATTGATGCTAAACCTATTGCCGTAAAAGGAAAAGTAATTAACATTAACGGGAATGGCAAAGTTTTAATGCCTGGCCTGATTGATGTGCATGTACATCTTACCTTTGGTGCCTTGACCATGGAGCAGATGATGTCTCCGGATTTCAATATGACTACAGCAATGAAGGAGGTTGGGCAATCTGCTGAAGCGACTCTGATGCGTGGGTTTACGAGTGTAAGAGATGTAGGAGGTCCTATATTTCCACTGAAAGCAGCTGTTGATAAAGAGCAGATAAAAGGACCGAGAATTTGGCCTTCCGGAGCCACTATCAGTCAGACATCGGGGCATGGAGATTTTAGAACACCGGATGAAAAATCCAGGAGATTTTTTGGAAAGCCCTCCAGAGCTGAAGAGTTCGATGCTACTTTTATTGCCGATGGGAGAGATGAAGTGCTTACAGCAACTCGTGAGAACTTAAGATTCGGAGCCAGTCAGATCAAGGTAATGGCAGGAGGTGGAACTTCATCTATTTATGACCCGGTAGATGTTACGCAATATACTCTTGATGAAATGAAAGCTGCAGTAGATGCAGCTGAAGACTGGGGAACTTATGTCACTGTACATGCTTATACACCGAGAGCCATAAAAAGAGCCATCGATGCGGGAGTAAAATGTATTGAGCATGGGCAATTATTGGACGAATCAACGTTGAAGCTGATGGCGGATAAAGGAATCTGGCTAAGTACTCAAAATCTGTTGGAGTCTTCTCCTGAAATGGCAGAAATGCGAAGAGAAAAAAGAAAGCCTGTTATTGAAGGTCAGAAAAAGCTATGGCCAATGGCAAAAAAGCTTGGAGTAAAATTGGCTTGGGGAACGGATTTTCTTTTTGAACCTGAATTAAATAAAGAACAAAATGAATACATTCTAAAATTAAAGCCATGGTTTAATAATGCTGAAATACTGAAAATGGTCACCCATGATAACGGAGAACTTTTACAGCTGTCGGGTTTAAGAAGTCCATATCCTGGAAAAATTGGTGTGATAGAAGAAGGAGCATTGGCGGATGTCTTATTGGTAGATGGGAACCCGATCGAAGATTTATCAGTTATTGCAAAACCCGCTAAGAATTTTTTAGTGATTGTAAAAGATGGGAAGATATATAAGAATATTATAAAGTAATTTCAACGAATCATTTAAAAAGACATGAAGAGTGTCACAGAAAAATAAAAAAAAAAGGAATCAATTTGATTCCTTTTTTATTTTAAAAACTACTTCATAAAGTAACCGAAATAAGAACAGCTTCCCAAGAGGTTTTTCGAGGTTTCTGTATTCGCATACTGTGTTTTCAGTAAGGCAAAGTAAGTTCTGTATTTTTGGTTTTTAATATTATCCAGTTCTTTTTGGTGAGCATCTGTTTTTTCAGACCATTTAGGATCAGAATAATCAATGTTCGCTTGGTTTTTGGCTTCATACTGATAGTATTTTCCCTGTTCGGCACTTGCCATTTGGAAGAGTATTCTGGCTTTCTCTTCTTTTTTTGTGGAAAGATTCAATGCTTTTTTATAATAATTAATAGCCAAATCAAAATTATCAGGTTCAATGAAAGACCTGTCTAAGAAATTTTTATAATAATACTGATACGGATTTTTCTGTTCAGTTTGCCAGAAGTCATATTTTCCTCCGTTGCTGTTGTCAATATCCATCACGAACAATTCTCTGTAGTAACCCAAAATAGAAGTATTGTACAAAAGATTTCCTATCAGCTGATTGGCTTTTGCAGATTTCTCATCTTTTCCGGATCCTATTTTCTTAAGCTGAATTAAAGCATCGGCAAGTTGCAGTTTATTCATCTTAGGTTTAATAAAAGGAAATGCGGTGTAGTTTTCATTTTCCATACTTTGATCATCCGGACTACCAAAACTTTCCCAGACATTGTGCCCGAAAACATAATCGGAAATGTTATTGAAACCATCATAGTTGGTTCCGTTATACACTAACTTCTCGTATTTCCCGGTTGTCGGATTATACTTCTCATAATCCTCCCTCGGAATTCCGGCGAAACTCTGTGCTTTCTGATAATAAGATTTCGCTTTCTCAAAATCAGCAGTTCTCATGGCTCTGTCACCATAAATCGTGGCGAAAAACGCTTCAATATTACCTACGTTATCCATATTCTTAGCAATGATTTGTTGCTCGAACTGAGTTTTATTCGGTTTTCTATAGAAATCTTCTACACTCTTTACCAAACTCGAATTCGGATTGTATTGTAAGTCAGAAAGTTTATTATTCATCAGGAACGATTTTCCATCTTCTCCCTGAAGGAAATAGCGATTGGCTAAAACATCTTTCAGAAAATCAGCTGTTGAAGGAACAGAACCATAATAATCATATTCATTAGTATTCGTACTGTCTTTTTTTACTTCTTTTTCCATAAAATACTCTGCATAATCTTTCATGAGATGATCTTCATATTCTGCGTCTATTTTAGGTTGAGAAACAATATCATTCAGCACTTTCATTCTCTTGATCTGTTCAAGATATTCCGGATTGTTGGTTTTAATATCTTCTAAAATTTTGGTACTCTCTTTATAGTCTTTTTTCAAGAATTTCAGATAAGCATCTGCAATCTGCCAATATTCATCACTGGATTTCTCTTTGGTCTTATTGGTGAATTTTTCCAGATCATCCAAATAGTCTTTGGTCTTTTCATCATACCAATAATTGTTTTTTGTGAAAACAGGAATTCTGTTTGGGTTTTCCAATAAATCATCATCACTTTGGTCAGCTTTGTTTTCAGTTTTATCTTTATCAGACTCCGAGCCGCCAAATAGATTTTTAAAAAAGCGCACAATTTTCTGCCAGAAAGAAAGTTTCTCTTCTTTCACCACCGGAGCTTCTGATGAAGTTTTATCAGTTGGATTTTTCTGAACAGTAGTATTCTTATTGTCGGAATAATAATAAATCGGAAGATAGCTTCTTTCAAGTTCATTGATGCTTCTTACTGCCATCACTTTCAGGATTTCAGAATTCGGATCAATCTCAAACATCTTTTCCATGATCGGAATCGGATTGTTGAAATCTTCATATCCTAAAAGAAAATAAGCCATGTTTTTCTCTTCATTCGTTCCTGCTCTTTTCATAATATTATTAAAAGATGCGGTATCCGAAAGCTTCATAGAGACAAACGCAGATTCCTTACGGTTTTTACTGTTCATGAAAACCTGAAAGAAATTCCAGTTGGCGTCGGAATTCATTTCCAATCCTCTTTGTGCTCCCGCAAGTTGATCAAGAGCCATAAAATAAGGCGCGCCTTTCAGTTGAATCGGCTGAACATATTTTTTGAAAGCGAGTGTCGCTGCATCGTAATTTCTTGTGTAATGATTGAAACGGACAAGTTGGTACCCGTATCTTTGTTTGATTTCAGGATTCCTTGCAGCATTGTATAATGAAGTTAATGCTGCAATTGTTTTATTGTAATCAAGATTCGTAGCATTCTTATCATTGCTGCTCCCGTTGTAGTAAAATGAATTTTCATTCTCTACAAAATTGATACTCATATAAGGCTCCAGATATTTAGCTTCAATTAAGTAATCAATTGCTTCCTTGTATTTCTGGTAAAATCCAAATCCTAGTTTTTTCAGTAAAGGATTATTTGGAGTTCCTTTTTTTAAATCATTAAGATCATTCAGGCTGATCTTATGAACAAGATAATCTGTTTCTGAATAAGAAAGCTGATTATTGAAGAATTTTTTCCAGGAATCTATATTTTCATCTGGAATCAACCCCTGTTTGTACTGATCATAAAATCGGGTAGAGTAACTCAGCAGAAAAGGTAAATATGATTTGTCCTTAATAATACTCTGTGTAAATAAGTTGAAATATTCATAATCCGGATCAGACCATGCACAGGCGTTTGATTTTGTATAAAAAAGCGCCAAAACGGAGAGTGAAAGAATATACTTTTTCATTATAATGTGGTGTTTTTTAATGTTGATTTTAAAAATTAAAATCCTGATTGTATACAAATTTACTATCTAATTGATAATATATAATGTTAAAATTATGGATTTTGTTTTGAAGGAAGTCAACGACTTCTTTGAATTGGTCATCAGAAATCTCTTCAACTTTTATGGTAAAGCCTTTATTGAGATAATGCCCGAAATAGAAACCATCTTTCAGAACTTCGGCCGTGTTCTCTGTAATCTTTTTGAAATTAGGGTTATTAAGATCTTTTTTAGATAAAGCATTAATCAGTTTATGCTTTTCCAAATGATTGGTAACAATTCCCCACGAATAAATAGGAAGAGCAACTTCAATTTTTTTGATGGGATATTCATCAATTTTTGAAAGATAGCTTTTCAAAATACTGACATCCAGAATAGAATTCTTATCAGAATTTTCCAATGGCGAAGAAGTGGAGTAGCACATGAGGTAGACTTTTTCTACGGGAGGAATTCCTGTCTGGCTTTTATCTTTTACCTGATGAAGCCGGAGTGTGCAGGTAATTTCTTTCCCTGATATTTTTTTTAATTCTTTTAAAAATTTAAAATAATCATCCCGTGTTCCGGCAGTCCAATCACAGTCAATCTGGATTTCATTATTTGTGATAAAATGATATTCGGCAATTTTCTTTTGAATAAGGTTGTGTACACTTTTGGCCAGGAAAGCGGTTTCGTCTTTTTTAATGTAAAGAAAAGTGCGGTTGGTGATAAAAACTGTTGGGACAATCTTCTTTCCAGTTTCAAAACTTTTGTCTTTTGTAATAACGCCTACAGGCTGAAACTTATTATCAATTTTATCTACATCAAAAAAACGGGTATATAAATAAGGCGATGGAGATTGATTCAATGTTTTCTTTTCGGTTTCATTTAAAGCAAGCCTTGTTTTCCAGTAATAAAAACCATAGGAATGATTTTCCTTCTTACTGCAGGAAGCGATAAAGAAAAATATAAATAAAAGTTTTACTATTTTCATTATTTGTATAGTATTCCTTCGCATTCACAACTTGAGTTATCTGATTCTTCTGCAGAACAGCAATCCTCAGACTTCATGATTTTTCCGGCATCATCAGTAAAATATATTTTATCTTTATTAAACTTGAAATCCCATTTTTCATTAAATTTTTTAAAATGTACTTTCATTACTCCCGTATGATATTTTCCTACATTAATATCTTCTGAAGTTTCCGTACCGTCTGCCTGATTTACCTGTACATATCCGAAATGGACATCACCGTTTTTCTTTACATCAACATAATAAGCCGGAGTTCCGCTTCCGCTAAATCCTTCCAGAATATTAAAACTTCTTTTCCCTGTAAACGGTACTTTGGTCTGAGCAAATGATAATGTGCCAATGCACAGAATGAATAAATAAAATAGTTTTTTCATCTTAAATTTTTTTCAAAATTAAAAATAACTCAGCAAAAATTAAACCGTAAAATCACGGTGATTGCTTTTGGAAAAGGACTTTTAGCTAATTCCAAAAAACAAAAAAACACCTCAAAAAGAGATGGTTTATGAATTACTAACAATTTGTATTTAAAATACCGTTGCTGCCAACTGTATTCTTGCAAACTTATTCGACGGATTCCACATGGCCATCATAGCAACCGGAAGGCTGTAATGATCCGTAATTTTTAAAGTTTTGGTAGCCTTTACTCCAACGTTTACAATATCAAAGCTGTTTTCCCCGTTTCCGTAAAGAAATTTTTTGTCATTTAAAGCAAAACCTGCTCCTACAAAAGCATCAAGATTTACTTTTTTATCTTTAATTACTGGATAGCTTGCCTGAACGTATGTTGAATATTTATTCTTTTTATAGCTTCCATCCGGTTCCAAAACAACTTCTCCTGCATTGGCTCCCCCGTACAACATGATGTCTGCTTCAATATTTAAAGGAAATGAGGCACCGAACGTATAATTCGTTCTCAAGTCAATAATATGAGCCGTTTTTCTGTTGGAATAATTAAAAATATCATCCGAAGCAATGGCTGTATTGATGTTTCTTGAATTAAACAGATCCCATAATCCGATGTAAAATCTTCCGTTGGAAAACTGTATATAATAATTGATTTCTTTGTAATGGGTGTTGTCTTTGTCATCTGCCAAAGCTGAAGCTCCCCAAATTCCGACTTTCCATTTTTTATCTTTATCCAAAGCGTAGGAAAGATTTCCCATTACAACAGGTTTATCCGTAATAATTAAACCTCTCCAAAGGTGATTGTTTTGAATATTTGCTGTGAAATCCAATCTGCTGTCTTCCTTTTCTTCGGTATTTTCCTGGGCAAAAAGATTCCCTGTGCCTAATACAATCAGGCATATATAAAAGAGTTTTTTCATTGTTTAAACTGTCGATTAAGTTATGAGGCAGTAGAGTATTGCTGCAAGAGCAGCTCCGATGATTGGTCCTGTAATGGGAATCCAGGCGTAGCCCCAATCACTATTTCCTTTTATGGGAAGAATAGCATGCATAATTCTTGGTCCAAGATCTCTGGCCGGATTGATGGCATAACCTGTTGTTCCTCCTAAAGACAAACCAATTGCCCAAACTAAAAGGGTAACAGGTAGAGCACCAACGCTTCCTAAACCTATTTTTGCGGTAGGATCATTATGTAAAGTAACACTTGGATCTGCAAAATGGAAAATCACAAATACCAAAACGAAAGTTCCGATAATTTCACTAATAATATTGGAAAGCGGTTTTCTGATCGCGGGACCTGTACTGAAACAAGCCAATTTTGCACCTTCATCTTCTGTGATGGCAAAATGGTCTTTATTAAACAGCCAGACAAGGAAAGCTCCCAACATGGCACCAATCATTTCTCCTGCGATATAAGTAGGAACCAGATCCCATGAGAATTTTCCTGCAAAGGCTAATCCTAAAGTCACGGCTGGATTCAAATGCGCTCCGCTGACGGGTCCTGCAACCGTTACGCCAACGAAAACGGCCAAAGCCCAAGCTGTGGTAATCACGATCCATCCGGAATTATTTCCTTTGGTATCTTTCAAAACAACGTTTGCCACTACGCCGTTTCCTAAAAGTATCATCAGCATGGTGCCGATTATTTCTGCTACAAATGGAGTCATAGTTTTAATTTTGTTTTATATGTGATTAATCTTCAATCCAGCTTTGAGAACGCTGAACCGCTTTGTTCCAGGTGTTGACCATTTTATCAACTGCTGCTCTTTCCAATTGTGGATGGAAATCTTTATCAACGATCCATTGAGATTTAATTTCATCAATACTTTCCCAATATCCAACGGCAAGTCCGGCAAGGTAAGCTGCTCCCAATGCTGTTGTTTCCAATGTTTTTGGTCTTGTAATTTTAAATCCGAAAATATCTGACTGAATCTGCATTAAAATATCACTTGCAGAAGCACCACCGTCTACTCTTAATTCTAAACTTTCTCTTCCGGAATCTGCTTCCATTGCTTTTACAATATCATAAACCTGAAAGGCAATTCCTTCTAGAGTTGCTCTTGCGATGTGCCCGTCTGTTGTTCCACGAGTTACGCCAAAGATGGTTCCGCGAGCGTACTGGTCCCATTGAGGAGCACCTAGACCTGTGAGAGCAGGAACAAAATACACACCACCGTTATCATCAACAGATTGTGCTAAAGCATTTACTTCTTCTGCCGACTGAATCAATTTTAATCCATCTCTCAACCATTGAATTGCGGCACCGCCTACAAATACGCTTCCTTCCAAAGCATAGTTGACTTCTCCATTAATTTTCCAGGCAACGGTTGTCAATAAATTGTTTTTTGATGCAACGGCTTCAGTTCCTGTATTCATTAAAAGGAAGCAGCCGGTTCCGTACGTGTTTTTTACCATTCCGGGAGTCGTACACATCTGTCCAAAAAGTGCCGCCTGCTGATCTCCTGCAATTCCTGCAATCGGAATTTTTGTGGAAAATAGAGTAGTGGCTGTTTCTCCGTAGATTTCACTGCTTTGCTTCACTTCCGGTAAAATCGCCCTTGGAATATCAAATAATTCCAATAAATCATTATCCCAATCCAAAGTATGGATATTCAAAAGCATGGTTCTGCTTGCATTCGAAACATCGGTAATGAACATTTTTCCGCGTGTAAGTTTCCAGACTAAGAAAGTATCAACTGTTCCGAAACACAGTTGTCCGACTTCTGCTTTTTCTCTTACACCTTCTACATTATCTAAAATCCATTTTAGTTTTGTTGCTGAGAAATAAGCGTCTAATACCAGACCGGTTTTTTCTTTAATGGTTTCAGCATGACCTTGTTCTTTTAATTCATCGCAATATTTCGCAGTTCTTCTGTCTTGCCATACAATTGCGTTGTAAACAGGTTCTCCTGTTTCTTTATCCCAGACGACGGTAGTTTCACGCTGATTGGTAATCCCGATGGCAGCAACTTCTCTTCCGGAAATTCCGGCTTTGGCAATTACTTCCGCCGCTACGGAAACCTGAGAAGACCAAATTTCATTAGGATCATGCTCTACCCAACCCGGGGTAGGAAATATTTGTTCAAAACTTTTCTGAGAAACAAATTCTATTTCTCCGCTGTGATTGAATAAAATGGCTCTTGACGACGTTGTACCTTGGTCCAGAGCGAGAATTAACTTTTTACTCATGCTATGATAGTAATTAAGATTAAATGGATCTTGGAGAGTAAGGAGTCAATAAGTATCCTCTCGCCAATTCGATAAACTCATTTTCCTGTTCACGTGCCCATTCTTCAGAATGTCCGTTTTCTTTTGCGATGATGAGAGCAATCTTATGCGCACTGTCGATTGCTGCTCTTGCATCTAAAAATAAAAGTCGGACTCTTCGTGCTAAAACATCTTCAATGGTTTGCGCCATTTCGCTTCGGATAGCCCAAATTGCTTCCGCGACTGTGAATGGATGATCAGGGTGTATCTTTTCTGAAAATTCAGGATTGTTTTGCTGTAGTTTTTTAATCTCCGGAATATCTGCTCCGTAAACATATAAATGATTGGTTCTGTCAACTGTTTCTGGTTTCACATTTCCATGAATCGAAAGATGTTCTGTCTTGGAAGTCGTAGTTCCTAAGTTGTGAACTTTCATTGCTTTATCAATGGTGTCTTCTGCCATCTTACGATAAGTTGTCCACTTTCCTCCGATAATGGAAACCAATCCGGTGTCGGAGGTTACCACTTTATGACTTCTTGAAACTTCTTTTGTGCTTTTGCTTCCGTCTTTTGGAGCAGCAAGAGGTCGAAGTCCTGCGAAAACAGATTTTACATCTTCGCGCGTTGGTTTTTTAGCTAAATATTGTCTTGCTGTATTTAAAACGAATTTAATTTCATCTTCCAAAGCTCTCGGCTCGAAACTTTCGCTTTCCAACAAAGTATCGGTTGTGCCTACCAAAGCTCTGTCATGCCACGGAACGACAAATAAAACTCTTCCGTCTGACGTTTTCGGAATCATGATCGCGTCGTCACTTTTTAAGAAAGATTTATCCAAAACCAAATGAATTCCCTGACTTGGAACTACGAATTTTCCATGTTTCGGATTATTCATATTTAATATGTCATTCGTGAAAACTCCGGTAGCGTTGATAACCACTTTTGTTTTGATTTCGAACTGCTCTTTTGTGAACTGGTCTTCTGCAACAACTCCTGTGATGATATTGGAATCATTTTTAATTAAATTAATCACTTTAATGTAATTAACTACAGTTCCTCCTTTTTCGGTAATTGTCTGTGCTAAATTGATGGCCAGTCGTGCATCATCAAACTGTCCGTCCTGATAGACCACTCCGCTTGCCAAACCTTTTTGTTCGATAGTAGGAAGTTTTTCAGCGGTTTTCGATTTGCTGATGTATTTTGTTCTTCCCAAACTTAGCTTTCCGGCAAGGAAATCATAAACAGAAAGTCCTATTTTATAATAAATTCCTCCCCACCAAGTATAATTTGGGATAATAAAAGATTGGTTTTTAACAACATGTGCTGCGTTTTTTGCCAGTAAACCTCTCTCTTTTAATGCTTCTTTTACCAAACCGATATCTCCTTGTGCTAAATATCGTACTCCTCCGTGTACCAATTTGGTACTTCTGCTGGAAGTTGCTTTCGCAAAGTCATGCGATTCCAACAGTAACGTTTTAAATCCTCTGCTTGTAGCATCTAATGCCGAACCTAAACCACTCGCTCCACCACCTATTATAATGAAATCCCATTCTTTGACGGTTGTTAATTTGCTGAGTTCTTCGTTTCGTTTCATAATATTTCGTTATGTTTCGTTTCCAAATGTATAAATTAAAATCGAAACCAAAAAGAAAATAAATGAAATTTTTCGAATCAAAATAAAAATGGTATTTTTGATGAAACGAAACAAAATGGAAAAATTACTGCCGAGACATAATGATATATTGAAGGAACTGGATCATAATGATCATGTTCTTGTGCAGGATTTGTGTGAAAAGTTTAATGTTTCGTCGGTTACGATTCGAAAGGACTTAAACTATCTCGAAAGTTTAGGACTGCTTTTCCGAAATCATGGGGGAGCAAGTAAGCACGTAAGATATGCTTATGAAAAAAACGTTGATGAAAAAGAAAGTATTAATGTAGAAGCGAAACAGAATATTGCGAAAGGGGCTTTGTCTTTAATTCAGGAAAATGATTGTATTATTCTGGCTTCCGGAACAACAATGCATTATTTAGCAAGGATGCTGGTGAATTTTGGTCCGCTAACGGTTTTGACCTCTTCTTTGCGTGTTGCAATTGAACTTTGCAATAATCCTAACATTAATATTATACAACTGGGAGGGGAAGTAAGAAAAAGCTCGACTTCAATTGTGGGGTCTATTTCTGAAGGTATTCTGAAGCAGTTTTCGTGTAATAAATTATTTCTTGGGGTTGACGGAATCGATATGGATTTCGGGATTAGTACCTCCAATGCTGCAGAAGCTCATTTGAATCAATTGATGATCGAGTGTTCTGATAAGGTTGTCATTCTTGCAGACTCTTCCAAATTAAATAAAAAAGGCTTCGGGAAAATTGCCGATCTGGATAAAATCGATTATCTCATTACGGATAATGACATTTTAGAAGAAGATAAAAATAACCTTGAAGAAATTGGAGTAAGTGTAATTGTTAAATAAAAATCAACTTATTTTTAAATTTTCCGTAATTCAAAAATATTTCCACTAAAATTTAGTCTCATTTTTCCTAAAATTACCTAATTGATTAAAAATCAAAATATTTTGCATTAAATATTTGTAGGTTTGAAAATTATTCATACATTTGCACACTCATTTTAGGGGCGTAGTATGCCTATATCAAAAGTAGAAATTACTTCAGACCTCCGAAAAATGGTGATAAATAAAGGATAAATTTTATTATAACATAAACAATGTCAGGTATTATTGGTAAAAAAATCGGTATGACGTCTTTGTTTAACGAAGAAGGAAAAAACATTCCTTGTACAGTTATTCAAGCAGGTCCATGTGCGATTTTACAGGTCAGAACCTTAGAAGTTGACGGTTATTCAGCTGTTCAATTAGGTTTCGATGACAAGAGTGAGAAGAACGTTGGTAAAGCGTTAGCTGGTCATTTCAAAAAGGCTGGTTCTACTCCTAAAGCTAAATTAGTAGAATTCCACGATGGATTCGCTGAAGCAAAAGTAGGAGAGGAAGTGAAAGTTGATCTATTCATCGAAGGTGAATATGTAGATGTAACTGGTACTTCTAAAGGTAAAGGTTTCCAAGGTGTTGTTAAAAGACACGGATTTGGAGGTGTAATGCAGGCAACTCATGGTCAGCACAACAGACTTAGAGCTCCAGGTTCTATCGGTGCTGGTTCAGACCCTTCAAGAGTATTCAAAGGGATGAGAATGGCTGGAAGAATGGGAGGTAAGCAGGTAACTGTTCAAAACCTTCAAGTATTAAAAGTGGATCAAGAACAAAATCTTTTAGTAGTAAAAGGTGCTGTTCCGGGAGCTAAAAATTCTTATGTAATTATCAGAAAATGGAACTAGTAGTATTAAATACATCAGGAAAAGAGACCGGAAGAAAAGTAACTCTAGACGAAACAGTATTCGGAATTGAGCCAAATCAGCACGCGGTTTACTTAGAAGTTAAACAGTACCTTGCTGCACAAAGACAAGGGACTCATAAAGCAAAAGAAAGAAGCGAAATTACTGCTTCTACTAAAAAACTTAAGAAGCAAAAAGGATCTGGTTCTGCTAGATATGGTGATATCAAATCTCCAACTTTCAGAGGTGGAGGTAGAGTATTCGGACCAAAACCAAGAGACTACAGATTCAAATTGAACAAAGCTCTTAAGAGATTAGCTAAAAAATCTGTTTTATCTCAAAAATTGAGAGACAACAGCATTAAAGTATTAGAGGCTTTCAATTTCGAAACTCCTAAAACTAAAGAGTTTATCAACATCAATAACGCTTTAGGATTCGAAGGTAAAAAATCTCTTTACATCTTAGATGAAGCAAACAAAAATGTTTATTTATCTTCAAGAAACTTACCTAAGACTAAAGTTCTTACTTACAACGAAATTAGCTCTTATGACCTAATCAATGCAGGTGAGATCGTATTCTTAGAAGGTGCTATCGAGAAATTCCAAGAAAATTTAAAGAAATAAATCATGTCAGTTATTATTAAACCAGTTATCTCAGAAAAGGCTAATTACCTTACAGATTTGAGAGGTTCTTATTCTTTCTTAGTAAACACTAAGGCGAATAAAATCGAGATCAAAAAGGCTGTTGAAGCAGCTTACGGTGTAAAAGTAGCAGACGTTAACACAATGATTTATGCTCCGAAGGTTTCTTCGAAATACACTAAAAAAGGTCTTCAAGTAGGAAAGACAAACAAATTGAAAAAAGCGGTAATCAAACTTGCTGAAGGTGAGGTTATCGATATTTTTGCTGTAAATTAATTATTAATTATAAATAATAGTAATGTCTGTTAGAAAATTAAAACCTATCACCCCGGGACAGAGATTCAGAATTGTTAACAATTTTGAGGAAATTACTACCAACAAACCAGAGAAATCTCTAACAGTTGGTATTAAAAAGTCAGGTGGACGTAACCAAACAGGTAAAATGACCATGCGTTACACCGGAGGTGGACACAAAAAGAAATACAGAATTATTGACTTCAAAAGAAACAAAGCAAACGTTGAAGCAACTGTAAAATCTGTAGAGTATGATCCAAACAGAACTGCATTTATCGCTTTACTAGAATACGCAGACGGAGAGAAGAGATATATCATCGCTCCAAACGGTATCAAAGTTGATCAAAAAGTAGTTTCAGGTGAAAGCGTTGAACCAAATGTTGGTAACGCAATGAAGTTGAAAAACATTCCATTAGGTACTGTAATTTCTTGTGTTGAAATGAAGCCTGGTCAAGGTGCAATTTTAGCAAGAAGTGCTGGTTCTTCAGCTCAACTTACTTCAAGAGACGGAAAATATGCAATCATCAAATTGCCTTCAGGAGAATCTAGAATGATCCTTACTGAATGTTATGCAATGATTGGTTCAGTTTCTAACTCTGATCACCAATTAACTGTATCAGGTAAGGCTGGTAGAAGCAGATGGTTAGGTAGAAGACCAAGAACTAGAGCGGTAGTAATGAACCCTGTAGATCACCCAATGGGAGGTGGTGAAGGACGTTCTTCTGGAGGTCACCCAAGATCTAGAAACGGTAAACCATCTAAAGGTTACAAAACTAGAAAGAAAAACAAAGTGTCTAACCGTTACATCGTATCTAAAAGAAAATAATTATGGCAAGATCACTTAAGAAAGGACCGTTCATTCATCATACTTTAGATAAGAAGGTTCAGGCAAATATAGAAGCTAACAAGAAAACAGTTATCAAAACTTGGTCTAGAGCATCGATGATCTCTCCAGACTTCGTAGGGCAAACTATTGCTGTACACAACGGGAAATCTTTTATCCCTGTTTACGTTACAGAAAACATGGTTGGTCACAAGTTAGGCGAATTTTCTCCAACAAGATCTTTCAGAGGTCATGGTGGTAACAAAAACAAAGGAAGCAGATAATCATGGGATCAAGAAAACAAGATAGCGCAATCGCAAGAAAAGAAGCTAACAAGGACGTTGTTAAAGCTTCATTAAACAACTGCCCATCTTCTCCAAGAAAAATGAGATTAGTTGCTGATATCATTAGAGGAGAGCAGGTAGATAAAGCTCTTTACATCCTAAAATATTCTAAAAAAGAAGCATCTAACAAGTTAGAGAAATTACTTCTTTCTGCTATGGCAAACTGGCAGACTAAAAACGAAGGTGCAGACATCGAGGAAGCAAACCTTATCGTTAAAGAAATATTCGTGGATAGTGCAAGACAATTGAAGAGACTGAGACCAGCTCCACAAGGTAGAGGGTACAGAATCAGAAAAAGATCTAACCACGTTACATTAATCTTAGGTAATAAAGAAAACTAAATCAAGGTATGGGACAGAAGACAAATCCAATTGGTAACAGATTAGGTATCATCAGAGGATGGGATTCTAACTGGTTTGGTGGAAACGATTATGGAGACAGAATCGCTGAAGACTACAAAATCAGAAGATACCTTGAAGCTAGATTATCTAAAGGTGGTATTTCAAAAATTTATATTGAGAGAACACTTAAATTAGTAACAGTTACAATCACTACTGCTAGACCGGGACTTATCATCGGTAAAGGAGGTCAGGAAGTTGATAAATTGAAAGAAGAGTTGAAAAAACTTACTGGTAAGGATATTCAAATCAATATTTTCGAAATCAAAAGACCTGAACTTGATGCAGTACTAGTAGCTGATAGCATTGCTAAGCAAATTGAAAACAGAATCTCTTACAGAAGAGCTGTTAAAATGGCAATGGCAGGTACAATGAGAATGGGTGCAGAAGGTATCAAAGTTCAAATCTCAGGAAGATTGAATGGTGCTGAAATGGCAAGAAGCGAATCTTTCAAAGAAGGAAGAATTCCATTGTCTACTTTCAGAGCGGATATCGATTATCATATCGGTGAAGCGTTAACTCAATACGGTAAGTTAGGAGTTAAAGTTTGGATCATGAAAGGAGAAGTTTACGGTAAAAGAGAACTTTCTCCACTAGTGGGACAACAGAAGAAAGGGCCATCAGGAGGAGGAAACAGAGAGAGAGGCGATAGAGATAACAGAAAACCAAGAAGAAACAATAATAATTAAAAATTTTAGATCGAAAATTTTGAATTTTAAATTGCCGTTACTTTTTTAAAATCTAAAATCTAAAATCTAAAATCTAAAATTTAGAAAATTATGTTACAACCAAAAAGAACCAAATTCCGTAGAGTTCATAAGATGAAGATGAAGGGGATTGCTCAAAGAGGTAATCAACTTGCTTATGGAACTTTCGGAATCAAAGCAACAGAAGGTGCTTGGATCACTGCAAGACAAATTGAAGCAGCTCGTATCGCTGCAACAAGATATATGAAGAGAGAAGGTCAGCTATGGATCAAAATCTTCCCAGATAAGCCAATTACTAAAAAACCAGCGGAAGTACGTATGGGTAAAGGTAAAGGTGCTGTGGAATATTGGGTAGCTGTAGTAAAACCAGGTAAAATCATGTTCGAAATCGGAGGAGTTCCTTACGAAGTAGCGAAAGAAGCTCTTAGACTTGCGGCACAGAAATTACCAGTAGTTACTAAATTCGTAGTTGCTAACGATTTTGTTAAACCTCTATAATCTTTGAATACAATGAAAAAAGCTGATATTAAAAATTTAAGCGCGGGAGATATTCAAACTCAGTTGACTGAAGCTAAAGCTCAATACCAAAAATTGAAATTGGCTCACAAAATCAGCCCAATTGAAAACCCGATTCAAATCAGAGATTTGAGAAAGACAATCGCAAGATTAAACACAGAGTTAACTAACAAACAATAATTTCATTTTACAATGGATAGAAATTTAAGAAAAGAAAGAATCGGAGTGGTTTCCAGCAATAAAATGGAAAAGACTATTGTTGTTAGTGAAACGATGAGAATCAAGCACCCGATGTACGGTAAATTCGTATTGAAAACGAAAAAATATACTGCACACGACGAGAACAACGAATGTAACGAAGGAGATACAGTTTTAATTTCTGAAACTAGACCTTTGAGCAAGAACAAAAGATGGAGATTAGTAAGAATCATTGAAAAAGCTAAGTAATAATGTTACAAACAGAATCAAGATTAAAAGTTGCTGATAACACAGGTGCTAAAGAAGTATTGGTTATCAGAGTTCTGGGAGGAACCAGAAGAAGATATGCTTCAGTTGGTGATAAAATCGTTGTTACTATCAAAGATTCTACACCATCAGGAAACGCTAAAAAAGGTCAGGTATCTAAAGCTGTAGTAGTAAGAACTAAAAAAGCAGTGAGAAGAAAAGATGGTTCATACATCAAATTCGAAGACAATGCTTGTGTATTACTAAACGCAGCGGGAGAAATGAGAGGAACTCGTGTTTTCGGACCAGTTGCTCGTGAGTTGAGAGACAAAGAATATATGAAAATCATTTCATTAGCTCCTGAAGTACTTTAATATTTAAAATTTTAAAAAAAATGTCAAAGTTAAAAATAAAAAGAGGAGATAACGTAATCGTAACTACAGGTAAGAAAGGTCTTAAAGGTAGTACTGGTGAAGTTATTGAAGTGATCAAAAAAGAAGGAAGAGACCCTAGAGTAGTTGTTGCAGGACTTAACATCATCAAAAAGCACGTTAAGCCTTCAGCTTCAAATCCTCAAGGAGGAATCGTTGAAAGAGAAGCTTCTATTCATATCTCAAACGTAGCTTTAGTTGGAAAAGACGGAAAAGCTATCAAAATCGGTTACAAAATCGAAGGAGATAAAAAAGTAAGAATCAACAAAAAAACGGGTGAAACTTTATAATTTTAAATAACACATGGAATATATAGCAAGACCCAAAAAAGCATATAAAGAAACGATTGTTCCAGCAATGATGGAAGAATTCGGATACAAATCAGTAATGCAAGTACCGAAACTTGAGAAAATCATTTTATCTCAAGGTTTAGGAGACGCTACTGCTGATAAAAAGATCATCGATTATGCTGTTGAAGAATTAACAAACATCACTGGTCAGAAGGCTGTAGGTACTATCTCTAAGAAAGACGAAGCTGCTTTCAAATTGAGAAAAGGTATGCCTGTAGGTGCTAAAGTTACTCTTAGAGCAAACAAAATGTATGAGTTCTTAGATAGATTAACTTCTTCTGCATTGCCACGTATTAGAGATTTCTCTGGTATTAAAGCTGACGGATTTGATGGTAGAGGTAACTATAACTTAGGTATCACTGAGCAAATCATCTTCCCTGAGATCGTAATCGACAAAGTGAAAAAAATCCAAGGGATGGACATCACTTTCGTTACTACTGCGAAAACAGATAAAGAAGCAAAAGCATTATTAACTCACTTCGGTTTACCATTTAAAAAGAACTAAGAAATGGCTAAAGAATCAATGAAAGCGCGTGAGCGCAAAAGAGAAGCACTAGTTGCTAAATACGCTGCTAAAAGACAAGCTCTTAAAGAAGCTGGTGATTACGAAGGACTTCAAAAATTGCCTAAAAATGCTTCTCCTGTAAGATTACACAACAGATGTAAACTAACAGGTAGACCAAGAGGATACATGAGAACGTTCGGTATTTCCAGAGTAACTTTCAGAGAAATGGCAAACAACGGTCTTATCCCGGGAGTTAAAAAAGCTAGTTGGTAATAATTACTAATTAAAAAATCGGAACAATTAAGTTGTTCAGATACTAAAGATAAAAAATATCAGACCGAAGATTTCTGAAGTCTGATATTTTACTCTTCAAGTCTTTGCAAAACTGATTGTTCTTTAACCAATAATTTATAAAGAAAAATGGTAACAGATCCAATTTCAGATTTCCTAACTAGAGTAAGGAACGCACAAAGCGCAGGCCACAAAGTGGTGGAAATTCCTGCATCAAAAATCAAAAAGGAGATTACTAAGATCTTATTTGATCAAGGGTATATCTTAAACTACAAGTTTGAAGATAGCGCTGTTCAAGGAACGATCAAAATCGCTTTGAAGTACGATAAGCAAACTAACAAACCAGCTATTAAGTCTATCCAAAGAGCTTCTAGACCAGGTTTGAGACAGTACAAAGGTTCAGCTGAGCTTCCAAGAGTACTAAACGGTTTGGGTATTTCTATCATCTCTACTTCTAAAGGAGTAATGACTGACAAGAAAGCTAGAGAAGAAAAAGTAGGTGGTGAAGTAATCTGCTATGTTTATTAATTTTTAATCAAAGGAAAATGTCAAGAATTGGTAAAGCAATTATAACAATTCCAGCAGGAGTTACAATCACTGAAAATAACGGTGTGGTAACTGTAAAAGGTCCTAAAGGAGAACTTTCTCAGGAGCTTACAGCAGGAATTACTATAGAACAGAAAGATGGCGAACTTAACGTTAACAGACCATCTGATACTAAACAACACAAAGCGCTTCACGGTTTATACAGAGCGCTAATCAACAACATGATTGTTGGTGTAAATACAGGTTTCGAAAAGAAATTAGAATTAGTAGGGGTAGGATACAGAGCTTCTCACGCAGGTCAAAAACTTGAGTTAGCTTTAGGATTCTCTCACGGTATCGTACTAGAACTTCCAAACGAAGTGAAAGTTGATACATTGACTGAAAAAGGTAAAAACCCAATTATTACTTTAACGTCTCACGACAACCAACTTCTAGGGATGGTAGCTGCAAAGATTCGTTCTTTCAGAAAACCTGAACCATACAAAGGAAAAGGTGTGAAATTCGTAGGGGAAATTGTTAGACGTAAAGCTGGTAAATCTGCTTAATAAATTATAAGTATTATGGCATTAAGTAAATTAGAAAAAAGAATAAGAATAAAAAGAAGAGTAAGAGGGAAAATCTCTGGATCTTCTGAATTGCCAAGATTATCTGTATACAAAAGTAATAAGGAAATTTACGCTCAGTTAATCGACGATAACAGTGGAAAAACTTTAGCTTCTGCTTCTTCTAGAGAGAAAGGAGTTGATGCTAACGGAACAAAATCTGAAGTTTCTGCTGCTGTAGGTAAAGCTATTGCTGCTAAAGCTATCGCTGCAGGAATTGAAAATATTGTATTTGATAGAAACGGATTCGTATATCACGGGAGAATTAAAGCTCTAGCTGATGGTGCGAGAGAAGGTGGACTTAAATTCTAATCATTAAATTTCGGAAATATGTTAGGACTAGATAATATAGAAAGAGTAAAACCGGGAGGATTAGAACTTAAAGATCGTCTCGTAGCTGTTAACAGAGTAACAAAAGTAACTAAAGGAGGTAGAGCTTTCGGATTCTCTGCTATCGTAGTTGTAGGTAACGAAGAAGGAGTTATCGGTTACGGATTAGGAAAATCTAAAGAGGTTGCTTCTGCAATTGCTAAAGCAGTTGAAGACGCTAAGAAAAACCTTGTGAAAGTTCCTGTAATGAACCACACAATCCCTCACCAAACTACTGCTAGATACGGTGGTGCAGATATCTTCTTAAGACCTGCTTCTCACGGTACAGGGCTTATCGCCGGAGGTGCGGTAAGAGCGGTACTTGAATCTGCTGGTATTCACGATATCCTTTCAAAATCTAAAGGATCTTCTAACCCTCACAACGTAGTGAAAGCTACTTTCAAAGCGTTATTAGACATCAGAAGACCTGAAGAGATCGCTAGAATGAGAGGAGTTTCTCTAACTAAAGTGTTTAACGGTTAATAATAAGACAATGGCAACAATTAAAGTAAAGCAAGTAAGAAGCGCTATTGGAAGAACAAAAACCCAAAAGAGAACGCTTGAAGCATTAGGATTAAAGAAACTTCACCAAGTTGTAGAACACGAAGCTACTCCTTCTATCTTAGGAATGATAGCTGCAGTTAGTCACTTACTTGAAGTTCAAAAATAATTTTTAAAATAATTTTAAAATGAATTTAAACAACATAAAACCAGCTGCAGGATCTACTTTCAATTCAAAAAGAATTGGTAGAGGTCAAGGTACTGGAAAAGGAGGTACTGCTACTAAAGGTCACAAAGGACAGAAAGCAAGAGCTGGTTATTCTCAGAAAATCGGTTTTGAAGGAGGTCAGATGCCTTTACAAAGAAGATTACCGAAATTCGGATTCAAAAATGTAAACAGAAAAGAGTTTAGAGGAATTAACCTTGATACAATCCAAACTTTAATCGAGAATAAATCTATCACTGGAGATATTACAAGAGAAGTAATGATTGAGAACGGATTAATTACTAAAAACGAATTAGTGAAAATTATGGGTAGAGGAGAGTTGAAATCTGCGGTTTCAATCTCTGCTGACAAATTCACTAAATCTGCTGAAGAGCTTATTGCTAAAGCAGGTGGAAAAGCAATTACCTTATAATAGTAACTAATGAAAGAATTTATACAAACATTAAAAAATATTTGGAGCTTAAAGGAACTTAGAGATAAAATTATCTTTACTTTAGGTATTATCCTTGTGTATAGATTCGCATCTTATATCTCTTTACCTGCAATTAACCTTGCAGAAGTAGGAGATCTCTTAGAGCATTATAAAAATCAAGGCGGTAACAAGCAAGGAGCAGGTCTCCTTGGCTTGCTTTCGTCGTTTACGGGGGGAGCTTTCAGCCACGCTTCCGTAATGGCGTTAGGAATCATGCCTTATATTTCTGCTTCTATTATTGTTCAGTTGATGGGGATGGCTATTCCTTATCTTCAGAAACTTCAGAAAGATGGAGAGTCAGGTAGAAATACATTGAATCAAATTACTAGATGGTTAACGATCGGGGTTTGTCTTGTACAGGCGCCATCTTATTTAACTTCTATTACTCAATTGTTTTTACCTTATGCTCAGTTCTCGTCTGCATATTATGTAGAGCCAAATTCTATTATGTTCTGGTTACCAAGTATTGTAATCTTGGTAGGTGGTTCAGTATTCGCAATGTGGTTGGGTGAGAAAATCACCGACAAAGGTATCGGAAACGGTATTTCTATCCTTATTATGGTGGGAATCCTTTCAAGATTACCAGAAGCATTCGTACAGGAAATGGCAGTGCAGAACGGAAAAGGAGGAATGGGATCTATCATGATCCTTATTGAAGTAATTTTCTGGATGTTAGTTGTTCTATTGGCAGTAGTACTATCTGTTGCTGTTAGAAAAATTCCAATTCAGTATGTAAGCAGAGCTCAAGCAAGAGGAGGTGTAAACAGAAATCTTATGCAAGGAGCAAGACAGTGGATTCCATTGAAAGTTAATGCAGCCGGTGTAATGCCGATTATCTTTGCTCAGGCATTGATGTTCGTACCTGGTTTATTAACGAAAGTAGATGAGTCTAACACTTTTCTTGCAGGTTTCAAGAATGTTTTTAGCTGGCAGTACAACGTATTGTTCGCGCTATTAATTATTATCTTCTCGTTCTTCTATACTGCGATTACAATTCCGGTAAACCAAATGGCTGATGATTTGAAGAGAAATGGAGGTTTAGTACCGAAAGTAAGACCCGGAAAAGAGACCGCTGATTATTTAGATGATATTTTATCAAAAATTACCTTGCCTGGTGCAATATTTTTGTCTATCTTTGCAATCCTTCCGGCAATTGTGCATGGAACCTTTGTTCAGACAGATGCGTTCGCCCTATTTTTCGGGGGAACATCACTATTGATTATGGTGGGAGTAATTTTGGATACCGTTCAACAGATTAATACATATCTGCTGAACCATCATTATGATGGCTTAATGCAGTCTAAATTATCAAGAACGACTGGATATTAATTTATGGCAAAACAAAAACATATTGAACAAGACGGCGTTATAACGGAAGCACTTTCGAACGCTCAGTTCCGTGTAGAACTAGAGAATGGGCATATACTTATTGCTCATATTTCTGGTAAAATGCGAATGCATTATATTAAACTTTTGCCTGGTGATAAGGTGAAATTAGAAATGTCTCCCTATGATTTAACAAAAGGGAGAATCACATTTAGATATTAAAAACAATCTGCCAAATGGAGCGTATGTTCCATTTGGCTATTGTTAAAAAATAAATACTATCAAAATGAAAGTAAGAGCATCAATTAAAAAAAGAAGCGCTGATTGCAAAATCGTACGCAGAAAAGGTGTACTATTTGTAATCAACAAGAAAAACCCAAAATTTAAACAAAGACAAGGCTAAAATTAAATTATGGCGAGAATTTCAGGTATTGATTTACCAAAAAACAAAAGAGGCGTTATCGGTTTAACTTACATCTACGGAGTTGGAAGAAGTACTTCTTCTGAAATCCTTAAAGCTGCCGGTATCAGCGAAGACAAGAAAGTCAACGAATGGAATGACGATGAATTGGCTGCAATCAGAACTTATATCTCAGAAAACGTAAAAGTAGAAGGAGAACTTAGATCTGAAGTGCAATTGAACATCAAGAGATTGATGGACATAGGATGCCAACGAGGAATACGTCACAGACTTGGATTACCTTTAAGAGGCCAGAGAACGAAAAACAACTCTAGAACCCGTAAAGGAAAGAGAAAAACTGTTGCTAACAAGAAAAAAGCTAGTAAATAATCGTTAGGAATTATGGCAAAACAAACTAAAGTAGTTAAAAAAAGAAAAGTAAAAGTTGAAGCTATTGGTGAAGCGCATATTCAAGCTTCTTTCAATAACATCATCATTTCTTTAACAAATAAAAACGGAGAGGTTATCTCTTGGGCTTCTGCCGGTAAAATGGGATTCAGAGGTTCTAAAAAGAATACTCCATTTGCTGCTCAAATGGCAGCTGAAAATTGCTCTGCTGTAGCTCACGAAGCTGGTTTAAGAAGAGTAAAGGTGTTTGTGAAAGGTCCAGGTGCAGGTAGAGAATCTGCTATCAGAACTATTCACAATTCAGGAATTGAAGTTAGCGAAATCGTTGATGTGACTCCAATGCCACACAACGGATGTAGACCACCAAAAAGAAGAAGAGTTTAATTTTTAGAATTTACCCATTATGGCAAGATATATTGGACCTAAAACTAAGATTGCTAGAAAGTTTGGTGCTGCAATCTACGGAGATGATAAAAACTTCGAAAAAAGAAAGAACCAACCGCCAGGACAACACGGTCCTAACAAAAGAAGAGGTGCTAAAAAATCAGAATATGCAGTTCAGTTAGCTGAAAAACAAAAAGCTAAATATACTTACGGTATTTTAGAAAGACAGTTTGCTAACCTATTTGATAAAGCACACAGAAGTAAAGGTGTAACAGGTGAAGTTCTATTGCAACTTTGCGAATCAAGATTGGATAACGTAGTATACAGATTAGGTTTTGCTAAAACTAGATCTGCTGCTAGACAGTTAACTTCTCACAGACACATCACAGTGAATGGAGAAATTCTTAATATCCCTTCATATTTGGTAAAAGCTGGTGATGTAATCGCTGTAAGAGAAAAGTCTAAGTCTCTTGATGTTGTTACAAACGCATTAGCTTCTAAATCAAATTATGAGTGGTTACAATTCAACGATGAGAAGAAAGAAGGTACCTTCATTTCTGCTCCTGAAAGAATCCAAATTCCGGAAGACATCAAGGAGAACCTTATCGTCGAACTTTACTCTAAATAATTTTTTAATCAAATTTTTGCTCAACCCAATAATATGGCAATTTTACAATTCATAAAACCCGATAAAGTAATTTTACTTAACTCTGATGAATTTAAAGGTCAATTCGAATTCAGACCTTTAGAACCAGGTTTCGGGCTTACAATAGGTAATGCTTTGAGAAGAGTGTTGCTTTCTTCTCTGGAAGGATATGCTATTTCATCTATCAAAATAGAAGGTGTAGAGCACGAATTTTCAACTATTCCAGGAGTAATCGAAGATGTTACCGAAATTATTCTTAACCTTAAGCAGGTAAGATTAAAAGCTACAGCAGAAAACCAGGCTAATGAGCAGGTAGTTGCTAAAGTTTCGGGGCAAACAGTGATCACTGCCGGAGATTTAGGAAAAGCGATCAGCGGATTTGAGGTGTTAAACCCGGATCTATTAATCTGCAACCTAAATTCTGATGTTACTTTCGAAATTACTTTCAATATTGAAAAAGGTAGAGGATATGTTCCTTCAGAACAAAATAAATCAAACAATGCACCTGTAGGTACTATTGCTATTGATTCTATTTTTACGCCAATTAAGAAAGTACAATATAGCATTGAAAATTATCGTGTAGAGCAAAAAACAGACTACGAAAAACTTGTATTAGATATAGAAACTGACGGATCTATCAGTCCTCAGAATGCTTTGACAGAAGCTTCTAAGATATTAATTTATCACTTCATGTTGTTCTCTGATGAGAGAATCACTTTGGAGACTGAAGCAGTAAAAGCATCTATCCAATATGATGAGGAAACTCTTCATACAAGACAACTACTTAAGTCTAAATTAGCAGATATGGATCTTTCTGTAAGAGCCCTTAACTGTCTGAAAGCAGCTGAAGTAGAAACTCTTGGAGAATTAGTTTCTTACAGTAAGTCTGATTTGATGAAATTCAGAAATTTTGGTAAAAAATCTTTGACAGAACTAGAAGAATTAGTGCATTCAAAAGGTCTTAACTTCGGTTTCGACGTTGCAAAATATAAGTTAGACGCTGATAAATAATTAATAATGAGACACGGTAAAAAATTCAATCACTTAGGAAGAACAGCTTCTCACAGAAGTGCTTTACTTTCTAATATGGCTTGTTCTCTAATTGAGCATAAAAGAATCAACACTACTGTAGCTAAAGCGAAAGCTTTAAGAGTATATGTTGAACCTCTATTAACAAAAGCAAAAGAAGATACTACACACAACAGAAGAATTGTTTTTTCATATCTTCAAAATAAAGAAGCAGTTACTGAATTATTCAGAACTGTAGCTCCTAAGATCGCTGAGAGAAATGGTGGTTATACAAGAATCATCAAAACAGGATTCAGACCAGGTGATGCTGCTGATACTGCTCTTATCGAATTAGTAGACTTCAATGAGCTTTACAACCCTAATGCTGAAGAGAAGAAGACTACAAGAAGAAGCAGAAGATCTACAACAGCTACTAAGAAAGAAGCTGTAGTTACTGAAGCTCCTGTAGTAGAAGAAAAAGCTGCTGAAGCTGATTCTACAGAGGAAAAAACTGAAGAATAATATTCATTCAGATAGAAATAAAAAACCGTTCAGATTTCTGAACGGTTTTTTTATGCTTTAGATTTTGGTTTTTGCCAGCTCAATAATATTATTGCCCTGATCCAAAATAAGACTATCTTTCTTTACAGTGGCTTTCATATCCATTTTCTCATAAGTTGTCTCGTTTCCTTTGGATTCAACTTTATTTAGGATGAAAGTTTTATTGTTACTTCTTATGCTGACTGTGTTTTCTTTGTAGTTGAAGACAACCTTTACCAAAGTTCCATCAGTCGCTTTATACACATAATCCGTTTTTAGGCTTTTCTTTCCGTTGATGTCCGTATTATAATTGATTGTAGAATCAACTTTTCCGTTGTCAGCCAATATAGTAGTTGAATCGTCTGCTTTTAATACATTTTTATTTCCACCGTCATTCTTTTTACAATTTACAACTAATAGTGCAATAGCCGGAATTGCCATGATTAACCCTTTTTTCATAATTTTTATTTTTAATGTTTAGATACCTAATTGTTTTCTTATGGTAAGAGATTTTTTGTTAAATTTAATAAAAACAAAAACTAAACCAATACCCGAAAACTCAAAACTTTAATATTACCCAAACGTGTAATTGTTTCAGTTTTGTTTTCTGTTGAAATTTGTTCTAAACAAAATTGCAAAATATGAGTATTTCCATAGCAATAGTAGAAGATGAAAAAAACTACAACAATGCGTTGAAGAAGGTCATCGATTATCAGGATGACATGAAAGTTATTGCCCAGTTTTTTGATGGAAATGATGCCTTGAAAAATCTTTCCGATATTTCTCCGGATGTGGTGATGATGGATATTCAATTGCAGGATATGCTCGGAATAGAAATCATTGAAAAATTGCGAAAGGAAATGCCAAAGACACAGTTTATCATGTGTACAAGTTTTGAAGATGATGATAAAATTTTCAATTCTCTAAAAGCCGGAGCAACCGGTTATCTTATTAAAGGAGAAAGCATGGATAAAATACTGAGTTCCATTCGCGATGTCTATAATGGAGGTGCCCCCATGAGTTTTGCTATTGCCCGTAAAGTATTGAACCATTTTGAAAGAGAATCATCCGAAATAAAAGGTTTTGATGAACTCACGAGTCGCGAAAAAGAAATTCTTGAACTTTTATCGCTAGGCCTTCTTTACAAAGAAATCGCGGATAAAACATTTATCAGTATCGACACGGTAAAAAAGCACGTGGGAAATATCTACAGAAAACTTCACGTCAATAATAAAGTGGAGGCTATTAATAAATTTAACCATTTTAAAAACTAAGAACCATGGACAAAAATGATTTAAACTCAGTCGTTGATATGAACGAAGGGAATCGCACCCATAATCCCAATAGAATTGATTGGAAAAAAATGAAAGTGTATGAACAGGTCAACGATAAAGAAGCTGACTTTGATGTTTACAAAAAAAATGGAGGACAGAAAGGAAATTGGGGAGATCCCGTAACAGGTAATATGGCTGGGGAAGATGGTTTCCAAATGAATCGGGAATATTATTCGGCAGTTTCCGATCACTACGAGAAGCATTTATTTATAACGGGTAATGTAATGCGTGATCTTTTTGAAAATAATGAAAGTGTAAATGTATTTTTAGGAGAAGATAATCAAGGCTTACTTTTCATGTCTCAGGATATTGCTAATGGAAATTATTTTATCATTAGTAACCGTGAATCAAAAATAGAAATTACTGAAGAAGAGTTTTTAAACTATAAATCTGCTTATGATGAAGGTTTAAAATCAATCTTAGATGAATATATTCAGGCAAAACGAAATGATGGGTCTGCTCGTAATACAAAACGATTTGTTTTAGGAAACATTGTTTATAACGAATTGTTAAGACAGCAGGAAATAAATACGGCAGCAGATATTGTTATTTCCTTTTATCCAGCGATACATATGAGAGATATTATTTCAGAAGATATTACTTTATCATACAGAAACAGATTCACATTTATTATGATATTGGAAAAACGTGAAGGAACACAGTTAACTCCAATAGTGGATACAGGCGTTTTTGACAGAAACGGACTTTGTCCTCCTCCGAATGAATCAAACTGTTAAAAAATGAGTTTGCTAGATACTTTATATTATATAGTTATCTTAACGAGTTTAGCTGTTTCCATAGTTTTTAAAAAATTATGGAAACACTATTTTTGGCTTTACTTTGCTGTAACAATAATTATAGAGCTTCTTGTACTGTGTAAAGCTCCCTTTATTACATCAAGAATTTACAATTATTTAGATCTATTTTGTATTGGCTATTTTGGCTTTATTTTTTTTCGAGAACTAAAAAGAGATAAAATCATTAAAATAGCATCCATCTCATGTATTGTTTTAGGAATTGTATTCATGTTTTTTTCCCAAACACATTATTCCATATTAACTGGTTTTTTATATTCTATCTATTTGATTTTCGTGTCCTTGTTTTGGTTTTACAGAAAAATATCAGATGAAAATAGAGAGAATAATATGTTGAGACTTGCATTTTTTTGGATAAGTAGTTCTTTATTACTCTGGGCTATATTTTATATTTTCAGGATGTTCCCAATGTACTTTTTTGTCGTGTCGGATTTAGAATTTTCAAATATGCTGAAAACCATATTCCAAATCGCTACTATTGTTTCTTATATGATTTTTTTTAAAGGTTTAATGTGTGAAAAATGAAAGAATTACCCTTTGAAATAAAATTTATATACCTTACAGCTATCGTTATCATGATATGCTTTGTCATTTTTATTGTATTTGTTATTCTCATGTACAATAGAAAACAACTCCTTTTCTTAAAAGAAAAACAACTCAAAGAATCCGAATATCAAAACCAGCTTCTTCAAAAAGAACTTGAAAAACAAAAGTCAATAGAGAAAGAACGGGAAAGAATTTCTCATGATATGCACGATGATCTTGGGGCCGGAATTTCAGCACTAAAACTTCAGGCAGAATTTTTAAAACAACGAGCTGAAGATGAAGATTTAAAAAGTGATATCGATGAACTGTTAAAAACCTCCGAAGAAATGAATCTTTCCATGAGGGAAATGCTATGGAGTCTGAATTCAGGAAATGATACCTTAGGAAGCTTCGTTGATTATTCAAAAATGTATGCCTATAATTTTCTTAAGAAAACAAAAATTCAGTTGAGTACAGAAAATGAAAATGTAGTTTCGGAAACAATGATTTCTACAGAACAAAGACGAAACTTGTTTTTATGCTTAAAAGAAGCTTTGAATAATGCCTATAAACATAGCCTGTCTACTCAACTAAAGCTTTCGTTTATTCAGAAAGACAAAGAATTTATCATGAAAATTTCAGACAATGGAATTGGAATTAATCATGAAAAATCCGAAGGAAATGGACTTCGAAATATGAAACGGAGAATGCAGGAACAAAACGGACATTGTGAAGTTACAACTGAAAACGGAACTCATTTGTTTTTCAGGATAAATTTATAAGAAGACTACATTCTAAATAAAAGCAGCATCATAAAAATGATGCTGCTTTTTTGTTATAAGAATCACCCTTTCGTGTAATTGACATGGTTTCTTAATAAGCGGAACTTTGAAGTAGAAAATTAAAAACTAGTAACCATGAAAACTACAATTGAAAACACGTTTGATGACTTCAAGACGGCATTAAATAACAACCCGGCCCTTCAGGAACAATTTAGAGAAAATCCTGTTAAGGCTGCAGAAAATCTGGTGACTACAAATCCAAAAGATACAGATTACTGGATATACAGGATTATTGTAATAGCACTAGGATTAGCTGTTTTAGGTATTATAACCGGTTTGATCCTTATTACTCTAAGTAACCTTCGTTTTGATACCCAGTTGATTACCATTTTTACAGCCATTTCATCGGGTGCAATAGGTGCTTTAGCAGGTCTTTTAGCGCCTTCACCAAGTAAACAATAAATAAACTAATAATATAAAAAATAATAATCATGAAAAAAGATATTAGAATAGAACCATTACATGGAAATGTGAGTGTTAATATTAAAATTACAGGTTTAATTGGAGCAGGATATTATTTGGATGTTTTTGAGAAAAATAGCAACAATGTTGTTTTTAGCTATTCTGGGACGAACGTTTTTGATTATGATGATATGCGAGTTTTGCCAAATTCATCTGATATGAACCTAGGTAGAGTTCTGATGTTGAATACAACTGTAGTTTCAATTGATGATAATCAGGACGAAGAAAAAAAATTCACAATACGTCTACAAATTATTCAGAACGGAAATATTGTTGATGAAGCAGTGATTTCGGATAAAATTAAAAAGCAGCATAAAAATTTTTTAACATTAGTAAAACTCATTTGAAAATGAAAACAATAATAATTTTAGTACTGTTGTTTCCCATATTTGCTTTTGCTCAGATTCCATCTGATAGTCTGGTTAAAAATTATAAATTAAACTTTGCGCTTCCGGATAATCCCGCATTTAAAGCATTAGGAACAGAACCGAGTAATATTTTAAGACCTTCAGTAGCTCAGGATTTTTCTTTTGTCTCTTCAGAGTTCTTCAATGGTAAAAATTTAGTTATTCCCGATTCTTTCGGAGTTGAAGTAAGTCCAATATTACTAATGAATACGGAAAAAATGACCTTAAGTGATTTCAGAAAACATAATGTATTTAAGACATCGCGTTTTTCTTTAGGAACATTCAAAGATTCTTTAAAAACTAGAAACATATCTTTAGGATATAGAATAACAGTAATTAACAAGGGAGACTTACGAACAGATACTAAAGTTTTAAATGAATTTCTTGTGAATGCTGAGGAAAGAGCAAAAAAACGTGCAGAATTAATGAAAAGATTTATGTTTGAAAATAAACTTGTTTCCTCAAATCTTACTAAAGATGATATTCAAAGAATGGAAGATTATGTAAATCTTAATATTGATGAAACGGAAGAAGAATTTGAAAATAGATTGGAAGAATTCAAAAAACAATATAAAAATAATAACTGGAATGCTCAAAAGCTTGATTTTGCAGCTGCAATTGTAGGACAGTCACCGGATTCTTTATTATCAAATGTTTCCTTTCGGAATTTATCGGTATGGGGCACATATGCAATACCAATTAAAAAATTCGCTCAAATATTATTGGGTATGAATTATCAGTTAAATAGTATCCAGGATAAAGATTATCATTCTATCAGTTTATCAAATAGAAATTATTTTGGAAGTAACAGAATTAAATTCTTTTTTGAAGAACAGTTAAAATATGATAAATTTCTGGGTGAAAAAACAAACCTTCTTTTAAACGTTGGTGCAGAAGCAAATTTAAATAAAGGATTTTGGATTGATTTAAATGCAGGGCTTACAAAAAATTACAATAACAATACATCAGATTTTGTCTCTCAGTTAAGATTTAGGTATACTCTGCCTGAATAAATTTGAATAAAATATTATTTCAACCACCTTTAATAAAATTTTAAGGTGGTTTTTTATTTAAAACAAAGTTTTTTTTAATGTAAAAATAGAAAAACTTGCTTTTTACATATATGGACAAACGGATCATTTAAATTAACTAAAATTTAACTTGGAATAAGCAGATA
Source organism: Chryseobacterium taiwanense (assembly GCF_000813825.1). Taxonomy (GTDB): domain Bacteria; phylum Bacteroidota; class Bacteroidia; order Flavobacteriales; family Weeksellaceae; genus Chryseobacterium; species Chryseobacterium taiwanense. The sequence goes on from NZ_JWTA01000001.1 coordinate 244,958, forward strand.
AATTCCCTCTCTATTGCCTCTAAAAGTTAAAAATTAACTAAATTTGTCTGAACTATAAAATAAACAAAAATGAGTTACATTTCTTACATAGAAGCGAGACAAATTTTGGATTCAAGAGGTAATCCTACAGTTGAAGTAGATGTATTTACAGAAAGTGGTGCGATGGGTCGTGCTGCGGTACCTTCTGGAGCATCTACCGGAGAACATGAAGCAGTTGAATTGCGTGATGGTGGTTCAGAATGGATGGGGAAAGGTGTTTCTAAAGCTGTAGAAAATGTAAGAGAAGTAATTGCTCCTGAATTGGTAGGTCTTCCGGTTTTTGATCAGAACCTTATCGATCAGATCATGATTGATCTTGACGGAACTAAAAATAAAGGAAACCTAGGTGCTAATGCTATTTTAGGAGTTTCTTTGGCTGCTGCTAAAGCTGCTGCAACAGAATTAAGATTGCCATTATACAAATATGTAGGAGGAGTAAATGCAAATACACTTCCGGTTCCAATGATGAACGTAATCAACGGAGGTTCTCACTCAGATGCTCCGATTGCTTTCCAGGAATTTATGGTAATGCCGGTAAAAGCAGATTCTTTCTCTCACGCATTGAGAAAAGGAACTGAGATCTTCCATAATCTTAAATCTATTCTTCACTCAAGAGGTTTATCTACTGCAGTAGGTGATGAAGGAGGTTTTGCTCCTACATTTACAGGAACAGAAGATGCTTTGGATACTTTGCTTCAGGCAATTGAAAAAGCAGGATATAAGCCAGGTGATGATGTGATGATTGCTTTAGATTGTGCGGCTTCAGAATTCTACAAAGACGGAGTATACGATTATAGAAAATTCCAGACTCCGGATGCGGCTCAGTTTACAAGCAGCGAGCAGGTTTCTTACCTAGCTGAATTGGCAAACAAATATCCGATCATTTCTATCGAAGATGGTATGCAGGAAAATGATTGGGAAGGATGGAAAATGTTAACTGAAAAAATCGGTGACAGAGTACAGCTTGTGGGTGATGATTTATTCGTAACGAATGTAGACAGACTATCAAGAGGAGTAAAAGAAGGAATTGCAAACTCAATCCTTGTAAAAGTAAACCAAATTGGTTCTCTTTCTGAAACAATGGCTGCAGTACAGATGGCTCAACACAACAAATTTACTTCTGTAATGTCTCACAGATCTGGTGAAACTGAAGACTCTACAATTGCTGACTTAGCGGTAGCAATGAACTGTGGACAAACCAAAACCGGTTCTGCTTCAAGATCTGATAGAATGGCTAAATATAACCAGCTATTAAGAATTGAAGAAGCTTTAGGTGATACTGCAATTTTCCCAGGATTAGAAGCATTTAAAGTAAAAAGATAATTGAATTTATAAATAACGGCAAGCGAAATTTTTTGTTTGCCGTATTTTGTAATAAGTAGTATATTTAGAAAAAATTATATAAATAATGTCAGACAACAAAGTAATATTGAATTACGCAGGTAATTCATATGAATATCCAATTGTAGACAGTACAATTGGGGACAGAGGAATAGATATTTCAAAATTAAGAGACCAAACAGGTCTTATCACTCTAGATCTAGGGTACAAAAATACCGGAGCAACACTTAGTGATATCACTTATCTTGACGGAGATAAAGGAGAATTATTCTACAGAGGATATCCTATTGAACAAGTTGCTGATAAATCAAACTTCACAGAGGTAATGTATTTGTTATTGCACGGTGAGTTGCCAACTCAGAATCAGTTCAGTGCATTCGACAACAATATCAAAAAATATAACTTTGTAGCAGAGGAGATGAAAAAAATCATCGATGCTTTCCCTCGTTCTGCTCACCCAATGGGAGTTTTATCTTCTTTAACATCTGCTTTGACGGCTTTCAATCCTAAGGCAGTAAATGTAAACTCAAAAGAAGAGATGGATCATGCTGCTGAATTGATGATTGCTAAATTCTCTCATCTTTGTGCATGGACTTACAGAAAAACTTTAGGTTTACCACTTAACCACGGAGATAATAGCTTAAACTATGTTGAGAACTTCTACAAAATGGCATTCAGAATGCCAAACCAGGAGTTTGAAATCGATCCGGTTGTAGTTGGAGCTTTAGACAAATTATTAATTCTTCACGCAGATCACGAACAAAACTGTTCTACATCTACAGTAAGAATGGTAGGTTCTGCTCATACAGGTCTTTTCGCTTCTATTTCTGCAGGGGTTTCTGCACTTTGGGGACCACTTCATGGTGGAGCAAACCAAGCGGTTATCGAAATGCTTGAATTGATCGAAAAAGACGGTGGAGATGTTAACAAATGGGTAGCGAAAGCAAAAGATAAAAACGATAGCTTCCGTTTAATGGGATTCGGACACAGAGTATACAAAAACTTCGACCCAAGAGCAAAAATCATCAAGAAAGCTGCTGATGATATCCTTAACGCATTAGGAATTCAGGATAAAGCTCTTGATATTGCAATGCAATTAGAAAAAGTAGCTCTTGAAGATGAGTACTTCGTAGAAAGAAAACTATATCCAAACGTAGATTTCTATTCTGGAATTATTTACAGAGCATTAGGAATTCCTACAGAAATGTTTACAGTAATGTTTGCATTAGGAAGACTTCCGGGATGGATTTCTCAATGGAAAGAAATGAGATTGAAAGGAGACCCAATCGGAAGACCAAGACAAGTTTACCAAGGAGCTCAACAAAGAGATTATATCGATATTGCTAACAGATAATCGAGCTTTCAAATATAAAAATCCCAAAGTAAAAACTTTGGGATTTTTTTTATTAAGAAACTAAAAATTTCTTTTTCTTAAGATCTTTAACGAATCTTTTTCAGAGCTATAAATCACATCTCCGACATCTCTTTTCTGAAATTTGATGGCCTCACTTGTACTTTTGTGTTTTACTTTATGATCAAGTTTCCCATCTTTATTATAAAACTTCCACGTCCTGACATTCTGCCCTAAATAATACCTTCCGCTTTCCATTAAAATCCCATTTTTATAGTATTGTTTATATTTTCCATGATTTTGAAAATAGAGAAGACTGTAAGTTTCTTTAATGCTTCCATCGGGGTAATAAGTAGTAGTATGTATTTCATTAGTATCTTTTATATGAAGATGAGTTTCTTTAAGATTTCCCATACTGTCTGTTATTTTCCATAATCCTATTTTATGACCATTATTGTCATATAGCCCTTCTTCAAAATAATCATCTACAGCGCGTCTCCATTTTCCGGTTTCATTTCCGTCTAAATTATAATTTCCATATTCTATTTGTCTGCCAAGTGGATCAAGCTTCTGAAAAAGACCAATATTTTTACCGTCTTTATAGTACCAAATACTTTGAGTTTTTCCATTTTCGTAAAAAGACTTCCATACACCATCTTCTTTATCATTAATGTATTTCCCGACAATAAAAAGCGTCCCATTTTCATTATATCTTTTCCAAAGCCCTTCTTTCTTTCCATCAATACGTACCCCGGTTTCAGAAATACTTCCATTATAGAAATAAAAAGTCCAGATTCCGGTAGATTTACCATTAGCAATTGTACCTTTGGTTAATAATTTACCATGTTCATAACCAAGCCATTCACCATTTTCAATACCGTTTTGATAATCTTTTTCTAGAGACAATTCTTCATTGATATCATAGAACTGCCATCTGCCTTCCCTTTTTCCATTTCTTTCAAAGCCTTTTTCCCTCAACCGACTACTGTAATCATATATTTTTCTTTCTTTTAAGTCCTGACTATGATAATTTTTCATCATAATCAAAAAAATAAAAAAAGTAAAATAGACTCTCATATTATGTATGGATAAAAAAGTTAATTCGTTTTTGTTTCACTTAAATTTAAATGCTTGCTGCTGAAAAAAGATATGAAATATTAGACGAATTTTATATAAAATTAAGGTGGAAATAATAGGTTGATAAATAAATATCTGAAAAATCTCATGGAACTAATAGTATAAACTGTGTTTTTGAAATTAACATGAGTAAACAACTGTATTTAAGTCAATTCATAGTTAAAATTAAATTCGGGCTGAAAATATTTGAAAAGTTTCGCAAATACAGACCTTTACTTATATTTGTAGCATTGCATAAATCTTTATGAGACTAAATATAAAAAATGAAACGGGAAGGCTAAAATCTGTAGTTCTTGGACAGCCTAATTCAATGGGAGCTGTTCCTACCTTGGAAGAAAGCTATGATGCCAAATCTTATTATACGATAGAGCATAATATGTACCCGAAGGAAGCAGATATTATTAATGAAATGAATGCTTTTGAAGCAGTCCTGAAAAAATACGATGTAGAAGTTCTGCGCCCGGAAATCATTAAGGATTATAATCAGGTATTTGCCAGAGATGTAGCGTTTGTGATAGATGATAAAATGATCATTTCAAATGTAATTGCCGACAGAGCAGATGAACAGGGAGCTTATAAAAAAGTGTTTGAAAAAGTGGCTTGGAGAAAGATTATCAATCTTCCAGAAACGGCTCATATTGAAGGAGGTGATGTGATTGTCTGGGACGATTTTATCTTTATAGGAACTTGCTTTAGCGAAGATTACAGAAGCTATAAAACAGCAAGAACTAACGAATATGCCATCGAAATTCTTAAAGAATATTTTCCTAAAAAAAGAATTATCGATCTTGAATTAAAAAAGAACGATAAAGTTCCCTATGAAGGAATTTTGCATCTGGATTGTACTTTTAACCCAATTGGAAAAGATAAATGTATCATTTATAAAGATGGTTTTGTAGACGAAAGTGATTATCGACTGATCATAGATATTTTTGGTGAAGAGAACTGTTTCCATGTTACTGCTGAAGAAATGTTTGAGATGGTTCCCAATGTATTCTCAATTTCACCGGAGATTGTGGTTTCAGATAAAGCATTTGCAAGAATGAATAATCATCTTAGAAATGAATGGGGAATGACTGTGGAAGAGATTCCTTACCGAGAGATTTCTAAAATGGGTGGTTTGTTGAGATGTTCGACAATGCCTTTAGTAAGAGAATAATAGTGTTGAAGAACAGAAGGTAATTCAAAATCAAATTAAAATGCAAACAACAGATACCGTATTAATGATAGAGCCGATTGCGTTCGGTTATAATGCAGAAACAGCAAAAAATAATTATTTTCAGATTGAGCAGACAGGTTCTGATATTCAGTCTAAAGCTTTGGCTGAGTTTAATACTTTTGTAGGAAAACTAAGATCTAAAGGAATTAATGTTATTACTATAAAAGATACGCTAGATCCACATACTCCGGATTCTATTTTTCCAAATAACTGGGTGAGTTTCCATAAAGATGGGAAAGTGGTGCTATATCCGATGTTCGCTTCAAACAGAAGAGTTGAGAGAAGAGATGATATCATAGAAAATATCCAGAATCAAGGTTTTGAAGTAACTGAAATCGACGACTGGTCATTTCCGGAAACTCAAGGACACTTTTTGGAAGGAACGGGAAGTATGATTTTCGATCATGATAATAAAATTGCTTACGGCTCAGTTTCTTTAAGATTAGATGAAAATCTATTCAGAGAATTTTGTGAAAAATACGGCTTTACACCGGTCGTTTTCCATTCGTATCAAACGGTGGGAGAAGAAAGGCTTCCGATTTATCATACCAATGTTATGATGTGTGTAGCTGATAAATTTGTTGTCATTTGCCTAGACTGTATTGATGATAAGCAGGAAAGAGAAAATGTGGCTGAAACCATTAAAAACTCAGGAAAAGAAATCATTGAAATTTCTGAAGAACAAATGCAGCAATTTGCAGGAAATATGCTTCAGGTTCAAAATAAAGAGGGTGAAAAGTTTTTGGTAATGAGCCAGACTGCCTATCAGTCTTTAAATTCAGATCAGGTAGCTGCAATAGAGAAATATTGTGAAATTATTTATTCAGATCTGAATACCATTGAAGTAAATGGAGGAGGTAGTGCACGCTGTATGCTAGCTGAAGTTTTCTTACCGAAAAAATAATTTATATTTGTGTAAAATATAATAATCAATTGGAATCATCAACCAGTAAAGGTTTACATATTCTTCTGACTTTGGAAACGGAGTCAGAAGCTTTGTTATTAGACAGTAACGGTTTTTTGGAATTTACTAAAAGCATTCTTGCGACAAAAGACGTGGAAATTGTAGGAGTTACAAATCATGTTTTTGAAAATCAGAGTTTTACTTCTGCTGTTTGTCTTAAAGAATCTCATCTTTGCATTCATACCTGGCCGGAATTTAAACAATTAACTTTTGATATATTTCTATGTAATTACTTACAGGATAATACGGAAAAGGTTGAAAAAATTGCCGATGAAGTTGTAGGATATTTTAAAGCTAAAACCATTCAGAAACACAAAATTTATAGATAAAATGCATTACGTTTGCCCGGTCTGTAAAGTTGAAAATAAACATGAGCTTACATTTTCCATTCAGGAATATGTGTGTAAATCCTGTTCAAATCTTATCAGTACTGATAAAAATATTGTCAGACAAGTAGTAAAAAAGCCCATTGAAAATGTAGTTCTCGAGACAGGTCAGAAAGGAATTATTGATGGGGTAGAATATAATGTTGTTGGAATTGTTATTCGAAAATACGGATCACATACTTTTTGGAGAGAGTATTATTTAAAAGATACCAAAGGAGAAGATGCTTTTTTAAGTGAAAGTGATGGACATTGGGTTTTGTTGCACTCGATTAATAAAGAGGATGTAAATACAAAGTCGGGGAATACCATATTTGCTGAGTACAAATCTAGAAGATATCGAAGGTATGAAACTACAGAATGTACCATTCATGCAGCAGCAGGTTTCTTTGAAGATCAACTGGATTTTGGAATTGCCACTTACAAAGAGTATGTAAATGGTTTCCAGATGATTTCTGTAGAAAAATCAAAAGGGAGTATTCAATGTTTTTTCGGAGAACATATCTCGAAATATAAAGTAAAAAGGGCTTTTAATATTTCTAACCTGCCTAATTATTCAGGAATTGGGATTGTACAGCCGTTTTATGTCAATTTTAAACAAGCTTTGAATATCATGGCTATTGCAGCTTTGATGGTTTGCTTAGTCCAATTATATGTCGTGGTTTCAAGAACCAACAAAACGATTTTCTCACAGGAAGTAAATTTTGCAGATGTAAAAGACAAAGAATTAGTGAGTAAAAGCTTTGAGCTTTCAGGAGGTTCCGCACCCTTGAAAGTCGCAGTATCTTCTGATGTTGATAATTCATGGGCAAATGTGGGGTTAGGCTTAGTGAATGAAAGGACTAATGAAATTACTTTTGCTTCGAAAGATATTGAACAATATCATGGGTATGAAGATGGTGAAAGCTGGAGTGAAGGAAATAAAAACGAAGAATTTAATTTCTGTGGGGTGGCTCCGGGAAAATATCACTTCTTAGTTTCTGCCGAAAGGCAAGAACCTTTACAGACCTTTGCTGTATCTTCATTCCTTTCTTCAGATGGTCAATTGTCTTTATCAAGAGATATGTATGGAACAATTAATGTTACCAACAATAATACTGCGACAACAACGGCTTTTGGAGATTCAAAACTCATAAAAAAAGATACGGTAAGCGAACTTGGAAGATTGGTTTATCAAACTTTGGGAAAAGCAGATATAGACTCTTTGTTAAATGCGAATGCTTCTTTAGGGATTTCAGATTCTGTTCTTTCAGATAACAAATCCGTAAAAATAAAAGCGGAATGGTTTCCCGTTTCCTTCTGGAATTTCGGAATTATTCTGGTACTGATTATTGTATTCGTAGGAGCATGCTATTTCGGAAGAAGAATGTTTGAAAGATCAAAATGGTTTAACAGCTCAAATTCACCTTACACCTATTCATAAAAATGATAACTATTATTAACTATATAAAAGAAAATTGGATTCTGTGTCTTATCGGAGTTTTTTTTATAGGGTGGTTTACCTATCTTACTTTCGATGGGAATCAGTTCTGTGACTGTGAAAAAACAGAAACCTATCGCGACGGAACCACAAGAAGACATCACTCCTCTGGAGTAGGATATTACAGATATTATCACAAATAAAAATATAAACTATGGATCAAATAAACCTTTTACCCATCATAAACTCTGTGATTTACTCGTTTTTAGGAATCGCAATTTTACTTGTTTGTTATCTAATCATTGAGAAATTGACCCCGGAAAAAACCTGGCAGGAAATTGCCCGAAATGGAAATACAGCGATAGCAATTGTTTTCGGAGCTTTTATCATCGGAATTTCAATTATTATAAGCGCGGCCATCCATGGATAATAAAAAGAGGATTCCTCTTGAGTTATTATTAATGTTTTCAGTGTTTGTCATTGCAACTTGCGGACTCATTTACGAATTGGTGGCAGGAGCTTTGGCAAGCTATCTTTTAGGGGATTCTGTAAAACAGTTTTCCTTCATCATCGGAGTCTATCTTTTTTCGATGGGAGTAGGATCATATTTTGCAAAATTCATTAAAGGAAATTTAATAGATAAATTCATAGAAATTGAAATTTTAGTCGGAATTATCGGAGGAATAAGTTCTGTGGTTTTATTTATTCTGTTTAATACCTTAGCTCATTTTGAAGCCGTTCTGTATCTTTTTGTCTTCTTCACAGGATGTTTAGTCGGAGTAGAAATTCCGCTTTTGATGAATATTTTAAAAGACAGAGTTCAGTTTAAAGATTTAGTTTCAAATGTTTTTGCTTTCGATTATATTGGGGCTTTATTGGCTTCAATTTTATTTCCTTTGGTGTTAATTCCTAATCTGGGAATTGTAAAAACACCCTTGTTTTTTGGGCTCATCAATATTTCGATTGCGATATTTTTATGTTTCTATCTTCAAAAAGAACTATCAAAGCCTTTTTCTTTAAGAATAAAAGCGATCGGAGCATTTATCCTGCTTGTTGTTCTTTTCGTCTTTTCGGACAAGATACTCTCATTTTCCGAAGAGAAATTATATGGTGAAAATGTAGTTTACACTAAAAGTTCTCCTTACCAAAGAATTGTTTTAACAAGAAACAACCGGGAGTTCAGATTATATTTAAATAATAATTTACAATTCTCTTCCGTTGATGAATATCGCTATCACGAAGCTTTGGTTCACCCTGCAATGTCGATGGCAAAAAAGATCGATAATATTTTGATTTTGGGAGGAGGGGATGGTTTTGCCGTTCGTGAAGTTTTAAAATATAAAGACGTTAAAAATATCACCCTTGTTGATTTAGACGGAGAAATGACCAGATTTTTCAAAAATAATGAAACGATGCGTCAGTTAAATCAGCGATCTTTATCTAATCCTAAATTAAAAGTAATTAATAAAGACGCTTACATTTGGGTAAAAGAAAACACGAAAAAATATGATGTGATCATTATTGACTTTCCAGATCCTTCCAATTACAGCTTAGGAAAACTCTATTCTTTGCAGTTTTATAAAGAATTAGAAAGATTGACTACTTTAGATACTAAGATCGTAGTACAAACAACCTCTCCTTATTTTGCACCAAAATCTTTTTGGTGTATTGAAAAGACAATTAATCAGATTTTTCCGTTTACTTCGGCGTATCATACTTATGTTCCTTCTTTCGGAGAATGGGGATTTTCAATGGCTTCTTTTGAACCGATTAATAATAAGATTTACAGAAAAATTCCCGATTTAAAATTCTACGATTACAATTTCTCACAATTTTCCTATTTTACCAAAGATATGAGAACCAAAGATATTGAAGTCAATCGTCTGGATAATCAAATTTTAGTACGTTATTTCGATGAAGAGTGGGGGAAAGTACAGTAGAAAGGATTTCCTTAAAACAATAGCTTTAGGGAGTCTTATGCTTCCTTTCTTACAGTATTGCAGTAAGAAGGGGAAATCATTATTGCTCAAAATTACCGGAACCAATCATATTCTTGGGCATCAACTCTGGGCAAAAGATTTTCCTAAACCATCAGAAGAAATTCATACAAAATATCTCATTGTAGGTGGAGGGATTTCCGGACTTTCGGCATGTCGTTTTTTGAGTCAAAACAATGAGAGTGATTATCTTTTATTGGAGATGGAAAATCATTTAGGCGGAAATTCGTCAAGCGGACAAAATAAGTTTTCAAAATTTCCATTGGGGGCTCATTATTTACCATTACCCAATAAGGAGAATACAGAAATTATAGAGTTCCTCCGAGAATCTGGAATTTATCAGGGCAATGATGAAACAGGAGAACCAGTTTTAGATGAATATCAAATGACTTTTCCTCAACAGGAAAGATTGTTTTTCAGGAACTCCTGGCAAAATGATATTGTTCCGCAAAATGGAATTTCCCCAGAAACGAAAAAAGAATTTGAGGTCTTTTTCAAAATGATGGATCAGTTTAAAAATAAAAAAGATTCGGTAGGGAGGTATTGGTTTTCGATTCCGGTTCAGGATTCAAGTCAGGAAGATGAGGTTTTGCAATTGGAAAAAATTATTTTTAAAGATTGGCTTGTACAGGAAAATTTTAAATCTGAAGAATTACTCTGGCTGTTAGATTATTCCTGTCGTGATGATTATGGTTTGGGAATTGATTATGTTTCGGCTTGGGCAGGAATTCATTATTTTGCAGGAAGAAAAAATAACTGGAGCAAAAAATACAAAGAGCAGGTTTTCACTTGGCCGGAAGGGAATGCCCGATTAACAAAGCATTTTTCAATATATACAGAACAGAAATCTTTACCGAATCATTTAGTTTTTGAGGTTAAAATAAATAATAATGTTGAGGTGCTGAGCTTCGATAATATTCAGAAAAAAACAAAAAAAATCATTGCAGAAAAAGTGTTGTTTGCAACACCACAATTTGTGAATGAAAGAATTTTTAATCATAAAAGAGCAAGTGATTTTCATTATGTTCCTTGGCTTTTGACAACTATTACTTTAAAAAATGAATTTGGAGGTGATGAGGAATTGGCTTGGGATAATGTGATTTTTGGTTCCGATGGATTGGGATATATTTACGATCAGCATCAGAATATCGAACAAATTATGGGGGAGAAGGTAATTACGTATTACCGGAGTTTTTCGACCAATGACTGTAAAAAAGCCAGAAAAAAATTATACGCTTTAAAAGAAGATCAACTTAAAACGTTGGTGTTGGATGATTTGAAAAAAGCCCATCCGTTAATTGAAGATTTTATCATTGAAATGCAGCTTCACAAAATAGGGCATGCAATGATTGCGCCTGTTCCTAATCAGATTTTTGGGAATCTTAAGGCTAAAGAACCCATTGATGGAAAAGTTTTCTTTGCCCATTCTGATCTCTCGGGAATTTCAATTTTCGAAGAAGCTTTTTATCAGGGATTAAGAGCGGCAAGTCAGATGATATAATATCGGCTGACCATAAAATATTGGACATTCATTTATGAAACAACCTTGGATACATAATGCAAAAATAGATGGCTGGTTTATTCTGTCACCACCTTTTTTGATTTTGCTGATTATTTTTCTTTTTCAAAAACAGGTTCAGGGATTGGAAAATCATTTTTCTTTTTATACCTGGCTTTTTTTGATTGTTTTTGTTGATGTTGCCCATGTGTATTCCACTTTATTTAAAACCTATTTTGTAAAAGCAGAAGTCAATAAAAGAAAACTTTTATACTATGGAATGCCTGCTTTAAGTTGGATTTTAGGGTTGCTTTTATATCAATTCGGAAGCTTGACTTTTTGGTCTGTTTTAGCTTTGGTTGCGGTCTTTCACTTCATTCGTCAGCAATATGGCTTTATGAGAATTTATGCAAGATTTGAACCTAATCATTGGAGCAAAAGGATTGATGAGGTTGCTGTATATTCAGCGACAATTTTTCCCATGTTATATTGGTTTAAAACACCAAGAGCCTTTACATGGTTTGTTGAAAATGAGTTTCACTGGCTTCAGAACTTACCGAATTATACACAATGGATCACGGTTGTATACTTTATGATTTTAATGGTTTGGATTTTAAAAACAGTGTTTGAAATTTTCAAAACAGGGCAATGGAATATTCCTAAAATTGCTTTAATTGTAGGAACATATTTGTCATGGTATTTTGGAATTGTGTATTTTAATAATGACTTACTTTTTACTTTCTTAAATGTGGTTTCACACGGGATTCCCTATGTTGCATTGATTTACATTCGGGAAATTAAACAGAAAAAAAGAACGGAGCTTAATAAGCTTTCTATATTTCAATCTACTTTCGGAATATTTTTGTTTGTTGCCGTTATCATTGCCTTTGCATTCTTTGAGGAGTTTTTGTGGGAAGTTTTGGTGTGGAACGAGCATTTTTCATTGAATCTCAGTCTTTCAGGACGTTGGTTTCAGTTTTTAGTTCCATTATTGGTTGTTCCGCAACTCACACATTACTTATTAGATGGCTTTATTTGGAAAAACACCAAAAAAGTTAACTAATTTTGTCCCATAAATTAAAACGTATGAATATGCAGAAGCTCTTTCTTTCATTAATGGTGCTGTTTGGAATATTGGGTGTAAAAGCCCAGCAAAAAACATTCTGTAATCCCATCAACATCGATTACGGATATACTCCGTTTGAAGTTTTTTCAAAACAGGGGAAACACCGTGCTACTGCCGATCCGGTAATTGTCAATTTTAAAAATAAGTTGTTTCTTTTTTCGACCAATCAGGAAGGATATTGGTACAGTGATGATATGCTCGACTGGAAATTTGTAAAAAGAAAATTTCTAAGGGATAATAAATATACCCATGATCTGAATGCTCCTGCAGTTTGGGCAATGAAAGACACGTTATATGTTTTTGGTTCTACCTGGGAACAGGATTTTCCTATCTGGAAAAGTACAAATCCGACAAAAGATGACTGGAAAATAGCAGTCGATACCTTGAAAGTAGGAGCTTGGGATCCAGCCTTCCATTACGATGAAGATAAAAACAAATTGTACCTGTATTGGGGATCAAGTAATGAATGGCCGTTATTAGGAACTGAGATCAAAACAAAAACATTACAGTCGGAAGGATTTGTAAAACCTATTTTAAGATTGAAGCCTGAAGATCACGGTTGGGAAAGATTCGGGGAATATAATGATAATGTTTTCTTACAGCCTTTCGTAGAGGGAGCCTGGATGACAAAGCATAACGGAAAGTATTATATGCAGTATGGAGCTCCTGCAACTGAGTTCAGTGGATATTCTGATGGAGTGTATGTAAGTAATAATGCTTTAGAAGGTTTTGAATATCAGCAGCACAATCCGTTTTCGTATAAACCGGGAGGTTTTGCAAGAGGAGCGGGACATGGAGCAACTTTTGAGGATAATTACAAAAACTGGTGGCATATTTCAACAATTTTCATTTCTACTAAAAATAATTTTGAAAGACGTTTGGGAATTTGGCCGGCTGGATTCGATAAAGATGATGTCATGTATTGCAATACCGCTTATGGTGATTATCCGACCTATCTTCCACAATATGCACAAGGAAAAGATTTTTCAAAAGGATTATTTGCAGGCTGGATGTTGCTGAATTATAATAAACCGGTTCAGGTTTCATCAACATTGGGAGGATATCATTCCAATTATGCGGTGGATGAAGATATTAAAACCTATTGGAGTGCAAAAACTGGTAATTCAGGAGAATGGTTTGAGACAGACTTAGGAGAAGTTTCTACCATTAATGCCATTCAAATCAATTATGCAGATCAGGATGTTGAGTTCATGGGTAAAACCTTAGGGAAAATGCATCAGTATAAAATCTACGGTTCAAACGATGGAAAAAAATGGAATGTGATTGTAGACAAAAGCAAAAATACAAAAGACGTTCCTCACGATTATGTAGAGCTTGAAAAACCTGCAAAAGCAAGATTCTTGAAAATGGAAAATCTGAAAATGCCGACCGGAAAATTTGCATTGAGCGGTTTCAGAGTATTTGGAAAAGGAGCGGGAACAGTTCCTCCAAAAGTTCAGAATTTTGTTCCGTTAAGAGCTGATCCAAAAAAATACGGTGAGAGAAGAAGCATCTGGATGAAATGGCAGCAAAATTCCGATGCAGACGGATATGTGATTTACTGGGGGAAATCTCCGGATAAATTATACGGAAGCATCATGGTGTATGGTAAAAACGAATACTTCTTTACCGGAGCCGACAGAACAGACACTTACTATTTCCAGATTGAAGCTTTCAATGCCAATGGAGTTTCGGAAAGAACGGAAGTTTTTAAGTCAGAATAAATTAAAAAATAAAAACGCTTTGATTATTTCAAGGCGTTTTTGTTTTTTCATAATATTAAAACAAAACCCGCCAATTTCTCGACGGGTGGTTGTACAAAATAATTTATATGAAGAATGATTGTGTATTATCGTGTTCTGCTTTTGATGGCATCTGAAGCGCTCTCAATATTTCTTACTTTTTTCACTTTTTGGTTTCCGAAATTGTAAGTAATACTGAATGTTCCTCCTCTTCTGAACTGGTCGTTTCTTACATAGTTGTAGTTTCCGTTTGCTTGATAATCTTCGATTTCTACGATGTTGGTTCTTAAAACATCGGTCAGATTCAATGCAAAAGTCCAGTCATTCCAGTTTTTCTTTAAACTTAGATCTAAGCTCATTAGATTTTTAAGAAGCCCCAATTCAATCTGCTGCTTGTCTACGAAGAAATAATTTACTCCTAAAAACCATGTTTTCTTTTTATCTAATCTGATGGTGTTGTTGGTTTGGATGACAATACTCGTTGAGCTTACTTTATTTTCGTAAGTTGGAAAAACATCTCCTGAAGTTGGATCTACGCTTAAACTTCCGTCATTTATATTTCTTTGAACTCCAATATTAAAATTGGTAGTCAGATATTGATTAAAGAATGATCTTTGAACTCCTACCATTGCAGACATTTCCTGCTTGTCACCAAAATTGGTTCGGATATATCTCAATTGTTTATGCTTATCCATAATAGGTTCATTAGTAATAGGATCAAAAACAATATCTCCGTTGGCATCTCTTCTTGGTTTCAGAATATCTCTTTGTAAAGGAACTTGTGTAATAACATCTTTAAACAATGAATGACTTAAGATCAAGAAATATGAGTTTTTAAACATATAAGTCAGTTCCTGATTGTAGGTTGAAGAAGCTTTCACAAATGGATTGTTTTGGGTGTAATTATCTTCGGTAAGAATATTTCTTACAGGATTAAGTTCCCAAAAGCTAGGTCTTCTCATTCTGCTAGAAAACGCATACGAAATATTGTTTTTATCATTGATAGCATAATTTAAACTTACATAAGGAAGCAAATTATTGTAGTTTCTTTCAATTCTTCTGTATTCAGGAGCTGCATTGTCAGAAGTTCCTAAACTATTGGTGATCTCATATCTTGTTCCAATTTTTCCTGAGAATTTATCAGAGAATTTTTTTTCTGCAGTTAAATAAAATCCATAAATGTTTTCATCATATACAAAATGATTAGGATTAAATTCGGGATCTTCACCCTCTCTATAAGTATCGTTCTTGGTATCATTATCGGTTTTTGTTTTGTTATAATTTCCACCGATTGATAGGGTAAAGTCATTTTTAAACTTCTGAATATAATCTACCATTCCGGAGAAATTATTGATTTTCTGAGGGAGATTTTGATAAATAGTCTGTGCTGGATCTACACTCAGATTATTTCCTAAAGCATCGGCATAAAAAGTTTTGTTGTCTGTAAACTGGAACCTTTTATAATTAAGATATGCTGCATTTAGGTTTAATTTACTTCCCAAAGAATCCGTTTTTAACTCATAATTTAAGTTGACAGAATTGTTGTAAGAACGCGCATCTTCTTTATTTCTCGAATTAGTATAATTGATATTGTATTGGTTAGTATCTGGATCTAAAGAACGTATTGTGTTGAATAAACTTACTGTTGAATTATAACTTTTATTAGCTGAAGAATTCCATGTTAAGCCCAAATTACTCTTTTCTGTTAGCTGATAATCAATATTCAGATAGCCTCCAATAAATTTATTAGGGTCGTCAACATTTCCTGTAGATTGATTGGAGGAGGAATCGTTACCATTTCTTAAAATATATTCTTGCGCATCAATATTCTCTCCACCATTTAAATTAGCACTAATTCCCAGTTTATCTTTTCTGTAGTTTACTGAAAAACTAGCAGAACTTGCATTATATTTATTTTGAGAGTTGGCCATTCTCATATTACCATTCAATCCATCACTCATTTTCTTTTTCAGGATAATGTTGATAATACCGTCTGAAGACTCTACCTGATATTCACTTCCCGGAACAGTAATCACTTCAATCTTCTGAATATTTTCTGCAGGCGTATTCTTTAGAAATTGCGTCAAAGATTCTGCATCCATATTGGTTTTTCTACCATTGATGTAGATCAGAGCATTATTTTTTCCTGCAATCTTCAGAGCCTTATCATCAGTTGTAGAAAGAAGAGGGGTTTGTTTCAAAAGATCAAATGTTGTATTTCCCTTCGCTACAGGAGAAGCAGCTACATCGTACACAAAACGGTCACTTTGTTTTTTGAATACTTGTTTTTTTAAAGTAACAGCTTCTATATTTTGAGTCTTTGCAGTATCCTGCTTTTTCTGTTGGGCGAAAGTTAATCCGCTGAAAAATAGGGCTGCGATGAGAATGGGCGTTTTCATAATTATATTATTTAGAGTGATTTTAATTTTAATAGCTTGTATTTGTTATTATTTAACATTGCAAAGATATATAATAAATTAAGTATTATGCAATACAAAGTACTATAAATGTTTTTGAATTAATTTTAACTATATGGTTTTCAATAGTTAAAATTTTAGTTTAATTTTTTAAATTCTTTGATTATCTATATAATAAGACAACTGTACCATAGATTTTGTTACAGTTAATAAGATGGAAAATGAAAAAAATATTTAAATAATAGAAATATCTCTGAAAATAGTATAAAAGTTTCACTAGAAAAATTAATAATTTAGTTTGATTTTTAAATTAATAACATATGAGGAAATTTTACTTTTTATTTTTAATGTTATCATTAGTATTTTCATGTAAAGAGGAGTCTTTCGTGGAAATGGGTAACGAAACTGCAAATCCCCAATCAAACTATAATTTTGGGAATACTGCTCAAAAGAACTTTCAGGGAATGGTTCTTGATACCAATGGACTTCCGATTTCAGGAGCAACGGTCACCATTGGTGCAAATACGGTGACAACAAATCTTAAAGGTTTTTTTACCTTTAAAAATGCTTCGGTAAAAGAAAACTTTGCCCATGTAAAAGTTACAAAATCAGGGTATGTAAATGCTTCCCGAGTTGTAGTTCCGACAAACGGAATGAATCAGGTAAACATTATGATGATTCCTGTAACAACAACTTCTACGATTTCTGCAGGTTCTACATCTACCGTTTCATTGCCAAACGGAACAAAGGTGAAGTTTGATGGAAGCTTTAAAGATTCTAATGGAAATGCTTATTCAGGAAGTGTAAATGTTGCTTTATTCCATTTGGCTCCCTCCAATAAGTATTTAAATGAACTAATGCCGGGTTCTTTCTTGGCAACTAATGCTGGAGGAAATGCTCGTGTGATGGAAACTTTTGGAATGCTTCATGTACAATTAACCGGAAGTGGGGGACAAAATCTTCAGATCGCAAATGGGCATACAGCAGAAATTACAGTTCCTGTAGATGCCACCCAAACAGCTACTTCACCCAATACGATTCCATTATGGTCGTATAATGAAGATACAGGAATGTGGAATGAGGAAGGTACTGCGACAAAGATTGGAAATGTATATGTAGGAACGGTAAGTCATTTTTCCTGGTGGAATTGTGATGTACAATTTACACAGGCAACGATGAAGGTGACTTTAAAAAATGCAGCAGGGTCAGTTTTGCCGAGTATTAAAGTAACTTTAAAAAGAAGCTCTCAAGCCTACGAAACGTATGGGATGACAGATAATACAGGAGTGGCTTCAGGAATTGTCCCTGCAGGTGAAATCCTTACTTTAAAAGTTTATGATGTTTGTGGTAATGTAATTTATACTTCTAATGTGGGGCCTTTTTCTGCAGGAGTATTGACAACTCTTGCAGATATTACAGTAAACCCACCTTCATCAACGAATTATACTATTCAAGGGAGTCTGAAAACCTGTTCCAATACGGATGTTACAGACGGATATGTGGTGTTGAAGTCAGTGGGAACTAATTCAAATTATTTTAATTACCTCTCAGTTCCGGTTAATGCGAATGGAAGTTTTACTTTTAATACCTATTCATGTACAACTAATCCTCAATTTATTTATGAGGCGTTCGATTATGCGAATCTTAAAACAACGGGTGAAATTACTTTTACAGCATCGACAAATAACGTAAACTTGGGAAATATTTCTGTTTGTAACTCAACTATCGAATTTGTAAGTTATAAAATAGACAATCAACCTGTTGTGTATCTTATTGTTTTTGCCAATGCACAATGGTCTGGTCCTTCATCTACTCCTAATACGTTATCTAATCAACTCTCTGTATTCGCTGCAAATGGACCTGCGGTACCGCTTTTTCAAATGACACAAAATAATATGATGGGAGTAGCTGGAAGCTTTACCACTGATTACTCTATTAATCTCAGCTCAGTAATAATTACTCCAAGTAATGGAAACTTGATTAATACAATCTCTACATTTGGATCTGTAGGAGGTTATATTGATTTTAATATTACGGGTACTTTTACAGATGCCTCTGGAATCCATACGGTTTCTGCTTTAGGACACGTTAGAAGAACCTTATAATCACGATTAATAAATAAAAAAAGGACTTTGAAAAAAGTCCTTTTTTTATTTATTCTCTATCGAAACGAGCTAGTTTTTTATCAATCCAGATGGTAGCAAAAGGAAAGAAAGCAGAGATGAGTGAAAATACAAAGTCTTCATCATCCCAAACAAATATTTTCCTCATAGAAGGTAAAAATATAAGATATATTGTAAAAAACAATCCGTGAATGCTACCAATAGTGCTTATGTAAACAATAGGAAGTATACCTGTAGGATCTACACGAATCCAAATCATAGCTGAAAAAAGAAAAAACCAAGACAGTGCTTCAGCTAAGCAAATTCGTTTAAACCATCTAATAACCTGTTCTTGGGTATATTTTGCGAAAAATTTTTCGAGAAATTCCATTGTATAATTTATCTAA
Organism: Chryseobacterium taiwanense; assembly: GCF_000813825.1. GTDB lineage: Bacteria > Bacteroidota > Bacteroidia > Flavobacteriales > Weeksellaceae > Chryseobacterium > Chryseobacterium taiwanense. Next base: position 264,101 of record NZ_JWTA01000001.1, read on the forward strand.
CTTCTATTTATAAAAACTGCTGCCATCCAAATAGTCAAAAACTTCTGGAGGAAGCATAGGTCTTACGTTTTTATTTTCTTTAATCATATTGCGGATTTCAGTAGCAGAAAGCTCTATGATAGGTGCTTTAATTAAAGAAATATTTTCATGCTGCTGATATTCGTATGTTTTTGCTTCACTTTCAGAAACTCTTGGATAAACTATGATGTGATAGTTTTTAATTAAATAATCCGCGTTTTTCCATTTATGAAGACTTTTTAAGTTATCTTCTCCCATGATTAAACTGAAAGAATACTTCGGATACTTTTCATTAAGATAGGCTAAAGTATCAACGGTATAACTCGGCTTTGGAAGAGAAAACTCAACATTCGAAGCTTTTATATTTGGATAATTTTTAAGAGCCAGTTCCACCATATCAAGTCGATTGTGATCATTGAGCAATGTCTTCTTATCTTTAAAAGGATTTTGAGGACTTACAACAAACCACACCTCATTCATATCTGAATTTTCTAAAATATAATTAGCAAGAATCAGATGACCAATGTGGATAGGATTAAAAGATCCAAAGAAAAGACCAACTTTTTTCATGGTACATGGAGTGATTAATTATCTCTGAACTTTACGTCTTTAATATTTAAATAGTGGGTTACATTACCTTTCCAATGGTTTTCTTCCAAAGTAAAGGCGATATCAAAGTTTTTATTTTTAAACTCTTCTGCAAATTGTCCCAGTTTAAAGCCTACACATTCGATATTTCTGTTGGTAGAATCCTGTCTAATATAAAATTTAAGATGATTATTATCTTTCCCCATTGTTTTTAAATAACCGGAAAGCTTCTGGTTACTCATCGAAAATATAGGTTTCATATTGTGAGGTCCGAATGGAGCTAACTTTCTATGAAAGTTGATAAACTCACGATTGATATCTTCAATCTGAACTTCAGTATCGATACTTATAGATGGTTCTTTTTGATGCTCCTGAATCTTTTCCGAAACTATTCTTTCAAACTTTTCTTTGAAAGCTTCAAACTTTTCTTTTTCCATTGATAAACCTGCAGCGGCGTGATGTCCTCCAAATTTTAAGAAAAATTCAGAACACATATCCAAGGCTTCATGCACATCAAAATCGGAAACAGATCTTGCAGAAGCTACCATTTCTCCATTATTTCCGTCAGTAAAGACTAGGGTAGGTTTGTAGTAAGTTTCAATCAGTCGGGAAGCAACAATTCCTATAACGCCTTTGTTCCATTCAGGATGATACACAATCGTACTATGTTTTGCTTGTTGCTGAGACTCTATAATCTGATTAAGCGCAGAAAGAGTAGAATTCATATCAAGTTCTCTTCTTTCATCGTTGAGGTTCATAATGTCACTTACAATTTGATGCGCATGCTTCAAATTATCTGAAACCATAAGCTCTACAGCAGCTTTTCCATGAGAAATCCTTCCTGCGGCGTTTATTTTGGGAGCAATTTCAAAAACAATATTTGAAATTTCAAAGTGTGATAATTTATCTTCAGGAATTAATAATCTTAAACCTAAATTTCTAGTTTTACGTAAAACTTTAAGCCCCATTTTTGCCAGAACTCTATTTTCTCCGGTCATGGAAACAATATCGGCTGCAATAGAAATTGCCAGTAGATCTGTTAATTCAAATAATTCTGCTTCAGGAATTTTATAAATGGTATTTAATCCCTGACAAAGTTTAAAGCCAACTCCACAACCCGAAAGTTCTTTAAAAGGATATCTACAATCATTTCTTTTAGGATCAAGAACAGCCACTGCGTTTGGGATTTCCTCTCCCGGTAAATGGTGATCACAAATGATAAAATCAATATCCAAACTCTGGGCATAGCTTATCATATCTAAAGCCTTGATTCCACAATCGAGAGCGATGATTAACGAAAATCCGTTTTCTTTAGCGAAATCAATTCCTTCTGTTGAAATTCCATACCCTTCAGAATTTCTGTCGGGGATATAATAATCCAGATATTTTTTTTCAACGATTTTACTAAGATAAAGGTACATCAACGCAACAGCCGTAGTTCCATCTACGTCATAATCACCATATACCAATATTTTTTCACCATTTTCAATAGCGGTAGCAATACGCTCAACAGCCTTTTGCATATCGGCCATTAAAAACGGACTGTGAATGTCATTGAGATTAGGTTTGAAAAATTCTCTGGCTTTTTGATAATTGTCAATGCCTCTAAGAACGAGAAGTTTAGATTCAAAAGTCCCAAAACCAAGTGACGAACTTAATCTGTCTACAATATCTTCATCCGGTTCGGGCTTGTAAATCCATTTTTGACTCATTTCACAAAAATAGGGAATTATATTTAAAACTAAGATTTATTGTTGAGAGTGGCATTAAAAAAAAACCGTTCAGATGATGAACGGTTTTAATTATTTTAAGAATACATTTTCTCTCTTAATTCTTTGACTTTTTTATCAGCAAGATATTCGTCATAAGTCATTTCTCTATCAATGATTCCGTTTGGAGTCAACTCGATGATTCTGTTACAGACAGTTGAAAGCATTTCGTGGTCATGAGACGCTAACAAAAGATTTCCTTTGAAATTAGACAATGAATTGTTCAACGTTGTGATACTTTCAAGGTCTAAGTGGTTCGTTGGTTCATCTAATAAAAGGATGTTTGCTTTCTGAAGCATCATTCTACTGAACATACATCTCATTTTTTCACCTCCTGAAAGTACTTTACAAGATTTCAACGCTTCATCACCTGAGAAAAGCATTCTTCCTAAGAATCCTCTTACAAATTCTTCGTGACGCTCTTCATCATTTTTAGTGAATTGTCTCAACCAGTCAACCAAGCTCAAATCTTCCTGGAAGAAGTTTGTATTATCTAAAGGCATGTGAGATTGGTTTGTTGTAACTCCCCAAGCAACAGTTCCTTTGTCTGCCTCAACATTTCCAGCTAAAATTTCGAAAAATTCTGTAATGGCCAATGAATTTTTAGACAAGACAGCAACTTTATCTCCTTTTTTAAGGTTCAAATCGATGTTTGAGAACAATAATTCTCCATCTTTTGTTTTCTCAAGACCCTTTACATCTAAAATCTGATCACCCGCTTCTCTTTCCATTTCGAAAATGATGGCAGGATATCTTCTTGAAGATGGTTTAATATCATCGATGTTCAATTTATCGATCATTTTCTTTCTTGCTGTAGCTTGTTTAGCTTTTGCAACGTTTGAACTAAATCTTGCGATGAAGTCCTGAAGTTCTTTCTTCTTTTCTTCTGCTTTTTTGTTAGCTTGAGCTCTTTGTCTTGTTGCTAACTGTGAAGCTTGATACCAGAAAGAGTAGTTACCTGTGTAAAGGTTTAATTTAGCATAATCCAAGTCACCGATGTGTGTACAAACCGTATCCAAGAAGTGACGGTCGTGAGATACAACAATTACGGTGTTTTCGTAGTCTGCCAAGAAATCTTCTAACCAAGAAATTGTATCAATGTCAAGGTCATTCGTAGGTTCATCTAGAATAAGTACATCAGGATTTCCGAAAAGCGCCTGAGCCAAAAGAACTTTTACTTTGTCTTTGTTCTCTAGTTCGCTCATCATTTGCCAGTGCATGTCATCTTTAATACCAACGTTTGAAAGCATGGTCTGTGCATCAGATTCTGCAGTCCAACCTCCCATTTCATCATAGATTACACCTAGTTCACCAGCTTTAATTCCATCTTCGTCAGAGAAATCTTCTTTTGCATATAATGCATCCATTTCCTCTTTTATCTCGAATAGTTTCTTGTTACCTCTTAAAACAGCTTCAAGAACATTATATTGATCAAATGCAAAGTGATCCTGCTCAAGAACAGACATCCTTTTTCCGGGTTCCAAAGATACATTTCCAGTTGTAGGATCCTGCTTTCCTGTTAATATTTTAAGGAATGTAGACTTTCCTGCACCATTTGCTCCGATAATCCCGTAGCAGTTTCCTTTCGTAAACATAATGTTTACCTCGTCAAAAAGAACTCTTTTCCCGAATTGTAAAGATAAGTTAGATACTGTTAACATATAGTTTTGTAAATTTGGCGCAAAAATACGAAAAGAATTTGGGTATTTCGTAATAATGTAATAGTCAAGTTTTTAAATATGGGGTATTTTTTATATATTTCATTAATCAAATTTAATAAAATGCAGGGTCTGGATTAGACCGCTTAATGAATTTATTAAGTATAGCTATATTAAATTCTTACATCATCTCTTATATACGATCTAAAAATGAAGATTGAAAAAACAGTCAATATATTAAATAAAAGAGCCAGATTTGAATACGAAATCCTCGAAGAATTTGAGGCTGGAATGGTTTTAACAGGTACAGAGATAAAATCTTTACGATCATCTAAAGCTTCCATTACCGAATCGTTCTGTCAGTTTATTGATCGGGAATTATATATTATTAATATGATGATTGACGAATATAAATTGGGAACTTTTTATAATCATAAAACAAAAAGGGAACGGAAATTGCTCTTGCACAAAAAAGAATTGCAAAAACTCGAGAAGAAATTAAAGGATGTAGGAAATACAATCATACCTTTAAAATTATATATCAATGACAAGGGAAAAGCCAAGGTCTTAATTGCCTTAGGAAGAGGGAAAAAACTCTTTGATAAAAGGGAAAGCATAAAAGATAGAGAAAATAAACGAAACCTAGATAGAATATTAAAGAAAAGTTAAAAATCATCCAAAAAACTTTGTATATAAAGAAAAATTATATTTATTTTGCATTATCAATTATTTAATCATTTAATTCTATGAAAAATCTAAAATTAGGAATTTCAGCATTGGCGCTTACTGTTGCTTCTACTGTGTTCGCTCAGACGACCAACAACCCTTGGTTGATCGGAGTAGGTGCTCATGCAGAGAACCACTTGGCACAGAGAAATAACTTCAGTAATACGTTCGCTGCTCGTAATTTGACGAAGACAATGTTCAATATGAACAACTTCTCTATTACTCCACCATTGTCTAAGCTTACTGTAGCTAGAAATGTTGGTAAAGGTTTAGTTATCGACTGGCAAACTTCTGTAGGAAATGTTGAGAACAAAAGACTTAACATGGGTAAAGAATTCATGTTAATGACAGGTCTTGGTTTCCAAGCTCACGCTGCAGGTCTTTTATGGAAGAATGAAGATTCTTGGTTCGATCCATATTTAAGAGTTGGTGCTAACTACTTGAGACACGACTATACATCTCTTTCTTTCCCAAGAACAGATGCTAACGGAGAAACTGTAGTAAATGGAGAAAATGGTAATGAACAAGGTAAAGCAAACCACTTTACAGTTTCTACAGGTGCAGGTGTTAACTTTTGGGTAACTAAAAACTTCGGTTTAGGTGTTCAAGGTGACTATGTTTCAACTCCTGGAGATAAAGCAAACTATGCTAACTTCTGGCAAGCTTCAGCATCATTGAACTTTAGATTTGGTAACAGAGATAGAGATAAAGATGGTATCTTAGATAAAGATGATCTTTGCCCAGATACACCAGGTTTACCAGAATTCCAAGGATGTCCTGATACAGACGGTGACGGTATTCCAGATAAAGACGATCAGTGTCCAGAAGTTGCTGGTCCAGTTGAAAACAACGGTTGTCCTTGGCCAGATACAGATGGTGATGGTATTATCGACAAAGATGATGCTTGTCCTACAGTAGCAGGTCCTGCTGAAAACAACGGTTGTCCTTGGCCAGATACAGATGGTGACGGTATCTTAGATAAAGATGATGCTTGTCCTACAGTTCCAGGTTTACCAGAGTATAACGGTTGTCCAAAACCAGCTGATCCAACTTATGTTACTGTAACTAAAGAGTTGAAAGATATCTTATTTGATTTCAACAAAGCTACAATCAGACCTGAGTCTAGTGGTAAATTAGATAAAGCTGCTCAAATCATTAAAGAAGCACCAGCTGAAAACTTTGTTATCGTTGGTATGACAGATGCTAAAGGTTCTGCTGCTTACAACTTGAACTTATCAAGACAAAGAGCTGCTTCTGTAGTTTCAGCTTTAGAAGCTAGAGGAGTTAATCCAACAGTATTGAAGTCTATCGGTATCGGTTCTCAAGAAGCTACTGTTCCTGCAACTGCAACTGATGCAGAAAGACAAGCTGACAGAAAAGTTATCGTAAGAGCTATCTCAGGTGCTGAGTGGGAAACTTACAAGAAAAATGACATTACTGTAGCTAAGCCAACTAAAAAAGCTCCAGCTAAGAAAGCTCCAGCTAAAAAGAAAAAATAATTAATTTTTCTAAATAATAAATACCTCCAATTTTTTGGGGGTATTTTTTTTTCGTTGACTTTTAATTAATTTTGTGGAAAATTTAAAATAAAAATGGGAAGAGCGTTTGAATATAGAAAAGCTTCTAAAATGGCCAGATGGGACAAGATGGCCAAAACTTTCTCTAAAATAGGTAAAGACATTGCTTTGGCAGTTAAAGCAGGAGGAACTGATCCTGAATCTAATCCGGCATTGAGAAGATGCATCCAGAATGCGAAAGGAGCAAATATGCCTAAAGACAATGTGGAAAGAGCAATCAAGAAGGCAAGTGGTGCAGATGCGGAAAACTACGAAGAAGTTACTTATGAAGGCTACGGACAAGGTGGTGTTGCTTTTTTTGTAGAATGTACTACAAACAATACAACAAGAACAGTTGCTAACGTAAGAGCTGTTTTCAATAAGTTTGATGGAAACCTTGGAAAGAATGGTGAATTAGCATTTATTTTTGATAGAAAAGGAATTTTCACCATCGATTTAGCTCAAATTAAAATGGACTGGGATGATTTTGAAATGGAAATGATCGACGGTGGAGCAGAAGATGTGGAAAAAGATGAAGAAGAAGTAATGATTACTACTGCTTTTGAAGATTTCGGATCTTTATCTCACAAACTGGATGAACTGGGTATAGAAGCAAAAAGCGCAGAATTACAGAGAATTCCAAATAATACAAAAGAAGTAAACGAAGAGCAGTTCAAAGCAAATATGAAAATGCTTGAGCGTTTCGAGGATGATGATGATGTACAAAACGTATATCACAACATGGAAATTACAGAAGAGTTGATGAACTCTCTATAAAAAATAACATAGCATTCATATACAGTTAATTTTCAATTAGTTTCTTTGCATAAAATCATCTATGAAGAGAAACATTGAATTGGTTGTCATTTCGGATGTTCATTTGGGGACTTATGGATGTAAGGCTAAAGAATTATTAAAATATTTGAATTCCATTCAGCCTAAAACTTTAGTTTTGAATGGAGATATCATAGATATTTGGCAGTTCAAAAAGTCTTACTTTCCTAAACCTCATTTAAAAGTCATCAAGAAAATTCTTTCTTTGGCTACAAAAAATACTGAAGTATTCTATATTACCGGAAATCACGACGAAATGTTCCGGAAGTTTACAGATTTCGAGCTAGGTAAATTAAAAGTCTGTAATAAAATCTGCTTAGACATAAACAACAAAAAAACCTGGATTTTTCACGGAGATGTCTTCGATGCATCAGTACAGCATTCTAAATGGATTGCAAAACTGGGCGGGAAAGGCTATGATTTACTGATTGTAATCAATAATGTTGTAAATTGGTTTTTGGAGAAAATGGGTAGAGAAAAATACTCGTTTTCCAAAAAAATTAAAAATAATGTAAAAAAAGCAGTCAAGTATATTGGAGATTTTGAATTAACGGCTTCTGAGCTTGCCATCGACAACCATTATGATTATGTGGTTTGTGGTCATATTCATCAACCTCAGATTCGTGAAGTGGTGACTAAAAAAGGATCTTGTACTTATCTTAATTCCGGAGACTGGATAGAAAATCTTTCTGCTTTGGAGTATAACGATAATGAATGGAAGATCTTTTATTACGAAGAGCACAAGCATTTGCTAACAGATGACGAAACGGAAGAAATTCAAGATATTCCTAATGAAGAGCTTTTGAAACTGGTAACCAATTTTTCTAAATGAGAATATTATATGCATTTCAGGGAACAGGAAACGGACACGTAGCAAGAGCACAGGAAATTGTTCCTATCTTAAAGAAATACGCACAGGTTGATACATTGATCAGTGGGCATCAATCGCAATTAAAGGCTGATTTTGATGTTAATTTTCAACATAAAGGTATTTCGTTGCTTTACGATAAAACAGGTGGTTTGTCGTATAAGAAAACGTTTTTTGATAATGATTTTTTTAAAGCGATAAAAACGATCAGAGAGATTGAACTTTCACAATATGATTTAATCATCAACGATTATGAACCTTTAACGGGTTGGGCATGTAAACTGAAAAAACTTCCGATGATTGAACTCAGTCATCAAGCTTCAATGTTGTTTAAAGAAACACCTAAACCTGAAAAGAAAGATTTCTTTGGAGATTTGGTTTTGAAATATTACGTTCCAAGCGAACGAAAAATCGGTTTTCATTTTGAAAATTATCACCCGCAAATTAAAAAGCCTGTTATCAGAAAGAAAATAAGAAATCTTAATCCCGATAAAAAAAGGTTTTATTTAGTCTATCTTCCAAGCTTTTCAGATGAAAACATTATTAAAGTTTTAAAACAGATTCCTGTAGAATGGAAGGTGTTTTCTAAATACACAAAACTTCAGTTCAGAGAAAATAATGTTGAAGTTTTCCCGATTGATGAAATTCAGTATTTGAAATCTTTCGAAAATTGTGACGGAATTCTTTGTAATGCGGGATTTGAAAGTCCGGCAGAAGCTCTTTTTATGGATAAGAAATTATTCGTTATTCCTATTCATAATCAATATGAACAGGAGTGTAATGCTTGTGCATTGGACAAAATGGGAATTCCTAATTCAAAAGTTTTACAGCTTGAAGAAATAGAAAAATGGGTGAATGCCGACCAACATCTGAAAGTGGATTATCCGAATGATATTGAAGAGATTTTGGTGAATGAGGTTTTAGTTCTTTAAAAAAATATCTTCCACATCATTCATTCTCATCATTACAGATCTTGCGTAAGAACAGTGAGGATAGACTTTCCAGTTGTTTTCTCTTGCAAATTTTATGGCTTCTTCTACCAGAAATTTTCCCATTCCACGACCTTCAAATTCAGGGTGAACCAGTACGAAAGAAATGATGAATTTATTTTCTTCAGGGAAAATAGTGTAGGTCAGTCTTCCGATTTCTTTAGTTTCATTGTTCAAGGTAAGAACTCCACCGTTTCCTGATTTATTGTTTTCGAATCTCATAATCTAGGTTTTAATGATATGTAAAAGTACAAAAACCACACCGATGGTGTTTTGATGTAGATCAAGAAAAGAAGATGAGTTGTGAATGGTCAATTCGTTTAACTTGTCAATTTTAAAATTGAATTAAAAATTCACAATTCACTTACGAAGTAAAATTCACAATTGATATTAACTGTCTTTTCCGGTATAATAATTATAATCCTTAATGATAATTCCTATAAACTGCCTTTCAGTCATTTTCGGATCTGTTTCCAGTTTAAGAATGCTTTTTATTTTTTCGGAAAGTTTATTAATGATATGTCTGTCGTCTATTCTTAATGCCTTTTGATAATTGTCTTTAATGATTCGCATATCGTTGTCACTTAAAGCAATTACCTGTGGAAAAGAGGGAATGTAGTCTTCTTGTATATTTTCAAGAATGGTATGGGAAATGTTGATGCTGTTTTTAAGGGAAATAACCGCGGTTCCTGAAGCAATATCACCCAACCGCTGATTATTTTTAGAAATAATCATAGAAATAAGACCAATGACTCCTACAAATAAAGTGTCTACAATTCTAAATACCCAACGAATCATATAATCGCCAAAACTTGCTTGATATCCATCAATTTTTACCACTCTTATTTTTAAAGCTTTTTTACCGGGAGTTTGTCCTTCCATAAGACTTTCTAAAACTAAAGGATAAATATATACAGGAAAAGTAATGGCGATATAAATTGCCATTTGAGACCATTGATCAAGCCCATCCAACAAATAGCCTAAATCCAGAACGTTGAAAAATAAATAAAAGATAACGATCACATAAGCAATTTTTATCAACAAGTCGATGATAAAAGCAAGCATCCTTTCGCCCACGCTCGCAACATTAAAATTAATATTGACATTTTGTGAGGTATTAATCGCAATTTGAGACATATTTTTTATTATTTTAGCTTTACAATTATGAGAGAAGTTTATTTCATTAAACAAAATAAAGAAAAATGGTTTGGAATTGAGCAGGTTATTCAGGGGAAAATAAAAAAAAATCCGGACGACCTTTCTTCGCTGTACATTAATCTCATCAATGATCTTTCTTTTGCACAAACTTATTATCCTAAAAGTAATACAACGGTTTACTTAAATCATCTCTCTTCTCAGATTTATCAGAAAATTTATAAAACTAAAAGAGTAGAAGAAAATAGGATTACCTATTTCTTTAAAACCGAGGTTCCTCTTTTGGTGTTTCAATACAGAAGGTATCTTTTGTATGCGTTCCTCTTTTTTATTCTTTTTACTTCTATGGGAGTCGTTTCGGCTATTTATGATAAAGATTTTGCCAATATTATTTTGGGAGAAGACTATGTCAATATGACCATTGAGAATATAAAGAAAGGAAATGCGGTAGGAGTGTATCAAAGCGGTTCTACATGGGGAAGTACTATCGGAATTATTTTCAATAATATCGGAGTTGGGGCAAAACTTTATTTGTACGGTATTTTTGGTGGAGTAGGAACTTTGTTTGCTTTGTTGTCAAACAGTATTATGTTGGGTTCTTTTCAGTATTTCTTTTCAGAATATGGAGCTTTACAGGACAGTGCAAGAGGAATCTGGCTTCACGGAGTTTTTGAAATTTTTTCAATGGTTGTTGAGGCAATGTGCGGTTTGATTTTAGGAGCTTCTATTTTATTTCCAAAAACGCTTTCTAGGTTCAATTCCTGCAAAATAGGATTTAAAGATTCATTTAAAATATTTCTGAGCACGGTTCCTTTTACGATATGTGCCGGAATTATTGAAGGATATGTAACGAGACATGCTTTGAAGATGCCTTTGATTTTGAATATCATTATTATTTTCGGTTCACTGGCGATCATAGGAGGGTACTATTTTGTGTATCCGTATATTGTAAATAAAAAAATTAACAAACACATACATGATGCAGTTTTATAAAAAAAGAGACTTTGGAACTTTCATAAGTGACAGTTTTTCTTTCTTTAAGCTTTATGGTAAAAATTATTTCAAAAATTATATTTTACTGAACGGTCTGCTTCTTATTTTGATGGTAGTCGTTTTTATTTTTGGTTTTAAAGAGCTTTTTGGGCAGATTTTAGGATCAAATATAAGTGGAGATAGTTACTACTTCGAAAATTATTTTGAAGATAATCTGGGGATGTTTTTTACAGTCGGAGCGATTACGTTTGTACTGTTCATGATTTTGATGATCATCAATTATCTCTATCCTGTTTTTTATTTAAAAAGATTGGCCGCTGGTGAAACTAAAATCAGAACCGATGATATTTTAGGTGATTTTAAACAACATTTGAAAAAAATAATCATCCTATGCCTAGGAATGACTTTTATAATGGTGCCGTTGTCATTCATTATACTCGGGATTTCTTATGCCCTTATGTTTATAATAATAGGCTTTTTTATTATGCTTTTGGTGGCTCCTACAATGTTTAATGTGATTACATTTTTGATGTATGATTATTTCAATTCAACGAGAGGGTTCTTTGAAAGTTTAAGCTATTCGATAAGAACTCAGTTTTCATATGCTAATGCAAGAGAAGGCTCTCCTTATTGGAAATATTGGGGAAGTACTATTGTGATCTCCATTATTTTGTACATCATTTCGATGATCTTTACGACCATTCCGATGATTATATTTTTTGCTTCACTAACCACGAGTGCTCCGGATGGAAATTTTGAGCAGAATCCTCTTGGAAGCGGATTTGGAGTGCTGTTTTTTATACTTTACGCAATATCGGTATTGGTTTCGTTTTTTACCTCAAATATGCTTTATGTCAACTCAGGATTGATGTATTATGACAGTAGAACAGATCTTCATCAAAAAGTAGAATTGGCAGAAATTGATACGATCGGAATTAATGAATAAAATCATTCTTTTTTTTCTCTTTATTACGTCAGGTTTTTCTTTTGCACAGGAAAGCGAACCTTCGGCTACCATTGAAACAGTAGTGGTAGATTCTTTAAGTGAAGAACATTATAAAGGAATGAACCGTGCAGATTCCGTATTGCTGAAAAAGCCTGTTACGGAAAATACGGTGTACCCAAAGAAAATTAAAGAAAATATACAGTCGAGATATAAAGGAAGTGAATTTGACTATTCCGTATCAAAACCCAGAGAATCTTTTTGGGAAAAACTTCAGCGTAAGATCATCAGATTGATAGAAAGTATTTTTGGGAAAACAAGCTTAAGCAGTTCAGCAAAATTTACGGATGTTTTAATCCGTTTGTTTGCCATTGTTCTGGTAGGATTTCTATTATATTTCATTATTAAATATTTACTGGGGAAAGATGGCCGCTTTATTTTCGGCAGAAAAAACAAGAAACTGAATATTGCAGAAAAAGAACTTCATGAAAATATTCACGAGATCAATTTCCCGGAAAGTATCGCGCAGTTTGAAAACAATGGAGAATACCGTTCAGCCATTCGATATCAGTTTTTATATATCCTAAAAAAGCTGAGCGACAAAAAAATCATCGTCTGGAATCCTGAAAAAACTAATAAAGATTACGTAGCCGAATTAAAAGATCAGCATCTGAAAAATGAATTTTCAAAACTCTCTTATATCTTCGATTATGTGTGGTATGGTGAATTCGGGATCGATAAAGAAGATTATTCCAGATTCAAGCAACAATATCAATCTTTCAAACTGTAATTAATTTTAAGAGAAATGAACAAGACTTTCAAAATATATGCTTTGGTATTCATCATTATTATGGTGATATTGGCATTGCTTGAAGTAAACAAAAAAGAAGTTACAGATTGGCGCAAGAATTTTGATGTAGATGAAAAGTCTCCTTTCGGTCTCTTTGTTTTTAACCATGAAAGTAAAGATCTCTTTAAAGGGAAGCTTAAAAAAGTGGATGTTTCCGCCTATGAATACTACAATCAGAATAAAAATAAACCTGCCCATAATATTCTCGTAATCGAAAGTGAAATCGATATGGAATCCTGGAAAAAAATAATGGATCAGGTTTCTAAAGGTTCGGATGCGATGATTATTGTAAGCCATCTTCCCAAACCTGTTTCAGATAGTATTGGGTATTATAATTCTCAGATTTCTTTTGAAGAAGAAAATTATATAAAGCTTACCGATAAAAAATACCAGGGAGATTTTATTCATTTAGACAAATTTCCTTCTGGAAGAGGCTTTTCTTATATAAAACCTGAGATTGAAGTTCTTGGGAAAACCGTTGAAAAAAATAATACAGATCAGGCAAATTTCATTAAAGCAAAATTTGGAAAAGGTACCTTTTATGTACATTGTGAGCCCTTGTTTCTCACCAATTATTATTTGCTGAAAAAAGGAAATGTAAAATATTTTCAGGATGTATTTTCTTATCTTCAGGATAGAGATACACTTTGGTTTGTAGAAAGCAATACCAAAGAATCACGATTCTTCATGAGATTTATCCTGTCAAAACCTGCGTTGAAATATGCATGGTGGATATTTTTAGGAGGACTGGTGTTATTTATTTTCTTTAATGCAAAAAGAAAACAGAGAATAGTTCCAATAGTAGAACCATTAAAAAATACGTCGGCAGAATTTGTAAAAAGCATAGGTAATTTATACCTACAGGAAGGAGATTTTCATGATATGATGGCTAAAAAAGCACAGTACTTTTTAAATAAAGTAAGGCTTGATCTTTTAATAGATACTCAGAATTTGGATGAGGATTTTGCGAAAAAACTTCATTTAAAAACCGGGAAACCTGTAGAAATGATTAATGAGGCAATTACGCTGATCAAAAAAGGACAAGATCCTTATGCTAATGTAATGAAGGAAGATCTTGCAAGAATGAATAAGCTGTTAGATGAAATAATTAAAATATAACAAATCTAGTAATCTGATACTATAACAATGTTGTTGTCATTCTGAGCAAAGCGAAGAATCTTATTGCGAACGGTTATATTATTAGATTGAAAAACATAATAGTATGGATAATTTTGAAAACCCAAATTTAGACAATCAGACTTCTATACATCTTGAAAAAAAAGAAGGGGATTTTCAGTCGCGTTTAGACATGATCGAACTTCGTGCGAGTTTAGAGAAAGTAAAAACTGAAATCGCTAAAGTGATTGTCGGTCAGGAAGACATGGTAGAACATCTTTTGGCAGCATTATTGTCGAACGGGCATGTTCTTATAGAAGGAGTTCCGGGAGTGGCAAAAACCATTACGGCAAAATTACTGGCAAAAACGATCGATGTAGATTTCAGCAGAATTCAGTTTACTCCGGATCTGATGCCTTCAGATATTTTGGGAACCTCTGTTTTCAGTGTGAAAAATTCAGAATTTGAATTTAAAAAAGGTCCTATTTTCTCCAACTTTGTTCTGATTGATGAGATCAACAGATCACCGGCTAAAACACAATCGGCTCTTTTTGAAGTAATGGAGGAAAGACAGATCACCATGGATGGAACCCGTTATACAATGGATGAGCCATTCTTAGTTGTGGCGACTCAAAACCCTATTGAACACGAAGGGACTTACAGGCTTCCCGAAGCGCAGCTGGATCGTTTCCTTTTCAAGATCAATGTAAAATATCCGAACCTTGAGCAGGAAATAGCGATCATTAAAAACCAGCACGAAAGTAAAAAAGAAGATAAAACAGAAGTTGTAGAACGCGTCATTACAGCTCAACAGCTTAAAAACTATCAGCATTTGGTAAAAGAGATCATTGTAGAATCTCAGCTCATAGAATATATTGCTAAAATCATTATCAACACCAGAGAAAATCAGTTTTTATATTTAGGAGCTTCTCCAAGAGCAAGTTTAGCATTACTGACGGCTTCAAAAGCTTTTGCTGCACTGAGAGGAAGAGATTTCGTAACTCCGGAAGACATCAAAGAGGCAAGCTATGCCGTATTGAGACACAGGGTGATTGTTTCGCCTGAAAGAGAAATGGAAGGATTGACTGCCGATGAAATTATCAGACAGATTTTAGAAGGAATAGAAATTCCTAGATAGGTAATAGAAATTTAATCAATGAATAAAATTAAAATTTTACTACTCTTTGTTCTGGCAACTTTAACTTTTAGTTGTCAAAAGGGATACAAACAAGAGTATAAAATATTTGATGAATTCAATAAAAAGAATGAACGAAATAAAGGATGGTTTCCTTCAATTATTTATAATGATGCAACTGAATTGAGGAATGTCTCGTATTTAGATCCTTTATGTGCATTTGGAAAATTTAATTATAAAAAGTCGGAATTTTATGATTCAATTTTCTCAGCAAATGATAAAATTAGTTTTGAATTGTTTAACAATAAAGTTGAACAAAATGTAAAACTAAAACCAAATTGGTTTTTAGATTTAGAACAACTTGACAAATCAAATGTTGAGGTAATTAAAAAAGAAGAATTTTACATATTGAAAAATAATAAAGAGAAAACTATATATTTTATTCTTTCAAACTAATTCCTAAAAACATTAAGACCTGCAACCTCACAAATGAAAAACCTATACATCAATACACGATTTTTCTTCACACTCATCGGAGTGGGGATGATCTATGTTTTTGCATTTTTCTTTCCTTTTCTGATGATTCTTGCACATACTTTGTTGTTGATCTGTTTTCTGGCGGTGATGGTAGATTACCTGTTTGTTTTTAATAAAAAAGAAGGTGTTCAGTCACAGAGAATATTGCCCGAGAAATTATCGAACGGTGATGAAAATCCTGTAAAAATTGATATTAAAAATAATTACAGATTTAAAATTTATGTCAAAGTGATCGATGAGATTCCTTTTCAGTTTCAGAAAAGAGATTTCATGATCGAAAAAAGTATTGACACAGGCAGAAATTCATTTTTTGAATACATTTTAGAGCCTAAAGAAAGAGGAGAGTACAGCTTTGGAGCCCTAAATATTTTTGTTTCTTCCCCTTTAGGGTTGGTTGCCAAAAGATTTACCTTTCAGAAAGATGCGATGCTTCCTTCCTATCCGTCATTTATTCATTTAAGAAAATATGAATTGATGGCACTTCAAAACGAGTTTTTATTGGGAGGAATCAAAAAAATAAGAAAACTGGGACATACCATGGAATTTGAGCAGATCAAAGAATATGTTCCCGGAGACGATGTAAGGACTATCAACTGGAAAGCGACTTCCAAAGCCAATCGATTGATGGTGAATCAGTTTCAGGATGAAAAAGCGCAACGTATTTTTATGCTAATCGATAAAGGAAGAACAATGAAAATGCCGTTCAACGGATTAAGTCTTCTTGATTATTCGATCAATGCAACAATGGCTTTATCACATATCATTCTGAAAAAGGGAGACCGAGCAGGCATGATGACTTTCTCTAAAAAGGCTGAAAACAGAGTGGCTGCAGATAATAAATCCGGACAGCTCAAGAAAATTTCTGAAGCTTTATATAACGTTAAAACAGATTTCTTTGAAAGTGATTTCAACAGGCTGTATCAGGATGTGAAATTTTCTCTTAACCAAAGAAGCTTGGTTTTACTGTTTACCAATTTTGAAACATTGGACGGGCTGAACAGACAGCTAAAATACCTTCGTGGAATTGCTAAAAACCATTTGTTGGTTGTAGTGTTCTTTAAAAACTCCGAAATACAGGCATTGATGCATAAGAACCCTGAAAATATGCAGGAGATCTATGATGAAATTGTTGCAGAGAAATTTGAGTTTGAGAAAAAATTAATCATTCAGGAGCTTAGAAAATATGGTATTTATTCAGTATATACACTTCCGGAAAATTTAAATATTGATGTGATCAATAAGTATCTTGAGATAAAAGCCAGAGGAATTTTATAATTTTGCATAAATATGCTTAAGTGAAAAAGCTGGTTTTACTTTTTCTAATAATACTTTCAACGAATTTTTGGTGTCAATCACTATACGGAACAATTAACGATACGCTAGTTAAGAAAATATATTTACCTCAGTTTATTTTAAAATTAGTAAATATTTCTAATAAAAATATTCACGAAACCAAAACAGACAAAGAGAGAAAATTTGATTTTGGAAAGATAGAGAAGGGAAAATATAAACTAAACATTATTGAAAATGAAGATTACATCAAAAATGAAATTTATAATATTTTTTCTTGGAATTTCTACCTTTTGCTTCTCACAAAAATTTAGTTTTATTTACGAAGCAAAATACAAACTGAATTTAGAAAATCCAGATTATGTTATTTCCGAAATTATGATTTTGGATTTAAAAAATAATACTTCAATTTTTAGAGATTCACAAGACAAAAAATCTGATTCAGTAAAGTTGAATAATGGAAATGGAAGGTATAAAATGGGTGTTGAAAACCACTTCTATGTCAAAAAGAATCTTGCTCAAAAAAGGATTGAAAAATTAATAACATATTTGGGAACAGATTATTTTCTTCCGATTGAGGAAATATTAGATTGGAAAATAACGTCCGAACAAAAAATTATTGGAAAATATAAATCTCAAAAAGCAGAAACCAATTATGGAGGAAGAAACTGGATTGCTTGGTTTACTACGGAATTACCTTTCGGTGATGGTCCCTATATTTTTAATGGTTTACCTGGCCTGATTATTTCTATTCAAGATTCAAACAATGAATATTCATTTAATTTGATAGAAGTCAAAAATGGCGGGAATATTTTTGACGTACGCAAAAAAGCAATAAAAATTGATTGGAATAAATATGAAACACTTGCAAAATCATATTTTAATGATCCTTATGATATAAATACAAAGTTGGCAATGGGAAAAACGGTTACATTTACCAGCCCGAATGGTATTACAATGGATATTTCAGTAAAGACTAAAGAAATGCAAAAAAGTATTTTGCAAAAAAATAATCCAATTGAATTAAATCATAAGATAAACTACTAGTAAAAACTTCCGCTAACATTGCATTGGCAAAATGCTGGACTACGGTTTGAATTGAAAAGTAGAAATATTTATCCACAAATGCTTTTTCGAGATAAGAATAAATATCTAAAAATTAAAATTATAAAATGAAAATAACACTTAACAGACTCAACGACGATTTTTTATTTGAATGTACCAACTCACAAGGGAATTCAATTTTACTGGATAATACTTCTCAGCCGGGAGCAAAAGGAGTTTCTCCAATGGAAAGTGTTTTGATGGCAGTTGCAGGATGCAGCGGAATCGATGTAGTTTCTATCCTGAAAAAACAGAGACAGGAAATTACAGGTTTTAAAGCTGAGGTAGAAGGAGAGCGTGTTCCTGTTGAAGATGCAAAACCATTCAAAGCGATTAAGGTGAAATTTCTAATAGAAGGAAATATTGATCCTAAAAAAGCACTGAAAGCAGCTCAGTTATCTTTTGAAAAATACTGTTCAGTTTCTAAAACATTAGAACCTAATGTAGAAATTGGGTACGAAGTTTTTGTAAACGGAGAACAGGTTACTAATTAGAATACGATTACTAATATTTTAGGGTATTAGAATTTGAACAATTTGTTCGGTTCTAATACCCTAATTTTTTTATTTACATTAATCTCGGTTTCATTAGCTTTGCAACCGTTGCAGTCCATCCCGTCTGATGCGACGCACCGACTCCACGACCATTGTCACCATGGAAATATTCAAAGAAGGTGATATAATCTCTAAAGTTTTCGTCATAATTAAACTTAGGATTTCCGCCATTGAACGGACGTTGCCCGTGTTCATCCTTTAAAAAGATAGAGCATAATCTGTTGCTTATATTCTGAGCAACTTCATCAAGGTTTCGTTTATCACCACTTCCTGTAGGGAATTCTACTTTCAGACTATTTCCATAATAATAATGGAAACGCTGTAAACTTTCCACAATCAGGAAATTAATAGGGAACCAAATCGGGCCTCTCCAGTTGCTGTTGCCACCAAACATTCTGCTGTCACTTTCTGCAGGAGTATAATACACTACATTTTCAGTTCCATGCACTGAAAATATAAACGGATTTTCTTCATATACCTTCGACATTGCACGAATTCCGTAAGTACTTAAAAACTCCTTTTCATCAAGCATTCTTGATAAAACTTTCGTCAATCTGTTCTTACGGAGAATACTCATCAAATGTTTTCTTCCTTGTCCTTCTTCGTCCCAGTGAGAAACAAGTTTGGTAAGCTCAGGTTTGTTTTTTAGAATCCATTCCATTCTTGCGGTGAAGTTGGGCATGTTTTCTAATAATTTATGATCAACAATTTCTACAGCAAACATTGGAATCAGTCCCACAATACTTCTTAATCTTAGAGAAACACTGTTGCCGTTTCCAAGCTGAAGTACGTCATAGAAAAATCCGTCTTCTTCATTCCACAAACCTTTTGTTCCTTCGCCCAGGTTTTCCATCGCTTCTGCAATATAAAGATAATGCTCGAAGAATTTGATGGCCATATCTTCATACACTTGGTAATATTGAGCCAGTTCCATAGCAATTCGCATCATATTCAATGCATACATTGCCATCCAGCTTGTTCCATCAGCTTGTTCCAGATGTTGTCCGTCCTTTAAAACCATATTACGGTCAAAAGCACCGATGTTATCCAAACCAAGGAAACCGCCTCCGAAAATATTTTTACCATTTTTATCCTTTCGGTTCACCCACCATGTGAAATTCAGAAGAAGCTTTTGGAAAACTTTTTCTAAAAATAAAAGATCGGGTTTTCCATTTTGTTTTTCATCAATTTTAAAAACACGGAAACAAGACCATGCATGTACAGGTGGATTTACATCACTTAAATTCCATTCATAAGCAGGAAGCTGCCCGTTTGGATGCATATACCATTCCTTCGTCAGCAAAAGAAGCTGTCCTTTTGCAAATTCCGCATCAATGATGGAAAAAGGAACACAATGAAATGCTAGATCCCAAGTTGCATACCACGGATATTCCCATTTGTCAGGCATGGAAATAATGTCTTTGTTATGCATGTGATTCCATTCCGTATTTCGGACATAATTGTTGAAATCTCTTGGAGCATCAAAATTAGGATCACCTTTCAGCCATTTTCCAACATTGTAGTGATAGAACTGTTTATTCCAGAGCAAACCTGCAAAAGCCTGTCTCTGAACGTTTTTTTCATCATCATCTACAACATCGCTCTGAATTTCATTATAAAACTCATTGGCTTCCTCAATTTTCTGTGCAAATATTTCGTCAAACTGATCAAAAGGTTCATCCAGATCATTTGGTGAGAGTCTGAAATCAAAAGTTTTAGATGCTCCGCCTTCAATCGTTTCATCAAGCAGGAAAGAAGCTTTCGTCCCTGTTTTCTCAGGATTGATCGTGTTAGTTCCATGAACTATATAATCATTGATCCCGTCTTTGAAATAAGTATTTCCTGAAAAAGGAGTTCCGTATAATTTAGGATTGTTAGTTTCATTATCACAAAAAACACTCTTCGTATTATTATTTCTTGAATAAAACTTTTTAATAGAAATACTGTCATGATTGATGTCGATAGTTCCGTCATTAACTGCATTTAACTGAGCTTTATACGTATTGTATCCCCATTTCCAATTGTTTCTAAACCAGATGGTAGGAGCAATTAAAAGAGGAGCATTGAAAGTACTTCTGTTGCAAACCGTGATTCTTACTAGAATATCGTTGTGATCGGCTTTGGCATATTCAATGAAAATATCAAAATATTCATTCTGATCGAAAATTCCGGTGTCGATGATTTCGTATTCAGGTTCTTTATTGCTTCTCTTGGCATTCTCAGAACGGATTTTATCATAAGGAAAAGCATTGATAGGATATTTATACACCATCTTCATATAACTGTGTGTTGGTGTATTATCCAGATAATAAAAGATTTCTTTGATGTCTTCCCCGTGATTTCCTTCAGGATTGCTCAGCCCGAAAAAACGTTCTTTTACTATTTTATCTTTCTTATTCCAAAAAGAAAAAGCAAAACAGAAAAGCTGTTTTACATCAGAGATTCCGGCAATTCCTTCCTCTCCCCATCGGTAGGCATAGCTTTCTGCAGCATCATGACTGGCGAAATTCCATGCATCCCCGTTAGAACTGTAATCTTCACGCACATTTCCCCATTGTCGGTTACTTACATAGGGACCCCAGTTTTTCCAATTGGTATCTCGTAATCTTTGTTTTTCAGCACTCATAGTTCAGCATTTTTCAATACGAAGGTAGTTTTTTTGAGAAAAAATTGCAACATCCTGAATCTGAATAAAATTTAATATTCACAGACAAGCCTTTATTAAATAGGGTTTCTGAGCTTTAAAATAATTTATTTTAATATATAAAAGAAATGTTATACCTTTGCACCATTCGATCATTCAAATATTGAAAATGTTATCAAGAAAGGTTGAGGGATTAGACCCTGTGAAACCTTAGCAACCCTTTGCGAAAGCAAAGAAGGTGCTACGTTCTACCAGATTTATTTTTGGACAGATAACTTACTGAAGTTCTTTTCAGCCATTTCCTGTGGCATTTTCAATTGTATTAAAATATATAATAGAATTGAAAACAGAACTCAACTATATTAACTTTACCTATCAAACAGATTCCCATAAGGAATACAATATTTCGTTGAGCTATCAGCTTTTCGGGAAAGACCTGTTTTCAGCACCGATCATTTTAGTTAACCATGCCTTAACCGGAAATTCTAATGTTTCAGGTGAAAATGGATGGTGGAAGCAACTGATTGGAGAAGGTCAGGTAATTGATACAAATACATACACGGTTCTGTGTTTCAATATTCCCGGAAACGGTTACGATGATTTTTTTATTGATGAGTACGAAGATTTCACGCCTTCAGATATTGCCAATATCTTTTTAAAAGGGCTTGAAATATTACATATTAAAAGTGTATACGCCATTATTGGAGGCTCTTTAGGTGGAGGAATCGGTTGGGAGATGTTGGTGAAAAATCCACATTTAGCCGAAATTTTTATTCCTATTGCCTGTGATTTTAAAACTCATGATTGGCTTCATGCACAATGTCTGGTTCAGAAATTTTTGTTGAATCAAAATGATGAGCCTTTACAGAAAGCCAGAATCCATGCGATGCTCTGTTACAGAACACCAGAATCTTTAAACGACAGATTTCAAAACAAATATAATCAGGAAAAACAGCGATTGGAGTCAGAAGACTGGCTTGTTTATCATGGAAATTCACTAAACGAAAGATTTAGTTTAAAATCTTATAAGCTGATGAACCATTTACTGATGAATATCAATGCAGATGAAAAAAAACTGGAAAAAATAGAAGCACGAATGCACCTGATCTCAGTAGATACAGACTTATTTTTTCCGGCATCAGAGATTCGAATGTGCTTTGAAAAGCTGAAAACGAAAAAAGAAAATGTTTTCTATCACGAGATACAGTCAATTCATGGGCATGACGCCTTTTTAATGGAGTACAAACAACTAAATAATATAATAAAACCTATTCTGAAAATATGACAACATCAGATATTATAAACATCTATCGAAACAAAGCATTGGTAAATTTTGAGGGAAAAGATTTCCTCGGACAAATTGGAGTGGATTCCAGAATTTTTAGAGTGCTGAATGATGCCGGGATAAGCGTAGGAGTGATTTCTCAACAGGCGATTGAGAACGGAATTTCTGTTTTGGTAGATGAAAATGATGCGGAAGATGCAGTACGTGTTCTTTCTGAAGAATTTAAAAATGAAAAAGTAAAAGGAACGGTAAGTAATATCTACAGTATCAATAATGTAGCGGTGATCGGATTTGTATCTGAAAATTATAATAAAATCCTTTCCGAGCTTCAAAGAAACAAGATCTTCCCTTTGCTGTTAAATCAAATTGCATCTGCTGGAAGAGTAAATATAGTGGTGACAGATAGCCAAACGGAGATTACAAAAAATATCATAGAAACTGAAATCTATGGAAAACCGAAAGTGGTACATTTAGCTTTAATCGGGCACGGAAATGTAGGCGGAACTTTGGTAGAGCAGATCTTAGATTCTTCACACGATATTTTAACGAGAAAAAGACTACAGCTGAAAATCGTTGCCATTGCCAATTCCAAAAAAATGGCTTTAAACAAAGGCGGTTTTGGAAGCGACTGGAGACAGAAAGTGAATTACTCTCAAACAGAATCTAGCGTAGAAGGACTCATCAATTATGCAAAAGAACACCATCTGGAAAATCTGGTGATGGTAGAT
The DNA here is from genome assembly GCF_000813825.1 of Chryseobacterium taiwanense. Classification (GTDB taxonomy): domain Bacteria; phylum Bacteroidota; class Bacteroidia; order Flavobacteriales; family Weeksellaceae; genus Chryseobacterium; species Chryseobacterium taiwanense. The sequence continues at coordinate 287,441 of NZ_JWTA01000001.1, forward strand.
AATACGGCCAGTAAAGACTTTGTAAAACATTACGATGTGTTTGTAGATAATGGTTTTGATATTGTTTCATCCAATAAAATCTACAATACACTTCCTATCGCAAACTATAGAAGTTTAAGAAAAGCATTAGAGAAAAATAAAAAACAGTACCTGTACGAAACCAATGTTGGAGCTGGTTTGCCATTGATTGACACCATAAAATTATTACACCTTTCAGGAGAAAATATTACAAGAATCAAAGGGGTTTTCTCAGGAACATTGAGCTATGTTTTCAATAATTTTTCTTTGAGAAACGATAAATTTTCAACCATTATCAATGAAGCGTTGGAAAAAGGATATACAGAGCCGGATCCGAGAGAAGACTTATCAGGAAACGATGTAGCGAGAAAATTATTGATCTTGGCAAGAGAATTAGACTTAATCAATGAATTTGAAGATATCAATATTCAGAATTTAGTCCCTGAAAGTCTGCTTTCGGTTTCAAAATCTGAATTCCTTTCGAGACTGGAAGAGCTGGATGAAGAATATCAGAAAATTAAAGAAAGTCAGGAGCCAGGACATGTGTTAAGATATGTTGGAGATTTACACGGAGACTTGCAAAAAGAAAAAGGAGAGCTTGATGTAAAATTGGTTTCTGTTCCTGCAACGTCTGCTTTAGGACAGTTGAAAGGTTCTGATTCTATTTTTGAAATTTATACCGAAAGTTATGGGGAGAACCCAATTGTGATCATGGGAGCCGGAGCCGGAGCAAAAGTGACGGCAAGAGGCGTTTTCGGAGATATTTTAAGACTAAGTGAAAAAAAATAAATTAATATAACAATTTAATAATGTAGAGGTTGGGTAGTATTGATTATTATTGTCATGCTGAGCTTGTCGAAGCATCTCATTATCATATTGCTAAACTCATACATTACTACATATTAAAACTCTATGGAAAATTTTGAAACCTTCGCGATAAGAACCCAGACTGAAAGAACTCAGTTTGATGAACATTCAACGCCTTTATACCTTACATCCAGCTTTATTTTTCAGGATGCAGAAGATATGAGAGCTAGCTTTGCAGAAGAAAAATCTAAAAACCTTTACAGCCGGTTTTCAAACCCGAATGTAACTGAATTCACAGATAAGATTGCTAAAATGGAAGGCGCAGAAGCAGGATATGCTTTTGCGACAGGAATGGCTGCGATTTATTCAACATTCGCTACTTTGTTAAATGCAGGAGATCATATTGTAAGCTGTCAGTCGGTTTTTGGTTCTACCCATACCTTGTTCACCAAATATTTCCCGAAATGGAATATTGAAACAACTTACTTCAAAGCCGAAGATGCGGAAAACGTAGAAAAATATATTCAGCCGAATACGAAAATTTTATACTTAGAAACACCTACCAATCCTGCGATTGAAGTATTGGATTTAGAATTTTTCGGACAGATTGCTAAGAAACATAATCTGATTTTCATTGTAGACAACTGTTTTGCAACACCGTACTTGCAACAACCGATAAAATACGGCGCAGATATCGTGGTTCATTCTGCTACAAAGTTAATTGACGGTCAAGGTCGTGTTTTAGGTGGAGTAGCAGTCGGAAGAGAAGATCTCATTCGTGAAATTTATCTTTTTGCAAGAAATACAGGACCTGCAATGTCTCCTTTCAATGCTTGGGTTTTGTCAAAAAGTTTAGAAACTCTAGCGATCCGTGTTGAAAAGCACTGTGAAAATGCCTTGAAAGTGGCTGAGTTTTTAGAAAGCCATCCGAATGTAGAATTGGTAAAATATCCATTTTTACCGTCTCATCCAAGTTATGAAGTGGCAAAAAAACAAATGAAATTAGGAGGAAATATTGTTGCCTTCGAAATCAAAGGAGGAATTGAAGGCGGAAGAAACTTTTTAGATAACATTAAAATGTGCTCTCTTTCTGCAAATCTGGGTGATACAAGAACAATTGTGACACATCCTGCATCTACAACACACTCCAAACTATCAGATGAAGAAAGAAATGAGGTTGGAATTACGGCAGGTCTGGTTCGTTGCTCAGTTGGTTTGGAAAATGTAGAAGATGTTATTGCAGATTTAAAGCAGGCATTGGATTAATTCAATAAGAACGGGCTTTAGCCCGTTTAAAAATAACGAAATACAAAATGGGCTTTAGCCCAAACATACAATGAAAAATTCAGAACAACTATACAAAGCATTATCCGAAAGAATTTTAATTCTTGACGGGGCAATGGGAACAATGCTTCAGCGATATAAATTTGAAGAAGAAGACTATCGCGGAGAACGTTTCAAAGACTGGGAACATCCGGTAAAAGGAAACAATGATTTGTTGTCATTAACGCAGCCTCAAGCGATTGAAGAAGTTCACAGAAAATACTTGGAGGCAGGAGCAGATATTCTGGAAACCAATACGTTCTCCGGAACAACGATTGCGATGGCAGATTACCACATGGAAGATTTAGTGTATGAATTGAACTATGAATCTGCAAAAATTGCAAGAAAAGTATGTGACGAATTCACCGCTCAAAATCCTGATAAACCAAGATTCGTAGCGGGTTCTATTGGTCCGACTAACAGAACGGCAAGTTTAAGTCCGGATGTAAATGATCCGGGTTATAGAGCTATTACATTTGAAGAACTGAGAGTGGCTTACAAACAGCAATGTGAAGCTTTATTAGATGGCGGATCAGATATTCTTTTAGTAGAAACCATTTTCGATACATTGAATGCAAAAGCAGCATTGTTTGCGATTGATGAAATTCAGGACGAAAGAGGGATCAAAATTCCAATCATGGTTTCAGGAACCATTACTGATGCTTCCGGAAGAACGTTGAGCGGACAAACTGCAGAAGCTTTCTTAATCTCTGTTTCCCACTTGAATTTATTGAGTGTTGGTTTCAACTGCGCTTTGGGAGCAAACCAATTGACACCATATTTGGAAACATTGGCTCATAATTCGGAATTCAACGTTTCTGCTTATCCCAATGCGGGGTTACCAAACGCTTTTGGAAAATATGATGAAACACCTGAAGATATGGCAAGCCAGGTAAAGGAATATGTGGAAAAAGGATTGATCAATATTATCGGTGGTTGTTGCGGAACAACACCGGAGCATATCAAAGCAATTGCAGATTTGGTAGCCCAATATCCGCCAAGAAAATCGAAGGAATTTGTATAATTTGATAGAATTTTTTCATTGAATTGATAAGAAAAGGAACGGTTTTTTATATTATCTTTAATTACATCACAAAATGTACGATAATGGAAAAGCCGATTTATTTCAAAGATTCAGAGGATGCAAAACTGTTTAATGAACTAAGAAAAAAAGTGAACCAGCGCGTAGAAGCCATTCCCGAAAACAGGGACCTGTATATCCAGATCAAAGCCATTATTTTGCCTTTGGTCTATTTTGGGTTATATGGGGTTGCTCTTTTTAATGCTGAAAAACCTTGGATTTATATCTTAAGCTTTGTATTGTTGGGAATTTCTTTGGTGTTGATTTATTTAAATCTGATTCACGAAGCTGCCCACAACAATATTTACAAAAGCAAGAGACTAAACAACTTGGTTTTACAGATTTTCGATTTTGTGGGAGCTAATTCCTACATCTGGAAAAAAAGACACATCGCAGCACATCACGCTTATCCGAATGTGGATGGATGGGACACAGATATTGAACAGAGCGGACTTCTGTTAATCGTTCCATGGATTAAAGCAAAAGGAGTTCAGAAATACCAGCATTTCTTTTTCTTTTTAGTCTATCCTTTATATCTGTTCAATTGGATGTTTATTCGGGATTTCAGAGACTTTTTTGATAAAGAAAGAGTCATTCTGAAAACTCAGGGAGCCATTCCAGTAAAAGAAAAAATTAAAATGGTCGCTTATAAACTGTTTTACTTTTTTTATCAGATTGTAGTTCCTGTTTTGTTTTTTAAAGTATCTGTCGGCTTGGCGTTGGGAGCTTGGTTTTTGCAGGTGATTTCGGCAAGTATTTTTGCCCTTTTTGTGCTGTTGCCTTTACATCCGCTTCCGGATAATGCATTTCCGAAACTGGATGAGAAAAACGGACTGCCTTTCAGTTGGCTTCATCATCAGTTTGAGGTCACCAATGATTTAAAAGAAAATAACTGGTTTGTGCGAAATGTGTTGGGAAATTTCAACTTTCACGTTGCCCATCACCTTTTCCCGAATTACAGCTATTTATATTATAATGAAATCACAGAGGAAATCGAAGAATTTGCTAAAGAACATAACTTGTCTTACAAACGGTTTCCGATTTTCACAGCTTTGGGCAAACATGTGAATTTGCTGAAGCAGAATGCGAATAACGCATACTATATTTTAGAAGAATAAGTTGATGAAATATTTAAGATTATCGGGGCTTGAGCCTTTGATTATTACACCGGAAAGTAATTTTATCAATGTTGGGGAAAGAACCAACGTTGCCGGGTCGAAGAAATTTTTAAGATTAATAAAAGAAGAAAAATTTGCAGAAGCATTAGATATTGCACGCCATCAGGTTGAAGGCGGAGCTCAGATTCTTGATGTCAATTTCGATGACGGATTGATTGACGGAAAAGCTTCCATGATCAAATTTTTAAATTTAATTGCTTCCGAACCGGATATCGCAAGAATCCCTATCATGGTTGATTCTTCGAAATGGGAAATTTTAGAAGCTGGATTACAGGTTGCTCAAGGTAAATGTGTGGTGAATTCTATCAGCTTAAAAGGAGGTGAAGAAGAATTCATCAAGCAGGCAAAAGCAATTAAAAGATATGGTGCTGCGATGATCGTCATGGCATTTGATGAGGTAGGGCAAGCCGATACATATGAGCGTAGAATTGAAATTTCAAAACGTTCTTATGACCTTTTGGTTAATAAATTAAATTTTCCTGCAGAAGATATTATTTTCGATTTAAACATTTTCCCTGTCGCAACGGGAATGGATGAACACCGAAGAAATGCAATCGACTTCATTGAAGCTACAAGATGGGTTCGTCAGAACTTACCGTATGCTTCCGTGAGTGGGGGAGTTTCCAACGTTTCTTTCTCATTCCGTGGAAATGATACGGTAAGAGAAGCAATGCATTCAGTTTTTCTGTACCATGCAATTCAGGCGGGAATGAATATGGGAATTGTAAACCCTGCAATGCTGGAGGTTTATGATGAAATCAATAAAGAACTTCTCGAATTAGTTGAAGATGTAATTCTTGACAAAAGAGAAGATGCTACAGAGCGACTTTTGGATTATTCCGAAAAACATAAATCTGTTAAAAAAGAAAAAGTTGAGGATCTGGAATGGAGAACAAAACCATTGCAGGATAGAATCACTCATGCTCTGGTAAAAGGAATCGACCGTTTTATCGAAGAAGATGTTGAAGAAGCAAGACAACAGGCTGCAAAACCACTTCACGTTATTGAAATTAATTTGATGACTGGAATGGGTGTTGTAGGTGATTTATTCGGAAGCGGAAAAATGTTCTTGCCACAGGTTGTAAAATCTGCGAGAGTAATGAAAAAAGCGGTTGCCTATCTACAACCATTCATTGAAGCGGAAAAAGACGGTTCAAAACCAGCCAACGGAAAAATTTTGATGGCAACCGTAAAAGGTGACGTTCACGATATCGGTAAAAATATTGTGAGCGTAGTTTTAGGCTGCAACAATTACGAAATTGTTGATCTTGGAGTGATGGTTCCTGCCGAAAAAATTATCCAAACTGCAATTGAGGAAAAAGTAGATGTCATCGGACTGAGCGGTTTGATCACGCCAAGTTTGGATGAAATGGTATACATCGCTTCAGAATTGGAAAGACAGAATTTAGATTTTCCTTTATTAATTGGAGGTGCGACAACTTCAAAAGCACATACCGCCGTGAAAATCGATTTAAAATATAAAAATGCCGTAGTTCACGTAAATGATGCTTCCAGAGCAGTAAATGTGGTAAGTTCATTATTGGGAGACAGAAATAAAGAATATGTCGAAGATTTAAAAAATGATTATTCGGAGTTCAGAGAAAAATTCCTGAACAGACAGGTTGATAAAGACTATGTTTCGATTGAAGATGCCCGAAAAGATAAGTTTAAAATCGATTGGGAAAATGAAGAAATTTTTACTCCAAATCAATTGGGGATTACGGTTATCGAAAATCAGGATCTAAGAGAATTATTACCCTTCATTGACTGGTCTCCGTTTTTCAGAAGCTGGGATCTGCATGGAAAATACCCGAATATTTTGGAAGATGAGGTTGTTGGAGCTCAGGCAAAAGAATTATTCAAAGATGCTCAGGTGATTTTAAAAAGAATTTTAGACGAAAAATTATTAACTGCAAAAGCCATTTTCGGAATTTTTAAAGCTAATTCTAATGAAACAGATGATATTTTGATCTTCGATGAAAATAATGAACAGAAAGTAAAATTCTTAACATTGAGACAGCAGGCTCAACGTTCGAAAGGAAAAGATTATTTGGCTCTAAGCGATTTTATTGCTCCGCAAAGTTCAGGAAAAACCGATTATATGGGGGCTTTTTGTGTAACCACAGGTTTTGGAACAGATGAATTGGCAGAAGAATATGAAAAAGCAAATGACGATTACAATGCCATCATGGTAAAAGCTTTGGCAGACCGTTTTGCAGAAGCTTATGCCGAATTTTTACATAAAAAAGTAAGAACTGAATATTGGGGGTATGCGAATCAGGAAAATCTTACGAATGAAGAACTGATCGCTGAAAAATATAAAGGAATTCGTCCGGCTCCAGGTTATCCGGCCTGTCCTGATCATTTAGAAAAACACGCTATTTGGGATTTGCTGAAAGTGGAAGAGGAAATCGGAGTTTATCTGACAGAAAGTTTAGCGATGTTTCCTACAGCTGCCGTTTCGGGATATTATTTCGGAAGCCCACATGCGAAGTATTTTGGTTTGGGGAAAATTGCAGAAGACCAGTTGAAAGATTATTCGCAAAGAAAAGGGATTTCCTTACAAGAGGCCAGAAAATGGCTGAATCCTAATTTGGCAGATGGAATTTAATTATGAAAAAACTAATCATCATTTTATTGTTAACAATAAACATTTTTGCATATGCACAGAAATGTAATTATCTGATTGCTGTAAATGCTGAACATGTAAAGCAGACGGGCAAGTTTAAATTATTGATTAAAAACAAAGATGATAGATCTTTCAAAATTCGCAAAGAAGTTAATTTTTGCAATATGAGAGTAACAGAATTAGAATTGTACAATGAAAAAACTCAGTCTTTTGAGGCTTTTTCGTTAGCAAAAAAAGATGTTGACTGTTTTACTTATAAGGATAAATCTGTATCTCTTAAACCAGGTCAAACCTATATTTATGATGTAAATATTAAATCTGATTTTGAAGTAGTGCAAAGCAATAAATTCTTTGAAGCTTTTAATGATAGAAAGTATAGATTTAAAATTTCATTTTCTCTTGACTCCTATGATGAGTGCGGAGATTCAAATACGCTGATCACAGACTGGATCTATAAAAACTAAACATATAAAAAATATATTAATAATATTTAAATGAAAATTACCGACCATATAAAAAATGCCAATGGCAAAACACTTTTTTCTCTTGAAGTAGTTCCGCCACAAAAAGGAATAGGGATTGAGGACTTATATACCAATATCGATCCTTTAATGGAATTCAAACCTCCATTTATTGATGTGACGACTTCCAGAGAAGAATATATTTACATTGACAAAGGAAATGGTTTGATGGAGCGCCGTCTTACAAGAATGCGTCCCGGAACATTGGGTATTTGTGCCGCTATTCAACATAAATATAATGTAGATACGGTTCCGCATTTGCTTTGCGGAGGTTTTACAAAGGAAGAAACCGAATATCTTTTGGTAGACTGTATGTACCTTGGAATAGATAATGTAATGGCTTTGCGTGGTGATGCAATGAAGGGACATCAGTATTTTGAGCCAACAAACGGAGGTCACGCAAGTGCGATGGATTTAGTGCATCAGATTAATGATTTAGGAAGAGGAAAGTATCTTCATAATCAGGATGAGGTTTGCGATGAACATAATAAATTCTGTATCGGAGTTGCCGGTTATCCTGAAAAACACATGGAAGCACCTTCTATGAACTATGATCTGAAATGGCTGAAACAAAAAGTGGATGCAGGAGCGGATTATATTGTTACCCAAATGTTCTTTGATAATAAAAAATATATTGAGTTCGTAACAAAGGCCCGTGAAATGGGAATTACTGTTCCTATTATTCCGGGAATTAAACCAATCGCCACAAAAAAACATTTAAAAGTGTTACCACAAATCTTCAAAATTGATTTGCCGGAAGAGTTGATTAACGAAGTGGAAAAAGCAAAGAATAATGAAGCTGTAAAACAAATCGGAATTGAATGGGCAATTAATCAATGTCGAGAATTATTAGATTTTGGAGTTCCTGTTTTGCATTTTTACTCAATGGGAAAAAGTGATAATATTAAGAAAGTAGCGGGAGAGCTATTTTAAAATAAAAAGCCTTGTAATTTTACAAGGCTTTTTATTTTAGTTTTGATTTAAAAAAGTAACTAGTTTTTTTAGATCTTCTTCTTTATCAAATTTTATCTTATTTTCTTTAAAAAATGTTGTTAGAACATCTTTTTTATCAGGAATTTGTTCTATTATTTCTTTTTGGTTTTTCGGTTTTTTTATGAATCCTTTTTCAGTTTGTATATAAAAAATAGGATCGAACCTATGAAAATTTGCAGGTTTATCCATCGCATAAGAATTTGGAGCAGGAACAAAATCATTAAATTTCATTTTTATTTTCTTATAAAGAGAATATTTACCATTTACTAGCTCAAAGAAATAGCCGCTTAATTCATCACCGCTATTTAATTTTATTAATGTCTCTCCAGTATTTGTAAATACAATTTTTGTAAAGGGACTATCTGGAGGTACGGCATATGTTTTATTATCTTTTATAAACTCTACTTCATCTAAATAAATATTATATCTTGCTGGAGCTGTTTCTGTGTTTTCTGGAATTATAAATTTAGCCAACGAAAAATTTTTGTCATAGTAAGGAGAACCTTGTATCTCTTCGTAGGTTAAATTACGTTTTGCATTATTTGAAGGAACCTGATAAACTGTTCGTTCAGCAAATACTCCTCCATTGTAGGAAAATGCATTGGTTTGTTGTGCCGAAAGAGTGACATATAATATACTGAAAATTACCGTGATATTTTTTTTCATAATGATTATAAATTTTCTATAACATTCAAAATTACGAAAATAAGTGTAATTAATTTCTAAATATTAATAGTGATTGGTTAAATAGAGATATTTTACCCAATTGTAATAAATTTAGGCTATATCCCATTTTTATTTGTTATCTACAAATAAAAAATCGAAGAATAATTTAGAAATGAAAAATTAATTTGAATAGATACGAATAAGGTTTATTTCTAGTCATAATTCAGGATGTCTCTCAAATTCCTTATTCCTATCAAACAAATAACGATAAGTAGCTAATTTTCTTGTCACAGTCGTATCTAAATTCTCCGCAATCTTTATCATTTTAGGGTTAAAATCACCGATCCACTGCATTTCAGTGACTTTAAAATCAGTATGTTTTCTAAGATGTTGCGTTCCTTCCCAGATCATATATCCTTCAATTCCTTTCTTTTGCCATTCGGGAATGACCCCAAAAACGATTCCTATCATTTTTTCATTTTTCTTAAACTTTTTTATCCAAAGAAATTTAAGTTTTTCCCAAATCCCGAATTTCCCATTTAAATATTTCAACCATTGGTTGGTGTCCGGAAGATTCATCCACATCGCAATGGGTTTTTCATTTTCATACACAAACCAGGAAATATGCTCGTTAATGATAGGCTTCATGGTGTTGAACATTTTCAATGTCTTTGCTTCATCCAAACATTTTCCTTCACCGTGTGCCGCCCATGCTTTATTGTAAATCTCAGTAAAATCTTTGGCAAATTTTCCCAGATTATTTTTCGTCATTGGCCTTGCAGAAATATCAGGATTCTTGCTGTGTTTTGCATGCATGACAGTAAATACTCTCGAAACTTCTGCAAAAATGGGTCTTGAAAAGCAAAGCTGTTCAAAATAAATTTTAAAACCATAGTTTTCAAAAAGCTCTTTATAATAAGGGAAATTATAATTCATGCTAAACAAAGGCTCAATATATCCTTCAATGACAAGTCCCCAGAATTTATCACGCTCGCCGAAATTTATCGGTCCATCCATAGCTTCCATTCCTCTCTGTTGGAGCCATTTTTTACAATGGTCAAAAATAAAATTTGCTGTTTCCTGATCATTAATACAATCAAAAAATCCAAATCCGCCTGTCGGTTGCTTTTGTTGATAAGTCTCGTTAATGAAAACCGCAACTTTTCCTACTGTTTCATTGTTTTTATTTTTAAATAAAAATCTTGTACATTCTCCATTTTTAAAGAACTTATTTTTCTCAGGATTGAAAACATCTTCAATGTCGATATTTCTGGGTCTGATGTAGTTTTGATCATGCTGATAAAGTCGTGCCGGAAATTCTAAAAATTCCTTTTTTTGAGTTTTGTTTTGTACTTCTTCAACAATAATCATAGCCTATAATGAAAGTGTGGGTTAAAAGATAATTTTTTCGGCTTGATTCAAATAAATGGAACCGATTTTATCCGTATTTTTGTGCAAATTAAATAAAAATGGTTGATTTTACTGATAACGACGATGATATTTTCACTGGAAAAGAACATACGCCTATAAGGGAAGATGCTTTTGATAAATCGCCAGAAGAGAAGATAGAAAAAATTACGGAGCTTTTTGGACAAATTATGGAAACCTTAGGGATGGATATGACTGATGATTCATTAAAAGATTCTCCGAAACGTGTGGCAAAGATGTATGTAAATGAGATTTTCGGAGGACTTCTTCCTGAAAATAAACCGGGAATTTCTACATTTTCAAATAAATACAAATACCGCCAAATGTTGGTGGAGAAAGATATTACCGTATATTCATTCTGTGAGCATCACTTTTTACCTATTATTGGTAGGGCGCACGTTGCCTATATTTCCAATGGAGAAGTAATTGGACTTTCAAAGATCAACAGAATTGTTGATTATTATGCAAAAAGACCGCAGGTTCAAGAAAGATTGACGATGCAGATTGTGGATGCTTTAAAAGAAGCGTTGGGGACAAAAGATGTCGCTTGTATTATTGATGCAAAACATCTTTGCGTAAATTGCAGAGGAATTAAAGATACAGCAAGTTCTACGATAACAGCAGAATTGAGTGGTATTTTCAGAACCAATCCAATTACAAGACAGGAATTCTTACATTATGTAGGAAGCCATGCTAAACTGGATTATTAATTAAGGTAATTATGGACTATCAGATTCTTAAAAATATTGTTGGAGAAGAGCTGCAGAGGTTTGAAAATATTTCAGAAGAGCAATGGTCAGCTAAAATTTCTCCCGAAAAATGGTCAAAAAAAGAAATTTTAGGCCATCTTTGTGATAGTGCTTTATCAAATATCAGAAGATTTGTAATTACTCAGTATAAAGAAAATGAGAATATTGTCTATGATCAGAATTTTTGGGTGAAAGCGCAGAATTATCAGAATGTTCCAACTTCGGATATTATTAATCTTTGGAAATTTTTAAATCTACAGATTGTAAACGTTGTTGAAAATATTCCTGATGAGGATCTGCAAAGAACCTGTGATATGACCAAGACAGAAACTAAAATATTCACATTGGAATATGTCATCAATGATTATATTGATCACTTACAACATCATTTAAAAGCAATTTAATAATGATAAAATTTAAAAAAGTTTCAGATAAAATTTTTGTAACCACAATTATTTGTTGTTGCTGTAAATGCTGTTGCTAAAAGGTGAAAATCTTTTTCTCATTAAACTTTCAACTAAATTTATAAATCATTAAATCTTTTAATTTAAATCAATGCAACTAAAAATATACAACTCGCTTGCAGGCGAAAAAGAAATATTTAAACCCATTTTAGAAGGAAATGTTGGGATGTACGTTTGTGGACCTACCGTTTACAGTAATGTTCATTTGGGAAATGTAAGAACTTTCCTTTCCTTCGACTTTATTTACAGGAGCTTAATGCATCTTGGGTATAAAGTAAGATATGTAAGAAATATCACCGATGCAGGTCATCTTACCGATGATGGAGATGTGAATAACGATAGATTCGTAAAACAAACCCGTCTTGAAAAACTTGAGCCGATGGAAATCGTGCAAAAATATACGGTTGATTTTCATAAAGTTTTGGATTTATTCAATTTATTGCCTCCGAATATCGAACCGACTGCAACAGGTCACATCGTTGAGCAAATTGAATTAACTCAAAAATTAATTGAAAGAGGATTCGCTTATGAAAGCAACGGTTCCGTATATTTCGATGTGTTGGAATATAACAGAAGAGGCTTGAATTATGGTGAGCTTTCAAAAAGAAATATTGAAGAACTTTTCGCTAATACCCGTGATTTAGACGGACAAGGAGAAAAGAAAAATCCACAGGATTTTGCACTTTGGAAAAAAGCCTCTCCGGCGCACATCATGAGATGGAATTCGCCTTGGGGAGAAGGTTTCCCGGGATGGCATCTTGAATGTACAGCGATGAGTACGAAATATCTGGGCGAAACTTTTGATATTCACGGAGGAGGAATGGATTTAAAATTCCCTCACCACGAATGTGAGATTGCTCAGGGAAAAGCTTGCAATGATACCGCTCCGGTAAATTACTGGATGCATGCAAATATGTTGACGATGAATTCTCAACGTATGAGTAAGTCAACAGGAAATTACATTTTACCAATGCAATTGATGACTGGTGAAAATGATTTCTTTGAGAAACCTTTCCATCCGTCGATTGTTCGCTTTTGCTTCTTGCAGGCTCATTACAGAAGTGTTTTAGATATTTCTAATGATGCGATGTTGGCAAGTGAAAAAGGATTTATCAGATTAATGGAGGCGATTAAAGTATTGAATTCAATCACTCCTAATGATGAAAAACAATCAGGTTTCAGCTTTGAAGAATGGAAAAATAAAGCTTATGAGGCTTTAACAGATGATTTTAACTCTCCTGTTTTGATTGCTCATTTATTTGAAGCGGTAAAATATATATTTGCTTTAAATGATGCTAAAGAAACCATTTCAACTAAGGATTTAGAGGAGTTGAAATCTACCTTAAATGCTCTTGTTTTCGATGTGTTAGGATTGCAGGCAATTGAAGAAAATAATAACGAAAAGCTTGACCAAACATTGCAGGTTTTAATTGAATTGAGAAATCAGGCAAGAAAATCTAAGAACTTCGAACTTTCAGATCAGATCAGAGACAGACTTCTTGCAGAAGGAATTGAGCTGAAAGACGGAAGAGATGGAACTTCTTACGTTTTGAATTAAAGTTTAAAACTTTTAAATATATCTCTCGTAGATTTTACAGATTACGCAGATCTTTAATGATGATCATCTGCCAAATCCGCGAAATCTGCGAGAGTTTTTTTATGCATTACTGTCATTCTGAATAGCCTCTTAGTTGTCATTCCGTAGGAATCTAGATTTATTCTGTAAAATCCTTGCTTAGATTCCTATGGAATGACAAAGTGAGTAGAATAACTATTAATTAAAAATTTTTCAAATTCAAACTATAAATTATGTAACTTAGTCATAATAAAATGATTAAAACAAAATTTATATACTATGAAAAAACATTTATTCCCTTTGTTTCTACTGTTGGTAGGAGCAAATGTTTCCGCACAGCAAGATTTTTTTGCATTGGTAGGAAAAGATACCCCAAATATTGTTTTCAATGATTTCCGTGCCATTGATGGAACGAACGGTATTTCTGGTGACAAAATTTTTACAGACATTTCTTCTGCGAAAGTTTTTTCACAGGGAAGAAACGGATTGGTGACGGAAGACAAAAATGCTTACAATAATTCTCAGACTGCTTCCATTGCAACATTAGCATATGACGCGTTCAATAACAATTTGGTGTATATGCCAATGTTTTCTTCTAATATTTATGTTTTAAACGCTAAAACACAGGAGATCACCTTGGTAGAAAATGATATTGTAAGAGTAACTTCTTGCGATATCAATTCACATATCACGAGAATGGCAACCGGATACGACGGAAATATATATGCGATTAATAATGCTGGAACTCAGTTTCTGCAAATCAGCAAAAAAGGAAATCAATATGTAGTTAATGATCTCGGTATTATTAAAGATGATCTTGATAACGGAAAGAATGCTTTTACAGCAATTGAAACAGGTTTTGGAGGAGATATGATTGCGGATGCGGATAATAATTTCTACGTTTTTTCCGCTTCAGGTAATGTTTTCAAAATTTCAACTAAAGACTTAAAGGCAAAATTTGTAGGCAAAATCTCCGGAATTCCTGAAAATTATTCAGTAAACGGTGCTGCTGTGAATTCACAAGGGAAAGTGGTGGTTGCAAGTGCAAAAGGGGCTGCTTTGTATGAAGTTGATTTAAAAAGCTTACAGGCAAAAGCTCTTGCGGGAGAGCAAAATCTGCATATTTATGATTTAGCGAGTAAATATTTTGCCAATGACAGAATTGCATCAAATAATATATTGACCAATCTGGATATTTATCCGACTCGTGTAGACGAACATTATATTACTATAAATGTGAATGATAAATCGGTAAAAGGAACGTTAAAAATGACTGTTTTTGATCTGTCAGGAAAAAGTATCATGAAGCAGAATTTATCAGTAAGAGACGGCTCTCTGAATCAGCAGGTTTATCTTAAAAATCTAGTGAGTGGTGCTTATTTGGTAAGCATTGCTGATGAGTCAGGGAAAGTATTATTAAATAAGAAAATTTTAGTTACAGAATAATCTTTAACTTTGTTAAAACTTAGAAACCTTTTCAAGCATTTTGAGAAGGTTTTTTTAATGAATATTTGATATTCAAGAAATTTTATTTTTAGAGATTATAACGTATTTTTATAAAAAAATATAAATGAAGCTATACTTTAATGTAGGTTACAGTGCAAAAGTTGGAGAAAAATTACAAATAGTGATTAATGAAGGGGGTGCTGTGTCTAAGACTCATACTATGTTTTATACAGAAAATGATTTGTGGAAATGTGAAGTAGACTACTTTTCCAAATCGGCTTCTTATCAATATCAGCTTATAGATGAAAAGGGAAATCTTCTGAGAACAGAGTTTGTTCAGCATCATCTTAATTTTCCGCACAACTATAAAGAATTTATAATTTTTGATGAGTGGAATAATAAAAATTTCCCCGAAAATTATCTTAACAATAAAATCCTTTACAATAAACTGAATCAGTTTGTTCCTGAGAAAATTTCAGTTTTAAAAAAACATACCCATTTATTCAGAATAGAAGCTCCGATTTATAACCCGGACTGGAAAATTGTATTATTCGGGAGTACGGCTTCTTTAGGAAATTGGGAGTATGAGAAAGTAATCCATTTATCTCAGACAGAGATAGGTATTTGGGAAGCTTCAGTAGAGATTCCGGAGAATGAATTTATCCAGTTTAAATATTGTATTTATGATACCAATGAAAATAAAGTAATTGATGTAGAAACGGGAGAAAACAGGTTTACTGTTCCTAATCAGTCAAAGGAAATTTTGCAGGTTGTTTCGAATCATTATTTTAAATTCAAATCGTATCAGATGTATCATGGTGCAGGAGTAGCGGTTCCTATCTTTTCACTGAGAACAGATGATGGTTTTGGAGTTGGTGAATTTTCCGACATGAAAAAACTGGCAGATTGGACCAAAGAAACCAATTTGGGAATCATTCAGATCTTACCGATCAACGATACCACAGCGAATTATTCGTGGACGGATTCTTACCCTTACGCGGCTGTTTCTGTTTATGCTCTACATCCACAATATATTTCTTTAGAGAATCTTGATTTTGAATTACCGAAGGATTTAGTTGAAGGGTATGAGGCTGAAAAACAATCATTAAATTCATTAGAATTAATTGATTACGAAAAAATGATTTCCGGAAAATGGAAATATTTGAAAGCTATATTTAACGAAGATAAAGATCAAATTTATAAAGACAGAGGCTTCAAAAAATTTATTAAAGACAATGAAAGCTGGCTTCTTCCATACTCAGCGTTTTGTGTATTGAGGGATAAATATAAAACCCCGAATTTTAACGAATGGAAAACGCATAAAAAATATATTGCAGGAAAAATAACTCCTTTTTTTAGTGTAAAAAGTAAGGATTATGATGCTTCAATGCTGCATGCATGGGTGCAATATCAACTTCATAAGCAGTTGAAAGATGCGATAGACTATACGCATAGTTTGGGAATTTCAGTAAAAGGTGATTTACCGATCGGAATTTATCGACATTCTGTTGAAGCGTGGACAGAACCTGAACTTTTCGGGATGGATTTTCAGGCAGGAGCACCACCGGATCAGTTTACAGAGCTAGGGCAAAACTGGGAATTCCCTACATATAATTGGGAAGCGATGAAAGCAGATGATTATACATGGTGGAAAAACAGATTCAAAGCATTGGAACAGTATTTTGATGCGATGAGAATCGACCATGTTTTAGGTTTCTTCAGAATCTGGAGAATGCCAATTTCTGCGACACAGGGAATTTTAGGATATTTTTATCCTGCAGTTCCTGTTACAGAAGACGAATTCAAAGCTTGGCAGATTCCGTTTGATTTTGATAGATATTGCAAACCGTTTATCAATGATCAGATCCTTTGGAATTATTTCGGTGAAGGTAGTGGAAAAGCTCTTGAGTTTATTGATAATAACAATGACGGAACCTATTCATTTAAAGAAGAATTTGACACTCAGAGAAAATTAACCGATTTTTTCAAAAAAAATCCTCAGGGTTCGATTGAAAAACCATTGATTTCACTTTGTGCGAATGTATTGTTTTTAACGGAAGAAAGGGACGGGGAAACGGTATATCATCCGAGATTTAATATCTATGGAACTGATTCTTATAACTATTTGTCTGAAGAGGAAAAACAACCGATTTACGATTTGTACCACGATTATTTTTTCAGAAGACAAGATCATCTTTGGTATGAAAAAGCAATGGAAAAACTTCCGATGATATTGAATGCAACGGAAATGCTGATTTGCGGTGAAGATTTAGGGCTGGTTCCGGACAGTGTTCCTGTGGTGATGGATGAGTTGGGAATTATTGCCCTGAAAGTTCAGCGTATGCCTTCGGAGAATATTCCTTTTTATAATCCTAAAAATGCAAATTATCTGAATGTGGTTACGGCTTCTTCACATGACAGCTCTACATTGAGACAATGGTGGGAAGAAGATCCTGAGTTAACTCAGAAATATTATAATCAACAACTGATTCAATACGGAAAAGCTCCTGAAAAATTGGATTCTTATTTAGCGGAAATTATTATGAAGCAACATCTTTATAATGATGCTGTGTTGGCGATTTTCCCTATTCAAGAATTCTTAGCTACTGATGAAGCGCTTACAAACCCTAAAAAAGACAATGAAAGAATTAATATTCCTGCGGTATTTCCACATTATTGGCGCTATAGAATGCACTTGAATCTGGAGGATCTAAAAGAAAAGAAATCGTTCAATGAAAAAATTGCAAGTTGGGTGAAAGATAGTGGAAGAATGTAAATTTAACATTTGATTATCAAATGCTTAACAATAAATTAAAAGAAGTTTTATCGTAAGATTTAACTTCTTTTTTGTATTCCTATCCAAAAGATAGAATAAAGATATTCTGCTATATTTTAACCAATTAACAACTATTTGAAATGAAAAAAATATTAATCGGTTTTGCTATGAGTTTTGCGACTTTGTCGTTTGCACAGCAATATCCAAATAACGGATGGGGAGATGATGACGGGTATTCTCAGAATGACGGATACTATAGTGATCAGGATGATCAGAGCTACTTCCCTGATGATTATTATTACAACTATCCTCAAGATTATTATCCTAGCGATTATTACCAAAGTAATTATAATGACTACAGGAACAGTGTTGTTAGCATCAACTGGAATGTCTTTTTTACACAGAACAGATTATCCCGTTGGCAAATTGATCAGGTTTTAAGATTGAACAATCTATATGTAAGCTTCTCTGCATGGAATAACTTTTACAGATACAATCCGGACAGATGGTATTATGACAGATTCTATGCATTGGAAAGAATTTTAGGGCCTAGAGTTTTTGTGGTTTTCAGAAACAATTATTACAGAGGATATAGTCCGGTGGTATATTTCCAAAATTACAGAAGAACTCATTATGCTTCCATTTGCAGACCTATGCCTAGATATAGAAGTGTGAATATTAATGTTTACAGAGTGGATAGAGCTAAGTTCAGAAGAATGGATAATCCTACGATTAATATTGTAAGAAGTCAAAGACCTAATAATGGTTTCAGAGGAAACAATAATAATGGAGTTGTGAAAAATAATGGAGGTTTCCGTAATCAGACCGAATATAGAAACGATAATTCAGGAGGTTTCAGAAATGATAATAACGGAGTAAGAAATAACAACGGTGGTTTCAGAGGAAATAATGATAATGGAGGAGTGAGAAACAATGGAGGATTCCGTAATGAAAGAGCCGAAAATAATGGAAACAACGGAGGATTCAGAGGTGGTGAAGTGAGAAGAGAAAGTACTCCAAGAAGAGAAAATAATGGTGGTGGTTTTAGAAATGAAGGAGGTTCCAGAAGAAGTGAGAACTCAGCGCCAAGAGAACAAAACAGAGGGAATGAAAACCGTGGAAACGGAGGTTTCCGAAGCGGATTTGCGAAAAATTAAATTTTCATATATTTATATTTAAGTGGTGTGAGGGCAGATTTTAGGATCTGCTCTTTTTTTATTTCTTAATTTATTATTTAATAATAAAATTTAACATTATTTATGTGTTTTTCAATTTAACTTTAATTTTAACTAATAATCAAAAAGGTATAAAATAAATAATTAAATATTTTTAAAGATGAAAAAATTAGTTTTAGCGATAGCATTTATCGGAATGGGAAGTTTTGCGATGGCACAACAGACAACTACAACTCCACAAGAGAGAGAAGCAAAAAGAGCAGAATTTCAACAAAAAAGAGCTCAGAAAGAACAGGAGCATATTGATCAAATGCAAAAGGATTTGAACCTGAATCAGTCTCAGGTAACTCAAATTAAAGCATTACAGGAGAAAAGAAAAGCTGAAATGAAAGCTGAGTTTGATAAAAATAAAGAAGCAAGACAGGCTAAAATGGAGGAGATGAAAGCTAAAAGAGCACAAATGGATGCGGATATGAAGAAAATCTTAACTCCAACTCAGTATGATAAATGGCAGGCTGATAGAAAAGCTAAGATGGAGCAAAGAAAAGTAGCGATGAAGGACAGAGGAATGAAAGGCGGAAAAATGATGAAAAAGCCGATGACTACGGCTGCTCCCGAAGCGAATTAGTCGTTTATAATTTTGATTTTTTAGTGTTAGAAGGGCAGATGTATTTCTGTCCTTTTTCTATTAATTTTAATTAAAATTTTTGATTTCGGGCTTTTATTCCCTAATTTTGAATATAAATTTATTACTTATGGTTAGCGAGAAAATTGCAAAATTAATTAACGAACAGATAGCCCACGAACAATATGCTGCACAATATTACCTTTCAATGTCTGCTTGGTTTTCAAGTAAAGATCTTGATGGGATTGCCAATTACTTCAGAGTTCAGAGCAAAGAAGAATTGATGCATGCGGATAAAATGTTCGACTATTTAAATGATGTTGGAGGTGAAATTATTATCGGAGAAATTGCAAAGCCACCTCACGAATTCGAAAATGCTACAGATATTTTTGAAAAAGCATTGGCGCATGAGAAAATCGTAACGAAAAGTATTTTTAATATTGTGAAAAATGCTAATGAAGAAGGAGATTTTGCGACTACTTCATTCTTACAATGGTTCATCAACGAGCAGGTAGAAGAGGAAGCAAGTGCATCACAATTGGTGACTAAAATCAAAATGGTATGCGATAACCCTTCTGCATTGTATCTTTTTGATCAGGAATTGGCTCAGAGAGTTTTCACTCCGGATCCAACAGCTTAATTTGGCTTTAATGTATTAACGATAATAAGTTTCGGCGGCATCGAAGATGCCGCCGAAACTTTTATAAGTAGTTTTCCCAAAACCAACTTGGATAAGGTATTTGATCTATTTTCTTTTTAAATTCAGTATTGCTTTCAATAAGTTGTTTTAATTGAATTTCATTCATGTTCTTCGAAACAGGAATTGAAACGTATATTCTGTTTATGTAAACATTGCTTTTTAGATAGACAACCAAGAAAGTTTTGTTTTTAAATAATTCTACTTCTCGGATATTTAACTTTCCAACATCAGTTTTAGATTTGTATTCTTTACCATTGGTTTGAAAAGTATAAACAAAATGATATCCAGTTCCTCTTCCATACCCTTCTATTTCTTGATTTTTCCAACAGTATAAACTCCTTCGGTTTTATAAAGTTTTGGATATAAGTTTCTTGAATAATTATCGTAAACTAAAAGTCCAATAATCAAAATTATCCAAAAGTAGACATGAAATTTCTTAATGAAGTCAATCATACTACAAATAAATCAGCTGCGTCTTCAAAACCTTTCTTCCCAAGCTTTCCAGAATTCGTTTATAATTCTCAACCTGCTTCTCATTTTTTTCTGTTTCTTCTCCGGTTTTAAAATCGACTATAATATAACCTTTGTCACTCTTTAGCATTCGGTCGGGACGGTACATTCTGCTTTCTCCGTTTTCTGAAATCATAATATCTTTTTCATTGATGACTTCCCATTTTTCATCAAAAAACTCGGAATAGGTTCTGACAATTTGTTCTAAGGTATTTTGAATCTCGTCTTTTTCTTTTATGGTAATTTGCCCTTCCAAAACATAACTTTCCAAGACTTTGATAATATCTTTTTCAGTGTTGATTTTTGATAATAATTCATGAACGAAAAGACCAATTCTTACCTTCTCATTTCTTACCTGATAATTTTTGGAAGGTGTCGCAATTTTGATTGATGTGCTTTTTTCGTTGATGTTTTTTAGGTTATTGATATTTTTCGTTTCAAATTGTGAGGTTTTATCCTTCGTATGCTTTTTCAGCATTTCAGGATAGGTTTCATACAAGTCGAATTCATCAAGATTTTCGGTATTCTTAGATTGTAAGAATTCCAGTAGCTCAAGATTGTTCGAGGTTTTATTGGCCTTTTGAATATAAAAAAACAATTGTTCTACAGGACGTGTTGTGGCAACATACTGTAAACACAATCGGTCAACAAAATTTTTATAGGCATTTTGTTTGTTGAATGTTTGAATCTCCTCATCGTAAACTTCAAGATTCTTACTGAATTGATTAATATTCACAGATTTCAAAGCAGAATTATCGCTTGTTTCAAACCAGTTGGTAAATTCAGTATCACGATTTTTATTCATCATCGGAATAAAAACAATCGGGAATTCCAACCCTTTTGCTTTGTGAATGGTCATGATCTGAATCGCGTCAATATTTTCCGAAGCCTGAATGGTATAAGCTGAAGCTTCCTCATCCCAATATTTCAAAAATTCTTTTGTACTTGCACCTGCATTTTGGGTGAAATTGAAAAGCATTTCCAAAAAGTTCAACAGGAAATCCGTTTCTTTATTTTCGACCGAAAACTCATTGATATAATACTCTACAAAATTATAAAGGTTAAATCTCGGGAAATTATCCTGTTTGAGTTGTAAAGCATATTTCTGCTGAATGAACTGCAAAATTTCTTCATGGGTTTCAATCTCCAGAATTTCTTTCATTTCCAGTGTGAAATCAGCCATTTGGATTCTTCCCAGTTTATTCAGATGATACATCATCATGATTAAATTAGGTTTGTTCTTTGGGTTGGTTTCCCATTTCAGAAATTCAATGACAGCTTTCAGGGTACTGGATAATTCCAGAGTAAGTCCTTTATCGGAAATCGTTTTAATATTGGTTTCCTCACCTCTGTAATTGACTTTCAGACTTCCTAATTTCTGAGAATAACTGAAAATATCAAAATTTCCTCTGCAGAGAATGGTGATGTCAGAAAATTTAAAACCATTATTCAAGCTTTCCTGGACGTCTTTCTGCATTTTTGCAGAAGTATCGTTGTAGAAATCTTCGTTGGTAAGGTTTTCTATTAAATTAACCTTTACACGACCGTCAATTCCTGATTTTGGATTCTGCTTCCCGTCTGTTCCGAAAATATTTTTATGTTCTTCATTCAGTTCTCTGGAATGAAATTCATACAATTCATTATTAAATTGTACAATGTTTTTGGCACTTCGCCAGTTATCTTTCAGTACTAAAAGCTCAGCTTCCTTAGGAGCGATTTCTTTTTTGTTGATAATATCCAACATCAGCTTACTCTCACCACCACGAAAACGGTAAATAGACTGTTTAGGGTCGCCAACTAAAGTAAATGAAGTATTTTCCGTAGAAACAGAGTGGTCTCTTAGCGGAACGAAATTCTGCCACTGCAGTTCAGACGTATCCTGGAACTCATCAAAGAAATAATGCTGAAACTGAGAGCCCACTTTTTCATAAATAAAAGCAGAAGGCTCATTTCTAAGGTTTTCATTAATAAGAATATTGAATTTTGAAAGTAAAACCAGATCGTTTTCCTCCTCAATCTTTTTCAACTCATCCTGAATATCTTTGTTTACTTTTAAAGGAAGAAGAGCAGATAAAATTTTCTCCTTTTTCTGGGTTTCAATATAGAGAAGAATCAACTGCATTCTGTTTTCAAGCAATTGTCCCAGAATTTCTAAGATTTCAGCTTCTTTATTTTTCGATTTTGTAGCGGCTCCTTTTCTGTAATTATTGACAACAGATTCTTCGGCAGTAGTAGGAAAAGGAAATCCTGCTCTTTTCTGATTGTAAAAATCTAAAACTTTAGTGAAAAATCCACCAATTCCGTTTTTTCCCTGTGCAAAATCTTCAATCTCAATATTTCTTGATTTAAATAGATCAATAGATTGAGTTGCAAGTTCCGTAGCTTGTTTTTTATTTAGGATAATCTCTTTTCGGAGTGTATTCTTGATGTTATCATAATTCGTGTTGTCGAAATCTTTGTTGTTTTTAAGATGTTCATAATGAATATCTTTTACAAACTCTTTCGCCGAATCATAAAGGTTTTTATTTAAATTAATTCTCTCATTGTTTTCTAAACTGTAATCTACATAATCCATGAAAGAATTAGAGATCACCTCATTTTCTCCAATTTGATCAAGCATTTTATCAACGGCTTCTATCAAAAATGGCTCAGCTTCGATTTCAAGATTGAAATTTTTTGCCAATCCCAATTCATAAGAAAAACTTCTTACCAAGCGCGAATTGAAACGGTCGATTGTTCCGATATTCAATGTAGAGTAATTGTGAAGAACATAATCCAATAATTTTTTTGCTCTATGATGCAGTTCATCAATGGTGATTTTTAAGCCTTCTTCTTCAAAAGCTTTTTGAATATTTTTTAAATCCCCATTCTCAGCAAAATTTTCAGAAGCAAAATTTCCCAACCATGACAAAATTCTTTCTTTCATTTCATTGGCAGCTTTATTGGTAAAAGTCAACGCCAAAATATTCCTGATCGACTGCTGCTGATTAGGATATCGAAGACAGATCATCAAAAGACGCTGAACGAGGGCGTACGTTTTCCCAGAGCCCGCTGAAGCATTGATAACTGTATAAGAATTTTGCATTTTTTGAGTAGAATTGAACCTGCAATTTAGTTAAATATGACTTAAATTTTAACAAATTTCTAGGGCTATTTTAACAGTTTTGAATTTAAAACTCTAAAAGAAGTGCTAAAACGAGTTAACTGTGGTTAAACTTATGGTTTGCATTAAAAATAGCTTTAGATTTGCTTTATAAAAAACTGTCCGTGAAAATAAAGCTACTTTTTACTTTTTTCGTCTTATTTTTCATCAACATGAACGCCCAAAATTATATTTTCGGAAAAATAAATACTGAAGATGGGCTAGAGTTAACAGATGCTACAGTAATCAATATCAGAACTAATGAACGCGTTTTTTCTAACAGCGACGGTCATTTCATGATTTCCGGAAGAACGGGTGATGAACTACGTTTTGTAAAGGCTGGTTATGAAAGAGTAAATAAAAAAGTGAATGAAGATAATCTAAGTTCTTCTATGCAAATTACTTTAATAAAAGCGGCTACATTAATTGATGAGGTAGAGATTAAAAAAGGGATCACCGGAGATCTGGCTATAGATGCTAAAAACTTAAATGAACAGAAAAAAGTTCAGAAACTGAAAAATGAGCTGGCTCTTTATATTTCCAGGAAATCTGATCCCAGAATTTTGGCAGCGAAAGGCGGGGAGTTTGTTCAGCCTAAAGGAGAAGGGTTTTCTGTTGGAAAAGTTAAAAATAAATGGGATGATGTAGATTTGATGAAATATCTGATTTCTGCATTAGGAGAACAGTATTTTATAGATTTGAAAATTGAAAAAGCATACATCCAACATTTTATCTATTATGTTTTTGCAGGAGGTTTTGAAAGAAAAAATATTTTAAAATATGGTTTTTGCAGCGATGCGGATCTCATGAGATTTCAACGTGCAATATTGGTGAGAATATCTTCTTATCGTGCTCCTCAAACCCAACGATAACGGATGAAAACGATTTTAGGGGTATTACTATGTTGTATCGGAACAGTTATTTTTGCTCAGCAAAAAATTTCCGGGTTCATTTGGGATGAGCAGAACTTTAATGTAAATAATGTTTTAGTCATCAATATGTCTGACAATACGCGTGTTTATAGTGATGCTTTCGGGAAATTTATCATTGAAGCGGGTTTGGGAGATGAAATAAGGTTTGTAAAAGAAGGTTTTTACCGCACTCAGATTCATGTTTCGGAAGAGAATTTTAAAACGAATACCAATATCTTTCTCAAACGCTCAGAAATATTGATCCCTGAAGTAAAAATTGAATATAAACCTACAGGAGATATTAAGAAAGATACTAAGTATCTGGATGATTCCAAAAAAGTAGCTTCTTTAAAATCTTCAATGGAAAGTTATATGAAATCTCCTATGACTGAGGTTGTTCCCAAAAGTACAATTCCGAAAAGTTTTGGTGGGCATGATTTCAGTGCAGGGCAAGTGAATGTTCTCGGAATACTTGCAGGAGCTATAGGATTGGTAAATAAAGCAACAAAGCCGAAAATCACAAAAGCCAATTTCTACGAAACCCAGAATTTTATTCAAAGAGTGAAAAATGAAGTCGATTTAAACTTTCTGAAAAAATATGGAATGGATGAGGAGCAGATTGATAAGTTTCTTGCTCATGCAGAGACAGTAAAAATGCTTTCGAAAAGATACCGTAAAGACTTTAAAGTGGGTGCTATTTCTTATGAATTACAAGCTGTTTTCGCTGAATATAAGAAAACAAATAAGTTAAGTGATTGATTTGTATTTGGGTAACTGGATTTCGGAATAATAATTGATGATTTTGTATCAATTCAAATCACAAATCAAATGAACAAAACAATTATTACGATCACCATTGCTGCTTTTGGCTTCATTATTGGTCTTGGACTTCTAGGAAATGCCATTAAAAACAGAAATAAATCGGAAAATACCATTTCGGTGACCGGTTTAGGAACTAAGCAATTTACATCAGACTTGATCACATGGTCCGGAAGTTTTTCAAAAAACAATATTGATTTAAAAGCTGCTTACGACGAGCTTACCGCCGATAGAAAAATGATTAATGATTATTTGCTGTCAAAAGGAGTGAAGCAAAATGAAATCGTTTTTTCTTCAGTCGATATTCAAAAACAGTTTAGAAATTATACCGATTCAAACGGAAATAATGTTCATGGAGAATTTTCAGGATATAATTTAGCGCAAACTGTTTCCATCGAAAGTAAAGAAGTGGCTAAGATTGAAAACCTTTCCAGAAACATCACGGAAATTATCAATCGCGGAATTGAATTTACGTCTTCATCACCCTCTTATTTTTATACAAAATTAGCCACCGTAAAGCAGGAAATGATTGCTTCTGCAACGAAAGATGCTAAAGAACGTGCTGAAAAAATTGCTGAAAACTCTGGAAGTGGTCTTGGAAATCTTAAAAAAGCGACGATGGGAGTTATACAGATTACTGCACCGAATTCGAATGAAGATTATTCGTATGGAGGAACTTTCAATACTTCTTCCAAAGAAAAAGAAGCGAGTATTACAATAAAATTAGAATATGAAGTTAACTAAAAAGGCGGAAATTAATTTCCGCCTTTTCTTATTTAGTGATAAACAATATCGTAAATTTCTTCTTTAATTTCTTTTACATTTTCGGGAGAATAATTTGCCAGAAGCCAAAGTTTAAGAGCGTTTTTTCCTTCTCCGTAGCTTGGCTGCACATACATTTCATCAATTAATCTGAAATTATTTTTCTGGTAAAATGTATAACGTCTTTTGGCATCATCGCTTAAATGTTCAGGTTCTATTTCTAAAATGATTCGAGGATAATTTTCGAATAGATATCCCGTAATATAAGAACCCAATTTCTTGCTTCTGAATTCTTCGAATACCTCAAAATGCTCTACAAAAACAAAATGACTAAGCTCCCAAATAATTAAATAGCCAATATTTTGACTTTCGTGTAAAACTGAAATCACTTTTACATTGGGATGGCTGAAAAGATGGGTAAAAGGAATCCAGTCTCTTCTCTCATCTTCAGGAAAGGTGGTAGAATAAGACTTATAGATTTCCTGAACCCTATAATCATCAGGAGAAGTAATTTGCAGAAATTCCATAGTTATAAGTCAAAAACATTAGGTCTTCGGGTAATGAAAATGTCTTTAATCCAAATGGTAAAGCCTAATCCTAAATAAATTAAAAAGAAAAAACCTGCCGTTGCAAAAGTGGAATAAATGAAAAATACTCTTAATTTTGAAACCGGAATTCCTAGTTTAGCTCCTGTTCTTGTAAGAACACCAAACCATTCTCTTTCCATCTTATGTCGGATGTTGCCCAGCATTTTATATCTCTTTTAAAATTTTAAAACCAATACCGCAATTTAAGCAATTTTTTGCTTCACAGTTGTTTTTGAAATGATAAATCATACTTTGGCTTTCGAGAGCTGTTTTGATGTTGACTTTTAGTTTTTCCCAGTTTTTAATCACTGAATTTTTTTCAGGTGGGATGTGTTTATAGAAGTTAATGATTTCGTCAGAAATTTCTTCACGATGAAATTGATGATAGGTATATTTTATCGGTAAAACAGTATTGAGAATAATCAAATCAATAAATTCTTTGCTTAAGATCTTCGGTTGATGATGAGACGATGTTTTTCCAAAATTAAATTTGTCATCCCAATATTCAGAAGCTTTGACCTCTTTAAAAATATCATATAACTCGTCAGAATTTTGAGCCGAAATAATTTTTGAAAAAAGATTCTGATGTTGAAAATAAAGATCTGCCAATTGAGAAAGACGGATAGTTGGAAAATTGGGAGGTCTTAATCTTAGAAACTTAGGACGAATCTGAATTTGTGGAAGGTGAAATTTTAAAGTCAAAAAATCAAACTCTCGTTTCCAGATCTTCATTTGGTCATCAACAGGATTTTCTAGCCAGTCTGAAATTCCGAAAAATAAAGCTTCAAGTTGGGTTTTATTTTGTCTGATTTTGTTGATAATCATGAAATCTATGCTTTCCGCGATCTGTTTAAAAATGAAAGCATTCACTTTTAGTCCGAAAGAGTAGGCGAGATGATGAAAAAGGACAGCTTCAAAATTGTTTTTTGATCTCTCAAGATCTTCCTGAATAGAAGTGGATTTTTCCTGAAGCTTTTTCAATACATTTTCTTCATGAAAATGAAAAGGGATTTTGACTGGATCAAAAAGTTTTTCACAGGAAATAAATTGATCTCCATTGACTAATTTTTCATATTTGCCGATAAGATTTTCATCAATGTAGTTTCTAAGCTCTAAAGTGGGGATATTTTTAGCATTAAATTCTTCCAGTTCCAGATCATGCTGAAAAACAACATGAAGAATAATATTCTGATAATTGGGATCATGAGAATGCTGATGAAAGATCCAATCGGAAGATTTTACATGAAGCTCAATATTTCCGAAAAGAGTTACATTTTTAGTTTTAATGGTTGCCATCAGAAAATCAGGTCCGGAATCAGTGTTCCATTTTCCGAAGTTCAGAATTTCAATAGGATTTCCATGGGTATCTTTAAAATCAAAATTGCTGAAAACCTTGAAATTCCAAAGATATTGGAAGAGCTTTTCATTCATAATTTGTGTTTGTGTTCCAACTAAGTTATGAATTTTAAGTGATTAAAAATAAAAAACTGCTCAGCATTACTCCTGAACAGTTTAAATTTTTATGTGAAAACGAATACTATTGAGAAATAGATTCCTGCTTGGTTAGCTTGAAGTTTTCAATAGTTGTTCTGTACATTTCTTCGTAAATCGGAAGGATGTTTTTTAAATCAAATTTTACGGCTTGCTCTTTTGCATTCAATTTCAGTTGTGCCAAAAGTTCATCGTTGCTTAATAATTTGATGCAGTAATTACTCATTGCTTCTACATTTCCAATCTCTGCTAAAAATCCTGTTTCTCCCTGAATGTTTACTTCCGGAATTCCTCCTGCGTTGGAGCTGATCACCGGAGTGTAAGCTGCCATTGCCTCCAATGCTGCCAAACCGAAACTTTCCTGCTCAGAAGGCAATAAAAACACATCTGAAAGTTGAAGGATTCTGTAAAGATCATTCACTTTTCCTAAAAGACGTATTTTTGAAATCAACTCAGGATTTTCTTCCAAAAACTGATTGATTTTCTCCATATCTGGACCTTCTCCAATGATGATTAATTTCGATTTTACTTTTTTCTCAACATTTTTAAAGATCTGTAATACTTCTTCAACACGTTTTACCGGTCTTAAGTTGGAAACGTGAATCAAGATTTTTTCATCAGGATTGGCAAACTGTGTTCTTTGGCATTCATTGCATTCATCAAATTCAGAATTATCGATGAAGTTGGTGATCACCTGGATTTCCTTTTTGATATTGAAAAACTGTAGTGTGTCTTTTTTTAAACTTTCCGAAACCGAAGTAATTGCATCAGATTTATTGATGGAAAATTCTACGGCGTGTTTATAGCTCGGATGTTGTCCTACTAGAGTAATATCAGTTCCGTGAAGCGTAGTTACCAACGGAATATCATTATTATCTTCACGAAGCATCTGTTTTGCTGTAAATGCTGCATATGCGTAAGGAATTGCATAATGAGCATGCAATAAATCCAGTTTATATAAATTAACAACACGGTAAATCATCGAGCTTAATGCAATATCATAAGGTTGATATTGAAAAAGAGGGTAGGTCTGAACATTCACTTTGTGAAAGAAAATGTTCGGATTGGTAATATCTAATCTTGCAGGCAGTGCTGAACTGATAAAGTGTACTTCGTACCCTTTATTAGCAAGTGACATTCCGAGTTCTGTTGCTACAATTCCGCTTCCTCCGTAGGTTGGATAGCAAAGTATACCTATTTTCATTTTATAGTTTGTTTGGTAGGGGCTAATTATTTGATTTTGCTTTCAGGTCGATTCCCATTCCAGGTTTTAGTTTGTCATTGACTAAAACAGGAAGTCTGCCTGAAATTTTTGTTTTTCCGTTAAGAGCATTTGCTGTTGCTGTCATAGAATCGTCATTGTTTTCATAAGAAACCAATACGGTTGAAATCTTTGAAATATCTATATCTTTCAATGCATAGGCACTTCCGAAAACATTCAGAATTACATTTTGTTTTTTTGCTAAATCTTCTACGATTTTTTTAGATTCTGCTGAGATTTTATAAGGTTTGTAAGCGGTAGAATTATCTTTATGAAGACCTACAATTACCGTTGAATTAGCTGGAATTGTATTGATTTCATTTGATTTCTTAATCGTTACATTTGAACCTAATTGATTGGCAAAAGTCTGATAAGGTGCTTCTTCCAATGGAACATAATAGATCTGTTTTCCGTTTAATGGAAGGAGTTTTTTATCATCTTTTAATAACGTTAAAGCGTTTGAATATAAATTCTGAACTAAAACTTTATGAGAATCATTATTTATGTCTGAATTTACATTTTCAGTACTTTTCGGTGAATAAGTAGTCAGTCCTAAGAAATATTTTGTCAAAAGAATTTTCTTTACACTTTCTTCTACTCTTGATTGCGGTATCTCTCCGTTGTCAATCGCTTTTTGAATCAATTTTTTTCCTTCTGCAACACCTTGAGAGAAAAGCATAATGTCATTTCCTGCTTTAAAAGCCATGGCATCCAATTCACCCGGATTGTATTTATTGGCTACAGCTCCCATGTTTAGAGCATCGGTGATAATCAATCCTTTATAGCCTAATTTTTCTTTAAGTAATCCGGTAATAATATTTTTTGATACTGAAGCGGGAATTCCTTTTCCTGATTCTAAGCTCGGAACATATAAGTGAGCAACCATGACTCCGCCAATTCCTTTATTCATTAAAGCTTTAAAAGGAGCAAGTTCAATAGAATTAAATCTGTCTAAATTATGTGAAACAACCGGAAGATCAAGATGTGAGTCTGTACTGGTGTCTCCATGTCCCGGAAAATGTTTGATGGCGGCAAGAATATTATTATCCTGAAGTCCGTTGGAATAGGCCAAAGCAGAACTGATTACATTTTGAACTTCAGAGCCAAAGCTTCTGTTACCAATAATCGGATTGTTTGGATTGGTGTTGACATCTACAACAGGAGCAAAATCCCAGTTGATGCCCATTCTCTTACAATCTTCTGCAATTTTTGATGCCATTTGATAAATAAGATTTTTATCCTGAATCGCTCCCAATGTCATGGCCCAAGGAAATTTGTGTGCAGCAGCAATTCTTTGATACAATCCCCATTCAGCATCCATTCCAATCATTAATGGAACTTTAGATTTTTGCTGAAATTCATTAACAAGATTTATTTCCTTTGCTGCATCATCCTGCATTAGGATTAAACCTCCGATTTTATCGTTTATGACAATATTTCTTACCTGATTGATATGATTATCATCTTTATTGGTATATAATGCGACAATAAAAAGCTGTCCCAGCTTTTCGTCTTGTGAAAGGCTATTGTAAGTTTTATTTACCCACTGTTGTGCTTTGTCCAAATCAGCCTTTGAAGTGTTCTTGGGTTGATATTGAGCATGGGTTGCACAACTTATAAATAGAAATATGAAGAGTAAATTAAATACTGATTTGTTCATAATTTTTGAATAAGAACAAAAATACAATTAAAAAAATCACCCTAAAGAATGTTTTTGAGTTTTTTGGTATATGTTTTGAATACGCTTTATAGATAATAACTAAACTTTTGTAAAATGAAAAAATTCTTTCCGCTTTTAATGTTAGCTTTTGTTAGCTTATTCATATTCAGCTGTGATAACAATGATAATGATGTTCCATATCAAGATAATGACACTTATCCTATCATGAGAGATGCTACAGGAACATTTTCTTCTGGTGGTAATAATCCTTTTACACTTATTATGGATATTAATATTCAAAATTCAGATGTGGTTTTAGTATATAGAAAAGTGGGGAACTATTGGCAGAGTGTGCCTAAGACCTATTATTTAGATGATGTACAAAATTTGCCTGCAGGAAGAGAACTAGATTATAATTTTCAATTTAGTACAAGTGAGGTAAGGATCAGTACAGCTGCTAACTTTAATCAGTCTACTCAAATGACATCTGGAGAAACAAATCAGTATTTGGTTAATCAGACATTCAGAGTTGTACTAGTTCCGGCAAGTCCAGCAAAAGGAACAGCTCCAGCAGTAGACTATAACGATTATAATGCAGTAGTAAAATATTATAATCTTGACGAATCTAAAGTGATGACAACAAAATTTAATTAATCACTTAATCAAAGAAATATCTTTTCAGTTTTTTATAAATAATTAAAAAAGAAAGCTCCGGGAGAAATCTCGGAGCTTTTGATTTTATTAGTTATCGTTATCATCAAGAAGATGACCAAAATAATCTTTCTTTGTTTTTAAGTATCCCTTACTTGTTTCATTTGCCGGAATCTGTAAAGGAATTCTTGAGTTGAGATGTATATTACTTTCCGTAACATATTTCACTTTTTCAGGGTTGTTGGTCAAAAGATTAATGTCTTTTACATTTAAAAGGTTTAATATTTCTATCGCAACCCCAAAGTTTCTGTCGTCTGCAGGAAGACCTAGTTGCAGGTTAGCTTCCACGGTATCAAAACCTTTTTCCTGAAGGGAATATGCTTTTAATTTATTGATGATACCAATATTTCTCCCTTCTTGTCTCAGGTAAATAATGATACCTCCATTTTCGTGAATGTACTTCATTGCAGCGTCTAATTGCTGCCCACATTCACATTTCTTGGAATGGAAAACTTCTCCGGTTATACATTCTGAATGAAAACGTACATTAACTGGTTTTGAAAAATCTGTATTTTCCGCTAAAATAGCCATATGCGGCATCCAGTCATTTTCGTTTTCTGAGAATGCAATCATTCGGAAAGTACCATGTTCGGTAGGAACGTTGGCTTCCGCCTGAATTTTAATCATTAATAATTCTCATTTTAATTTCCTTTCAAAGAGTCTTCTATTACAGAGATATTAGTTTTAAGTCTTACTAAGTATCTATTCAGAACTTCATCATCATCTTTACCAAGATTGGATCTTAATTTCTGAATTTTTTTATAGGATCTTTCAAAGCTTTTGATGGCTCTGTTTTTTCCTGCTGTATTATTAGCTTCAATAGCGTATAAATAATTTTGTAGGCTATATTTCAAGCTAGTTACTTCTTCATTTATACTATTGCTCTTGAATGTAGGAAAGGTTGAAATTAGATTAGATATTTCTGAGGCATTTACATTTTTCTTGATATTTATCTCGAAGGATTTGCCGGATTCTGAATGGTTGTCAGAACCTTTAGATTCGCTATAGAAATTGCTTGTGAGCGGAGATAGATTAAGCTTTTCCGTTGCACAAGACGAAATCGTCGTGATTAATATTCCAAAAAAAAGTAATTTTTTCATTTTTGCTGCCCCTTTTGATAAAGGATTGGGTTAAGACTTTCATCGTTGTACATTTTCATTTGTTTGTACACTTTCATCTTAACATTACCGTTCTCAATATCAGTAAGCAACTGAGTGATAGAAGTTGATAAATCTTCTTTTTGCATAAGAAGAACGTTTAATTTTTCCTGACAATTTAAACGATGCTCCTCAGATGCAGATTCTCTGTTTGCTTCTAACGACATATGATAAATCTTTAATGCAAGTATTGATAATCTGTCTACTGCCCAAGCGGGAGTTTCCGTGTTTATTTTTGCATCAGATTTTGGAGTTATACTTTCATATTTTTTTAGAAACCAGCTGTCTATAAATTCAACTAAATCAGTTCTTTTTTGATTTGATTGATCAATAGTCCTCTTCAGTTGAAGAGCTTCAGCCGGATCAATATTTTCATCTCTAATTATATCTTCCAAATGCCATTGAACGGTATCAATCCAGTTTTTTGCATACAAAATTCGTTCCAAACTGTCTTTTTCGTATGGATTGTTAATTAGAGTGTTGACATTGTCAAGTACGTGGTAGTCTTCAATAGATTGATTGAAGATATTCCATGCAATATCTGTAAAATTCATTTAAAAATGAGTTAGAATTTAGTTGCTAGAAGTTGTATTATCGTTTGAAGACGAGTTTTTGTTTTCAGAACCCGGTTTGTCTTCTTCTTTTACAGCATCTTTAAATTCTTTAATACCAGAACCAACTCCTCTCATTAATTCAGGAATTTTCTTACCTCCAAAAAGCAATACAAGCAATACTGCTACGATTAAGATATGTTGCCATGATAAGGCTAATATTGTTAGTGTGTTCATTTCTAATTTTTTTTACAAAGTTAAACTTTTTTAATAAGAAACCCAACCTAATGGATCAACGGGTGTGCTGCCGTTCCATACCTGGAAATCAAGAGTATATGTGCCGTCAAAATCCTGAGCTACCGTACCTACCGGAGTCCCTGCGGAAACTTGTTGGTTTTTAGATACAGAGTTGCTGCTTAGGTTAGAATAAAGGGTAAAGTAATCCCCGTGTTTTATAATTACTGTTTTCGTTCCGTCCGAAGCCGGTAATATAGAAGAAACAGTTCCCGGGAATACACATCTTGCAACAGCTCCTTTTGATACTGAAATTTTAATCCCATTATTTTCTTCCATAATGTTCTTAAATACAGGGTGAGGCTGTCTTCCGAATCGGTGCGTGATAGTTCCGGCAATTGGCATCCCAAGTTTACCTTTGTTTGCTGCAAAATTATTTCCTGACGCTGTAGAAACTCCGAAGTTGGTCATTGCTTTTGATTCTGCAGCTTTTTTATCTGCTTCTTTCTTTCTGGCTAATGCATCTTCGGCAGCTCTTGCTGCGTTTAATTTATCGGTTGCTTCTTTAGCTTTTAGTGCTGCTTCATCAGAGGCTTTCTTTGCTGCAATTTTTCTAGCTTCATCTCTGCTGTTTGCTTCCGCTTTTGCAGCATCTTCAGTACGTTTTCTTTCTTCTTCAGCACGTTTAGCGGCTAATTCTGATGCTTTTTTCGCTTCAGCTTCAGCCAGTTTTCTTTCTCTCTCCAGAGCTTCGGCTTTTGCTTTTGCTTCGGCTTCTATTCTTGCTTTTTCTCTTTCTGCCGCTATTTTTGCCAGACGAATTTTTTCTGCTTCTGCTTTTTTTCTAGCTTCTTCTTCCGCTTTTGCAATTCTTATTTCCTCGGCAATGATCGCTCGGATTTGGCCTTCTAAAGCTTTAGATTGAGTTTGTTTTTGTTTCAGTTCGGCAGTAATTCTAGCTTCATTCTTTTTGAAATCTGCAACTAACTGCTCTTTTTGTACACGTTCTACATTAATTGTTGCCAGATCTTTTTTCTGATTAACCAAAAGGTTTTCTTTTTCAGTCGCAGATTTCTTTTTCTGAGCGATAGATTTTTGGATCTCTGTTGCCGCTGTAGTAATTTCAGCTGCTTTTTTATCCTGATAGTCAGAGTACTGTTTTAAATACTGGACTCTTCTAAGAGCTTCACCCAGATTTTTGGAAGAAAGGATAAAGGTTACTTTATTTTGTACCCCTTTGTTTTTGTAAGCATTTACTAAAACTTCCGCATAGTTTTTTCTTAAAATAGCAAGTTCTCTATTTTGGCGGTTGATTTCTAACTGACGCAGATAGATCTCGTCTTCAATAAATCTTTTTTCTTTTTGGGTGTTGTTGTAAACCTTTTCTCTTAAGACTAATTTCTTATTAACATTGGTAAGATAAGCAATAGAGAGCTTTGATTCGCTTCTTGTTTTTGCTAAATCGGTATTTATCTGTGCAATTTGTTTTTTAAGGTCGGCGTTTTGTTTCTGTAGCTGTTCTTTCTTTTGCCCTTGTCCGTAGTGCAATCCAAACAACAAAATACCTATTAAAAAGCTAAATTTTTTAATCATTGAATCTCAATTTTCTTATAACTAGATGGTACAGAATAGCGCGTATCCATCCTCGAAAAATCAAATTTCGTATTTTCAAGTAGAATTTGACTGTTTTTTGATCCTTTTATAATTATTTTAACATTTTTTGGAAGGCGAATTTCATTCTGGTAAGTTTCCCATCCATCATATAAAATTTCTAAAGAATCATCGGAATTAGCATCCTGAAGTTTAGCCTGAATAAGATCATAATCCGGAGAATACTGAAGAACTATTTTATATTCTCTGGTCGTTTCTCCAGTTTCTATTTTGATGTTGGAAATTGATGCAAGCTGATATCCCTGCATATTTTGGGTAAGGCGAGAGTTTCGCCCTTTAATGGTAAGGAAAGTTCTTCCTATAAGAAGGTTTTCCAGATTTTTATAATCTATAAAATTTACATTCAACAGATTATTAAGGTAATCGAAATCAGAATCGATATAATTTTTATTGTATTTATCCATTGCTTTTATTCCTTCCGGAGTAATCAAGGCGCGAGCGGCATTAATGAATAAAAAGTTGATGGAAGCGAATATTTTTTTGTCTGTTTCTATATAAATAGTAGCATCCAAAGGACTTACCTTAATATCATCAGAGGTAATTTTACTGCTTATTTTTAGAGCTTCAAATTGAGGATGAATGTATACTTTTTCATAAAAAGTTACAGGATCATATACGTTTTCACCAACATCGATGGGTTTGTCATTTTTAGGTTTTTCTACTTGAATACTATCTTTCCCTTCCGTGCTTTGTTCAACGGTTTTTCTGGTTTTACAAGAAAATAAAACCAGTATAAAAAGTATTGAGGCGATCCATTTGTTCATATTCAAATTTAAATAAATGCTTTGCAATATTAACGCCAAACCACACAAAACATTTTGTGTGGTTTGGTTATCTTGTTAAATCAGAATGATTATTTAGACAAAAAATCCAATACAGAATAATCTCCTAAAGAAATTTCTCTTGCTACACCGAAGTATTGAGCCGAATTTCCGATCATCGAATTGGATAAGTTTCCATGATTGATTCTCGTATTTTCTTGGATCAATGAGTTTTCGATGTTAGAATTGTTCACTATAGTATTGTTTCCTAAAGAAACTCCTGGACCAACTTTAGAATTTGAAATTTTTACATTTTCACCAATAAAACATGGTTGAATAATCAAAGAATTTTCTATTTGAGCAGAAGCAGGAAAGTGAGACATTTCCTCTTTTTCGTATTCTAGAATTTTGCTGTTGGTTTCTACGGTTGCATTTTTATTTCCGCAATCCATCCAGTCGTTTACCTTTCCTAAAGTAAACTTTGCGCCTTTGGATCTAAGGTTTTCTAATGCTGTAGTCAATTGATATTCGCCACCGTTTTTAATATCATTTTCCATGATATAGTTAATTTCGTCCATCAGTTTTTCAGCACTGTTGAAGTAATAGATACCAATAATTGCTAAATCTGAAACGAAAGTGGTCGGTTTTTCTACAAAATCCGTAATGAATCCGTAGTTATCTAATTTTACCACCCCAAAAGCAGAAGGATCTTCTACACTTTTTACCCAAATTACACCATCTGAGTTTTTATCTAGTTGGAAATCTGCTCTAAATAATGTGTCTGCATATGCCACTACAACATTTCCTGTCATTGATGCTTCTGCACATTTCAAAGAGTGAGCGGTTCCTAAAGGTTCTAATTGATGATAAATGCTTCCTTTTGCGCCTAATTTTTCTGCAATTTGCAATAAAGATTTTTCAATTTCGGAACCAAAATCTCCAATAATAAAAGCTACTTCTTCAATTTCTTCTCCAGCAACTTTAGCAATGTCTTCCACCAATCTTTGTACAATCGGCTTTCCTGCGATAGGAATAAGAGGTTTTGGAACGGTTAATGTATGTGGACGCAATCTGGAACCACGTCCAGCCATCGGAACAATAATTTTCATAAACTATATAAGTATGTTTTTTTTGTTAGTTTTAATAATAAGGCTAAAGATAGGAATTAAAATCATTGATGAAGCATGATTTATATCTTTTTACTATTTGTTTAAATCGAAAAAGAATTTGAATAATATTAACTAGAGGCTAAGTTTTATTTTTTAATTCTTGATAATAACATATTCTTTTCAGAATAAATTAAAGCTCCTGCATAAACTAAGAATAATAAATTTCCGATCCATAAATTATAATCGAAAAACTCTACGATTACATAGCTGAAAACAGCTAAAAGTAAAATGAAAAAAGAAATTTTCTTCATTCTATATGGGATGGGATAATATTTCTGACCTAACCAATATGAAATGATCATCATCGAAAAATACGCAGCTAAAGTTACCCAAGCGGATACCATGAAACCATAGGTTTTTAGAAGAGCTAAATTTAAAACAATGGTGATAATAGCACCAGTCCAGGAAATATAGGTTCCGACTCTTGTTCTGTCAGTTACTTTATACCAAGTGGAAAGATTGTAATAAATTCCGAAAAATAAATTTGCGATGACGATAATCGGGATGATATTAATAGCAATCCAGTATGAACTGTTTGGAACCAATAAAAGCTTTATCCAAGAAACATTTGCAATAATTCCCAACGCTACTATGGATGCAAAGAATGAAAAATATTCTGTCACTTTTGCATACGTGTTTTTTGCATTTTCATTATTCATTTGTTTGAAGAAAAACGGTTCTATTCCCATTCTGTAAGCCGTTACGAAAAGGGTCATCAGAACTGCCATTTTATAACATCCACCATAAGCACCTGCATCGGAATCATCAATTAAAAACCGTTGAATAAATTTATCGAAATTTTCATTGACCATAAATGCCAAACCGGCAATCATAATTGGCCAAGAATATTTGATCATTTGAAGAAAAAGATCTTTTGAAAACTGGAATTTTACTTTTAAAATAACGGGAATAACCAATAAAACACCGACAAAACTTGCCGCCAGATTACTGTAGAAAGGATATGACACCTTTTCTTTCATTCCTAATTTCAGAGAAAACTCCTGAGGAATATAAAGGAATAAAGCAATGGCAAAAGCACTTTGGAAAACGGCTTGTATAACCCTTACTGCCGTATATTTTATAGGTCTGTTATGGAATCTAAACCAAGCCAAAGGAATCACTAGGATATTATCAAAAAAAGCAATCCAGGCAAACCATCGGATAAATTCCGGAGTATTTGAATAATCAAAAAGATCGGCGATAGGTTGATTAAATAATAAAACTAAGATTAAAAAAACAGTTGATAAGCCAGTTAAAAACCAAAAAGAAGTATTGAAGACCTTTTGTTCATTTTCTTTATCTGATGAAAATCTAAAATAGGCTGTTTCAAAACCGAAAGAAAGAACGATATTAACGAATGATATCAGTGCATACAGGTTTGTAAAGATAGCAAACGCACTGTTGTCAATATTTTTAATAAATAAATAATTCAGCAATACAACAATTATCCTCGGCATTATTGCCCCAATTCCATATATAATAGTCTCGTTGAGAAGTTTTTTCAAGATGTGAAATTTTATGCAAATGTAAATATTTAGAAATTGATTTTTTATCAGAGATATTAAAATTCATTCATAAATCTTAATTTTGCTTAAAATGAAAATCCGCCGGAATCTTGGAGTTAGAATCTGGTATAAAAATCTAAAAAAGTAAAATGAAGACCTTAATCAAAAATGTAAAAATCGTCAACGAAGGCAAAATTGTTGAAGGTGATATTTTAATTGAAAATGATTTAATTTCCAAAATAGATTCCCAAATTTCTGAAGACGCAGATCAAATCATCGATGCTTCAGGAAAATATCTTTTGCCGGGAGTTATTGATGATCAGGTGCATTTTCGTGAACCGGGTTTGACACATAAAGGGGACATTGAAAGTGAATCTAGAGCTGCAATTGCGGGAGGAACGACAAGTTTTATTGAACAGCCGAATACTGTTCCGAATGCGGTAACTCAGGAATTATTGGCCGATAAATATGAAATTGCTTCTCAAAAATCATTTGCCAATTATGGTTTTATGATGGGAGGAACCAATGATAATTTGGAAGAAGTTTTAAAAACAAATCCGAGAAATGTTCCTGGAATCAAATTATTTCTAGGTTCTTCTACCGGAAATATGTTGGTTGACAATCCTGAAACATTGGAAAATATTTTCAGTAATACCAAGATGCTGATTGCGGTTCATTGTGAAGATGAAGCTACGATTAGAGCTAACACTCAAAAGTATCTGGATGAATATGGAGAAGATATTCCTGTGAAATTCCATCATTTAATCAGAAGTGAGGAAGCTTGTTATAAATCTTCTTCAAAAGCGATTGAACTGGCGAAAAAAACAGGAGCAAGACTTCATGTTT
Organism: Chryseobacterium taiwanense; assembly: GCF_000813825.1. Classification (GTDB taxonomy): domain Bacteria; phylum Bacteroidota; class Bacteroidia; order Flavobacteriales; family Weeksellaceae; genus Chryseobacterium; species Chryseobacterium taiwanense. The sequence goes on from NZ_JWTA01000001.1 coordinate 327,344, forward strand.
TCCATTTGTCAACGGCTATTGAAACAGAACTTTTCAGAAATGATATTCCTTTGAAGGAAAAGAAAATAACAGCAGAAGTTTGTGTTCATCATTTAACATTCACGAATGAAGATTATGAAACCAGAGGAGGATTAATTAAATGGAACCCTGCTGTAAAAACTCAGAAAGATAAAGACGGACTTTGGGAGGCGCTGCTTGATGACCGAATTGATGTCATCGCAACGGATCATGCTCCTCATACTTGGGAAGAAAAACAGAATGTGTATACAAAATGTCCTTCAGGAGCACCATTGGTACAACATTCTTTGGTCGTAATGTTGGAAAATTACAGAAATGGAAAAATTTCTTTGGAAAGAATTGTGGAGAAAATGGCTCACAATCCTGCGATTCTGTTCAGAATTGAAAAGAGAGGATTTATCAGAGAAGGTTATAAAGCTGATTTAGTTCTGGTAGATCTGAATGAAGACTGGACGGTTGAAAAAGAAAATGTTCTTTATAAATGTGGTTGGAGTCCACTGGAAGGAATGAATTTCCATTCTAAAGTAACGCATACTTTTGTAAACGGAAATCTGATTTTTGAGAACGGAAATATTAATGAAGAAAAATTCGGAGAGCGTCTGCTTTTTGAAGTAGAAGAATAATATCAATAGAAGCGGGCTTTAGCCCGCTTTTTTATTTTGAAATCTTTGTTCTGAATTTAAATCTCACAGATTGAGCAGATTAAGCGGATTTTTTAATAGTATCATCTGCAAAATTTTCGGAATCTGCGAGAGAAAACTATCTGACAATTAATTAAGCAATTACAATGCTTTCAATACCTTTTTCTAATGCAGTATCCTGAAGATGTGGCAATCCTAGCCCTTCTGCACGGAAAACACTTATGTCAGTAATTCCGATAAAGCCAAGTACGCTTTTCAGATATGGAACCACGAAATCATAAGACTGATAATCGCCTTCAGAAAAAACGGAACCGCTGGCAACCGCGATATACGCTTTTTTGTTTTTTACCAACCCTTCAAAACCGTTTTCAGAATATTGGAATGTCATTCCGCCACGCGCAATGTGATCAATATACGCTTTCAAAGCTGAAGGAATTCCAAAATTATAAATAGGAACAGAGATCACGATAATATCGGAAGCGTGAAGTTGTTCAATTGCTTCATCAGATCTTTTTACGGCCTCATTTTGTGCCGGAGTTCTGTTTTCTGCTGGAATAAACCATGAATCAACCTGCTCTTCTCCCAAATGCGGAAACGGATTTTTGAGTAAATCTAATGTTGTAATAGCATGTTCTGGATAGGCTGCCTGTAATTTTTCTTCGATAGCAGTTCCTAATGTTCTGCTTGCTGATCCATTTGTTCTTGGACTTGAAATAATGTGAAGTATGTTTTTCATTTTTTTTTGATTAAAATTTCTTCAGCAAAATTATGTACATTTGCTTTTGAAAAGTTAGTAGTTAACAAAAGGTTAGTAGTAACCTTTTGGTTAGTTGTTAAAAATAAATCCTATGGAAAATCCGGTCAATAGTTCTGTTGAAATTCAAGACGCTCCTTGCAGAGCCAATTGCAGCGAAAATCTTTCAGCTGTAGAAGATGCAATTTATGTAATCGGAGGAAAGTGGAAGCTGAAAATCATTATTGTTTTACAGGAGCTGGGAAATGTCCGTTTTAATGAATTACAGAGAATGATTTCAGGAATTTCAGCAAAAGTCTTATCAAACGAGTTGAAAGATCTGGAGTTGAATGGCTTTGTAAAAAGAGTAGTACATGCGGAACAGACACCTGTTGTGGTAGAATATATTTCCACAGACTATAGCCGGACTTTAAAAACAGTAATCATGTCACTTTCTGAATGGGGCAGAAAGCATAAGAAGAATATCAGAGAAGATGTTTTCGAAAATACTTCGGTCAGATAAAATAGAGTGAAGTTTTTTAGGTGGAATTTAATTTAAACTCTCGCAGATTGAGCCGATAACGCAGATTTTTTTAATATTATTATCTGGAAAGCTTTTTAAATCTGGAAGAGGGAAAATATTAATTAAAAGACTGTCTAAATTCTAAAGGGGACATATTCGTTTTCTTTTTAAACAGCGTACTGAATGATTGTGAATGTTCAAACCCTAGTTCATAAGCAATTTCGCTCACCGATAATTCTGTTGTCGAAAGCTTTTCTTTTGCCTTGCTGATCAGTTTTTCATGAATGTGTTGCTGGGTATTTTGTCCGGTGTGAACCCGTAACAAATCACTTAAATAATTTGGTGAAAGATTCATTGCTTCGGCAATCTGATGAACCGTTAACAGACCTTTTTCAGAAGATCCTTTATCAAAATACTCATTAAGATAAGTTTCAAATTTTGTCAGCAGCTGATGGTTTCCACTTTTTCGGGTGATGAACTGTCTCTCGTAAAAACGTTTGGAATAATTCAGTAACAATTCAATTTGTGACAAAATAATTTCTTGGGTGTGATGATCGATATGTTGACATTCTTTGTCAATTTTATACATGATTTCAAGCAGGTCATTTTCTTCATCTTCAGATAAATGTAAAGCTTCATTTACCGCATAAGAGAAAAACCCGTAAGAAGAAATCGTTTTAGCTAAAGTATGTTTGAGCAGAAAATCTTCGTGAAAAATCAAAAGATAACCCGTGTTTTCACATTCCATTGTCTTCAGATCCAGATACTGAACCTGACTGGGAGCGGTAAAGCTTAAGACTCCTTTATCGTAATCATAATGCTGTTGACCGTATTTTATTTTTCCTTTGGCGTTCCGTTTCAGGGCGACACAATAATATCTGCTTACAAAACCTTTCCAGATATCATCTTCAATAAAAATACTTTCAGAAAGATTGATGACACTTACCATCGGATGCTTTGGCTCAGGAAGAGAAAGCAGTTTGTGAAATGCTGAAATAGATTGTATAGTGTTCATTATTGTTAGATTTTTTATTTTTTTGCGCCTGTTTCCGTCTTCCACTCCCGCTTTTTTTGCTTCGCAAAAAGAGCTCCGTTCAAGCCGGGGCGTGATCGTATTACGTTTATAAGCAGTCTGTCATTCTGAACAAAATGCAGTGGAGTGAAGAATCTCTAAAAAATCAGCCAGAGATTCTTCCTTCGTCAGAATGACAAACTACATGGATAATTTATTTTTTAACAATTAAAGTTACACATTAATAATCCAATAATCCCATACTGAATTCATCATAAGGTGCACCTGTATCTGTTCCCAAAGGGACGATGCTTTCCAATTTCTGAAGTTCTGCTTCGGTTAATTCGATTTTTGAAGCTTCAATATTTTGCTCCAGATATTTTCTGCGCTTTGTTCCCGGAATAGGCAGAATGCCTTTACTGATAATCCAAGCCAAAGCTAATTGAGAAGATGTGATTTCTTTTTCTTTCGCCATATTTTCAATCGCTTCTACCAATTCAATATTTTTTTGGAAATGTTCTCCTTGAAAACGAGGAATTCCTCTTCTGAAATCATTTTCCGGCAAATCATTTATGGTCTTGATATTTCCGGATAAAAATCCTCTTCCTAGTGGAGAATAAGCCACAAAGCCAATTCCTAATTCGTTTAATGTTTTAATAACTCCTTTCTCTTCAACGGTTCTTTCAAATAAAGAATATTCACTCTGTACGGCAGAAACCGGATGAACGGCGTGTGCTCTTCTTACCGTTTCAGAAGACACTTCCGACAATCCGATATAACCGATCTTTCCTTCTTTTACCAGATCGCTCATTGCTTCTACGGTTTCTTCGATAGGGGTGTTTTTATCGAGACGGTGCATATAATACAGATCAATATAATCTGTCTTTAAGTTTTTCAAAGAACGTTCGACAGATTTTTTCACATAATCTTTATTCCCTTTGATTTTCCACGTGATCTGATCGTTGTCATCAATTTCCCATCCGAATTTTGTAGCGATGATATATTGGTCACGATTTCCTTCAATGGCTTTCGCAATTAATTGTTCATTTTTGAAAGGGCCATACAAGTCTGCAGTATCCAGAAAATTTCTACCTAATTCCAAAGAACGGTGAATGGTTACTATAGCTTCTTTCTCGTCGGCTTTGCCATACATATCCGCATCGCCAAAACCTGTCATTCCCATACATCCCAAACCAATATTGGGAACTACTAATCCCTGACTTCCTAATTTTACCTGATTCAATTTCATATCGTTAAATTTTATTGATACAAAATTCAACAGAAATTAAAAACCTGATGTATGCAAAACGATGATTGTCGTATGCAAATTACAGATTGTGTATTTTCTCTGAATTGTTATCCGGAAAATTTATACCATAATCATCTGCGTAATCAACAAAATCTGCGAGAGATAAAACTTATAAATAAAAATTCTTCCTTTGTCAAAATAACAAATGCGATATAATTATCTGTGAAGATCTGTGAAATCCGTGATAGATTAAAATAAATTCTTCACTCCACTTTCGTTTCATTTAGAATGATAATCGATAGTTTATTTTCTTGGTTTCGAGCTCATATAAAAACTCAACTTTCCACCATTCATAATATCAGAATGTTTCAATGTAAAATTTTTAATCTCTTTTCCGTTCAAAAGAATTTTCTGAACATACACATTTTTCGGACTTTGATCGATGGCTTCAATTTCAAATGTTTTTCCGTTTTCCAGATTTAAAACGGCATGATCAATTGCCGGACTTCCAATTGCGTAATCTTCGGATCCGGGAGCGACTGGATAAAAACCGAGTGAGCTCAAAATATACCACGCACTCATTTGTCCTGTATCATCATTTCCTCCCAATCCATCAGGAGTTGCTTTGTATTGCATTTCCAGAATATGACGAATCTGTGCCTGTGTTTTCCAAGGCTGTCCTGCCCAGTTGTAAAGGTAGGCAACATGATGTGCCGGTTCATTTCCGTGAACATAGCCACCGATAATTCCTTCTCGCGTAATATCTTCCGTATCTGCGAAAAATTCGTCCGGTAAATGCATGGTGAACAGTTCATCCAACTTTGATGCGAATTTTTTCTTTCCACCCATTAAACCAATAAGTTCATCTGGATTTTGAGGAACGAAGAAACTGTAATTCCATGAGTTTCCTTCAATAAAACCTTGTCCGTGAGTGCTTAATGCATTGAAATCTTTCTTAAAATTTCCATCTGCCAAACGTGGTCGCATAAATCCGGTTGTTTTATCAAAATTGTTTTTCCAGTTTTCAGAACGTTTGATAAATTGATTGTAAATTTCAGTTTCACCCAAATGTTTGGCTAATTGAGCAATCGCCCAGTCATCATAGGCATATTCCAACGTATTGGAAACTGATGTTCCGTTTTTTTCGGCAGGAATATATCCCAGATCGATATATTGTCCGATTCCTTCATAGTCTCTTTTGTTGGCTGTTGCGACACAGGCTTTCAACGCTTCTTTTGTATTACCATCATAATTCCCTTTAATAATAGCATCTGCGACCACACTTACACTATGATAACCGCTCATGCACCAGTTGTCATTCGCATAATGCGACCAGATCGGAAGCATTTTCATAGAAAACTGATCATAATGAGCCATCATCGATTTTACCATATCTCCATTTCTTTTAGGTTGAATGATATTGAAGAAAGGATGAAGCGCACGATATGTATCCCAAAGAGAGAACGTCGTATAGTTTGTGAAATTTTCTGCTTTATGAATGTTTTGATCCAAGCCTTTATATTCTCCGTTTACATCATTATAAGTGGTCGGATTGATAAAAGTATGGTACATGGCGGTATAAAAGTTTGTTTTTTCAGTTTCAGAACCTTTAATGACAATTTTATTTAATTCTTTATTCCAGGTTTCCTGTGTTTGTGCTTTTATCTGATCAAAAGATAGATTTCCGACTTCTTTTTCCAGATTTTCCAATGCGTTGGTTTGGCTTACCGGTGAAATTGCCAGTTTAACTTCAATCGCTTCATTCTCGTTGGTGTCAAAATCAAAATACATTTTCAGGTTTTTTCCTGCGATTTCCGGAAAGTTTTTGCTCTGATCGAATTTTCTCCAAAACCCATTATATACTTGCTTTCCATCGTAATTTTTCTGACCGTAAGATTTAAAAGGCTTTGAAAACTTCATCGCAAAATAAACCGTTCTCGTTCTCGCCCAACCGTTGGTCTGTCGGTATCCGGTAATAGTGTTTCCGTTCTCTATACAAACATAGGTCCAGACATTTTTGCCGTCATAATTATAAATTCCTGCCATCAGATCCAGAATAATGTGCGCCTGATCAGATTTCGGGAAAATATAGCGATGAACTCCGACTCTTGTTGTTGAGGTAAGTTCTGCTAAAATATTGTAGTCATCAAGTTTTACTTTATAATATCCTGCTTCTGCTTTTTCGTTCTGATGAGAAAACCTACTTCTGTATCCGTTTTCAGGATGAGTTGCTGTTCCCGGATTCAATTGTAATTTTCCAACGGTTGGCATTACTAAGAAATCTCCAAGATCAGAGTGACCTGTTCCGCTAAAATGAGTTGAGCTGAAACCTGTAATCGTTTTGTCTTCGTAACGGTAACCTGCACAATATTTATACACTTCGCCATTATATTTTCCGTTCAGCTCGTAAGAAATGGTATCTGTTTCTGGACTTAACTGTACGGCTCCGAATGGAGCTGTTGCACCGGGATAGGTATGACCCATTTTTTCTGTCCCAATCAAAGGATTTACATATTGATAAAGTTTTTCGAATTTTTGTGCTTTAACGTGTAAACTAAAACATAGTAAAAGAAGAAAAATAGGAGTTCCTGACCTTTTCATGGGTGAATATTTTTTTGGAAAGTAAATGTATATTTATTTTTCGGAAAAGCGGAAACCGATTCCGTGAATATTTTCAATCATGATATTAACTTCATCAGCGAAAATTTTTCTTAATCTTGAAATAAAAACATCTAGGCTTCGTCCCATAAAATAATCGTCATCGCCCCAAATGGCTTTCAGAATATCCTGTCTTTTAAGCACTGTATTTTTATTACGGATAAAATATAAAAGCAATTCGGATTCTCTTTGGGTGAGTGTTATTGTGTTTTCCGAAGTTTGTAAAGTATAGTTTTTGGGATCGAAATCATATTGCCCCACTTTATATTTTTGAGGAGCGGGTTCTGTTTTTTTCGAACGTTTCAGGAAAACTTCAATTTTCAGGATCAGTTCTTCAATACTGAAAGGCTTTACCAAATAATCATCTGCACCGATTTTCAATCCTTTAATTCGATCTTCTTTTAAAGCTTTCGCAGAAATGAAAATAATAGGAATTTCAGAATTTTTACTTCGAATATACTCAGCGAGTTCAAAGCCGTTCATTTCCGGCATCATAATATCTAAAAGGCAAATATCGAAACTTTCTTTATTAAATGCCTCCATTGCAGATTTTCCATCGGGGTAACAGGAAATGTCATAATAACTTTCCAGGCTGTCCTGAACAAGAAAAGCGATTGTGTTGTCGTCTTCGGCATATAAAATTTTAGATTTCTCCATGAATTGCACCTTATTATTTTAAAATGGTAAAAACAGAGTGATGGTAATTCCTTTATCGCTGTTATTTTCAACTGAAATTTTCCAGTTGTGTTGCTGAACAATCTTTTTTACATAAAATAAGCCCAGTCCGAAACCATTTACCTCGTCACTTTTCTTTGTATTGATTCTATAAAATTTATCAAAAATATGAGGAATGTTTTTAGCAGGAATTCCTATTCCGTTGTCTTTAAACTTTAAATATAAGCCTTTTGAATCTTTAAACGAAGAAATACTAATAATCGGGTCAGTTTCACAATATTTAATGGAATTGTCTAAAATGTTGTAAATGATATTACTAAAGTGAAATTCATCAGCAATAATTGAAATACTATCGTCAATATTTATTTCAATGGAAAGGTTTTCATTCTTGTGTTTTACATTGTCGACGATTTCCTGAATGAAAGGAAACAAAACGATTCGCTGAGGTTTCAATGACAATCCTGAAGCATCATTTTTAGCAATATTCAGTATTTTTTCAATGTGATTATTAAGCTTATGACTTTGATCGGTGATGATGGAAGTATAAGTCTGTAGCTTCTGGTTTCCTTTAATCTGATCTTGTTTTGTTAATGCTTCTGAAGCTAACAGTATAGATGAAAGAGGAGTTTTGAATTCATGCGTCATATTATTGATAAAATCCCTCTGCAATTCCGAGAATTTTTTTTGTTGAATGATCGTATAGATTGAGTACACATATACCAGAAGAATAATAATAAGAGCAAATGTAAGGACGTACCAAAAACGCAATGAGCTGATTAAATACGTTGTCTTATCAGGAAACCGGATAGAAAAATAATAGACCAGATTTTTATGTTTTGGAAACTGGATCACTTTATAATTAGGAGGTTCCTGATTTTTGGAAATAAATTTCCCATACATCATTTTATCACTATGGCAATTGTATAAAGCGTATACGTAATTGGTATTAATTTGAAAACGGGTAAATTCTGTTTTTAAATAATGCTCTAAAACAGCAGGATGAAATTCATTGTTGATATTAACGACATAATAATCATTAGAAATATTCTGAACGGGATTTTCTGCAAAAGAAGTTTTTCCGCCGGAAAGTTTTTCCACCACTTCAAGTAAAGCAATATTTACTTTTTGATTGAATTTTTGATTTTCCAGATTATAAGCTTGCCGGGTCCATAAGAGTTGGGTTATCAGAATTCCGATAATCGCTACAAACCCGAGAGTTATGATAATATTAAGTCTTTTTATTTCCATTTTGCAGAAACAATATTATCCAAAAATATCTATTAAATTTTTATCATTAACAACTTATTAACAAATGTTTGAAAGCAATTAACAAGTTGTATTCATATTCATCTTACATTTGCTTCATCGAAAGATATTAATCGGTTCTTTTAAATATTAAAATTTATACTCATGAAAAATTTAAAAATTACAGCACTTTTAGCAGTTTTAGCATGCTCTCCGTTTTATGCAAACGTATTACCAACTGACAATTCACCAGTGGTAAGAGTACTTGCAGATGCTATCAAATGGAAATCAGAATCTATTGATGTAGGAAATATTCCTCAGGGAAAACCAAAAGTAATCAGATTCGAATTTACAAATACATCTAATAAGCCAATCGTTATTGAAAATGTAGCGCCATCTTGTGGATGTACAACTGCTGATTATACAAAAACTCCGATCCTTCCAGGGAAAAAAGGATTTGTAGAAGCTAGCTACAATGCAGCAAATGCAGGAGCGTTTATGAAAACGGTAAACGTTACAACTAGTGACAGCAAAACTCCAAAGACTCTTTCTTTCAAAGGAACAGTGGTTGCTTCTTAATTAATTTAATCTTGTTCAATATAAAACAGCCTGATGAATTTTCGTCAGGCTGTTTTGTTTTTTATCAGTAGCGATTCAAAAACAATTATTTGTTGCATTATTTCTTGACATATTTTACAGGTTGGCGTTTCAATATTTATTATTTTTAAGAAAAAATAAAACGTATGAATCTTTATACACAACCAATGTTGCGTGAAGACGCGCTGAAAGATAAAGTGGCTATCGTCACAGGAGGAGGAAGCGGTCTTGGAAAAGCAATGACTAAATATTTCCTTCAACTGGGTGCAAAAGTAGTCATCACCTCAAGAAATTTGGAAAAACTACAAGTAACCGCCAAAGAACTGGAAGATGAAACCGGAGGAAAAGTTCTTTGTGTTGCCTGCGATGTAAGAAACTGGGAGGAAGTAGAAGCGATGAAAGAAGCTACTTTGAAAGAATTCGGAAAAATTGATATTTTATTGAATAATGCGGCAGGAAATTTTATCTCTCCAACTGAAAGATTAACCCATTCCGCATTCGATTCTATTTTAGATATTGTTTTAAAAGGAACAAAAAACTGTACCCTTTCTATCGGAAAACATTGGATTGATTCAAAAACTCCGGGTACGGTTTTAAATATTGTAACCACGTATTCTTGGACGGGTTCTGCATACGTAGTTCCCTCTGCCTGCGCAAAAGCAGGAGTGTTGGCAATGACCAGATCTCTTGCGGTAGAATGGGCAAAATATGGAATCCGTTTCAATGCAATTGCTCCTGGACCTTTCCCTACAAAAGGAGCTTGGGATAGATTGCTTCCGGGAGATCTGCAGGAAAAATTTGATATGAAGAAAAAAGTTCCGTTGAGAAGAGTAGGAGAGCATCAGGAATTGGCCAATCTGGCGGCTTATCTGGTTTCAGATTATTCTGCTTATATGAATGGTGAAGTGGTGACAATTGATGGAGGAGAATGGCTGCAGGGAGCAGGAGAATTCAATATGCTTGAAGATATTCCTCAGGAAATGTGGGATGCTTTGGAAGCAATGATTAAAGCTAAAAAATCAAATTGATTTAAAAGTGATATTAATTTCCCGGATTTGTAACGATTCCGGGATTTTTTTTACCAATTATATAAAATAAATTCAATGAACTTTAGACTCCCAACTCTTATTTCAGCCGTTGCTGTTGCTCTTTTTGCTCAGCCAACGTATGCACAGGAAGCCCCAAAATATGATTATGTAGAAACATTTAAACCATTTTTCTATCCGCAAACCGGGACTGCAACCCGATCGGCAAGCGGACAGCCGGGACATGCATATTGGCAAAATTCTGCAGATTATCATCTGAATGTTAGTCTTAATGAAGCTAAAAATGAAATTGCCGGAACTGCAGAGATTACTTATACAAACAACAGTCCGGACAGAATGGGCTTTCTATGGCTGCAACTGGATCAGAATTTATTTGAAAAAAACTCAAGAGGAAATGCCATAGTTCCTATGTCAGGAAGTAGAAACGGAGCTCATGGAGAAGAATTTGACGGAGGATATAAAATAAAGTCTGTAAAATATAACGGGAAAGACGTAAAATATACCATTACGGATACGAGAATGCAGATCGATCTTCCTGAAGAGCTTAAATCTAATGGTGGCGTTGCAAAAATTAAAATTGAATATACTTTCCTTTCTCCACAATACGGATCTGACAGAATGGGAATACAAGATACCAAGAATGGGAAAATCTTTACGATGGCTCAGTGGTATCCGAGAATGTGTGTATATGATGATGTTTTAGGGTGGAATACACTGCCTTATCTGGGAGCTTCAGAATTCTATCTGGAATATGGAAATATTACAGCGAATATCACCGTTCCTGCCAATCAGTATGTAGTTGCTTCCGGCGAATTGCTGAATGAAAAAGAAGTCTACACAAAAGAGGAAAATAAGAGATGGGAAGAAGCCAGAAACAGTGATAAAACGGTAATGATCCGACCAGAATCAGAATTGGGAAAAAATCAATCTACGGGAACAAAAACTTGGAAGTTTAAAATTAATCAGACAAGAGATTTTGCTTGGGCATCTTCTTCAGCGTTTATTTTAGATGCAGCGAGAATTAATCTTCCAAGCGGTAAAAAATCTGTAGCAATTTCAGCATACCCTGTAGAAAGTACCGGAGATAAAGCTTGGGGAAGATCTACGGAATATACAAAGGCAGCGATTGAGCATTATTCATCAAAATGGTACGAATATACGTATCCGGCTGCAACCAATGTTGCAGGAAATGAAGGAGGAATGGAATATCCGGGAATTGTCTTTTGCCATATGGACTCTAAAGGAGGTGATCTTTGGGGGGGTACAGATCACGAGTTCGGACACAACTGGTTCCCGATGGTCGTAGGTTCTAATGAAAGACTATTTGCATGGATGGATGAAGGTTTTAATACTTTTATCAATGAACTTTCAACGGAAGCTTTTAATAAAGGTGAGTATTATGAGAAGAAAAATATTGCTCAGATGGGAGGTTTTCTGATGAACGATAATTTCGAGCCGATCATGGTAGGACCAGATAATATGAAGGAAAGAAGCATCGGAGTTTTAGCATATTATAAACCGGGTCTTGGATTGGAAGTTTTAAGAAATTCGATTCTAGGCCCTGAGAAATTCGATAAAGCATTCAGAACGTATATCAATCGTTGGGCTTTCAAACATCCTACTCCTTGGGATTTTTTTCATACGATGGAAAATGTTTCCGGAGAAGAGCTGAGCTGGTTCTGGAGAGGTTGGTTTATTAATAAATGGAAAATAGACCAGTCTGTAAAAAATGTGAAGTATGTAAACGGAGATTTTAAAAACGGAGCGCAGATCACCGTTGAAAACCTGGGACAATTACCGATGCCCACAACTGTTCAGGTTAAATTTAAAGACGGAACGGAACAAATTGTAAAATTACCGGTAGAAGTCTGGAAAAGAAATACTGAATGGACTTTTAAAATCGATTCAAAAAAAGAAATTGCTCAGGTGAAACTGGATCCTAATTCTCAGATTCCTGATGTGAATCCTAACAATAACAGCTGGAGTTCCGACAATCAGTCTGGTAAATAAAAAGCTATTTAAAAAAAGGTTCAAAGGAATTTAATTTACCAAAGAAAAATAATTCAGATATTTATGCTCCGGAAAATTTTCCGGAGTTTTTTGTTTCAATAATAAATCAGGATTCATTGCTTCTTTATGAAACATATGTTTTATTTTTGTTTAACTTTTTAATTAAGAATAATGAAATTTAAATTTTCAGGACTATTGGTATTACTTTTCATCCTCAATTTTTCTCAGGATCTGAAAGTAATGAGTTTCAACATCAGACTTCAGGTAGAATCGGATAAAGATAATGCCTGGACGCAGAGAAAGCAGGATGCCATCGACTTATTGAGCTATTATCACCCCGATTATTTCGGAGTACAGGAAGCCCTTCCTGAGCAGATGAAAGACATTAAGAACGGGTTGAAGAATTATGATTATGTAGGAGTAGGAAGAGATGATGGAAAAGAAAAAGGGGAGTTTTCCGCTATTTTCTATGATACCAACAGGCTTCAGGTTCTCAATTCCGGAACATTCTGGTTGTCTGAAACTCCTGAAAAACCTTCAAAAGGTTGGGATGCGGCCTACAATAGAGTGTGTACGTATGCTGTTTTCAAAGATAAGAAGTCTAAAAAAGAATTTATGGCGCTTAACCTTCACTTCGATCACATAGGAAATGTAGCAAGAGTGAAATCTGCAGATTTAATTTTAAAGAAGATCAAAGAAATTAATCCTAAAAACTTACCGGTAACGTTAAGCGGAGATTTCAACTTAACTGATGATAGCGAGCCTATTAAAATACTTTCTCAGAATTTAACGGATTCTTTTTATCATTCTGAAACCAAACATTATGGTCCTGTAGGAACGTTTACCGGATTCAACGTAAATGAAGTTCCAAAAGATAGAATAGACTATATTTTTGTAAAAGGATTCAAAATAAAATCTCACAGACATATCAATGACAGAAGAGAAAATCTATTGTATCCGTCGGATCATTTCCCAGTATTGGTAGATATTTCTTTTTAAATAAAGATTAGTTTGTCGGAAAATCTATTTCAAATCCAATTCCTCTCAGGGATTGGATTTTGATTTCAGGATCATTGATGAAATATTTTCTTAATCTGCTGATAAAAACATCAAGGCTTCTTCCCGTAAAATAATCATTGGTTTCCCACAGATTATTCAAAATATCATCCCTTTTTATCGTTTTTTGATTGTGCTTCAAGAGATAAAGCAAAAGCTGCTGTTCACGGATCGTTAAACGAATATTTCCGTCTTTATGGGAGAGCAGAAGTTTTTCCGTATCTAAAAAATAATTTCCAATCTTTATTTGTGTTTCTGCGGTTGTGGGCAACGTTCTTTTAAGAATATTCTTAATTCTCAAAATAAGTTCTTCAGGATCGCAGGGCTTGGAAATATAATCGTCGGCTCCGATTTTTAGTCCTGTTAACCGATCAATTTTTTGATTTTTTGCGGTTAAAAACAAAATAGGAAATTCAGGTTTCTCCTTTAAAATCATTTTAGCTAATGAAAAGCCGTCAATATGGGGCATCATGATATCCAAAATCCCAATATGAAAAGAAAAATCTGACTTTAAAATCTCTGTAATATCTTGAGGGTTCTGAAACCAAACAACTTCAAAATCCTCCAGTTCTAGATACTGCTTCAGGATCATTCCAAAATCGGAATCGTCTTCTGCTAAAATGATCTTAATTTTCATAGGGTAAATTTATTTTAAAGAGCGTTCCTTCTTTGGGCTGAGAAATGACTTCAATTTTTCCTTTATACTGATCAATAATTTTTTTCACGAAATACAGTCCTAATCCCAATCCTTTCGTATTATGAATATTGTTGGATTGGATTCTGTAGAATTTTTCAAAGATATTTTTTAGCTCTTTTTTCTCTATACCTTCACCATTATCGGAAATCTCTATCATAAGACTCTCATGCAGATCCATGATATTTACTTTTACTAAAGAAGCGCCATATTTTACACTGTTTTCACAAAGATTTTTGATGATGGTTTCCAGAAGGCTCTTATCAAACGGAAGCTTTTTGGCAACATTGATCTCAGAATTAAATGTAATCTCCGGATAAGTAAAGGCTAAATCCTGAACAAAAAAGTTCCAGTCTTCAGGTTTAATTAAAAAGATTTCCCCTTCTTCATCCTTGTGGAGCTGTCGCATAAGATTTTCGAGGCGGCTAATCTGTCGGTCGATCAGAGGGAGGGTTTCAGGATTCCAGTCTTTTTTCAACGCTTTTGATGCAATTTTCAAAGTGGCGATAGGCGTTTTAAATTCATGCGAAATATTATCGACTACCGTATGAAGAACTTCTACCTGCTTCTGTTGTTTGATTAAATTCTTGACTGTGAAAATAAAGAGGGCTAAAACACTTGCGAGCAGTAAAAAACAGCATAAAAATAAAAGAATAAGCTCTTTAAATACGATGGTTTTAATATTTAAAATTTCAAACTCAGTAATACTTTCAACAAGAAAAGAATCTCTTTTGTTCAATTCACCATCTGTAGTAGAAGTAGAAGAGGTCTCCCATTTTCCTGAACTTGCAATCCCAGTTTTTTTCAATTTATTCTTTGTTTCGTATAAAACAACAGGCTTCTCGATGAGAGGTGTTTTGTCTGGAAGAGAAAGGATGGAAGTATATTGAATTTTGGCAGCAATTTTATAGCCTTCCTTTTTAAAATGATTGTCTATATACTTACTTATTTGGGGTTCTGTGTTTTTTTTGTTTTGCTCAAAATATCTCAGAAACTCTTCTTTGCTTATTTTTTTGTCACGGTATTTAATGAAAATCCTTTGTAGATCATCCTCAATAGAAACATCTTTTGCTTTACTTACTTCTTCCAGTTTGTCGGTGTAGTTTGTTAAACCTTGATGGATCGTTCTATAGATATCCCGCTCTTTTACCAGATACGTTTTATACATGAAATAGACCTGAATCCCCAACAACAGGAGAAAAAGGAAGGCAAACAGCGAAATAAGATATTTACTTTTGGAGATCATCAAAACAAAGATAAAAATTTAGTCTTTTCCTAATGGACATTAACCTGTCATTAACCTTCTGTTAACCGAAATTCTTGGCGACAATATGGAGTTTTGCTTCGTAATAATTCCGTAAAAAATTAAAAGATGTATAAATTTATTTTATTTCTGTGTTTCCCTGTTGTACTGTTTTCACAAAAACAAAGAATTGAAGGAACGGTTTCCAATACTGAACAGAAAAAGCTCTCCTCTGTAAGTGTTGAGGTGTATGATTCTCAAAATGTATTGGTAAAAACGCTGAATACCGATACTAATGGAATTTTTATATTGGAAGGAATTTCCGCAAATCCAATAAAAATAACGGTCAAAAATCCCGAATACGAATATTTCGAAAAGAGTTTTGATACAGGAAAACAACAAGTACTTGATATTGTTTTAAAAAGCAATCATAAAGATATTGAAGAGGTTACGGTAACGAAAAAGAAACCTGTAGTGAAGAGAAAGGTAGACAGATTAGAATTTAATGTGGAAAACAGTAACATTTCTTCACTTAATGCCTGGGAAATTTTGAAAAAAACACCAAATGTAACTGTGAATAACGATGTGTTGACAGTGAAAGGAAGCACTGGGATTTTAGTTACGATCAACGATAAAAAAATAATGTTGACGGGCGATGAACTGAAAAATTTGCTTGAAAATACTCAGGGCGATGAGGTGAAATCTGTTGAAGTCATCACAAATCCGCCGGCAAAGTATGAAGCACAGGGAAGCGCAGTGTTGAATATTGTAATGAAGAAAAACAAGATTGAGGGGTATCGTGGCGTAATTTCTTCAAAATATATTCAGACGCAATATGCAAAAGGAGTTTTTGGAATTTCTCAGTACTATAAAAAGAACAAATTCTCTGTAATGGGAAGCTATTACAGAGGAGCAGGAACGTATTTCAGGGAAGGAACAGATTATGTAAATTATCAGGAAGATCATACGAGGTGGATCAGTACCATGAACAGGAAGGATAAAAATAACAATCAGAATACGGTTAATTTTAATATTGAATATGAAGCAGACAGTTTAACGAATATAAGTCTCAATTATTCAGGATATTTCAGCCCGAAATCTTTCGGAACGTATAATGTGCCTACTTTGATTTACAATAATCAGAATATAGCAGAATCTAATTATCTCACCATTAATGATCACTATTCCCGAAGTATTAATAATTCTTTGAGCTTTCAAATTGATAGAAAATTAAACAAAAACAGCAGTCTGAGTTGGGTTAATTATTTTACGGGAAATAATTCCCGAAAGTATCAGAATGTCCTGACGTATCTAGATTTTGTTAATCAAGCTCCTGAAGAAAGAAATTTTTTAACGAATAATAAAAGTAATATTCAGCTTTATTCCACACAGTTTGACTATCAGTGGAAGAAGAATAAATTGGAACTGGAATCAGGGGCGAAATACAGTTTTGTGAAGACGAACAGCCAATTGGATTTCTCGGATAATGAAAACGGACAGCTTGAATACAGACCGGAAAAAAGCAATATTTTTGATTACAAAGAGCAAAACTTAGCACTTTATTCCTCTCTTGCCTACAATCTTGATAAATGGAGTTTCAAAGGCGGGCTTCGTGCGGAAATGACAGATTTGGAAGGGGTGGTTTCAGAACCTCATGAGATCAATAAAAACAATTACTGGAGCCTATTTCCAACAGCTTATGCACAATATATGACTGAAAATAAGCAGGAATTTGGGTTTTCATATGGAAAAAGAATTGGCCGTCCTTCCTATTCTTGGCTGAATCCAGCCAAATCTTATTATAATCTGTTCTCTTATTTTCAGGGAGATCCCAAACTGAAAGCGACAATCATCCATAATTTAAACCTAACATATTCATGGAAAGAATGGAATGTAGATCTTTATTACAGAAAAGAGCTGTATCCGTCAATGGAAATTTCTTTTCAGGAACCCAGCTCAAATAATCTGATCTACTATTTTACCAATATTGAAAAAGGACAGGCTTACGGATTGAATTTATATAGAAATTTTCAGATCAAACCTTGGTGGAATGTAGTTCTTTCAGAGAATCTGGAACATAATGAGAATTATTTCAAAGGAGTAGATAATATTCTTTATAAGAACAAAGTCTGGAACTGGGTTTCCAATATTTCCACTTCTTTTACGCTTGATAAAAATAGTGACTGGAAAATGGAAGTGGGGCACAATTATTATTCTCCCGGAATACAGGGAACATTCAGGATTTCAGAATGCTGGTCTGCTTATTTGGTGATGAACAGAAAATTCTTCAATAAAAAGCTGGAAGCAAGTTTCGTATTTAATGATATTTTCAGAACCATGGAGCAAAAAATAAGTACCCAATATGCGAATCAGGATAATTACTTTTTGGATTATCAGGATACACAAGGTTTTACATTTTCTTTGAAGTTCAATTTCGGGAATCAATCTGTGAAAAATGTTAAGACCATAAAGAAAACTGACGAACAGGAGCGATTGTAAAATTTAAAAATAAAATTATTTTTCATTAAATATTATCTGTACCTGAATGAATATCATTTCTCTGTCACATTTTCCTTAATTTTGGCACTAATTAATAAAATTGGGAATATGAAACAGTTTCTTTCGGGGCTATTAATGATTGTTACCTTGCAGCAGGTTTCTGCTCAGGAACTTTATATGCCGAGAAATATAAAGAAGGCGTATGAAAACGGAACAAGAAGTATATCGGGAGCACCGGGAAAAAACTATTGGCAAAATAAAGGAGTTTACAATGTTGAGGTAAAAGTGGATGGCGCAACGAAAATAGTTTCAGGGAAAGAAACGATCGTTTACAACAATAATAGTCCGAATGATCTGAATGAACTGGCCATACGATTTGTGAATAACTTGCACAAACCTCAGTCGCCGAGATCAGGATTTGTTTCCAAAGACTTTTTATCATCAGGATTAGACATTAAATCATTTACTGTAAATGGTGAAAAATATAATATCAATAGCGATGATTGGGGAACGGTAGAGAAAGTAAAACTGAATTCTGTTTTAAAATCTAAGTCAAAAGCTGAAATTAAAATAGAGTGGGAGTATCCTCTTTCTGTGCAGAGCGGAAGAGAAGGGCAAATAGATCCTGAAACATTTTATGTGGCTTATTCTTTCCCTAGAGTTTCTGTTTATGATGATTACAATGGATGGGATATGCTTCCTCACTCAGACAGACAGGAGTTTTATAACGACTTCAATGACTATTCGTTTGCGATTACAGCTCCAAAAAATTATGTAGTTTGGGCAACCGGAGATTTTTTGAATCCAGAAGCGGTTCTTCAACCGGAATATCTGAAAAGATATAAAGCTTCTTTAAAAAGTGATAAAGTTGTGAATATTGCTTCTGAGCAGGAAATGAAATCAGGGAAAGTCACGAAACCGAATAAATGGAATGTTTGGAAATTTAAAGCCAATCATATCACAGATTTTTGTTTTGCTTTAAGTAAGCATTATACATGGGATGCAGCAAGTGTACAGCTGAAAACAAAAAGAGTGAGTGTTCAGTCAGGATATAAAAACGGAGCCAAAGATTTTGAACATTATGTAGACTGGATGAGATATAATCTGGACTGGTTTTCGAAAAACTGGCCGGGTGTAGAATATCCTTATAATGTAATGACGGCTATTCAGGGATATGCAGATATGGAATATCCTATGATGATCAATGATACAAGTATTCCTGATGATCTTAAGGATGCAAGATTGACGGCAGATCACGAAATTGCACATACCTATTTCCCTTTTTATATGGGAATCAACGAAACGCGCTATGCTTTCATGGATGAAGGTTGGGCGACTACTTTGGAGTATCTGATCGGAATCGATGAAAATGGGGAAGCTGCAGCACAGGAATTTTACAAGAACTTCCGTGTAAAAAGATGGATCAATGATCCTTCTTCAGAACAAGATCAGCCTATCATTACGATGAGTACGCAGGTAAGCGGAGCGGGGTACGGAAATAACTCTTACGTAAAATCTTCTTTGTCTTATTTAGCCTTGAAAGATTATTTAGGAGATGAATTATTTAAAAAAGCACTTCATCATTATATGGATAACTGGAACGGAAAACATCCTATTCCATGGGATTACTTTAATTCAATGAGTACAGGTTCCGGTAAGAATTTGAACTGGTTCTTTAATAACTGGTTCTACACCAACAATTATATTGATTTAAAAGTTGAAGCCACCGCTCAGCAAAATAATCTGCTTTCCATTAGTGTAAACAATGTTGGTGGTTTTGCGATTCCTTTTGATGCTAAAATTAATTATGAAGACGGAGAAACTGAAAAAATACATTTCTCACCTTCTGTTTGGGAAAAAGATCAGAATAAGACGGTTCTTACGATTCCTATTAAGAAAAAAGTAAAATCGATTAATTTAGACGGAGGTCTTTTTATGGACTATACACCGGAAAATAATTCAAAAAATTTATAAATAAAAAGCCTGAGAATTTCTCAGGCTTTTTTAGTATTGAGTAAGGTTAATTTTAATATACCCTTAATCCTGCTCTTGCTCCTGATGTAGCGACCACAGACTGCATTCTTGTTTTTTGTCCTGCAGAGAACATGAACATCGCGGCATCATCTACATAATCCATATAGTTCATAAACATTACAGATCTTTGTACGCCTGAACAGGTATTGTAAAGAGGATAGCTTGGTTTTCCGTAATTAGCTGTTGTTTGAGTAGGAGTATCAGCAACTAAATCGTTTCCGCAGTTTGCATCTCCCCAAATATGTCTTAAGTTCAGATAGTGTCCTACTTCATGAGTCGCTGTTCTGCCCAGATTAAACGGAGAAGAAGCTCCTGTTTTACCAAAGAAAGGAGCGGCAATTACCACACCGTCATTCCATAATCCTGCTGACTCAGGGAATGTTGCATAGCCTAAAATCGTACTTCCCTGACTGGTCATTTTACCCACTACCCACATATTAAGATAATTAGTAGGGCTGGTTGCATCAATTCCTCCTGAAGAAGCTTTTTTCATGGCATCGTTGGTTCTCCAGCTCTTCGTATTGGTTTTTTTTCTTATTGTATTGACTAACCTGAATTTGACTTTAGTGTCTCCAGAACTTACCACTTGAAACTCAGTGGGAATTTTATTAACATCACTGTTGGTAGCAGTATAATCTTGATTCAGTACAGCAATTTGCTCTGCAATTCTTGCGTCAGAAACATTTTCAGCGGTTGTATTATAGAGAACATTGACAATTACCGGAATTTCTACCGTTCCATCGGCAAGTACTTTTCCTATTTTTAAATCATTGGCAAATTTTTCTGTATTGGCTTCCAAAGCTGCGAATCTCTGTCTTAGTTCAGAACTGTTTTTTAAAGCTTCCTGTCTTATTTCTTCCGAAGGGCAACCTCTTTTAACCAGATCAGAAGATTCTGTAGTACTGGATACATCTTCAGATGGATTGGTGATATTATCACTATTACAAGATGAGATAGATCCTATAACCAGGATCCCTAATAATAATTTTTTCATAACCATTATCTTTTAAATTTCTGTAAGTGAATTTAGAGTATTTGAAATTAGTATGCAATAATAGTTTGTAATATATCGTGTTGATTTAATAATATTTTTGTTGTAAATTTGTGATATATGTATTTGTTTTAAGGTTTTTGTAAATTGTATATTTCGATTATTTCAAGTGTAGAATAAAAAACCTTTCCCTAATTATAGAGAAAGGCTTCCTTGAGTTAAATATATAATTGAATGTGTTTTGTGTAAGATTTAAGATTCTGCAAAACCATTTTTAATTGCATAAATAGCTAGTCCTACCCTTGTTTTCAGCTCTAGTTTTTCGCAAAGTTGATCGCGGTAGCTTTCTACTGTTCTTGGGCTGCAGAACATTTTTTCTGCAATTTCTTTATAGCTAAGCTCTGTGACTGTATATTTTAAAAATTCTTTTTCCCTTTCCGAAATTTTTATATTCGTATCAGCATCATGATGATTGTTCAGGTTAGAAAGAATGATTTTTGAAGCCCATTCCGGATAAAAATAACCGTCTTTATTAAGCCTTGTCAAAGCTTCCTCCAAATCTTTCGGGTGAGTGTTTTTCAGCAAATAGCCTTTTGCTCCGTTCTTCACCATTTTGATCACACTCTTATCATCTCCCTGCATACTTAAAGCCATTACTTTGATGTCCGGATGATTGTCCTGAAGCCATAAAACCGTTTCAAAACCATCCATAATCGGCATACTGATATCTAAAAGGATGATATCGGGAATAGCATTGTTGGCTTCAAACTTTTGAATAAGATCTTTCCCGTTTTCTGCAACATAAATCACTTCGAAGTCGTTAAAATTATCAATAATTCCCTCCAAAGCCTTTGCAATAAGCACGTGATCGTCTACAATTACTATCGTCTTTTTCATGGATTTCTTTTTAAAATTATTTTAACTTGTGTTCCTTTATTTTTCTCACTTTCTATTGTGAAATCTGCATTAATGATTTTGGCTCTGTTCTTCATATTGGTAAGCCCAATACCATGGTTAAGTGTTTTTGATGTATCAAAACCTATTCCGTCATCATTAATTTCCAGTTGCCATAGAAAATCCTCTGACGTATTTAATTTGATGTAAATATTCTTACATTGAGAATGTTTAATACTATTTTGAATGAATTCCTGAGTAATTCTTAGCAGTACATTTTTGTGTACAAAACTTAGATCTAATCGGTCAAAATTATGCTCAAAAACAATATTACATTTTTTAAATGAGTTTGTATTATCTACTTCCTCCTGTATAAGAGTTACAATTTCTTTTTTATTAATATTATCGTCTGTCAGTGTCTTTGAAAGACTTCGAAGATCATGTAACGACTGATTGATGATTTGTGAAACCTGTTCAATTCTTTCACTCGCTTCCGGAACTTTATTCTCATACAACATTTGCTGAGTATAAAGACTCACTAAGGTAAGTTTTTGCCCTATATTATCATGCAGCTCTCTCCCGATTTGCTGCATGGTTGCTTGCTGAATTTCTAATTGGGTAGCAAGCAATTCTTTTTGATGAATCTCGTTATTTATTTCAATTTCATTCAGGTATTCTTTTTTTCTCTGCTGATATTTTCTAATATAAATCATCACGGCTACAACAAAGAATACAAAAAATAAATTGAATAAAACAATCGTTAAGAATAATTCTGTTTTCCCCATATAAATGAACTTGCAAATAATAGATACATAACAATTCCCGACATCAGAAAGTAGCTAAAATATATATTCCAGATTTCTTTGTGTTCATACAACTCAAAGTAAAATGACCAAAACGGAAGTGTACCGATATAAAACAAAGTTACTCCGATATTGATGTAAAACATTCTGTTTTTCGCAAAATGTAAAATGTTGTCAGAGTTAATTTGCTTGTAATATTCCATGACGACAAGAAACATAAGTAGTAAGCTTCCAAGGGTATAAGAAAATGAATAAATCACTTTATTTTTTATCAAATTAAAATACAACTCATGTGGAATAAATGACAAAAGATATAGAGCTGTAAATAGATAAAAGATATTTTTCTTACCTAAAGATTTCCATGCATACAACCAATAGAAAAATATAAACTCTATTGGGATAACAAAATAATTGAAAAAGGAAACTTTTGAATAGGAGATAAAATGGTCTCCATATTTTCCAAATGTTTCACAGATAAAAATGAAAATAAGAAAAAAAGAAAAATAACGATAATGGCTTTCTTTTATTCTTTTGAAATAGAGAATTGAGACTAATGCAGCGATGCCCTCGCTCATTCTCATACAGTGTTGGATGAATATCTGGAAATCGGTCATTAAAAAATCAATTAAAAAGACTCAACATTTGTTGGACCTGGTGGAACTAGATCGCCGTGGTTTTGTGCTAAAGCCATTCTTCCGGTTATTGCCAAAGCATTTTCTTCTTCGAAAGGATTAAAGTCATAATTCAAACCATCTACTTTTTTTGTCGGAACCATCACTAATGTATGTTTTTTTGAAAAACTCTGCGGTATTGGTTCTTGGGGAACTTCAGGATATGCCGCATAATAAAAACGTACACCTAAATCTTCTTCAGAAATTGAACTGTCAAGACTCTGAGCAGCTTCTTCGATCTCTGTAATAAATTTTTTTAGCGTTACAAAATCAAACCAAATCGAATGGGCATCATCAGTTCCTAGATTCTCGTTGATATATTTTAGTTGGTTTGAACGATAGTTATCAACCAGATTTTGGATGATTTCGGATGATATTTTAGCGTTTAAAGATTCCATTTTATTAGTGTTTATAAATGATAGGTACAAATCTCTGAAAAAAAAATGTAATGCGACATGGTTTTTTCCCGAATTAAAAATCCGTGTTTTTACGGATTGCGTTTATTGGATAGATTGGATATGACTTATCATAAAAAATAAGTTCTGCAGACCAGATCTACAGCACTTCTTACAAAATTTCTAAAATTTGATATCAGAAAAAAATAAAATATAAAAATATGAATGATGGATTTTCAATGAATTACAGCCTATATGATAATTTGAAAAATTTATACGAGGAAAAATTCTGTAATAAATGATAGATTTGCAAGCGATTATTTAATCAGTTAAACATAAAAAAATTATAAAATGAAAAGACAGACTATCGCATTATTTTGCATAGCAACATTTAGTATTTCATGTGCTCATAAAGATGACAAACAAGACGACAGCAAATATACAGATGATCAGAAAGCGTCTTATTATATAGGTTTAAGTATTGCTAAAAACATGAAACAAGAAGGCTTCAAAGTAGATGCAGATCTTTTGGCTCAGGCTATTAAAGAAGAAATGGATGGAGGAAAAAAGCTGATGCCGGCTGAAGAAATGGATGCCTTTATGCAGGAGTTTATGCAGAAGCAACATGAAAAAAAGCAAGCTGCAGCAGGGGTACAAGCAGATGAAAATAAGAAAAAAGGTCTGGAGTTTCTTACAAAAAATAAAAGTAATCCTAAAGTAAATACCACAGCTTCAGGTTTACAATATGAAGTGTTGCAGGAAGGTGATGGTAAAATACAACCAAAAGCGTCAGATGTTGTACAGGTAAAATATACTGGAAAGCTTCTGGATGGAACTGTTTTCGACTCTACTGACAAAAATGGAGGCGAACCAATGGATATTAATCTGGGCGCAGTAATCAAAGGATGGACAGAAGGTATCCAACTCATGAGCAAAGGATCTAAATACAGATTTTATATTCCTTCAGATTTGGCTTATGGAGATAACGGTGCCGGACCGGCAATTCCTGCAGGCGCTACCATCATTTTTGATGTAGAATTAGTGAATATAAAATAGAGACATTATTGATTGTAAGGTGGGTGACAATAGGGTTTGCTTATCTTATAGCTGATGTATTAAAAATAGAATTTCCGCAGATTTTTTGTCTGCGGAAATTCTTCAAAAATAATATATATGAAAAAAACTACTTATTGTTCAGCAGGTCTGAAAACCAAACCTGTTTCCTCGAAATAATCTAAAGTGATTCTGTCACCATCATTCACCGTTCCTGCAAGGATTTCTCGAGATAATTTATTGAGAACTTCCTGTTGAATCACTCTCTTCAATGGTCTTGCTCCGAAAGCAGGATCATACCCTTTATTCATCAGATAATCTACAGCATCCTGAGTTGCGGTCATGATGATATTGCGTTTTGCTAACATCTCATTGAATCCTCTCAACTGATACGTAACAATTTTTCCGATTTCTTTTTTTCTTAAAGGCTGGAACAGTACAATTTCATCAATTCTGTTTAAGAATTCAGGGCGTAATGTCTGTTTCAATAGATCAAAGACTTCATCCTTTGTTTTATCAACAATTTCATCCTGATTTTCATCCGTAATGTTTTCAAAATTCTCCTGAATCAGGTGTGAGCCTAAATTCGAGGTCATAATGATAATCGAGTTTTTGAAATTCACAACTCTACCTTTGTTATCTGTCAAACGACCGTCATCCAAAACCTGTAATAAGGTGTTGAAAACATCCGGATGTGCTTTTTCAATTTCATCCAAAAGCACTACAGAATAAGGTCTTCTTCTCACGGCTTCTGTCAACTGACCTCCTTCATCATATCCTACGTATCCAGGAGGCGCACCAACCAATCTCGAAACTGAATGACGCTCCTGATATTCACTCATATCAATTCTCGTCATATTGTTTTCGTCATCGAATAAAAACTCTGCTAATGCTTTTGCTAGCTCAGTTTTTCCGACTCCGGTTGTTCCCAAGAATAAAAACGAACCGATTGGTTTTTTATCGTCACTTAATCCTGCTCTGTTTCTTCTAATTGCGTCTGCAACAGCAGTAATCGCCTCGTCTTGTCCTACAACTCTGTGATGAAGTTCAGTTTCAAGACTTAATAATTTTTCTCTTTCGGATTGCAATAGTTTCGTAACAGGAATTCCTGTCCATTTTGCAATCACTTCAGAGATATTATCAGAAGTTACTTCTTCTTTTATGAGTTCATTCTGATGATTTTGCATCTCCAGTTCCAGTTTCTGCAAAGCATCTTCTTTCTCTTTTATTTTTCCGTACTGAATTTCAGCAACTTTTGCATAATCTCCTGCTCTTGAAGCTCTTTCTGCTTCCAGTTTCAGAGATTCTATATCTTTTTTAATCTGCGTTAAATCCTCAGATTTTTGTTTTTCTTTCAGCCATTTAGCATTAATTTCATTTCTTTCCTCAGAAATTTTCGAAATATCTTCTTTTAAATGGTCAATTTTCGTTTGATTTCCTTCTCTTGAAATCGCTGCCAATTCAATTTCCATCTGCATCAACCTTCTGTCCAGAACGTCAAGCTCTTCAGGTTTTGAATTGATTTCCATTCTCAACTTAGCAGAAGCTTCATCAATTAAATCAATTGCTTTGTCTGGTAAAAATCGGTCTGAAATGTATCGTTGAGACATTTCTACCGCAGCAATAATTGCTTCATCTTTAATTCTTACTTTGTGATGAGCTTCATATTTATCTTTAATTCCACGAAGAATGGAGATTGCCGATTCAGTATCCGGTTCTTCCACCATTACTTTCTGGAAACGTCTTTCCAACGCTTTGTCTTTTTCAAAATATTTTTGATATTCATTCAAAGTGGTTGCACCGATCGCTCTTAATTCTCCTCTTGCTAAAGCAGGTTTCAAAATGTTTGCAGCATCCATTGCTCCTTCACCACCTCCGGCTCCAACCAATGTGTGGATTTCGTCGATGAAAAGAATAATTTGTCCGTCTGATTTAATCACTTCATTTACCACAGATTTTAAACGCTCTTCAAACTCACCCTTATATTTTGCACCGGCGATCAAAGCTCCCATGTCTAATGAATACAAAGTTTTATCCATCAGATTTTCTGGAATATCTCCACTGATAATTCTGTGGGCAATTCCTTCAGCGATCGCGGTTTTACCAACTCCGGGTTCTCCAATTAAGATCGGGTTGTTTTTTGTTCTTCTCGAAAGAATTTGTAAAACCCTTCTGATTTCTTCATCACGTCCGATTACAGGGTCAAGTTTCCCTTCCGCGGCTAATTCATTGAAGTTTTTAGCATATTTATTTAAGGATTGATACGTCTCTTCTGAACTTGCAGAAGTAGCTTTGCTTCCTTTTCTTAATTCTTTAATTCCACCTTCTAAAAGGTTTTTCGTAACGCCCATATCTTTCAGCATCTTCGAAACCTCTGAATTGGTTTCCAATAATGAAAGCCATAAATGTTCGATGGTTACGAATTCGTCACCCATTTTTTTAGCGATGTTGGGAGCATCAAGCAAAACTTTGTTTGCTGATTGTGATAGATAAATATTTCCTCCCTGTACTTTCGGAAGTTTTTCTAAATTTTCACGATTGCGCTCTCTTACCAAAGTAGCATCTGCTTCAGATTTTTTCAATAAGAAAGGCGATATATTTTCATCTACCTGGAAAATTCCTTCCAATAAATGTTGAGGTTCAATTTGTTGGTTGCCAAATTCCATTGCCACTTGTTGTGCTGCTTGAATGGCCTCTTGTGATTTTACTGTATATTGGTTTAAGTTCATATTTGTATATTTTTGATTCTTTACTTTTTAGTTTTCATTATTAGATTGTAGACATCAGATTTCAGACCATAAGAGTCAAATGAATGTTAATTTTTTGATCCGATTTTCTAATTTCTGATGTCCTCAATCTTATTTAATCATTTAATTCGGTTACGTTATCGCAAAAAGTGTTCAATTGTTGAATTTTTAAAAATATTGGACAAAATTTCCGAATTGTGTATTTTTAATGAATGTTGAAAAGACATTTTTTCCGATTCTTTGAGTTTTGAATAAAAATTATCGGTAGAACAGTCAGTTTTGAGTTAAATTATAAAGCTATGATAAGGCAAAATCTCTCTTAATTCATAGCGATTTGTTAATGAGATTAAGATTCCCCTCCTTTGGAGGGGTGGCGAAAATTCAAAGAATTTTTGACGGGGTGGTTTAAAAAGAAGTATTAAAGTGAGTTCCCATTAATAGTAAAAATCATCCCTTCAAAATCAAGATATTAAAATCAAAATAATTACTTTTGCGTTTTACCAGATGGAGCTTAAAGAAAAACAAAAGAAAATATTAGACGTTGCTGTAGAACTTTTTAAAGAAAAAGGCTATATGGGCAGTTCTGTGAGGGATTTGGCAACAAAACTTAATATTAAGGCTGCATCTTTATATGCGCATATTCGTTCAAAAGAAGAAATTCTGGAATGGATTTGTTTTGGAATAGCCCAAGAGTTTTTTGATGAGCTTCAAGAAGTAAAAAATACCAACATTCCACCTAAAGAAAAACTGAATCTCTTTATTGATAAGCATTTATCGGTTGTTTTGAAAAACCGTGATGTTACTCATATTTACTCCAATGAATGGAAACATTTGGAAGAAAGATTACCCGAGTTTGTAGAACTAAGAAAAAATTATCAGCAGGAAGTTGAAAACTTAATTTCTGAAATTTACAACGCTGAAAACTGGGAACTTAAATCTTCGGCTTTTACAACAAGATTTATTCTTCATACCCTAAACAATTCTTATTTCTGGTTTAAACGAAACATTGAATCTGGTTCTGAAATTACAGATGAAATAAGAGATAAAATCCTTTTTGGATTGTTGGGAAATCAGAAGAATAGTTAATTTATCTTATTCAAAACAAAGATTTCCAGAGCATTTGTCATTCCGTAGGAATCTCGACAACTACAACAAAAATTTTGTTTAGATTCCATGCTTCACTTCGTTTCGCTCTGAATGACAAACTTTGTGGTTAGTTACTATGCATCAAATTATTATTTCGGCGGTGGAGAAATCTATATTTAAGATGTTAAAAGTAAATTCTTTACTCTACTTTGTTTAGAATAATGAAACCAGTATAAAACCAACCTGAATCTTAATCTCAACCTTTATCCTAGTTATTTAGAATCATTCAAAATATGATAAAAATCATAAAAATCTTTGTCAACTTCCAAAATCTTTTTAATTTTACCTAACAAATGTTAGTTAGTTAAAGGTATGGATTTTTCAGTTGAATATTTAAAGCTCGACCAATTGAGAG
Organism: Chryseobacterium taiwanense; assembly: GCF_000813825.1. Classification (GTDB taxonomy): domain Bacteria; phylum Bacteroidota; class Bacteroidia; order Flavobacteriales; family Weeksellaceae; genus Chryseobacterium; species Chryseobacterium taiwanense. The sequence continues at coordinate 356,332 of NZ_JWTA01000001.1, forward strand.
GGCTTCAATCTGAGCGATTGGCTAAATTGGTAGACTATCTTGGAGAGAAGTCGGAATTTTATAAAAGAAAATTTAATGAATCAGGAATATCTCTACAAGATATAAGGTCGATTGAGGATATTACGAAACTTCCGATTACTTACAAACAGGATTTGAGAGATAATTATCCGTTCGGATTATTTACCGTTCCAAAGAATGAATTGCAAAGAATTCACTGTTCAAGCGGAACTACAGGAAAACCGACAGTTGTTGGATATACAAAAGAAGATGTTGATTTATTCAGTGAAGTAGTAGCAAGATCTTTGAATGCTGCGGGAGCAAAACCGGGAATGCAGTTGCACAACGCTTACGGTTACGGAATTTTTACGGGTGGACTTGGACTTCATTACGGAGCCGAAAAATTAGGAATGAGCGTTCTCCCGATTTCAGGAGGAATGACAGCGAGACAGGTCGATTTAATTATGGATTTTAAACCGGAAGTAATTTGCTGTTCTCCTTCTTATGCACTAACAATAGCTGATGAATTTGCAAAACGTGGAGTTTCTGCAGATGAAATCAGTTTAAAATATGCTGTTTTAGGTTCTGAACCATGGACAGAAATTATCAGAGAACATATTGAAGAAAGATTAGGAGTTCACGCTACCAATATTTATGGGTTGAGTGAAATTATCGGACCAGGTGTTTCGATGGAAGATTTTGAGGAAAAAGGAGGAGCTTACATTTGGGAAGATCACTTTTATCCAGAAATTTTAGATCCGATTACCAAAGAACCGGTTCCTTTTGGAGAAGAAGGTGTTTTGGTGATTACAACATTAACGAAAAAAGCAATGCCGCTTTTACGTTATTGGACAAATGATATTACAAGTCTTTATTACGACGAAAATGCCAAGAGAACCATGGTGAAAATGAGACCCATTCTTGGAAGAGCCGATGATATGCTGATTGTAAGAGGAGTGAATGTGTATCCAAGTCAGATTGAAGAAGCGTTTTCTCATGTGGAAGGAGTGGTTCCAAACTATTATTTAACACCGATTGAAAAAGAACAGATGTGTGTTGCGCTGGATATTGATGTTGAAATAGATGATGAATTGATAGCTTCAAAAAATTTAAATCAAAATACCGATGATTATGCTATTTTTGTCGGAAACTTTGGAAAAAACATCGAAAACGAAATTAAAAAAAGGGTAGGAATCACTACAAAAGTGAAAATTCATGCTCAAGACAGTCTTCCGAAATGTGAAGGCGGAAAAATTAACAGAATACTTAAAAAATAAATGAATTCATTTTATAAACTTAAAACTGTAAAAGTTCAGAAAGATACCAGCGATGCAGTAAATGTAGCCGTTGAAATTCCTGAAGAGCTGAAAGATAAATTCAGGTTCAAGCAGGGGCAGTATCTTAATTTCCGAATGATGATCAACGGAAACGAAGAGAGACGTTCTTATTCTATCTGCAATGCACCAAGTGAAAAAAGCAACACGCTGGAAGTATTGGTGAAATTGTTAGAAAACGGAAAGGTTTCCGGGTATTTCAACGAGCATCTTCATATGGATGAAATTCTTGAAGTAATGCCTCCAATGGGTGGTTTTAATACCTCTTACCACCCGACAAACGTAAAAACGTATATCGGTTTGGCAGCAGGAAGCGGAATTTCTCCGGTATTGTCAAATATTAAAGAAAGTCTTTATCAGGAACCAAATTCAAATGCTTATTTGTTTTACAGCAACAGAAGCATGAATCATGTAATGAAAAAGGCTGAAATCGATAAATTGGTTGAGCAGTTCAACGGAAGACTGAAAGTTGTTTATTTGGTAAGCCGTGAACAGCATGAAGATCCGATTTTTGAAGGAAGAATTTCTCCTGAAAAATTAGATCAGTTGTTCGAAAGATATGCAGATATCGATGTTAAAGAATCTACATTCTTTATTTGCGGACCTTCGGAAATGATCAAAGGGATTGCAGACTATCTAAAGAAAGATAAAAAAGTACCGGCAATTCAGGTTTTATTTGAATACTTCACGGCTCCTGACGAAGAAAATACGGAGGAGATGAGTGATGAATTTAAAGCCATTGCCAACATCGAAAGTATGGTAACAGTAATCATTGATGATGATGAATATTCGTTCCACTTGAATTCAAAAAAAGAGAGTATCTTAGATAAAGCATTGAAAGACAATCTTCCTGTGCCTTTCGCATGTAAAGGAGGAGTTTGTTGTACGTGTAAAGCCGAGGTTTTAGAAGGTGAAGTTTTCATGGAAAAAAACTATGCGCTTACCGAAGAAGAAGTAGCCAGAGGCTTCGTTCTTACTTGTCAATGTCACCCGACAACGAATGTGGTGATGCTTAATTATGATGTTTAAGACAATTTGAAAATGTGCTAATTTTGAAATTTGAAAATGGGTAACTGCTTATTTTCAAGTTCACAGATTAATTTTCAAATTAACTAATTCTCAAATTTTCAAATTTAAAAAGATGGATTTAGAAAAATTTGTACAGTACGTACACGACGAAAATAAAGTAGAACCAAAAGATGTAATGCCGGATGATTACAGAAAGCTATTGGTTCGTCAGATTTCACAGCACGCACATTCTGAGATTGTTGGGATGTTGCCGGAAGCGAACTGGATTTCCAGAGCACCTTCATTGAGACGAAAAATGGCTCTTTTAGCTAAAGTTCAGGATGAAGCAGGTCATGGTTTATACCTTTATTCTGCAACGGAAACGTTAGGAAACGGAACCATCAGAGCGGATAGAGATGCGACTTACGACGATATGTTGGAAGGAAAAGCAAAATATTCAAGTATCTTCAATTACCCAACTCTAAGTTGGGCAGATATCGGCGCAATCGGTTGGTTGGTTGATGGTGCGGCAATCATGAATCAGGTAATGTTGATGGGGAATTCTTACGGGCCTTATTCAAGAGCGATGGTGAAAATCTGTAAAGAAGAATCTTTCCACCAAAGACAAGGTTACGAAATTTTGATGGCACTTTGTCGTGGTACAAAACAACAGAAAGAAATGGCTCAAGCTTCGTTAAACCGTTTCTGGTGGCCGGCTTTGATGATGTTTGGTCCAAATGATGACAGCTCGCCAAACTCTAAAATCTCTATGAACTACAGAGTGAAAAGAGAAAGTAATGACAGTCTTCGTCAGAGATTTATCGATGTTACTGTTTCTCAGGCTGAATTCTTAGGATTAACCGTTCCGGATAAAGATCTGAAATGGAATGAAGAAAGACAGCACTATGATTTCGGAGAACTTCCTTGGGATGAGTTCATGGAAATCTTAAAAGGAAACGGTCCTGCCAACAAAAAGCGTATCGAAACCAAAAGAAAAGCTCAAAGAGAAAATTCTTGGGTAAAAGAAGCGGCAGCAGCTTTTGCAGAAAAACAACAAAAAGAAGTAATATAAAATAATGAGTTAATTTGAAAATGTGATAATTTGAAAATGCCATTACTGTGTATTATTTTCAAATTGCCAAATTCTCAAATTGTCTAATTCTCAAATTTTCAAATTAAAATATGGCAAATTTAGATATGTGGGAAGTGTTTATTCAGACTAAACCGGGATTATCTCACAAACACGTTGGAATTGTACAGGCACCAACAGCTGAAATGGCTTTGCAGAATGCAAGAGACGTTTATACAAGAAGAAAAGAAGGAACCTCTGTTTGGGTGGTTCCAAGTAAATATATCGTGACTTCGGAAGGAGTAGATAAAGAAGCATTCTTCGATCCGGCTGATGATAAATTGTACCGTCATCCGACGTTCTACGACATTCCAAACGACGTAAAAAATATGTAGATTAATTCAATTTGAAAATGAGTTAATGTGCTAATTTGAAAATGCCAATACGGTGTATTAATTTTCAAATTGCCTAATTCTCAAATTTTCAAATTGCCTAATTTTCAAATTAAAAAATAATGAACCCATTATATAATTATTTATTAAAACTAGCAGACGACAGTTTCATTATGGGACAGCGTTTGTCTGCGTGGTGCGGTGAAGGTCCTTATTTGGAGGAAGATATTGCATTAACGAATATCGCGTTGGATGAGCTTGGTCAGGCGAATAACTTTTACGTTTACGCTTCAAGAGTGATCGATAACGGAAAAAGTGAAGATGATATCGCATTTCTGAGATATGAACACGAATATGTAAATGCACACTGGACAGAACTACCGAATGAAGATTATGCTCAGACGATTTTAAAAGTCTATGTTTTTGCAGTGTATCAGAAATTGATGTACGAAGCATTATCAAATTCTACAAACGAAGAGCTTTCTGCTATTGCTCAAAAATCTTTAAAAGAAGTAAGATATCACTATACTCACGCTGCTTCTTGGATGAAAATTTTCTCTCAGGGAACGGAAGAAAGTAAGTCTCGTTTAGAAAAAGCAATAGAAAATATTTGGGAATATACCAAAGGCTTATTCGCAAAAACAGAAGGAGAAGACGATTTGGTAGCTTTGAATATTGCTCCAAATACAGATGCTCTTTATGAAGAATTTGTTGCGATTACACAGAAAGATTTTGCAGGTTTCGGATTAGAATATCCTACGAATCCTTTTATGCAACCTAAATCAAGAACGGGATATCATACAGAATATTTCGGGTTCATCCTTTGTGAACTACAGTATATGCAGAGAGCGTATCCTGGTTGTACGTGGTAAAATGCTAATGAGTTAATTTGAAAATGTGCTAATTTGAAAATGGCGAACTGCTTTTACATTTTCAAATTTTCAAATTTTTTAATTCTCAAATTAATCAATGAAAGATCCTTTAGAAATATTAGAACTCGTTCCCGACCCGGAAATTCCGGTAATCAATATCGTGGAGTTGGGTATTGTAAGAGAAGCGAAAGTTACCAGCGAGAATTCTTGTGAAGTAACCATTACGCCTACTTATTCTGCCTGTCCTGCTATGTTTACCATTGAAGTAGACATCATCAAAATGATGAAGGAAAACGGTTGGGAAGCGAAAGTTGTCACCAAAATGTTTCCGATTTGGACAACAGATTGGTTGACAGATGAAGCGAGAGAAAAGCTTCGTGCTTACGGAATCACACCTCCCGAAAAAGGAGCGGACGAACATCATATCGGGAAACCGAAAAAATGTCCTCGTTGTGGTTCTGAGCATACGAAGCAGATCAGTAGATTCGGATCTACTTTATGTAAGGCATCTTATCAGTGTTTAGATTGTTTAGAGCCTTTTGACTATTTTAAATGTCATTAAAAATGATTAATTTTATAAAACAATCATTTTTAATATTAACCTATTAATAGCCAGTATAATATGTATACACAAATTGACATTGAAACGCATTTTGACGGAAAACTTAAAATTGCTTACCTGAATCAGCAGGAAACTATGAACGCGCTTACAAAGCCGTCTTTATCAGATCTGAAAGATTTTGTTAAAGAATGTAGTGAAGATCCCACAGTAAGATGTGTGGCAATTTCTGGAAGAGGAAGAGCTTTTTGTTCCGGTCAGAATTTGGATGATGCTTTTGTACAAGGTAATGAGCATCATGACAATAACATTATCAGAAAAATTGTAACAGATTATTACAATCCATTGGTAACAGAAATCACTCGTTGCAAAAAACCTGTGGTAGCATTGGTAAATGGTCCTGCAGTAGGAGCCGGAGCAATGTTAGCTTTAATTTCTGATTTCGTTTTAGCAGTTGATAAATCATATTTTGCTCAGGCATTTTCAAATATTGGATTAATTCCTGATACGGGAGGAACGTATTACCTGCCAAAATTATTAGGAAGACAATTGGCAAATTATTTAGCATTTACAGGAAAAAAATTATCAGCTGAAGAAGCAAGATCTTATGGTTTGGTAGCAGAAGTTTTTAATGAAGAAGACTTCCTTCCAAAATCAATGGAAATTCTTGAAAAAATGTCAAATATGCCGACTGCCGCAATTAAATTGACTAAAAAAGCATTTGCTCACTCATACAATAATACATTGAAAGAGCAATTGGAGCTGGAAGGAGATTTACAACAGGAAGCTGCAGAAACAGAAGATTTCATAGAAGGAGTAAACGCCTTTTTACAAAAAAGAAAACCTAATTATAAAGGAAGATAATTAATTTGAGAATGAGTTAATTTGAGAATTTGAAAATGAGAAATGACAAAGAAAATATTATTGTAAATAAGACTTTTGATTTTGCATTGAACATTATTGAATTTTCTGAAGAATTATATAAAGCCAACAGATTTCCTTTAGCAAATCAGATTTTTAAATCGGGAACCTCAATTGGGGCAAATGTGAGAGAAGCTCAAAATGCAGAAAGTAAGGCAGATTTTATTCATAAATTGAAAATTGCAGCCAAAGAAGCTGATGAAACAGAATATTGGCTTTTATTGTGTTTAAAGTCTCCACATTTGAAATCTCCTAATGAAAAATTAATATCAGATTTAAAAGAAATTCTACTAATTCTGTCTAAAATTATTTCAAGTTCAAAGGGGAAATAATTTTCAAATTAACTCATTCACAAATTTTCAAATTTAAAATATGAATGTAGGAATTATCGGTGCCGGAACAATGGGAATCGGCATTGCACAAGTAGCCGCAACGAACGGATGCAAAGTTTGGGTGTATGACGCCAACGCAAAACAAGTAGAAACGGCAACTGTAGGGTTGGAAAAAACATTGACCAAATTGGTTGATAAACAAAAAATTTCGGCAGAAAAAATGACTGAAATTTTAGCTAATATTTCCATTGCTACAGAATTGAAGGATTTCAAAGATTGTGAATTAATCATTGAAGCCATCATCGAAAACAAAGAAATTAAAACCAAAGTTTTCACAGAATTAGAGAAACATGTTTCAGAAAGCTGTGTTATTGGTTCCAATACATCATCCATTTCCATCACCTCTCTGGGTGCGGAATTACAAAAACCGGAGCGTTTCATCGGAATTCACTTTTTCAATCCGGCTCCATTGATGCCTTTAGTAGAGGTTATTCCATCATTATTAACAGAAAAATCATTAGCGGAAAAAATCTACAACCTGATGAAAGATTGGGGGAAAACTCCGGTAATTGCTAAAGATATTCCAGGATTTATCGTTAACAGAATTGCCCGTCCTTACTATGGGGAAGGGTTGAGGATTGTTGAAGAGAACATCGCAACCGTAGAACAGGTTGATGAAGCCATGAAGACAATTGGGAACTTTAAAATGGGACCTTTTGAATTGATGGATCTTATTGGGGTTGATGTAAATTTCTCCGTAACCAAAACAGTGTACAACGAATATTTCTACGATCCGAAATATAAACCGTCGCTTCTTCAACAAAGAATGTCGGAAGCAAAACTTCACGGCAGAAAAACAGGAAAAGGTTTCTATGATTATGCTGAAGGAGCAGAAAAACCAGTTGCTGAGAAAAATGATGCACTTTATCAACAAATCTTCTTGAGAATTATTTCTATGTTGATTAATGAAGCGGTTGAAGCAAAAAGATTAGGTGTTGCCAACGATGAAGATCTGGAATTGGCAATGCAAAAAGGAGTAAATTATCCAAAAGGATTATTAGCTTGGGGAAAAGAGATCGGATATGCAAAAATCTCTGAAACTCTTCAAAATCTTTACGAAGAATATCAGGAAGAAAGATATAGACAGAGCCCTCTATTACGTAAACTAAATTAAACAATTTGAAAATGTGTTAAGTTGAACATGAATTACAACGGTTTTTCATTTTCAAATTCTCAAATTGATCTAATTTTCAAATTAATAGTATGAATATAGATGCATTCAGAGCCGAACTAGAAACAAGGCTTATGATTGAAAAAGAATATATAGTTCAGGAGCTTACCATGATAGATGACTATCAGGAAAAACTTGAATTATTAGGAGAGTTTAATGACAAATATCGTGGGCTGATCAAAAGATTGGCTAATGAGCATGGTATTGATTTAAATGCACCTTATCCATCTGAAAATCCATCAAATTCTGAACATCTTACGTACGAGCAGATAATTCTTGGTAAAACCATGAGTATTTATGACAAATTGGTTGATGAATTGTATGAAGAAATAACAAGCATAAATTAAAAATGAATCCAAGACAGGTTGCAGAATATATGTTCGATCAGGATTATTTTTCCCAATGGATGAATATTAAAATGATCGAAATCAAAGAAAATTATTGTTTACTGGAAATGCCCATCAAAAAAGAAATGCTGAATGGGTTAAAAACCGTTCACGGAGGCGTTACGTTTGCTTTTGCAGATTCTGCATTGGCATTTTCGTCCAACAATTCCGGAGATGCTGCGGTTGCATTGAATTGTATCATCAACTTTACAAAGGCAGGAAAAGAAGGGGATATTTTCAAAGCAGAAAGCATTTTGGTAAATGATACAAGAAAAACCGCTGTTTATGACATTAAAATTACCAATCAAAACGAGGAACTGATTGCAAAATTTGTAGGAACAGTTTATAAAATCGGTAAAAAAGTGACCGATTTGTAAAAACACTAACCAAACATCAAAGTACATAATATGAGAAAAATGTTTTTACTGCTTTTCACGCTTTCGACCTTTCTGATCAATGCTCAGCAGAAAGTAAATGAAACTCTGAAAAAAGAACTCGATGAGATCATGAAAGTCGATCAGGGCTACAGAATGCTTTTTGATTCTGAAATAACTCCGGAGAAAAGAGAGAAGTTGCTGAAGGATTTGAATATCGACAAAGAAGAGTTTGAAAAGAAAAATTGGCAGTTGGTTGCAGAACATGACAGCCTGAATATGCAGAAAATTGAAAACATTATTTCCAAGTATGGCTATCCAGGAAAGACGCTTGTAGGAGAGCCAACTAATCAGGCGGCATGGTATGTGATTCAACACTCAACCAAAATTGGAAAATATCTGCCTCTTATTAAAGAAGCAGGGAAAAAGAAAGAAATTCCTTTTACATGGGTGGCGATGATGGAAGACCGGTATCTGATGAATGAAAATAAAGAACAGATCTACGGAACACAGGGGAAAGGAGAAATGACAAAAGATAAAGACGGAAAACAACTTTTCATCAATTTTGTATGGCCTGTGAAAGATCCTAAGAATGTAAATAAAAGGAGAAAAGAGGCCGGATTTGATTCTACCGTTGAAGAAAATGCTCAAAGAATGTTCGGAAAAGACTTCAAGTACGAAACTTATACTTTACAGCAGGTTTTTGAAATAAGAAATAAAAACAAATAAATAGAAAAGAGAGTATGATAATTTTAAATTGTCTCATTCTCAGATTTTCAAAGTAAAATTATGAACAACGTATACATTATAGACTATGTCAGAACTTCCATTTCAAAATTGCAGGGAGGATTATCGGAAGTAAGAGCAGATGATTTAGCATCAATTGTTATCAAAGAAGTAGTAGCGAGAAATCCAGAAGTTCCTGTTGAGGAAATTGAGGACGTTATTTTCGGATGTGCGAATCAAGCAGGTGAAGACAACAGAAACGTAGCAAGAATGGGACTTTTATTGGCTGGACTTCCATACAAAATCGGAGGAGAGACGGTAAACAGACTGTGTGCATCAGGAATGTCTGCTGTAGCCAATGCTTTCCGTTCGATTGCAGCGGGAGAAGGTGAGATTTATATTGCAGGTGGAGTAGAACACATGACACGTTCTCCATATGTAATGTCAAAACCAAGTGCAGCTTTCGGTAGAGACAGTCAGATGTTTGATACGACTTTCGGGTGGAGATTCATCAACCCGAAAATGAAAGAATTATACGGTGTTGACGGAATGGGAGATACTGCTGAAAACTTAGCAGATATGCACAACATCAGCCGTGAAGATCAGGATAAATTTGCGCTTTGGTCTCAGCAAAAAGCGACTAAAGCTCAGGAAAGTGGAAGATTGGCAGAAGAGATTGTAAAAGTGGAAATTCCACAAAGAAAAGGAGAACCGAAAATTTTCGATACAGACGAATTCATCAAACCGACTTCTTCCATGGAAGGATTGGGAAAACTTCGTCCTGCTTTCAGAAAAGAAGGAACGGTAACTGCCGGAAACGCCTCTGGAATGAATGACGGAGCAGCAGCACTTATTTTAGCAAGTGAAGAAGCTGTAAAAAAATATGGTTTAAAACCTAAAGCTAAGATTTTAGGATCATCTGTTGCCGGTGTTGAACCAAGAATTATGGGAATCGGACCTGTTGAAGCAACTCAGAAATTATTAAAAAGACTGAATCTTTCATTAGATGATATGGATATTATCGAATTGAACGAAGCATTTGCAGCTCAGGCTTTGGCAGTAACAAGAACATTAGGATTAAAAGATGATGATTCAAGAATTAATCCAAACGGAGGAGCTATTGCAATCGGTCACCCACTTGGAGTTTCCGGAGCAAGAATTGTAGGTTCCGCAGCCATAGAACTTCAGAAACAAGATAAAAAATATGCATTGTGTACCCTTTGTATCGGTGTCGGACAAGGTTATGCAATGGTAATTGAAAGAGTATAAATCAATTTGAAAATGGATTAATTTGAGAATTTGAAAATGTTTCAGGACACTATCAGTTTTCAAATTAGTTCATAAATTTAATGTTTAGCCTTTGCTAAGTGAAACGCCTTTGCGAACCAAGGTATAAACTTATTTATTAGAATAAATCTTTGAGGACTTTGCGTTAAAAAATAGACGTTTAAAATTAAATTTTCAAATTAACTCATTCTCAAATTTTCAAATTAAAATTATGAACATTTACTCATATCACGGAATTCGTCCCATCATCAAACCTTCTGCTTACGTTCATCCGCAAGCGGTGATTATCGGAAATGTGGAAATCGGTGAAGAAGTTTATATCGGTCCAAACGCGGTAATTCGTGGAGACTGGGGTAAAATTATCATTAAAGACGGTGCGAATGTTCAGGAAAACTGTACACTTCATGTTTTTCCGGGCATTGAAACTATTTTAGAAGAATCTGCTCACATCGGTCACGGAGCGATTATTCATTCCGGGCATATCGGAAAAAACTGTCTGGTTGGAATGAACTCGGTGGTGATGGATAAAGCGGTTATCGGTGATGAATGTATTATCGGAGCATTAGCTTTTGTTCCTGCCAATTTCAAATGTGAACCAAGAAAACTGATTGTTGGAAGTCCTGCAAAGATCATTCGTGATGTTTCCGATGAAATGATCAAATGGAAAACTGAAGGAACAAGGCTATATCAGGAATTGGCAAGAGAAGGAAAAGATGCTATTCTTCCGTGTGAACCCTTTACAGAGTATGTTCAGCAAATCCCAACCAAAATTGTTGATTATAGTATTTGGGATGATGTGAAGTAAACCAACAAATTAATTTGAAAATGATTAAAAGAATATTTAACGTTAAAAACTTTGTTCGGGCTACAGTGTTTGCAATAATTACTTTTTTGTTGTATTGGGTAACCGGATTTTTATTTAAGTCGGAAAGAGATTTGAATTTTAATTTAATGATGGCTTTATCGTTTTTCTTGATCAATTTCATTTTGGGTACAGAAGAGGTAACTTGGAAAGAACTTTTTTTCGGAAAGAGAAATAAGAAAAAAGTTAGTAATTAAATAAAGATTTTATATAAAAAGGAAATGATTAAGAAGCTGTTGATTTTTTGTACGATTCTCTTTACGTTTCAATCTATGGTTTTTGCCCAGACCGGAAATACAAAACCATTGACGATTGGAGAAATCAGAACCGTAAAGTCTAAAATTTTAAATGAAGACAGAACTTTAAACATCTATCTTCCGCAAAATTTTGACAAAAAGAAATCGTATCCGGTTATTTATCTCTTGGATGGAAGCATGAATGAAGATTTTATTCACGTTACAGGTTTGATCCAGTTCTTTAATCAAATGTATTCCATGCCGGAAACCATTGTAGTGGGAATTGCCAATGTGGACAGAAAAAGGGACTTCACTTTTCATACGGATCTAAAGGATTTACAAAAAGATTATCCGACAACAGGACATTCAGATAAGTTCATCGGTTTTTTAGAAAAAGAATTAAAACCTTATATCGAAAATCAGTTTAAAACAACCGATAGCTATCTATTCGGTCAATCATTAGGCGGACTTTTAGCGACTGAAATTTTGCTTAAAAAACCTGAAATGTTTAATAACTATTTTATCATCAGTCCGAGTTTGTGGTGGGATGATGAAAGCCTTTTAAAACAGGCTCCTCAATTATTAGCCAAAATTCCGGACACTAAGAAATTTATTTATGTTTCTGTCGGAAAGGGCGAACATCCGGTGATGGTAAAAGATGCAGAAGATTGGTATGATATTCTTAAAAAATCCAATAAGAAAAACTGGACGGTAGAATATAAAATGATGGAAACAGACAATCACGCAACGATTCTTCACAGAAGCTTGTATGAAGGTTTGGTAAAGTTGTTTCCATATCAGGAACCAAAAAATTAAAAATATAACAACATAAAAATGTATCATTTATGGCAATTTTGTGCTTGTCATTCTGAACAAAGTGAAGAATCTCATTCATAAACTGTTAAACAGATACATTATTAAAGTAAAAACTATATGGAAAAGTTAAAAAATTACATCTACGGTGAATGGGTAGAAGGAAACGGAAACGGAATTCCTTTGTACAACGCTGTAAATGGTGAACAGGTTGCTATTTCCGATACGGAAGGTCTGAATTTTGAGCAGGCTCTTGATTACGGAAGAACAATTGGTTACAAGAACCTTTCATCGATGACGTTCTACGACCGTGGAGAAATGTTAAAAAAAGTAGCCCTTTATTTATTAGAAAGAAAGAAAAAATATTACGATTTATCTTACAAAACAGGAGCAACTCATGTTGATTCTTGGGTAGATATTGAAGGAGGTTTTGGTACTTTCTTTACTTATTCCGGATTGGCAAAAAGAATGCTTCCAAATACTCCGTTTTGGGTAGATGGAGAAACTCAGAAGATTTCGGCTAACGGAACTTTCTTAGGAACTCATATTTTAACTCCGAGTGAAGGAGTTTCTGTACAGATTAACGCCTATAACTTTCCGGTTTGGGGAATGTTGGAGAAATTGTCAACATCGTTATTGGCAGGTGTTCCTTCGATCGTAAAGCCATCTCCATACGGTTCTTATTTAACGAACGCAGTGTTCCAGGATATGATCGAAAGTGGAATCCTTCCGGAAGGAGCGGTTCAGTTGGTTTGTGGTGAGCCTGGAAATATCTTGGATTATATTCAGGATGGAGACTCTGTATTATTCACAGGTTCTGCAACAACAGGGAGAAAATTAAAATCTTTACCATCAATTGCAGGAAACGCAGTTCGTTTCAACATGGAAGCAGATTCTTTGAACTGTTCAATACTTGGGCTGGATGCAAAACCGGGAACTCCTGAATTTGATTTATTCATCAAAGAAGTTCGTAACGAAATGACTACGAAAGCCGGACAAAAATGTACGGCGATCAGAAGAATTATCGTTCCTGAAAACTTAATCGGGGATGTTCAGAATGCTTTATCTAAAGCTTTAGACCAGACAAAAATCGGAAACCCGTTGAGCAGAGAAACAAGAATGGGTTCTTTGGTTGGAAAACAACAGTACGATGAAGTTCTAAGAAAAGTTAATTTATTAAAAGCTGAAACGGAATTGGTTTATGACGGACAGCACGAATTGGTAGATGCAAACTATGAAAATGGTGCATTTATGAGTCCGAAATTGTTCTTAAACGATGCTCCGTTTACTAAAAATATCTCTCACGATGTTGAAGCGTTCGGACCGGTTTCTACATTGATGCCTTACAAAGATGCGGAAGAAGCTGCAGCGTTGGCAAAAAGAGGAAAAGGAAGTTTGGTAGGATCTATCATCTCTCATGATGACAATTTCGTAGCAGAAACTTCTTGGAAAATGGCTTCTCAGCACGGAAGAATTTTCGTATTAAACAGAGATAATGCAAAAGAAAGTACAGGTCACGGTTCTCCTCTTCCTACTTTAATGCACGGTGGTCCCGGAAGAGCAGGAGGTGGTGAGGAAATGGGCGGTTTAGGCGGTCTTCATTTCTTCCTTCAAAAAACAGCGATTCAGGGTTCTCCGGATACATTGACGGCAATTACAAAAATCTATCAACAAGGAGCTGAGAAAAAATTCTCAGATAAACATCCTTTCCAGAAATACTTTGAAGACGTTGAGGTTGGTGATTCTTTAGAAACAGCAGGAAGAACGGTTACCGATGCAGATATCGTGAATTTCTCTAATGTTTCTTGGGATCATTTCTATGCACATACCGATGCAACAAGTTTAACGGGAACTATCTTTGATAAAACGGTTGCTCACGGATATTTTATCCTTTCGGCAGCGGCAGGATTGTTTGTTTCAGGTAAAAAAGGACCGGTTATCGCAAACTATGGATTAGAGAACTGTTCATTCTTCAAGCCTGTGTATGCGGGAGATACCATTACGGTTTATTTAACGGCAAAAGAAAAAATCAACAGAGGAGTGAAAGGAAGAAATATTCCTTCAGGTGTGGTAAAATGGTTGGTTGAAGTGGTAAACCAAAGAGATGAGGTAGTTTGTGTAGCAACAATTTTAACATTGGTGGCAAAACATTCTCCTTTCATTGATCTGAACTTAAAAAATATTCAAAAAACATTAAATGGCTTAACTGATTCTACTCAGCCAAGTTGGGGTAAAATGTCTCCTCAGCAAATGATTGAGCATTTAGAGCACGGAGTGTTGGTAAGCTTAGGTGAGCCTGAAGCAGACAAATGCTTTACTCCTGAAGAGCAGTTGGAAAAATGGCAGGATTCTCTTTACAATCACAGAAAAATGCCGAAAGATTTCCCGGCGCCGTTCTTGGCAGAAGATGAAAAGTTATTAGAGCTAAGACATAAAAATCTTGAAGCGGCAAAAATTTCTTTCATGGATAACCTGAAAAGATTCTCTATTTATTACAAAGAAAATCCACAGGCAGAACACATGAATTTTGTTTTCGGAAAATTAAATAAAGAAATGTGGGAACTGATGCATAAAAAGCATTTTACTCACCACTTCGAACAATTTGGATTGATTTAATTCAAAATATAAGAAATCCCTTTTAGACTTAGTTTAAAAGGGGTTTTTATTTAAAACTCTAATCTTTAATAAGATAAATTTTCTTAAAGCATTTGCAAGATGACTTTTAAGGAAAAAAAGCTTTATTAGGAAAATATAAAGCATGAGAATGTTAAAAAAAACGATATCTATTTCAAAAATAATATAGATATTTGATGAAGCTACTTTTTATAAATAAAATACTATGGAATTAAGGTTTTTCAAAGATTTTGACTTTACAAATTTTTGGAGTGAGTGCAGTTACTCATCAAAAGATTATATAGAAGATTTTCCAAGCGACGAAACAATTACAGAAGTTGAAAATAAATTGGGATACCAACTTCCGGGATCATATATCGAATTAATGAGAATACAAAATGGAGGATTAGTGAATAAACCATGTTTTCCTACCACAGAAAGTGTTTCATGGGCAGAAGATCATGTTGCCATTACGGGAATTATGGCGATTGGAAAAGAAAAAAAATATTCCGTGTGTGGCGAATTGGGAAGTCAGTTTATGATTGAGGAATGGGGATATCCTGCGGATGGTATTTATATTTGTGATTGTCCTTCAGCAGGGCACGATATGATTCTTTTGGATTATTCTGAATGCGGAAAAAATGGAGAACCTCAAGTGGTACATGTAGATCAGGAGAGTGATTTCAAAAAAACTTTTCTGGCAAAAGACTTCGAAACATTCATTAGAGGATTAAAGCAGGAAGAAGAATTTGACGGAGAGTAATATCCTACTCATATGAAAAATGAAACTTTTGCAGATAGGGTCATTGAGTTTAATAAAAACTTACACTATTCAGGATCGCTGCCGGAAGACTTTCAGGTGTTAAATCCATATCTGGACAATCCCGAAACAATGATCGTTATGCAAAAGTTTTATCATAAATATTATAACGATTCAGACAGAAGGAAATTTATTATCGGGATCAATCCAAGTCGTCATGGAGCAGGAGTTACCGGAGTTCCTTTTACTGATACCAAACGTCTGGAAAGTGTTTGTGGAATTAAAATGAAATCTGCGTATACTCATGAAGTTTCTTCGGTTTTTATGTACGATATGATTGAGGAATATGGAGGAGCACAGGAATTTTATAAAAATATCTATATCAACTCTCCCTTTCCTTTGGCCATTGTAAGAAAATCCAAAAACGGCTGGCTGAATGCCAATTATTACGATGACAAAGAGCTTTTTAAGGATGTCAAAGAATTTATGATCCAATCCTTAAAGAAACATATCAGTTTAAACCTGGATATATCAGAGGTTTTTGTTTTAGGAAAGAAAAATGCAGATTTTATTTCAAAATTAAATCAGGAAGCTCAACTTTTCGAAAAAATGACGGTGTTGGAACACCCAAGATATATTCAACAATATAAATCAAAAGAAAAACAACTCTATATTGATAAATATATTCTGGCTTTGAATAACACCTAAATCACCAAATACAATATTAATATGCCTTGGAATCCTGAAGTCTATAACCAGTTTAAAGATGTACGTTACCTTCCTTTCTTCGATTTGATGAAGCTTATCTCGCACGATGGGCTAAAAAAAGCCATTGACATCGGTTGTGGAACCGGAGAACAAACTCATATTCTTTCTGAAAAGTTTCCAAATGCAGAATTTCTAGGAATCGATTCCTCTGCGGAAATGTTGGCCAAATCTCAAGCATTTAAAAATGAATACTTAAGATTTGAACAAAAAACAGTTGAAGAACTCTATGATTCTAACGAGACATGGGATTTGATTTTCAGTAATGCCGCCTTGCAATGGTCGGATAATCATGAAAAGCTATTCCCAAAACTACTATCTTTATTAAGTGAAAACGGGCAGTTTGCCGTACAAATGCCGTTTCAGGCAGAAAACCTTCTCAATCAGATTCTATTTCAGCTTGCTTCAGAAGAACCTTATAGAACAGCACTTCAAGACTGGAACAGAGTTTCTCCTGTGCTAAATCTGGATGAATATTCAAAAATGATGTTTGAATATGGCTTGAAAGACCTTCAGATCTCTATCAGAGTGTACCCAATCATTGCTGAAGATGCTGAAAAACTTTTTCAGTTTATTTCCGGTTCAGCACTCATTCCATACCTGGAAAGGCTGGAAGGAAATAGTAAACAACAATTCATTGATGATTATAAAAAACGCATAGAAAAAAGATTTAAACAGTTTCCTGCTATTTATGCATTCAAGAGAATATTGCTGTACGGAAGAAAATAGAAACTCTGCATAAAAACAGCTCTTTTTGAACACTAAAAATGTTGCTTTAGTTTTCTCAAAAGCCCTTTATTTAGTATTTTTGTATAAATCAATAGATACTAAAAATGAGTGATTTTGTAACATCAGAAATTAAAAATAATATTGCCGAAATTACATTCGGAACTGCAAAAAGTAATTCTCTTCCCGGAGCAATTCTTGAAAAACTGGCTCAGACTATTCTTGACGAAGGCGCTAAAGCAGAGGTAAAAGCTATCCTTGTAAAAAGTGAAGGTGAAAAAGCGTTCTGTGCAGGAGCAAGCTTCGATGAGTTATTAGCTATTGAAGAACTGGAAGCTTCTACTCAATTTTTTGGAGGATTTGCTAAAGTATTGAACGCGATGAGAAATTGCGGGAAAATAGTTGTGGTAAGAGTTCAGGGGAAAACAACCGGTGGTGGAGTAGGTATTGCTTGTGGTGCAGACTATTGTTTTGCAACAAAAGACTCAGCTTTAGCATTAACAGAAATCAATTTAGGAATTGGGCCTTTCGTTATCGGTCCTTACGTAGAAAGAAAAATAGGAAAATCACAATTCTCAGCAATGGCAATCGATGCAGATTTCAGATCGGCAGCATGGGCAGAGCAACACAATATTTACCATTCTGTTTCTGAATCGATAGAAGAAATGGATGCTCAGCTTGAGAAATTTTTAAATACATTGTCTTCAAGAAGTGAAGAAGCACTAGCGTTAATTAAAAAAGTTTCCTGGGAAGGAACAGATCATTTTAATGAATTGATGCCTGCAAGAATTCATATGAGTGCAAGTCTTATTTTAGAAGATTCTGCTAAAAAGAATATTGAAGCAATCAAAGAAAGACTGAGAGCAAAGTAAGATTTTGTTTTTATAAATAAACTTGAAAAGCCGTTGAGATTTCAACGGCTTTTTTGATTCATAAAATGGGCTCATTTCATTATTTCAGTAGACCTATTTTTAAATCCTACAATTTATCAAATGATATTGGGTAATTTTTAAGACATTTTTCGTGTTATTTTCAGAAATTATAGGTAAAATGTTTGATGTTAAAATTTTTTCTTTCGATTTGGACTCATTAATTCATAGGTTATCTTATGCAAAAAATAAGGCTTTTTGAATTGTCCTGTAAATGTTATACTTATGATCTTCTTGATACTTGTTTTTACTTAAAATAAATCACGTTAAAATGATAAAATTGTTAATTTTTTACGGTTGTTTTCTGAAATAATGCTGTGTGTTTTTTGTGAATGAGGAATTGAGGTGGAAAAATGTATTTCCTTTGCGGTCATGAAAAGGTCACTGTTTTTTTTCTACTTTTTATTTTTCCAAATTTATTTTTCTCAGGTTGGTATCAAGACAACAAACCCATTAGGAGTATTTCATATCGATGGTAGTAAAGACAATTCTAATACCCCCACTGAAACCGAGGCGCTCAATGATTTTATCGTTGATAGCAACGGGAAGGTAGGGATAGGAAGTGTGAGTCCGCAAAATAAATTACAGATTGTAGGGAATACTATAGATTCTCCGGTTCAGATAGGACAAGCCTTGAATTTATCTTCTGCAAATAATAATCTTGAGCGACTTGCTATTGATGATCGGGGAAATGTAGGAATTAAAAGTAGTGTTGGTGTTATTGCAGGAATATTCACCATTCAGTCTGAAGTAAGAGGGCTGAATATGACAAGTGGCAGCTCCAATGTTAATATCCCATTTTCAGAAAGCGATATGGTATTTAATACCCTTTCTTCGGAAATCGGAGTTGATAATATTAGCGGAACAAAATATCATTATGTTTCAATACCTGCAACAGGATCCTATGAAATACAGGTCGTTGGAGCTTTTAATTGCTCTACATCCGGAATCTGGGGAATGAACCTGCAAATGAACAAAGGGATAGTTTCAGGAAATACGGTTACTTATTCAATAATCGAAACCAGAAGAATGGCATCTACATTTGTGGAGACTACCAATGCAATTCCCGGAAGTATCTATGGAATCTATGCTTTGAACGCAGGAGACAGACTGAATTTCAGATTAGCTGCAGGAAAGACTTATACCTCCAGTACAACTCCGGACTGTGGATCGGTAAATGTTTTTGGTGCCTCATCCGGAATAAAAATAATTATTACCAAGGTTGATTAATGTTAATGAACATTTTTTGAAATGAAAAATTTAAAATATTTATTTGTTTTTGTTCTTGCCCTGAGCAAGGCTCAAGTCGGAATTAATACTTCCAATCCTTTACAGACTTTTCATATAGATTCTAAAAAAAATACTTCAGCTTCAGGATCTGCAGTTAATAATACTGAAGATGATTTTGTTGTTACCGATCGAGGGAATGTAGGAATTGGGACAACCAATCCGAGTACAAAACTCCAAATTATAGGTGATGGAATTGATCATCCGGTAAATATTCAGAACATTAAAGTATTAAGTACCACAAGTTCTTTATTATACATTGACAATTCTGGAAATGTAGGGAAGTCTAGTGAAGTTGTTGTTGCTGCCACGACAAAAAACTTTGCTAAAAGTCTGAATATTTCAACTAAAAGTCCCGGAATGGCTTTAAATGTTGCAAGTAATAGAAACTTCATTCCCATTGTAGGAACTACTTCCGCGCCCGGAACAATCATTGTGAATTCATTGAATGTTACTCAAATTGCAAATGACAGTTCGGCAGGAGATTATATCACCATTCCTTCTTCCGGATTTTATAAAATTCAATTACAGGGAGCTTATCAGTGTGGTAAAAATTCAGCAAGCATAGCAAGTGAACTATATGCAATGGATATGGTGTTGTACAAAAAAACATCTTCCGGAAGCTCTTTTTCTGAAGTGGAAAAACAAAGACTAGTTTCGGGGCTGAATGATGAAACATCCTATAGCGCGAATTTCTTTACTATTGTAGAATTGAACAGTGGGGATAAAATTGCTTTTGCATTAGCTCCGGGTCTAAAAAGTGATAATACGGTAATCTCATCAAGCAATGTTACCAAATGTGGAGTAGGAACACCTACAGGAGCAAGTTATTATACGTTATTATCTGTTTCTCTTTTATAAAAATATAAGCGGTTGACTCAAGAAGAGGCAGCCGTTTTTTTTATTTTATTATTGAAATAAGTAATTTTGTTAGCTATTGATAATTTTATCCAAATACAACCTAATAGCTGAAATAATATGAAGAAAACAATATTCTTATTGGTTTTACTTTTGAGTCAAATTCAATATGCTCAAGCCCAAAAAATAGATTTTAAATGGGAAAAAGACTCTCTAAATGGAAAGTTAATTGAAAAGATCGCGATGAGTGTTCCATTTTTCATTGAAAATAAAGAATACAGGTTTCAATTTGATTTAGGTGCAAACACAACTTTAATTTATGATAAATGCTTTGAAAAAACTCAATTCATTAAAAATCGTAAAATTGATAAAAATTCAGAAGCAGCGGGACATCAAGTTTTTTCCATTGAAAATCAAAATATTAAAATTGGAGATTTTAAAAAGAATAATTATAAACTTTCTGGGCTGTTAAATTTTGATCAGGATGAAGCTTGCGGAGTTGTTGGAGCAGATATTTTCCAATATAAAATCCTTATCATTGATTTTCCTAACAACCAAATTTTAATTACTGACAAGCTTTCTAAGAAACAGATTGAAAAGGCAAATTTAATTGATATTAAAATCATTAATAACAAGCCTATAATTCCAGTGAAAATAGACGGACTAACATATCATTTTCAGTATGATAGTGGAGCAAGTATTTTTCCGGTGTTCACTTACTTGAAAAAGTTTGAAAAACTAATTAACAGTTCAAAAACGAAAGATAGCTTAAACATTAAAAACTTTAATAATCCTTTAATCGTTAAAGCTGTTGAAATTGACAAACAGGTTATGATTGGGGAGAATAAGTTTAATACAAGAGAACTATGGTATTCTGACAATGATCTTTTTGGATTAGAAAATGATCAAATTGACGGGATTATCGGAAATGTTTTTTTTCTTGACAAAAAGATCGTTATAGATTTTAAAAACAAGAAATTTGGAATCTTATAAACAACATTTAATAATTAGTTTAATCAATTTTTTCTTTGTCTAAAATCTATTCAAGTTTATAAAATAAAATATCCAAATTTTTATTTGGATATTTCTTTTTCTTTTTTAACTTTGTAATTCAAAGTTCTTTATATGGAATCAAAAAACTATCAGGAAGACTTATCTCATATCCGTTCTATGATGGAACGTTCTTCAAGATTTATTTCTTTGAGCGGACTATCGGGAGTATTTGCCGGATTGGCAGCTATTTTAGGAGCTATATATGTGTACTTTGCTTTTCAACGCGAAGGAATTGATTATTTTGCCGGACAGCGAAATGTTTTCAAAGCAGGTTTGGTAAATGAATTAATTATTACAGGGACTGTTATTCTTGCCGTAGCTCTTTTAAGTGGGTATGTTTTTACCGCTAATAAAAGCCGTAGAAAAGGGTTGAAAATTTGGGATGCTACCACTAAAAGACTTTTGATTACCTTTGCGGTCCCTTTAGTTTCGGGTGGAGTTTTCTGTTTGGGACTTTTGTATCACCACCTTTTTGTATTCATCGCTCCCGCAACGTTGATTTTTTATGGATTAGCATTGGTGAGTGCAGAACGATATACATTAACCGATGTTAAATATTTAGGATATTGCCAGATTGTATTAGGGCTGTTTTCTCTTTTCTTTCTTGGATGGGGATTGGTGACTTGGACAATAGGTTTTGGGGTACTTCATGTTGTGTATGGATTGATTATGCATAAGAAGTATAAGTGATGGATATTGCTGTTTTAATCAGTGTTTTAGTTTTAACCATAATTATTTATGCAATAGTTAGTAATTATTTTAAGACGAAAATTAAGAGCAATAAATATAGGATATTAGTAAGTATTATCATTTCGTCTTTTCTAGGAATAGTATTATATTTTATATCTGTAACGGCTACAATCTATTTTTTATTTAGAGAAAAATCTAGAGATTTTGAGCGAAAAAATTGGATTCTTTCTGGTGAAGATATGGAAAAAAGATTAAGCCGATATGAAATGATAGATGATTTGATTGATGAAAGAATATTAGATGGAAAAGATAGCCTACAAGTAAAAGAAATTATAGGTAATCCGGATTTAAGAAATAAAGAAAATAATAGTTGGGAGTATGATTCCGGAACAGGAGGGGGGGTGGGGTTCGTTGATCATTATTTGGAAGTATATTTTAAAAATGGAAAAGTATTTAAGGTTATTCATAAACGCATACAGGATTAATTAAAATGATCAAGATAAATCAGCTCAACAAAGAATTTGAAAGTCGTGTAAGATTAGGCATTATGTCTGTTCTTATGGTAAACGATTGGGTTGATTTTTCGGAAATGAAAAGCCTTCTAGAGATTACAGACGGTAATTTGGCGAGCCATAGCAGTGCATTGGAAAAGTCTAATTATATAGAAGTAAAAAAAGAATTTGTAGGTAAAAAGCCGAAGACGTCTTATAGGGTAACACAATCCGGAAGATTAGCATTTACCGAACATCTAAATGCACTGGAAAAATTATTGGGTAGATAAGAATAAATTTTTTTTGAATTTAAACTTTGTATTTCAAAGTACTTTTAAATTTTAATATTATGAAAACACTAAAACAAACAAACATTCTGATTTTCGCTGTCCCTGCATTATTGTTGGCAGTGGCTTTTTTCTGCAATCTTTTTGTAGAAGGTTTCAATTGGTCTTTACCGGATTTTATCATCGCAGGAGCTTTACTTTTTGGAACAGCATTCGTCATTAATTGGGTAGTTAATTCTAAAAAAACGGTTATTGCTAAACTGATCATTTGCGGAGTGATTCTATTGGTGTTGATTTTAATATGGGTTGAACTGGCCGTGGGAATTTTCGGGAGCCCGTTTGCAGGAAGTTAATTTAAGAGAGCAATGACTAGAAAAGATTTCTTGAAAAAGCTTTTGAAAGTTTCAGTTATTGGAGCATTTCCGGTACTATATTCTTGGCAGATAGAACCGTTTTGGGTAGAATTTGTCCAGAGAAAACTTCCGATAAAAAATTTACCGGAAGAGTTGAATGGAAAAGTTTTGATGCAGATTTCAGATCTTCATGTGGGGGACCGATTTGATTATCATTTTTTGATAGAATCATTTCAGAAGGCCAAACAATTTACTCCTGATTTTGTAGTGTACACGGGAGACTATGTAAATCATGGAAGTAGCGAAGATCATGAAAAACTGAAGAAAGTGATGAGTAATGCCGTCATGGGAAAACTAGGAACTTTTGGAATTCTTGGAAATCATGATTACGGAAAGAAGTGGAGAGATCTAGGATCATCAAAAACGATTTGTCAGATTCTGGAAAACAGCGGTGTTTCAATGCTAAACAATCAGCAGCAGGAATCTCACGGACTTACTATTATAGGTTTCGATGATCTATGGTCTCCCAACTTTGATCCAATGAGTGTAATGAAAGATTATGATGCTTCAAAAGCAAATCTTGTTCTTTGTCATAATCCGGATGTTTGTGATAAAGACATCTGGAATGGGTATCAAGGCTGGATTTTAAGTGGACATACCCATGGAGGACAATGCAGAATTCCCGGAGTCATTACCCCTATTCTTCCGGTAGAAAACAGAAAGTATGTCTCCAGTGAAATTGACCTTGAAGACGGAAGAATGTTATATATCAATCGTGCATTGGGACATTCTTTTCAGGTAAGGTTTATGGTGCGTCCAGAAATAACGGTTTTTACTTTAACTAAAGCTTAAAATTTTTATATGAAAAATGAATCTATAATTTATTTCGCGAAATCAGTTTTTGGACTTTTTCTCGCACTCGGAAATATTTGTTTATTCGGATATCTTTTGTCAAAAAATGACGATTTTGCTATTGGTGGATTTTTTCTTTTAGTTTTTGGAACAGTAATTAATCTTTTGCTCATTATTGCTCTTGTAATCTATGGTGCAATCAAGAAAGATCAATTTGAATATTGTATGAAGGCTATTTTTATTCTTCTTATTAATATTCCTATTGCCATTATTTATGCTGTGATAGGTATTAATTTAAATTGATCGTAACCATGTTCACAAATTCAAATTTATCTGAGTCACAAATTAGAGATTGGTGGAGCGAAAGAAGATTGTATTATAATGTAGGGTTAATTGTATCAGGAATTGTAGCGTTTATTGTTTACCTGATTTTAGGCGTTATACTGATCATGCCTTATGATGATGATTTTGAAATTACATTATTTACAATTGTTTTTCAAGGAATGGGTTATGTATTTATGATGTTGTTTGCTAATTTATTTTATTCATTCGGAGTTCGTACTGATTTGAATTTAAATAAAGGAAACTCTATGAAGTTTAGAAAAGCGCTTTTCAATTTTGGTTTTCGCTTTTCAATAGCATTACCTTTTTTAGCTCCTACAATGCTCCTCATTACATACTATTTGAAATTTTACTAAAACACATAAACTATGAAAAAACTACGGGTCAAATTCTTACTCTTCATTTACAATAAAACACAAAAACTCTATAGAACTTATTTTAAAAAGAAAAAAAGACAATGGCAGTTTAATGAGAAACAATTGCTGGAGTTTCATAAAGACTCTTTAGGCAGAAAGTTGGGCGAGTTTTATAAGAAACATGGCTTTTCAATGATTCCAAAGATGGAAAATCACGATGTTCATCATTTGATAACCGGTATGGGAACTCAGTTTGAAGAAGAAATTGCGATACAGTATCTTCTGTTAGGAAACGGAAAGCTCAATGCTCATCTTTTAGCTGCTATTGTACTGGGAACCATTATTCTTCCTGAATATACCGGAATGTATATCAAAGCTTACCGAAAAGGACAAAATATGAGAGCGTTTCATCATTTGGATTTTGAAGAACTTCTTTGGCAGAACTTTGAACATCTTCAGGATTTTTTCAGACAAAAAGAAACTCCAGTACTTTATTAATTTCAACTTTATTAAAACTTTCCATATGAAAACATATCATCTTATTCTTTTAACAACCGTTCTTTTCGTAGTTATTTTTTACGGTGAAACGATGGGAGTCAATCTCGGGATTCTCGGAATTATCTATGCTTTGCTCACGTTATTGGCAACCCCGAAAAAAAATAAAACCCAAACGTTTTATATTCTGTTTGCTACTTCTGTTGTATCCAGTTTGGCATTTGCATGGTTCCGTGATTTTCCTTCTCTTTTAGCAGTAGGAACCTCCCTTTTATTTTTAGGTCTTAAATCAAAAACAAGAAAGCTGAAATCTCTATTTATTGTTCCGGTTTTCGTGACGAATTTCTTTACTTTCTTTTGTCGTTTTTTCAGTTTTGAGAAATGGCTTCCGAAATTCAATACTTCAGGAATGCTGCAAAAGACCATAGCAATCATTCTGATTCCCTCCATTTTTATCATCGTGTTCTTCTGTATCTACACCTATGGAAGCGATCATTTTGCCACTCTTTTCGAAAATATTGAATTTGACTTTAATTTCCTTGATTTCTTCGGACTTGCTATTTTAGGATTCTTTATAGCCTTCAATTTCTGGAATTTTTCTGTAGAACGATTTATTTATAAGCAAAATCATTATTTGAATAATACGTTTTCAGCTCAGCAAAGATCTCAGAAAGCATCTTTTAGTTTTATGACATTTGATCTGGAAAGAACCAGCGGAATCATCACATTTCTGGTTTTGAACGTAATGCTTTTATTCTTTATTATTACGTACAATTACGAACAGTTTTATGAAATCCCGAAAACACCTTCACAACTTTCAGACGAAACCCATGAAAGAGTAATTGCCGTTATTTTCAGTATTGTTATGGCCATCGCAGTTATTATGTTTTATTTCAAAGGAGCTTTTAATTTTGATAAAAATGCCGGAATATTAAAAACATTAGCTAAAATCTGGGTGGTTCTGAATGCTGTTTTAATCTTTTCTGCCATTGCTAAAAACACAGAATATGTTCAGCAGTTAGGATTGACATATAAAAGACTGGGTGTCTATGCATTTTTAATTGTGAGTATTATTGGATTAGTGATTACGTTCATCAAAATCCAGATGCAAAAGACCAATGCTTTTCTCTTCAATCAGATGTTGTGGTATTTCTATGGAATGATTTTGGTTTGCAGTTATTTCAATTGGGGCAGAATGGCAACACAATATAATATCAGAAATCACAAAGGGAATTTTGAATTCCTGCATTCTCTGAATTATAATGATGAGATTTTAGAACAGGCTTTTCCGAAGGAGATGAAGACAAAAATTAATTATGACAGGGTGGAAAGCGACAAAACAACATTCCTGTCCAAAATTTTATACTACGAATCCATTAAAAAATAACATATGAAAAAGCTGCTATTCATCATCCCACTTGTATTATTCTCTTGCAAGAAGGAAGTAAACACAACAGAAATAAAAATTTCTGATTCTGTAACTTCAAAAGAAGTTCCTCTAAACAAAGTAGATTCTACAATAAATAAAGAAGAAACAAAAATTGCGGATACCATAACTACAGGAGACAATAGCATTACCGCTGAAGAAAAAGGGAGAGTATTGGTAAAAACAATTGAAGGAAACCATTTTCCGATGGTGATACAAGAAGAATTCACGAAAGAACAAGATAAACTTATTCTTAAAATTTCAAACTATTCAAAACCTCAGTTTAAAGCGAAAATTATTACGACTCAAAATGATTTCAATATAAGAATTAACCAAATAAAACTTCCGGACGGAAATATGGATGGTCCTTTTGGAAGAGAGATTACTTATGATATTCCTGAAAAAGGAGAAGTTTGGCTCATTATCGGGAAAAACAATATGGCAGACGGTAAAATTACCGGAACCTTTTCTGTAAAAATAGAATAGATTTGGTATAATTTATGCAAGTGAAACTGTAAATAAGTTATTATGAAAAATATATTTTCAACAGCTATAATTGCTTCTGTAGCTTTGGTAAGTTGCGGAACAGTACAGTCTCTTGTTCAAAATACATTTCCGTATACAGCAAATGTGCTGGTTTCTACGGGAGTACCTGCCAATAAAGAAGTTTCTTCCACTGCAACAGCAACCAATGTTCAGACTTGGTTTGGAGGGAATAACAATGCGAAAATAAAAGATGTCAGAATCTCTGACGCAAAAATATCAGTGGTGACTCCTTCCGGAGGAAATCTTGGAGATTTTAAATCGGTAAAAGTATATATTTCATCGAGCGGAACCGGAGAAAAATTGGTGGCATCAAGATCAGATATTAGTACAGGTTCATCAAGTTTAAATCTTGATTTAAATGATACGGGTTTCTTAGATGAGGTGGTAAAAAGTACAGGTCTTACTGTAAGAACGGTTTATGAATTGAAAAATCAGACAAGTTCTGATATGAATATAAAAGTAGCTCTCAATTTCAGCAGTGTACCTGCGAAATAATTTTTGTAAAAGAAGCGGCCTTTCAATTTTTTGAAAGGCCGCTTTTTATTTTAGTGGAAGATCTTATTTAAAATCTACCAATTCGATATCGAAAATAAGTGTGGCTCCAGGAGGAATTACCCCACCTGCTCCAGAATCTCCGTAAGCTAAATCTGAAGGAATATAAAATCTGTATTTTGCTCCTTTAGTCATCAACTGAATACCTTCTGTCCAACCTTTGATTACACTAGAAAGACCCATCTCCATCGGTTGCCCTCCGTGATTATCTGTACTGTCAAATACAGTTCCGTCCATCAATTTTCCTGTGTACTTTACATTGGCAGTGCTTGAAGCAGTAGGTTTTGTTTTACCGTCTCCGGCTTGCAGAACTTCATATTGTAAACCACTTGCAGTAGTTGTTATCTTTTTATTTAACTTGTTTTTAGCTGAGAATTCTGCTCCTTTTTTCTTGTTTTCTCCAGCTTTTACTTGTGCTTCAGCTTGCTTTTTTTCATTTTGCTTCTGCATAAAACCTTGTAAAAAAGTACCCATTTCTTCCTTTGGGAACAATTTTGCTTTATCTGAAAACTCATCTTTTAAAGCTTGCGCCATCAAATCCGGATCTACAGTGAATCCTTGTCTTTTCATATTCTGAGCAATATCAAGACCTATATAATAAGACGCTTTTTGTTCATCAGTATAAGACTTCTGAGCGAAAGAAATACCAAATCCGGCAAGAAGAGCTACAGTAGCTAACGTTTTTTTCATTTTTGAGATAAATTATATTTTGTTGTAAAATTAGGCTTTTGTAACGGAATCCATCACAATAGTAACGGGACCGTCATTAATTAAAGAAACTTTCATATCTGCTCCGAAAATTCCGCTTTCCGTTTTGAGTCCTGATTTTGAAATCTGTTCCTTAAAATAATCAAAAAGAGGAATCGCTTTATCAGGCTTTGCAGCTTTAATGAAAGAAGGGCGGTTTCCTTTTTTATAATCAGCGATTAAAGTAAACTGGCTTATGCAAAGAATTTCGCCTTTAATGTCTTGTACGGAAAGATTCAGCTTGTCATTTTCATCCCCAAAAATTCTAAGATTTAAAATTTTCTGAACCAGCCAGTCTGCATCCGTTTTCTCATCATTCTCATCTATTCCTACTAAAAGCATGAATCCTTTTCCAATTTCACCAACAACTTTTCCGTCCACTTTTACACTCGATTCGGAAACTCTCTGTACAACAACTTTCATACTAATAATAAATGTTTAAAATATTCGTTGAAGGATCATAGTTGTAAGTATACGTTTTAGGAGGAAGCCCGGTAATCTGATTGGCAGGCTGCCCCGTAAGAAGAATCCATTTGGCATCGTCTTTAGGACAAATAATGCTGATATCATCTTTTACCTCCAAAGTTGTGTTGGTATCTGGACAAAGATGAGGTGCATTTCGGTCGTATATTTTAAAAGAAGAACCGGAAGTTCTTACAGCGATTAATCCTCTTGTTCCGGATTGCTGTTCGTTGATGTAAATCCATCCTCCGGTGTTGTTAAGATTATAGTATGCGGGAAGATTCAGGTTTAATGTAACGTTGATTGGGTTGCTCGGAAAACAACTCACGGTATCCTGTGTTCTTCCACAAGAGTTTAATGATAAATTACTGATTATCAGTATTTTTAAAATAAATAGGATTGAAAAAGTTTTTTTCATTTCAATTTAAATTTTTATATATTTGTAAAAATTAAACGATTATTACACGAAAACATTGTCCGGCAAATGTCGGATTATTTTTTTATACTAAAACTAAATTTTGAAAATTATGGCAAGCTATGTTACAAAGGAGGGATTAGACAAAATGAAAGCTGAGCTAGAACAGTTGGAAACTATAGAGAGACCTAAGATTACTCAGCAGATTGCAGAAGCCAGAGACAAAGGAGATTTGTCAGAAAATGCAGAATATGACGCGGCTAAAGAAGCGCAAGGTATGCTTGAAATGAGGATTTCCAAACTAAAAGACGTAATTTCTACTTCTAAAATTATAGATGAAAGCCAATTAGATACTTCTAAAGTTTCAATTTTGACAACGGTGAAGCTTAAAAATAATGGCACAAAACAAGAACAGGTATTTAAGTTGGTTCCGGATAACGAAAGTGATCTGAAATCGGGAAAAATTTCTGTAAATACACCTATCGCTAAAGGTTTATTAGGTAAAGTGGTAGGAGAAACGGCTGAAATTACTTTGCCGAACGGAAACAAACTGTCTTTCGAAGTATTAGAAATCACTCTGTAAGAAATTAAATCCTTAGAAAAAATGAGCACAATATTCACGAAAATAATTAACGGAGAAATACCGGCTTATAAAATTGCTGAAGATGAAAACTTTGTTGCATTTTTAGATGCAATGCCTTTGGTAAAAGGACATACTTTGGTAGTTCCTAAAAAAGAGGTTGATTTGATTTTTGATCTCGATAGTGAAGAATATAAAAATCTTTGGGGGTTTGCTCAGGAAGTGGCTAAGAAAGTAAAAAATGCAATTCCTTGTATAAGAGTAGGAGTTGCTGTGGTGGGACTTGAAGTTCCTCATGCACATATTCATTTGATACCATTAAATAAAATGGAGGATATGAATTTCAGAAATGAAAGACTGAAATTATCTGTAGAAGAATATACAGAAATTCAAAATTCAATTATTAATTCTTAACAAATAAATGAGATCGTAAAAAAGCAATTTTTTACGATTTTCTTTAATAATATACATTTATATATAATGAACTCAAATCAATGTTCATTCTGCGGCAGAAAAAGAAATGAAGTACATATGCTGATTTCCGGGCAGAATGGTTTTATTTGTGAAAACTGTATCGAGCAAGCACATTCAATTGTAAAAGACGGTGCTTCGAAAACGGGATATTCTCCTGCAGAAGACATCAGTGAACTGAAAAAGCCTAAAGAAATTAAAGGATTTTTAGATCAGTATGTCATCGGGCAGGATCAAGCCAAAAAACAACTTTCTATTGCGGTGTATAATCACTACAAGAGATTGCTTCATGCTAAAGATGAAAACAGAGAAGTTGAGCTTGAAAAATCGAACATCATCATGATCGGTGAAACAGGAACTGGGAAAACCTTACTGGCAAAAACCATTGCCCGTGAGCTGAATGTTCCGTTTTGTATTGTAGATGCAACCATTCTTACAGAAGCAGGATATGTTGGGGAAGATGTAGAAAGCATTTTGTCTAGGCTCTTAATGGTGGCAGATTACGATGTTGAAAAAGCAGAAAAAGGAATTGTATTTATAGATGAGATTGATAAAATTGCCAGAAAATCTGATAATCCAAGTATCACGAGAGATGTTTCCGGAGAAGGAGTTCAGCAAGGTTTATTGAAATTGTTGGAAGGAAGTATTGTTAACGTTCCGCCACAAGGAGGAAGAAAACACCCGGATCAAAAATATATTCAGGTGAATACTCAGAATATTTTATTTATTGCAGGAGGAGCTTTCGACGGTATTAAAGAAATTATTGAGCGAAGAATGAACAAACAGGCGATTGGTTTCAGCTCAGAAAAAATAAATAAAGTAGATGAGAATGAATATGTATTAAGAAATATTAATGCAATAGATTTAAGATCTTTCGGATTAATTCCTGAACTTTTAGGAAGATTTCCGATCATTACTTATCTGGAGAAGCTGACCAAAGAAACCATGGTGAGAATCATGAAAGAACCTAAGAATTCTATTGTGAACCAATTTGTTGAACTTTTCAAAATGGATGGTATTCAGCTGACGTTTACAGATGAAGCAATTGAAAAAATCGTAGAAGAGACTATGGAAAAAGGATTGGGAGCAAGAGGACTTAGAGGAACAACGGAGAAAGTCCTTGAAGATTATATGTTTGATATAGGAGAACAAAACGAAATCGTATTAACTGCTGATAATATTTTGGTAACTAAATGATTTTTATAGTTTTTTGTTAAAAAAAATTATATATTTGCATAGAGTATTTTATTATATTAACACATAAAAATATTATACAATGAAAAAAAATTTATTAACTATAGCACTTTTGGCCACGATGTGTTCTGTTCAGGCGCAGCTACTACACGTCGACAATACGGCAAATGTTTACGTAAGTGAAGGTACTTTGGTCTATAGTGGAGGTGGTGTACAAACGAAAGGAACAGGAGTCGTTGAAAACCACGGAAACTTCATGATTCAAGGAACAACAACTGATGTTTTCAGAAATTTGGATGCATCAGGTACTGAAATTACTACAGGAAATGCAGGTGGGTCTTTTGTTAATAAACTTAACCAACCTACTGCTTACGCTTCTGTAAATACAAATTCATCTTCAGCAACTCCGGTTTATACGTATGGTCAGTTATATATATCTGGATTACCTCAAACTGCAATTACAGGAGTAGTTAATCAAGAATATAGAGGCGTTGACCACGGAGACTATCAGCAAATGGGTATGCCTTTCTACGGAAAGACAGTTGCTTCTTTAAATGCTAATAGTGGTGCTGAACTAGGAAAAACCTTTACTACAACAAGAGGTTCCAAAAACGAAATTCTTTATTGGGATAATACCAATGTGTATTTCCCAAATCTGCCTTCAGGACTGAATACCACAATGGGAGTTGATATAAATCCTTACGCTTATTATATTATGGGTGGTAATGGATTAGATGTATCTAATAACACCCGTACTATGGTAGGAAGACCGGTTTCTGATGCTAATATGACAGTTTCTTTGGCAAATGCCGGAGCAAACGTTAACTTCGGAACAGGAGGTAATGGTATAAACCCAGTTAACGAAAAGTATTATACTTATCTTCAAGATGGCTTCAGTGCATCGGCTGGTGTTTGGACAGGGAACTTTGGTAAAAATATTTATCAGTTCGGTAACCCGTTCATGACTAACTTAGATTTAAGTAATCTTGGTGTTAATCAAGTAAACTCTGACGGTAACTTTTTAAGTAATATCTACGGAGTTAGATTAGAATATCAAGGAGTACAATATTCAACCGGTGGAGGAGGTGGAGCTTCTGCTTATAAATTCATCACTTTTGGTGGAGGAGCTTTAGCAGGAGATGTTGACTATGCTATGATTAGACCTTACGGAACATTTGTTGTTAAATTGAATGACAATGTTACACAGCCTAATTTAAACTTAGCAAACCTTCGTAGATTCAACTACTATTCTAGAAATGCTGCTACAACTCCATATTCTGTAAGTGCTAATAAAAATGGCGCAAGCGGTTCATTGAAGCAATTAGGAGTAATTGGTTTGGACGCTAACGGAAAAGAGGTAGCAAGAACATATTATATTGTATCTCCAACTACTATTTCTGGACACTCATCTACAGTTAAAGCACAGGTAATTACATCAAGTAGCTCTTTAGGAACTTTTGAAGAAGATCCAGTAAACGGAGGGTATGACTTGAATAATGTTAATTATTGGATGTATATTAACGAAGCGAATGAGGTTAACTTTAAAGGAAAGAATATCAAGTTGGTAAATTATGATCCAACAATTGTTTCTTATAAATTTGAAATTAGAGAAAATGCAGCATTAGTTGCAAATGGAACACATCTTCTTTCAGCGGGAGAAGGGTTCTACTATAAAAAATCTACTGATGCTAACGTAACAGCAGCTACTCAGGGGGCTACGGTTACTGCAATCGGTACTACAAACGGAGTAGAGTACGACTTATACTATGGAGTTCCTAATTCTGGAACATTGGCAACTTCAGAAACGACTAAGTCTGTAAAAACAATGGTTATTTATAATCCTGATAAAGACGGATATTTCGTAAGATTTGATCCTTCATGGAAAACAGCAGAGATTAACGTGTTTGATATGAGCGGCAAATTGGTCTTCTCTCAAAAAGGAGTGAATGCAAAAGGAGACTTTGATTTAAATTTAGATAAGAAAGTTAAAGTAGCTTATATTGTAAACGCGGTATCTGAAAAAGGTGAAAGAGTAACCTCAAAAATTGTTAGATAATATGAAAAAGATTTATTTAAAAATAGTATTCCCGTTATGTTTGCTAATGAATGCCGTTTTTTACGCGCAAACACCGTCGAATCCTAATCCTCCGGGAGGGGTTGGTGGAGGTACTCCGGGAGCTCAGGCTTCACCCATTGATATGTATGTTTATGTACTAGGAATTGTAGCCATGTTGCTTATTGTATTTTTTACAAAAAAGTACAAAAGTCAAAAAATATAAAATTTTATTAAAATAATAGTAAACTCTCTGATTAGTCGGGGAGTTTTTTTATTTTTACCATATGAAAAAGATACTTTTATTGTCTGGGATGATGACAGCGTTATCTATCCATGCTCAGTTTTCTGTAACTATTCAAGCACCGGAAGGATTTAAAGAAAATGATGCTATTTTATATACACTTAACGGATCCAAAGATATAATTGTTACCAAAGAGCAGAAAAAAAATAATGTATGGACATTTAAGTACCCTAAAGCTTATTCAGGGATGATGAAGGCTTATTTCCCAAATACGAACAATTCTGTTACATTTATTTCTGAGAATAAGAATGTAAGTATCAAGCTTGATGCAGATGGGACAAAAGTAAAAGACATTATTTATCTTGATGATGCTAATATTTTGATGAGTAGCCTTCAGGAATCTTCTCAAAAGAAAGAATTGATACTTCCTGCATTATCACAAATAAAAGAATACTATAAAGATAATACTGATTTTGGAAAGGCTTTAAAAGTGGAAATCGGAAGATTGTCAGGAAATGATACTTCCGATGCGTCTAAATATCCATTTGTAAGTTATTACAATACGAATTATAATAAATATTTATCTGCTGAAAACACTAAAAAGCTATCTCAGGATGATATTATTAATTTTATTGATAAGTCGAATGATATGTTGGAAACTTCTTCCTTGCTAAGACCATTATTGGTAGCTTACTTAAATACGGGAGGAAACACTAATGTTACTGCTTCTGTAGATAAGTTATTAGATCAATTAAAGGTTGAAACTCCGCGTGGACAGACTGTTTTATCTGAATTAATCGACATTTTTGATGTGTATGATATGTCAGAGTTTAAAAACAAGTATTTAAGCCTTGCAAAGAACCTTAAATGCACCATTACAGACAGATTAGCATCTACATTGAAGTCTAATGCCAATGTTGAATTAGGAGCTGTTTTTCCTAACTATAAATTCCAGTCAGCGGTAAATACGGATGCAAAGTCTATTCATGATGTAAAAGCAGATAAGAAAGTCATTATTTTCTGGTCATCCACTTGTTCACATTGCGAAAGTGAGCTTCCGCAATTATTAGCAAAATACAAAGAATTACAAGCTAAGAAAATTCAGATTATCGGATTGTCTTTGGATACCGACAAAAACTCATATACAAGTAAAATAGCTGCATTTCCATGGATCAATGATACAGAATTGAAAGGATGGAACAGTTCTTACTCGGAAACGTACAATGTTCATGCTACACCGACGTATTTTATTTTAGATGCTAACAATAAGATTATCAGTAAGCCAGAGCACGTGGGAAATGTTTTAGAATATTTTAATGCAAAATAATTTTGGAGGGAAAGAAATAATTTATATATTTGCACCACGAAAAAGGCGAGGTAGCTCAGTTGGTTAGAGCGCAGGATTCATAACCCTGAGGTCACGGGTTCAATTCCCGTCTTCGCTACAAATAGTACTTTCGGTAGGTACTTAAAAAATACACCGCGGGATGGAGCAGTAGGTAGCTCGTCGGGCTCATAACCCGAAGGTCATCGGTTCGAGTCCGGTTCCCGCTACTAAAATCGCAACTAGAAATAGTTGCGATTTTTTTATGAAGTGAAGTCAATTCTTTATACAGGTTTTTAAAATTTATTTTTTATATTTCCTCCTAGCTCCTCAAATCTGGTATTTTGATTAATAAAATAAATCTAAGCGAATCTTTCTCTATAAACTAAGTATACTTCTTTAAATAGAAAATCTTGAGGTTTTGCTAAAATAAATAAGTATCTTTATTGTGAATTATTTAAAATTCTAAAAAAAACTTAAAATAAATTCAATAAATCTTAAAGTTTTCATAAAACTTGATAAAAAAAAGAAATTAATTTTTTTTTTGTAAATATTGTTGTACTTTTACAACGCCTTGAATGAGGGAACAAGTCAAGGTAATAAATTTTTTTTCATCATTTGTGTTTTTAGAATCGTATCGCCTGATACGATTCTTTTTTTTTATGGGATTATTTTTCGTAATTCAACAGTAAGTCGATAAAGTAAGAATAGGTGATAGAACCTTCTTGCTGATTGCTTTTAAGAAATAGGTTGTTGGTAAACCCAAAGAAATCATCCAACCAGCTTTGATGTCTTAAGACAAATGCCTTTTCAAATGCTCTGTCTCTTTTCATTCCTTCAGAATAGTTTTTTAGTACCGTTTTTACAAAAGCTGGATCTTCTTCTATAATAAACCTTAAAAGGCTTTTTAAAGTGAAATATTCGGTGCTGTAGCGAAGTTCTACATTCGTAGAGTTAACGCCTATCAGATAGCCTATAAAATTAGCTTCCTGTTCTCTGGCAAAGCCTAATTGATGTGAGCTTTCATGAGCAGAAGTAAAAGGGATTGATGTTGCCGGCATTTGTGAGTTATACTGGGCTTCAGCAGTGAAAGGATTGTAATATCCGAGTATGCCGGTAAAGCTCATTACATTTTTAAATAAACTAGGTTTAAAAGAATTAATCTGTGGAGCCTTCTTAGAAGAAATAAATGGAGGGATGGTTTTCTGCCTTTGTAAAATTTCTGTTTGAATAGCATTGAGATCTGATAGAATAAAGACTCCGTTTGCATCTTCTTTTACCCTTTCTCTGCTTGCTTTGCATTTCTCAAGGTATTTTAATGCCAATGTTTTTGCTTTGCTTATTTCAGGGTCTTTTTGGCTTGAAAGCTTGTAAAGAATCGGTGTTTGGAAATAAAGCATTCCCCAAAATATCTGGTAGCAGAAATAAAAGATATTAATGACAAGGAGAAGTCTTATTACAGTTTTATTTCTCTCCTTCTTTTTAAAAAGTTTAATAATGGAATATAAAATGAAAATTCCTAAGACGACATATAAAACATCTCCCATTGAAAATGGAATCCATGAAAAAAGAATCTGATGAGTTTTTTTCTGAATTTCAAAAAGACTTTCAAAAAATGAAATCATGAATTTCAATTTCGAAAAAATAAAAAACAAAAGAAATTGGGCAAGTAATAAACCCGCCCAAAATCTTTTCTTCGTATAAATTTTACTAGTATTAATGACCACTTCCTTTTGTAAGTTTATCAAGGTCTATCCCTTGAGATTTTAAAATACCGCTTACTCGAACTGCATAAAATGCTAAATAAGCAAAACAGAAAACGCCTACAATATAACTTGCGTGGATTGTGGTTAAATCTGCAATGTATCCTTGAAGAAGACTAATAATTCCACCCCCCATAATCATCATGATTAATAGACCGGAACCTTGGTTTGTATGTTTTCCAAGACCGTTGATAGCAAGAGCAAAAATACAAGGCCATAAGGTAGAACAAAATAGACCTACACTTGTAAATGCATATACAGAAACCATTCCTTTTGTGAACATTCCGGTAAGTAGAGCAATGATTCCTGCAGTAGAGAAGATAAGCAGCATTCTTGCAGGATTACCTTTACTCATTACATCACAGATAATCATTACAATAATAATTAAACCATACACATAAAAAGGAGTAAGATCATGCTTTGCAATTGCATTCACTAATAAGAATACTCCGAATGCTAAATATGGTGCTAAAAATCTTAAAATCTTTTTGAATCCTGCGCTGAAATCAAAAGCATCAACAGCTCCTGTCCAACGTCCGATCATCATAGAAGCCCAGTAAAGAGAAATATAAGGCGCTACATCTTTAGTTTCAAAATGTAGATCTTTTTCCATATAAGCAGGTAAGTTACTTGCAGTAGATACTTCCACTCCTACATACACAAAAATAGCGATCATCCCCATAATAAGCTGAGGGTAGCTCAATGCTGATTTTCTGTGTTCACCCGGTGTGGCATCATCAGTACTTTCAGTATTGGTAGGTGTTACAGTAGGAAGTGACGAAAACTTCAACATGATAGCCACTAATACAAAAGCAGCTCCTAAAATAAGATAAGGAATCTTTACACTTTCTACACTTACTTCAGTAGTTGCTGCAGTAGCAGATCCGAAAATTGCGAAAGAAACAATCAGAGGTCCGATGGTAGTTCCTAAGTTGTTGATTCCACCTGCCATTGTTAATCTTTGAGAGCCCGTTTCTACTGGTCCTACTTCAATTGCAAGAGGGTTCGCAACAATCTGCTGTAAGGAAAATCCTAAACCTACAATAAATAATCCTGAGATCATCAATGGGAAAGAACCCATATTGGCAGCCGGATAAAATAATAATGTTCCCGCTGCAGAAATCAATAATCCGGTAATTAATCCGTTTTTATAACCAATCTTATTGATTAAATCTTGTTTCAGCCCTTTCGAAATAAACATATAAATTAATGAACCTACCGTATACGCCACGTAGAAACAAATCTGTACGAGCATACTTTCGGTTTGGGTTAAATTAAATGCTTTTTTGAAAACCGGGATTAGGATATCGTTACTGGCTGCAACAAAACCCCAGAAAAAAAATACTGTAACTAACGGAATAAACTGTCCCCAGTTAGTTTGTTTAGAATAGTTTGACATATTTGTTAATAAAAAATTCGCAATAACAAATATAGATTATTTCTTTGATTAAGAGTATTTAACTAAAGTTTTTTTTATTGTCTCAAAAGCTGACAATTTTAAATCTTTTGGAGAATCTGAAGGCTCAAGAATACCATTGTAAAATACCCTTACTTTACCAGGATATCCTTTAGAATTCTCGAATGGAAAAATTTCTTTTAAACCAATAAAGGTGTGAATGACAATTGGTGAGTTGTGCTTGGAAGATAAAGTGAAAGCTCCGTCTTTAAATTCATCTAAAATAATAGAAGTATCATCAGGAACTCCGCCTTCCGGAAAGATAACGATACTACAGCCTTCTTCCATTTTCTCGGCGCATCTTCTGTAAACATCGGCACGGCTTCTTGCACTGCTTCGGTCTACCATTACGCAGATCCTTTTATAGATCGTTCCGAAAATAGGAATCTTTACCAGCTCTTTTTTTCCCACAAAGCAAATAGGATGATGAGGATACAGAATACAGGTAAGCATAATATCCATAATGGAAGTGTGATTGGAAATAATCACATATTGCTTTCCTTTTTCAAGTTGCTGG
The DNA here is from genome assembly GCF_000813825.1 of Chryseobacterium taiwanense. GTDB lineage: Bacteria > Bacteroidota > Bacteroidia > Flavobacteriales > Weeksellaceae > Chryseobacterium > Chryseobacterium taiwanense. Next base: position 395,338 of record NZ_JWTA01000001.1, read on the forward strand.
CTGGAAAGCTTAGTGATCTCATGTCTCAATCCCATTCCGTAGAACATTCCGTAGCTCCAGAAGCGGATAAACTTATAGGCATATTTATAATGCTTTTTATTAAATGATAAGATAAAAACCGGAATCCCGAAAAATATCGTTAAAAAAAAAGCTAAAATCAAAAGCCAAAATCTCCAGAGATAATTTAAAATCTTTCCCACAAGTTATCCATTAAAAATTACTTTTTTCTTGATCGAATAATTAAGTACCGAAACTAATAAAATTGCCGCAATCTTACTAATCATTTCCGGACTTAACGTATAGATAATTAAACTGATATTATCTTTAAAGATAAAACTGTAGAAAAACTGGAAAAAGCTAAGACTTAATAATGTTGAAATAAAAGAGACAATCATAAAATAAGCAAATTCTTTTTTCTTTGAATGTTTCCCTCGCTCAAAAACGAACCAAATACTTAGAAAATAATTGGTAATGATCCCGCAGCTAGTAGATAATATGTTACTTAAAGGATAATGAATACCATGGAAATTAGTTTCCTGAGAAAACATACTAGGGAGTTGGGTACTGAAAATTTTAAAACTTCCAATCTCAACAATAGCACTAAGACCTCCGGCTATGATGAAGAATAAAATTTGTTTTTGGCGTAGTAGTAATTCTCTCATTAAGATGATATAATTTGCAAATTTATAACTATATGTTAAACAGTGAAAAAAGTTGTTAAATATTTTTTTTGAATCAAAAATATTTTTAAATTTAATCTTCTGAACGAAGTAAAAATGACCTGATAATAAATTCATTTTCAACAGCTTGTGTTGGGTGGTTTTTCTATCTTGTAATACAGGTTTGAGAGCATTCTATCAACATTTTTTTATCAAAACTATAATTATATTTGTATGAAAAGTCAAAACAAATACAGAAAATTCCAGCTTCAGCAGAAAAATATTGAGGCTCTTGAGAGAGAGAGTACTCGATTCAAAAGAGTGTATACCGAATACGAAAATATGTCTGATGAGCTATGGAATCTTGAGAATTCTAACGGGGAACCCGTTCCCGACGACTTTATCAATGCGATGATCTTACAGACTTCTTACTTGGAAGATGAAATAGAAGATTGGCTATTACAATTCAATGAAAAAAAAACTGATATAAAACATTCTTAATTTTGTAAAGCTTCTGATGTGTTTGTAACACGGTTTAAAGATAAATTCATAATTTAGCATCCTTAAACTAAAATCTAAAATATGGTTGCTATTGTTGATGGTGGCTCTACAAAATGTGATTGGGTAATTCTAGATGATTTTAACAAAGTCTTTTTAAAAACCGAAACGATTGGTTTTAATCCAAATAATATTGCGGCACATCTTATTGTTCCTGAAATTGAAAAAAACATCAGTTTGGGAGCAGTCAAAAACTCAATAACCAAGGTGTTTTTCTATGGCTCCGGCTGTGGAATACCTGAAAACTGTGCGATCATTGAACGAGAGCTGAAAAAATTCTTTACGCAGTCAGAGGTTCTTGCAAAAGAAGATCTTACTGCTGCTGCATATGCGGCTTACAGAGGAAAGCCGGCAATTGTTTGTATCTTAGGAACAGGTTCCAACTCATGTTATTTCGACGGAGAAAAATTAAAAATTAAACTTCCTTCATTAGGTTTCCTTGTAGGGGATGAAGGAAGTGGAAGCGCAATTGGAAAACAATTGGTGCGCAGATTCTTTATGCAGAAACTTCCTGATGATTTATCTTGCGAGTTCGAAAAAACGTATAAGCTTACGGTGGATGAAGCATTGAAAAATATGTATCATACTTCAAGACCCAATGCTTATTTGGCAAATTTTAATAAATTTGTTGTTGAAAGGAAAGATCATCCTTACTTTCAGAAAATGGTTTTCGATGAAATGATGAATTTTTTCGATTATCAGGTTCTCCCTTACGAAGAATCAAAAGAGGCTGAAATCAACTTTATTGGTTCTATAGCTTATTATTATGAAAATATTCTACGTTCTGCAGCTGCAGAGCTTAATTTAAATGTGGGACAAATCGTACAAAAGCCTATTGAAAGCTTAGTAGATTACCACATTAAATATATACTATAAATAAAAAATAAAATTCTATGTCAAGTAAAAATAACCGCGACGAGAAGAACTTTAACCAGGCCGCGTTAGACTATCATAAAATCGAACCTAAAGGAAAAATTGAAGTTATTCCTTCAAAACCACACTCGTCTCAGAGAGATTTGTCATTGGCATATTCTCCCGGAGTTGCTGTTCCTTGTATGGAAATCCACGAAAAACCGGAAGCAGTATATGATTATACAGGAAAAGGAAACTTGGTGGCAGTTATTTCCAATGGTACTGCGGTTTTAGGACTAGGAGATATCGGAGCGGAAGCTTCAAAACCGGTGATGGAAGGAAAAGGTCTTTTATTTAAGATCTTTGCGGATATTAACGTTTTTGATATTGAAATAGACGAAAAAGATCCGGATAAATTTATTGAAATTGTAAAAGGTATTGCCCCAACTTTTGGAGGGATCAACCTTGAAGATATTAAAGCACCTGAAGCTTTCTATATTGAGCAAAGATTAAAAGAAGAGCTGGATATTCCTTTGATGCACGATGATCAGCACGGAACTGCGATTATTTCTGCTGCGGCATTAATTAACTCTTTACAAATTGCGAACAAAAAGATTGAAGAAGTAAAAATGGTCGTGAATGGAGCCGGAGCGGCTGCAATTGCTTGTACCAATTTGTATATTTCTTTAGGGTTGAAGAAAGAGAATGTATTGATGTGTGACAGTAAAGGTGTGATTAATCACAAGAGAGAAAATCTTACTCCTGAAAAACTAGACTTCATCGCTAATACAGATATTGAAACATTAGAAGATGCTGTAAAAGGTTCTGATGTTTTTGTTGGATTATCAAAAGGAAACGTAATGTCGCCTGAAATGTTGTTAAGCATGAATGATAACCCGATTGTTTTCGCATTGGCAAATCCGGATCCTGAAATTGCTTACGATTTGGCATTGGAAACACGTAAAGATGTGATCATGGCAACAGGGAGAAGTGATTATCCTAACCAGGTTAATAATGTTCTTGGTTTCCCATATATTTTCCGTGGAGCATTAGATGTTCAGGCGAAAGGAATTAATGAAGAAATGAAATTGGCTGCCGTTCATGCGATTGCTAATTTAGCAAAAGAACCGGTTCCTGAAGCTGTTATTTTAGCATATAATGTTCAGAATCTGCAATTTGGAAGAGAATATTTTATTCCGAAACCGTTTGATAGTCGATTGATTACAAAAGTATCAAGTGCAGTTGCTAAAGCTGCAATAGATAGTGGAGTGGCAAGAAAAACCATTACTGATTTCGAAGAATACGAACATCACCTTCTTGACAGAATGGGAAGAGATGAGAAATTGGTAAGAATGATGCAGAGCCGTGCTAAAGCAGATCCGAAAAGAATTACGTTAGGAAATGCTGAAGAATATAATGTATTGAAAGCTGCTCAGATTCTTTACGAAGAAGGAATTGCTTACCCAAGTCTTTTAGGAAACAAAAAATATATTCAGGAACAAATGGAACGTTTCGGAATCAATTTAAATGTTCCAATTATCGATCCGAGTGATGACGATCAAAAAGAAAACAGAAAGAAATATAGAGAAACACTTTGGAAACTTCGCCAGAGAAAAGGGATGAACGAGTACAAAGCAAAAAGATTCGTTCGTCAAAGAGATTATTTTGGTCCTTTGATGTTGAAGCATGGAGATACTGATGGATTGATCATTGGTTTCTCTAAAAATTATACTTCAGTTCTAAGACCGGTTTTAGAAGTGATTGAAAGAGAAAAAGGAGTAGATAAAGTGGCGGCAATGATGATGATCTTATCTGAAAAGAAACCTATTTTCTTCGCTGATACTTCTATCAATCAAAATCCAACTGCGGATGATTTGGTAAATATTGCTAAAATGGCTGAATTCACAGTGAGGTCTTTTGCGATTGAACCAAGAATTGCCATGTTAGGATTTGAAAACTTTGCGGCGATTTCCGATACTTCTAAAAAAGTGGCAAAAGCGGTAAGTATTCTTCATGAGAAATATCCAAAAATGATTGTAGATGGTGAAATTCAACCGGACTTTGCCATGAATGCAGATCATTTGAGTGATTATCCTTTCTCAAAATTAGAGACAACACCAGCAAACACATTCATTTTCCCAAATCTTGAAAGTGCAAACTTATCCTACAAAATTCTTAGAGGGATGAAAGTAGCACAGGTTATCGGACCAATCTTGATGGGATTGAAACAACCTGTTCACGTTTTACAAATGCGTTCAAGCGTAGATGAAATTGTAAATCTTGCTACCGTTGCAGTTCTTGATGCTCAAAGAAGAGAGAAGAGAGACAAAAAATAATATTTTTAGATGCCTTTTAGGTATTTATAAAGAAATACAAGAAAAAAGACTCCAGATTTTGGAGTCTTTTTTCTTTTAGAGATTCCATTGATTTTTTTATAAAAGAATGGGTTAAACTCATTAGTCCGTGAAATGAAAACATTACTTAGTTTAAATTACTATATTTGGGAGTTTTTAAAAATTAATCATGATATTTTCTTTACAAGGAACTGTTCAGGAGCTTACCCCTACTTATGCCGTAATTAATGTGCAAGGTGTTGGGTACTACGTGGGAATCAGCATAATGACTTCACAAACTCTTCTTCTGAATCAGGAGACAACTCTTTTTATTCAACAAATTATTCGGGAAGATGCACATTTGCTTTTTGGGTTTAACACTCGTTCTGAAAAAGAAATGTTTAATTTGTTAATAAGCGTTAATGGAGTTGGGGCGGTATCTGCTTTAATTTTACTCTCTACTTTTAGCCTTAATGAGATTGCTTCTGGAGTACTTTCCGGTAACAGTGCTTTGATTCAAAAAGCGAAAGGAATAGGGGCAAAAACAGCTGAAAGAATTATTGTGGATTTGAAAGATAAAGTCCAAAAATTCAACACTTCAGAAGAAAATATTTCTACATTTGTAAATAATAAAATTAAGGAAGAATCGTTATCTGCATTAGAAGTTTTAGGGATTCCTAAACGAATGAGCGAGAAGATTGCAGATAAAATAATTAAACAAAATCCAAGTATTTCGGTAGAAGAATTGGTAAAACAAATTTTAAAAAACATTTAACATTTGGTGACAACTCATAAATATTTCAATATATTCTTGTTCCTATCTTTTCTGTGTATTTCCATCAATACATTCGGACAAGAAAATCCTGTGACTGGTTCTACTGTAAAGAAGGATTACGAATTACCCGATCCTACTCAGTATGAAGCATTTTATGATATAAAAACAGGGATGTATTTGGTATATCCCAAGATTGGAAATATCGTAACAGGAGTTCCTACGGCTATGTCTCCGGAAGAGTATAAAGAATTTATGCTCGCAACGCAGTCAAAAGCCTATTACAAAGAAAAATCAGACCGATACAGCTTACTTTTCAGAAAAGATAAAAGCGATGCGTTAAAGAAAGGATTAATTCCTGCTTTAACGATCAGAAACAGACTTTTTGAAACTATTTTCGGAAGTAACAAAATAGAAATTATCCCATCAGGATTTGCTTCTTTTGACTTTGGAGGATTATATCAAAAAATTGATAACCCATTAATTCTTCCACAAAACAGAACCAGTTTTACTTTTGATATCAACCAGAGAATTCAGCTAGGACTTTTAGGAAAAGTAGGTGAAAATCTTCAGTTGAAAGCGAATTACGATACCCAAAGTGGTTTTGCATTTGAAAACAGAATGAACTTGGTTTGGCAGGCAAAAGGAAGCTGGAAAGACCTTCAATCTAAAGGACTTGGAGATATTAATTCTCCGGGAGCAGGCGGAGAAGACAAAATCATAAAAAGAGTAGAATTCGGTAATGTTAACATGCCACTGTCTACCAGTTTGATACGTGGTTCGGAGTCTTTGTTTGGGGTGAAAACAGAGTTTCAGTTAGGCAAAACGTATGGAACAGTAGTGCTTTCTCAACAGCAGGGAGAGGCTAGAAATATTGTCGTTCAAGGAGGTGGAGTAATGAATACCTTTAAAATGAACGCAATAGATTATGAAGACAATCAGCATTACTTCTTAGGACATTACTTCTTAGACGGTTATGATAATGCATTGCTTAACTATCCTCAGATTAATTCAAGAATCAACATTACAAGACTAGAAGTTTGGGTGCTGGATCAAGGAAACAGTAATCTTGCTTATCAAAAAAGTTTAGTCGGAATTCGAGATTTGGGAGAAGGAGCATCCGGAACACCGGACAACTCTCAAAACGGATTGTATAATGCGATCTCCACGACAATGGGAACCAGAGATCCGGGAACCAATTATGGTGATGTTTTACAAGGAGGAACATTCCCGGGAAGTACACAGCCTTATGCGAATGGAGAACAGTTTATCTTTAATAAAAAAGCAAGAAGATTAAATGCAAATGAATATACCTTCCAGCCGCAATTAGGATATATTTCATTAAACCAAAAACTAAATGATCAGCAGTTATTGGCTGTTTCATATTCATATACGGTAAACGGAACCAATCAGGTTTATAAGGTCGGGGAATTTTCAGAAGAAAGCTCTGTTTTGGTTGCTAAACTTTTGAAATCGAATACTACGGTGAATGTAGAATCTCCTATGTGGGATTTGATGATGAAGAATATCTATGCTTTAGATGGTGCACAGATTAGTCAGGATGGGTTTATCTTAAATGTATATTATAGAGATGCACAGACTGGAGGTAAGGTTAACTACCTTCCTAATACGAATGTTCAGGATACGAACTTACTAAAGTTGATGAACTGGGATCGTTTAAATACCAATGGTGACCTTCAGTCAAATAGTGGAGGAACAACAGGTGATGGTATTTTTGACTTTGTCAACGGAATTACCATCAGGCCGGAAACCGGAAAAGTTATTTTTACTAAAGTACAGCCGTTTGGAAGTAATATACAAAACCTTTTAGGAAGTAATAATCCTCAGTATGTATTTAGTGATTTGTATGATAAACAGAAACAAGCGGCTACATACAGTAATTTGTCACAACGATATACAATGGAAGGTCGTTACAAAGGAACGACAGGACAAGGTATTTCTTTAGGAGCAGTAAACGTTCCACAAGGATCTGTAAAAGTTACTGCGAATGGAGTGCAATTAACGGAAGGAGTAGACTATACAGTTGATTATATGCTGGGAACAGTGACCATCATCAACGAACAGGTAAAACAGTCTGGTCAGGCAATTAATATTGCTCTAGAAAATCAGTTAACATTCAATACGCAGAGAAAAAGATTTTTAGGGTTGAATTTAGAAAGAAGATTCAGCGAAAACTTCATTTTAGGTGGTACGGTTGTTAATTATTCTGAATCACCGCTTACCCAAAAGGTAAACTACGGACAAGAAGCCGTAAACAATACAATGGCAGGAATCAATTTGATGTACAACAATCAATTACCATTCCTGACAAGATTAACGGATAAAATACCGTTGGTAAATACCGAAGCTCCTTCTAATTTAAACTTTAAAATGGAAGCTGCTTATTTGTTGCCTGGGCTTAATAAAGGTACGAACGACCAGTCTTATATTGACGATTTTGAACAGACGACTTCAAAGATTTCATTAAAAGAACCTGCGGCATGGAGCTTGGCTTCAAAACCGGAAAAAAATACTCAAATTCCATTCAACATAGCTCCACCGAATGATGACATTACAAGTGGATATGGAAGAGGATTGCTATCTTGGTATAATATTGACCCTAGATTCTGGGGAGTAGGAGGTAAAGCGCCAACAGGAATTACAGCTCAGTCTGTTTCCAACCACGCATCAAGAAGAGTACAGCTTTCTGAGATTTATAATAACAGAGATTTTGTAGCGGGTGAACAAACCTTTACCAATACATTTGATATCTCTTACTACCCTCAGGAAAAAGGACCTTACAACGTAAATCCGGGTTCTGAAAGTACACAGCAGAGATGGGGAGGTATCATGAGACCGATCAGTGTTTCCAACTTTGTCAATTCAAATATCGAATATGTCGAATTTTGGTTAATGGATCCTTATGCAGATGGAAAACAGTTGAGTAATCCTGGAAATACACCTAAGTTATTATTCCAGTTAGGAAACGTATCTGAAGATGTTTTAAAAGATGGGTTCATGCAGTATGAAAATGGTCTTCCAACACCTTCTTCAACTTCTACTACTACGAATTCAAACTGGGGAACTCAGCCAAAACAACCACCTGTTCTATATGCGTTTTCTAGCGAGGGTACAGACAGAACAGTACAAGATGCGGGATATGATGGTTTAACATCTGATCAGGAAGCAGCAAGATTTGGAAATACATTTACAAACCCTGTGACTAATTTGTCTGATCCTGCAGTGGATGATTTCTTATTCTATATGTCCGATAAATTTACAGGAACTCAGGCGGCTTCAATTGTTGAACGTTATAAATATTTCAGGGGTCCGGAAGGGAATTCAAAAAGCAACTCTCTAGAAGTTTCTTCACAAACTCCGGATGCAGAAGATATCAATAAAGATTACAATTTAGATCAAAGTGAAAATTACAACCAGTACGAAGTAAACTTAGATCAGGCAAGTCTTACTTTAGGACAAAACAACATCGTAGACGTAAAAACGGTAAAAGCTAATTTCCAAAACGGACAGTCTTCTGATGTGAAATGGTATTTATTCAGAATTCCGGTTTCACAATACGTAGGGACAGAAGGAGATCATTCTGCAGCTGTTCTAAATAATGTGAGATTCGCAAGATTATTATTAACTGGATTTGATAATACATCTACGTTAAGATTCGGAACAATGGATTTAGTTCGTTCTGACTGGAGAAGATATCCGAATAAAATTGCCAGTGAAACAGTAGATTCTCCTACAGAAGGTACAGCAGGAAGTGATACAATGAATGATAACTTCGAAGTGGGAAGTGTGAACATTGAAGAGAACGGATTGAACCAGCCTCCATATGTATTGCCTCCAGGAATTGATAGACAGGTTTTAAGCGGAAATGCAGGAGCTCAGAGACAGAATGAAGCTTCATTATATATGAAGATAAAAAACATGGATCTGGAAGCAAGAGGGGTTTTCAAAAATACAACTCTTGATATGAGAAGGTATAAAAAGTTGAAGCTTTTCATGCACGCTGAAAACTTAGACAATCCTATCTCTTCAGCTCTTGATAAGAACTTGAAGTTCTTTATCCGTTTCGGAAGTGATGCTACAGATAACTACTACGAATATGAAGCTTCTGTAAAATATACAGCAAGTACAGCAACGACTCCTTTAGAAATCTGGCCTGTAGAAAATGATGTGGATTTTGAGATTCAGGATTTTGTAGATGCAAAAATCAGAAGAGATAAGCAATCTCCGAATAATATAACCGAACGAACCAGAGACGCACAATTCAGTCATGACGACAAAGACATCTATATCAAAGGTAGACCTTCATTAGGAAATATTACCACGATCATGATTGGGGTAAGAAACTTGCCTCGAGGAAATATTAATAGTAAAGGTAGAGTAATTTGGGTAAATGAAATTCGTCTTTCTGAGATTGAAAATGATGGTGGATATGCAGGAAATGCAAGTCTTAATTTTAACCTTGGAGATTTTGCAACGGTAAATACGAGTGCTTCATACAGCTCAGTAGGTTTTGGAAATATAGATTCTAAACCGGCTGAAAGAAGTCAGTCTTCACAATCAGCATTCAGTATCAATACTGCTATTAATGTTGATAAACTATTACCGGAAAAAAGTGGGGTGAAAATTCCATTGAACTATTCATATTCTCAGACGATCGAAGATCCGAAATACAATCCTTTGGATACCGATGTGGAATTTAATAAAGCAGCCAATAAGGAAGAGCTTAAAAAAGTAGCGAGAACATATACACAACAAAGAAGTATAGGAGTAGTGAATATGCACAAAGAAAGAGTAAACCAAAATAAGAAGCCGAAATTCTTCGATGTAGAAAATATTTCTATGACTGCGGTTTACAATGATGATTATTACAGAGATATTTATACCAAGAAGAATTACAGACAATACTTCAGAGGATATATCGATTATAATTATACCTTTAAACCTTGGGTGATAAAACCATTCAATAAACTGATCAGCGATACCGCGAAGTCAACAAAATATTTGAGATGGGCGAAGGAATTCAATTTTAATCCAATTCCTACAAGATTATCATTCAGAACAGAAATTGACAGAAATTACAACGAACTTGAATTTAGAGATATCGAATCGATTCTTTCAGGAAACTTCGGAAGTAATTTTGATGTGATAAAAAACAGAAACTTTTATTTCGGTTGGCAGTATGGGTTAGGATTTAACTTTACAAAATCATTAAAGTTAGAGATCAACTCACTGACAAGAACATTGAATGATAACATTGATGTGAATACGATGAACAACAGTTCTATTTTCGGAAATGTGTTCAGAGCCGGAAGACCAGTATTGTACAATCATAAAGTTCAGTTAGGATATAAATTACCAATGCAGTATCTTCCATACATGGATTTCATAGATGCAGAATTGGGATATGGATTTACGTATAACTGGAACTCTAGATCTACCGCATTACTTTCAAGTCCGGAAGGAAGTTTAGGATCTATTGGTCAGAACACAAATGTAATAACGGCTAAAGCAACAGCAGATCTTCCTAAGTTTTTCAGTCAGTTTAAGTATTTCCAGAACATCTCTTCCAAACTGCAAAAAAGAAGAAGAGAGATCGACTCTTTAAATAATGCCTATACATTAGCTTGGGATAAAAAGAGATATAAATATAAGAGCTATAAGTTTAAAAATAAATTGACTCCGTTACAGAGTATTGCAAACTTTATGACTTCATTCAAACAGTTGAATTTTGAATATACAGAAAACAATGGATCTGTAGTTCCTGGACTTCTTTCTGCTCCAAACTGGTATGGATATGGCCAGACTTTAGGAGGACCAACTGCTGGATTCTTATTAGGATCGCAATCAGATATCAGAAGAGTAGCGGTAGAAAATGGCTGGGTAAGTACTTCCTCGTTGATGACTGATCCTTATATTCAGATGTCAACAAAAGAATTGCGTGCGGATTTACAATTTGTTCCAATCAGTGACTTTAGAATAGACTTTAATGTTCTACATACCTACAATAGGAACTTCTCGCAGTCGGGGTATAATGATCCTCAGAATTTAGCATATGCAAACCATGATTTCTCTTTTGCGAATGACTTTGTGACCTATTCGAATACGGTTGTAGCAATTAATACAGCGTTCAAAGATGGGGCAGCAATTTATCAGGCCATTAGAGCAAATGCAATAGCTATTTCACAGCAAATGGGAGGTCCGTTAAATGCAGATGGTTTCACAGAAGGACACAGTATTTCAAATGCGTATGTATTAATTCCTGCCTTTAGAGCAGCAGTGGAAGGAAAATCTCCAAAGACAATCGGAAATGCTAAGAAAGGAGGAATTCCAATTCCAAACTGGAAGATTACCTATTCTGGATTAAAGAATATTCCTGTCATTAACGGACAGTTTACGAAGTTCGATATCTTACATGCGTATAGTGCAACTTATACAGCAACAGGTATTCAGTCAAGTATTGATTATTATAATATTCTTACTTCAGGTAATGATAAAGATGTAAATGGAGATTATATCAACCCATATACTTTCTCGCAGTCGACTTACTTGGAATCTTTCTCTCCGCTTATAGGGATAGACGTGACGATGAGAAACAATATGCAGTTCGGAATTCAGTACAACAGAAACAGAATGTTGCTTTTAGGATTGGTAAACCATACCCTTACCGAAGAAGCCAATAAAGAATATGTGGTAAGATTAGGATATATCGTTCGAAACTTCAGATTGGGAATGGCAAATACAAGAGGAGCCAGATCCAAAGGAAGCGATCTAAACATTAGAGGTGATATCTCATTAAGAGACAGCCAGACAAGCATCATGAATATCTTGTTAAATGACTCGCAGGTGACAGGTGGGCAAAAAGTAATGAATATCAAACTTTCCGCAGATTATAATGTTTCCGAAAATTTGAACTTAAAACTGTTCTATGAACAATTAACTTCAAAATATAAAATATCAACGGCCTTCCCGTTATCTACAATACGAGCAGGTATTTCAGCAACCTTTACGTTTGGAGATTCCGGTGGATTCTAAAAAATAAATTAATGAAAATAAAAAAACTCCCTTTCTACATAGTAGTTAGGGAGTTTTTATTTAGATACCATTCACTTCTTTTTGATAATAAATAAGTGTTGTATTATCTTTGAAGGAAGAATAATACTAATTAAAATCAATAAAGAAAGTAGACCATAAGGCATACTTTTATTTTACTAATCATGGAAATCGTAAAAAAGAAAACCTACAAAGAAAATTATTTATTAAAGATTGGAATCCCTACATTTATTTGTTTTACTCTTCTCGCAATTATTTTGGATCATTTTAAAATAACAGATGCATCTTCTAGAGAAACTAGATTTAATGATGTTAATGTAATTGTTATGATTCTTGGTGGTGTTTTATTTGCTCCTGTTTCTGAGGAACTCTTTTTTCGCGGTGCTTTCACAGGAAAAAAATATCTTAAATATATAAGTTACTTTGGGATTTCATTTTTTGTCATCATGGAACAAAGTTATTTTTTGATTCCCTTGGTAATACTATTCATCATTTTATTTGAATTAAGATTAAAAAACAACTTCCAGAAATATTCCTATTTTGTAAACGCATTACTATTTAGCTTAATGCATTACAAATTTTATGATCTCTTCAATATTTCTTCATATCCGAGTATTATAGGAACAGCCGGATTAGCTTTGGTTCTAATCTGGTTGGTTCTTAATGTTGGACTTTGGGCTTCTATGTTAGCACATTTCTTTGTTAATGGAACCCTTATTTTTACAGCAATTATAGGTTATGAAAGCTCGGACAAAACCTTGAAAAAAATAGAAACAAATGACTTTGTAATGACTTACCAATATGTTTCATTGTTTGAAAGTGATGGTCAGCTAGAATTTTCGAGGAACAAAGAAGTTAAAGCAGTAAATACAAGTATAGATAATATTAACAAACTATTTTGTCCAGACACAAAATTAAAAGAATTATATTTTGGAAAATTCAATATCACAATAAAAAGAAAACAAGGCAGTACAAAAAAATTAGATTGCCAAACGTTCCATGAATTACTGAAGAAAAGTAATATTTTAGAAGAATAATGTTGAAAGTGTAAAACTTTTCCTTGCAAATCAATGGGTTTGAGCTCATCAATAAATATTTCTTTATTTCCTTTGAGCATTTATCTATTTTGAATAAATTTGTCGATATAAAAAAATAAAAATGAACACACCGTCAGAATTAAAGTACACTAAAGATCACGAATGGATTAAGATTGAAGGTAACGTTGCTACAATCGGTATTACAGACTTCGCACAAGGAGAATTGGGAGATATCGTATATGTAGATGTAGATACTGTAGATGATGAGCTTAATGGAGGAGATGTTTTCGGAAGTGTAGAAGCTGTAAAAACAGTTTCAGATTTATTCTTGCCAATCTCAGGGAAAGTTATTGAATTTAACTCAGAACTTGAAGATCAGCCGGAATTATTGAATTCAGATCCTTATGGAGAAGGATGGATTATCAAATTAGAAATTGCTGAAGGTGCAGATCATTCAGAATTATTGTCTGCAGAAGAATATCAAGCTATCATTGGATAGGATTTCAAAAATATTTAGTAAGATTTTGCCCATTTATTGGGCATTTCTTACTTATATGCTACTTAAGCCCGGAGAAGAGAACCAGGAATACTGGTTTATGTTCGACGGCTTAGACAAAGTTTTACACTTCAGTATATTTGCAATGCTTGGTTTCTGCTTCATGGCAGCGTTCCCTAAAATCAAGTTCTCTTATTTTTTTCAAATTATTCTTATCTACGCATTTCTTACAGAAATTCTTCAGGAAGAAATGGGACTCGGAAGATCCATGGAAACCCTCGATGTGGTTGCGGATACCATTGGATGTCTTATCGGCTACTATATATATAAGCTGCTTATCAAACGATTTTTCTGAATCAAGAAAAATAAAACTTACTTCTGCCATTCTCAAAAGCGGAATAAATAAGTCCAAGCAGACTCTTACCTTCATTAAACAATTTGTAATTATCTTTTTTAGGAGCTTTATCCCGCTCTCCGCACTTGCTATTTTCTTTTGAAAAAGAAAATGAGCTCAAACAAATGCTGCGATCGGGGCTATACATATACTATATAATATAGAAGTACCTGTCATTTCAATTAATAACACGGCTTTTCTACAGGTAAAACCTATAAAAATTCAGTTTTATCGGATAATATCCCTTCAAATAAGCACCATATATATAGTTAAAACAGGCTTAGAAAGCATTTAAAGAATAAC
>NZ_JWTA01000010.1 GCF_000813825.1 Chryseobacterium taiwanense
TGTGTATAAGAGACAGATCTAAAGGCTCTTCTGCGCTTACTGATATTCTCTCGTTTTCAGTGGGGCAAAGATAGAACCTTTACTCAATACAATCCAAGTTTTGTTAACGTAAAGTTTACTTTTTCGCAATATTTAAACTTAACTAGCTGAATAGATGAGAGAATAATTTTTAGATTTTTAAACTAATGTTTGTTTTTTTATATTCTGGAGATTGAAGATGTATACTAGAACCTTTTTTGGAGAATGATCTCAACCGGATTTTATGGAATAAAAAAAAGCAAAGTTTAATTACTTTGCTTCACTTCTTGATATATTATGCTTAAAAATTCTGCGAAAGATTTTTCTAATCCTATAATATCACCACTTTTTAAGTTCAATCCACCTCTTCCTGAATCATCAGATTTTATTTTTGTGGAAGACATTTGAAAATATTGATTTCCATCGTTAGATCTCGGCTGCAGTTTTATAGTAGATCCCAAAAGTTTTTTAGTAGAAATAACATATACTTCTTCATGTTTCGGTTTTAATATAAAAAAACTTCTGTGTGGTAGAATAAGATCTTTTTTATTAATACTTATTTTTTGTTCTTTATCTGAGGATGCAAATAAATAAATATATCCTGTCTGATTTAAAAGTTTTTCTCTTGAAATAAAATACAAGTTCAATCTATAATTCGAAGGATTGAATGGTTGAGTCGATCCATCAATAGTTTCAAAAGGTTTTAATGAAAATGCATTGGCTCCAATTTCTTTTGCTTTTTTATACACTGATGAAAATACAGCCGCATCATCTTTCGAATATCCCTGAACTTCTATTTCTCCTAAATACTCCGCTTTTTTTACTTCATCTTGTATTTTAAATAATGTTTGATCTTTATTATCACTCGTTTTTTCAACTTTGGTAAGAAAAACATTTTGAGCATTACAAAATTGAAAAAAAGCAATACAACTTATAATAATCAGATTCTTCATATATTCAATTTTATTTTGAGAGAATTTCAATACAATCTTCCAGGCTATTTTCCCAATGCTTAGGTTCTATTTTATAAGCCTCTTCTATTTTATCTAAAGACATCGTACTTCTCTTTGGTCTTTTTGCCGGAGTTGGATACTGCTCTGTTGTAAGTGGATTAAGCCTAATATTTGATTTTGAAAATTCTGCAATTTTTTTCGCGAACTCAAACCAAGTGGTTTCCGGATAGTTTGAAAAATGAAAAATACCAAATGTTTTATGTGAAGCTTCAATGATAGCCATTATTGCTTCTGCCAAGTCATTAGCATTTGTTGGTTGCCCAAACTGATCTGCAACAATTCCTAATTCTTCTTTTTGAGAGAACAGATTCAACATTGTCTTCACAAAATTCTTATTAAACTCTGAATATAGCCAAGACGTTCTCAGAATAATTGTTTTAGGATTACTATCTAAAGCTAATTCTTCTCCTTTCAATTTCGACTGTCCATAAACTCCTATCGGATTTGTAAAATCATCTTCAGCATAATCTAAGTTTGTTTCTCCATCAAAAACATAGTCTGTAGAAACGTGGATTAAAGTGGTACCGAACTCTGCACAAGCTTCAGCAATATTTGCCACACCTTCAGCGTTTACAGCAAAAGCTTTTTCTGGTTCTTTTTCTGCAAGGTCAACTGCTGTATATGCAGAAGCATTGATACAAAAATCGGGTTTATTGTCATAAAAGAAACCTTGTATTTGTTCTGAATTTGTTACATCCAGATTTTGTGAATCTGTAAAGATAAACTCGTATTTATTTTCAAAGTTTTCTGCAATCTTTTTTATACAGTTTCCTAATTGACCGTTACTTCCTACTACTAGTATTTTTTTCATCTTAGTTATTATGAATTTTTTGCGTTTTGAACTCTTAAAAATTTAACTCTAGATTGGAATTCTTTCTGTTCCAAGTCTACATAGAATTTATGGAATGTTTCTTTTATGTCTTCAGGATGTACTTCTGATTTTCTCGTTTTAACATTAAAATAAATCACAGTAACCCATAGAACCGCATGAATTGTTTTTTCATCTAAACTTTTCATTAGAATTTCAACTTTCGCAGTTCTATCCTGAACCTCGATTGTTTTACTACTGATAACAACTGAAGTATTATATCTTACCTCTTTCAAATATGCTATTTCATTTTGAATGGCAATCCAAGTACAACCTGTTTGTTTTGTATATTCTTCGTAAGTAAAACCATAAAATGTTTCTACATGATCTTCTCTGGCATTGAACATGTAATCCAAATATTTCACATTATTCAAATGACCTATCGGATCACAGTCACTAAAGCGTACTTTTACCGTTGTTGATACTTCTTTTTCCATTGTGCAAAAATAAAAAAACCACCCCGAATAGAGGTGGTGGTTCTTATAAATCTTTGTTAATTTCTAAAATTATTTAAGACCTAATTCTTTTTTAACATCAGCAGTGATGTCTGGTCCGTTTTTGTATAACAATGTAGATGAGTTATAATCTAATACAAAGTCAATAGTATTTGCTTTAGCTACTTTTTCAATCGCAGCTTGTAACTTCTTCTCGATTGGCTCGTACAAAGCGTCTTGTTTAGCCTGGCTATCTTTCATTGCCTTATCTTGCATCTGAGCAATTTCTTCTTGCAATTTTTGTAGTTCTGCTTCTCTTGCTTTATTTTCTTCAGCCGTTTTTTTAGAAGCTTCTTCTTGATACTGCTTTACTTTCAATTGCCCAGCATCTCCTTTCTTTTTGATTTCAGTTTGTTTGGTATCAATGAATGCTTTTAAATCAGCATCTGCTTTAGTTTTCTCAGGCATCGCATTAAGAACAGCTGCAACATTTAAAGTAGCCGATTTTTGAGCTTTTACCATACCTACAGACACAACCATCATTATTGCTGCAAATAATACACTTAATTTTTTCATAATTGGTAAATAAATAATTTAATTTTTAAGATTGCAAATTTCTATAAAAGTTAATTTCAAAACAAATTTAATTATACTTTTTAAGGAAATTCTAATTCTTTTTTTCTTTTCCTGTTGTTCCTTTTAATAAAATATCTAAGACTTTATCCGTGTAGTCATATCTTTTCTGAAGGAAAATAACATTAACGTCATTACTTTTATCAAGAACTATGCCCAACCCATTTTTTTCAGACATCGTCTTGATTGCATTCCATATCTGATCCTGAAAAGGCTGAACAAGGTTTGCTCTCAGTTTACTGATTTCTCCGTTGGTACCAAAACGCAAACTTGTTGTTGTTTTGATATTTTTATCCAAATCCATCACTTCTTTTTCTCTAAGTTTTAATTGATCTCCTATCAATAAAACTTTTTCATTTTCAAAAGCAGATCTTTTTTTCTCATACTCTGTCTGCAGATTTTGAAGGTCTGTCTGCCAAGTATCAATTTGTGAGTTTAATCTTGCTTCTGCCTCTTTATACTGAGGAAGCTTGTCTAATATAGCTTGCGTATCAACAACACCCACTTTCTGAGCATTAGAAATTCCAAAGCATATCAGAAAGAAAATGGTGAAAATGGTTTTAAAATTCTTCATATTGTTATAAAGATTGGTTCATCAAGAAATGGGTCTTCCATCCTGAAGGCTCTGTAGAATTGATTGTTTTATCAAATCCATAAGCAAAGTCAAATCCAATCAAACCAAATGCTCCCATATATACTCTTACCCCAACTCCCACTGATCTTTTTAATTGGAAAGGATTATATTTACTCCAAGAGTTCCATACGTTACCTCCTTCAGCAAAAGTAAGCGCATAAATTTTAGCTGTTTGACTCATTGAGATAGGATATCTCAATTCTAAAGTAAATCTGTTATAAATAGTTCCTCCTCCAGCTTGAGTAATATCTTCAGAAGTTCCACCATAAGTAGAAGCATTTTCATAACCTCTCAGTGGAATAAGCTCTCTACCATCATATCGACCTCCGAATAAACCTGTACCTCCTACATAATATCTTTCGAAAGGTGGGGCTCCAAGCTCTTTATTATATCCATCCATGAATCCCATTTCAGCGGAAGATCTTAAAACAAGTTTTCCTGCAATTTCGTTATAAATATCTGCTTTGAATTTTACTTTATAAAACTCCATCCACTTATACTTATCAACAGGTGTCATTGTTGAATAATCTTTATTACTAAACAATGAATATGGTGGAGTAAGTTTCGCAGAAATCTCCACGTTAGAACCCACAGTTGGGAAAATAGGGTCAATACCAGCCGAATTTCTACTTAATCCTAAGTTAATACTAAAGTTATTTGCATTTCCATAATATTCAGTACTGTTACCAAATTCAAAAGGATAGTTACTAAATTTATACTTTTGATATTGTACCCCCGTATATAATGAGAAATAATCATCTGGCCAATTCAATCGTCTATTAAGACCTACCGAAGCAGAGAAAATATTTAATTTCTGATCATTATACCCATCACTGTATTTAACTCTTGAAGTATTCAAACTTACTGAAAGTGCTGTAGGCTTTGTTCCGAATAACCATGGTTCTGTGAATGAAATTCCATAGTTCTGGAAATATTGTCCAGCTTGTGCTTGGATAGACAATGTTTGCCCGTCACCTTGAGGTACTGGTCTAAAATCTTTAAGTTTAAGGAAGTTCTTTAATGAAAAGTTATTAAACGTTAGTCCTAATGTTCCAATAAAGCTGTTTCCTCCATAACCGGCTTGTAACTGAACCTGAGAAGATCCTTTTTCAACCAATTTCCAATTGATATCAACTGTATTGTCTTGCTGATTCGGTTGAATATCTTGTCCGACCTGTTGTGGATCAAAGAATGACATTCCCGCAAGATCAAAATAAGTTCTCTTAATATCTGATTTCTTGAAAAGTTCTCCTGGTTTTGTCATTAATGATCTAAGAATAACGTGGTCATGAGTAGTAACGTTTCCTTCCCATGTTACCTTATTCCAAGTAGCTTTTTCACCTTCATTGATGCGAATTTCAAGATTAATTTTATCTCCATCTACAGATTTTTCAACAGGAGTTACATTCGAGAACAAATATCCATTGTTCATATAAATAGACTTGATATCAGAATCGTCTTCTTTACCACCATCTTCTCCAACTTTTTTGTTGAATCCTACTGCATCATAAATATCTCCTTTTTTATATCCTAAAATTCTTTGTAGGTATTCAGTCGCAAACACAGTATTTCCTGTGAAAGTAATATCTCCGATATAATATTGTTTACCCTCAGTAAGTTTTACATTGATCTCATAATTGTTTCTTTTGTTTCTCCAAACAGAATCTGAAACAATTGCAGCATCTCTATATCCTAATGAGTTATAATAGCTGATAAGGTTTTGTTTATCTTCTTGGTATTTATCATCAACAAACTTTGAAGATTTTAAAATACCTCCGATACCGAATCTTTTTTGTTTTGTTTCCTTAAACGCTTTTTTTCTTAGCTTAGCATCTGTAACGTTTTTGTTTCCTTCAAATTCGATATGATCAATTTTGACTCTTTTCCCTTTATCAACTTCAATCGTCCAGTCTACTAAAGCAGGATCACTTGCATTCACTTTATCTTGGATCGTAATTTTGGCGTCTGCAAATCCCTTTTTAACGTAGTCTTTCGGAATATTTGTTTTTAAACTAGAAACTAAGTTTTGAGTAATTTTAGTTCCAGGTTTTAAATTATTGTCTTTAGCAAGTTTTTCATTTTTAGACTTACCAATCCCTTTTCCGGTAAATTTCACTTCACCAAGCTCTTTTAAGTCTTCCAAATAAAATTTTAAAACAACTGTTTCCCCTTCAATACTTTCAATATACACTTCCACTTCAGAAAATGATTGAGTATCCCAAAGTTTCTTTACAGCTGTACTGATTTTTTGTCCCGGAATATCTACAGATTCTCCTTTCGTTAAACCTGTAAATCTTAGAATTTGAGCGGGTGTATATTTTTTCACCCCATCAACGACGATATCTTTTAACGTATATGTCCCTGCTTGATTTTCTGCATGTACAGAAGAATTCACTTTTGTACTATCCTGCGGTGTTACTTGTCCATAAAAATGTGCAGAAGCAGCAAACATTATGATGGGTAATAATCTAAACTTCATTTTATCGTAGTCTTTCTTTTCTTAATTCTTTTACTGAATCTTTATTTGTTCTCCGGTTTTCCCGTATCTTCTTTCCTTATTTTGATAGTTTAAAATGCATTGGAAGAAAATATCTTTTGTAAAGTCCGGCCAAAGTATATCTAAAAACTGTAGTTCTGCATAAGCAATTTGCCACAGAAGGAAATTACTTATTCTTACCTCACCGCTCGTTCTTATCATTAAATCAACTGGTGGAAAGTCTTTTGTATATAAATAGCTTTCAAATAGTTTTTCATCTATTTTATCTATTTCAAGCTTCCCTTCTTTTACATCTGAACTGATTTCTTTTACAGCATTCAGAATTTCATTCTGAGAGCCATAGCTAATTGCCAGTATTAAGTTACCTTTTGAGTTATTTTTGGTAAGTTCTACCACTCTTAGTAACTGATCTTTTACAAGAGGAGGTAGTTTTTCTAAATTCCCAATCACATGCATTCTCAACCCTTTGCTAAAAATCTCTTCGGCTTCAAGCAATAAAGTTTCCATAAGTAAATTCATTAATGTATTTACTTCGTCATCTGGTCTGTTCCAGTTTTCTGAGGAAAAAGTATAAAGGGTTAAGTAGGGAATATTGATTTCGTTACAAGCATTAATAGCATTTCTTACCGCATCAATGGCATTCTTGTGACCAAATGTTCTTTCTTCACCCCTAGATTTGGCCCACCTTCCGTTTCCATCCATAATGATGGCAACATGTTGTGGCAAATTTTCAGGATCTATTTTATCTTTTAACAACGACATATTTTAATTAATCACAATAACACGGAGGTCTTCCAAAAGAATAGGTAAGTCCTAAACTAAAAGTATTTAACCAATCTCTTGACTCTCCATCTCCAATAGTTCTAGTTCCTTTGTATGCAGCTTCTCTTTCTTGAGAAACAATGTAATAATTCCCTGTTCCTAATAATGAACCTCCCCCAGGAGATAAAATATCAGAATTATATGATGATTTTACATCTTTTGGTAACACTTTGCTGTAATCCAGCTGATCTGTCAATGTAAGCCTGAATGTAGCTTCTGCAAAAATCGCCCAGTTATGATTGAATTTATATTTCAAACCAACACCAAACGGAACCTGCATTGATATTTTTTTCCCTGTAGAATATACTGCCGTAGTCGTAAAATCTTCTTCATTAATCGGAGCTTGCGCTACTCCATCTGCATCTCTTCTAAAGTCGTGTACCAAAGTAGTTTTCGGAGCATCATACATAATAGCTCCAACTCCTGCAAAAATATAAGGACTCAACATCCCCATTTGCTCATTGTTCACTGGGAAGAAATTATATTCAAAGCTTAAACTTGCTTCATAAATATCATTCTTACCAAAAGCATTTCTATTTTTTCTATACTGCTCTTTTGCAGCCTTATCACTAAATTGAACCTGATTGTATCCCAAATCTAATCTTACCGTCTGATAAGGGTTAAAATTAAATCTATATAATAAACCACCATAAAAAGGAACTCCCCAATCAGAAACCCTATCCATACTCAACGGTTTTTGTAAAATATAATTGGTATTTCCTACATCTCCTACTAGGTTACTCATCCCTAGTCGAATTCCCAATTCATTTCTTTGTGCCTTCATGCTCACCATTGTTCCTATAACGGTAAGAAAGCTAAACAATAATTTTTTATTCATAAAAGAATATGGATTTATGGTTATTTTAAAAATTAATTTTTGCAAATATAAAACTTTTTTATATTAATGATATTCTTAATGTTTAGTTAAAAATAAACAAAAAAACATAATTTGTTATAAAGTAAACGGCAAAGTCCTTAAATTATTTCTTTTTCTACATAAACAAGAAATTCATTTCGGAAAAATTGTCTTTTACAGGTTGCTAAAATATTACTTCTTTCCTAATATTTGCTGAATTTTATTTCTAAATCTTATTAATAGTGGTTCTTTGTAGTTTTTATCCTCATCAAAATAGCCATAGCCATAGCCGTAGCCATAACCGTAGCCGTAACCCTGTCTTGTATTGTAATCGTTATAAACAAGCCCTAAATTTCCTACTTCCTGATTATGATATTTCTCCGTAATCATCTTCAACATATATTTTTCTGTGTATTCGTGACGAACTACATAAATATTCGCGTCTGAATGCTTCATCAATTCGTAAGAATCTGCTACCAATCCTACCGGTGGAGAATCTATAATGATAAAATCATACATTTCTTTAAGCTTATCAAGAAACTCTATGTTTTTTTCACTCATCAAAAGCTCCGAAGGATTTGGTGGTATAGGTCCAGAAGTTGCTACATCTAAATTAGGGATTTTCGTACTGTTAATAATCTGATCTATTGAAACTTCCCCAGTAAGGTAATTAGAAATTCCATATTTATTATCGATATTAAAATCTCCGAAAATCTTTGGTTTTCTCAAATCCATTCCAAGCAAGATCGTTTTTTTATCACTTAACCCCAAAACAGAAGCTAAATTGATCGAAACATAGGTCTTCCCTTCTCCTCCAATGGAAGAAGTAATCAAAATCGTTTTACTTTTCTGGCTTTCATTCAGTAAAAATCTCACATTGGCTCTTATTCCTCTGAATGCTTCTGAAACAGAAGACTTCGGAGACTGAAGAACCGTAAGCATATTTTCGTTGTTATTATTACCGATTACCCCTAGTAATGGTATTTTGGTAACGCCTAAAAGCTCTTTAATATTTCTGACCTTATTATCTAAAACTTCTCCTACAAAAATGAATAATAACGGTAAAAACAATAGCCCTCCTATAATTCCGAATTCGGTTCCTTTTTTATTTGGTCCGACTGGAAGTTGTCCTAAATTTTTAGCAGGATCAATCACCGTGATATCCGACTGATTGGTTGCCACTTTCATTTGAGCTTCATTTTGTCTCCCCAATAAGCTATTGTAAGTTGCTTCAATCATGTTGTACCCTCTTTCGGCATCAAGATATTTTCTTTGCTTTTCAGGATAGGAAACAAGATCCGCATTAGCCGTTGCTACTTCATTATTAATTTTATTGATTTCATCGTAATAATGAGTATAATAGTTTCTTAATGAATTTGACGAGCCTAATTTTGCTTCATTAATAAGCCTGTTAATTTCTATCATCGGCTCAGAATTCGGCTTATAAATAGTCGCCATTTCTCTTCTTTTAAGATACAATGCCTTCAATTCTGATACGGAAGCACTAAAGAGACCGTCTTCAAATCCCGCAGCACTTGTACTGATCATTCTTTCAAAATTCTGATTATCGATCGTATTTTTGATAGAGTTCAAAGAGCTTAACTTACTTAGAAGATCTGCTTTTTTAGCTTCTAAATCTTTTATCTTATTCAAAGATTTTTCATCTCTGTCTTTGATGTCGTACAACTTCTCAGAAGTTTTTAAATAATTCAATACCAAAGCACTTGAATCAAGCTTTTTTCTGATTCCGTTTAAGCTGTTCTGTAAGTATACATCGGTATTTTTATTGATAACATTTTTATCGGCTAATCTTTTCTTTTGAAGTTCAGCCACAGATTTATTTAAGAAATTGACAGTTCCATTTAGATTAAACCCTGTTTTTGTGATAATCATAATGGTATTGATTTCTTTATCGAAATCTACATTAATGGTAGAAACAATTCCGTTTACTGTCTGGTTTACCGTTTCCAAATTCACAATAATGTTATCCAACTTTATCGTTGGCTTAACAGGATTTGCGACCAGCTTAAATCTTAAATTAGGGGTCGTGAACCACTCATTTAATTTTACTACTTTATTCGCAGGTTTAGGAAACTCTGTAATATTTTGATATCCTTCTATTTCGTAATTATACAAATTTCCTGAATGACCTTCTTCGGGCAAAACTACCTCATAGGTATTGTTTCCTTTTGGCAATAAAGTAATGGGATAATTAACCTGCTGTAAATGTTTTTTATCGATTTCAAGAAAAACCGGAGAGTCATTTTTATCTAAATAAGTAGACTTAAGAGTCCCTTTCGTAGAAAAGTTTACGAACAGCCCCAATTCTTTTACCAAAAATTCATTATGCGATCTTGACAAAAGCATTTTTTTCAAATAAATCCCATCCTGATTACCCCCTTGTCCCCAAATGAAGTTGATGGACTGGTTAGGCGTAAAATAACTTGCTGTATTATTGGAAACACTCAAAGATAAGTTGGATGCGTAGATATTTTGTGCATAATACTTACTGTACACCCAGGAAAGGGTATAACCAAGAAAAAACATCAGGACGAACCAATACCAGTTTTTTATGATCCTCCTTATGAAATTCTCTATATCAAATAAAGAAAAAGCTCCACTTTTATCTTTTGAAGAATCATTTTTCGCTAGACTAACATATTTTTCAGGAATCATGATTACAGTGTTTTTATGAGTAAGTAGATAGATAAAGCTGTAGTAAGAAGAGAAACCCCAGTCGTTAAAGTCTGTACAGGGTCTTTTCCTAAGCCATTCAAACTTTTCGCTCTTGTATTCAGATAAATCTCATCTCCATTTTGAACGTAATAATATGGAGAATTCATTACATCTTCACGGGTAAGATCTATTTTAGCAATCTTGATCCCTTCCGGAAGTTTTCTGTGAATTACAATACTTTTTCTGTCAACCGTTCTGTTTAGTCCCCCATTCATAGCAATAGCTTCAGTAATGGTAAGAGTGTTTTTATGAGCCACTTTCTCTCCTGTAACACCAGTAGTTTCTACATCACCCAGAATATAATAGGTAATACCGTCTGTATTTAACCTAACTTCAGATTTTCCTTCCTGAAAGTTTTCATTTACTTTAAGTTGAAGCTCCTGAGTTATTTCTTCAATGGTTCTGCCTTCCGCTTTCAAATAGCCAATTCCAAACACATTAATATCTCCTTTTGAGTCTACTTTAAGCCCGTTAAAGTAAAAATTAAGATTTCCTCCGTTTCTTCCTGCATCTCCTCCAGCATTAAGCATTGCTGTATTTGTAACCTGTCCTGGAGTAGCCCCTCCCGAAGTATTATACGCAGAGTAAAACTGAGCCGCGTCTCCTTTAGGAGTCGTGATAATATTTAAGTTAAGGATATCATTTTTTGTAATCCTGTATACCGGAATATTGTATGGAACAAGCCCTTCTTCATTAATGACTAAACTTTCATTAGGCTGCATATATCGCACCTCTTTTGTAGTGATACAAGAAGTCATTACTAGGGAAAGTAACAAAAGGAATAAATATTTATAATTCTTCATCAGATTTAAGTTGTTTGCAAAAATAAAAATTAAAACTATTTATTTGTATTATTTCTTAAATAGTATATAAGATTTGGTAAATATGCACCAATAAACCCTAAACTCAAAACAATCACCAATAACAGCCCTACATTTATGTGTCTTAGGAGATTAGCTATAACTATTATAAAAAGATAATATGTAATAATATAAAAAGTAGATCTTCTATGGGTAAAGCCCAGTTTTAAAAGTTTGTGGTGAATATGGTTTTTATCAGCCTTAAAAAGAGATTTCCCATGAATTAATCTGACAATCATGACATTCAGCGTGTCTACAATGGGTAAAATAAGAATCGCCACAGCAATAGCAGGAGCCGAAGGTAAATGATAAAGAGGAACACCCGGCTCTGATTTGTCAATAAAAATATCAATAAAACATATACTGGTAAAAGCTAGCAGAAACCCTAACAACATAGATCCCGTATCACCCATAAATATCTTAGTGGCTCTGTAATTTGACAAATTATAATACAAAAATGCCAAGACAGATCCGACAATTACAGCAGAAAATACAACCAAAGGATAGTTATATTCTCCTAAACGGTAATAACTAATCCCAAAAAGAGCACTGCAGATCAAAGAGTACCCTCCAGCCAATCCGTCAATCCCATCAATCAAGTTAAATGCATTAATCAGTACAATGAAGGTCAGTATGCTGAATACAACACTCACATAATAATTAATCTCATATACACCGCATATCCCAAAAAGACTTCTGATTCGGATATCTGAGCCTATAACAATCAATGATGAAACGATAATCTGTGCAACAAGTTTTTTATAAGCCCTCATTACCACAATATCATCCATTATTCCTACATAAAGCAGGATAACCATCGATGCAAATAAAAATTTATAGAGTGAAAAAAGTTCGTACGCAAAAATTGACGCACATACTCCGATAGAATAAAATATAGCCGCACCACCAAGATTCGGAATTTTTCTCAAATGAGAACTTCTAACTCCAGGTTCATCCATTAAGTTTTTTCTCTTGGAAATTTTGATGATGGTTGGAATCGTAAAAAAAGTAATTAAAAAAGAAAACAGGAAACCCAATCCTATTTTTATGTAAAAAATAGAAATACCTTTTCCCAGTAAGAACAACTCAAAACTTTGCATTCTTTTTTATTGTTCAGGCACCCGTAATAATAAAGAACCTGATAAAATGTATTTTTAATACATTCAGTATCTTTTTCTTCGCCTGCATTTGTGTTTACATTAATTTTCTTATCAATCTTTTCTGCCCCGCAAAAAAAAGCAGATAGAAAATTCTCTTGCTTACAGACAAAGATAAAATATAATTCTTATCAAAACGACTGTAACTCAATATATCTTTCATTTTAATATTCCTTTTTTTTCTGAAAACATCAAGCTTAGCACTCATTTCATAAAATAACTTTTCATCTTTTACAAAAGCCAGATACGCCAAAAAAGTATAAACACCTTCCAAAATCTGAAAGTTTTTAAGTTCTTTACGTTTATCAGAATAAACAGATTTTTCAAAAGCAACTTCTACATCCTCAACAGATTGAAGAATATCCAATCCTTTTTCGTTGTGGGTTTTTGATATAGAATTCTGACGTTCAAGATACTGATAATGATATTTTTGAGTCTGAGCAATCGTTTTACACTCCAAAAGCAATTGTGGAATTAACTGAATATCTTCAAAAAAAATTCCTTTTTTAAATCTTTTGGTCGCAAAAAGATCTTTCTTAAATAGTTTATTACATGCAAAATAGCTTATATCCGAAAACACTGAAAAATGAGTTTCAAGATCTATTTTTTCAGGCATATTGGGAATTTGCGTTAGTTTTTGAGTGACATTTCCATTCTCATCAACTTTCTGAATGTTACAGATTACCATTTCCGCTTTGTGCTTTTCTGCAAGATGAAGCATTTCTTCAAACATGGTTCCCGAAACATAATCATCGCTGTCTACAAAGCCAATATAATCTCCGGTCGCATTATCTAGTCCAATATTTCGTGCATCACTTAATCCTCCGTTTTTTTTGTAAAAAGATTGAATCTTTTCCGGAAAAATTTCTGAAAAATCACTAATAATTTTTTCTGAGCCATCTGTACTTCCGTCGTTCACCACCAAAATTTCAATATTCTGATACGTCTGATTGATTAAAGAATCAAGACATTTTGCCAAATATTTTTCGACATTATAAACAGGAACAATGATAGAAATTTTTGAGGGAACGTTTGTCATACACTATATTTTCATCAGTCGGGTGTTTAGCCAGCCTTTCTTAGCTTCGTCAAAATCTTTTCTTGAGCAAGGAATACAGTTTTCTATATCTTCATCCTCCCCAAAATACCAAAGATTACTGAAAGTATCCCGTTTAAAAGCATATTGTCTGTCATCAATCAACACATAGAACACTTCGTAATGTCTTTCTTTAGGATGTGATTGCTGAATATTAATTCCTTCGATCAAATACCAGATCATTTGGGCAAGAAGCTGATGATTGAGCTGATTTTCAGAATAAATATTATAATTAAAAATTCCTACCGATTTCAAATTTTCGCTGAGTCCGATTTCTTTCATGTAAGCACAAATCTCTCTTCGGTTCAATCCATTTACTTGTGGATTCATTGAAAAAGGCTCGCTGAAACTTTCGATGGCATCACAGTTTACCGTCACCAAATCAGCTTTCCTGAAAAATGGCTCTGTTTTTTCTGTAGAATTCATCATTTCAGCAAGACGGATAATATCAAATTCCACTTCTTTAATCAATCTTACAGAATCAATTTCGTTTAAATGTTTCTGATAGCCTAAATGATGATAGTTTTTAATTGCGAAATTCTTAGCTCCGAAAATCTTGCTTAGGAAAGTATGTTCATTGATCATTTCACCTTGTTTAAGGGAAATAATATTGCTGATCTGAGTGTAATTAATGCTTTTCGTATGGAAGTTTAATCCTGAAAAAAGGGAAAAAGCAAAGTCATTAGAGCCTCCTACAATCACAGGAATCGCTCTTTTGTAATGACAAGCCGACAATACTTCCTGCAAAATATAATGGGAATCTTGCACCGACTTCCCTGAAACCAGATCTCCTAAATCCACAATTGGAATTTCAAAATCTAGTTGTGACAGTTTGTAAAATTCTTTTCTGATTCCCGTAAAATCCTGAACTTCAGCATCACCATTCGCTCCTCTATAATCAGAAACAAACAAAAGAACAATGCTGTCTTCTTTTATCTCTTTCGTGATTCGGTTTCCGATTTGCCAGCTTTCAGTTTTGAAATTTCTTGGTGAAATAATAAAGTCTTCGAAGTTCATGTATTGTCCGTATTATTTTCACAAACTTACAAAAAACCTTTTCAACTTAAAATCATGTCATATTTTTATTACTAAAAAATAACATCGTCATTCTAGGCTTTACCATTTAAAATTTCAAAAACAAAAGTTGTGGATGTTTCAAATTCACCACCTTGAGTTGCACCGAATAAAAACTTTGGGGTTTCTCCATCTTTATCCAGCAAAATCATTGGCCGCTCCAGCCTTCCGAATCTATTTAGATTTTTGGGAGGAGTTGGTTCACTGATATAACTTTTCATATTCAGATAAGCAATTTCAGGCTTTGTCCAGTGAATTCCGTCTTTTGTCGTTAAGTGCAATCCATATTCATGATTAAAAAATCCCATATCACGGGCAACCATGTGAAATTTCTCCTTTTGTTTCCAGACAAATGCATCTTCTAATTGCGCATTATTCGGCAATGATGAAAAATCAATCACTGGATTTTCTGAAACTTTCACATAAGCTCCCGTTGGAGAATCTGCTTTTGCCAATCCGTATTTTCTATTTCCTCGAATTGGCCCTTTCTGGGTTTCGTACTCATGCGTATTCCATGATTTATAAAACAACCAATATTTTCCGTCGTTTCCTTTTACAAAAGCCGGATTGGTGGTACAATGATCATCCCACGAACCTTCTTTTCCGGGAAGAAGTAAAGGTTCATCCGGTCTTGTCCATTCTCCATCAAGACTTTTCGAAGTTGCCAAACCTATTCTTTTCGTATTTGTTTTTCCATTGGACGTTCCCATGAAAAATAACAAATATTGATTGCCTACTTTTTTAATTAAAGGATTGTGACAGGTCGTTGCATCCCAAAAACCTTCACCTCTTGGCGCAAGAATGACTTGTTTATGTTCAAATTTATCAAATGGAGAATTGGCTTCTGCGCGACAAATTTCAGAACCTTTGAGCCAACCACCCATCCCTTTTTCTTTTTTCCATCGGGAATAAAAGAGATGAACCTTCCCATCTTCACCCCAAATCGGAGAACTGCACCAAATGTAATAGCCTTCTAATTGTAAAGAACGACCAATTGGTTTTAAATTGAAATAAGGCTTTTCATCTGAAGATAATAAGCCGGTAAATGATGATCCGAAAAATACCGCTGCCATTCCTAAAGCTGAAGTTTGCAGAAATTCTTTGCGGGTGAAAGGTTTTTCCATTGCATTTATTTGAAAGCTAATTTAGAAGAAACGAGTCTAAGCAGTGTCCTGCTCCTTCAGGATGATTTTTCATTTATCCAAATTCTTAATAAGAACATTACTATATTTGAATGATTAACATCATCAACAAAAGAAATCTAAAAAAAGAATTCCAATAACTTAAACATGAAATATTACAAATCATTGCTTTCATTTATAGCTACTTTCTTAATTACAATAAATAATCTATTTGGCCAAACAAAACAAATCAATCAAATTGATTCCTTAATGAGGCACTCAAGCCAAATTGGCGTTTTTAATGGAAATGTTTTGGTCGCAAAAAACGATAATACAATCTATAATGCTTCCTTTGGCTTTACAGATGCTACAAAAGCTCAAAAACTAACACCCGATTATAAATTTAATATTGGCTCAATTACTAAAGAATTTAGTGCCGTTGCTTTGTTACAATTACAAGAACAGGGTAAATTAGAATTAGATGATAAGGTTTCCAAATTTATTCCAGAATTACCAAAATGGGCAAATGAAGTTACGATAAAAGACATATTACAGTACACAAGTGGGCTTCCTAATGTAAACTGGAAAAAAATTAAAAGCAATCAAGATGTTTTTGATGATTTAAAGTCAGTCGACAAACTAGATTTTATTCCAGGAACTCAATACGATTACAACATGAATAATGTTTTTCTAAGACAGTTTATTATTGAAAGAATTACAGGAATGACTTATAAAAAATATGCAAAAAAATACATTTTCAAACCATGTAAAATGAATTCATCTGAAATTACACCTATTGATCATATAAAGTTTATTGCAAAAGGATATAACAACAAGCATATCGAAGATAAGCCAGATTTTTTAATTGGAGGAACTTTCTTAACTACAAATGATCTGCTAAAATTCTCAAATTGTCTTCATTCAAAAAAATTAATCAATGAAAATTCACTGTATGAATTAGGTCAACAATTTCATCAAGAAGATACCCAATCTGCTTTAGGCGAAGCAAAATTTGTAAATAAACATTTGATTCAGCATTCTCATGATGGAAGAGCAGGAAGTTATGAAGCAATTTTAGTTTCTGACCTAGATGAGAATTTCACTATTATCTTATTAGGAAACAATTATAACGGAAAGATATTTGAAATCTTAGATGCAATCAAAGCAATTTTAAAAAACTAAAAATATAGTTTACCTAAGAACAATTGATAACGAACACAAAATTTCACTACACTAATAAAAGATAAACTAAAATGATAGCTATAGACAAATTGGCTCATTGTAAAAACATCATAAATACAAAAACAATTTGCAGGAATTTTCTTCTTGTATTATTTCTTTTAGGTATTCTCAATCGTACATTGGCAATTCCTCCAAACTTTACGACTAAAAATATAAAATTTCTAAGTGAAGGAGACATGCTTTCTGGGACAATTTTCACACCGAAGCATATTTCAGCGGCTGTGGTGATGGTTCATGGATCCGGACAGGAAAAAAGAATGACAGAATTTGCGACATTGTTGGCTGAAAATGATATTGCTGTTTTAACTTATGACAAACGTGGCGTCGGAGAATCTGCTGGTATTTATGCAGGACCTGAAGTCGGGACTAATAATGTTGACGCTTCAAATCTTACTCTTTTATCTCTGGATGCGAGTGCAGCAGTAGATGTTTTATCTAAAGATTTATCAAACAATAAAATTCCCATAGGTTTAATTGGCGCTAGTCAGGCCGGATGGATCATTCCTTTGACAGCAGAGAAAAACAAGAAAGTCAAATTCATAACCATATTCAGTGGGGCACTTATAACGGTAAAAGAACAGCTTCGTTTTCAATTTTACACCAACGGAAATTCAAATTTTTGGGATACTCATACAGAAGAAGACGCCCGAAAACACACTATGAATGATCCGGACAAGTATGAATTCACAGACACTGATCCACTAGACGCTCTTTCCAAAGTATCAATTCCGGGACTATGGATTTTTGGAAGCAAAGACATTCAAGTGCCTGTAAACCTATCCATTGAACTTCTTAATACATTAAAGTCTAAAGGTAAGCGCTATGAATATAAATTATTTCCAACATTAGGACATAATACTGCATTCTCCAACTCCGAAGAACCTATGAACATCGCTTTGAAATGGATGAAAAATATCAAAAACTAAAGTACTAACAGACAATAAGAAGATTCACTGATGTATTACTAAAAACATGACATACTTAATATATTTGATTTAATAATTATTAAAAATTTACGTTTTAAATACATCTTTCTCTTCCAAAATAAGAACTAATACAAATTTTATAAAAACATTGAAAGCAATAATACTACTCATGATCTTAGCCTCTTATCTTTTTTATGGACAAGGAAATGGGCTTTATAAATTTCAATCCGAAAATGGAAAATACGGATTTATGGACGAAAATGGAAAAATTAAGATAAAAGCAGAATATTTGAGAGTTGGTGATTTTGGCGACGGGCTTTGTTATGTTTCCAAAGAAGTTATAAAAAAAGGGTATAAGTGGATTTTCATAGATACTTTAGGTAAAAAAGTATTTGATATTCAAGACAATTTCCCGCAAACAGGCTTTAATGAAGGGTTTGCCCAAATATCAAGTTTTGAAGAGCATTGGTTTGTAAATAAAAAAGGAATAAACGAATTTGGAAAGACTTGGAAAGATGGATATGGAGGTTTTAACAATGGAATTGCATTTGTAAGTGATGTAAAATTTTCCGATTTCTATCCTATTAATAAAAAAGGAGAAAGAATCGACCCAAAAACAGTTTCAAGAATAGAAATTTACAATTCCAGAAAAAATGATAATTCAGATATAAAAGATGAAATTGAGCTTAGGTCTAATAAGCTTATTGCATTTCAAGAAAATGATTTGTGGGGCTTCAAAGATGATCTAAATAATATTGTAATTGAACCTAAGTTCTATTTGGTAGATAAATTTCAAAACGGAGTCTGTGCCGTAAGAATTAATAAGCAAGAATTTGAATTTGCAAATGATTATTTTCTTGATGCAATTATAGATGAAAAAGGAGTAATTCTTAATGAAATAGAAATGCATTGTTATTTGGGATTTCAGGGACAATTAATTGAATTTTATGGAGCCCCTCATTTTGGAGGAGGAGTTCATTACTTAAATAAACACGGTCAATTAGTTACACCAATTGAATAAAAATACAAAACCCCTTTTGAAAATTTCAAAAGGGGTTAATCTTTAAATATAAAACTATTTATTTCTTCGCTGCCGGTTTCTTAGCCGCAGGCTTTTTCGCTGTTGTCGTTGCCTTCTTAGTCGTAGCCGCTTTCTTCGCAGCCGGCTTCTTTTTCTCTGCAAAAGCTTTCGGATCCTGATCGGTAATCCATTTTTTAACCTCATCAAGAGAGATATCTTTCAGCTCTTCGCCTTCATATTTGGTATCATCTGCTTTTTTCGGAATTTTAAACATCGCCTTTCCGAATTTGATGAAAGGGCCCCATCTTCCGTTTTCAATAGAGATTTTTTCTTTTTCCCACTGTTGGATATATCTGTTGGCTTCTTTTTCCAGTTTAGCATCAATCAATTCGTTGATATCGCTTTGAGAAAGATTTTCAAAATCATATCTCTTTGGAACATTTACGAAAATACTTTGATATTTGATGAAAGGTCCAAATCTTCCTGTTCCTTTCGTTACAGGCTCTCCCTTGTAAGTTGCAATCGGTGCATCCGCGATTTTCTTTTCATTGATGATTTCTTCCGCACGTTTCTGATCTACTGAAAGCGGATCTTCACCTTTGGGAATGCTGATGTACGTTTCACCCCATTTTACATAAGGTCCGAATCTTCCTACTCCAACTGAAACCGATTGTCCGTCAACTTCATTTAAATCGAATGGAAGTTTGAATAACTCCAAAGCTTCTTCAAAAGTTATCGTTGCAATATTCTGTCCCGCCATTAATGATGCAAAAACAGGTTTTTCTTCATCATCCGTTTCCCCAATCTGAATCATTGCTCCAAATCTTCCGATTCTTGCATGAACGTTTTTACCCGTTTTTGGATCAACTCCAAGAAGTCTATCTCCGGTTGCTCTTTCTGCATGTTCTTCTACATCCTGAATTCTTGGGTGGAATTTTGAGTAGAAATCCGTCATCATTTCTTTCCATTTCTGGTCACCGTTGGCAATTTCGTCAAAACTTTCTTCTACTCTTGCCGTGAAACCGTAATCAAGGATTTCTTTAAAATTATCTGTTAAGAAATCACTCACCACTTCCCCAGTGTCCGTTGGAACGAATTTATTTTTATCCCCTCCGAATTTCTCTTCAAGGACTTCTTTTTTGATTGTATCTTTCGCCAAAGACATTTTGACAATCTCACGAGTATGAGGTTCAATCTCTCGCTTATCAACATATTCACGGTTTTGGATTGTTTGGATTGTCGGTGCATACGTAGACGGACGACCGATTCCCAATTCCTCCAACTTTCTTACCAAACCTGCTTCGGTATATCTTGCACTCGGTCTCGTAAATTTTTCTGTTGCCGTAATTTTTTTATAATCTAAAGCCTCTCCAACGCTTACTTTAGGAAGTAATTTTTCGTTGTTTTCTTCATCATCTTCTTCCGTTTTTACAATTCCGTACGCTTTTAAGAAACCATCAAAAATGATTACCTCTCCTTGCGCTTCAAAATGTTGAGGAAGTTTTGCATTACCAATTTCAATAACCGTCTTCTCAATTTTAGCATTTGCCATCTGAGAAGCTAATGTTCTTCTGTAAATTAATTGATAAAGTCTATTTAACTGAGCATCTCCAATGCTTGTTACTGCAAAATCAGTCGGACGAATCGCTTCGTGAGCTTCCTGTGCTGATGCAGATTTTGTTGTATAGTTTCTTGGTGAAGAGTATTCTGAACCGTATTCTGATGTAATTTGTCTTTTCGCTCCTTCAATAGCTTCCTGAGAAAGGTTTACCGAGTCTGTTCTCATATAGGTAATGTATCCTTCTTCATATAGTCTTTGTGCAAGACGCATGGTATTAGTTACATTATATCCTAATCTTGAAGAAGCTTCCTGCTGTAATGTAGAGGTTGTAAAAGGTGCAGAAGCAGAACGTGTTCCTGGTCTTGTTTCAACATTCAGAACTTTGAACTCCGTAGTTTTTGATAATTCTAAGAATTTTTCAGCCTCTTCTTCTTTGTCAAAGTCTTTTTTCAGCTTTGCAGAAATTTCCTGCCCTGTTTTATTTAGGAAGATCCCATCTAGTTTAAAGCTTGCTTTCGGAGTAAATTCACGGATTTCTTTTTCTCTTTCAACAATTAATCTTACCGCAACCGACTGTACTCTACCTGCCGATAATCCCGGCTTTACTTTTTTCCAAAGAACGGGAGACATTTCAAAACCTACGATTCTATCCAACACTCTTCTTGCCTGTTGAGCATTTACTAAGTTCTGGTCTATATCTCTAGGATTTTCAATTGATTTTAGAATGGCATTTTTAGTAATCTCATGGAAAACGATTCTTTTTCTGTTTTCCGGTTTTAGTTTCAGTTCTTCCGCCAAGTGCCATGCAATAGCCTCTCCTTCGCGGTCTTCATCGGAAGCCAACCAAACCATTTCGGCTTTTTTTACAGCGGCTTTCAGTTCTGTTACCAGTTTCTTCTTGTCTGCAGAAACTTCGTAATCCGGACTGAAGGTAGCCAAGTCAATCCCCATTCCTTTTTTAGGTAAATCTCGGATATGTCCGAAACTGGATTTCACTTCAAAATCCTTACCTAAATACTTCTGAATAGTTTTTGCTTTTGCCGGTGACTCGACGATTACTAAATTTTTCGACATTCTAAAAATTTTTTGCAAAAGTAAAGCTTTTTTATTATATAGGTCTGCTTAGAGCATTTTATTTAGTAATTCCAGTGGTGCAAGGCAAATTCTGTAGAACAATCCTTCGAATGTAAAACCTCTTCCTGACATTTCTACGCGATAAATGAGTGAAAAAATGATAATCAACAGAGTAATGTAAAATTTTTTATTCACAATTATTATTTCTGAAGCATATTCAGAATCACTTTTTTTCAAAAATAGCGCAAAAAGGATAATTATAAATATCATATGAATATACATCCATCTTCCCCAATCGATCGCAAGATAGAAAAGTGGTAAAGAGAATAGAAAAGCCCCTATTAAAAGGATATATATGATTTTTCGTTCTGCTATATATTTGAGATAAAATGCAAGATGAGCAATACTTATCCCTAAACTTAAAAAATACAATCGGTATTCTTTAATATGTTCCAAAATGTATTGTCTTTCATCGATATTCCAAAAAAAGATTCCCCGAGTGAAAATCACTCCTCTCTCTTTTAAAATAGATAAAGACTGCCCTTCATTGATTTCTTTCCCAAAAAGCAACAGCAAAACCACCGGAATAAGAACTGCAAGAATGTATTTTAAATATCTTACAGCTTCTATTTTCTTTGTTTTTAAATATAATGCTATGAGAAAATACGGAATAAAAAATAAGGTAACTTCATGAAATAAGGTAGATATGAAAAGGGCAAGACAAAATCCCCATTCCTTTACTTTAGTAAGTTTATTATTATCTATTAAGTAAGCAAAAACCGCAAACAACAGAAAAATAATAAATTCTTTTTTTCCTACATAATCTACACAGTTCAGCAAACCGACAAATCCAATTGAAGACATCAAAAGGGAGAGATAAAGAAAGGTTGCTTCTTTATATTGTATCAGCTTAAAGTAATAATAAAAGAATAATGAGATGATGATGAACTGAAAGCAGTAGACCAAAATATTCAGCTTTAGCCCTGTAAGATCTTGTAAGATGAAAAAGAAACTTCCGGAAAGACCTCTTCTTTTAAAACCTCCATCCTGATAATTAACCAGCCAATCTCCTAAAATATAGCCATCGGAATGAATATTGTGCAGAAAAGTAAAACCCAGCGTATAAAGTGCTGTTATTGCAATGAGAAAATAAATAAAAATTTTACTATTGAAACGAGAGATTATTTTTTCCAGCGCTGTCATTATTCTACAGTAATTTCCACAAAAAAAGAGAAACACATAGGATTTTATTTTTTCTTCACATTTTCCTATTAATCAAAAATATGAATTTAAAAACATTTTAATACTATATGTTTCTCTTTAATTATAGTTAGATGCTGTATCTATCTTTTAATAATCTTCATGATTGTTTCAGAATTATTAACTTTAATTATATAAACACCTGTAGAAAGGCTTGAAAGATCAGCCTGATTATTTTTAAACTGACCTGTCAATACAAGTTGCCCCGCTGCATTGTATATTTGAAATTGATATAACTTTCCTGTATCTCCTTTTATATTTAAAACATTATGGACAGGATTCGGATACAAAACAAGTGCATCTTCTTTCTTTTCTACGTTAGTTGTTGCTAATCCCGGAGCACCACCTAATCCTGCAGAAACCTGATTTTTAGGGATCGCTCCTAGCTCTTCTCCATTTTGATCATATTTTACTTTTGCACACCTGCAATTCATTCCAAAATAAGGATCATTATTATCATGAAAAGCAATCATACGATTTGCGCTTGATGCGGCATCAAAAAGAATATTAACCGCTCTCCCGATATAATTGGAATTGAGAGCTCCAGTCCATATTCCCGGATATTGAAAATTATTCACATTGAACGTTCCCTGAGCAGATTGATTAGCCGTCACACTTCTAAATCCTCTGGATCCGGAATTCGGATAATTACCCACCAAATAACTCGTATTATTGTACATATATCCTATGGTTGTAGAAGTACTATTTCTAACTCGTGTTCCTAAATAGTCAGTAATCACGCTATAAGCAGTTGCTACATTTTTATCTTTTTTATACCAAGGCGAAATACCAAAGTCTTTATTGCTTACTATGGTAACACCTGTTAAGTCAGGAATCCTCCATCCTTGCGGGCAAGGATCAAAAGGAGATTTTTCACCACCTCTTCCCCATCTGTCCGCAGCAAGATTAGGCTCTGTAGCCAACCAGTCGGTTCCGTTTGAATAATTTGGCGTTGTAGAATTATACGGAGCAAAGCTACTCGGAATCATATACACCAAAGGATGCCCCACAGAATAAGAAAGTACTTTTGCTATTTTTTGTGAAGGTCGGTCAGTTGACAAAACATTTGCGTTTGCAGCATTCGAATAGGTATCATAAGGTATAATATAACTACCGGAAAGGTTATTATACACCGTAGGAGTAAGCGTAGTATACGCAACGCCTCCGGTATCTGAAACATTCCCTAAGAATATATTATAGCTCGATCTGTTATCAGCATTCTGAAATGATGGAATAGGATCTTTTCTTCCCCACTGATACTGCAGTCCTGTTGATGCTCTAATTTTTGAAAGTTCGGCTGCCGTTGGCGTAAGAGGATCTGCAACCTGAGGAAAAGCATCTGTAGCTCCCAGATTTCGATCCATAAATTCTGTTTTTAGAATATCCCCTTTAGGAATATAGTTTACATAATTACTTGCTGTTGCATCAGGCAATTCAGTCGTATAATTATAGCTTCCTACCGCCGTATCTGTCACCCAAATATGCCATGACCAGTACACAGGGTTCGCGATACTTCCATTATGTAAGGTTACAACCGCATTACCACTCTGATTGGGATTAATATTGACAACAATTTTTGAGTTATTTAATGCTGCAGTTGACCCAGGAGATGGATTCGTTACAGTTACCGTATTTATTAATGAAGTATTGGTTGACCAAAGAACATTCGCTTTTAGATTATTAAAACTTGCAGCATTTAAGATTGCCTCATTTCCCAGAAGCTGACTTTGTACAGAGAAAGCTTTACTTACAGGAATCTCAATAGCAGATAAAGAGGTCGACTTTACAATCTGATAAGTATTAGGATTATTTAAACCTTCTTTATATTCAGTTGATGCAGTGAAGTACTCAGTTGGAAAATCGTAATCATTAATTACATTCAAAGGATCTTTTATACATCTGCACGCATTGGCATCTGATGTTTTTACTGCAGAGGTAGGCATATACCAATACCTTCCTTTAATATTCGGTTTTGAAGGATCCGGAATATCGGTCTGATATTGATCTGAAACCATAAATAATGATCTTGCTCCTACCGCAGGAGTCGTATCAAAATGTCTCGCCATCGTTGCCGTCCACAATCCTACATGATGCTGATCCGTATATTGCCCTCCCTGTAAATCTATTGCTAGCTGACCTGTCCCCGGGAAAACACCCATATTAAACCCTCCTACATTAGAAAGATCAAATCCTAAATTGGGATACGCCTTTACTCCTTGTAAGTATGATGGAACGTTGGTATCATTCGGTTTAATAATATGATATCCGTTGGATTCAAATGTATTTTTTCCTAACCCTGTTCGTACTCCAAAAGGAGAAAAATCTACACGAATATCATCCACATAGAATACCGAAGCTAAATTCGCCGTCAACATTGAAGGAATTCTCCATCCATTCGGACAGGGATCGAATGCTGATTTATCTTTATATACCGCTGCGTTATCTGAATTATTATAATCCGCTACAATATTTCCTTCAGAATTATCAGACCACAAGTTGAGTTCAGACAATCGGTTATCGGTTATGGTTGAGGACTTCCCAAACCAGTTTACCATCAAGTTTGTATTGTTATTGTAATAAGCCGGACCTGAATTGTCATCCTTATTGACATAAATTAAACTTAACGGATTTTTTATCGCAAGCTGAATATTATTATTTACCGTAGCATTCGACAACAAAACAAACTGTCTGAGGTTATCAAAGTTAGTTGCATTAGTAAAATTTTTCGCTCCACGGTGTCGGATTCTGCCTATGGAACCTGAAACTTCATAAAAATCACCTCCTTTCATGACCAAAGGAGGAATAGGGTCTTTTCTCCCCCACTGATACAACAATCCTCCATTTCTATTCCATTCCGTCCCGGTCATAGAACTGCTTATCGCTCCTAAGTTACGATCCATCCACTTCCATTCGGAATCAGGAATCACTTCTACAGTCCCATCACTTTTTTTTCTTTTAACTCCCGGAAAGCTTTTATAAGACGACCCGTTACTTGGATCTTCCGTAACCCAAACATGCCAAGACCAAAAAATCTCTCCGTTGATTCTAAATGCAATTACCGCATTTCCTTCTTTTGATTTATTAATCGGAATTTTGATTTTCGCATCTTCTCCGGTTCCAACTATTTCAAGGCTATAATTAGCATTGGCTTTTATCAACCCATGAACATCCTCCCACAACACATCTGCGGTAACGGTACCGGAAGGTAACCCAGACGCGCCCAACAATGGATTAGTCAGCCAGATGGCATACGCTTTTTTTACAGGGATATAAAGGCCTTCATAGGAAGAATAAGGATCAAAAACATAGCTATTCGGTGCTTTTGTCCAATCTTTCAACAAGGTTTTAGAATATTGATTTTTCCACTCTTTTGACTTTTCTACCTGATTATCCTTTTTTAAAGTTTTAAGTTCTAAAGAGTCTTTTTTCACCTTAGAAAAACCCAAAACTGGAATCAAACATAGCGCGTATAGAGCTGTAAGACTAATAGTTCTCGTATTTCTCAAACTTATTATTCTCCATAAAGTGAATTTTATAAATTCATAAATCATAAATGATAAAAATTATTAATAATTAAAAATAAATACATTTATTTAAAATAAAAAACAAACATATTTCAATACTAATAAATTATTAATCATTTTTGTGTCATTGCAAAAATATAATAATATTACACAGAAACAATTAATTTATGATTAATTTTAATTCAACTAAACAAAACGAAAAAAAGCGATACATCACGTATCGCCCTATTTAAAGCAAAAAACTTAATTTTATGGTAGTAAATGATTTTTGTAAAGCTCGATTGTAAATCTACCGTTCACAATATTTTTAAAGCTTGAGAAAACAATAAAGTTGAACATCACCAAAGCGATAATGAACGTATAAATTGTTTTCTTAGTATTCTCAGAAGCTACATACATTGCATTTGGAATAATAATGTACGAGAAACCAATAAATGCCCCCGCCAAACGGGAAGAAAAAATAGGGTTATTTCTAAAGATAAAGTAAAAACAAATTCCGATAACGGCATAGTTCCTATGATATTCGTAGTAAGGAAACTTCTTTTTCATATCAGAATCGAAGAAGAAAAGGAAGAAGGTAAGGATGATCATCATTACCTCTGGAATTCCGAATCCACCGTTTAACCTTTGTGCCGTTTCATCGATATATCCGTTAAATCCTTCCACCAGCTCACTCTGCGAAGCGATATTCGTTAAAAAGTCCCCAAAAATACGATAGACTTCAAATGGAGAAAGAAACACCGAAACCACGATGAGTATCAACATCCAGGTCTTATTCAAAGGCACACGAGCCAACCAGTACATGGGTAAAAATATATAACATACATTGTGAATTCCCGCCCCTATATAAATAAACAAAAGGTAATAAAGCAATTTCCTCTGCTTAATAAACTTAATCGCAAAATAAACAATAAACGATCCTAAACACTGTCTGATTTGCCCACTTTCCCCGATAAAAAAGCCGGGTATGAACATAAACAGCATAAAAGTAAAGGGATAAAAGGTATTATCCTCCACATAATCTATTTTGAAAAATATCGTAATAATGGCAACTACAAAAGTGAGCATGTAGAAAGGCGCATTAAAAACATTCAGCATAATCTTATTAATCAACACAAAGAGCCATTCCAGCTCCATAGGTTGTGGCCCTTCCATATTAAGAGCCTTCATAAAAATACTCAGATAATCTTTTGTCCCGGAATAAATAAAAATCCCGCGATAACTTCCATAGTCAGGTCCTACCTGATCTCTAAGCCCCGCCACGATCATAAGATATACCCCTAAAACCCAAAGCCATCTTTTATCAACCCTTCTGGAAAACACTTCCTGAAAGCTAAAAATC
This sequence comes from Chryseobacterium taiwanense, assembly GCF_000813825.1. Classification (GTDB taxonomy): domain Bacteria; phylum Bacteroidota; class Bacteroidia; order Flavobacteriales; family Weeksellaceae; genus Chryseobacterium; species Chryseobacterium taiwanense. The sequence goes on from NZ_JWTA01000010.1 coordinate 27,770, forward strand.
ATCATATAAATAATGGCAATAATATAATATGGGTGCAATAAACTCATGAAGTAGTTTTATATTTTTTAAACTCATGAGAAGCTATCACAAAGCCTGTCAGAAGTAAAGGGATAAAAAGTCTCGTCTCCCAAAAAAGCCCTACAAGGGCAATCATCAATAGATAAGGAGATGAAAAAAGAATATATTTTTTTAAAATAATCTGTTGATCCGAACTACAAAGTGAAAACGTAAAGTATAAACCCAAAACCCCAAAACATAAGCCCAACAAATTAAAGGGACTTGTAAAGTTTTTAAGAACGTAAATTCCTTCAGCAAAAGAAACATTCTGAGGAATAAAAAACTTCAATCCCAAATAAGGCAATACAAAAGCAATCACAAGAAAAGCGATTTCCTTACCGTAAGTCAAATCAAATTTTTCAATATTAACAAAAAGGGCTGCGAAAAAAGCAATATTCAAACAAGCTGTTTCTCTTACAAACGTTGAAATAAAAATCAAAACAAGTAATCCTAAAAAAACACTATATTTTTTATAATGAAAATACTTTAAGGTCAATAGAATGCCATACAAATAAAAGAAAACCGCAACCACATCGCAATTGGTAGGTACATACTGAGTAATAACAATAAAAAACACCGCCAACAGATGAACAAGCCGTCTTATTTTAATATCCTGAAAAAAATCGGCAGGACTCAATTTAAAAATTAAATGTAAAATAATGGAAGACAAAACGAAGAACAGGCTGTTCACCACAAAAACCCCATGATAAAACAAACTTCCGTGTTTCAGCAGAAAAGCTTTTAACACCGGAAAACCCTTCATAATTTCAGTAAGAATTTCCGTCACATGAACGCTCAGGTAATTAGGAATGACACGATACGCGTATACCGAAGAAAACATAAAATCCGGAGCCTTCTCCCATTTTTTCATATCCACATAAGAGGATTCAAAGCCATAATACGCTATGAATAGAAGAAGAAACGGGAAAATTATGACAAATAAAACGTCATTTATTTTTTCATCAAATAGTTTCTGCATACAAAACAGTTCCTCGAATTAGAATAATTTTGTCTCAAAAAGTCTCTTTACAAAGACATTATTTGCAAAAATATAAGTTTTTTTCATTCGGACTAGAAATATTTTATTGATTTTCAAGTCAAACTTTATCGTTAAAAATTTTGAACTACCCCCTAAAAATTTAAATTTGCAAACTTGATTTTATAATGTAATGCATCGTTTCTTCATATTTTTATATTATCTCATCTCAAAAAACAAGATTTTTTCTGTTCTTTTTGCGACAGGAATAGCTGTTTTGTGCCTTTTTTTTGCTTCAAAAATCAATTTTGAAGAAGATATCAATCAGATAATCCCTAAAAATGAAAAGTCCGATCTTACGGCAAAAGTTCTGAAACAGCTCAATTTTTCAGATAAAATCATTGTTATCATCGAAAACAAATCCAAAGAAGATCAGTTTCAACTTTCGGAAACCGCGGATACTTTTTTAACTAAAATTGAGCCTTTACAGAAGTACATTGGCACAGTTCAGGGAAAAGTAAATGATAATGAAATTTCAGAAACCTTCGATTTTGTCAATCAGAACCTTCCTTTGTTTTTAGATGAAAACGATTACAGCGAAATCGAAAGAAAACTTCAAAAGGACAGTATCGCAAAACAGGTTGAGAACAATTATGTTTCTTTAGTTTCCCCAACAAGTTTGGTGACAAAAGAATTCATTAAAAAAGATCCGCTGGGAATTACTTTTTTAGGGATCAAAAAACTCAACGCTTTAAATATTAGCAAAGATTTTAAGCTTGAAGACAATTATATTGTTACTAAAGACGGAAAAAATCTTCTTCTTTTCATCAGTCCTAAAAACAAAAGCAACGATACCAAAAACAATGAGACATTTATTAATCAGCTCAACGAAATAAAAGATAACCTCAACAAACACTTCAAAGGAAAAACAGAGATCAGCTATTTCGGGTCTCCAGTTATTGCGGTTGCAAACGCTCAACAGATAAAAAAAGACATCCAAAATACAGTCATTATTTCAATGACCGTGCTTTTGCTTTTGCTGATTTATTATTTCAGAAATGTTTTTACCCCTATCATTGTCTTTCTTCCCACAGTATTCTCTGTTTTATTGGCTTTACTGATTTTATATTTTATTAAAGATAAAATTTCTGCAATCTCATTAAGTGTAGGAGCTATTCTAATAGGAATTACTATCGATTATGCACTTCATATTCTGACGCATTATAAGCACAACAACAATATTGAAGAGCTGTACAAAGAAATCACACAACCTATTATTTTAAGTAGTGCAACAACTGCCGTTTCATTTTTGTGTTTGGTTTTTGTACGTTCGGAAGCCTTAAAGGATTTAGGGCTGTTTGCTGCAATCACCGTGATTCTTTCATCGGTTACCGCATTGATTATTGTACCTCAACTCTACAAACCAAAGACTAAGGAGAAATCAGTTAATACCAATTTCATAGACAAAATCGGAGCATATCCTTACGAAAAAAACAAACCGCTTATTATTGGATGCTCGGTTATTATTATAGCCTGTCTTTTCGGTTTCAGACATGTTGGGTTCAATGAAGATATCGGAGATTTAAATTACATTCCGAAAGATCTAAAAATAAGCGAGGCTAAACTGGAAAAGCTTTCAGATATTACTTCAAAATCGATTTATACAATTTCCTATGGAAACTCTGAAAATGAAGCTTTAACAAGAAACTCTCAACTGAGCCAATTTTTAGAAAAAGAAAAGAAAGACGGAAAAATCCTCAGCTACAATTCTCTTGGAAATGTGGTTTTATCCGAAAAAGATCAGCAAAAAAAGATTGAAGGCTGGAATAAATTCTGGGATAACAACAAGAAAACCCAAACTATTTCTGAATTGGTAAAAAATGGAAATCAATTCGGATTCAATAGTTCGGCATTTGATCAGTTCAATGAAAATTTAAATAAAAACTATTCTACATTAAGTCTAAAAGACTACTCAACCGTAAAAGCTTTACAGGTCTCGGAATTCTTAAGTAATGAAAATGGCTTTTATACCGTTTCCAATGTGGTAAAAGTTGATGAAAAGAAAAGAGACGCCTTCATTAAAGACGTTGAAAAAAATCACGACGCTTTGGCAATCGACCGTCAACAGATGAATGAAAATTTTTTAGGGTTGTTGAAAAGAGATTTCAATACGCTGATTAATTATTCTTTGCTGGCTATTATTTTAACCATCATTATTTTCTTCAGAAATTTTGAACTGACGATTTTGACAATGTTCCCGATTGTCTTGACAGGAGTGGTTACCGCAGGAATTCTATATTTCTTAGGATTAGAGCTTAATATTTTCAGTACCGTTGTCTGCACTTTGGTTTTCGGTGTCGGAGACGACTTCAGTATTTTCCTTACTCAGGCGATGCAGAAGGAACATACAACAGGGAAAAACGAACTTCCTACGTACAGAACCTCTATTATTCTTGCTGTTTTCACCACAGTACTTTCTATCGGATCTTTGATTTTTGCAAAACATCCCGCATTGCATTCCTTAGCTTTGGTGGCACTCATCGGAATGTTCTCGGTGATCATCATTACCTCAACATTATATCCGTTCTGGTTTAGATTATTAATTACCAACAGAGCGAAAAAAGGGCTTTCACCGATTACCTTCAGAATGCTATTCAATTCTGTATTGTCATTTTTATATTACGGATTAGGAGGATTGCTATTTTCTGCGGTTGGAAGTATTTTTGTTAAAAACTCAAAAGGAAAAACACTGGACATTATAAAACTGATTTTAGCTAAATTTTTAGTTTCTGTTTTATACACCAATCCGTTTGTAAAAAAGAAGTTTATCAAAAATCCTAATGAAGATTTCAATAAACCGGCTGTAATTATTGCTAACCACACTTCCTTCCTAGATACTTTGGCTTTGGCAATGAGTAATCATAAAATTATTTACCTGGTAAATGACTGGGTATATAACTCCCCTATTTTCGGAAAGCTTGTAAAAGCTTTAGGATTCTATCCCGTTTCTCAGGGTATCGAAAACGGAATGGAGAAACTGAAAGAAAAAGTAAAGCAGGGATATTCCTTGGTTGTTTTTCCTGAAGCAGAGCGTTCTTACACCAATGATGTCAAAAGATTCCATAAAGGAGCATTTTATATTGCAGAAGAGTTCGGATTAGACGTTGTTCCGGTTTATATCCACGGAAATTCTGAAGTTTTACCAAAAGGTGACTTCATTATTTATGATGGAGTTATTACGGTAAAAGTGGGAGAAAGAATTGATAAAAACGACTTAAACTTCGGAAAAATATATTCAGAAAGAACAAAAAAGGTCAATGCTTATTTCAGAGAAGAATTTTCAAAGCTTAGAAATGAGCTAGAAGATGAAAACTATTTTAAAAAGAAATTATTTTTAAGCTTTTTGTACAAAGACAATGAAGTCGTAAAAGAAGTTAAAAATGATTTCAACAAAAACAAATCATTGTATTTCGAACTGAACAAGCATATTCCAAAAGACGGAAATATCTTACACATTTCAGATGACTACGGCCAAAAAGATATTGTATTTACTTTACAGCAGGCCAGAAGAAAAATATTCAGTTTTATAAGCAATCCTGAAAAACGCGAAGTCGCAAAGCATAATTATATTGTACAACGAAGAAAAATCAAATACATCTCCGATTTCTCAGAAATTGATAAAGAAATTGATACTCTTTTGATCTCCACTGAATCTTTTGATCTTACCAACTTAAAAGAACTTCCTCCAAAAATTATTTTTATTAATGAAGGAAATACTTCTTTTGAACATATAAATTATACACTAGAATCAAGTTCAGCATCAATAAAAATATATAGACATACATAATATACCACTGAAAAACATATTTTTGTAAATAATAACAAACGCATGAAGAAGAATATACTTGTAATATATTATACTCAGACAGGTCAACTCGAAGATATTGTAAAGAACATTGCCCGTCCTTTTGAAGAAAAAACAGACGAGTACCAAGTTACCTATTACAATATCAAAATGAAGGAAGATTTTCCTTTTCCGTGGTCAAATGATGTATTTTTCAATACTTTCCCTGAGTCTTATTTACAAATTCCAAGTGAAATTCTTCCCCCTTCTGAAGAGGTACTGAATAAAAAATACGACCTTATTCTTTTTGGATATCAGGTTTGGTATTTAACCCCTTCTATTCCTATTATTTCATTTTTAAAAAGCGGCTACGCAGAACAACTCCTGAAAGACACACCCGTTGTTACCATTTCAGGTACCAGAAATATGTGGATGTTCTCTCAGGAAAAACTGAAAGTCTATTTAAAAAATATGAAAGCCAAACTGATAGGAAATATTGCTTTGGTAGACCGACATGATAATTACACAAGCGTATTGACCGTAATTCGCTGGATGATCGGCGGACAAAAAGAAAAATCAGGTATCCTTCCTGCAGCCGGAGTTTCAGATCAAGAAATAAAGGATTCTGTAAAATATGGAAACATTATTGAAGCCCATTTCAGCAAGAATGATTTTGAAGGATTACAGCCTGATCTCGTAAAAAATGGAGCGATCGAAATAAGACCGTTCTTAGTACGTGTAGAAAAGGTAGGAAACAAAATTTTCACCATTTGGTCAAACCTTATTATAAAGAAAAAAGAGAAACGACCGCTACTTATCAAATTCTTTAAGGTATATTTGATGGCGGCGATATGGATTATCTCACCCGTAGTGTTGGTTTTACACCTACTAACAACACCAATTTTTTGGTTCAAAAGACAGAAAGAAAAAAAATATTTACAAGGAATTAATTTAAAATAGAATGTACGACGTATTTATAACAAAAGCATCAAAATACTTACCCAACGAGCCGGTTTCAAATGACGAAATGGAAACGTATCTTGGTTATATAAATGGCGCGAAGTCTAAGGCAAAAGCAATTATTTTAAGAAATAATAAAATTACCACAAGATATTACGCTCTAGATAAAGAAGGAAACCCTACTCATACAAATGCACAATTGACAGCAAAAGCAGTTGAAGGACTTTTTGACGAAAAATTCAAAAAAGAAGACTTGAAACTTTTATCTGTAGGAACAACTTCACCAGATCAGATTCAGCCTTCACACGCTTCCATGGTTCATGGTGAATTAAATATCGGAAAATCTATTGAAATTAATACCGCAACAGGACTTTGCAATTCAGGAATGAATGCGTTGAACTACGGATTCCTTTCCATTAAAGCAGGAGTTCAGGATCAGGCTGTTTGCGCAGGTTCAGAAAGAATGTCAGCTTGGATGACCGCAGATAAATTCAATCACGAAGCAGAAAACTTAATCTTATTAGAAGAAAGACCAATCATCGCTTTCAAAAGAGAATTTTTGAGGTGGATGCTTTCTGACGGAGCCGGAGCGTTCTTATTGGAAAACAAACCAAGAGAAAACGAAACCAATTTAAAAGTAGAATGGATTGATTTCTATTCTTATGCTCACGAAATTGAAGCTTGTATGTATGCAGGTTGCGAAAAGCAGGAAGACGGAAGCTTGCAATCTTGGGCAGACTACCCTTCAGAAGAATGGTTGAAGCAGTCTATTTTTGCTTTAAAGCAGGACACTAAAATTTTAGATAAATATATTCTGGTAAAAGGTGCTGAAAGTTTAAGATCATCTTTTGATAAACACAATCTTGATCCGGAATCTATCGATCATGTATTAGCTCATATTTCTTCCGGATATTTTAAAGAAGGACTGAAAGATGAGTTTGCAAAAGTAGGATTGGATTTCCCTTGGGAAAAATGGTTCTATAACCTTTCTGAAGTTGGAAATATTGGAGCCGGTTCAATTTTTATTGCCGTAGAACAATTAATGAACTCAGGAAATCTGAAAAAAGGAGAAAAAGTACTTCTTTGTGTTCCTGAAAGTGGAAGATTTGCCTATTCTTGTGCTTTATTAACGGTTTGCTAATGGAAAACAAATTACCAACCACTGATCAGAATTTCGTGGAAAGTTTAATTCCACAGCGATTTCCTTTTGTAATGGTCAACAGCATTGCAGCATATTCTGAAGATCATTTGGTTTCAGGATTTGAAATAAAAGAGGAAAACATTTTTGTTCAGGACGGGATTTTTCAGGCTTCCGGTTTGGTAGAACATCAGGCGCAGAGTGTGGCGTTACACACCGGCTATAAGTTTTATTTATTAGGAAAAGAGGCTCCGACAGGATACATAGGTGCTATTAAAACTTTTGAAGCAATACAGTTACCAAAATTGGGTGATAAGCTCACTTCAGAAGTTTCTATTATTAATGAAATGATGGGAGTAACTTTAGTGGATATTGTGACAAAGCTTAATGATGAGGTTATTGCTAAATCCCAAATGAAAACTGTGGTAATGTAAATATTTGAATTAAAAGCTTTGTGATCTTGGTTAAGTGAAACGGCTTTGCGAACTTAAAAACGTTTAGTATTTCAAAAAATCTTTGCAAGCTTTGCGTTTAAAACAAATTCAAAAAAATAGATAATGGAAATCAAGGAAGAAAACATCATCAATATACACAATTTTCTCCCGCATCGCGAACCGATGCTGATGGCTGATTATATCTTGGAATTGACCAAAGAAAAAGTGATTACTTCCTTTGAAATCAAAGAAGACAATGTTTTTGTTCATAACAATGAACTCGTTGAAGCGGGTTTAATTGAAAATTTAGCACAAACCTGTTCATCCATTCTGGGACAAAGCTTCTTCGAAAATCCTGAAGCAGATACAAAAGTGATTGGCTTTATTACCAATATCAAGAAAATTGAAGTTTTTGCATTGCCAAATGTGGGTGATAAAATCATTTCAAAAGCATCATTGATTTCCCAGTTTGAAAACATTTGCAACATCTTTTGTGAGACATTTAATAACGATGAACTTCTGATAAGAGCCGAAATTAATTTGTTTATTCAAGAAGTAAAACACTAAACCGATGAAAAAACAAGACCTTCCTCAAGACGAAAGCAATCTGAAATCAGCAAACATGACTGAAGTCTTGTATGTAACTGATGAGAATAATAATTATACCACCGCAAACAGTATCGGTTGGGATGTAAAAAAAGCAGCGTTAGACGAATCTTTAGCGTTAATCAACGAAAGAATTGAAGAAGCCAAACAAAATGTTGCCAACAATATCGTAAGTCCTATTATTTATTTCATGGAACTGAATAAAATGGATCTGCAGGTATTGGCAGCCTACGTTGGAATGTGGCAATGGCGTGTAAAAAGGCACGGAAAACCCAAAATATTTAAAACACTAAGCGAATCCGTACTGAAAAAATATGCCGATGCTTTCGGAATTTCAGTGGATGAATTAAAAAACTTCAACGGAAAATAATTAATTTAAAATAGAAAACATCTTATTTGTCATTCTGACGAAGGAAGAATCTCTTTTAAAAATTATCTCCTGAGATAAATAGATAAAAGCCCAAATGGAACTTAATTTTGAACATCACCAAACAGCGCATTGCGAAAACGGTGTTGCCTCCAATTTATTATTGAACAAAGGACTAAAACTCAGCGAACCTATGATCTTCGGAATCGGTTCCGGATTGTTCTTTGTCTACTTACCCTTCTTAAAAGTAAATTTTGCTCCGGGGTTTAGCTATCGTCCGATGCCGGGTGCGATTTTCAGCAAGGCGGCAAAAAGACTGGGAATTAAAATCAAAAGAGAAAAATTCTCAAACCCAGCGGAAGCACAGAAAGCTTTAGAAAGAAATTTAAATCAGAATATACCAACAGGATTACAGGTGGGAGTTTTTAACTTAACCTATTTCCCTGAAGAATATAAATTCCATTTTAACGCCCACAATTTGGTTGTCTATGGAAAAGAAGACGGAAAATTCCTGATCAGCGATCCTGTGATGGATTATACCACTACTCTTACCGAAGCAGAACTTGAAAAGGTAAGATATGCCAAAGGAGCACTTCCTCCTAAAGGTCACATGTACTACCCTACTTACATTCCTGAAAATGTAAACTTGGAAGAAGCGATCAAAAAAGGGATCAAAGATACCTGTAAAAACATGTTGGCTCCTGTCCCTCTAATTGGGGTAAAAGCCATGAGATGGGTAGCAAGAAGCATCCCGAAATGGGCAGAGAAAAAAGGAACGAAAGTAACCAATCATTATCTTGGTCAACTGATCAGAATGCAGGAAGAAATCGGAACTGGTGGTGGCGGTTTTAGATTTATTTATGGGGCATTTTTACAGGAAGCAGCAGTCATTCTTAAAAATGATAAGCTTAATGAACTTTCTAAAGAAATCACCTCTATCGGTGACCTTTGGAGAGATTTTGCGGTAGATATTGCAAGAGTTTACAAAAACAGAAACTCGAAAAGCGATATTTATAATCAGCTTTCAAAAACAATGCTTCATATTGCAGATCTGGAAGAAGCTTTCTATAAAAAACTGAGAAAAGCGATCTAATGGAGAACTTAATTGAGATTAAAAATTTATATAAAAAATATAAAAATGCAGAAGACTTTTCTGTAAATGATATCTCGTTGAATATTGAGAAAGACGAAATCTACGGAATTCTCGGTCCCAACGGAGCCGGAAAAACAACATTGATTTCCATGCTTTCAGGGTTGATAAAACCCACTTCAGGAAGTTTTAAAATCAATGGATTATCTCCTCAAAAAGACGGTTTTAAATTAAGACAAATCATCGGAATTGTTCCACAGGAATACGCTTTATATCCGACTTTGACTGCTAAAGAAAACTTAATGTATTTCGGAAGTCTTTACGGTTTAAGTCACAAAAAATTAAGAAATGCTATTGATGAATCCTTAGAAATTATGGGATTATCAAAATTTGCAGATAAAAAAGTAGAACAGTTTTCAGGAGGAATGAAACGCCGTTGTAATCTGATTGCAGGAACCCTTCACAATCCTAAAGTTCTATTTCTGGATGAACCAACTGTTGGAGTTGATGTTCAGTCCAAAAAAGCCATTATCGATCATCTTTTGGATTTAAATAAAAAAGGAACCTGTATCATTTATACATCGCATCACCTTTCAGAAGCAGAAGAATTCTGTACAAAAATCGCCATCATCGACCACGGAAAAATCCACGCGGTCGGAACACCTGAAGAATTGGTAAACAGAGTGACGAATGCTGAAAACCTAGAAGATGTTTTCATTTCATTAACCGGAAAAGAATTAAGAGATGTTGTTGTATAAATTATGGAGAAGCTTCGTGAAAGAAGTTCTTTTACTGAAAAGAGATATCGGGGGAATCGTCATCATTTTCGTGATGCCTTTATTGCTGATCATTACCATTACACTGATTCAGGATTCTACTTTCAAAAATCTGGAAGGCTCAAAAATCCCGATCATTTTTATTGATAACGACAAATCTGAAGTTTCAAAAAATATAAAACACGAACTGGAAAGCAGCAAAACTTTCCAACTATTGACCAATTACACTGAAAAATCTGCTCAGGAAGCCGTTTTTGGAGGAGATTATCAAATGGCCATCGTTATTCCTCAAAATTTAACGAAAGATTTAAATTCAAATATCGATGCCAAAGTTCAGGCAATTGTAAGTTCATTTGGATTGGATGAAAATGCAAACCAAAAAGTTCCGATTCCGGCTGTAAAAGCCAAAGAAATTCATTTATACTTTGATCCTGCCACCAATGCCGGATTCAAAAACTCAGTGATGAATTCCGTGAACAAAATGGTTTTTGAGATCGAGAACCAAAAGATTTACAAAGCGTTCCAGGATCAGCTGGGAACCACAGAAAATCTTGAAGAAAATAAAAACTTAATCAGTTTCAAAGAAATCACTCCGAAAAAAGGAAAAATGGAAGTGATTCCAAATTCGGTTCAGCATAACGTTCCGGCTTGGGCATTGTTCGCAATATTCTTTATCGTAGTTCCTTTGTCTATTAATTTGGTTAAAGAAAAAAGCCAGGGAACAAGCGTGAGAGCAAGAATCAGCCCGACTCCTTATTTCATCCATATTTTAGGAAAAACATTTACCTATCTTATCATCTGTATCATTCAGTTTTTACTGATGGTTGCCGTAGGAATTTATCTTTTCCCTTATATGGATTTACCTCAATTTGATGTCACAGGAAAAATGTTCCAGCTTATTGTCGTAACATTATTTTCAGGATTGGCAGCCATTGGTTTCGGTGTTTTATTAGGAACCATTGCTGATACTCAGGAACAGTCTGCACCCTTCGGAGCAACGTCTGTTGTGGTTTTAGCTGCCATCGGAGGAATCTGGGTTCCGGTATTTTTAATGCCAGAATTTATGCAGTCAGTGGCAAAATTCTCTCCTATGAATTGGGGACTAAATGCCTACTATGACATCATTCTAAGAAACAGCGGAATCGGTGGAATTGCAAAAGAGCTCACCTTCTTATTTTTATTCTATCTTGCCATGGTTGGGATTTCATTAATTTACGAAAGAAAACAAAATGCAGTCTAAAGAAAATTTAACTTGTACAGAAGTCGTTAGAGTAAGATTCAATGAGACAGATCCATTGGGAATTGTTTGGCACGGTCATTATATCGTCTATTTCGAGGACGGAAGAGAAGCTTTCGGAAGACAGCATGGTTTGACGTATCTTGACATTCAAAAAGCGGGTTACGTTACACCCATTGTAAAAAGTACTTGCGAACATTTTCTTCCTTTAAAATATGGAGAAACATTTAAAATTGTAACCACTTTTGTGAATTCCAATTCGGCAAAATTAATTTACAGATACGAACTCTTCAACGAAGAAAATAAATTGGTCTGCTCAGGAGAAACCATTCAGGTATTCTTAGATTCAGACAATAATTTGTGCTTATATAATCCTGAGTTTTTTCAGGCGTGGAAAGATAAAATGGGATTATAATGAAGAAGGAAATTTATATTACAGATTATAACTGCGTCACTCCTTTAGGATTTGATGTTTCTTCAAACTGGAATGCCCTTTTAGAAGGAAAATCAGGCGTAGCTTTACATAAAATTATAGAAAATCAAGAGCCGTTTTACGCTTCTATGATTGATTCTGAAAAACTGGAAAACGAGTTTAACAGATTCTTCGACGGAGCTCAGAATGACAATTCGACTTTTACAAGGCTTGAAAAAATGTTTTTGTTAAGCTTAAAACCTCTAGTTGAAAAACATCCTGTTTCAGATGAAACGGCTTTTATTTTATCAACAACAAAAGGAAATATCAGTTCACTAAAAAACCAAACCTCTTTACCGGAAAGCGTTTTCCTTTCAAGCTTGGCTCAAAAGATCGCTGATTTTTTCGGGATTAAAACCAAACCTATTGTTGTTTCTAACGCCTGTGTTTCTGGAGTAATGGCGATTGCCGTTGCCAAAAATATGATTCAGGCAGGAAAATATAAAGATGCTTTTGTAATTGCCGGAGATGAAATTTCCGAGTTTGTCATTTCAGGTTTCAATTCTTTCCAAGCGATCGGAACAGAAATCTGCAAACCTTACGATAAAAATCGTGACGGAATTAATATTGGTGAAGCAACTGCAGCAGTTTATATAACTTCTGAATTAAATCAAAACGAAAAATTTAGTTTTAAAATTTTAGGAGATTCAGCAATTAATGATGCCAATCATATTTCCGGTCCTTCAAGAACCGGTGACGGATTATTTGCAAGCATCAAAAATGCAATGACAGAAGCCCATATTTCAGCAGAAAAAATCGATTTTATTTCCGCTCATGGAACAGCGACAATATATAATGATGAAATGGAAGCTATCGCTTTTAACAGAATGGAATTACAAAACGTTCCCCTAAACAGTATGAAAGGCTATTACGGACATTGTCTGGGAGCTTCAGGATTACTGGAAAGTATTATTTCTATGGAAAGTGCAAGAAATAATATCCTAATTCCATCTAAAAACTTCAAAGAAACGGGAACTTCCCAACTTTTGAATATTATTAAAGAAAACCAACCTGCGGAAATCAGCTATATTTTGAAAACAGCTTCAGGTTTTGGTGGGTGTAATGCGGCAATTGTTTTAGAAAAATGTTAAAATGAAAACCATGAAGAAAACAGACATTTGCACCATAGAGCATTCAAAAATTGTTCTCAACAATGAGGTTATTTTTGAAACCCAAACTGAAAATTTTTCAGACTTTGCAAAAGAAGCCTATAAAACGTTAGAGCTAAATTATCCGAAGTTTCACAAAATGGATAGCTTAAGCAAACTCGCTTTTCTTGCCTCTGAAATGATTTTAAAAGATGAAGATCACAGCAGAACAGCATTAGTTTTTGCCAACAGGTCATCAAGTTTAGATACCGATTTTAAATATCAGGAAAGCATCAATTCTCAGGAAAATTACTTCCCGAGTCCAGCTGTTTTCGTGTACACTTTACCGAACATTTGTGTAGGTGAAATCAGTATCAAACACAAAATGCAGACAGAGAATGCTTTTTTTGTTTTGGATGAATTTGATGAAAATTTTTTAAACGATTACTCAGAGCATATTTTACAGTCGGGCAAGGCTGATAAAGTATTGTGCGGCTGGGTAGAACTCTATCAGGAAAGTTATAATGCTTTTGTATATTTGCTGACATTGTAAATTTGATAATTTGAAAATTACCATTAAAGTACAACGATTATTTAACAGAATATTTTTTATTTTAAAATTCAATATCTGATATAATTCAATACATTTTCAAATTATCTCATTAATATATTTTCAAATTAAATTTTTATGGAAAACTTAAGAGAAGAATTAAAACACAAAATTATCGAAGTTCTTAACCTAGAAGACGTTGCAGTAGAAGAAATCAAAGATACAGATCCTTTATTCGGAGGAGGTCTTGGATTGGATTCTATCGACGCGCTTGAATTGATAGTTCTTCTTGATAAAGAATACGGAATCAAATTATCTGATCCCAAAAAAGGGAAAGAGATTTTCGCTTCTATCGAGACAATGGCGAAATTCATTGAAGAAAACAGAACAAAATAAATTAATATACCAATGTATCGATCCGGCAGAAACCGTTGTATTGATACATTGTTACATTTTGCAACATGGGTCAAAAAATTGCCATAACAGGAATGGGCATCATTTCCGCGATTGGAAACAATGTGGAAGAAAATTTGAGTTCGTTAAAAACCGGAAAACATGGGATTTCAGACATTCAGTTGTTTGAAACACGCCATACCGGAAATATAAAAACGGGCGAGATCAAGTTATCTAATGAAGAGCTTGTACAAAAACTTCAGTTAAATGAAGACAATAATGCTACAAGAACCTCTTTATTAGGAATGGTTGCCGCAAAAGAAGCCGTAGAAAGTGCCGGAATTTCTGACATTAATGAATATAAAACAGGATTGATCTCCTCAACCAGTGTTGGCGGAATGGATATCACTGAAAAATATTTCTACACCTACGAAGACTTCCCTGAAAAGCAAAAATATATTGACGCTCATGATGCCGGAAATTCATCATTGCTGATTGCAGATTATTTAGGCTTACAAGGAATGGTTTCTACCATCAGTACAGCCTGTTCATCTGCAGCCAATGCCATTATGATGGGCGCAAAACTGATTAAAAACGGTGTTTTAGACCGGGTAATTGTCGGTGGAACAGATTCTCTTTCAAAATTTACGTTGAATGGTTTCAGCACGTTGATGATTCTTACGGATTCTTATAACACGCCTTTCGACAACGACAGAAAAGGTCTGAACTTAGGTGAAGCTGCTGCTTTCATCGTTTTGGAATCGGATGAAGTCGTGAAAAAGGAAAACAAAAAAGTTCTGGGTTATCTTTCAGGATATGGAAATGCTAATGACGCCCATCACCAAACCGCTTCTTCGGAAAACGGACAAGGAGCTTATTTAGCCATGGAAAAAGCTTTGAAAGTTTCAGGATTAGAGAAAGAAAATATTGATTATATAAACGTTCACGGAACGGCAACTCCTAATAATGATTTATCGGAAGGAATTGCCATGATCAGAATTTTTGGAGAAAATAATGTTCCTGAATTCAGTTCTACGAAAGCATTTACAGGTCATACTCTTGCTGCAGCTGCAGGAATTGAAGCCGTTTATTCTTTATTAGCGATTCAGAATAATATTATTTTTCCGAATCTGAATTTTAAAACAAAAATGGAAGAATTTGATTTGACTCCTGTAACTGAACTCAAAGAGAAAAATATCAACCACGTTCTTTCCAATTCGTTTGGTTTTGGGGGAAATTGTTCAACTTTAATTTTCTCAAAATCATGAGCGTAGTTTACATCAACAGTGCGGCCTGTATTTCGATTCAGGACACTTTAAATGAAAATTTTTTCCAAAACTTACAGCCTGTACATTCACCTCAGGTTTTAAAAGCTATTGAACCCAATTACAAAGAATTCATTCCGCCTGCAGCAAGCAGAAGAATGTCTAAAACGGTAAAAATGAGTTCCGTAGCATCAAAATATGCTTTACAAGAAGCTGGAATAGAAAATCCTGATGCGATTATCGTAGGGACAGGAATGGGTTGTTCCCAGGATTCTGAAAAGTTTTTAAAAAATGTGATTGATAATAACGAAGAGTTTCTTACTCCTACGTATTTTATTCAATCCACACACAATACAGTTGCGGGACAAATTGCCTTAGGTTTGCAATGTCACGCGTATAATTTCACGTATGTAAATACTTCTTCGTCTCTGGAATTTTCTTTTTTAGATGCAAAACTTCAGATCAATGACGGTGAAGCAGATAACATTTTGGTAGGTTCTACAGACGAACAAACCGACCGTACCATGGAATTGTACAAATTAAACAAAACCATTAAAAAAGAAGAAAATCTTCCCGTTGATTATTTAAACTCAACAACCAATGGAGTCATTTGGGGAGAAGGAGCCAGCTTTTTTGTCTTAGGAAAAGATAAAACAGAAAATTCTTATGCTCAATTAAAAGATATTCAGATCAGCAGCAGATTAAATTTAGAAGAAACTCATCAATTTGTTGAAGATTTTTTGGCTAAAAATAATTTGAAAAATGATGAAATTGATGCTGTTATTTTAGGTTACAGCGGAGATGCAAAATCTGATGTTTATTATACGAATGCAATGGGTTTATTTCAAAATTCAGCCTTATTGTATTACAAGCATTTGAGTGGAGAATTCAATACGGCAAGTGGTTTTTCAACATTTCTTGCTTGTCATATTCTTAAAAATCAAAAAATTCCGGAAGTGATGATGATTAATGATTTAAAAAAAGAGGAAATTAAATACACTCTTCTTTATAATCATTTGGGAGGAAATGATCATAGCTTGGTTTTGTTGGAAAGAGCTTAGTTTGTTGAATTTATTCTTAACGCAAAGAGTACAAAGAAATTTAAATTTTGAAAATATATTCCGTTCGCAAAGACGTTTCACTCAGCAAAAGTAAAACATAGTCTTTGTCATTCGGAACGAAACGAAGTGAAGCAAGGAATCTAAGTAACGTTAAAATACGCTGAGATTCCTACGGAATGACAAACACATCGTTTAAAGTGCTAAGAAGCTGAAAATTTCAGATTTAAAACCAATTAAAAGATGAAACATTATCTGTTTATTCTATTTTATCTTTTCTGTAACGTTTTTATTTATGCGTTTCATGGGACTTTTTGGGTGTATTTCTTTTGTTTTATTGGATTTACCGCAGTTTTAACATGGGGTTCTTTTGATATTACATTAAGGTATTTCATCAACAGCGTTACTCATAAAAGAACAAAAATCAAAGAAGTTGCTTTGACTTTCGATGATGGTCCGACCGAGTTTACACCTAAATTTTTAGATCTATTAAAAGAAAATAACATAAAAGCTACCTTTTTCTGTATTGGAAAACAGATTGAAAAATATCCTGAAACCTTTCAGAGAATTATTGCAGAAGGACATACTATTGGAAATCATACCTATTCACATTCCAACAACACAGGATTTCTATCTACCTCGAAAATGGTTGAGGAAATTGACAACTGTGATGAAATCATGTTAAAGGCTGGAAATCTAAAAACCAATTTATATCGCCCTCCTTTCGGAGTTACCAATCCAAGTATTGCAAAAGCAATAAAAAAAACTCATAAAAAAAGCATCGGCTGGAATGTCCGTTCTTTGGATACTATTACAGAAGATGAGAAAAAAATTTACCAAAGAGTTACTAAAGGTATTAAAAAAGGGAGCATTATTCTTCTTCACGACACTTCAGAAAAAACCTACAATGTGTTGGTAGATTTATTAGTATTTTTGAAGGATAAAAACTACTCAACTTTTACGGTTGATTCATTGATTAAAAATCAAAAAAATGATTAAAAATATTGCTTTCGGAACATTTTTATTTGTTTCAGGATTCTTTTTTGCACAAAACACGGCAATGTCGGGAACTGAGGCTAAAGCATTTGTCAGTAAAGTTTCATCGGAAACAAAAGAAATAAAAACGTTACAAAGTGACTTCACCCAAACCAAGAAAATGGATTTTTTGGACAAAAGTATTGTCACTCACGGAAAAATGTCTTTAAAAACTCCGAATATGCTGAGCTGGAAATACACAAAACCTTATCAGTATAGCATTGTTTTCAAGGATAATAAGATCTTCATCAACGATCAGGGGAAGAAATCTTCTGTTGATGCCAAAAGTAAAACATTTGAAAAAATCAATAAACTGATTGTTGGAAGTTCAAACGGGCAAATGTTCAACGATCCTGAATTTTCTGTTTCTTATTTTAAGAATGCTAATTTCAACATCGCAAAATTCACTCCGAAGTCTGCTCAATTGTTAAAATACATCAAGCAAATCGAATTGAGCTTTCCCAAAGGTCAATCAACGGTTTCACAGGTAAATATGACGGAAGCTTCGGGAGATACTACGAATATTGTTTTCAAAAATACTAAAATCAATGCGCCGATCGCTGCTTCAGAATTCACTTTATAGTCTGATTTTATTATTGTTTGTTTCCTGTAAAACATACCAACTTACAGATGTAAAAACTGTTTCCGGTTCTGAAAAAACGGTTGAAAATTTATACTTTTCTTCCCATGATGATTATGTTTATAAATGTCAGATGGATATTTATAAAAATCACGTCAGCGGAATTCTGATCATCAAAAAGATCAGCGAAACGACACACCGTGTTGCCATGACATCGGATTTTGGGAATAAATTGATTGATTTTGAAATTTCAGAGAATGATTTTAAACTCAATTATGTTCTTCCTGATTTAGATAAGAAAATTGTCATCAATTTCTTAAAGAATGATTTTCAGCAACTTTTAAAAAGACAATATCCTGTAACTGAAAGTTTTGAAAATGAAAATTCAAAGATTTATCTATCCAAAATTGATAAAAAAGTTTACTATTTATTCTTCAACAAAGAAAATAATTTACTAAAACAAATCATCTACACGAAAAATAATAAGGAAAAAATCGATTTTACTTTTGATGCAAAAAAACATATCTTCGCGGATAGTTTGAATCTTCAGCATAAAGATTTCAAAATCAATATAAAACTATTTCAAATAACCGAAACAGAATAATTGCATGAAAAAAATATCATTTTTACTTATTTTACTCATTTCAAGCTTATCTTTTGCACAGGTTACTTTCACACCAGGAATAAGAGGCGGGGTCAATTTTGCAAAATTTACAGAAAATGACGGCGGATTTTACAACTGGTTTGAAGCGAGTGATGAGTATTGGGCCAATGAAGAAAAAGTAAGAACAAGCTATATTACAGATTTCTATGTAGGGGCTTTCGGAAATATCCGTTTTTCTAAATTATATGCTTTACAGCCGGAAATCAATTATTCCAGACAGGGAACCATTATGAAAACGAGTACTCAAGAGGTTAAATCTGAGCTTTCCTATCTTTCTTTTCAGGCTGTGAACAAGTTTTATTTTAAGAATTTTAATTTGCATGCAGGGGTAAGCATCGATGTTTTGATTAATGACAAAAATTTTGATCCTTATAATAAAACAAATACCGATCTTGGAGTGTTGGTGGGTTTAGGATATGATATCACTAAAAATTTTGGTATTGAAGTAAGATTTAAAAAAGGGATGGTTTCTCAGATCAAAACAACGAGTGAAGATCATACCAATCTTCTTTTCCAAACCGGGATTTATTATACCTTTAACACGAAAAAATAATTTATGCAGACTATCCTAACAGATTTTTATACATTAGATTCTTTCCAAAAAACAGAGAACAGTCATTATATTGCCCAAATCAATCTGAATAAGGATCATGATATTTTCAAAGGGCATTTTCCGGGAAATCCTGTAACTCCGGGAGTTTGTATGATGCAGATCGTAAAGGAACTGACAGAAGAGTTTACGGGCAAAAAATTGTTTTTAAAAACGGCTTCCAATGTAAAATTCATGGCAATTATCAATCCTTTTGAAACGCCTAAATTAACCCTTCAATTAGATATTACTGAAAACGAGGAGGAAGTAAAAGTAAAAAATACTACTTCGTTTGGCGAGACAATTGCATTAAAAATGTCAGTAAACTATAAAAATCTGATCTGATGAAACTTATTGTAACGTTGCTAACGGCTTTTCTTGTATTTTTTCAAACTGATCTTGAAGCATTAAGAAACAGCTATGCTAAAGCGAATTTATCAAATACCAATTTAGAGGCTTTTATAAATATTGCTGAAAAACAAAACGGTTCTGACGCTGTAACTAAAGGTTATAAAGCAGCGGCACAGATTATGGAGGCAAAAATTGCCAAGCAAAACCGAAAGGCTATGGTAAAATCCGGTGCTACAAACTTAGAAAGCATTATCAAATCTAATCCTAATAATATTGAACTTCGTCTGATAAGACTAAGTGTTCAGGAAAACATCCCAAAGATTGTAGGATACAGAGGAAGCCTAAAAGATGATAAAGCTTTTATTCTCAATAACTACAGCAAGCAAAATACTGCCTTAAAAAACTATATTAAAAATTTTGCGGCACAATCTAAAACCATTTCGGCAGAAGAAAGAGCAACACTAAAATAAGACAATGACCCTCTCTGAAGTACAAAATGTAATTTCTGAAAAGAAAATCTGCGTTTTAATACCTACCTACAACAATGAAAAAACACTGAAAAGAGTCATTGACGGTGTTTTGGAATACACAGAAAATATCATTGTCGTAAATGATGGTTCTACCGACTCTACTGCTCAAATCCTGCAAAACTATTCTACTATTGTAGTCATTTCTTTGTCTGAAAATAAAGGAAAGGGAAACGGACTGAGAACAGGGTTTAAAAAAGCTAAACAATTAGGTTTTGACTACGCCATAACAATCGATTCTGACGGACAACATTATCCGGATGATATTGCTGTTTTTGTAGAGGCTTTATTAGAAGAAAATGAGGATGTTTTGCTTATAGGTAACCGTAATATGTCACAAGACGGAATTCCCAAAAAAAGCAGCTTTGGAAACCGTTTTTCTAATTTCTGGTTCTGGTTTGAAACAGGAATTAAGCTTGAGGACACCCAATCCGGGTATAGATTATACCCTTTACATAAGATTCCTAAGAAATATTTCACTCCGAAATTTGAGTTTGAGATTGAGATCATTGTAAGAACAGCCTGGAGACACGTTCCGGTAAAAAATGTTCCGATCAAAGTCTTGTATGATCCTGCAGAAAGAGTTTCTCATTTCAGGCCATTTAAGGATTTCACGAGAATCAGTATTCTGAACACTATTTTGGTGACCATTACTTTATTGTATATTATTCCGAGAAATTTCATCAACAATTTCAGAAAGAAAAGCTTTAAAAGGTTCATCAAGGAAGATGTTCTAGAAAGTGACGGAACCAACCGTACAAAAGCATTTTCCGTTGCTCTCGGTGTTTTCATAGGACTTTCTCCTTTTTGGGGATTTCAGACTTTACTGGTCATTTCTCTATCTGTTCTTTTCAAGCTGAATAAAGTGTTGGCTTTTGTAGCTTCCAATGTGAGTTTGCCACCATTTATACCTTTTGTTATTGCTGCTTCTTTATTTTTAGGCGCTCCTTTTGTGAGCGGAGACAGTGATATTTTCAATCAGGAACTGAATTTTGATCTGGTAAAAAACAATCTTTTTCAGTATATCATCGGAAGTATGATTTTAGCAAGCAGTGTGTCTGTGATTTCGGGGATTGCCACTTTCTTGTTTTTGAATAAAGTAAATCCTGAAAATAACTAATTTTTCGGGATTCGTTTCGGCGGCGGCTTTGCCGCCGCCGAAATCATTAAACTACCTCAATTTCTTCAACGTCTTCTTCAAATAATTCTCCACATTTTCTTTATCCGGAACCGTTGTAATTTCTTTAGACAATGCTTTTTCAAATTCAACTTTAGCTTTTGAATATTCTTTTCTGTTAAAATAATATTTCCCGGATTGATAATACACCAGCCAAAAATCCGGATTTAAAGATTGATAATATGGCAGAAGATCATCCGTTAGAAGAATGTCTTTATTATTAATGGCATCATTAACTTCTGAGCTCATTATTTTATAATGTTCATAATTTTCATATTCAGAAGAATCAACAAAAGAATCTTTGGCAATATTTAATTCTGATCTTGAAAATTTTCCATTCTGTAATCTTTTTTCAGAGAAGATCTCATTCAGATCGTAGCAGACAAATTCTCCTAATTGATACGGATTGGAAGAAACCCAAACCAGTTTTTTCTGAGGCGAGAAAATCACGGCATGATGCGCCAAAAGCTGATTGATTGCTTTTTCATTGCCATAACCAATTTTTTCACCTTTCAATCCTGATTTGTCTCTTAAGATAGAAGCCATTTTTTCAGGATTAAGCTTTTTATTTTCCTGTAAAAGTTCCTGTAACTTTTCGTAACGATATTCAGAATGGCTTTCTATGATATGCTTTTGGTTTCTTTTATCATCTTTGTAAGCGTCGGACTGAAAATGATTGGTACAAAAAACACGGCTTGCATTCTCCACTTTATACACTCCAAAATTATCTGGTGATACTTCAATGACCACTGCATTTTTATCATTGGCACTGCCTACAAGAATCGATTCTGAAACGAAAACTTTCCTCTTTTTGGCGATGGCAATAGCTTCATCTATATTTCTTGCATACTGTAAGATCTCTCTTGTCACCAGTGAAATTGGCGTTTTTGCCGTTAATGGAATTTTAGATTTCCCTGCATTAATGGTCACTGTAATTCCTTCTTTATTCATTCCCGAAACGACTCCGATCATTCCCGGCCAGCTTACAGATAAATAAGGAATTCCTCCTTCAGGTTCCACGAATTCCACCAGTTTATTTTTAGCAAAATCATCCCCTACGTAAAAATCAAAATTCCGTCCGATCAGCAGGTCTCCGTCTTCAGTATTTTCATTCCAGACCGCAAGAGAAGTACAACCTACCATCATCAGATCTTGCATTGCATGACCAATATCGTGGGCGCCATGCAGATATAAACTTCTCAGATATTTTGGGGCAATAAAATCATATGTATCGGATGAATATTGAGATAATCCGTACAGTTCTGCCTGAAAATCATTTCTTACGTTCAGATACATTTTCCGGTTATACCATTTCAGAAAATTTCTCAATAAGTTTTGTTTAAATTTTGAAGGAACAAATCCTTCTACTTTAGAGAAGAAAATCTCTTCCTGTTTCTGCATCAAACCTTGGGTTAAAGCTCCATTATTATAGCCTAATTGTAAAGGATTTCCTTTAATATACAGTTCCCAAAGCTGTTGCTTGTTTTTCGTTAGATAATTTTGATTAAAACTAAAAGTAGAATCGTTGATCTTATTCACTTTAGGAACTTCAAGCGAATATTGTTTTACATCCGGAGTATGTTTAATTGATTTCCGAACACCACAAGACGTGAGATTGAGGATAAGGTTTAGGCTGAGAAAAATTAAGATTAACGTTCTGCCATTCTGACGAAAGGAAGAATCTTTTATTATTTGTTGAGATTCTTCAATACGCGTTGCTTCTTTCAGAATGACACTTTGAAAATTATTATTCCTCACCTTTATTTTTATTAATCATTTGTGTTAATCTTCCATCAATCATCTCTTTACCTAAAATCTCTGCACACGTATTGAATCCACCGATGGTACAGCCCAAAATTCCGTGCATATTTACAGATTGTCCGGTAAGGAATAAATTATCGATTTTTGTACGGGGAGAAACCATTGTTTTTAAAGGATTCTCTGAGGTTTTGGCATATCCGTACATATTTCCGTCAAAGCTTCCGATATAATCGCGATAGGATAAAGGTGAAGAAGTGTACACCTTTTTTATAGCATCTCTCAAACCAGGAACTTTTCGTTCGAGAGCAACAATCATTTTTTCGGCTTTTTCCAATTTGAATTGTTCATACAACTGCCCCCTTTCATGTTCATCGGCAACGGTATTGAATGTTTTTTCCCACTCTTTTACCTCATCAAAATCCATATAGGAAATGGCGGTCAGACTTTCCGCAAATTCAGGATGATGTTTAGAAGGCGTTGTAGAAAGCATATAGGTTTCAGGCCATGAATTTTTATCATAACGATAGGCATTCCAGACCAATTCTTCGGATGAGTAATGGTAAATATTGTAATCGTAATTCGGAACCAAATTCGATTTAAGCACTAAATACACACTGAAACAGGAAGAAACAGGCTCCCAACTCAAAACACGGTTCAGAAAAGATTTTTTCAGTCGTTCTTTCCCAATTAATGTAATCAGTGAACGGATTTCAATATTTGAAATAAACTTTTTGGCAGAATATTCTTTTCCTGATTTTGTTTTTACTGAAGTTAACCTATTTTCTTCATTAAAAATCATTTCAAAAACTTCAGCATGACGATGAATTTCGGCTCCATATTCACGGAGTTTTTTTACCAAAAGCTTTGCAATCTGGCTTCCTCCTTTACTACATTTATAAGCACTTTGGATATAGGAATTCACCGTCAATGCATGCACATAAAAAGGGGTATTTTCAGAATCTCCGGCATACAGAAAATTAGATCCCAACAAAACAGCCTGTAGTTTTTTATTTGAAGTTATGGATTCTATAAACCTTCTTGTATTCAAGTGGAGAATTTCCTCGTTATAATTGTCTTTTCCTACAACATTGTATCTTGGGAAATAATTACATATTTCCTGGATTTCCTGACAATAGGTTTCCAAATTCTGTTTTTCTTCAGGGAAAAAATATGCCAATTGATTGACAAAATTTTCATAGCCTTGAGCATGAGGATATTCGGTTTCATCTTCTCCGAAGGTAATTTTATCATAGCCATCTTCATTCATTTTATGAAGTTGAAGCTCATCCATAATTTCTAAATACGAGAAAAAACGGTTAAGATTTTGACCTTCTGAAAGGCCTCCAAGATAATGAACTCCGGTATCAAAAATTAATTTATCTCGTGAAAATGTTTGTAAATTTCCTCCAAACTGATTATTCTTTTCCAACACACACACTTTCTGCCCTTCTTTAGCCAGAATAAGAGCCGAAACAAGACCTCCCAATCCGCTTCCGATCACAAGTATGTCAAATTCTTTTTTCAAAGGAGAAAAGCAGTGTTTTTTTGTTTAATTGGAGAATTATTTCTTTTTAAGAATAGTATTTAATTCCTCAATTAAGTTAATGGTTAAGTTTTAAGTTCGTGGAGGTAAAAGTATGGAATTAATCAATATCATCCCAAAAATCAAAGTAATTGAACCATTGCAGCGGATATTTTTTCAGCATGGCTTCAAGATTTTGGGTATAAGAATTTAAAAGTCCTTGTGCATCACGTTTTTTGATATTCTGAGCGACTCTTGCATATAAATGGTAATGAAGATTTTTTTCTTTCATTACATAGACATAAACAACAGGAACTCCGAGTCTGGAAGCAATAAGGAACGGACCAGCCGGGAATTTCGTTGTTTTCCCCAACAACTCTCCTTCAAGGTATTTTGATCCTTCAAAGTAACGATCTCCGGTAAAGCAGATTAGTTCGTTTTTAGATAAAGCTTCATTAATGTCGAAAATATGCGACATATCTTCTTTCACATAAATGAACTTAATAGAGCTTTTATTAACGGAAACACTTTCAAGGTATTCTTTAATCACGGTAACTTCCTGATCTGTCGTCACTAAATTAATCTGGCAATCAAAGTCGATATCTGCAAAAAAACGTTCGGCAATTTCAAAATTCCCGATGTGAGCACTGATCAAAACTCCTCCTTTTTTTTCGGCTAAAAGATTTTTAAGGTTTTCAACACCATCAAATTCGTAGGTATATTTTTCTCTAAGCCCGGCAGAAATTGCGGTTTTATCAATCAATACCTGACCAAATGTAAAGTAACTTTTGAAAACGGAAAGTTTTGTTTTCCAAGAACTATAATTAAGTCTCTTATGAAAATAATAAGAAATATATCGGTTGCTTTTTTTCAGAAATAAAAAATAGTAAGCAGCAACGAAATATAAAACAACATATGAACTTCGGATCCCGATATTTCTAATGCACCACACGAATATTTTATATCCTAAAATAGTGCCTTTAGATTTACCTTTCCATTTGTTCATAGTTCAAATTTAGCAATATATCAGTCTAACAATGTAACCTTATTTTAAACATTGAAAACTGTCAGATTGCTATATTGTTACATTGTTAGAGTAGATTTTTAATCGATAGTTATGCGTTTTTTTCAGCGATTTTGTTTTCGATAGTCGTGTAGAAATCCTCAAATGTCACCATTTGCTTAAAGTCTGCTTCTCCTAATTTCACTCCGAAATTAGATTCTATTACTACTACAAGATCAATATAATCTAAACTGTCTAAACCAAGGGTTTTCTTAAGATTAGCTTCGTTGCTGATCTCATCTCCGTCTACTTCAAATTCATTAATCAAAAAATCATTTGCTATAGCAATAATTTTTTCTCTTTCCATGTTTTTAATCAAATTTTTTAACTATTAATGCGGAATTGGTTCCCCCAAATCCGAAAGAATTCGACAAAAATACATCAATTTTTTGACTTTTTGTTTTTGAGACCAGATTTATCCTTTGAGCGTCTTCATCCGGGGTTTCCAGATTGATATTCGGAGCAATAAAATCATTCTGCATCATCAGAATGGAATAAATCACTTCGCTTGCACCTGCCATCCAACATTCATGTCCTGTCATCGATTTTGTAGAACTTACCGGAACTTCGCTTCCGAAGATCTCATGAATTGCTCTCGCTTCGTTGGTGTCTCCAATAGGAGTAGAAGTTGCATGAGCGTTAATATAATCTATATTTTCAGCTTCTAATCCTGATTGTTTCAAAGCTCTGTTCATCGCTAAAGCCGGTCCATCCACATTCGGCGTAGAGATATGACCTCCGTTTGAAGAGAAACCGTATCCTACGATTTCTGCCAAGATAGGAACGCCTCTTCTTTGGGCAGATTCTAAACTTTCAACTATTAACGTTGCTGCTCCACCGCTTGGAATAAGTCCGTCTCTGGCTGAGTCGAAAGGTCTTGACGCCTTTGTAGGCTCATCTTCTCTTGCTGAAAAAACACCTAAACCGTCAAAACTTGCCATTGAATATTTATTGGTTTCCTGTGCCCCACCACAAACAATCATGTCCTGAAAACCGTTTTTGATCATCATATAGGCCAAGCCAAGAGAATGAGATCCACTTGCACAGGCTGCACTGATGGTAAGATTGATTCCTCTTAACTTAAAGATTGTTGAAAGATTCATTGTAACGGTAGAGTTCATCGATTTGAAGATCGCTCCGGATCCCATCAATGTTGTATCTTTCTTTTCTCTGGCAATGTCGATAGATTCTACCACTGCCTGAGAAACGCTGTCGTTTCCATATAAAATCCCAACTTCATGGGCATCCAGGAAATCCTGATCCAGATTTGCCTGTTTAAGCGCATCAATGGTCGCAAGATAAGCGTATTCGCTTTCTTCTCCCATGCTTACACGCTGTCTTCTGTTTAAAAGATTTTTCAGATCCGGCTTCGGAACAACTCCTGTAAGACCTGATCTGAACCCGAATTCTTTTCTTTCTTTATCTAAAATAATTCCGGATTTACCTTGATATAGGGATTCTCTGACTTCTTCCAGAGAAGTTCCGATGCAAGAATAAATTCCCATTCCGGTAATTACAACCCTATTTTCCATTTACTGATGATTATGAATAAATTCCACCATTAATATTAATTACTTCTCCCGTAATGTAAGAAGCTTTTCTTGACGCCAAAAATGCAACTAAATCTGCTACTTCTTCGGCTTCTCCAAATCTGTTGGCAGGAATCATTGCTTTCAATTCATCTTCATTAAAATCCTGCGTCATATCTGTTCTGATAAATCCAGGTGCTACTGCATTTACCGTAATATTTCTCTTTGCGACTTCCTGAGCCAACGCTTTTGTTGCACCTACCAAAGCTCCTTTCGCCGCAGAATAATTGGTTTGTCCAGCAGTACCTTTCACACCAGAAACTGAAACCATATTGATAATTCTACCGTATTTGTTACGCAACAATTTCTGAATAAAGAAATTGGTCACGTTATAAAAACCATTTAAACTTGTATTGATCACAGAGTTCCAGTCTTCACTCGGCATCCACATAAATAACCCGTCTCTTGTGATTCCCGCATTATTTACAATAACTTCAACTACAGCATTTGGATTGTTTTCCTGCCATTCTGTTAAAACCTTTTGAGTTTCTTCAGCATTTCCAACATCAAATTTCAGAATTTCTCCGGTTGCTCCCAGTTCTTCAACAGCAGTCAACGTTTCTTTTGC
Organism: Chryseobacterium taiwanense; assembly: GCF_000813825.1. Taxonomy (GTDB): domain Bacteria; phylum Bacteroidota; class Bacteroidia; order Flavobacteriales; family Weeksellaceae; genus Chryseobacterium; species Chryseobacterium taiwanense. The sequence goes on from NZ_JWTA01000010.1 coordinate 55,507, forward strand.
TGCAGCTTCATTGGAAGTGTAGTTGATCAGGAGGTGATAATTTTTTTCTTCTGCGAGTTTTAAACAGATTGCTCTTCCGATTCCTCTGGAGCCCCCTGTTACAATAGCACATTTCATGTTTTTTAATTCTTAATTTATATAGTATTGACAAGTGAACCTCATCAATAATTACATGTTCTTGAAATATTTTTTTACTTGTTCAAGATAAGGATACATGATCATATCTTCTGAAAAAGCAGGAATGATCTTTCTGATATCATCATACAACGCTTTTGTTGCTGAAGAAACTTTATCCTGATATCCAAGATACTCGATCGCCTGAACAATGGTGATGGCTTCAATAGAAAGAACTTCAAATGCATTTTCGATTACCTTTCTACAGATTACCGCCGCATTCGTTCCCATGCTCACAATATCCTGATTGTCATTATTATTAGGAATACTATGAACATACATTGAATTTGACAGCATCTGACTTTCTGCCGTAGTGGAAGTTGCCGTAAACTGAACTCCTTGCATCCCGAAATTAAAACCTAATTTACCTAAATTTACAAAAGGCGGCAAAATCTCATTAATTTTAGCGTTCAAAAGATAGTTAAGCTGTCTTTCTGCTAACATGGTCAGTTTCGTAACGACAATCTTTAGTTTATCCATTTCTAAAGAGATATAATCTCCATGGAAATTTCCTCCGTGATACACATGTTGATCCTCAACATTAATAATCGGATTATCATTTGCTGAGTTGATCTCATCTTCAAGAACTTTCTCGGTAAATTCCAACGTATCCAAAACAGGACCTAAGATCTGCGGAACACATCGTATTGAGTAATATTCCTGAACTTTATCTTTAAAGACTTTATCTTGCTCTTCAAAATGAGTATAAAGGTGCTCTTCTCTTTTTCTTACCAACTTACTGTCTGCCAAATGATTTCTCATTCTTTCAGCAATTTTTTGCTGACCGGCATGTCTTTTTGTTCCGTTTAACGCCGCTGACAAGTGATCGTCATAAGCCAGAACAATTTCATTAATAGCACAAGAAAGTTGGATTGAAATATCCGTCAACTGGTTGGCTTTATAAGCGTTCACAGCACCAATTCCTGACATTACGGAAGTTCCGTTCATTAAAGCCAGTCCTTCACGAATTTCCACATGAATAGGCTCTAATCCTTCTATAGCAAAAACTTCTTTGGTTGATTTTCTTTCTCCTTTATAAAAAACTTCACCTTCACCAATCAGCACTAAAGCTAGGTGAGCCAACTGTACTAAATCTCCACTCGCTCCTACTCCTCCGTGTTCAAAAATAAGTGGCGTAATATTTCTATTAATAAGTTCTTTAAGTAAATTGATGACAGAAACATGTACTCCGGAATTACCCAGTGATAATGTATTTAATCTTGCCAACATCGCTGCTTTCACCTCATCTTCCGGCAAAGGATTTCCAATTCCTGAAGAATGGCTTCTGATCAAATTATACTGCAACTGATGGGTATCATCATCATTGATTTTGAATTGCGCCATCGGTCCGAAACCGGTATTTACACCATATATTACTTTATTTTTAGAAAAATCTTTCAGAAACTGAAAACTTGTTTCCACTCTCTGCAAAAGAGTTTCATTAAGCTCTATTGTTTCTTTTCCGATAATAATCTTCTGAAAATCCGTCAGTTCTAAAAAGTTATTTATTTTCATCAATTAAAAGTAATAATATATAATTTTGTAATATGTAATTAATTGTCACTAATTTTGCGGCAAAGATAGAAGTAATTATCAAAATAAAAAATCAAAGATGAACAAAGAATTTGTTGACGTTCTCGTAATCGGAGCAGGACCTTCCGGATGCGTATCTTCTTCATACTTAAAGAAGAACAATGTCAGCGTGAAAGTTGTTGAAAAAACAAAATTTCCAAGACTGGTTGTAGGAGAAAGCTTAATTCCGAGAGTAATGGATCATTTTGATGAAGCCGGACTTTTCCCTGCTTTGGATAAAATGGGATTTGAGAAAAAGCTTGGAGCGAGATTTTTGAGAGGAGAGAAAGTTTGTATTTTTGATTTTAGTGACAAATTCGGTGAAGGCTGGGATTGGACTTGGCAGGTTCCAAGAGCTGATTTTGATAATACTTTAGCACAGGAAGTCATCAACAAAGGTATTGACCTGGAATTTGAAGCTGAAGTTGTTGATATTCAATTTAACGGGACAGATTCTATAACAACCGTAAAAGATAAAGACGGAGAGACTAAGGAAATCCACGCAAAATTCGTGATTGATTCCAGCGGCTACGGAAGAGTTCTCCCTAGATTATTAGATCTAGAAAAGCCTTCAAAATTATCTCCCCACTCTGCTATTTTTGCTCACGTAGAAGACATCAACAGAGAAGAGGGCGTAGAAGGAACATTAATTTCTTTTGATATTATTGAAACTGAAGTCTGGCTTTGGGTAATTCCTTTTTCAAACGGAAATACAAGTTTAGGAATTGTAGGTTCCACAGAATATATTGAAAAACTAATCGAAAACGGAGATACTACCGAAGCATTAAAAAAAGCGATTTCTCTTTCTGATTATTATATAAAACGTTTCGGAAATGTAGATTTTCTTTTTGAGCCGAGACATCTGAAAGATTATTCTTGTTCGGTAAAAAGCTTATTCGGAGACGGATTTGCCTTAACCGGAAATGCTTCAGAATTCTTGGATCCGGTTTTCTCTTCAGGAATGGCTTTTGCAACCGAATCCGGAATGTTAGCTGCAAAACTGGCTTTAAGACAACTGAACGGAGAAAAAATCGACTGGCAAAAAGAGTATACAGACTATATTTTATATGGTGTAGATGTTTTCACTACTTATGTGAAAGAATGGTACACCGGAAATCTTCAGGAACTGTTTTTCCATCAACCGGAAAATCCTGATGTAAAGAAGAAAATATGTGCTGTTTTAGCAGGATATGTTTGGAATAAAGACAATCCTTTTGTGAAAAAACACGATACTGTTATCAAAAATTTAGCGAATCTTATTAAGCTGGAAAAATTGGAACAGCAAAATCAACAATAAAAAATCGGTCTGAAATTCAGACCGATTTTTGTTTTTATTTTCTCAAAGCTCTTTTATATTCTTTTCCCATCAATCTCTTTCCCGTAGCTTCAAATGCTCCTGCAATTCTTCCATACTCCATTACAAAATCTTTATTTTGTGGTTTCCCTAAAATTTTATCCGCTTTTAGTTCTAATATGACTTTTGAAGGATCATTCGTTTCCACAAATTTCATAATAGATGTCAGTTTTGCTTCCTGCCCCATGATTCCACCATGCCATCCCGCATAAATCCACTGTGCATCAATTATTAATGTATATTTTGCAGGACGTTCATTCTCAAAGACTATTTTTGATTTACTGTTTGCTCCCTTCATAAAATATTTCAAATATTCTGAACTTTTAAATCGGCCCCATTCTTCACTCCATTTCTGCCAATCCGCTTCAGTTTTTCCAGATTTTGCTAAAATATCTTTTTTTCTATTTTGAAGGTATTGTTCCTCTGTTAGATTCTCTACTTGATAAAGAGTATTATCAAATTTTAATTGTACATTAATTTCAGTTTCATTTTTTATAAAATCAAAACTGCCAGAAGTGATCGTCATCTCGTTCTGAGCAAAAGTGATCATCGAAATTACCGCAAAGAACAATAAAAATACTTTTTTCATAATTTATTTAAAATTTGCGCAAATATAAGACTCCCCCATCAATAAAGAATTAATTCAATAATAATATTTCCTTTTTAATTGAATAATTTTAATTTACCTCAAATCTACAAAAGTAATCGGCTTACGACTATTAGGATGAAAAACGGTTTTAGATAAAATGTCAAAATCAACGACTTCAATTTTCGGACTTACTCTGAGTTTTGCTCTAAAATGATCTCTTACTTCATTGACAAAATTTTCATCATTATTTTCCGTACTCAGTTTGATAATAATTTCATCAAGTCCAATTTCATTAGTCTGAATAACTATCTGATAACATAAAATCCCGTTAAAATCATTCAAAATATCATTCATGGCGGGTGGATATAAAGTTGTTCCTTTATATTTGATCATTTGTTGCTTTCTTCCAATTACAGGGCCTAAACGCATCGTATTTCTTCCGCATTCACAAGGTTCATAATGTGCTTTTACAATATCCCCTGTTTTAAATCTCAGTAAAGGAATCGCTTCAACGCCTAATGTTGTAATCGTTAATTCTCCACTTTCTCCTTCCTGAACAGGTATTCCTTCATCATCAAGAATCTCGGTAATGATCAGTTCAGGATGATGATGTCCTCCATGCTGAAACTCACACTCTGTAAAAGCAGTACTCATTTCTGTGGAAGCATAGGTTGAAAACAATTTAATATTCCACTTTTCTTTAATTTTCTGCGAAAGAATATTATCTGTGAAATCCTGATTTTTGATACTTTCACCAATACAAACGGCTCCATACACACTGGAATTTTTATAATCTATTCCATGTTTTTCCGCATAATCAATCATTTTCAACAAAAATGAAGGAACTGTTATTAAATATTTCGGTTTATATCTGAAAATAGAGTCCCATTGCAATTCCGGAATTCCAGGCCCCATTCTCACAACACTTGCTCCCATTTTTCTTAGTCCTAAAAAATAAGCAAGTCCGGCCATAAATCTCTTGTCAATCGTTGTAATCATTTGTACAACATCCCCTTTTTGAATTCCTGCACAGGCAAAAGAAATCGCTTCATTATATGCCAGTCTTTCCAGATCATTATCAGACAAGCCAAACGTTACAGGATCTCCCAATGTTCCTGAAGTTGTACTATAATCAACAATTTTATCAGGAGTGATGCAGAAAAAATCATCATTATTCTGCTGAATATCATTCTTAACCGTTGTTGGAATTTTTTGTAAATCTTCTAAGGTTTGAATATCTGCAATATTGATATTATGTTCTTTAAAAAGCTTTTGATAAAAAGGAGAATAAGTTTCAAGATAAGTTAATAATTCCTGAAGTTTTTGCTCCTGAAACATTTTAATTTCCTGACTTGTTGATTTTTCGATGGGTGGATAGAATTCCAATGGTATTTATTTTTAAAACACAAATTTATTTAATTAAAATTAAACCATTGACAGAGTTAAAATTTGATTTCCACACAACATCAAACTGTTCAAGTATGCTGTATTTTATTTTTAAACGCAAAGATTTATCTTTAGAAGGTTATTTATTCTTAGAAAGCAAAGGCAAATAAATTTGCTACGCAAAGCTTGAAAATATAGCTTCATCAAATCAACTTGTTGATTAATCTTTGCCCACTTAAAATTATTCGGTTATCAAAATAAAAAACTTTGCGTTAAAATTTAACGGAAATCCTCTTCAAAATCTTAATACAATAAACACTCCCAATTCTCACTTCCAACAACCCAATATTTATATTTCTGAAACAGAACTTTTTAATTGGAAATATCAAAATAAAACATATATTATAAACCGACAAATTTTAGTAAATTTGCCAACTTAATTAATCAACGATATTGAGATATTACAATGAGCCAATTTAAAGAATACAAAAACCTCAACCTTATTGACGTAGCAGAGAATGTAGCGGAATTCTGGAAACAGAACAAAACTTTCAATAAGAGTGTTGAGATTCGTGAGGGGCAACCTGAGTTTGTTTTTTATGAAGGTCCGCCTTCAGCAAACGGTATGCCTGGAATTCACCACGTAATGGCCAGAGCGTTGAAGGATATTTTCTGTCGTTATCAGACCCAGAACGGAAAGCAGGTTTTCCGTAAGGCGGGTTGGGATACACATGGACTTCCGGTAGAGCTTGGCGTGGAAAAGGAATTAGGAATCACTAAAGAAGATATTGGCAAAAAAATTTCAATTGAAGATTATAATAGAGCATGTCGTGAAGCAGTAATGCGTTACACAGACGTTTGGAACAACCTTACCGAGAAAATCGGGTATTGGGTTGATCTTGACGATCCGTATATCACGTACAAATCAAAATACATGGAAACGGTTTGGTGGTTGTTGAAGCAGTTGTATGATAAAGGATTATTGTACAAAGGTTACACAATCCAGCCTTATTCTCCGAAAGCAGGAACCGGACTTTCTTCACACGAAGTCAACCAACCGGGAGCTTACCGTGATGTTTCTGATACAACAGTAGTTGCGCAATTCAAGACATTGCCTGAAACATTACCTTCATTCTTACAAGGTTTTGGAGATGTACACTTCTTAGCTTGGACAACAACTCCGTGGACGTTGCCTTCAAACACAGCTTTGACAGTAGGTCCGAAGATTGATTATGTTTTAGTAAAAACTTTCAATCAATATACTTTTGAGCCAATCAATGTTGTTTTAGCCAAAGCGTTGGTTGGAAAACAGTTTGCTAAAAAATATGCTGAAGGAACAGATGAAGATTTTGCTAATTACACAGCAGAAACTAAGGTTATTCCTTATCAGATCTTAGCTGAATTCAAAGGGGCTGATTTGGTTGGAATTAAATATGAGCAGTTATTACGGTACGCTCTTCCTTACCAAAATCCTGAAAATGCCTTCAGAGTAATTTCAGGAGATTTCGTGACGACAGAAGACGGAACAGGTATCGTTCACACGGCTCCGACTTTTGGTGCTGATGATGCGAAAGTGGCGAAAGAAGCAAAACCTGAAGTTCCGCCAATGTTGGTGTTGGACGAAAACGAAAACCCAATCCCATTAGTTGATTTACAGGGAAGATTTTTATCTATCGTAAGCGATGAAATCTATGGTTTTGCGAATGAATATGTAAAAGGAGAATACCTTAGCGAAGACGAAAAAAATACTGAATTAAACATTCAGAAAGAAAACTTAAAGTCAATCATTGCAGATTTAAAGGCTTATCTTTCTGTAGATGAAAGAATTGCTTTAAAATTAAGAAAAGAAAACAAGGCTTTCAAAGTTGAAAAATACGTTCACTCTTATCCACACAGTTGGAGAACAGATGAGCCGTTATTATATTATCCATTAGATTCTTGGTTTGTAAAAATGACTTCGCTTAGAAGCCGTTTGGTAGAACTGAATGAAACAATTAACTGGAAACCAAAAGCAACAGGAGAAGGACGTTTCGCGAACTGGCTTGAAAACGTAAACGACTGGAATCTTTCCCGTTCAAGATATTGGGGAATTCCGTTGCCGATCTGGAGAACAGACGATTTGAAGGAAGAAAAAATCATCGGTTCTGTAGAGGAATTATACAACGAGATCGAAAAATCTATTGCAGCAGGATTCATGAAAGAAAATCCGTTCAAAGGTTTTATCATCGGAAATATGTCTGAGCAAAATTATGCTTTGGTTGATTTACACAAAAATATTGTTGACCAGATCATCATTGTTTCAGATTCAGGAAGAGCAATGAAGCGTGAAAGTGACTTGATCGACGTTTGGTTCGATTCAGGTTCGATGCCTTATGCGCAGTTGCACTATCCTTTTGAAAATAAAGAATTAATTGACAATAATAAAGCATTCCCTGCAGATTTCATCGCGGAAGGTGTTGACCAGACTCGTGGTTGGTTCTACACACTTCATGCAATTGGAACAGCGGTTTTTGATTCAGTTGCTTATAAAAATGTAATGAGTAACGGACTTGTTTTGGATAAAAATGGCGTGAAAATGTCAAAATCCAAAGGAAATGGAATTGATCCGTTTGAAACTTTAGCTGTTTACGGTCCAGATGCTACGCGTTGGTATATGGTTTCGAATGCAAATCCGTGGGAAAACCTAAAATTCGACATCGAAGGAATTGATGAAACGAGAAGAAAATTCTTCGGAACATTGTACAACACGTATTCATTCTTTGCATTGTACGCGAATGTTGATGGATTCAATTATTCTGAAAAAGAAGTTGAAAACAGACCGGAAATAGACAGATGGATTCTTTCTGAATTAAACTTATTAATTAAAGAAGTTAAGGCATTCTACGAAGATTACGAACCGACAAGAGTAGCAAGAGCAATCAACACTTTTGTGAACGATAATTTATCAAACTGGTACGTAAGATTGTGCAGAAGACGTTTCTGGAAAGGAGATTATTCAGACGATAAAATCTCTGCTTACCAGACTCTATATACTTGTTTGGAAACTGTAGCTAAATTATCCGCTCCAATCGCTCCGTTCTTTATGGATCAATTGTATCAGGATTTAAATAAAGTAACAGGTAAAGAAACCGCTGAATCAATTCACCTGACGGATTTCCCTGTTGCTGATGAAAGTTTGATCGATCAGGATTTGGTTGAAAAAACGCATTTAGCACAAACTATTACGAGTATGGTTTTCTCTTTGAGAAAGAAAGAAAATGTAAAAGTTCGTCAACCATTACAAAAAGTATTAATTCCTGTTTTAGACAAGAAAACTGAAGAGCAAATTGCTGCGGTTTCTGAATTAATTAAACAAGAAGTAAACGTAAAAGAAATTCAATTAATCAATGCTGAAGAGGCATCTGATTTAATTGTAAAGCAGATAAAACCAAATTTCAAGGCTCTTGGTCCTAAATTAGGAAAAGACATGAAAGTGGTTGGAGGAGAAATTGCAAATCTTAATGCAGAACAGATCTCAACACTTGAAAAGGAAGGTAAATTAGATATCCAAGGATACGAAATCACACTTGATGATGTAGAAATCTCTACAAAGGATATTCCGGGATGGACCGTAACTTCTGATGGAAAAACGACTGTGGCATTAGATTTGACATTAACAGACGAGTTAAAATCTGAAGGTATCGCAAGAGAATTCATCAACAGAGTTCAAAACTTGAGAAAAGATAAAGACTTTGAGCTTACTGACAGAATCAATATTTCATTGGAAGAAAATTCACCATTCCTGGAGGATATTAAGAAAAATGAGGAATATATTTCTGCAGAAGTCTTGTCAAATAAAATAGAAATTGTATCTTCACTTTCAAATTTTAACGAAATCGAAATAGATGAAGTTAATTTTAAGGTAAATGTTGAAAAAAATTAACATATAGTTATTGTTTTTCAAATTCCATTTCATAATTTTATTAAAAAAGAGAAACGAATATGTCAGACGAAAGAGTAAGATACAGTGATGCTGATTTACAGGAATTTAAAGCGGTCATTAAAGAAAAAATAGAAAAAGCAGAAAACGATTTAAAACTAATCAGAGAAAGTTTTATCAACGATCAAAATAACGGAACTGATGATACTTCTCCTACATTCAAAGCCTTTGAAGAAGGAGCTGAAACATTGAGCAAAGAACAAAATTCTATTTTAGCAGGAAGACAGGAAAAATTCGTGCGTGATCTTAAAAATGCTTTAATAAGAATTGAAAATAAAACGTATGGTATCTGCAGAGTAACAGGGAAATTAATTCCTAAAGAAAGACTTTTGGCTGTTCCTCATGCTACATTGAGCATTGAAGCCAAAAACATGCAGAAATAACCATATCGGTTTGTACAATAAATTTGGGTTTATATTGTATTCTTAGGATACTTTATAAACCTAATTTTTAATATATCCTCATGAGCCAAGTATTAATTTTAGGGATTATCGTCATTGCAATTCTTGCTTTTTTCAATAGGGAATGGATTAAAAATAAATTCTTTCCTGATGAAAAACGAAATTATACAATTGATGATCAATTCAATTCCGACAAACGTGATCGGGAGAAAGAAATAGACAGGCTTTTGAGTAAAATGGGTAAAAATGGAGTCAATGATTTATCTGCAAAAGATAGAAAACGGCTTGATGAATTATCCAAAAAATAAAATTTAAAATCAATACAGTGGAGTCAATAATAGTACACACCAAAAATGCAATGGAACTGAATGCACTGAAAAGTGTCTTAAAAGAAATGAATATCAAATTCGAAAAATTCCATACCAAAAACACCCACCACAACAACAAAACGATCAAGAATATCGTTGATAAGAAGAACGAGAAAATAGGAAAACCTTATAAACCAAAAGGATTGTAATGAAAAAGATATTATTTGTAACCTTTCTTATTTTATTAATTGATCAGGCTTCAAAAATTTATATTAAAACCCATTTCAATCTGGATGACAGCATTTCTGTTCTTCCCGGATTTAAATTAACGTTCGTAGAAAATCCAGGAATGGCTTACGGTCTTCATTTTGGTGGAGTAATCGGTAAATATTTCCTTGTGATTGTAAGAGTTTGTTTAATTGGAGGAATGATCTATTTATTCAAAAAATGGTTGCAAAGAGGGGAATCCAATTACCTATTGATTCCAATGGCTATGATTTTCGCAGGTGCTATCGGAAACTTAATTGACGGAATGTTTTACGGATTGATTTTCGACAGCGGAACTGTATATGACCCAAGTATCGACCGTTGGATTGGTTATGGAGGTATTTCGAAAATTACATCTTTCGGTCATGGTTATTCAACCTTCATGAGAGGATGTGTAGTAGATATGCTTCATTTCCCTTTAGTAGACTGGAATGTGCCTGAAAACTGGCCTCTGATTGGAGGAAAACACATTGAGTTTTTTAAATATATTTTCAATGTTGCCGATTCAGCAATTACAGTAGGAGCTGTTTTATTATTAATTTTCAGAAAGAAAGCGTTTCCAAATGGTTTAGAGTTTTAGAACCTATACACACAATGAAAAAAATTATTAAAACAATATTTAAATTTTTCCTGCTTCTTTTCGTTGCAGGAATTATTTTTATCGCCTGGGCGAATTACAGCATCAAAAAAGATAGCAATGATTCTGTTTCTAACTACCTTGAAGAAGTTCCCAAAACCAAAGTTGCATTACTTCTGGGAACAAGTAAAAATCTTAGCAACGGACAACCAAACGCTTATTTCTACAACAGAATTCAGGCAACTGTTGATCTATACAAAAGCGGAAAAATACAATATATCATTGTAAGTGGCGACAACAGCAGAAAAGACTACAACGAACCGGAAGATATGCAAATGGAACTGATTAAAAACGGAATTCCACAAGACAGAATTTTTATGGATCATGCAGGTTTCAGAACACTAGATTCTATAGTGAGAGCTAAAGACATCTTTGGTCAAACCAAATTGGTTATTATTTCACAAAAGTTTCACAATGAAAGAGCCGTATTTTTAGCTCAACAAAACGGAATTGATGCTTTCGGATATAATGCTAAAGATGTCAATAAATACATGGGGCTTAAAACCAATATGAGAGAGTATTTTGCTAAAGCTAAAGCATATTGGGATTTAATTTTAGGAATTGAGCCTAAATTTGGAGGGGATAAAATTTTGATTCCGTAATTTTTATCGCGCTGATTTTACAGATTATACAGGTCTTTTTGACGCAAAGATTTTAATTTGATAATTATTACATCTAAGTGAGCAGAGATTGATCAACAAGTTGATTTTATGAAGTTATATTCTTAAGCTTCACGCAACAAATTGAGTTGTCTTTGCCTTCTAAAAATAATAAGCTGGGAAATAAAATCTTTGCGTTTAAATTAACCTTTAATAAAGCATAAAGCACAATCATCTGTGAAAACTCGTGGAATCTGCTGGAGAAATCCCTAAATTTGTACTTCATTAATTTTTTAAATATAAATTTTAAACAATGTCAAGAATTCTTACCGGCATTCAAGCCACCGGAACACCGCACCTTGGTAATTTATTAGGTGCAATTATTCCTGCAATTGAACTATCAAAGCAGGAAGGAAATGAATCATTTTTATTTATCGCCAATCTGCATTCATTAACGCAGATAAAGGATGCAAAAGAACTTAAACAAAATACCTACGAGATCGCTGCGGCTTGGCTTGCTTGTGGATTAGATACCGAAAAAACATTTTTTTACAGACAGAGTGACATCCCTGAAACCTGTGAACTTTCTTGGCATTTATCATGTTTTTTTCCTTATCAGAGATTAACGCTAGCACATTCATTCAAAGATAAAGCAGACCGATTACAAGATGTAAATGCAGGTCTTTTTACCTATCCGATTTTAATGGCCGCAGATATCTTGCTATACGACGCAGAAATTGTACCTGTAGGAAAAGATCAGCTTCAGCACTTGGAAATTGCACGTGATGTTGCTTCAAGATTCAACAATCAGATGGGTGAAGTTTTTGTGTTACCACAATCTGAACTTCAGGAAGACACCAAATATGTTCCGGGAGTGGATGGACAAAAAATGTCAAAATCAAGAGGAAACATCATCAATATTTTCCTGCCTGAAAAAGAATTGAAAAAACAGGTGATGAGCATTGAATCTGATTCAAAATCGTTGGAAGAACCTAAAGATCCTGAAACGGATAAAACATTCGCGATTTACCAATTGATTGCAACACCTGAACAAACTGAAGAGTTAAGAGCAAAATATTTAGCCGGAAATTTTGGTTATGGTCATGCGAAAAAAGAACTTTTGGATTTAATTCTTGTTAGGTTTGAAAAGGAAAGAGAGCTTTTCTCTTACTATATGAATAACCTTGATGAATTAGAAGCAAAACTTCAGGAAGGAGCAGAAAAAACAAGATTTATCGCAACGAATACGATTAAAAGAGTAAGAGAAAGTTTAGGACTTTAATATTTTTATTACTCATAAATAAATTTCGGCGGCACCTTTGGTGCCGCCGAAACTTTATAAATAATCTTTTATTTGCAAAAGATGTTTAATTACCTTCAATTCTTCCACTCCCTTATTTTCATTAAAAACATCAAAGAAAATGACATCCATACCGAAATTCTGAGCTCCAACAACGTCTGCAACCCAATCATCTCCGATGAGAATACTATTTTCTTTGGTTGCATCGGAAAGACTTAAAGAATATTCAAAAATTTCAGGGCGGGGTTTTCTCACTCCTACCGTATCTGCACTGGTAATCGTTTGGAAATATTTATCAATTCCGGATAGAATACACTTTCTTTCCGTGACTTCTTTGAATCCGTTGGAAATAATATGAAGCGTATAATTTTTAGCTTTAAGATATTCTAAAATATAGTCCGCTCCTTCTACCAATTCATTATGATTTAGAATTTTATCAAGAAAATGTTCTTCAAAATACATTGCTAATTCTTCATCGTTTACATTGAAACGACTGAATGTATCATAAAAACGATGTTTCCTTAGGTATTCTTTATCAATAACTCCATCACGGATTTTCTCCCACAGACTTTCATTAATTTCATGATATACCGTATGGAATTCTTCAAAATCTATAGTGTATTTTAATGAGATTTCTTCTTTTTCAAAAAGGCTTTTAATAGTAAGATAGGCATTCTTACGGTGATCCCAAAGTGTATTATCAAGATCAAAAAAAATGTGCTGAATTTTCATACAGCACAAAATTAATAATTTTAATTTTTGGTAATCGGATAATTCTTAGCCTTTGTCTTAATAATTTCAAGACTTTTCGAATAGCTAAGTAAAAACTCAATCGTTTCTTTTTTTGGTTTCAAAGTTTTCACTTTTAAAGAATCATTTTTTTTCATAGGCGAAAAATGTTTTCTTTAAAACGTGAAATAGTTAAATTTATTATCTCGTAAGAATAATATTATTTTCTTCCATGATTTTTCTAAGATTAATCAAGGCATATCGTACTCTTCCCAACGTTGTATTGATACTCATATCTGTATGATCCGCAATCTCTTTGAAGCTTAACCCATCAAAAAACCTCAATTTAATAACTTCCTGCTGATTTTGAGGAAGAAATTGAAGCATTTTCAAAAGATCTTCCTGAATCTGGTTGGTTACCAATTGATCTTCAATATTTTCCGAAGGTTCTCTTAATAAATCAAAAATAGAATATTCATCAGTTTCAAAAGTTGTTTCCGAAACTTTGATATTTTTTGATTTTGCTCTGAAATGATCGATGATAAGGTTGTGAGCGATTCTTTTTGCCCAAAGAATGAACTTTCCTTCTTCATTATACCGTCCTTCTTTCAGCATCACAATAATTTTCATGAAGGTATCCTGAAATACATCATTTGCTAAATCTTCATCATTAATTTTGTAAAAAATGAATGTAAAAAGTTCTCTCTGATGACGATGAATAAGCGTAGATAACGCTCCCTCGTCTCCTTTCTGATAAAGGGAAATAAGTAAACTATCCGATTTTGATTTCATAACTTCTTCTCAATAATAAAAAATTTGTAGACAAGCGTATATCCAGATATTTAATCTGGCTTTCACTATAAATACAAAACAGTTTTTTAGAGTAAAGTCGAATCAATAGGCAGTACAATTTTTATATGGTGTAAATATAATAATTTTTTAATAACTGTTAACCTATTATTAATTTTTTATCAAAAAAATTTAAAAATAATCAATTAAACATGTCATGAATAAAGACAGTTGGGATATTTAGTGTAAAATTAATATTCAACCCCTCCATTTTTTTGCCATTTAAACGTGCGTTACCAATAGGAAAAGCATATCCTCCCGTAAGATCTAAAATCCCGAAAAGAGAAACTCCGACCTTTGGAGCCAAATATTTATTGGTTCCTTCCGCTCCTACCAGGAAATAATACGAGTGATAGAAGTCTACATTTTTTTCAAAATTTAACAAAACGTCTGCCTGTAATTTTGGCATTATAGCAAACTGCGAATTTGCAGAACCCATTAAAGCAGAACCACCCAAACGGTAAATAACATCATCATTCTTCAGAAATAGTAGCTTACCTCCTATTTCTCCAAAACTTTGGTTTTGATACGTATACCCTACACTAATCATTTTATGCATGGTATACTGCGCTTTTGCAAATACGCTTAGGAAAAATACCGAAAGAATAGTAATCGCTGTTCTCACATTCATCATCTTTAAATCTATTATCGTGTAAAATTAAAAAAAACTGCCTTATCCGAAGATAAAGCAGCTTGATTATTATTTAAAACAAAATTAAATACCGAAAGAAGCTTTAATTTCGTCCACTTTGTCTAATTTCTCCCAAGTAAAGAATTCCAACCCTGTAAGAGTCAATTCGTTTTTCTGTCCTTTATTAAACGTTTTATCAGCTACATAACTCTCTCTTCCCATGTGTCCATAAGATGCTGTATCCTGATAAATAGGATTTCTCAATTTTAAGTTTTGCTCAATAGCATAAGGTCTTAAATCGAAGATCGTAGAAACCTTTTTAGCAATATCACCATCATGAAGATCTACTTTTGCAGTTCCGTACGTATTGATATATAAACCACAAGGTTCAGCTACACCAATTGCGTAAGAAACCTGTACCAAAACCTCATCTGCAACACCTGCAGCCACTAAGTTTTTAGCAATGTGTCTTGTTGCATAAGCAGCACTTCTGTCTACTTTTGAAGGATCTTTTCCTGAGAAAGCTCCACCTCCGTGCGCTCCTTTACCTCCGTAAGTATCAACAATAATCTTTCTCCCTGTAAGACCTGTATCTCCGTGAGGACCACCGATTACAAATTTCCCAGTCGGGTTGATGTGATATTTGATCTGATCATTAAATAACGCTTTAATTTCTTCAGTTTGCTGAGCCACCACTCTCGGAATCAAAATATTTTTGATATCTTCACGAATTTTGTTCAACATTTCTTCTTCAGCACCAAAATCATCATGCTGAGTAGAAACCACAATAGAATCTATTCTGATTGGTTTATGATCATCAGAGTACTCAATCGTAACCTGGCTTTTTGCATCCGGACGAAGATATTTAATTTCAGTATCTTCTCTTCTGATGGCAGAAAGTTCTTTAAGAATAGTATGCGCTAAATCTAACGCTAAAGGCATATAGTTTGCCGTTTCGTTCGTAGCATACCCAAACATCATCCCCTGATCTCCTGCACCTTGAGCATTTGCTCTTGCTTCAAAAGATTCATCTACTACAGCTCTGTCAACTCCCTGATTGATATCCGGAGACTGCTCGTGAATTGCAGAAATTACTCCACAAGAATCACCGTTGAACATATATTCTCCTTTTGTATATCCAATCCCGTTGATAACTTCTCTGGCGATAGTTTGTACATCAAGGTAAGCATCTGACTTTACTTCACCTGCAAGTACTACCTGTCCTGTTGTAACAAGAGTTTCACAAGCTACTTTTGAATTTTTATCGTATGCCAAGAAATGATCGATTAATGCATCGGAAATCTGATCGGCAATTTTATCCGGATGTCCTTCTGAAACGGATTCAGATGTAAATAAATAAGACATATTCTTCTATATTGTATTTAGATTAAAAAAACCGAAGAAAAATAAGAAGTGTTGCCCAGAAAGCCTAAAAAAGAATACTGTTTTAGCATTTTTTTATAGAGGTTGCAATCAGGTCAAATTTCTCCTCGTCTGTAAACGTTGGCAAATTTAAGTACTATTTTTTTAATACTCAAAACTTTTGTTTACTAATTATAATTTTCTTGAAATTAATGATTTATCTCGCTTTTATAAAAAGAAACTATTGAGGTTTTATGCTTACATATTCTTTAGGGCTTTCATTGTAATTCAGCTTTTTCTCTAAAGATGTTTTGATAGAATGCGATAATTCATCAATAATTTTTTGTTTAAATGTCGGCTTATAATAAATAATGCTGATCTCTCTGTATGGGAAAGGCTTTTTGAATCTGAAAACATTTTTCTTCTGTTCTTCAGACAGTTGACTCAAAGCCAACTCCGGTAAAATACTGATTCCACCCACTTTGTCTACCATATGCACCAATGTTTGAATATTGGAAGCCAGGAAATCTAAATTTTTAGGTTTCAACGTATTTTCCTTAAGATGACAGATATTCTCAAATTGATTTCTAAGACAGTTACCTTCCTCAAGAAGCCATACTTTCTCAACATTCAATTCTTCAGGTACTACATATGAATTCTTTTTATTCGCCTCCGTATTTGAGCTATAGATCATCAATTCTTCATTGAACAGGAAATCCTGATAAAACTCGTCTGCAGAATCATAAGGAGTGGAGATAATTCCCGCATCCAGTTCTCCGGCTTTCAAAGCTTTAACAATATTATCCGTTGTCATTTCTTTTACGTTCATCTGGATTTTCGGGTTCTCTTCCAAAAACTTAAAAATCTCAGTAGGCAAAATAAAAGAAGACACTGTAGGAATGATCCCTAAATTGATGGTACCTCCTAAAATGTTATTTAAAAGGTTCGCTTTATTCTTTAATTCATTGACAGATTCTATAATTACCTTCGCCTGATCAATGATCTGAAGCCCTACGTCTGTAGTACGTATAGGATGGGTAGTTCTGTCAAAAACCTTAACATCCAGTTCGTCCTCAAATTTCTGTATCATTGCACTTAAGGTTGGCTGTGTAATGAAGCATGCTTGAGCTGCTTTACCAAAATGTTTGTACTTATCTACAGCGATAAGATACTCCAGTTGCTGAATGTTCATTTGATTAATATTATCTATTACAAAGATATAATGTTTTTGCTATTAGCAAAAAAATTGAAGTAAATTTGATATTTACTACCTTTACATCTTTCAATTACAACAAGAAATTTCTCACTCTAAAGAATAGATTTATGGATTCTAAAAAAATAACCCTAAGCAACGGTTCCCCCTATTTTGAACATCAGGATTCACAGACAGTAGGACCTAGAGGACCAGTATTACTGCAAGATTTCATTCTTCAGGAAAACCTTGCTCACTTTGTAAGAGAGAGAATTCCCGAAAGAATTGTTCATGCCAAAGGAAGTGGTGCTTACGGAAAGTTTACCGTAACTCACGATATTAGCCAATATACCAAAGCAAAATTATTTTCTGCAGTAGGAAATTCATGCAAAATGTTTGCTCGATTTTCTACAGTTGGCGGAGAAAAAGGAAGTGCCGATACCGCAAGAGATCCAAGAGGTTTTGCCTTAAAATTTTATACAGAAGATGGGAATTGGGATTTAGTAGGAAACAACACCCCAGTTTTCTTTATTAAAGACGCCAAAAAGTTCCCTGATTTTATTCACACTCAGAAAAGAGTACCGAAAACCAACTTAAAAAGTGCCACGATGATGTGGGATTTCTGGAGTTTGAATCCGGAATCGCTTCATCAGGTTCTTATTTTGATGTCAGACAGAGGAACGCCTTACGGATACAGACATATGCATGGTTTTGGTTCTCATACGTTCTCTATGATTAATGAGAAGAATGAAAGAGTTTGGGTAAAATTCCATTTAAAGACCAAACAGGGAATTAAAAATTTCTCCAATGACGATGCAGTCAACATGGCAGGTAAAAATCCTGATTTTGCTCAGGAAGACCTTTGCAATGCTATTGAAAATGGAGATTTCCCGAAATGGACCATGTATATACAGGTAATGACGGAAGAACAGGCAAGAGATTTCAGATGGAATCCTTTTGACATCACTAAGGTTTGGTTCCAAAAAGATTTCCCTTTAATTGAAGTGGGAGAAATGGAGCTTAATGAAATCCCTGTTAATTACTTTGCACACGTAGAACAATCAACCTTTTCTCCAAGTAATTTAATTAACGGAATTAGTTTTTCACCAGACAAAATGCTTCAGGGAAGATTATTTTCTTATCCAGATGCTCACCGATACAGAGTTGGAGTAAATGCTCATCAACTGGAAGTTAACAGATGTCCTTTTGCCGTTAACAATTATCAAAGAGACGGATTTATGGCAGATTCAAGCTATTATCAGGATAAGCCTAATTATTTTCCTAATAGTTTTGATGACATTAAACCGGATTCATCATATAAAAATCATGAATACGAACTGGATAGTGCTCATGTTGCCAGCTATAACAGAAATGAAAATGATGATGATCACTACACACAACCCGGATTATTATATTCAAAAGCAATGTCCGGGGAAGACAGAGAACATCTTGTCAACAATATCGTCACCAGCATGAAAGAAATAAGCGGTCCCAAGAAAGATGAAATCATCAACAGACAATTGTGTCATTTTTTCAGAGCCAATATTGAACTGGGTATGAAAGTTGCATCTCAACTGAGTGTAAATATTGATGCCAATATGATAAATCATTCCAAATAAGCAACAAAAAAGAACTTTCCATTAAAAATAAATCAACATAAAAGGAAAAAAGTGAATATTTTTTCCTTTTATGTGCAAAAAAATTATAATTTGCAGAAGATAATATTACAAGGCTAAAAAATGAATTACGAGAACATATTATTACAATCTGAAGAGAAAATATCAATCATCACTATAAACAGACCTGAGAGTTTAAATGCATTAAATGCCAAGACTATTCAGGAAATCAGTACCGCATTAGATCAATTAAATTCAGACTCATCTTGCAGAGCGATTATTATTACCGGAAGCGGAGAGAAATCTTTTGTTGCAGGAGCAGATATTAAGGAATTTAGTGATTTCGGACAGGAAAAAGCAGAAGAACAGGCAAGAAACGGACACAATTCTTTGTTCAACAAAATTGAATCATTATCTAAACCTGTAATTGCTGCAGTGAATGGCTTTGCTTTAGGAGGAGGTTTAGAATTAGCAATGGCTTGTCATATCAGATACGCCTCTGAAAATGCTAAATTAGGGCTTCCGGAAGTTACTTTAGGATTAATTCCTGGATATGGAGGAACACAAAGACTTCCTAAATTGGTAGGAAAAGGATTAGCGAATGAAATTATTTTTTCGGCTAAAATGATTCTTGCTCAAAGAGCGAAAGAAATAGGACTTGTAAATGAAGTTTTTCCTATTGAGGAACTTTTAACAAAAACCAAAGAACTGGCAAAAACAATTGCTAATAACTCACCAATGGCAATTTCCAAAGCGATACTTGCCGTTAACTTATCTGACACAGATAAAGGTTTTGAAACGGAGATCAAATCTTTTGGAGAACTTTTTGACATGGATGATAAGAAGGAAGGAGTTTCTGCTTTTATGGAAAAAAGGAAACCTACTTTTTAATAGATTATTTATAAAATTATTTCGAAAATATAATGCTGCTGTATGAATAAGTTTGATAAAGCTTATCTAAAAATGGCTCAGGAATGGGCAAAGCTTTCCTACTGTAAAAGAAAACAGGTAGGAGCTCTTATTGTAAAAGACAGAATGATTATTTCTGACGGCTACAACGGAACTCCTTCCGGATTTGAAAATTGCTGCGAAAACGAAGAAGGCAAAACGCATTGGTATGTATTACATGCTGAAGCTAATGCAATATTAAAACTTGCCGCCTCTACACAATCTGCAAAAGGAGCAACGTTATATTTAACGCTTTCTCCCTGCAAAGAATGTAGTAAACTCATTTTACAAGCTGGAATTACACGATTAGTATATATTAATGAATATTCTGATGATGACGGAATATCATTTTTACAAAACCATAACATTGAGACAGAACAGATATCGGAAGTTGAACTAAAAAAATAAAACACAAATGACTTGGCAGGAAAAAATTAAAGATTTTGAAATTTTTCTTCGGTTCGAGAGGAATTTTTCAGAAAATACCCTCGACGCCTATATACGGGACATCAAAAAATTAAAAGAATATAGCGAAGAAAGTCTTGACAATATAGGTCCGGATGTGATAAGCTATGAAGATATTCAACAGTATATATTTTTACTTTCAAAACAAAAATTCAGTGAAAGATCTCAAGCAAGATGGATCTCTTCTATAAAAGCTTTTTTCAAATACTTAGTAGAGGATGAAATAAGAGAAGACAATCCAGCAACATTACTTGAAGGTCCAAAATTGGGTTTATATCTTCCTGATACGTTAAGTCTTCCCGATATCAATAAAATTATTAACGCTATAGAAGTCTCAACAGATCTAGGCAAAAGAAATCAGTGTATCATTGAGGTTCTTTATGGTTGTGGATTAAGAGTTTCTGAGCTTATAGATTTAAAGATATCTAATATTAATTTTAATGAAAAGTTCATTAAGGTAACAGGAAAAGGAGACAAAACCAGACTTGTTCCATTGGCAGATTATACCTCGGAATTATTGAAAAATTATATTCAGGATGTCCGCTCCAAAAACAAGATCAATAAAAAGCACGAAGATTGCCTTTTCTTAAACAGCAGAGGAACTTCTATGTCAAGAGTTATCGTATTCCTTATTATAAAAGAGCTAACAGATAAAGCAGGCGTAAACAAAAAGATTTCGCCTCACACTTTCCGACACTCTTTCGCAACCCACCTTCTGCAAAACGGAGCTGATTTGCGTTATATTCAGGAAATGTTAGGTCACTCCAGTATTACCACAACTGAAATTTACACTCACTTAAAAACTGAGGAACTTAGGGATGTCATATTAAATTACCACCCGAGAAATATTAACATTACCCAATGAAACTATTGAAGTATTGTCCAAGTTGCGGTAAAGAATCGCTGCACTGGGATAATGAAAAAAAATGGAGCTGTCCTGAATGCGGTTTTACATTGTATAATAACGTAGCCGGAGCTGTAGCAGTTGTTATAAGACATGGAGACGAAATATATCTTACAAGACGAAATAGAGACCCTAAAAAAGGAAAACTGGATCTGGCCGGAGGATTTGTAGATCCCAAAGAAAGCGCAGAAGAAACATGCAAAAGAGAACTTTTTGAAGAACTACATATAAATATCGATATTTCGAATTTAAAATATCTTACAAGTCTTCCTAATGTGTATCAGTATAAAGAGATTGATTACAATACCATTGATCTTTTTTACGAATACCGTGTTTCAGAAAAATTTGAAGTAAACCTTGAGCTTTCTGAAATTTCAGAAGCAATCTGGATCCCTTTGAAAGACTTAAATATTGAAGATATTGCTTTTGATTCCCAGAAAATATTTTTTGAAAAATACCTACAATCTATATAAAAAATAAAATCGCAGACTTCTCTGCGATTTTTGTTTATTAATAAGCATTATTTTTAATAATCTCTTCAAAGTATTTCACTAACAAAGCTCTTTCAGCTTCCGACAAATTAGCTTCTTTATGATAAACCGTATATCCCGGTAAAGGCATTGCTTTAGTCTGAATTGTTTGTATTGATTTATCCAGCATACTCTTTTTTAAATCTTTATTATAGCTTTCCCAAACAGAAAAATTAAGATGTTCCCTCCCTTCATTCACATGACTCTTTATTGACCATGAAATAGGCGCAAAATAGGCATATTTAGGGTAAACCGTTTCATTTGAATGGCAATCGTAACAAGCTGACTTAATAAGATTACTGATCTTAGCTGGTGTTTTTTTAACATCAACAAAATTCACAGAACTCTTCACAGCAGCATTGGTTTTATCCACCGGTATAAACTGAATAAGGACAAACCCAATCAGCAGCCAAAACAAAACTTTTTTTACAGTAACCATACTTCTTATTTTACAGGTGTCAAGACTTTATTTTGTCTATTTTTATTTGTAGTCGTATTAGTAGGTACTATTGTTGTACTATTAGTCTTTACCTCTGAACTTTTAGTTTCAGATGGTGCTCCGTTTTTATTGGTCGAAGCCTTTCTAGGACTATCCAATGTTCTTGTATCTTTCAGATCCCAGTCTTCATTAGTATCCCACAATGGTCTCACAACAGCTTGGGCATAATACACATAGGAATCTTCTGCAAAAATTTCTTTATCCAAATCCGCCTCATCCCAAAACTTATTACCGTTATTATCAACAAGAATCCTTACAATATACTCTCCGGGTTTTAGAATATCAAACTTTACATAATCCCCTTTTGTATATTTTTGATAAGCTACCTTGTCTGAAGAATCCAGCAATTGAATCCAATAATCGGCAGTCGGAGCATTGGTAAGTTTAAATGCCAAACTTCCATAGTTTTCAACCTTATCCGCTTCAAAATCGAGACGATAAGGATCTCCTATTTTATCATAGAAGGAAGAAACTGTTTTACTTGGAATAGTCAACTGATATTTTTTTCCGGCTTCAAAATTTGATTGTACCAAAATCTGATAAGGATTTGTTTCAGAGATTCTAGCCGTAAACTCCTGCGTTGTCGTACTATCTTTTTTCAATACCCATTTATCAGAATCAATTGAATTAACAATATAATTTGAAATAATAGTAAGGTCAGATTTTGGAGCTAAAAGAGCATTTCCGTTGGAAATGGTCATTTTATTCTTAGTATTGTATTTATAAAATAATGACGCCGTTAAAGCAGTATCCTTTATCTTCGCATCATAGCTGAACTTTAGATTTTCAGTCGTTCCTTGCCCAATCTCACTTTTCACCGCATCAAACCAGATTTTTACCGAGTCTGACTTTGGTGTATGAGTCACTTTAAAATCTTTAAGCTTTTCATTCAAAGGAAGCACTTTTACACTTTCAGGATGCCCTTCAAAAGTCATTGTAACTCCTCCCGGCATTTCTTTCATTTCAATATATTTCAACGGCTTTTTAGAAGGATAAATTTTCATATTCAACCCCGATATTGATTTTGTAAAATCTATCGATTCTTTTTGAAAACCTACCTTTTCCCTACCCGGATCATATACTGAGTTTCCGTTCTCATCTTCAAAAGCAACAATTTTATATTTACCCGGTGACAAATAATTAAGTTCGTAATACCCGTCATCATCCACTTTAGTGATATAATAAGGCTTTTGCCTGTAATTCATGGTATCTTTTACCTGAAAAAGGCCAACCACCATTTTATTTTCACCCGTACTTTTTTTAGTGGCAAGAGCATCTTTTATTTCTCCACTGATGTATAGATCATCAATTTTCTCTCCCGTAGAAAATGCAAAATTGTAATATCTTAAAATATTTCCTTCATTATTATCGGCAATAGAATTTCCGAAATTGAAATTATAAGTCGTATTGGCCTGTAAAGTATCTGTCCATTGAATTAAAAGAAATTTATTCGCAATCGTAGAAGGAATAATTCTCTTAATATTTTTAATAGGAGGCGAAATAATCAGGTTTTTACTGATATCTTTTAAGGTAATATATTCATCAAAATCGAGCCTAAGTTCCTTAAGGTCTCTGGAAACATTTATTCTCGTGGTATCAATATTTGAGCTTAAAAACTTCGGTGCTATAGAGTCTTTTGGTCCACCTACAGGAGAACCTAATCTTGCACATGAATGCAAAAGGAAAGCAGCAACGAATAATAAAAAAAATTTCTTCATGAATACGTTTGAACAAAAGTAAACATTATTCTCCAAAAACTTCATTTCCTCCGTTTAAAGAATCTTTATTATCGTTCATTACGGTATGTAGTTTTGCTTTCTGCTGCGGAAAGTCCTCGAACAGTCCTGACAAAGCCAAAGCGGTATATACTCTTCCCGAATATTTATTTCCAATCGCTACAATCGTCACTTTAGATTTCAGCAAATGAGCAAAAACAGAATTGGTTCCATGCCACCATCCATTGTGATAGGTCAGCTTTTCTCCGTTATCGAAAATCTTCATTCTAAAACCTAAACCGTAATTGTTCATTCCGAATTTTTCATTGCTGTAAGGTTCAAAAACCATTTTCATCAATTCAGGTTTCAGGAAGTTTTTGGAGAACATTGCTTTTGAGAAATTGAAAAGATCTCTTGGTGTAGTATATACATTTTTATCACCATAAATAAGATCTAATCGGTCTAAAGGATACAATTTATTTCCTCCGTAATAAAATGACTGAGACGCTGTAGGAATATCTTTCTCCTGAAAAATATAAGTATTGTTCATTTTAAGAGGAGCAAAGACCATTTCTTTCATTGCCTGAGGAAAAGGTGTTTTGGTTACTTTTTCAATCAGCAAAGCCAGTAAAGCAAAATTGGTATTACAATACATAAATCCGGTATCGGTATCTCTTGCCAAATCGGGTTTGTATTTAATAATCATATTCAATACATCCTGATTCGTAATAAAAGGCTTAGATAGCTCTGCCGGTTCCGGTTTTATTTTTGTGATAAAGTATTCATATTTTGGCAAACCGCTTCTCTGATCCAATAAAGTCTGAACGGTCACATTTGGATAAGGAAACCCAGGAAAGAAGTCAGTTAAGTGATCTGTCAATTTTATTTTTCTTGCTTCCACCAATTTCATCATTGCCATTGCCGTCAAAGTTTTGGAAACCGAAGCCACATGCAAAGGCGTATTTTTATCAATAGGCATTTGATTTCCTTCTCTTCCAAAACCTCTATAGTTTTCGTACAGGATTTCATCACCTTTTGCCACTAAAATTCCTCCGCTCAAATTCCCTTTTTCCCAAACTTTTTGATAGTAGTTATCGATATATTGAGTGATGGTATTTTTATCTGAAAGCACAAGATCTTCCTTGGTAAAAACATCATCTAAATCTACCGTTCCATAATTAGGTAAGTTTGATGTATAAACAGGTTCAGACTGTTTTTCTTCTTTCTTTTTACAGGATGTAATACAAAAAATAGCGGCGGAAATAAGTACAAAACTAAGCTTCTTCATGAATTTCTAAAATGAGTGGCAATTTAATAAAACCCAAAGAAAATATTAAATATCAACTATATATTAAGACTTATTTAACATAATCGGTATCTATGATAAAAACGAAGCTACAATTTTATCTACAATTACCTGTGCTAATTTTTCTTTACTCTGGTGCGTCCATCCCGCAATATGTGGTGTTACAATTGCTTTTTCAGAATGCAATAAATACTGTAGTGCTTCATTTTCAGATTCAATATTTTCAAAAGAAGATTTTTCGTACTCCAATACATCAAGACAGGCTCCTTTTATTTTTCCTGACTCAAGCGCATCAACTAAACTTTTAGTTTCTACATTTTTCCCTCTTGCTGTATTCACAAAATAAAACTCATTTTTCATTTCTGAGATAAAGGCTGAATCAATCAGATAATGGGTTTCCTCCGTCAATGGAATATGCAAACTCAACACCTCAGCTTTAGCTTTTAATTCTTCTAAAGAAACCTGTGTTGCATACTCATCAGAAAGATCAGGAAGAATATCATGGAAAATCACTTTACACCCAAAACCGGAAAGTCTTTTTGCCGTTGCTTTCCCCATATTCCCATAACCGATCAACCCTACTGTTTTACCTAGAAGTTCATCTCCTCTGTTTTCTTCACGTAACCAAATTCCATTTTTCACTTCCTGTGACGCGATGAAAAGACGGTTCATTAGGATCAACAACATTCCCACCACATGTTCTGCCACAGAATCTCTGTTTCCTTCCGGAGAATTAATTAATTGTATCCCTAGTTTTTCAGCTACAGGAATATCAATATTTTCCATTCCTGCTCCCACTCTTGCAATGAATTTCAGGTTCTTTGCACTTTCTAAAAAGTTTTTATCTAAAGGAATCCTGCTTCTGATAATCACTCCGTCATAGTTTTCAATTTTACTGCAAACCTCATCATAAGAAGAGGTAAAATCTTCTTCTAGGATACAATTTTTAGCTAAAAGCTGTTCTGTAATAAGCGGATGATTTTTATCGAGGAGTAAAATTCTCATAGAAGGCATAATTCTTTATATTTGTTGATGCAAAGGTAAGTTTCAGAGATATAGAAACGTATTTTGTGAGATAGAATTTTTCAATTTTTTCATCTTAATGAAATTACATAAGTTTATTTTCGGGCTGTCTATCCTTTTATTATTGGCCTATTGCATTTTTTTAGGAATTAAGTTTTCATCCATTCAGGAAATTATTCCTATTCATTATTCCGGGGAAGGTTCGGATGGATTTGGCAGCAAAATATTTTTGTGGTTGGAAGTCGGAATTAATGCAGTCTTACTGCTTTTGATAGGATTAATTATTGGGTACCCGAAAAAAGCATTTGGAGAAAGAACTGATTATCTGGAACCTTCTCCAAAGGATGCAATAAAAAACCGACAAATAATTTTGTCGGTTATATCTTTAGTGATTACACTTATTTTTTGTGGTCTTTCTTTAAGAGAAATTATTTAAGCTTCCTGAAAAAGTTTTTTCAACTCTACAGATTCTGAAGCCTTCATTCTTCCAGAAAGAATTAATGAAAGTTCTTTTCTTCTTAATGCCGCTGCAAAACGATCTTTTTCAAGTTCAGTTTCCGGCTCCATTTCAGGGATTGGAATAGGTCTGTTAAATTCATCTACCGCCACGAAAGTATAAATTCCCGAATTGGTATGAATTTTTTTCTGATTGATCGGATCATCCAACCAAACATCTACATAAATCTCCATGGATGTAGAGAAAGCTCTTGACACTTTAGACTCCATCACCACAATACCTCCTTCCGGAATAGGATAATCGAACGAAACGTGATTCACAGAAGCCGTCACCACCCTTCTTTCACAATGTCTTGTTGCAGAAATTGATGCACATCTGTCCATTCTCGCCAACAGTTCTCCCCCAAAAAGATTTCTCAGCTGGTTGGTATCATTGGGAAGTACAATATTAGTCATCACCGTCAGAGACTCCGACGCTTTTTTTACTTTTGCCATTTCGATTTAGGTTTTGAAACTGTTGCTTTATTGGTTTTCACAACAGCCGGTTTTATGATAGAATCTTTTCTTAAAGAGTCTTTTTTCAAGGTATCTGAAACTTTCGTTGTTACAGAATCTTTTTTTACAGGAATTACTTTTTCTATTCGCTTTGTTTTCGTCTGCACAGAAAGGCTGTCGAAAGATTTCTTCCCGAAAATCAGCTCTTGCTGAGAATACCCTGCATAAGCAATTCCTAATACAGGAACTACAAAAAGGAAAGCCCACAGAATAGACTTATTGAATTTATAATCTTTTTTAGATTCTTTGGGTTGCTCTTTCTTTTCAGAGTTTTTAATATCCGAAATTCTGATCTCTTCTAATCCGTAAAAATCGGGACGATCATTTTCAAGACGCTTTCCACTGAAAACAATATGATCTCCATCTAAGGAAAGCTTTCCTAAATTCTGAATTTCCAAAACCTGATCTGCCTGAAGTTTTTTCTTCCAAAAATCGGTCTGAATCTTCAAATCACTTTTGGAAGCTCCTAATGGCATCTGTTTCTGAGCAGCAATAAAAGCAACCAATTCCTCAGACTGAATTTCATAATCCGGAGTGAAAGCGATCTGACTTGCAGGAGGAAGAATACTTCCGTTTTCAGAATTAATAATTGCTTTCGAGTTCTCTAAAGAAAATACACCAAAGCCCGGAACCACAACGCTCCCGAACTGTTTTAAATATTCTAAAATGTATGCTGAAATATTCATTTGGTGGCAAATTTATAACTTTTCCCTGACTTCTTGAAGCATTTTTCATTATAAAAAAAGATTCTCAAAAAGCTTATTTTTCTGAATTTATTAATCAATTCTTACCATTATATGGATTATATATAGATTTTAGTTGAGGAATAGCATTTTATATGTATTAAAAACAGAATCCTTTTGAATTTTCAATTTTATATTTTTCACAATTTTTAAGCACAAAATTGATTAAAAACAAAAAAAGACTGCCGAAGCAGTCTTCAAATCTAACTTTTACTTTTTACTATATAATTATTTTAAATATAGTCAATTGATTAATGTATTTTCCAGCTTACCCCAAACATAAAATTGGTTCCTGCCTGTGAAAAATAGTAAGGACTTCCATCCCACACCGCTCCGTTATTTACATACTTCTTATCGAAGATATTATTCACCAATAACTTCAAAGCAACTTCATTATGCGCTATTGTAAATTGATATTGAGCATTAAAATCTGTTAAAAGATAATCTTTCAATTGAAGATTCTTATCTTCGGAATTATCAAGATATTGTTTTCCTACATATTGATTCATCAAAGAAAACTGGAAATTTTTCGTAGGACTGAATTTCAACCCTAAGTTGGCAATCACATCCGGAGAAAACGAAATCTGTGTATTTCCAAGATCTTTTACTTCTGTTTGATTTTCGATTTTGAAATCTAAATTTCTATTGTTGCTGAAACTTACATTTCCTGTCAGTTCCCATTGTTTTGAAAGTTTGGCTAAAGCACCCAATTCAATTCCGCTTCTGTAGCTTTTCCCTGAATTGGTTCTAATAAATGCACCCACATTATTTAATTCACCATTCAATACCAATTGATTGACGTAGTACATATAATATAGATTGGCTGTAAACGACACAGGTCCAAATTGTCTTTCTAAACCGGCTTCAAAATCATGAAGTTTTTCTGCTTTCACATCATTATTTGCCAACAAATCATCTCTGTTGGGTTCACGATGTGCGTGTGCATAAGAGAAGAATATTTTTCCGTTTCCGATTTTATAGTTAACTCCCAATTTCGGATTGAAAAACAGCCAGTTTTTATTTAAATCCGCTCCTTCATCATCTCCTGAAGTCAATATTTTTGTGTCATAATCTACACTTCTTAACTGAAGATCTCCGAAAAATTCAAAGTCATTTACCCTTACCAAAGCTTTTGCAAAACCTGAAGCTTCGTTTTTCACAGAACGGTTTCTGTAATACTCATGCTCATCAATTTGTGGTAGGAAAACTCCCGTCACATTTCCAAAATGCCTTCCGTAATATTGATTGGCTACTGCTCCGAAGTTAACATCTACAATTCCCAACTTCCCGTAAAGTGTTGAAACTACTCCGTAGAAATCATTATTCAGCCATTTTTTTCTGATAAAATCTGAATATTCTTCCCCTCCAAAATCCGGCAAATTATATCTCGCAAAGGGATCTCCTTGTTTATAGTTTTCGTAATATCCTTTTCCTTTGGTATAATGAAAAGTAGTTTCTAAATTCCATTTATCATTGAATTTCTGCTCCCAAAGCAACTGATAATGGTTTTGTCTGTAATTATCCGTTTCATTATCGTAAAATCCTGTAATATTTTCCCAATTTGAATCATAAATAGCTCCAGAAGGATTAAATCTCGGGTTGGTTTCCCAAGTTTTTCTGTCAATTCCATTCCAAGCCTGATACGTTTTTTCTTTTCCACCGAAAGCCATTAGGCGTAATTTTGTATTCCCTTCCTGAAATAATGCGGTAAAATTATAAGAATTCAAATCAGAAAATGCGCGGTCGATATATCCGTCAGAATGAATATGGGTGTATCTTCCCATTACAGACAATCTGTTTTTCCAAAATTTCCCTGAACCTACTTCCGCAGAATATTTATAGGTATTGAACGACCCATAACTATCATCTGTCTTGAAGTAAAACTTGTCTTCCGGATCTTTGGAAAGAACATTAATACTTGCTCCAAAAGCAGCCGCTCCATTATTAGAAGTTCCGACACCTCTTTGAATCAGGATTTGAGAAGCAGAACTTGTTAAATCCGGTACGTTTACGAAAAATGTTCCCTGACTTTCAGAATCGTTATACGGAACCCCATTCATCATTACATTGATTGCACTTCCAGAAACCCCACGAATTCTAAAACCTGTATAACCAACGCCATTTCCTGCATCGGAAGTAGAAATTATGGAAGTTTGATTTTTAAGTAAAATAGGTAAATCCTGTCCAAGATTTTTACTATCTAAATCTTTCTGAACATTGATGATTTCTTTAGCAACAGGAAGCCTTTTAGTAAAATTAACAGCTTCAATTTCCTTTATTTTTAAGGAATCGGTATTTTGTGCTTGTACAAAAGCGAAAGAGCCAACAGTAAGCCCTAAAAAAAACAAACCTTTCATTCTATAAATTTTTAAAATTTAATGAATAAAAGGGGATTGATAAGATATTATACAGTTCGGCTCTGCAGCCGAATTCCCTAAACAGCATTACCCGTTCCAGGTTCGTTGGGTATAATCTCAGCCTGTGACAGCACCCCTTTATTTCGACTGCAAAAGTATGGTTTTTTCTGTTTATGAGCAGATTATTTTAGTATTTTTTGTTTCTGATGTCTACATAGTAATAATTTTTACCATCTTTTGAAACTTCAAACATCCCTCCTAATTTCCAGCTGAAATTCAATTTAATGTCTTCATATTCGAAAGGAATCATGATCTTATTTTCTTTGTTAATCACCCCAAATTTATTGTTGGCAATCGCCACCACCATAGGTTGATCCAAATCATTTCCTTCCAACACATACAGCATTTCATATTGCGGAACGATCTGAAATTTAAAAGTAACTTTAGAATTTTTATAGAGGTTATTATCTCCCAATCCGAAAAGATATTTGTCTTTATAGACTCCGTATCTTTGTTTTACATAGGTATTCTTACATTTTCCTAGATCCGAATCTTTGTACTGATATACTTTTTTCCCAAAAACATCTATTCTATAGGAAATCTGTGCTTTTTCCACCGTAGCATATTCATTCGTTCCGTATTTTCTTACTTTTTCATTTGGAGAATTAAGCAGATTACAGTCTTCGGAAAAAAACATTCCAATATAGAATTCTGCAGGAATGATCACCTGTCCTTTCTGATTCACATATCCCACTTTACCATTCTGTTTTTTGGGAATAAGCAAGGGAATATCTCCGTATAACGAAATCAAATCGGGACGGTTCGGATTCATCCGGGCAAACTGGGTAGTTCCCGGAAATTGGGTTTCGCTGGTTGAAACCACATGACTAGACTGCGAAAAAGCCATACTAAACAGCAACGCAGCAAGGAGTTGATAAATATTTTTCATGGCATGTTTTTGTAATACGAAAATACGCATATTTTTTAACATTTGCACATCTCTTAAAAATCTCAGAACCCTATGAAAGTCAAAACATAATAGATTATTTAAAAATCATATTTATAAAGAATCTAAATAATTTCATTCTCATAAAAAATTAAAATTTCGTAATTTTGGGAACATTTTCAGGTGTTTGATATTATAAAAGCATCATAAAGAAATGATTTTTGACAAAAAAAGTCATAAAAACCATATTCTTTAGTAGGTTTTAACTCAATATCAATACTCCTTTTAAAAGAAATATAGGTTATAGCACAACGATTATAATCTATTTATAAAGATTGAAAAGACTTCTATTATTATGAATATGTATCAGGATTACATCCAAGAAATTGCAGAAAGAAAAAACCAAGGGCTACATCCAAAGCCAATTGACAGTGCAGAATTATTAAGCGAAATCATCGCACAAATTAAAGATACAGCTAACGAATACAGGGCTGATTCTCTTAATTTTTTCATTTATAACACTCTACCAGGAACAACAAGTGCTGCAGGTGTAAAAGCTCAGTTTTTAAAAGAAATCATTCTTGGTGAATCTGTAGTAGAAGAAATCACTCCTACTTTCGCTTTCGAATTGTTGTCTCATATGAAAGGTGGACCTTCTATCGAAGTTCTTCTTGATTTGGCTTTAGGAAATGATGAAGCGACTGCAAAACAGGCTGCTGAAGTTCTTAAAACTCAGGTTTTCTTGTACGACGCTGATACTGCTCGTTTGAAAGAAGCTTACGAATTAGGTAGTGCAATCGCTAAAGATATTTTGGAAAGCTATGCAAAGGCAGAGTTTTTCACTAAACTTCCTGAAGTTGCGGAAGAAATTAAAATCGTTACTTATATTGCTGCTGAAGGTGATATTTCTACCGATTTATTATCTCCGGGAAATCAAGCGCACTCTCGTTCTGACCGTGAATTGCACGGACAATGTATGATGTCTCCTGCTCAACAGGAAGAAATAAAAGCGCTTCAAGCTCAACACCCTGATGCAAGTGTAATGCTGATTGCTGAAAAAGGAACAATGGGAGTTGGTTCTTCCCGTATGTCTGGTGTAAATAACGTTGCTCTTTGGACAGGGAAACAGGCAAGTCCTTATGTACCTTTCGTAAACATTGCTCCAATTGTAGCGGGAACAAATGGTATTTCTCCAATTTTCTTGACAACCGTTGACGTAACCGGAGGTATCGGAATCGACCTTCAAAACTGGGTTAAGAAAACAGACGAAAACGGACACCCTGTTCGTAACGAAAACGGTGACATCGTTTTAGAAGAAAAATATTCAGTTGCTACAGGAACTGTTTTGACTATCAATACTAAAGAGAAAAAATTATACAACGGAGAGACTGAATTGAAAGATATTTCAAAATCATTTACTCCTCAAAAATTAGAATTTATCAAAGCGGGTGGTTCTTATGCTATCGTTTTTGGTAAAAAAATCCAGACTTTTGCTGCTAAAACTTTAGGAATTACAGCTCCTCTAGTTTTCGCCCCTTCAAAAGAAATTTCTATCGAAGGACAAGGATTAACTGCTGTTGAAAAAATCTTCAACAGAAATGCAGTGGGTGTAACTGAAGGTAAATTGTTACACGCAGGTTCAGACGTTCGTGTAGAAGTAAACATTGTTGGTTCTCAGGACACGACAGGTTTGATGACTTCTCAGGAATTGGAATCTATGGCTGCAACGGTAATTTCTCCAATTGTTGACGGAGCTTACCAATCAGGTTGTCACACTGCTTCAGTTTGGGATAAAAAAGCACAAGCTAACATCCCTAAATTAATGAAATTTATGAACGATTTCGGTGTAATCACAGCTCGTGACCCGAAAGGTGAATACCACGCAATGACAGACGTTATTCACAAAGTTCTTAACGATATTACGGTTGACGAATGGGCAATCATCATCGGAGGTGACTCCCACACAAGAATGTCTAAAGGGGTTGCTTTCGGAGCTGACTCTGGAACGGTAGCTTTGGCTTTGGCAACTGGCGAGGCTTCAATGCCGATTCCTGAATCTGTGAAAGTAACTTTCAAAGGAGATATGAAAGAGCACATGGATTTCCGTGATGTAGTTCACGCAACTCAAGCTCAGATGTTGAAGCAATTTGATGGAGAAAATGTTTTCCAGGGAAGAATCATCGAAGTTCACATCGGAACACTTCCTGCCGACCAAGCATTTACATTTACAGACTGGACTGCAGAAATGAAAGCGAAAGCTTCAATCTGTATTTCTGAAGACGATACTTTGATTGAATCATTGGAAATTGCGAAAAGCAGAATCCAGATTATGATTGACAAAGGAATGGATAATAAAAACCATGTTCTTCAAGGATTAATTAACAAAGCAAACAAGAGAATCGAGGAAATTAAGTGTGGTGATAAACCTGCTTTAACTCCTGATGCTAATGCAAAATATTATGCTGAAGTTGTTGTAGACTTAGATGTAATCGTTGAACCAATGATTGCTGACCCGGATGTAAACAATGATGACGTATCGAAAAGATATACTCACGATACCATCAGAGACCTTACATATTATGGAGGTGAGAAAAAAGTTGACCTTGGTTTCGTAGGATCTTGTATGGTTCACAAAGGTGACCTTAAAATTGTTTCTCAGATGTTGAGAAATCTTGAAAAGAAAAATGGTAAAGTAGAATTCCAGGCTCCTCTTGTGGTTGCAGCTCCTACTTATAATATCATTGATGAATTAAAAGCTGAAGGTGATTGGGAATTACTAGAAAAATATTCAGGTTTCGAATTCAACGATGCAGCTCCAAAAGGTGAAGCTCGTACACAATATGAAAACATGATGTATCTTGAGCGTCCTGGTTGTAACCTTTGTATGGGTAATCAGGAAAAAGCTGAGAAAGGAGATACTGTTTTAGCGACTTCTACGCGTCTTTTCCAAGGAAGAGTGGTTGAAGATTCTGAACGTAAAAAAGGAGAATCTTTATTGGCTTCAACTCCGGTTGTTGTTTTATCTGCTATTATTGGTAGAATCCCAAGTATTGAAGAATACAAAACAGCTGTTGAAGGAATTGATTTGACGACTTTCGTACCTTCGATTAAAGAATTGGTAACGGTTGGTCATTAATTTTTAGGCTAAACTTTAAATATAAAAGGAAGATTTCGAGAGAAGTCTTCCTTTTTTTATGGAATCAATTTTAATAAAAATTATGGCAAAGATTTACTTAAAAACATTTACCCTAAAATCAATCATATCACCCAAATCCGGCAATTAATTATTTCCTATTCTTTTATCAATTTGATATTTGATGTTCCTTTTTCAGACTGAACCGTAACAATGAATACGCCCGTACCCGAGGAGCTAACTTCAATTTGATTTTTTCCTTTTCCAGAGCCCACTCTTACACCTAACATATTATGAATGGCATAAGTAAACACTCCTTCAGCCTTAATTGTAAAAGTTTGACCAGCAGGATTCGGATAAATCACAGCATTAGCTGATTGCACATTCTGAGATGGATTTGCTCCCGCAGTAACTACATTTGGCTTTGTTTGCGCTGCCATATCTACTCCTAAATAAAAACTTGGATGAGGCGGCTGGTTGTAAGCCGAATTTTGCCATGCAATAGCCGTTCTATATTGAGTATCGTGCATCAAAGTATATAATTTATGGGTTGTGGCTATATTGGTCGTGTAAATTCTTAAAGAAGAATTATCTTCCTTACGAAATATCACTTCTTCTCGCCAATCGCCAAAAAGATCAGCACTTAAACATGGGGTAGCTTTTGTGGTATTGTTTGATGAATATCCTGTAGCAGTAAGTATATTAACGTTTTTCCCATTAATATAATCCCATTTATCTATTTTATTCGAATCTAATAATTCACGGTTCAAATCTCCATCCCACCAGATAGAAAAATTTTGTGTCGGTTTTTTATTGCTGATTAGATTTCCTTTGCAATCCATCAAATAGTTTACGCCATTTGCGCTTCCAAAACATTCATAACCTTTGTAACGTGGGTCAATATCTGCAGCATTACAACGTCCTATGTCTCCAGTTGAAGGTATTCCCCATAATGTAGCTCCTGTTTTTCCATCTAAAAAAACCAAGCCATTCGTTTTATATTTAGCAGGTTCTTCTAAACACTGCCATATTTCCATTCCAGGACGATCCGGATCCATATCAGTCATATGTAAAGCATCCCCATGACCTAAAGTATTAGCAAATAACAAAGTACCATCATCATCAATAGCACTGGAACCGTTAATTATTTCGTCTTTGCCATCACCATCAACATCGCCTACAGTCATTTGATGATTCCCCATGCCTGCTGCTGCAGAATTTCCAGAAGTACTGCTGTCAAAAATCCATCGTTGTGAAAGCTTACCGTTTCTCCAGTCCCAAGCCACACGTACGAGTCTTGTGTAATAACCTCGTCCCATTATTAGACTGGGTTTAGATCCGTCAAGATAAGCAACAGCGGCAAGAAAACGCTCAGAACGGCCTCCATAACTATCTCCCCAAGAAGATACGCTTCCACGTACAGGCAAATAATCGGTTGTAGCCATTGCTTTTCCTGTTTCACCATTAAAAATAGTTAGAAATTCAGGACCTGATATAACTGCACCATAAGTACTTGTTGATGTTGTACTTCCGTTTGGATTTCTGTAATCTGCTGCTGCATTTCCAATAACAACTCCAGCTCCATCTATGGTTCCGTCCGATGTTCTGCAAGCCAATTCTGCTTTTCCATCCGAATCCAAATCATACACCATAAACTGGGTATAATGAGCACCAGCACGGATGTTTTTCCCTAAATCGATTCTCCATAAACGTGTTCCGTCTAAGCGATAGCAGTCAATATAAACGTTGCCCGTAAAACCGGGCTGTGAATTGTCTTTTGAATTGGAAGGATCCCATTTTACAAACAGTTCGTATTGCCCGTCTCCATCTACATCACCAACACTGCAATCGTTTGCACTATAGGTGTAAGCAACGTTATCCGGGGTTGTACCCCCAGCCGGTATTTGCATAGGAATATCTAGATATTGATTAGCCCAAACAGTAGCAGATTCTGATGCAGGCTGTTCTACACCATTAATTATGGCACGAACGGTATAAGTTCCGTTGGTCGTAATATTGTGATTAAAATTTGTAGTAGTTGTAAAAGGACTTCCTGTTACTTTTACATTATTAAAATACAGGTTATAACTTGTATTGGGTTCTTCGGTTCCCAGCATTCTCCAGCCTACATACACCTGATTGGCGTTTAATCGCATGGCTACTAACCCCCGGTTAAGTTTTTCAACTGTACGTTGTGCGTTCATTTGTGAGGCTACTCCGAAGAGCAATAAAAATAAGATTCTCGATTTCTTAATTATATCAGCAATAGTGCTTCTAAGATTTACATACGGTTTTAGTTTTTTTTTGTTCATGGTTTTAATATTTGTTGGATGGTTTTTTGATGAAAATTAAATTGAAGCAAACACAATTCACTGAGACGTGATTACAATCATATGTAAAGCTACTTCAAAAAATATTTTTAATTACAATTAAAAAACAAAAAATTCACGAAAATTATAATTATATTATAGCAACAAACACTTTATCATTAAGATATTAATAATAGATAGCTGGAAATTAAAAAAATTAACATATAAGAAAAACCGTCACAATAAAGGACTTTTATAGTTTAAATCCCTAACAAAAAAAAACATATTTCAGTTATTTTTAAAGGCAAAATAAACACATGATGGCCATACCTAATTATAAATAAAATTTTTCTTTTTTAGAACCGTTCTATTTAAGGCTGTTAAGAATTATTTTAACCTATATCAATGTTAAAAAATCATTTTTTCCTTAACTTCATAGTCATAAAATATTTTAATCATTTATCATATTTATTCTTTACAAAAAGCGTAGGAATAGATTTTGATGTATTGTATTAGATAAAATTTCCGCTCACAATCACGGAAAAAACCTATTAAAAAGAACAAAAACTAAATTAGATATGACTTTTGATATTGATATGATCAAAAAAGTGTACGAGCGTTACCCGGAAAGAATTGCTGCGGCAAGACAAATCGTGGGAAAACCTCTTACCCTTTCAGAAAAAATTCTTTACACCCACCTTTGGGAAGGAAATGCTACACAAGCCCACGAAAGAGGAAACTCTTATGTGGATTTTGCTCCAGACAGAGTAGCTATGCAGGATGCCACCGCACAAATGGCACTTTTACAGTTTATGCAGGCAGGGAAAGCTAAAGTTGCTGTTCCTTCAACCGCTCACGCTGATCACCTGATTCAGGCAAGAGTGGGTGCACAGGCAGATTTACAGGAAGGTCTTAATAAAAACTCTGAGGTTTTCAACTTCTTAGGTTCAGTTTGCGATAAGTATGGTATTGGTTTCTGGAAACCGGGAGCAGGGATTATTCACCAAGTGGTATTGGAAAATTATGCATTCCCTGGAGGAATGATGATCGGTACAGATTCACACACGGTAAATGCAGGAGGTTTAGGAATGGTAGCGATTGGTGTAGGTGGAGCTGATGCAGTGGATGTAATGGCAGGAATGGCTTGGGAACTTAAAATGCCAAAATTGATCGGTGTAAAATTAACCGGTAAAATGAACGGATGGACTTCTGCAAAAGACGTTATCCTAAAAGTAGCAGGAATTCTTACTGTAAAAGGGGGAACAGGATGCATCGTAGAATATTTCGGAGAAGGAGCAGAATCTCTTTCAGCAACTGGTAAAGGTACTATCTGTAATATGGGAGCTGAAATCGGAGCGACAACTTCTACTTTCGGATATGATGATTCTATGAGAAGATATTTAGCAGCAACCGGAAGACAGGATGTCGTAGATGCTGCTGATAAAATTGCGGAACACTTAACAGGTGATGCGGAAGTATATGCAAACCCTGAACAATATTTTGATCAATTAATAGAAATCAACCTTTCCGAATTGGCTCCTCACTTGAACGGACCTTTCACTCCGGATTTGGCAACTCCGGTGTCTGAATTCAGAGCTAAAGCAGAAGCCAACGGATGGCCTCTAGAAGTAGAATGGGCATTAATCGGTTCTTGTACCAACTCTTCTTATGAAGATCTATCAAGAGCAGCTTCTATTGTTGAAGATGCCGTAGCAAAAGGAGTAAAACCAAAAGCGATCTTAGGAATTAATCCGGGTTCTGAGCAGGTGAAATTCACAGCAGAAAGAGACGGATTCCTGAATTCTTTCAGAAAATTTGAGAATGCAAGAATCTTTACCAATGCTTGCGGACCTTGTATCGGACAATGGGACAGAGAAGGTGCTGAAAAAGGAGAGAAAAACTCAATTATTCACTCTTTCAACAGAAACTTCGCGAAAAGAGCGGATGGTAACCCCAATACACACGCTTTCGTAGCTTCACCGGAAATGGTAGCTGCGATTGCAATTTCAGGAAGATTAGACTTTAATCCTATCACAGATACGTTAACGAATGAATCTGGAGAACAAATAAAATTAAACGAGCCAAAAGGGTTTGAATTACCGGAAAAAGGATTCGCAGTAGATGACAACGGATATCAAGCTCCATCTGAAGATGGTTCTAGCGTTGTGGTAAATGTAAGCCCTACTTCGGACAGACTTCAGTTATTGGAAGAATTCCCAGCTTGGGATGGTAAAAACATTACCGGAGCTAAAGTTCTGATCAAAGCTTTCGGAAAATGTACAACCGACCACATTTCTATGGCTGGTCCATGGTTAAAATACAGAGGTCACCTTGATAATATTTCAAACAACATGTTGATCGGAGCTGTAAATGCTTACAACATGGAAACCAATAATGTTAAAAATGAATTAACCGGAGAATACGGAGAAGTTCCTGCTGTACAGAGAGCTTACAAAGCTGCCGGAGTTCCTACGATCGTTGTTGGAGACCAAAACTACGGGGAAGGTTCTTCAAGAGAGCACGCTGCAATGGAACCAAGACACCTTGGTGTAAAAGCAGTACTGGTAAAATCATTTGCAAGAATTCACGAAACAAACCTTAAAAAACAGGGGATGTTGGGAATTACGTTCGCTAATGAAACCGATTATGATAAAATCTTAGAAGATGATACGGTAAACTTCTTAGACCTTGATCAGTTTGCACCTGGAAAACAGCTGACTTTAGAATTCGTTCACAAAGATGGAACTAAAGATATTATTGTAGCAAACCATACCTATAACGATCAACAGATCGAATGGTTTAAAGCAGGTTCTGCTTTGAATCTGATCAAACAACAAGAGAAAAATTAATTGTTAGATTTAATTAATCATAGAAAAAGCAACTTCAAATTGAAGTTGCTTTTTCATTTTATTTTGGTCAGAAGGTTCATTCTGAAACTCTCTCCTATCGGAATTTCCTGTTCAGAAATCAGAGTTACCTTTTTGCTTCCTAAATTTTTAATCTGATTTAAATTAATAATAAAAGATTTATGAATTCTCACAAAAGAATGATCAGGAAGTTGCTGTTCCATTGATTTCAAAGTATCCAAAACAATATATTCCTGTTCCGAAGTTCGGATATTTACATAGTCTTTGATACTTTCCACGTACAGAATATTCTCAAAATTAATCCTATGCTGCTGTCCTGAAGACTTTACAAAGAAATGAGCATCTTCCTTATTTTCATTAAAAACAAAACGTTCCTGAGCTTTTAAAGCACTTTTATAAAAACGTTCAAAGGAAATCGGTTTTAAAAGATAATCAACGATATTATGTTCGTATCCTTCCAAAGCATATTCGGAATAAGCCGTTGTCAAAACATACTTCAGCTTGTCCCCTAAAATTTTCATGAAATTGATTCCTGTCAGTTCAGGCATCTGAATATCCAAAAAAACAAGATCTGCTTCATTATTCTGAATAAATTCTAATGCTTCGATCGGATTTTCGGTAGAGAAAACCAATTCAAGAAAAGGAACTTTCCAGATATAACTTTCCAAAAGCGAAATCGCCAATGGTTCGTCATCTACCACAATACATTTAATTTTATTCATTTCGTAAATCAATCTTTAAATCTACGACAAATTCTGTTTCTGAATCTTTTATGTTCAGTTCATATTTTTTAGGATAAAGAATTTCCAGCCTCTTTTTCACATTCTCAATTCCAATTCCTGAAACGGAATCTTTCATTCTCTCTTTCTTATAATTTAAAAGATAAAAACGAAGAATCTGCCGCTCATCCGAAACCTTCATCTGAAAACCTTTGTCACGGAAGTCTCCATGTTTAAAAGCATTCTCCACAAAAGGAACCAAAATCATCGGGGAAATATTCAGTTTGGGATGATTAATGTTTTTTTCAAATATTAATAATTCAGGGTTTTTGATTCTTAATTTCTCCAAAGCTGTCAAACTATCAATATACCCGATTTCTTTATCTAAACTGATAAAATCTTTTTCCAGATCTTTGGTACTGTACCTCAACAACTGACTCAATTCTTCAAGGGCGGGTAAAGCTTTATCCGATTTTTGATAGACTAAAGAATAGATATTATTCAAAGAATTAAAAATAAAATGTGGATTAATCTGTGTTTTTAAAGCCTGTAATTCTGCATTTTTCTTCGCTTCCATCAAAGCCGTTTTTTCCTGCTCACTGTTGATCGAGTATTTTAGAAACCAAAAGGTAGTACTTATAAAAATCGTAGTACTGCTGTAAAAAATATTATCAAAGAAATAAAACATAAACGGAGTTTCCTCCGAATAATTCCTGATCCCGAAAAATCGCGGCAAAAACCATTCTTCCACCCCGTAACGCACCCCGACAAAACAACATGCACTGAGAAAGAAAACAATGACCGATTTATAGATCTTACTTCCTTCAAAAAATCTGGGAACCACTATAAAGTAATTGACATAAAAGCAGATAATGCTCGTAAAAAAGAACGTGACATTAAAGATATTATTCTTACTGTCGAAAGCTAAATACGGAAGAACCACCGATCCGGTAAGATAGATCGTCCAAAAGAAAAGGTGGAGATAAAAGAGCTTGCTTATTTTCATACAACAAAAATAAAGTTTAGTTCAAATTATTCCTCGAATAATCGACAAACCATTTCTTTTCTCCGATGAAAACAGATTAATCCTAAAAATATATCGTTTCATCTACCCTCTATTTTACAGCGATTTTTATACATCTACTTTTGAAACATCAAAAATCATTTATGAAAAAAATATTTTACTTAGTTCTTATTTTATTGTTCTCATTAGGATTCAGTCAACAAAAAATTAACGTGATCCTTATCGGAACCAATCATTTTAATAATCCGGGGCATGATGCTGGAAAACCTGTTGAAATCAAAATTCTGGAAAACCACAGACAAGAAGGGCTGGAAAGAATTACAAATAAGATTATCCAAAAATACAAGCCACAAAAAGTCTTTGTAGAATACCCTTCAGATCAACAAAAAACGCTTGATAAGTTCTACAATCTTTACAAAAACAATCAGGCTTATTATCAATCCGATACGTTAACAAAAGAATGGCAAAAGAGATTTTATAAGGAAAACGAAATTTTTCAGTTTGGATTTCGACTTGCCAAGAAATCTGCCAATCAAAAAATATATGCATTAGATTATGAATCTCCGATGAGGTTTGATCTTTTCACACAAAAAGCAAAGGAAATTTCAACTGTGAATCCTACAGCTTTTGATGATAGTGTGAAGAAATTAACTGAGAAAACCAATAAATGTATCACACAAAAAGAAATGGAAGATGTTTATAAATGTCTTAATTCTGCCGAAGATCTTAGGTTCAACAAAAGTATTTACATCAATACTTTCAACAGACTCAACAAAGAACCTGACTTTTACGGCTCTGATCTGGTTGCAGCATGGTACAAAAGGAATCTGATTATGTTTTCAGCTGTTCAAAATGCAGTTTCAGATAATGATAAAAACATTGTCATTCTTGTTGGGCAAGGTCATGCAGCGATGATGGAAGAATTTATAAGATTAGATAGCAGATTTAACCTAGTTACTGTAGAAGAAATATTCTAATTAAAAAATAATATACTATGAAAAAATCCCCCATTTTATTATTCTTTTTATTGTTATCATCCATGTTTTCTGCACAACAGTTTGAATTTAAAGATAAGTTTGATAATGCCGTTCCTGTTCTTAATGTTGCCACTTTTCATATGGGAGAAACCTCAGATGCAACGAGTACTGAATTTGATGAGCATAATCCCAACAATCAGAATGAAGTAAAAAAACTGGCAAAAAAGCTGGCAAAATTCAAGCCTACTATTATCATTATTGAAGATCTTCCGAAGAACGACAGTATACGCAACATCGATTATCTTAATTATATAAAAAATCCGGATACAAAGTTTAAGAATCCTGATGAAAGGGAACTTCTTGCCTATGAAGTGGGAAGATTAAGCGGAGCAAAGAAAATTCATGGAATAGATTATAAAGAAGGTTATAATTATAGAATTGAAAGTTTGGTTTCACAAAAAGTAGATAAAAAAACTACGGGAGATTACTGGACATTGATTGAGGAAAACGAGAAAATAAATCCGGAAACAGGAGTTCCGTTTCAGCAGTTATTTAAACTGAATAATCAGCCAAAGTATCTGGAAAGTTTAATCAACATCAATGCAGATATTCTTACGTATGTTTCATCAAAAGGTAAATCTGAAGGAGCAGATGAAGCTGCAAAATTTTACCATAGAAATCTCGTGATGTTCTCTAATTTAAATCAAATTCAGGTAGATAAAAACGATAGAATATTTATTTTGATGGGAGGAACCCACACCGCATTCTTCATGGATTTTTTAAGAAGAAGCCCTAAATATTTATTGGAAAACACTCTTGATTATTTAAAATAGCCTATTTAATGGAAATAATTTGTAACAAAATTCACTTTTCTTCGTCAAACTATATATAAATATCACAATGAAGAAAACAATATTCGCAATCTCACTATTAAGTTCCGGATTCATTTTTGCTCAGGAAAACAAAGATTCGCAAGTAAAAGAAAAAGAAATACAGGAAGTCACCCTTACTAAAACTAAAAAAGCCGTTGAACAAAAAGCGGACCGTACGATTTTTGATTTTTCGGAACAGCCAAGTCTTAA
Source organism: Chryseobacterium taiwanense (assembly GCF_000813825.1). Taxonomy (GTDB): domain Bacteria; phylum Bacteroidota; class Bacteroidia; order Flavobacteriales; family Weeksellaceae; genus Chryseobacterium; species Chryseobacterium taiwanense. The sequence continues at coordinate 99,010 of NZ_JWTA01000010.1, forward strand.
TTCAGGTTCCTTAATGGAGGGAATCAAAAAGCTTCCCGGATTGGTTGCCTCAGAAATGGTAGGAATTATGTATCAGGGAAAACCACTGGATGTTTATATGGACGGAAGACCTCTGAATATTTCCAGCAATGAACTGAACGCCTTCATGGAAGGAATGCCTGCCAATTCTGTAGAGAGAATAGAAATCATTACTCAACCCGGCGCAGAATTTCCTGCAACTTCCGGAGGGGCTATTTTAAATATCATCACCAGCAAATCTGCAAAAAATTATCTTACGGCAGTATACAACGGAGGGTACCGTTTTTCAAACTATGATAAATACAGAAGCAGGTTTAATAATTCCCTTGCTTTAAACTCAAGAAACAAATGGTTTGGATGGCAAGTAAATTTGGGACAATATTATCGTGAAAGTTTATCAGATTCAGAATTTGATGCGTTAAGTAAAAACCATTCCAACTCTTTAGGAAGAACGTATTATATGAATTCTGCCTTTACTTTTGAACTTGGAAAAGACCGATTGTTGCTGAATTACGACATTAGCCACAACAATAATGGATCATCTATTACTTCAGATGAATTTTTAAATGGATTCACGAGAAGTAATTTCACCAGTGATACAAAGGGATTGAGACAGGAAGCTGCCGCTACGTATCAGAAAAAGTTTGAGGACAAAAACAAAAAACTGGATTTCAAATTCGTTTATACGAATAGTAATTCAGATTTTAATCAGCAAAGCACCAATAATGCTAATCTTCTGGACAATTCATCAAAATTCAATGTGTATAATTTCAAAATTGATTATTCGCAGCCTTTGAAAATTTTAGATGAAGGAAAAGTAAGCTTTGGAGGATTATTTGATCAGCAGGATTTCGAAACTAAGGACAAAAGTATTGTCAATTTAGATTATACAAGACAAACAACTTCTGGGTATGTAGAGTTTCAGACCAAGCTGAAAAAGTTTGATTTCATTGCCGGAGTAAGAGCTGAAAACTACAATATTACCGGAATTACGAGAATGTTTAATGATAATGATGAATTGGAGCAGAAAGATCTTAATGCATTCAAAAAATTCAAGGTATTCCCAAATGCAAGCATACAGTATAATCTGATGAAGCAGCTTTTCGTCAACCTGAATTACAACAAAAAGATCAGCTTACCAAGTGTGTCATTATTGAACCCCAACAACACGACTTTAAAAAACAATACGATTACGTCTAATGGAAATCCGAATCTTCAACCTACGATTTATGACAATGCAGAGTTTAAGATCAGTGCGTTTGATTATGCTTACATCAGCTATAATACAAGTTGGGTAAAAGATCAGATTGTTCAGAGGGTTTCCCGAGAAGGCGATCTGATCAGAAATGAACAGGTACAGGTAAACAGTTTAAGAACGCATAATTTCAGCTTTGGAATGCCGATTCCTTTTATGCTGTTCACTACTCCATTCAGCGAACTGATGAAGTTCAATGTAAATCCTGACAAAATGAATCTTTTATATGTTTATACAGGGTATCAGCTTCAGGAAATGCCCGATATTAAAACTAAAGGGTTCTGGATTTTCAGCTTGATGGGACAGTTTATTTTACCAAAAGATATCAGATTTCAGGCGAATTACAATATTATTCCTGCGAGAGGAAATTTCTACTACTTCGAGCTTGAAAAACCTCTTAACAATGCACTTGACATAACGATCTCAAAGAAATTCATGTCAGACAGGCTTAATCTTTCTGTATATGCAAGGGACATTTTCAATCAGAATAAGAGTGTGATTATCGCCCGTTCAACCGGAGGAAGTGTTTATACATCGAATAAATTTGACAGTAGAAGTTTCGGAATTTCTGTAAACTATAAAATTCCTACCAAAAACAAACTGGCAAAAGAGGATCCTAATATGATCAAAAATACAACGCAAAGTGAAAACAATGGCGGAGTGATGAACCAAGGACAGTAATACAATTAAAAACGAGTCAGCAAATATTTTGCTGACTCGTTTCTTTTAAAACAATATAATTTAAAAATTAACCGTCTGAAATCTCCATTCCAGTGTATCGATTAATGTGATTTGATTGAATTGTAAAGGTAAATCCGTGATGAGTTTCAAGGTCAGATTGGCCATCATACTTCCCACAATTCCCGGCAATGCACCCAGAACTCCCAGACTGTCACAATCCGGAAGATCTTCATCGAAAGGAGGTTCCGGAAAAATATCTCTTAAGTTCTTGCTTCCATTGTAATTGAAAATGGCAACCTGCCCGGAAAAACCCAGAATACTTCCGAAGATTAAAGGCTTATTGAGTCTGACACAAGTATCATTAACTAAATATCTCGTTTTAAAATTATCTGAGCCATCTACAATTATATCAAACTGAGAAATAATGTCTTCCGCATTTGACTCATCTATTTTTTCTTCAATGGAAATAAATTTCACGCGCTGATTTAAATTTTTCACAAATTCTTTAGCACTTTTTACTTTAGAAATCCCAACAGAGTTTTCATTATGAATGGTTTGTCGGTTCAAATTATGGAGTTCCACCTCATCAAAATCTACAACTCCCAATATTCCGACTCCGGCTGCCGCCAAATATTGGATTACAGGACTTCCCAAACCTCCAGCTCCGATTATCAGAACTTTGGCATTCATAATTTTTCGCTGACCTTCCAAACCGATTTCCTCAATAAAAATCTGCCGGCTGTATCTTGAGAAAACATCTTCGTTTTTCATTTTATTCATTGATTTATCTGCACCATTAAGATATTATTTAGAAGTGAAGAAAAATTAAGTATTCACAAGTGAATAAAATAAGCTGAATGCTAAAAAATATTTTCAACTATTTTCTTAATTATACTTAATTCCTTCATATATTCTTAATGGTTTAAATTTCCTGAAACTCCACTATAAACAGCATCCCAATCTTTCATAATTGGATCATAGCCTGCTTTTTTAATGATATTTTTAATTTCATCCATGCTTCTTTCATCGCTCGTCTCAAACTGTTCTAGGGATTCCTTATCGACCGCATAGCCTCCCGGATTGGTTTTAGAAGCGGCACTCATCGCCGTTGCACCCAGTGAAACAATATGATTTCTGAATTTCTCATTTTCTCTGGTAGAAATAGAGATTTCCAAATCCTCATTCCAGATTCTGTAAGCACAAATTAATTGCAACAAATCTCTGTCTGACATAATAAATTTAGGTTCAATAATTCCTTCTGCCGGTCGAAGTCTTGGAAATGAAACCGAATACCTGCTTTTCCAGTATTGTTTTTGGAGGTAATCAATATGAAGCGCATTGAAAAAACTATCCACTCTCCAGTCTTCCAACCCTAATAAAACCCCCAATCCCATTTTATGAATTCCTGCTTTTCCAATTCTGTCGGGAGTTTCCAGACGAAAATTGAAATTTGATTTTTTTCCTTTCGGATGGTATTCTTTATAGACTTCCTGATGATAGGTTTCCTGATAGACCAACACCGCATTCACACCTGCCTCATGAAGCTGTTGATATTCTTCTTCCGATAAAGGCTGAACTTCAATTGAGATATTAGCAAAATGAGGTTTTAATAATTTAACAGCATTCAGAAAATAATCAATCCCAACTGTTTTATTGGCTTCTCCACTTACCAGCAAAACATGATTCACTCCCATTGACTTTAAAACTGTCGCTTCAATCATCAATTCTGTATCAGTCAGCGTTTTTCTTTTAATGGAATTATCTAGGCTAAAACCGCAATAGGTGCAGATATTCTGACATTCATTACTCAGATACAACGGAGCGTAGAGCTGAATGGTTTTCCCAAAACGTTTCTGGGTAAGTTGTTGGGTCATTTTTGCCATTAGTTCCAACTTCTGAGCAGCAATAGGTGAAAGAAAATTCAGAAAATCCTCGATTGTTTTATTCTTTTTTTGAAGACTTCTTTCTACATCAGATAGCGTTACTTTTTCAAGCCTCGCTTTAATTTCATCCCACTGATAATTTTCAAAAAAATCTTTAAAACTTTTCATAATATTTAACTTTAATCAAACAAAAATGAAGTCAGTGGACTTGATGCTTCTGCGTGTTGTGCAATCGCTCCCAAACCAGCTTCAAAAGCTCTTCTTCCGGCAATCACGCCTTCTTTAAAAGCTAATCCCATATTTACCGGATTTCCTGCAACAGCTATTGCTGTATTTACCAACACTGCATCTGCTCCCATTTCCATAGCTTTTGCCGCATCGGAAGGCGCTCCAATTCCCGCATCTACAACAACCGGAACATTACTTTGACTGATAATAATTTCTAAAAAATCTACAGTTTTCAGCCCTTTATTGGTACCAATTGGCGCTCCTAAAGGCATTACTACCGCAGTTCCCGCATCTTCAAGACGTTTACACAAAACAGGATCAGCATGAATGTATGGCATCACGACAAATCCCAATTTCGCCAATTCTTCTGTTGCATATAAAGTCTCAATTGGATCGGGCAATAAATATTTTGGATCAGGATGAATTTCCAGTTTCACCCAGTTGGTTTCCAGGGCTTCTCTTGCCAATTGTGCAGCTAAAACCGCTTCTTTAGCCGTTCTTGCTCCTGATGTATTGGGTAAAAGGTGAGCTTTTATCGGTTTTAAAGCATTCAATAAATCATCTTCTGAGGATTGTGAATCGATGCGCTTTAAAGCCATTGTTACCATTTCACTTCCTGAAGCGATAATGGAATCTGTCATTTCTGAAAGATTTCCGAATTTTCCTGTTCCTAAAAACAATCTCGATTCGAAAGTTCTGTCTGCTATAATTAAGGGTTGATTTTTCATTGTAAAATGGTTTTAAATTCGTTGATAACTGAAGGCTGATTGGTAATTTGCCCTGAAACTGCAACTCCGTAAATTCCGATTTGCCGTAATAATTCAATATCTTCTAAAACAACTCCGCCAATAGCGAAGATTTTAGGAATTTCTAAGGATCTTTCGTTTAGGTTTTCAATGATTTTCTGATAGCCTTCAAATCCTAAAATCGGGCTCAACTGTTCTTTAGTTGAAGTAAAACGCAGAGGTCCCAAACCTATGTAATCACAAGGTTCGTTCATTCGTTGAAGAACATCTGAAATTGTGTTTGCTGTCCCTCCAATAATTTTATTTTCTCCTAAAATATTTCGTGCAATTTCAATAGAGGTATCTTTTAGTCCTAAATGGACACCATCGGCATCGATATCTTTAGCAATCTGAACATGGTCATTAATGATACAAACCGTCTGATGGTCTAAACATATTTTTTTTGAAATTTCACAAAGTTTGATGAATTCATGTTCAGGAGCATTTTTCCAACGAACCTGAATCCATTTGATTCCGTTATCAAGAGCTTTTCTGATATTTAACTCCTGATCTTCTATGGTGAATCCTTGAGATATGTATTGTAATTTTTCCATTTTTTAATTTGAATGAAATCCCAGCAAAGTAGGGTTACTTGTTAAAAATTTTTCTATGTATTGTTTTCCTTTTCGACAGGCATTTTCTATATTTTCTCCTTTTGCTAGATGACTTGCAATTGCAGAAGAAAGTACACAACCGGATCCATGTTTTGGATAAAAATCAGAAGCTGTATCATTAGGCTCAATGGATATTTCTTGTCCATTTTGAATTAAAATATCTGATCCTATTTTATCTTCTCTATGCCCTCCTTTTATTAAGACTGGACATGAGTTTTCAAAAAGATTGACCTTCTCTAATACTTTATATTCATTATAATTCGGAGTGATCAAATCAATTTGTTTCAGCATATTTTTCAAATCTGAAATTGTATTCAAATCAAAAAAAGAAAACTCGGAAGTGCTTTTCAATACAGGATCCCAAACAATTTTTGCTGTAGCATTCACAGATTTGATCTTTTCTACAATTTGTGTTATAAACTCAGCATCTTTCACCACTCCAATTTTCACAGCCTCAATATGATATTTTTTCATTAAAACCTCCATTGTTGACAGAGCTACGTTCAAAGACTGCCATTCCAAACTCAAACATTCAGACTCGGTCTGAACTGTCATTGCCGTACAAACTCCCACCCCCTGAACCTTTAATTGTTCGAAGGTTTTTATATCTGCCAATAAGCCGGCTCCTCCACTTGGATCGTAACCAGCAATACTCATTACGAAAGGACGTTCTGTCTGCATTTTTTGAAAACTTGTATAGGTTCTTTGCTTTCCCAGATCGCTCCCAGTAAAGCCACTCCGTCAATATTATTGTCGAAAACTTCACGAATATTGTTTTCATCAATTCCCCCCAAAGCAATTAATTTCACATTAGAATGTTCTCTTCTTTTAATCTCATTTAAAATGTCAGAGTTTTCTCCGTACCCTTTTTTAGAAATACTCGGAAAAACAGGGCTTATAAATGAATACTCCCACTCTAACCCTAATTCATTAAAAGTTTCAATATCATGGACTGAAGTAGAGATTATTTTCTCTGGAAAAGATGTAAACAACCCATTCTGTCTGTCAATTTCTCTGAAATAAAATCTTGAAATATTAAAATCCTTTGCTAGCTCATAATGACTGTGTAGAACCAATTGGGAATGAAATTCAGCACCTATCTTTTGAATAAAATTCTTCATTTCTTCCGCATTGATAAAAGGCTTTCTGACATGAAGTAAATTCAATCCTTCCTGAAACAATTCATTAATTATTTCAGTTTCGTTTTGAACCAATTCTTCGGGAGTGATTACGATAATCATATATAAATCTCCTTACCTTTTTCGATGAATTCCTGAGATTTGTCGAACATTCCTTTTTCTGCAGATTCACGGATTTCCTGTGTGATTTTCATTGAACAGAATTTTGGTCCACACATGGAGCAGAAGTGTGCAATTTTTGCTCCGTCCGCAGGAAGGGTTTCATCATGATAAGATCTTGCTGTGTCTGGATCTAATGAAAGATTGAACTGATCCTCCCAACGGAATTCAAATCTTGCTTTACTCAAAGCATTGTCTCTGTATTGTGCTCCGGGATGCCCTTTCGCTAAATCAGCAGCATGAGCGGCCAGTTTATAAGTAATAACCCCAACTTTTACGTCTTCTTTATTGGGTAATCCTAAATGTTCTTTTGGCGTTACATAACACAGCATAGCACAACCGAACCAGCCAATCATCGCTGCTCCGATTCCCGAAGTAATGTGATCGTAACCCGGCGCAATATCGGTCGTTAAAGGCCCCAAAGTATAAAATGGCGCTTCATCACATACTTCCAATTGTTTTTCCATGTTTTCTTTGATCATGTGCATCGGAACGTGACCGGGACCTTCAATCATTACCTGAACATTGTGCTTCCAAGCAATTTTAGTTAATTCACCTAACGTTTCCAGTTCTGCAAACTGTGCTTCATCATTGGCATCGGCAATCGAACCGGGACGAAGCCCATCTCCCAAAGAAAAAGCAACGTCATATTTTTTCATGATCTCACAGATCTCATCAAAATGTGTGTACAAAAAGTTTTCTTTGTGATGAAACAAACACCATTTTGCCATGATAGATCCACCTCTGGAAACGATTCCAGTTACACGTTTTGCAGTTAAATGAATGTATCTCAACAAAACTCCGGCGTGAATTGTGAAATAAGAAACTCCCTGTTCTGCCTGCTCAATTAAAGTATCTTTAAAAATCTCCCAAGTTAAATCTTCGGCAACTCCTTTTACTTTTTCCAATGCCTGATAAATCGGAACAGTACCAATTGGAACCGGACTGTTTCTGATGATCCACTCTCTGGTTTCATGAATATTTTTCCCTGTGGACAAGTCCATAATCGTATCGGCTCCCCATCTGCAAGCCCAAACCGCCTTTTCAACTTCTTCTTCAATACTTGATGAAACAGCACTGTTTCCAATGTTGGCATTAATTTTAACCAGAAAGTTTCTTCCGATAATCATCGGTTCGCTTTCCGGGTGATTGATATTGTTTGGAATGATCGCTCTTCCCGCCGCAATTTCGTCTCTTACAAATTCAGGAGTAATTTTACTTTTGGGAGTTCTTGCACCAAAACTATTTCCTTCATGTTGAAACGCCATATCTTTTGAAACAGAATCCAACTGCTCGATTCTTTGGTTTTCCCTGATCGCAATGTATTCCATTTCGGGAGTAATGATTCCCTGTTTTGCGTAGTATAATTGGGTAACTTCCTGCCCTTCTTTTGCCACTTTCGGTTTGTGATTGTAAGAAAAGCGCAGTTCATCCAGTTTTGAATCAGCAAGACGGGCCTGTCCATACTCTGAGGTAATTCCGTCCAGAATTTCTACATCATTTCGGTCTAAAATCCATTGTTCACGGATTCGTGGCAGCCCTTTTTCAATATCAATTTCAGAATTTTCATCTGTATAAGCTCCCGAAGTATCGTAAACGGTAACGGGAGGATTATGTTCTAGAGTTCCGTTGGATAATTTTGTCGGACTTAGTTCTATTTCGCGCATCGCTACATTGATTGGGTGAATTGTTCCTTCAACATAGATTTTTTTTGAGTTCGGAAACGGCGAACGGGTAATGTTGTGAGCCATATAATGATTGTTTTTATAAAGATTAACCGCCCTGAGTAGCAGTGATAATTAGAATTGAATCTTTGTTGTTAAGAAATGTTTCCGCCCAGAATGACTGCGGAATAATGCGGTTATTGAGTGCTACGGCAATACCTTTTTTCTTTTCAGGTAATTCCATAGCAATAAGTGCTTCCAAATTTTCGGGAAGTACATCAAATGTTCTGAGCGTGTGATTAATTGTGAGTTCCATTCCTAAATTTTTAAATACACTTTAGGAATGCCCAGCATTGTACAATAGAATGTACAGCAAAGTCATCTCACTTTTCCCTACGCTAGTATTGTCTAGAAATCAGGTTCAAAGGGTAAAGTCTCAGCCTGTTCATTTGAACAGACACCCCTAAAGTTTGGACAAAGCTATACATTTTTTTGAAATGCACAAAATTTTGTTTTTTGGATAAAATAAAAGAGCAGTGAATCAACACTGCCCTTTAGATAAAATATTTTGAATTATTTTTTATTTCTTAATCACCTTGATAGATTGTTGAGTCCCATCTTTCATTTCTAAAACCAAAACATAAAGCCCAGAAGAAAGATATTGCAAGTTGATAGACGATTGAGGATTATTAATCGTTCTAATTAACTTCCCTGAAACATCCAGTACTTTAGCAGTTCTTACCAATTCCGATTTATTAATATTGATAATTTCTGTAAACGGATTTGGATGAACTTTTACATTTTCTTTAGCCAAAGCTTCGGAAGTTCCTAAACAAGCTGCTGCATCTACTGTTGCCGTTACTTGCTGACGAGCAGATTCACATTTTGTATTGATTTTCCAATTATAGAAATAATAATAATAAGAAGCACTAGCCCCACTTGTATAGGCAGATGTAATTGAAATAATATCAGATATAGTATAAGGATAAGTATATCCTGTTGTACTCTCCCTTACAAGATAAGTAAGACCTGTCTGACCAGTAACAACTAATCTATACCCTGTACCTACTGACACAGGAAAATCTAAAGCAATGGTATTAAGAACTCCTGTAGACGATACGTTTACATTCACTGTTTTGCTTTGAAGAACAGTTCCTGCGGAATTTTTTAACGCTACGGTAACCGTTCCTGTTGAAGAACTTCCCATTGGATAAACATCAACGGTTTCAATAGTTGTATTAGCTAAAACATTGAATACTAACCCTACATCACTCCAACCATTATTTCCCGTGGTAGACACCGGTACTTCCTTACCTACGTAAACTGTAGATGATGCTGAAGCTGTTGCCCAATAGTTTGTAGTTGCTGTTAATGCAGGTGTTGTAAAAGAAGTTCCTGTTCCTACCTGATTACCATTTGTAGCAGCATCATACCAAGTAACATTTAACCCCGCAGATGTAGAAGCCGTAAGTGCAGCAGTGTTTCCTGGGCAAATTGTTGCTCCCGTTGTAGAAGGTAAACTTAGAGGTTGGCAGAGTGTAGTCACAGCTACAGGACTAGCAATCCATGCACTATAATTACCTGAACCGCAGTTTGATCTAACCCAAACATAATAAGGAGTAAGTTGTGATAAAGAACCAATAGTCGCTGATGTCCCCGTAATATTTGATTGTGTTGGAGGTGTACTACTTGTTGGCGCTATATTGGTGGCATTATAATATACATCATAATTACTTGGAGCCGGTGTAGGAGCTGTCCAGTTGACTGTAATGGAATTTGTTGTAGATGAGCTTGTCGTTACCACCGGAGCAAAACAAGTAGGAGGAGTCCATGTATAAGTAAATCCTGCAGGCGGCATCCCAGATGTAGCACCTGCCGTTGTACTCGTATATTGAGTACTTGCATTATCAGTTCCAGGAGTAGAACTCGTAAACGCTAATGTACTTGCATTTAAACGATTATTATAATCAGAACTTGATGCACCACGAAGCCCAATTTGAACTGCTCCAGAAACATTAGTAGAACCTATAGCAAAAGCGCCACTATTGTATACCATATTAATAACATTACTTGTTTCTTTTAATCTAATTTGGAAAGAAAACGCATAAGCAGAAGTAGTAGAAGTACTATAAGCAGGTCTGAAATTCGTCCATTGAATAATCATTTCCCTATTAGGTGCTGTTCCTACAACCTCTGTTCTGATATCTCCGGTAATCCCGCCCAAACCGGCAAATGTATTCAAACTTTTACCAAATACAGAGACTGCACCGTTGTAAGCTTCTGTTGATGATATTGGAGTCGAATTAGAGGTTCCTGGTGCAGTTGTCCCAAAAGTAATATACCCATTAGAAGAAACCTTAATACTGGAGTAAACCGTACCATTATAATTAAAATTAAAAGGTAATGCTACATCATAGGGTGTTACCTGATACAAACTTGCTGCTGCTGAAGTTCCTGTTGCTGTTGCTAACACTGTTCCAGCAGTAACAGCCGTAAAAGTACTTGTAGACTGGGCAAAAGTATAAGCTTTAGCCTGAGCATCGATGGAAGCGTATGAACCTAGTAAAAATAAGGAGCAGAGCGCTGTTGTTTTCAAGTTCCTAGTTCTGGAATTCTTAAAAACTTTTAAATTGTAAAAATGTTTCATTGGAATTGGATTAAATTAAAAACTTTGACAATTTAACAAAAAAACCAACAAAACAATAAAAAAACAATTATTTATTTATACAAAAAAACAACAAATAGATATTTATTATGAAAAGTTCACAATTAAAACGTTTAATCTTCACAAACTTTCCAAATCGCATCATTTTGCGGAACAGGAGCAATAATTTCTATTTCTTCTTTAGTGACAGGATGAATAAATTCCAGCTTTCTGGCATGAAGATTAATCCCACCGTCAGGATTCGAACGGGGTGAACCGTATTTCAAATCCCCTTTAATAGGAACTCCGGTTTTCGATAACTGGGCACGAATCTGATGATGCCTTCCTGTTTCCAGATCAACTTCCAATAGGAGATAATTGTCTAACGTTTTAATGACATGATAAGTAAGAATTGCTTCTTTTGCACCCTCTGTTGCCTTTGGGAAAACAATCGCCTTATTATTCTTCTCGTTTTTCTTTAAGTAATGAACCAGCCTTTGAGTTTTGGGAATCATTTCTTTCGCTACTACCGCCCAATACGTTTTCTTTATCTCACGATTTTTGACCATTTGAGTCAGGCGAGACAATGCTTTAGACGTTTTCGCATAAATTACCAACCCCGAAGTAGGTCTGTCGATACGATGAACCAAACCGAGGAAAACATTCCCCGGCTTGTCATCTCTTTTTTTTATAAAATTCTTGATGGATTCTAATAAGGATTCATCGCCGGTTTTATCACCTTGTACAAGTTGTCCGACTTTTTTATTGATAACCAAAAGATGGTTATCCTCATAAACAATCTGCTCCTCCATGATTTACTGACGATAAGTAGGCCTGTTTACGATAGAAAGAATAATTCCTCCTAAAAGGCCTATTGTTTTAATCGATTCCAATTTTGTTCCTAATGGAATGAATAAACCTCCAAGTACACAAATGGCAGCTGCAGCGTACATTGCATATACAAAATTCTTATTGCTCAATAAAGGTGCCTGAAGAAAAAAACTAATTCCTATTAAAACATAGAATACTTTGCGTGAAAGTAAATTATTGATTTCCGGAGAAAAGAAATTAAACCACCCTGCCGCAAGACAAATCAGGGCAATAATCGATAAAATTCCTTGGGTAGACTGTTGGTTTCTCATTAATTAATAGCTTTCGTTTTCATTTGGAAAATCTGCACTTTTCACATCTTTTACATATTGAGCAACCGCTCCGGTGATTTCTGTATAAAGATCTAAATATCTTCTTAAAAATTTCGGACTGAAACCTTTATTCATACCAACCATATCGTGATATACCAAAACCTGTCCGTCACAATGAGGACCTGCTCCAATTCCTATGGTCGGGATTGAAATCGCTTCTGTTACTTTTTTTGCTAAATCTGCCGGAATTTTTTCCAACACCACAGAAAAACATCCAAGTTCTTCTAGTAATTGAGCATCAGCAATTAATTTTTCAGCTTCAGCTTCTTCTTTAGCTCTTACCTTATACGTTCCGAATTTATAAATAGATTGCGGCGTTAATCCCAAATGTCCCATCACAGGAATTCCTGCATTGATAATTTTTTTAATTGACTTTGAGATTTCTTTCCCTCCTTCAATTTTCACAGCATGAGCACCTCCTTCCTTCATCATTCTCACCGCAGATTCAAGCGCCTTTTCAGGATTACTCTGATAAGTTCCGAAAGGCAAATCGGCAACTACCAAAGCTCTGTCGGTTCCTCTCACCACACTTTGAGAATGATAAATCATCTGATCTAAAGTAATCGGCAACGTAGTTTCAAAACCCGCCATTACATTAGCTGCAGAATCTCCAATCAAAACAGCATCAATTCCTCCCGCATCCACCATTTTCGCAGTCGTAAAATCGTATGCTGTAAGCATGGTAATTTTTTCCTTGTCGAATTTCATTTTACGCAAGGTTTCAGTGGTAACTTTCTTAATCTCAGAATGAACAGACATAATGTATCTATTTTTTAAAAGTTAAAAAGTCGGCCTTGAGCCGACTTAAAGTTTTGTATGATTTTTATAAAACTACGTGACCTAGTTTCATTAATTTGTCGTGGTTAAGAATCTTAATATTTCGACCGTCTACTTCGATGAGACTGTCTTGTTTAAATTCAGAAATCAGACGGATTGCACTTTCTGTAGCGGTTCCGATAATATTTGCAATTTCTTCTCTCGTTAAAGAAATCTTGATGAACCCTTCCGGATCTACTCCCAATTTCTGTTCAAGAAGCAATAAAATTTCAGCTAGTCTTTCTCTCACTGTTTTCTGTGCCAAGAAAGTGATGGTATTTGAAGATTCTCCTAATTCGTAGGAAATTTTCTGAAGCATTACAAACGAAAGCTGAGGGTCTACTTCCAAAAGGTGCATGAAAACCTCTGAAGGAAGGAAAATACACTCAACATCGGTCATCGCTTCTGCCTTTGCCTGAAAATTTTCTCCACAAAGCAATGCACGATATCCGATGATGTCGCCTTCTTTAATAAATCTTAAAATTTGGTCTTTTCCAAAAGCTCCCGATTTAGACAGTTTAGCGGCACCTTTTTCCAAAACATATACCCCTTTTGGGATTTCTCCGTCTTCGAAAATGATGTCGTGCTTTTGAAAACTCATTTTTTTCTTTACGCTAATGTATTTCTCAAAATCTGCATTAGAAAGTCTTTCTTTGAATGATTTATCATTAAAAACTCTGGCAAATCTTTCTTCAATAGCGAGCTGTTGTTCCTGCGGCATCTTAATATGACATTTATCACAAAAATAGAACTTTTTAACTCGATAAACAAAAAAAATTGTTATAATTTTGTGCTTCAATAATTTATGGAGGTGAGCGAGAACTGTTTTCATTGTGGTCAAGGGATAGAAAAGGAACAAATTCTATTTGACGAAAAAGTTTTTTGTTGCAACGGCTGCAAGTCTGTTTACGAAATTCTGAATACGAATAATTTAAGTAATTTTTACGAGCTCAATAAAAGAGCCGGAATTCGCCCTAGTGATGAAAGCTCTACCCAGTTTGATTATTTAGACACTCCTGAAATTTTTGAAAAGGTTACAGATTTCTCAGAAGGAGGAACCAGTTTGGTTACTTTTAAAATCCCTGTAATCCACTGTTCATCATGCATCTGGCTTTTAGAAAGCCTTCATACTTTAAATAAAAACATTAAATATTCTCAGGTCAACTTTACAAGAAAGACCTTACAGATCTCATTCAATCATAACGAATTAAAATTAAGTGAATTAGCTAATTTTTTAACCAATTTAGGATACAAACCCGTCATCAACCTTGAAACTGCCGACAAAAACGTAGATCATCTTGACAAATCTCTACTGGTAAAATTTGCCATTGCTGCTTTTGCCTTTGGAAACGGAATGTTTCTAGCCTTCCCGGAATATGTAGGTGGAGAAGATTACTGGATGGATCATTACAAAGGACTATTCAGAACATTAATGTGCCTTTTAGCCGTTCCCGTTGTATTTTATTCAGCTTCTGATTATTATAAATCTGCATGGTACGGTTTAAAAAATAAAATCGTCAACATCGATGTTCCTATCGTTTTGGGAATCATTGTTCTTTTCGGACGAAGTGTTTACGAGATCGTAACAGATTACGGACCAGGATATTTTGACACTTTATGTGGACTTTTATTCTTCATGCTTTTAGGTAAAATTTTTCAAAAAAGAACGTATAACGCCCTTTCTTACGACAGAGATTACAAATCTTTCTATCCAATTGCCGTAACCAAGGTTGATTTTGATGGAAAGCAAGACAATATCCTGCTTTCCGAGATAAAAATTGGAGACAGAATTTTGGTTAGAAACCAGGAAATCATTCCTGTTGATGCCATCCTGATCAATGGTGAAGGGAATATTGACAACAGTTTCATCACAGGAGAAAGCGCTACAATTAACAAACAGCCGGGAGATAAAATTTTTGCAGGAGGAAAACAGATTGGTTCTTCTCTGGAACTGGAAGTTATAAAAGATGTTGACCAAAGTTACCTGACTCAGCTTTGGAATAAGGAAGCCTTTAAAAAACACGAGACTGGTCTTGACACACTGACCAACAACATCAGTAAATACTTCACATTCATTATTTTAGGCATTGCTTTAGTTGCGGGAATCTACTGGGCTACAGTAGATTTAGAAAAAATGTTTCAGGTCATTTCTGCGATTTTGATTATTGCTTGTCCTTGTGCGCTCGCTCTGTCTGCTCCGTTCACTTTCGGACACATTATGAGGATTTTAGGTCGAAATAAGTTTTATGTAAAAGACACTTTAACGATCGAGAAAATTGCAAAACTAGACACGATTGTTTTTGACAAAACAGGAACTATTACTCACAGAAAAAAATCGAGTATCAAGTATGAAGGTTCCGAGATCAAAGATTTTGATTTACAAAACATTAAAACGTTATTAAAAAACTCTAATCACCCGCTTTCAAAATCATTATACGAATTCATTGACATCAGTGATGACTATTTCCCTGTTGAGCATTTCGTCGAAATTTCTGGAAAAGGATATGAAGCCAACGTGAGAGGAAATATCTACAAAATTGGTTCTGCAAAATACAACAATCAGGAATCTAAAAATTTAGAAACCGCTGTTTATATCAGCAAAAACAATGAGTTTTTAGGGAAATTCATCT
Organism: Chryseobacterium taiwanense; assembly: GCF_000813825.1. Classification (GTDB taxonomy): domain Bacteria; phylum Bacteroidota; class Bacteroidia; order Flavobacteriales; family Weeksellaceae; genus Chryseobacterium; species Chryseobacterium taiwanense. Next base: position 114,728 of record NZ_JWTA01000010.1, read on the forward strand.
TCAAAAATGAATACCGCCCAAGTCTTAGCAATCTATTCAAAAAGCTTACAGACTACAAAATTTTCATTTTAAGCGGCGATAATTCCTCTGAGGAAAACCAATTAAAAGAACTGATTCCTAACTGCCAAGGAATGGCATTCAACCAAAACCCTGAAGACAAACTGAATTATATCCAAAACCTTCAGAACCAGAATATGAAAGTGGCTATGTTGGGAGACGGACTAAATGATGCAGGAGCTTTAAAACAAAGCAATGTCGGAATTGCCATTGCTGATGATTCCAATAGCTTTACTCCTTCTTCTGACGTCATCATGAATGGAGAAAAAGTAGTTACTTTAGATAAATATCTGAATGTATGCAAAGGCTCGATCACGATTGTAAAAATGACATTTATAATTAGTTTCCTTTACAATGTTATTGGTTTAAGCTACGCAGTTACAGGACATATGCACCCTCTTTTCGCAGCATTAATTATGCCAGCAAGTTCTATCACGGTCGTTTCATTCACCACACTTTCGACTTGGATCTTGGGAAGAAAGCATTTCAAAAAACAGGCTTAAAAGCCCTTATTTAGACTGATTTTAAATTAGCCAAAACCCGTATTTCGTGATGAATGTCATTATTTTTCACTAAATTTGAACCCCGAAAATAGGTTAATTTTGTTGTCAAATGGATATTCTATATTTAATGATCCTATGCAGTGTTTCTTTAGCTGCGATTTTCTTGGTCGTATTTATAGTGTATGCCAAAAAAGGACAGTTTGAAGATGATGAATCTCCTGCTGTCAGAATTCTTTTTGATGATGAGATCAAAAAAGAATACGAAATTGGCAACAAAGAAACAGACGAAAAAGAAATAGGAAAATAATAAAATTGAAGAAAAAAGTGAATAGTTGATATGGAGACACAAAAGTTTAGTTATGACAATAGCATTGTCCGTGCATTCCTCTACGCGACCATAGTATTTGGTCTTATTGGATTCACGTTCGGGCTTACGGCAGCATTAATGCTTTTCTACCCTGAACTTCCCGAATTTTTATTCGGAACTGATGATACAACGATTAAAAGTTTAGCATCGGGGAATATTCAAGGGTTAATAAACACTCATGGTGCGTTCGGATTTGGTAGAATCAGAATGTTGCACACAAACACAGTAATCTTTGCATTCGTATGTAATATCGTTTACACAGGTATTTATTACTCATTACAGAGATTATTAAAAACAAGAATGTACAGCGATACTTTATCTTGGTTACATTTCTGGACTTGGCAGTTTATGATCGTTGCTACGTTCGTTACATTCTTTATGGGTATTAATACTTCTAAAGAATATGCAGAACACGAATGGCCAATCGATATTTTAATTGCGTTCTCTTGGATTATTTTCGGAGCAAACATGTTCTTAACTATTGCAAAAAGAAGAGTAAGACACTTATATGTAGCTATTTGGTTCTACATCGGTACTTGGATTGCAGTAGCTATGCTTCATATCTTCAATAACCTAGAAGTTCCATTATCTTTCACAGGATGGAAATCATATTCAGCTTATGCAGGGGTAAAAGATGCTATCGTACAGTGGTGGTATGGTCACAATGCAGTAGCATTCGTATTAACGACTCCGGTTTTAGGTTTGATGTATTATTTCTTACCAAAAGCTGCAGACAGACCGGTTTTCTCTTATAAACTGTCTATCATTCACTTCTGGTCATTAATTTTCGTATATATTTGGGCTGGTCCTCACCACCTTCAGTATACAGCACTTCCGGCTTGGGCTCAGGCAGTGGGAACAGGTTTCTCAATCATGCTTATTGCACCATCTTGGGGAGGAATGCTAAACGGTCTTCTTACCTTAAGAGGAGCTTGGGATAAAGTAAGAGAAAATCCTATTTTGAAGTTCTTCGTAGTAGCTGTTACTTGTTATGGTATGGCAACATTCGAAGGTCCGCTTTTGGCAACTAAAAATATTAATAAAATTGGTCACTTCACAGACTGGGTTATTGGTCACGTACACTTAGGAGCTCTTGGATGGAATGGTTTCATGGCATTCGGAGTTATCTACTACTTGGTTCCAATCATGTGGAGAACAAAAATTTGGTCTGTAAAATTAGCTAACTGGCATTTCTGGTTAGGGACATTAGGAATTATTTTCTATGCAGTACCAATGTATATTTCAGGATTTACTCAAGGGTTAATGTGGAAACAGTTCAACCCAGACGGAACTTTATTGTGGAAAAACTGGTTAGATACCGTAACTGCAATTATTCCTTACTTTAAAATGAGATTCTTAGGAGGAGCATTCTATATTTCAGGAGCTATCCTAATGATTATAAACGTTGTTGCAACTGTAAGAAAAGGATCATTCCAGAAAGAAGTTCCTGCAGAAGCACCAGCTTTGGCAAACATCAGCAAAAACAGAAAAGAAGGAGAAGGAACTCACCTTTGGTTAGAAAGAACACCAGTATTATTAGGTATTCTATCTTTCTTCACAATTTCAATTGGTAGTTCAGTAGAGATTATCCCTACTCTATCTCTTAAGAAAAGTGTACCTACCATTTCTGCAGTGAAGCCTTATTCACCACTAGAATTAGAAGGTAGAGATATTTATATCAGAGAAGGATGTAACGCTTGTCACTCTCAGATGGTAAGACCATTTAGAGATGAGATTACGAGATTCAACGGTAAAAACGGACAGTACTCAAAAGCAGGAGAGTTTGTATATGACAGGCCGTTCCTTTGGGGATCAAAAAGAACAGGACCGGATTTGCATAGAGAAGGAGGGAAAAACCCAAGTTCTTGGCACTACAAGCACATGTATAACCCAAGATCTACATCTGCAGGTTCTATCATGCCTCGTTACCCTTGGTTAATTGCTACAGACTTAGACAGATCTAAAATGGTAGCTAAACTGCAGTTGATGAAAGGAGCATTTGATGTACCATATACTAAAGCTCAGATTGATTCTGCAAACTCTTGGGCAGATAACCAAGCTAAGAAAATTGTAAAAGATATCTTCTCTGAAGCAAATGACTTGAAACAGGAATATGCAAAGAGACCTGATGTAAAATTGGAGAAAAAAGAAGTTGTAGCTCTTATCTCTTATTTACAAAGATTAGGTACAGATATTAAAACAACTGAAATTAAAACAGCAAGTAATAACTAATAAAACGTTAAAAAGTCTATGATTCCTCAGAACTTTAAAGATATATTATCCAATACAGAAAATGCTGGTTTTTACCAGACACTGGCTCTGATTTTCTTTATCCTGTTCTTCGTAGCTTTGATAATATATGTTTTTAGCAGACCTAAAAAATATTACAAAGAAGAAGAAGAGGCGCCTCTGCAGGATGATGAAGATGATTTTAATTTAAAAAATTAAACTATTTATTATGAAACAAAGAACACCGGTTGTTGTAAACATTTTAATAATAATTGGACTTCTAATAGTTTTTTATTATTTGTTTGTACAAAGCTACTCGTTTTTAACGTCTCCTTATTTCTGGGGAACTGTAGTCATAAGTGCAATCTTGGCTTACATTCACAGTGCAATTGGAGATTTAATTGAAAATAATAAATTCAAAAAGCTATCTGATGAAGAAAAAGCAGCATACTTAGCAGAAAAGAAAGTTCCTTTCTTAAAAAGAATGTATGATGCAGCTTTCAAAAAGCAATCTGATACAGAAGAAAAAGATATCCTTATTGACCATGGTTTCGACGGAATTATGGAGTTGGATAACCAATTACCAAAATGGTGGGTAGGTTTATTCTATTTTGGGACTGCTTTTTGTATTGTATATGTTGCAGCATTCTCTTTCACAGATTTCGCTCACCCGTTAAGCGAATATGAAAAAGAATATAAAGAGCAATTGGCAAGCATTGCAGAATATGAAGCAAGCCAACCTCCTGTAACAATTGAAACAGCTAAATATTCAGCTGATAACATTGCAGAAGGTAAAGAATTATTTAAAACAAACTGTGCGTCTTGTCACAAAGAAGATGGTAGTGGTGGTATCGGACCAAACTTGACCGATAACTTCTGGATCAACCAGCCGGAGAAAACATTATTCAAAAACGTTTTCCATATGGACTGGAATGGTTCTCCTACAAACCCAGCGATGAGACCATTCGGGAAAAACGGAGAAGTTTCTGGTGCTGAAATTGAGAAGATTGCAGCGTATGTATATCACATCAACCAAGAACAACCTCCAGTGACACCAGCTCAAGGTGGTGCAGCTCCTCAGGGAACAGAAGCACATTGGGAAAAAGAATAATTTTTTTTTAAAATTAAAACATATGAAAAAACATAATTGGTTATTAGAATAAAATAGTAACGAATTATGTTTTTCTTTTTTTAAACATATTACAAAATGTCAGATATAGAAGAAATAGAAGCAAGAGGCGGACAAGGACAGGTACTTGATCCCGAAACTTACAGAGACTCTATTGGCACAATGGAACAGTCGGGAAAAAGAAAATGGGTTTTCCCGAGAAAACCAAAAGGTAAGTATACCAACTATAGAAATATAGTAAGTTATATTTTACTTGTTATTTATTTTGCATTACCATTTATAAAGATTAATGGAAATCCTTTGATCTTATTTAACGTTATTGATAGAGAGTTCTTCATTTTTGGACAACCCTTCTATCCTCAAGACTTTTTCATCCTTACTTTAGGAGCCATTACTTCTCTTATTTTTATTATTGTATTTACGATTGCATTCGGAAGAATTTTCTGCGGGTGGATATGCCCTCAGACAATTTTTATGGAATCGATATTTCGTAAAATAGATTACCTTATTGAAGGAGACAGAAATAAGCAGATGAAACTGGACCGACAGGAGTGGAATAGTGAAAAGATCTGGAAGAGAAGTTTGAAATGGACTATTTTCATTATTATTTCCCTCATCATTACCCATTTCATGTTCATGTATATTGTAGGGTATAAGGAAGTATTCAATATTGTATCGCAAGGGCCGTTTGCTAATCCTACCAATTTTATGGTAATGATTCTGTTTACTGCAGCTTTCTATTTTGTTTTTGCTTGGTTTAGAGAACAGGTTTGTACATTGGTTTGCCCTTACGGAAGACTTCAAGGGGTATTAATCGATAAAGATACCATCAATGTATTTTACGATTTTAAACGTGGAGAGGGAAGATCGAAATGGAGAAAAGGGGAAGACAGAAAAGCTGTAGGAAAAGGAGACTGTATAGATTGCCATCAATGTGTGGTAGTTTGTCCTACAGGTATTGACATCAGAGACGGACAACAGTTGGAATGTATCAACTGTACTGCATGTATTGATGCTTGTGACGAAGTCATGGAAAAAGTAGGGCTACCGAAAGGATTGATCAGATATGCTTCCGAAAACGAAATTGAAAAAGAAACTCCATTTAAGTTTACAGGAAGAATGAAAGGTTTTGCCATTCTTCTTTTAGCATTGGTAGGGTTCCTAGGTTATCTGTTATCCAGCCGTGGAGAAATGGAAGCTAAATTCATAAAACCTGCGGGAAGTACATTCTTTGTAAGAGACGGCAAAATTACCAATACCTACAATTATACATTCTTAAATAAAACGAATGATAAAAAAGTAGTAACTATAAAAGTAATCGAGCCAAAACACGGAGAAATTATTTACAGTGCTTCCAGCAAAATTACAGTAGAAAGAGATAAGATCACAAAAGGGACTATCAATATTAGCTTCCCTGAAAACGAAATGAAATTATCGAAACAAAATATTACTATAGGCGTTTATGATATGAAAGGTAAGCTTGTTGATTCTTACCAGACATATTTTGAAGGACCTTTTAAATTACAATTTTAATTTTTAGTATGAAAAACTTTAGTTGGGGACACGGTATTGTAATTGCACTGGCTGCATTCATTATTTTTATTCTGTCAATGATGTTTCTTTTCACAAACGGACAGAAAAATTCTGAAATGGTAACGGATAATTATTATGAAGAAGAGCTGAAATACCAAGATGTAATTGATGCTAAAAAAAGAGCCGATGATTTGCAGGAAAAACCTGTATACAAACAAGATAAATCCGGAATTGTAATTTCTTTTCCTAAAGATTACGACAATTCCAACACTACGGTAAAATTTGTTTTAAACAGAACCGACGACCAGAATTTAGATATACACAGAACTGTACAGCTTGATGCCAATAAATCTTTTACCATTCCTACTCAGGTTTTAAAACTGGGAAATTATACGTTGAGATTGACTTGGACCAGAGACAAAACAGATTACAGAATGGACTATGATGTGATATGGAAATAGCACTTATTGTATCGGCAATCGGTTTAGGCTTTGCATCCGGATTTCACTGTATCGGAATGTGCGGCCCTATTGCTTTGTCGATGGGATTAACTAAAAAGCAGGCTACCAATTATTACCTTCAAAATCTGACGTACCAGTTCGGAAGAATATTTACTTATTCCCTTTTGGGCGCGATCTTAGGAATTATTGGAGAAGGTTTTGAAATGGCGGGTTTTCAAAAATACTTGACCATTTTAGTGGGAGTTCTGCTGATTATTATGGCCTTATTTTCTTTTGGAGGAAAAGATTTTGCTTCAAAGATTCCTTTCTTTTCTAAATTTTTATTTTCTGTAAAATCGAATTTAGGAAAACTTCTTCAGAAGGCAGATTACCGCTCCAGATTTACAACAGGTATTCTCAATGGGTTTTTACCTTGCGGAATGGTGTATATGGCATTAACGGCTAGTTTAGCAAGCGGAGGAATATGGCAGGGAGCTTTATATATGTCTTTATTCGGATTGGGAACCCTCCCTTTTATGTTTGCAATTGTTTTGGTAGGAAATCTCATGAATCAGGCTTTTAGAGTAAAAGTTTTAAAAGTCATTCCTGTCGTAATGATTGTCTTAGGAGGATTATTCATTCTTCGTGGTTTGGAGCTCGGAATTCCTTACATCTCTCCTCCTGCGGATGCAATGTCTGTTTCTAAAGATAATCAGGGAGATTGTCATTTACCCGGAGATCACAGTACCCATAATCACAACAACACAAATTGTCATTAATTTATAAATCAAATACACCTATGAAAAAGATTTTATTTTTACTTGTAATCAGCCTTTTTACCTTACAATCGTGTACGGTAAACTCGGAAATTGTTTATCACAAAGATGCAGCATCTACAGCATTAATGGATATTGATATGAAAGAAGCCATGACCATGTTCAAATCATTGATGCCGGATTCTGTAAAAAATGATAAAAAAGAACTTGCCGAATTGGAAAAGCTACCAAGAACATGGACTAGTCTTTATGAAATGGAAAAGAAAGAGGGCAAACTAAAAACAACCAACCCCGATTCTATCAAAATCATGAAAAAGGTATTCATGAAATCTAATTTTGATAAAGATGAGCTATCCGGTTTCTCTATGAAGATGGATCATTTTACAAAAGCAGATTACAATACCATCAGCAATATGTCTAAAAAAGACAAGCTTCCTGTTGATCAGATGGCATTAAATATGTGGGATGGCAAAACACTTACCATAGATACAGAAAATTTGAATATTAACGGTTTTAAAGATATTCTTTCAGGTAAAGATCTTCCAGGAGGAGAAAGCCTTGATTTGGATGATCCTGCCGATAATAATCAATCAGCGTTATCTCTGATGAAAATGATGCTGAAAAAAATGAGTACAACTTTAAAGTTTGAAAATAAAATAAAGTCCATCTCCGGAAAACATGACTGGATTACCAAAGTAGATGATCACACCATAAGAGTGGATTACAATTTGGATGAAATGTTCGGAGATTCCAAAAAACAGCTTACAAATTCAGATAAGAAAATAGTTATTGTCACTGAATAAAAAACAAACCCACCAGAGAATTCCGGTGGGTTTTTATATAAAATATAGTATGATTAGTTAATCAAATCGAATCTTGCATATTCAGCAATCTTCTTAGGAAGTTTAATTCCTTCCGCAGTCTGGTTATTCTCAAGCAATGCAGCCATAATTCTTGGTAAAGCCATTGCAGAACCGTTTAAGGTATGAACTAACTGAGATTTACCATCCGCTTTATAACGGCATTTCAATCGGTTTGCCTGGAAAGTTTCAAAATTGGAAACAGAACTTACTTCCAACCACATTTCTTGAGCTGCACTCCATACTTCAAAATCGTATGTCATGGCAGAAGCAAAACCTGTATCTCCTCCACAAAGTCTTAATACTCTGTAAGGAAGCTCAAGATCTGTTAAAATCTCTTTGATATGCTCTACCATTTCTTCCAGAACAGCATAAGAATTCTCCGGTTTTTCAATTCTTACGATTTCCACCTTTTCAAACTGGTGAAGACGGTTTAACCCTCTTACGTGAGCTCCGTAGCTACCTGCTTCTCTTCTGTAACACTGAGAGAATGCTGTATTTTTGATCGGAAGGTCTTTCTCTTCCAATAAAACATCACGGTATAAATTCGTTACAGGAACTTCTGCTGTAGGGATTAAATATAAATCATCAGCTCCAACGTGATACATCTGACCTTCTTTATCCGGCAACTGCCCCGTTCCATATCCTGAAGCTTCATTCACAACGTGAGGAGGATTTACTTCCATATATCCTTTTTCAACATTCTTATCTAAAAAATACTGAACCAAAGCTCTCTGCAATCTCGCTCCTTTTCCTAAATATACAGGAAAACCAGCTCCGGCAATTTTAACTCCCAATTCAAAATCGATAAGGTTGTATTTTTTTGCAAGCTCCCAGTGAGGAATTGCTCCCTCTCCTAATCCTTCCACATCATGGGACTGATAAATAGTTTCATTATCATCTGCAGAAGCACCATTCTTCACCAATTCATTCGGAATGTTCGGAAGCTGATACAAAATATCCAGCAAAGCTTTTTCTTTTACATCCAATTGAGATTTCAATTCCGACGTCGACTCTTTGTATTGTGCTGTTTTAGATTTTGCGGATTCAGCTTCTTCTTTTTTCCCTTCTTTCATCAATATTCCGATTTCTTTGGAGATTTTGTTGATTTCGGAAAGCTGGGAATCTAGTTCAAACTGAATTTTTTTTCTTTCTTCGTCAGTAGCAATAGCCTCGTCTACCAACTCAAGATTCTTGAATTGTCTTTTTTTAAGACCTTCTAAAACGCGTTCCTTATTGTCGCGCAAAAAATTGACTTGTAACATAAAAGTTTAAAGTTTAAGGTTCAATAGTAGATACATTAAATCTGAAAATCATTGGTTTCAAACTTAAAACATTGAACAGTTTATGCAAATTTAAGATTATTTTATGATTGTAACCTCATTCGGTTCATTAGGTGTCTTCGAGAATTTCAAAACTTTATTGTAATACACTTTCGAAACCTCAAAAACGGAAGGATTCACTCTGTAGTAGATTTCCAATGTATCAATATCTACAGGAGCTGTTGTTGTCTCCGATGTTTTTTTAGTCAGAGAAACCTGTATTTCCGATCGATAAATTTTATTTTCAGGATCACTGTCATCATAAAGAACCCTTGTTGCTCCTGCTGTATATTCAGCATAATAGGTAGAATCAGCAAGCATTTTACGACTAAAACTTACCGTGGCAACATCAGTATCTGCCAATTCATCATTCCATGAAACACCCGTATAAGAACCCACTTTAGTAGGATTTAATAAATCTTTCCCTGAAGAATCTTTTATATACAGATTAAAAATCTGATCGATTTTCTGTAAAGAATCATCGTCACTTCCACAGCTTAGAAGTGTTAACAAACCAATTAGCATTCCCCAAAAAGATTTCTTCATCCCACAAAGGTAAAATATTAATTTTTAGTCTCCTTACAGATTTTCAAAATATTTCTGATACCACAATTCAAAGGAGACAAGTTGCCAGATTTTAACGCAATCATAAACATCGTTCTGATTTTGCCACCATTCATCGATAATATGAGCATTGAAAAAATTTCTTTTTTTAAGGCTTGATAAATTATCTTCAATAAAATTCCTTACCTTATTTTCGTTTGTAATGAAATCATGCAGAGGAAATGAAAAACCTCTTTTCGGCATCTTTAAAATCTCTTCCGGAAGATATTTTTCAGCAACTTTTCTTAATAAGGGTTTATTCTGAACACCATTATATCTAATAATTTCAGGTAGGGAAGACACAAAATCAATCAATTCGTTGCTTAAATACGGATAACGGAATTCAACTCCATATTTCATCGCACTTAAATCATCTCTGAAAACATGATGTGACGAAAGCGAGTATTTCATATCGTATTCAAAATAGCCCTTATAATCTCTAGTTTCTTGTAAATGATATTGCTGAAGATCTGAATTAATATTTTGAAAAACGGCAGTTGTAAAAACCGATTTTGCTTCAGCTGGTTTCATTCCCACCTGACTTTGCCTAAAGAAATCAAACATGCTATCCTGAGAAAAATAATTTTTGACTTTTTTTGAAAACTGATCCTGTGTAACAATAAAATTCCTTACAAAATTGAAATTCCTAAGAAAAAGCCATTTATTCAGTTTTAAAGAATGAGAATAGCCTGCAAAAAGTTCATCGGCTCCATTTCCGCTCAGAACAACTTTAAACCCTAAGTTTCTCGCATATTCTGCTGCATTGGTCAACACCTCTAGACTGCTGTAAGGTTCTTCAAAATGCTGAATATTTTCCTTCAACTCTGCTAAAACTTCTTCATCACTCACATTTTTTATATGATGTGGAATTTCAAGAGTATTCGCCACTAAAGACGCATTTTTCACCTCTTCTTCAGAAAATTTATAGGAAATGGTAAAAGCATTAATATCTTCTTTAAAAGGTTTTGATTTGGCAGTAATCAAAGTAGAATCAATTCCTCCACTCATCATGCTTGCAACGGGAACATCAGCATGAAGCTGTTCAGAAACACTTTCAGCAAGTAAATGATCTATTTTTTCTACAGTATCCTGTTCTGAAATCGTTGAATTTGATTGTAAAGAGAGCTCCCAGAATTTTTCTTTAAAAATTTTCTGCGTCTTAAGATCAATACTCATCAAAGAACCGGGTTCCAGTGAAAAAATATGCTGAAAACAGGTTTCTGGAGCCAAGGTTGTCTGAAAAAGAAAATTGGTATAAACTCCGTTCCAGTTGATCTCAGGTTTTACAAATTCATTTTTCAGGATTGCTTTGATCTCTGAAGCCCAAATCAATCCGTTTTCATTTGTACTGTAAAATAAAGGCTTTAGTCCTACTCTATCTCTGCCAAGAATAATTTTTTTCTGCTCCAGATCCACAATACAAATTGCAAACATCCCGTCAAGCTTTACAAACATAGAAGTTCCCCATTCTATATAAGACTTAAGAATCACTTCTGTATCAGACTGACTTTGAAAATGATATCCTAAAGTTTCAAGCTCTTTTCTGAGTTTTTTAAAATTATAAATTTCTCCGTTGAAAGTAATGACAATTTTTTCATTTTCAGAAAGCATCGGTTGATGCCCTTTTTCAGAAAGGTCGAGAATGGAAAGTCTTCTGAAACCCAAAGCAATTTTTGAATATTCTTCCTGTAAAACCGGAAATTCTTTTTTGATCTTTTCTGTAGAATCATTTCCTGAAAAATTTTGGCTTTCAGAACCGTCAGAAATCCAGAATCCTTCATCATCGGGACCGCGATGTCTGATCGACTGATTCATCTCTGCAATATTCTTAGATGAAATATTTTTATGAAATGAATAATAACCGCAAATTCCGCACATACTTCTGATTTTGTTGGGTAAAAATAAGCAAAACGCCTGATTTTCTAAAAAGTAAAGAGTAATTTACTTCTTCTTCAATTTTTCTCTGGCCAAACGGATATCTTCTTTAGTAATCAAATAATCCTGTATTTTAAAATCTGTGGAACGGTAAAATTTCAGGAAAAGTAATAAAGCCGAGACTGAATAGGATAAAGTCGTCACAATACAAGCTCCTAAAATACCATATTTCGGGATTAGTAAGAAAGAAAAAGCAACGGTAATGACCAAACCGACAATTGATTTTACATTCAGAATTCTCAGTTCTTTTATCCCTGAAAAATAATAGCCTATCATATCACTGATCGCAATAGCCAGAATTCCCGGAGATAAAAGCAACATAATTTCTTTTGTTCCTCTGAATGCCCTTCCGAAAATCATTTCATATACCGAACCAGGAATGATAATAATTCCGAGTAAAAAGATCAGCATTAAAAGAAATGAAAGCTTCAATGAAGATTTTGTTTTAAGAATTGATTCTTCTCTGCTTTTGCTGTTAACAACATCTGAGTATAAAACCACAGCAATACTTCTTGTGATCGTCCAGATCGCTTCTGAAAAGGTAATTCCTATTGAAAAAACGCCTACACTTCCAATGCCTTCAAAATGTTCAAGAAAATAAAAGGAGAGCCTATAATTCAAGAATTGCACAAAAGCACTGAGCTGGGTCTTCCATCCATACTCAAACATACTTTTAAACACTTTTTTGGATAAAGAGACTTCTGAGATCTTACATTTTCTGATTACCTGAATGAAACTTGTAAAAAATAAAAATGCAAGACAGCAAATCTGTGCTACAAAATAGGCCGAAACGTCTTTAAAATCTAAAATAAAGATAAAAACTCCTATAAAAAGTATATGCACAAGCTGTTGTAAAACAGTATAGATATTAAACAATCTGATATTTCTGGTTCCAATAAAGAGATTGACATTTACAGATAAAAGCGCAGAAAAAACTGAAATCCCGATCAAATGTATCAAATAATCCGCCTGAATATCTGCAAAGCTAAATATAACAGGAATTAAGATTCCCATAATGACCGACCAGATATAGGAGTACACTAAAATCTGTTCGGTCTTAAATTTTGAAGCAAAATAAGAGGTACTGCTTCCTGCAAAAATACTACTGAAAAAGCTTACAATCGCTGCATTAGCAATCACAATCGAAATCGTTCCTTTTCCTTCACTTCCCCACATATTCGTAGAAAAGATCACCAATCCAAAGCTGAGGATCAGGATCAGAAAACGTGAAACAAAAGTTTTGACAACAGTGAGTTGCATGGTAATTATTTAATAGATTTTTTTACAAAATCAGCGAAGAAATTCCGGATGACCTTCCAATTGTATTTTTCTTCAAATTCTTTTCGGGCATTGACTGCAAGAGCATTATAATGTTCCGGATTCCGGATGTAATTTACAATTAAATCGGAAATAATTTCTGCATTTTGCGGATCAATAAGCTTTCCAAATGCTGAAACATCCATATGTTCACGAATTCCTTTTAGATTTGAATAAATTACAGGTTTTCCGGCTCCTATATAATAGAACAATTTTATCGGTAACGAGTGGTTATTTTCAAAATTGAGTTCACGAAGATCAAAACAGAGATCTGCATCGGCGAAAGTTTCTGTAAAATATTCAAATGAAGTAGGCTTCCGAATCTCAATATGTTTAAAATTATATTCAGAAAGCAGATTTTTAAAATACTTCTCATCGCTTTCTTTTCTTGCGGCTCCAACAATCAGTACTTTTATGATTGTTTCCGGTACTTTTTTCTTCAGGGAATCTACTACCCTAAAAAAATTACCTATTCCTTTATCTTGTGATAATACTCCTGTATAGCAAAGTGTTATTTCGTTTGGAGTAAGTCTTTTAATATTGGAAACAACATATTTTTCATCCGGATAATAAGGAAGAATCATGCTTTTCTTAAATGGAAAAAAATAAGCTAAAGGAAATTTCTTCGTGCTTTCACCAAAAATAAAATGGGTACTTAAGAAACCCGCATATAACTGAACCAGGAAAAACTTTACGGCATGAATTATTTTTACAGGATATGGATAAGCTTCCAGCATTGACATTGCAGGATACCATTCGGTGATATCATAAACAACACTTACTTTTTTCTCTTTCTGATATTTTTTTGCTGCAAAAACAGCGATAGGTTCTGAGCAGATAATGCAATCAGGCTGAAATGAATGACAGATCTTTTTAAAAGTTTCAACTTTTTCCTGTACTGATTTTTCTAGGATAGAATATGATTCTATCTGAATTCCGTCTACATTTCCCTGCATATCCGATGAAAGGCTGCTTATTTTAACTTCAAATCCTTCCTCAGCAAGCGTTTTTGCCTGATGAAAAAAAATCCTGTCATCATTGAAATGATGGGCAGTTGTTAAAAAAAGTACTTTTTGCATCCGGAATATATTCTGCTAAGAAAATTTCCTCAGAAGTTTCAGTATACAGGAAACCTCGGAGGAAATTCAGATATCTTTTAAAAATTATTTTATAGAAGCTGCCCAGCTTTTTTCAAGCGGCAACAAAAAGTGACTTAAAAAATCAAGATAGGTATTTTTAGAAAAGTCAAACACCTCAATATCTTTAGAGATTTCGTTGTTTCTCAATTTTGATTTAAAATCCACCAGTTTCAACGTTTTCACCTCTCCATTTTCAACAAAACTAGCTTTCATTCTGTCGAATAAGCCCAATTGATATTCTTCATCAATTTCTCTCATAATTTTCCCTAGCGCGTCAATACTACATCCGGAAGCCATTTCTTGTTCTTCGTCTACACAGATAATAATAAACTGGTTTTTCTCAATTTTAAAAGAGGAAGAAAGCGGTTTTCCGTGTGCTGCCCAAGTCGCTAAAAAGTCGTACAATTTCTCTGTAATCGTTTTAGCTTCTTTGGTTGTAAATGGTCTTGATGCAGGATATATGATAACTCTGTAGTCGTTGGTTTCTACAATATTAGATTCGTCAATTTTCATTTCCAATAAATTTAAAAAGTAAAATTACGCAATTTTCCTGAGTTGAAAACCATCGTATTTTTTACTTGCCGCATAACACAGCATTAAAAAAAGCATCAGGACATAGCCAAAGAAAAATCTGCTTTCTGCCGAAGCCGGAAAAAACATGAATTTTAAATAAATATTGCCAAAAATAAATACTGAAAACATTCTTACCCAAAGATCTTTTGAAAAATAATAAATCAATCCAATGATCATAAATGCAGCTAAAGAGATCTTCTTAAAACTTATTAATTTAATGAAAAGAAAATGTAGATAGTAGCTGAAGGTGAAATCAGCCGCTTGAGCTGAAATCAAGGGTCTTCGGTCTATAAATGTATCATAAAAGACATCTTTCCATCCCGGAAAATGATAATACTTAATAATAAACAGATATACAGCCGAAAATAAGACACCCTGTAATATATAAATAAAATTTATTTTCCTGTTTTCCGACAACCAGGTAAACCCAAACGATGTTGCCGAGTAGGTAAGCGCAAAAATAATGTAGTCCGGGCGAATCAATATAAGGCATACAATCACTAAAAACATTTGCCAATTTCCCCATTTTCTAAATAATCCGATCATGAATATAAGAAGAAAAAGAAGGGAAAACATATCCGGAACAGGCGTATTAGACAAAGCTCGTATAGGGGGCAATATCAGTATTCCCACGGTAAGTAAAACAGATAAAATATTTTTTCTGGGAAAAAGTATATTGAAAAGGTAGAAAAGAATTAATCCTGATAAAAAGTAAGAGACAATACTTACCAGCAGAACGGAATGTGGCGGGGAAAAGCCTAGCTTATAGAAAAACAGAACTGCAAAGTTGTATCCTATTTTTATTTGATAATAGGGCAATTGCTCTGAAAAAGCCTGTGTATCTTGCTTAAAAAATTGTACGGCTTTACTTGGCTGAACCAGCCCGGAAATATCTTTGAACTGAGAGGGAGAGGCTTCTTTTTTGATGGAAGTATAGGTGTACTGATGTACTTTCTCTGGAGATGTAGAAAATTCTCTTTGAAAGAGACATCCCAGATAACCAGGCATATCCCAGTCGTAAACTCGGTTTTTATAACTCCAACAACTTAGGAGAAAAACCAATAGTAAAGTAATTAGGAAAGAAATTTTCCATTGCGAATCTCTATCCTTCTTTCCTAAAAACTTCACCTGAATTGTATTAATTAAAGATCTTCAGCTTCTGCCAGAAGTTCTACAATATCTTTTACAGCAACTTCTTCATTCTTATTGAAGTGCTTTACTCCGTCTGTCATCATCGTATTACAGAATGGACAGCCTGTAGCGATCACTTTTGGCTCAAATGACAACGCTTCTTCCGTTCTTTCTATATTGATGTCTTTGTTACCTTTTTCAGGCTCTTTAAACATCTGTGCACCTCCTGCTCCACAACATAATCCGTTGGTTTTACAACGCTTCATTTCTACAAGCTCGGCATCCAATTTTTCCAGAAGCATTCTTGGTGCTTCATATTCATCATTGGCTCTTCCTAAGTAACAAGGATCATGGAAAGTGATCTTCTTCCCTTTGAAAGCACCTCCTTCAATCTTCAGACGTCCTTCCTGCATTAATGTTTTAAGGAACTGTGTATGGTGTACCACTTCAAAATTCCCTCCTAAACTTGGATATTCATTTTTCAGGGTATTGAAACAGTGTGGACAAGCCGTTACGATTTTCTTTACTTCATATGCATTCAGAACTTCAATGTTCGTTAATGCCATCATCTGAAAAACAAACTCATTTCCGGCACGTTTTGCAGGATCACCAGTACAGCTTTCCTCTTGTCCTAAAACAGCAAACTCCACTCCTATTTTATTAAGGATCTTACAGAATGCTTTTGTTATTTTTTTGGCTCTGTCATCAAAACTTCCGGCACATCCTACCCAGAAAAGAACTTCCGGAGATTTGCCTTCCATTGCGTATTCGGCCATTGTTTTTATCGTGAAATCCATAGTAGTTTTCAATTTTATCAATATAACAGTGCAACAGTTTACGAATGATTGTTACATCGTTACATTTTTACATTGTTAAATTAATTAATCATTTGCCCAATTCAGACGGTCTGCCTGATTATACTGCCATGGAGCAGCATTGTTTTCAACATTCGTCATCATCAGATTTAATTCCTGAGGTGCGGCAGACTGCTCCATCACCAAGAATCTTCTCATTTCAAAAATAATTGAAAGCGGGTCTAATAACACCGGACAAGCATCTGTACACGCATTACATGTCGTACAAGCCCAAAGCTCTTCTTTGGTAATATAATCGTTCAACAATTTTTTACCGTCATCTACAAAGCTTCCATTCTTATCGATATTTTTTCCCACTTCTTCCAGACGGTCTCTGGTTTTCATTAAAATTAATCTCGGAGATAGTTTTTTACCTGTAATATTCGCAGGACAAACTGAGGTACAACGACCACATTCTGTACAAGAATAGGCATTTAATAGCTGAACCTGATTCAAATCAAAAATATCTTCTGCCCCGAATTTTGAAGGAACTTCTGCTTCTCCTTCAGCCGGCGCTGCGTAAGGATCTGCATTGGGATCCATCATTAATTTAATTTCTTTTGTAACAGACTCCAGATTGTTGAATTTTCCTTTTTTCTCCAGATTCGCATACCAAGTACTTGGGAAAGCCAAAATAATATGTAAATGCTTAGAATAATAAAGGTAATTCATAAAGAATAAGATTCCCACAAAGTGAAACCACCATGCTGCTTTTTCTGTGAAGAATAAGAACCCGTCACCAAAGTTGTTTAAGATAGGTCCTAGAATGGTAGAACTGATTGGAAAACTTCCGTGTTCAGGAAGTAATCCTCTTTGCTGAAGAACCCAATCTGAAGCATTCATTTTGAAGAAAGCCATCATTAAAGCAAACTCGATAATCAAAATCCAGTTCGCATCATGTTTTGGCCATCCGAAAAGTTCTTTCATCGTTAATCTTTTCACTCCGTAAAAATTTCTACGGATAAAGAATACAACGACTCCAATTACTACCAAAAGTGCTAAAACTTCTAAAGTAGCAGTGAAGAAATTATAAAAACCATGTCCGAATATTGAAGATAGAAATCGATGTGTTCCGAATATTCCGTCAACAACAATTTCAATAAGTTCAATATTAATAATAATAAAACCGACATATACGAAAAGGTGTAAAATACCTGCTACAGGTCTTTTTACCATTTTACTCTGTCCCATAGCCACACGCGCCATGGTTTCCCAACGTTCTCCTTTTCTGTCGTTTCTATTGATTTCTCTTCCTAATCTGATGTTTCTATATATCTTTTGCAGACTTTTCGCAAACAGCCCGAAACCTGCAACTAATAAAATCAGAAAAATAATATTATCGATATATTGCATGGCTTAAGTTTTAGTTTTTATTATTCTTTCCGAACACTGAGAAATTGATATATCTCTTCGGATTTGCTTTCATATCTTCTATTAAAGCATTCAGGTTGGTAGAAGCAGAATTCAGATTATTATACAACTGCTCGTCTTTCATCAGTTTACCTAAACTTCCTTGCCCTTTGTCAATTCCACCAATTACCTGATTTAGTTGCCCAACTGTAGCATCTAAATTTGCGATAGTAACATTCAACTTTTTAGTATCGATGCTTTCTGCAAGATTTCCGTATTTATCCAAAGTCGTTTTACCGCTTTGCATCGTAACGCTTGCATCATCCAATACTTTTTGAAGCTTCGGATCATTGTGACCTACCAAATTATTTACACTTCCTGCAGTCGTTTGTAATGCTCCAACTGTTTTATTAAGATTTGATAATAACGCTCTGATTTCAGCTCTGTTTTGGTCGTCAACAATTTTATTGGCATTTGACATTAAAGAATCAACTCTGTATAAAACAGTTTGCAGCTGATCTTTTACCGGTCCGACCTGAGAAGAAAGACTTCCCATCATTCCCAGCTTGAAAGCTCCTTGTAATGTATCTCCGTCTTTTGCCGTTGCTCCACCATACACCAAGTTAACTCTCATTTCTTTTCCGGACATTAAACCCGGTTCGAAAATTTCTAATGTAGAATTTTTTGAGAATTCGAAACTATTATCAACAGTAATTTTAACAACGAATGTAATTTGTCCTGTTTTTGATGTTTGGGGAATGATTTTAACGACCTGTCCTACCTTCAAACCATTGATAGAAACAGGAGAAGATTGCGCTAATCCTTCTACATTATCATATTTTGCGTAAAATATATTATCGGTAGTAAAAAGGCTTCTGCCTTTCATAAATTGAAATAATACGACAAAGCCTACGATAGCTAAAAGCGCGATGACACCTGCTTTTAATTCTTTACTGAACTTCACTTGCTAATTTTTTCTAATGAGCAAATATACTACATTTTAAATTAATGTTTTCGTTTATTGCTCTGCTTTAAATACAAAAAAAGACGACAATAATTGCCGTCTTTATATTTCTATTTAGGAGTTTATTTTATTGTTGAGCTCCTACTTTATTCCAGATTTCAATTCTATAATCTTCGATATCTGCATTGTCTTGCAAGCTCTTCATCCAAGCCTGACCAAACATACCACCATTTCTCTGAGTTATAGACTCTGTAAACTGCTTAAGATCTCCAGGTTGTTTGTTTACGGTTTCGTTCTTTTTAACTAAAACATAAACTCCAGTTCCACCTTCAATTGGGTTAGAAACTTTACCTTTCGCTACTCCAAATGCAGCTCCCGCTACTTTAGGTTCCATAGCTCCTGCTACTGAAGGACTTAAAAGGTTTACCTGAGCAGACTGTTTTGTAGTTCCGAATTGCTTCGCAATCTGATCTAAATTACCAGCTTTACCGATTTTCTCAGCAATTTGTTTTGCAGCCAATTTATTTTTAACGATAACTTCTATCTGATCTCTTACCGCTTCTGGATCAGCAAGACCTTTTTCTTGTTTTCCGTTTAGGTAAACAACAATTTTATCCCCTGTTCCGTCTACTGTAAAGAATTCAGTATCTCCTTTTTCTCTTTTCTTATCGAAAGCCCAGGCTAAGATATCTCCATCTTTATCTGTACCTAACCCTTGAAGCTGACCATCAAATCTTTTTGCTTGTTTTGGATTAGAGAATTGATAGTTTCCTTTTTTAGCAATATTCACGAAATCATTGAAAGATTTCCCTTGTACTTGCTGAATAAATCTCCTTGCTTTTTTATCTGTTTCTGCTTCTGTAGCATCAGATGGCTTCACTGATTTTACTAAATGAGCCACTTTATAACCCATTGCTCCAGATTTTTTATCATCCACACTGATAATATGATAACCGAAAGATGTTTCAGCTAAACCGATATCTCCTTTTTTATGAGATGCTAAAAAGCTTAAATATCCTGGAGCAAACGGAGAAGATGGTGTTGTCCAACCTACGCTTCCACCTCTTTCAGCAGCTCCCGGCTCGTCAGATTGAGCCAAATTAGCTTTAAACTTAGCAGGATCTGCTTTTACTTCTGCCATAATTTTATCTGCAAGAGCTTTAGCTTCTTCTTTAGTTCTTGTTGCTGTAGATCTTTCTGCTCCTTTATAAGCGATCAAAATATGACTAGATGATGTAGAGTCTGAAGCTTTTTTATCTAAAAGTTTAGAAGCTACATATACGTTTTGCTCTTTATAAGGACCAAAAGTTTGTCCGATAGCAGCAGTAGCAATTTGTCCTTGCAATGCTTGTGGCAATTGGTTTGCTGCTACATATTGATCGTTGAAAGGCATATCAGAATTTGCCATTACAAACATAGAATCATTCTTTGTATTCTGGAAGTTTTCAGTTCCTCCACTTGCATCAGTTCCTACTGAAAACAGTTTTGTCATTTCTTTCTGCACTGCCGCATCATCTGCTGTACTTGGCTGCGAAGGGAAATATACAACTCCAATATTTCTGCTAGGTTCAGCTTTAAACATCACAGGGTGTTGTTTAATATAGTTAGCTAAATCTTCAGTACTTACGTTAATTTTAGTTTTTTGAAGGTAAGCTGCATAATCAACTTTTACAAAATCTATATCTGCAAGCTGATCTCTCTGCTTCATCAATTCTTCAGCTTCTTTTTTCCCTGTAGTAATTCCTGCAGAGATGTTTGCGAAGACCTGTCTAGCCATTAGTCTATATTCAATTGATTTTCTTGTTTTCAACCATTGATTATAGCCTTCAGGACTCATGTTTTTCATGTCCTCTATCTGTTTTTTAAGCTCCTGAGTCTTAAAATTACCTTTCTCATCAAAGAATTGTTGATTTTGAGCAAACATTTGATCGTATTGAAGTTGATTCCAGAAATAATCTTCTGTCATTTCAAATCCTAATTTTTCAAATTGCTGCTTGATCAGTTTTGACTGAACCAACAATTGCCAAGCCTGCTCCTCAAGACCATTTTTTGGTTGACCTTGTTGCTCTGCTTGCTGCTGTAATACAAAAAGCTGGTCGCTAAACTCTTCACGAGTAATTTTTTCACCATTTACTTTTCCTAAAACATCAGGATTTTTACCAAACACCTTATCAATACTGTCCGGGTTTACCAAGAACGCCAAAAGCGCCAATGCAATTACTCCCATCAAAAGCCAAGGTCTACTCCTAATCTGTCCTAAAATTGCCATTTTATATATTATAGTTTTTTATCAGTTTGCGAAAATACACATTTTTAAGAAATTACAGAAATCTAAGTTCTTTTTTTAATTTTTAAAATGAAAATTTTATAAAAAAGGAAATTTTGACCGCATTTTTTCATAAAAAACAAATGGCATAAGTATTGTGCATTTTACAGCAACATCCTATAATATGTATTTTCAAAGTATATTATAGAATATTCCTTTAACGATTTAACATGGAAATGACAATTTGTCATTCAACATAATTATGACAGAATTTGAAGATATGAGCTTAGAAGAAATGATCAGTGACGGATTTGATATTGTAGCTGAAGAGATCAATCTTTCTGACCTCTCAGAGACAGAGAAAAATTCGGAACAAAAAATATTCCCTATACTTCCCGTAAGAAACATGGTAATGTTTCCTAATGTGGTAATTCCTATTACAGCAGGAAGAAAAACCTCTATACAGCTTCTTGAAGAAGCACAAAAAAACGGAGATTTTATTGGTATCGTAAGTCAGAAAAACTCAGAGCTTGAATCACCGACTGAAAAAGACCTTTATCATACCGGTACTTTAGCAAAAATCATTAAAATCATCAAGCTTCCGGAGGGTAATATTACAGCAATTACGAAAGGATTCCACAGGTTTAAGATCAAAAAAATGATTGAAGCACAGCCTTATTTCAAAGCTGAAATTTCAAAATTAAAAGATTCTAAGCCTAAGAACAAGGAAGAATATGAAGCATTGTTGGAAAACGTTAAAGATCTGGCATTGAAAATCATAGAACTAGATCCAAACATTCCGAATGCAGCAAATTTTGCTATAAAGAACATCAATAATAATGATGATTTATTAAATTTCATCTGCACCAACGCTAATTTTTCATCTGTTGAAAAGCAAAAACTGCTTGAAGAGAAAAACATGATGGAAAGAGCGAACAAATGCTATGAAATGATGCATGAAGATTTCAGAAAGCTTGAACTAAGAAATCAAATTCATCAGAAAACATCAAAGGATCTTGACAAACAACAAAGAGAATATTTTCTAAATCAGCAGATTAGAACCATCCAGGAAGAACTTGGAGGTGGGCCAGAAAGTGATGTTGAAGATCTGATCGCCAAAGCAAGAAAGAAAACATGGAGCACGGAAGTTGAAGAGCATTTCCAAAAGGAAATCAGCAGATTACAACGTCAGAACCCTAATTCACCGGATTATAATGTTCAGAGAAATTATTTGGATTTCTTTACAGATCTTCCTTGGGAAACGTATACAAAAGACGTTTTTGATATTGCCAAAGCAGAGAAAATTCTAGATAAAGCTCACTTCGGATTAGAGGATATCAAAAAAAGAATTTTAGAACACATGGCTGTTTTAAAACTGAAAAACAACATGAAATCCCCTATTCTATTATTGGTTGGCCCTCCTGGAGTTGGTAAAACTTCATTAGGAAAATCTATTGCAGATGCATTGGGAAGAAAATATGTGAGACTTTCTTTGGGAGGACTTCACGATGAGAGCGAAATCCGTGGACATAGAAAAACGTATATTGGAGCAATGGCGGGAAGAATCCTTCAATCGATTAAAAAATCCGGAACTTCCAATCCAGTAATTGTTTTGGATGAGATGGATAAAATCGGACAAGGCTTACATGGGGATCCAAGTTCTGCACTTTTAGAAGTTCTTGATCCTGAACAAAATAAATCTTTCTATGATAATTTCTTAGAAATGGGTTATGATTTGTCTAAAGTGATGTTCATTGCAACGGCAAACTCATTATCTACCATTCAAACTCCATTGTTAGACAGAACTGAAATCATCCAGATTGCAGGATACACTTTGGAAGAAAAGATTGAAATTGCAAAGAGACATTTAATTAAAAAGCAGCAGGATGAAAATGGTTTGGATTCAAAATCATTTAAACTGGGGAATGCTGAATTAAAACATATTATTGAAGCTCACACATCAGAAAGCGGTGTACGATCTTTAGAGAAAAGAATTGCTTCTATTGCTCGTTGGGTAGCTTTACAAACTGCATTAGATAAAGAATATGATACTAAAATTTCTGTTGAAAAAGTTGACGAGATTTTAGGGGTTCCAAGACTGAAAAGTTTATCGGAAATCACCGGAGTTCCGGGAGTCGTAACAGGTTTAGCCTGGACAAGCGTTGGCGGAGATATCTTATTCATTGAAAGCATTTTAAGCAATGGAAAAGGAGCTTTATCCATGACAGGAAACCTTGGAACGGTCATGAAAGAATCTGCAACGATTGCCCTTGAATATATTAAAGCAAAGCATGATGAATTAGGAATTTCTCAGGAGGACATTGAAAAACATAATATTCACGTTCACGTTCCGGAAGGAGCAACTCCAAAAGACGGACCTTCTGCGGGTATTGCTATGTTAACTTCAATGGTTTCATCATTTAAAAATAAAAAGGTAAAACCTCATCTTGCAATGACGGGAGAAATTACTTTAAGAGGAAAAGTACTTCCGGTTGGAGGAATTAAAGAAAAACTTCTTGCTGCCACCAGAGCAGGAATTAAAGAGGTAATTCTTTGTGAAGCCAACAGAAAGGATGTAGAAGAAATCAAAAAAGATTATTTAAAGAACCTTAAAGTTCACTACGTCAACAGAATGGAAGAGGTAATCGATATTGCTATCGAAAAATAATTCGCAACATATTAACATTCTCAATATAAAGAAAACACGTTTCAGATTTCTGAGACGTGTTTTTGATTTATACACAAAACACTCATTATTCAAAGTGTTTTCTTAACTTTATGCTGCAGATTTTGAATTTATGAATTTTCTCAGGCTTCCATTTCTTGTTAAACTTACCCTCGTTATCGTTTCCCTTATCGGAATCGTTTATATTTTAGCACTCGGACAGAGCATTTTAGCTCCATTCTTTTTAGCATTTTTAATGGCGATGCTGTTTTTACCATTTGCTACTTTTTTAGAAAGAAGGCTAAGATTTCCAAGATCGGTTTCAACAATGACATCGGTGCTCATCATGTTGATTTTTTTAAGTGGTATGATTTATTTCTTCGGATCGCAGTTATCTACTTTCAGCAAAGACATTCCTCATCTAAGAGATCAGTTTATCAGTGTATTTGACAATCTTCAACATTGGGTTTCGAGAACTTTCAACATAAAAATTAATGATCAGCTTGATTATATTGATCAGGGATTAAACAAGCTCCTTTCTTCTTCAGGATTGATTTTAGGATTTACTTTGGGAGTATTCTCGACAGGATTTGCTTTTATTTTATTCTTCATCTTATTTTTCATTTTCATCCTGAATTACAGAAGGACTTTAAACAATTTTATCGTAGCGGTTTTTAACGAAAAACATAAAACAAGCGTACAGGAAGTCGTAACACAGGTGAGAATAATGACAAAGAAATATATTATTGGTCTTTGTCTTCAGGTATTCATTGTATCAATTCTTACTTCAATTGTTCTTACAGTTTTAGGGGTGAAATACGCCATCCTTCTTGCTGTTCTTACGGGATTACTGAATGTAATTCCTTATCTGGGAATTTGTCTTTCGCTAGTCATTTCCTGTTTTATCGCTTTTGCAACCGGAACCCCTTCCACGTGTATCTATGTTACGATTGGTTATATTGCGGTTCATATTATTGATGGGAATATTGTTCTACCGTTTGTTGTGGGTTCAAAAGTAAAGATCAATGCTCTTTTTTCATTTTTAGGAATCATTATCGGAGAACATCTATGGGGAATCGCCGGAATGTTCCTATGTATTCCTGCCATTGCTATTATAAAAATAATTTTTGAAAGAGTTGATGGACTTCAACCTTGGGGAAATCTACTCGGAGAGGAACACAAACCCCATAAAAAGAAAAAGAAGTATAAAATTTCGAAGAATATTACTCTGGAAGAAAAGGATTAATCATAACCACTTCCAAACAAAAGTTAAAGATATAAGTAAAGCCTTCAAATTGAAGGCTTTACTTTTTTACAATGCGCAAAGTGGCTGTAATCCGTTCGGACATGTTTCTGTACAAAGAATATAAGTTCCTACGTCTGGACAATACCCATATTCGGGTCCTGTTGGTGGACCTCCAGGACCTCCTAAACACGGATCTCCTGGCGGAATTTTACATGGGCAACCTACAGGTCCGATATCACATAATCCGGAACCTCCTCCTAGAACTTCTTTTAAATCTGTCCGATTTAATTTTTTAAGATTTTTCAACATAATATTTTGTTTTAATTTGTCTGGTAAAACAAATATATAAAATCAAAAGATATGCGGATTATTATTTCATAAAATAGAAGATATTTTTAAAGTTATTTACTCTTTTATCAATGAATTAGAATTTTATTTAACTTTAATAAAAAATAAACCTATGAAAATAATAAAATTCATTCTATGCCTTCTTTTCGGGTTAATGTTCATTAATGCAGGATTAAACAAATTCTTCAATTACATGCCCATGGAAAAACCAACTCCTGAACAGATGAAACTTTTTGCTGCGTTTGGAGAAATTCATTGGTTGATGCCATTAGTCGGGATCGTTGAAGTTATTGGTGGATTATTATTCATCTCCCCAAAGACAAGAGCCTTAGGCGCAATTGTTATTTTACCTGTAATGGTAGGAATCGTACTGCATGTTTTCACTATAGATAAATCACCAATGGGAATGTCCATCGGTGGAATTCTATTTTTAATTAATCTTTGGATGATTATTGATAATAAAGAAAAATATAAAGCTTTGGTAAGCTGATTAAAAAAGTGAAGGGTCAATAATGAATTTTGCTACGCAAGTAAATTGACCCTTCACTTTTTGATCATACAAATGCACTGAAACCTGTAATGGATCTTCCTACAATCAAGGAATTAATCTCTTTCGTTCCTTCATAAGAATAAATTGCTTCTGCATCGGCAACAAATCTTGCGACATCATATTCAAGTAAAATTCCGTTTCCGCCCATCACTTCACGGGCTCTGGAAACAATATCTCTGGTTCTTAATGTACAGAAAACTTTAGCTAAAGAAGCATGTTCATCTTTCAAAATCCCTTCATCCTGCATTTCTGAAAGTCTGAAAACCATGGTCTGCATTGCGGTAAGATTTGACAACATTTCTACCAAATGCCCCTGAATCATCTGAAAAGAAGCGATAGGTTTTCCAAATTGTTCTCTTTTTCTTGTATAGTCTAAAGCACTTTCATAAGCTCCTCTTGCACAACCCGTCGCCATCCAGGCAACCCCTGCTCTCGTCATTTGCAAAACTTTTGCTGTGTCTTTAAATGAATTGGCATTCTGTAATCTATTTTCTTCTGTTACTAAACAATCTTTCAATGTAATTAATCCGTTCTGAACGATTCTTAACGCCATTTTCCCTTTAATTTTCTCAACAGAATAACCGGGATTATCTTTTTCAACAATAAAACCTTTTACCTCTCCATCATCTAAATCTCTCGCCCAAATGATAATAATATCTGCAAATGTTGCATTTCCGATCCATTTTTTCTGACCATTCAGAATCCAGCCTTCAGGAGTTTTTTTACATGTTACCGTCAAGCCTCCTGCCGCTCCGGAACCTACCTCCGGCTCTGTTAAACCAAATGCTCCGATTTTTTCAAATTTCTGCATTTGAGGAAGCCATTTCTGTTTCTGCTCTTCTGAACCACAGATATAAATAGAACCCATTGATAATCCTGACTGCACGCCAAAGAATGTCGCAATTGAAGCATCAACTCGCGCCATTTCCATTGCCAAAACTCCTTCCATTAAAAAAGGCATTCCCGGACAGCCGTATCCTTCATACGTAACTCCACAGATATCTAATTTCTGGAATTTTGGAATCAGTTCAAATGGAAATTCATCACGCAACCAGTAATGATTTACCAAAGGTTTTACTTCTTTTTCCATGAAAGTTCTTACTTTAAGCTGAACTTCCCGCTGTTCAGGGCTCAACGTATGATAAATATCGTAGAAATCTCCGTCTATGGGCGGAAGCTCTTTCTTTTTCTTATTCGGATCTAGCATTTTCATTAAGCCTCCAAGCTGTTTATCATCGAGTTTGGAGAAACTTTGCATCAGTTTTGGAAGATCTACTTTTTTAGAAATAGCACTCAACTGATCAAAGTCTATGGATCTGAATAACTCAATCGCGTTTCTGATTTTGGAAAAAGTATTTGACATAGTAATGATTGTGTATTTGATTTGTAAAAGTTAAGCAAAAATTACTCCGAAAACAAAGACCTTCCATCAAAGTTATTTTACAAAACACTGAATTTTAACATTTTAAAACAGATTTTCTCTTTACAAAATTTTTACGCTTGATTTTCAATTTTTACAAATGATTCGGTTAGAACTTTGAGGTAAGCAAAACATTAAAAATCAACGTTATGAAAACTACTTACATCAGATTATCAATCGCTACGGCGCTTTTATTGGGAATTTATTCATGTAAAAAACAGGAAGCTACTGCTGAAGGATATGGAGAAGCTTCAGCGACAACAGATTCAACCGCCGTGATCTCTTCGGACAGTATTTCTTCTGTAGCCACCATGAATGTAAAAGACAAACAATTCATTAAAACAGCGGATGTAAACATGGAAGTAAAAGACGTTTATGATGCTACAATTTCTATTGAAAAATCTGTTCAGGAACTTGGGGGATTCGTTACTCACAGCAATTTAAAAAGCAATGTCATCTCAGAAGACACCTACAATACGTCCAACGAAGAAGCTATGCTAGTAAAAAAATATCAATCGGAAAACAGCATGCAGGCGAGAATTCCAACTGTCAAATTAGGAGAGTTTTTAGCGCTGATCAATGATAAAAAATTATTTCTGAATTCAAGGTCAATCAATGCAGAGGATGTCACTTCAAACATAAAATATGCAGAACTTGAAGGAAAGAGAATAAAAAAGACAAGTGAAAATATATCTCAGCTAAAAACCAATAAAGACAAAGTACAACTGGACGATGAAAATATGTCTGAAAGCAACCAGCAACAGTTTGCCAATATGGATGTAACTGATAATTTAAAATACAGTACCGTTGACATTTACATTAAAGAACCCAAAATAAGAATTGCTGAAATTGCAATCACAAATACTCAAAGCATCGATGACAGGTATAAATTTGATTTCATCTACAGTGTAAAATCTGCTTTTGTGGAAGGTTATTATTTAATTCAAAGAATTATTGTCGGACTCATTGTTATCTGGCCTATCCTATTAATCGGAGCTATTGGTTTATTTCTTTATATAAAAAGAAAATCAGCAAGAAAGATCCAGCAAAACATTTCAAAGTAAAGCTTTCCTAATCTTTATGATTATCTACATATTTTAATTTTACTGACCTTCGGAATTCCGGAGGTTTTTATTTTTTTTCAAAAAAACTGTAACGATTGTAAACTCTCCTTTACCTACTGTTTAAAAGAATAGAAAATCAATAAAAAAAAATAACAGTATGAAAAATTTAGTAAAACTTGGAGTCGCTGCATTAATGACTATTACATCAATTAATATCTCTGCACAAAATAAAAATGCAGATAATGAAAACAGTATTCTTTGGGAAGTGACAGGAAACGGACTTTCAAAGCCGTCTTATATTACCGGAACCTGCCACATTATGTGCAGCAAAGATTTTGAAATGAAACCTAAGGTATTAAAAGCTCTTGAAAAATCTGACAGCTTTGTGATGGAAATCAATTATATGGATCCAAAGGAAATGACCGCTTTGCAGGGAATGTTTAAATCTGATAAAAAATTATCTGATCAATTAAGTCCTAATGAAGCCAATGAACTTGATAAAGTCCTTGCCGATTACGGAACCAATCTTAAAAATATGGACAGTTCATCTTCACAAGCATTGTACGCACTTATTTCAATGAAAGCCGTTCCATGTCCGCAAACTGAGATAAAATCATATGAAATAGAACTTTTACAAACCGCTCTTAAAAGTAAAAAAAACATTGGAGGACTTGAAAAAGTGGAAGATCAGCTGACTTCAATTAACAATGCTTATGATTTAAAAGAAGTTATTCAGCAATTAAAAATGGGGAAAGAATACGAAGTGCTTCTTCAGGGAATGGTAAATGCATTCAAAAAAGAAGATGTACACACTGTTTATAATCTTTTTAAAAATGATAAATTTATGAACAGCAAACAGGAAAAAGCCATGCTTACCGACAGAAATAAAAACTGGGCAGAAAAAATGCCTGAAATGATGAAAAAAGAAAGTTCACTTTTTGCAGTGGGAGGCGCACATCTTATGGGAGAAAACGGAATCATTAAGTTATTGAGATCAAAAGGATATACTGTAAAACCAATAAGCAGCCTATAATCTAAATCATGACAACATCGTGAGCAATTCAACAGAAGCTACTTTTTTACGATTGATCAACGAGCATAAAGGGATTTTGTATAAAGCCTCCCGTATTTATGCAGATTCCATAGAAGACCGGGAAGATCTTCAACAGGAAATCATGATCCAGCTATGGAAATCGTACCAAACCTTTAAAGGAAATAGCGAGTTTTCTACATGGATGTACCGTGTAGCTATCAATACCGCCATTACTTTTCTAAAAAAAGAAAAACAAAGAGCCAACCATCACACCGATACTCCCCATCATTTTGAATTTCAAAACGAGGAATACAATCCTTCTAAAGATAAACAGCTTGAGGTTTTCTATAAAGCCGTTCAGGAATTGAAACCTCTTGAGAAAGCAATTATCTTCTATTTCATGGAGGGACTTTCTCATAAAGAAATCGGAAACAATATGGGACTCAGCGAAGGCAATGCTCGTGTAAAACTGAACAGAACAAAAGATAAAATACAACACATCATAAAAAAATCAGGTTATGAATTTTGATAAATTAAAATCAGAATGGGATAAAGAAAATACTGATATCAATATTCCCAATACAATAGATCAGCTCAAAGAAAGCAAACATCCGATTGAAAAGATTCAAAAAAATATGAAAAAGGAATTTATCATGCAGGTTATTGCGATTATCCTCATCGGCTTATTTCCTCAACAATTTAAGTTTCCGTCTTCACAATATATTATCTATTACACCTCATATGCTATGTTGGTCGTGATCTCTTCCTACTATCTTTTTGGATTTTATAAATTCTACAAACAAACCGAACTTTATACGGGAAATACGAAAAACAGTCTATGGAAGATTTACCATGAATTAAAACTCAATATGGAACGTTACCAGTCTTTTGGTTTTCTTCTTTTACCTCACTTTTTAATCACCATAGGTTTGTTTATTTATAACACGTTGGTGCAAACCGGAAAATCATTCTCAGACCTTACCAACTCTCATATATTTACTCTCATTTTAATCGTATTAATAGGAACTTTAGCGGTTGTAACCAGCATTATTCTCTGGACCAAATATTTATATGGGCGTGATGCCAAAAAACTGGAAAACATTTTAAATGATATGGAAGAAGAATAATATTATTTCATTCTAAAATTAGCTTCAAATTAACCATTTGAGGCTTTTTTATTAAAAAACTATTATTTATCTGTCTCAAACTTACTTGAGGTTTTATTTTTCCGTAAATTTGCAAATCAATAATTTTGCATGAGGATTTGGTATTCAACAATCCTAAATCCAAAGCCTTAAAACCTTAATTTCTTAATATATGCTAGCAAAAATAAATCCTTTATACACAGAAAGCTGGAAAGCACTGGATGAACATTTCGGGGACAATGATTTGGATTTAAGAAATCTTTTTCATGAAAACTCCAATCGTTTTGAAGAGTTTTCTTTACAAAGAGAGAACTTTCTTTTCGATTATTCAAAAAACCTTATCGATGCAAGAACCAAAGAACTTTTATTGAATCTTGCCGAAGAATGTCAATTAAAGGATGCCATTTCTAAAATGTTTTCTGGAGATAAAATCAATGAAACTGAAGGAAGAGCAGTTCTTCATACAGCTTTAAGAGATTTTTCCGGTAAAGAAATTTTGGTAGACGGAGAAAACATCAAGCCGCAAATTAAAAGAGTCTTAGATCATATGAAATCTTTTTCTGAAAGCATTATTTCAGGAACTCATAAAGGTTTCAGCGGAAAAGAAATTACAGATGTCGTGAATATCGGAATCGGAGGTTCAGATTTGGGACCTGTAATGGTGGTTTCGGCTTTAAAACATTTTAAAACAAGATTAAACGTTCACTTTGTTTCTAATGTGGACGGAAATCATATCGCAGAAGTTGTAAAGAACTTAAACCCAGAAACCACTTTATTCATCATTGCTTCTAAAACCTTTACGACTCAGGAGACAATGACGAACGCTAATTCAGCAAAAGACTGGTTCTTACAAGCTGGAAAACAGGAAGATGTAGCTAAACACTTTGTAGCTTTATCAACTAATGTTCAAGCAGTTAAAGACTTCGGAATTGCAGAAGAGAACATTTTCGAGTTCTGGGATTGGGTTGGTGGAAGATACTCACTTTGGAGTGCAATCGGATTAAGTATTGTTCTTGCAGTGGGTTATGAAAACTTCGAACAATTATTAAAAGGAGCTTTCGATACGGATCAGCATTTCCAGACTGCGGAATTCTCTGAAAACGTTCCTGTTTTAATGGGACTTTTAGGAATTTGGTACCGTAATTTTTATGCAGCAACAAGTTATGCGATCCTTCCTTATTCTCAATATTTAGACAGATTTGCAGCTTATCTTCAACAGGGAGATATGGAAAGCAACGGAAAATATGTGGACAGAAACGGTGAATTTGTAGAATATGAAACCGGACCAATTATTTGGGGAGAACCAGGAACAAACGGACAGCATGCTTTCTATCAATTGATTCACCAGGGAACTGAATTAATTCCTGCTGATTTTATTGCTTATGCAAAAAGTCCAAACAAAGTTTCAGATCACCAAGATAAATTATTAGCTAACTTTTTCGCTCAGACTGAAGCACTTGCCTTCGGAAAAACAGAAGAAGAAGTTGAAGAAGAATTAAAAAATTCAGGAAAATCTGAAGAAGAAATTGACTTCTTAATCAATTATAAAATCTTCCAAGGAAACACTCCGACTAACTCTATATTATTCAAAGAATTAACTCCTTTTTCATTAGGACAGTTAATTGCTTTATATGAGCACAAAATTTTCGTTCAGGGCGTTATCTGGAATATTTTCAGCTTCGATCAGTTTGGAGTAGAATTAGGAAAAGTTTTAGCAAACAAAATCTTACCGGAACTTGAAAACAATGAGACGATTAGCTCTCATGACGGTTCAACAAATGGGTTGATTAATTATTATAAATCAAACAAATAATAATGTCAGCATTAAGATCATATTATTATAAACTACCTCCAAGCTTAAGACTTTTGGGAAGAAAAATATATTTTTTTCCTATTGATTTTTATGAAGGAATTACCGGAAAAAGATCTAAAAAGGAGCCTAAAAAAGGAGATATTTATGTTGGCAGCAGCGATTTCATTCCTCATGGTATCCGCCAGACAAAAGTTTTACTAAAATATATTGATCTTAAAAGCACTGACCAAATCCTTGATGTCGGATGTGGAATCGGAAGAACTGCAGTTGCATTAACAGATGTAATTAAAGAAGGTTCTTATGATGGTTTTGATGCTGTTGAAAAAGGCATTATCTGGTGTAATAAAAACATCAATAAGAAACACCCTCACTTTAAATTCAAATTTACCCCGATTTATAATGATTTGTACAATACTTTTAGCCAAAAAGCAGAAGATTTTACATTTCCTTACAAAGACAATACATTTGATAAAACATTTTTATTCTCTGTCTTTACACACATGCAAGTTGTGGAAATCAGAAGATATTTAAATGAAATAAGCAGAGTTTTGAAAAATGAAGGACGATGCTTAGCAACATTTTTCCTTTATGATGATTCTAAAAAGGAAGAAGGAACAATGCTTTTTCCTCATATATATGATGGGTATAAATTAATGAACGATAAAGTAACAGCCGCAAATATTGCCATCAGTATTCCCTTATTGAATAAAATGGCTAAAGATGCTGGTTTAGAAGTTACCAAAATAAAAGAAGGATATTGGAGAAATGATGTGGAAAAGCAAGAAGCAGATGAATTTCAAGATATCGTAGTATTCAAAAAAATCTAATAAAAAGTAATAAAAGTAAAAATGGCAGAAATTCTTGACGGATTAAAAGTATCCAAAGAAATAAAACAGGAAATCAAGGCTGAAGTTGAAAAAATTGTTGCCGGAAAAAGAAGAGCACCACATTTGGTGGCAATTCTTGTCGGAAACAACGGAGCAAGTAAGGCTTATGTAAATGCTAAAGTGAAAGACTGTGAAGAAGTTGGTTTCCAGTCTAGCTTAGTGAAATTTCCAAGCACAGTTTCTGAATCTGAATTATTGGAAAAAATCGATGAATTGAACAAATCGAAAGCAGTTGACGGATTTATCGTTCAGCTACCTTTGCCAGATCAGATCGATCAGGAAAAAATCATCAACGCGATTGATCCAAGAAAAGATGTTGACGGTTTCCACCCGGAAAACTTCGGAAAAATGGCTTTGGAGATGGATACTTTCTTACCTGCAACTCCGTTTGGAATTTTAACATTATTGGAAAGATACAATATTGAAACAAAAGGTAAAGACTGTGTCATCATTGGAAGAAGTAAAATTGTAGGAAGACCAATGAGTATTTTGATGGGAAGAAAAGATTTCCCTGGAAACTCTACGGTTACGTTGACGCACTCTTACACAAAAGATATCGAAGAATATACTAAAAAAGCAGACATCGTAATCACAGCTTTAGGTGATCCTCATTTCTTAAAAGGTGAAAT
Source organism: Chryseobacterium taiwanense (assembly GCF_000813825.1). GTDB lineage: Bacteria > Bacteroidota > Bacteroidia > Flavobacteriales > Weeksellaceae > Chryseobacterium > Chryseobacterium taiwanense. The sequence continues at coordinate 148,876 of NZ_JWTA01000010.1, forward strand.
GATCAAAGACGGAGCAGTGATTGTTGACGTAGGAATTACAAGAGTAGACAACGATTCTCCAAAAGGTTATTATTTGGCAGGTGACGTAGATTTCGACAGTTGCGCTGCAAAAGCAAGCTGGATTACACCTGTACCGGGAGGAGTTGGACCTATGACAAGAGCGATGTTGATGAAAAACACCATCATTGCTTACAAAACTTCGGTCTATAACGACTAATTTTAAAATGAAAATAGAAGAAGATATTTTATTAAAAGAAGGTAAAATGCTCCCTGTGATGGAGCATTTTTACACTCTTCAGGGAGAAGGAGCACACACGGGAAAAGCAGCCTATTTCATTAGATTAGGAGGTTGTGATGTCGGGTGTCACTGGTGTGATGTAAAAGAAAGCTGGGATCCGAATTTACATCCATTAATGAATGCAGAAGAAATTGCAGAAACAGCAGCAAAGCATTGTAAAACAATAGTTTTAACGGGAGGTGAACCTTTAATGTGGAATCTCGATATTTTAACATCCAAATTAAAAGAATTGGGATGCACCGTTCATATTGAAACTTCAGGAGCATATCCTATGAGCGGGCACATCGACTGGATTACCCTTTCGCCAAAGAAAACAGGTCTGCCAAAAGAAGAAATCTATGCTAATGCTCATGAGCTTAAAGTAATCGTTTTCAATAATAATGATTTTAAATTTGCTCAGGAACAAGCTGCAAAAGTTTCGGAAAATTGTACATTATATCTTCAGAGTGAATGGAGCAAACGTGACGAGATGTATCCAAAAATCACAGACTTCATTTTAGAAAATCCGGAATGGAGAGCTTCAGTTCAAACTCATAAGTACCTGAATATCCCGTAAAATTGATTATCTTAGGCCTTCAATTATTCTGTGACCATGCAGAGAATAAGATACTCTAGATATTTAAAGACAATAATTATTCTGCTTGACCTTTTGGTTATTGCAAGTGTATTTATATACTTTTTTATCAATAAAAATGCAGAGTTGATACATGATAAAGAAATCTGGTATGAGAACTCATTTCCTCTGCTTTTACTTATATCTTTCTGGGTTTTACTTAGTGGCAGAACTCAGATCTATAATATCCGGAGGAATATTACGTATACAACCTTTCTAGAACGCATTATCACCCATTTCATATTATTTGTTATTGGGTTGGTTCTGATAAGAAAAGTGAGTAACAATCAGTTTTTTGGTTCAGAATTATCATGGCTTTCTCTCAATCTTTTCTTTTTTATTGTTCTTACAAGATCTGTTATTTATTTCATCATTAAATATTTACGTTCTTTAGGGATCAATAATAGAAATATTATGTTTCTGAATGAGAATAGTTCAACCAAGGTTCTTAAAGATATTTTAAAAGAGAGAAAGGACTTTGGCTATAAAATTTTTGAATTTCAATCTGAAGCTCTTACTATTGAAAAACTTCAGGCTTTTTGGAAAACAAATGGAATCCACACCTTATTTTTGCCTTTAGAAACAACAATTGATAAGGTAACGGAAGATCAGATTTTCAAACTTGCAGAAGCTAATAAAGTGCATATCTCTCTGATTCCCAATATCTCACAGAACGATTGGTTTTTATATGATTTAGGATATATTCAGAATCAGCCTGTTCTGCATCAAACTACATATCCTTTAGATATTTATTCCAATTTCCTACTGAAAAGAACATTTGATATTCTTTTCTCAATAATAGTCTTGGTTGGTATTTGCTCCTGGCTTTTCCCAATCATCGCCATTTTGATTAAAGTAACATCAAAAGGACCCGTTTTTTTTGTACAAAGAAGGTACGGATTTCATGAAGAGGTCTTCAACTGTCTCAAGTTTCGCACAATGATTGTAAACGATCATTCTTCAACAAGAACTACCTCAGAAAATGATTCCAGAATTACAAAATTTGGAAAGTTTTTAAGGAAAACCAGTCTTGATGAAATGCCACAGTTTTTGAACGTTCTGAAAGGCGAAATGTCTATCGTTGGACCTCGTCCTCATATGTTGGCAGTAGACGATTATTTTAAACCAAAAATCGGAAGATACAGCTTAAGAAGTATGGTAAATCCTGGAATTACCGGACTAGCACAAGTAAATGGCTTAAGAGGAGATTCAGGAGATGTGGAAGTAGAAATGAAAAAACGTGCTTTGGCAGATGCCTATTATGTAAGGAATTGGAGTTTTGTTTTAGATTTAGTGATCATATTAAAAACTATTATCCTGGTAATCGCTGGAGATAAAAAGGCAAAATAGGATTTAATTTATGGTTTCTATTTAGTCAAATTTTAACAGTAAACTAAGCCTAAACCTTACCCATAATCTTCATCTAATTAAATAAAAAAAGTCTAATTTAGCAGAATGTTAAAAAAGTTTTTTACAGCAGTAGGAGAATACATTATCCTTCTAGGTAAATCTATCCAGAAACCTCAGAAAATGAGAGTTTTTTGGAAGCTGTTCATGCGAGAGATCAATGATTTGGGAGTCAACTCATTTGGGTTGGTAATCTTTACTTCTATATTTGTCGGAGCCGTAGTTGCGATTCAGATGTTCAATAACTTCGATGCTTCTTCATTTCCGATTCCTCCATCATTTGTAGGATATGCTACAAAAGCAGTTTTAATTTTAGAATTCGCTCCTACCATCATCAGTTTAATTTTAGCAGGAAAAGTAGGTTCATATATTGCTTCCAGTATAGGTACCATGAGAGTGTCTGAACAAATCGACGCATTGGATATTATGGGGGTAAATTCCCCTAATTTTCTGATTTTACCAAAAATTATTGCCTGTGTCATTTTCAACCCTTTATTAATTGCAATCAGTATTGTTTTCGGTATCGGTGGAGGATATATCGCAGGAATCCTTACAGGAAACTGGACAACAAATGATTACATGATTGGTATCCAAATGTATATGCCTAATCTTTTCATCTATTATGCATTTGCTAAAACGCTGGTTTTCGCTTTCATTATTGCAAGTGTACCTTCATATTTTGGATACAATGTAAAAGGAGGTTCACTGGAAGTGGGTAGAGCAAGTACACAAGCTGTAGTTTGGACGATGGTATTCATCATCATTTCCGAATTGCTATTAACCCAATTAATATTAAGCTAATGATTGAGGTAAAAAATTTAAAGAAAAGTTTTGATGAAGTTGAAGTACTTAAAGGAATTTCAACCTCTTTTGATAAAGGAAAAGTAAACTTAATTATTGGACAGAGTGGTTCTGGAAAAACTGTTTTTCTTAAAAGTTTATTGAATGTTTACCAACCTACTTCAGGAGAAATTCTATTCGACGGCAGAGACATTAACGTCATGAATAGAGAAGAAAAACTGCAACTTCGTTCAGAAATCGGAACCGTATTCCAGGGAAGTGCTTTATTTGACTCTTTAACTGTGGAAGAAAATATTATGTTTCCATTGGATATGTTTACCAATCTTACCTTTAGAGAAAAAAAGAGAAGGGTATTCGAGGTAATCGGAAGAGTACATTTGGATAAAGCAAACAGAAAGTTTCCATCCGAAATTTCCGGAGGAATGCAAAAACGTGTAGCGATTGCAAGAGCCATTGTAAACCACCCAAAATATCTTTTCTGTGACGAACCAAACTCTGGTCTTGACCCATATACTTCTAATGTAATTGATGATCTTCTGCTTGAAATTACTAAGGAATACAACACCACGACCATTATTAATACGCATGATATGAACTCGGTGATGACAATTGGCGAGAAAATTGTATATCTGAGATTAGGAATAAAAGAATGGGAAGGTAACAAGGACATCCTGATTACTGCAGGCAATAAAAATCTGATCGATTTCGTTTATTCTTCAGAACTATTTAAAGAGCTGAGAGAATATATGCTCGAAAATAATAAAACTATTGAAAATACAATCACAAAAATAGACGATAATGAAACGAATACTTAGTATCGCACTTATAGGGTTTTCTATGCTCGCTTCAGCACAGATCTCTCTTGCGGGTAAAGCTAACTTAATTTTTCCAACGGGTTCTCCTTCATGGAAAAATATAAAAGGAACGGTAAATGAAGCGATAGATGGTGAAGGTAAAAATAATGTAGGTTTCAACGTGGGTCTTTCCTTGAAAGCCAGCCTTCCTGCATCATTTTTCTTGATGCCCGAATTATATTACACCAACTTTAAAAACGAATTTACTACAGCAAATACCACTTTTGATATCAAAAACAGTCGTATAGATCTACCTGTTCTTGTAGGACATAAAGTATTGGGAGATATGTTGGGGGTTTTCGTAGGACCTGTTGCAAGCTATAATTTGAGCAAAGAAGATACCTTCAATGATTTCAAAGAAAATGCAAGAGATAATTTCACGGTAGGATACCAATTCGGAGCTCAGCTGGAAATTAAAAAGCTGATTTTAAATGCTAAATATGAAGGTGCTTTCAGCAAAGACGAAAGAAAATTCATCAGTAGCGTATCAGGAGAAGAGATAAGATATGACAACCGTCCTAATCTGTTTATGGTAGGGATTGGATACAAATTCTAGATTCATCGAAAATAACAACTATAAAAAAATCCTCAGATCATTAGATTTGAGGATTTTGATTTTGAGAATGGAACTCAGCTTCTCGTTTTGCAAGTTCAGCCGCCTGCTTTTCCAGTTCTTCTTTATCTTTTTGCAATTGTTTGAATTCTTTCTTTTTTTGTTCCGCTTTTATTGCGCTTCCTTTACTTAAATAGCCAAGGATCCCTCCAATAATTAACCCAATCCCAATCCCTCCAAGAATTCCCATGATATGAGACATTTTCAAATCATTTACGGTGAAATTGGGTGATGTTAAATAGAATAAAAGTACAGATAATGCCAAAAGTATAATTCCGGTAATAGATAAGCTTTTCATAATATTTGTGATGGTATTTAAAGGTTGATTAACTAAAAAAGTCTTATCAAATTTACTAAAATTCAATAAGACTTTATCAAGATTAAAATTCCATATTAGTTATATTTTTCCACCAGCAGCTTTATAATATTCTAAAGCTTTTGGTAAGTCTTTATTAATATCCGAAATTCTTGTTTCAGGATTCGGGTGAGTAGAAAGGAATTCTGGTTGTCTGTCTCCTGAAGAAGCCGCTTCCATCCTGTTCCAGAAAGGAATTGCCTCTCTCGGATCATATCCCGCCATTCCCATTAAATACAATCCCATTTTATCCGCCTCAGATTCTTGGTTTCTACCATATTTTAATAGAGCAACCTGAGAACCGATAGGGTAAGCTTTTTCAAAAATTCCTGCCCATTGAGCATTAGAAATTTGCCCACCTAAAATCTGTCCGCCGTATTGAGCTACCATTGCCTGAGAAATTCTTTCATTTCCGTGACCTGCTAATGCGTGAGAAACTTCATGTCCCATTACAACCGCAAGACCATTATCATTTTTAGTAACCGGTAAAATTCCGGTATATACTGCTACTTTTCCACCAGGCATACACCAAGCATTCAGCTCGTTACTCTGCAAAAGATTAAATTCCCAGTTATAGCTTGCTAAGTCAGCGCTTCTACCAATACTCGCATAATATTTTTCTGCTGCTGCTTTGATCCTGGTTCCTACATTTACCACTTTTTTTGCATCTGTCGTCCCAGTAATTACTTTAGATTTACCCAATGTTGTTTTATATTCTTGTGCAGACATGGTCATAATTTCTGAGTTATCTGCTATCTGTAGCGAAGATCTCCCCGTAATTGGGTTTGTAGTACATGCTACCGCCAACAGAGCAACTGCTCCTATTCCTAATAATTGTGTAATTTTCATAGTTTCGAGTGTTAAATAATTCAACCTTTACAATTTCTATTCCAAAAAGTTTTTAGAAGGAATATATTTGCATACATTTTGCTATTTAAATTTAATAATTATTTTGCTATCATGAAAAAGTATATTTCAATTCTCTATATGTTAGGGTTTTTGTTTATTTTCCAAAGCTGCTCTTCTCAAACAGGAATGGATACCCAAACAGTAACAGCACTTGTAAACTCTCAAGACTTTTCGTTTCATGCTGAAAGAGCAAACCCTACCAATTATGATGTCATCAATGTAATGAACTCAATGCCTAATTCTACTTCAACAAGAATTTTGAATCTTACGGATGGATATTATTCTATTGATATAAAAGGAGATAAGTTAGAGTCTGTTTTACCTTATTTCGGAAGAGTTTTTAATCCTTCATATGGAAATAATGAGAAAAACAGCTATAGATTCACCTCAAAAGATTTTACCGTGACCAAATCTCAGAACAAAAAAGGAACTTGGATTGTCCGAATTAAGCCAAAAGATGTGAGCAATGTCGATGAAATCGTTATGGAAGTCTATAAAAACGGAAAAGCATTCACTTCAATCAAAGGCAACGACAGACAGCCGATTTCTTATGATGGATACATTTCTAAAAACGAAGAAAAAACCAAGGAAAAAGAAAAACTTTAGTATAAATACGAGATAAAAATAGAATTTAAATATTCTCTGAATCACGAGACACGGATCTAGAATCCCGTAAAAACTTTTCAACAAATAATTTTGCTTCGGTACTTGGATTTGAAACCATTGCTGAAGCATTTTTTTTATGTTCAATATACGCTTCTTCAACAGAATTATTTCTCTTCATCATTCCCAAGATATATTCCTGAACCCAGTATTCAAATCGCTTTTCAGCCTGCTGAACTCTTACTTCTTCGAATCTTTGAGTTTTCTTTTTAAGATCAATAAATTCATTTATCTTTTCAAAAACCTCTCCTAATCCTTCATTATTCAAAGCGGACCCCAACAAAACCGGAATTTTCCAGTTTTTTTCTTTTGGAGGAATAAAATCCAATGCTCTTTTTAATTCTAATTTGGTATTCTTTGCTTTTTGAAGATTGTCGGCATCTACTTTATTAATGAAAATCACATCCACCATTTCCATGATCCCTCGTTTAATTCCCTGAAGCTCATCTCCTCCTCCTATAATTTTCAGGAATAAAAAAACATCGGTAATATCTGCTACCAAAACTTCAGACTGCCCTACTCCGACTGTTTCTATTAGAATATAGTCATACCCTGCAGCCTCACAGATCATCATCGTTTCAAAAGTTGTATTGGCAACACCTCCTAAAAAGCCTGAACTTGGCGAAGGGCGAATAAAGGCATTTTCTTCTTTTGCCAATTCTTCCATTCTGGTCTTATCCCCTAAAATACTTCCTTTATTGATTGCTGAACTCGGATCGATGGCAAGAACAGCCACTTTTTTACCATTTGAAATAGCTAATCTTCCAAAATTTTCTATAAAAGTTGATTTTCCGGCTCCCGGAACTCCTGTGATCCCTACTCGAATGGATTTACCGGTAAAAGGCATGACTATTTTTAATAATTCTTCTGCCTGTATTCTGTGTTCAGATTTTTTGCTTTCAACTAATGTAATAGCTTTTGCAATCAGGCGTTTATTTCCCAATCGTATTCCTTCAACAAGCTCTTCTGTAGAAAATTTCATCGATTCAAAAATAAGGATTAAACGTTGAATGGTCAATAGATAATTCGTTTTGTTTATCTATTTTTGATGAATTCTCCTTCAAATTATCCGATAAATTAAATAATTATAAAATAAGTTGTAATGAATTTATAATTTTTATTTCTTCTAAATTAAAACTACATCAGTTTTTATCAATCCAAACCGAAATTAATTACATTTGTTAGTATTCAAAGATAATAAATATGAAAAACATCATCGCTATAGCTTCATTTGCTACTATTTTACTAGTTTCTTGTACATCAAAAGCTCCTGTTGCTAAATCAGCACCCATAGCTTCCACTTCTACTCCTGAACAAATTGCTCAAGGGAAAACAATTTTCGAAAACTCTTGTGGAAGATGTCATAAATTACCTGATCCAACATCACACAGCTCTGTGCAATGGGTAGGAATTATGAATTCAATGGCTCCAAAAGCAAAATTGACAGATGAGCAACATCAGTGGGTATATGATTATGTTGTTTCTGTAAAATAATAAGTTTAAGAATTATAAAGCGACTGTTTTTCTAGACAGTCGCTTTTATTTTAAATGGATTCCTAATCCCGGTTTATCTGCTAGAATTATTTTTCCATTGTCTACCGTACTTCCTGTTGCATAATCATTAGCAATCAAATTGGCTCCGTCTAAATCTACAAAATCTACAAGTCCGGTCAACACACAGCCCGCAGAAATTCCGACACTAGATTCCGTCATGCAGCCTATCATTATTTTATAGTTCAATTCCCTAGCTTTTTTAATCATTCCTAAAGCAGGTGTTAATCCGCCACATTTCATTAATTTGATATTGATACTTTTATAATAAGGAACCAATTCTTCCAGAGAATCTATATTTTGGCAATCTTCATCTGCCATCCAATTGGCAAAACTATTTTTGCTTAATATTTTGTAATGATCAATGGGTCTCGGTTGTTCAAGGTAAGAAAATTTTTCAACCTCAGCATTTTCCTGAAGCCAACTACAATCTTCATCCGTAAAACTGGCGTTCGAATCTAAGGCAATATGATCATCTAATGACAATAGCTTTTCAACATGGCCTTTATTTAAACCTTTACATTTCACTTTGAATTTATTCCAGCCGCTTTTGTTGATTTTTTCAATCTGGTGATCAATTTCTCCCACAGAAATAGTAATCGAGCTTTCAACCAAGTTTTCAGTTGGGAGATTATTTAATTCAATAAAGCTTTTATTCTCCAATTTCCCGTACAAATCCCAATAGGCACAATCCAACGCAGACAACAGAAATGGATGTAGATTTAAATTCAACAAAAAACTGAAGAAATCTTTCGGATGAATAATACGATGAACTTCAATCTGACTTTGAATTTCTTTTAATTTTAAAATAAAACTTGATAGATTTATTTTATAATAATCGATCGCAACACATTCTCCGTACCCTTTATAATTTTGATAAGATAATTCTACGAGTAAAGCTTCTCTTTTATTATAATTCCCGTAAGCAATTGAGAATGTTTCTTTTAATTGAAGTTGTTTTATTTCAAACCGTAATTCCATTATTAAATTTACAAAAAAGGAGACTTAATTAGTCTCCTTCTTCTTTTTATTTTGCTTTTTCTTCGGCATTTTAGATTTTATAAATTTCTTACGATCTTTTACAACGTTTAGGCTGTATTCAGAAAAACAATACTTTCCTGCTTCATCTAAAAACTTGAGCGCATTGATGAAGCTACCTCTTTTCTCAGATAGTAATGATCTGTAAAACCATAAAGTTGCTTTATCAATTCCTTTAATCTTCAATGAATAGGCAATCAGTTTTTCAGCTTCAAAAAAGTCTTCGTTATCCAAAAGACATTTTATATAATATTGAGGAACATTTAAGTTTGTAATATCACATTGCATCGCTTCTTCAAAGTAGAGTTTTGCTTTTTCATAATCAGATAGCATTTCGCTATAGATTCTTCCCATCAGACATAAACTGTCTGCATCTTCCGGATCATAAGACAACGCATAATTCAACGCTTCCAAACATTCCGGAAGGCTGTACGGATAATTGTCCAAAGCCTCAAAGTAATATTTATTTTTAGTTAAGGTCATTTTTGTAGTTTTTTAATTCGTTTTTCAGTTGACTTCTTTGTTTTTTGAAAGATTTTTCCTGATAATTCTTTTTAAAATCTGTTCCTGAAAATATTCTAATCGGATTTCCCCTCTGAACATTCAAGTGATTATTCCACGTTTCCTGCATTCTTTTCTGAAGCTGGATAATATTCTGTTCCAACACTTTTTCTTTCAGCCTGAGAATTGAAAGTTTTTTATTCTCCAATTGTGAACGCGAATCCTGCACAAAAACACTTTGTCCGGTCGGAATATGAGTTGCACGAACTGCCGTATTCACTTTATTTACATTTTGTCCGCCACTTCCCTGACTCCTCGTTGTCTGAAACTGAATATCTTTTTCATTAAAATTGATGGTCTCCAATCCTTCGAGCTCAAAAACCCCAATGAACCAGTTACTTCTTTTATGGAGTTTTCGGAACGTACTTTTTCCCATCCAACAAATGCTTCCTAGCCAATTCTTTAAAAATTCATTGATATTTTTTGATTTTAAAAGAAGAGTTACAGATTTCAAAGTCAGGTTTTCATCACCATTTTCACGGTGGATGATTTCGTATTCCAATTTGTTATCTTTTGCTTCCTCAAGAAAAACCTTCAGAACTTTTGCAACCACCCATTGGCATTCTAAAGGTCCTCTCCCTGAGGTTATTTGTATTAATTTTTCCATTTTTTTACTTGATTTTGTCATTCCGACGAAGGAGGAATCTACTTTTTATCGTTAGATTCTTCACTCCGTTCAGAATGACAATGTTTTGTTTCTATCGATCCATTCTCACAATTCGTGGTTGGAAAGTTCCAAGAATATCAACCAATTCACTTTGTGCGTTCATGACTTCGTTGATGTCTTTGTATGCCATTGGAGCTTCTTCTGTATTCCCACCCATCAAAGTGACATTCTTGAGTTTTAATTCTTTTTTGATGTCATTTTGGGTAAAAAGACTTCTGCATTCTCCTCTCGAATGTGCTCTTCCGGCACCATGTGACGCTGAATTCAATGAATCAGGATTTCCTTTTCCACGAACGATGAACCCTTTTGCGGTCATCGAACCCGGAATCATTCCCAATTCGTTTTCATTTGCCGGAGTCGCTCCTTTTCTGTGAACAATCACTTCTTTTCCGTTATGGATTTCTTTCCAAGCAAAATTGTGATGATTTTCAATTCTTGCTTTTACTCTTCCTCCGACAGCTTTTACCAATCTTCTGTGAATATCGTCGTGACAAGCTGAAGCATAATCTCCTGCTAAATTCATGGCAGTCCAATACTCTAAACCAAGATGAGTACTCAAGTCCAGCCAGGCAAATTGTTGTGCCTCTTTTGGCAACGGACATTGTTCTGTTGCTACTCTTGAGTAATATTGAGCGATTTCTGCTCCCAATCCACGTGAACCGCTGTGAGAAAGAATTCCTAAGTATTTTCCTTTCGGAAGTCCGATTTGCTCATCTTCTTCCGTAATTTCCACTTCTCCGAATTCCACAAAGTGATTTCCACCACCGGAACTTCCCATCTGTTTGATGGCTTTTCCTTTTAATCTTCTCAAAATCGGAATCATATCGAACGTATCTCTGTCGAAGATTTCATGATCGATGTGAGATTTATGTGTTTCATACATTCCGAATTTTGTGTGTTCAGCAAGAGCTTTTTCGTATTTATCTCTCGCTCCGTCAAGATATGAAATCGGAGTATCCAAAATACTGAGACTCATTCTGCAGCCGATGTCCATACCTACTCCATAAGGAATCACAGCATTTTCTACCGCCAAAACTCCACCGATAGGAAGTCCGTAACCACTATGCGCATCGGGCATTAAAGCGCCCTGCGTTGAAATTGGAAGTTTCAAAGCGGTGTACAGCTGGTTTTTTGCTTCGTCTGAAATATTGTTTCCGAAAATATTAAAAGTCGCTCTGTTTGTATTGAGCATTCTTTTTTCTGTTTTCTTTGATGAAAGCAATGCTTCTGCAATTTGTCCGAAAGTCAGATCTTTTTCAAAATCTTTCGGGTTTTGCAGAATTTCCTTTAAAATAGATTTCACATGATGAATGTTTTTCGTTGCAAAATTTCTTTTCATAACTTCCAAAGCGATGTTTACACTCTGATTGCTTGGATAACCTATTTTTAATATATCTTTTCCTTTAAGTTTTAAATTTCCCATTGTTGTTGTTTTAAAATTTCAGGACATTTTCGTCCTCTAAATTTTCTGCAATCTCTGTTGCAGAGATGTTGTAATGAAAGGTTTTTAAACTTTTCATCTGATCACGTTTGTATTTATCTCTCCATTTATCAGATTTTCCATAAATCTTTTTATGAACAATCCCTTGAATTTTATACCGACCTAAATAAGAATCGAGTTCATCAATTTCTTTTTCTAAGTCTGAGTCTAAGGGTTTGTAATGAGTGATGATATTGGGTCTTACTCTTAATACAAATCTCCATGGTTCGATAAATTGGTAGTAGACGGTTGTTGATTTTCTGATCGGACAATAGTCTTCTCTTTTTAGAAAGTATTGTCTTTCTCTTTCTGTTAAGCCTAACTTTGGATTATTCCATTGATACGATGAAAGCTGAACCAATTTTTGTTCTCTTTCCACATATATTCTTCGTCCGAATTTTCTTTTTTTCTTTAAGAATTTTCGGGTTTCGGAATACATTTTTGTGTTAATCTTGTTCAGAATTCCTTCGAAGAAATCGCCGTCTTTTGAACGTTTCACGTCATCTCTTACCACAAAGAATCTTACAAAACCTCTCTGATAAGGATGATCCAAAGGAATTAATGGAATTTCTCTTCTGATTTTCCAAAGTTCTCTACTCCGTTTATACTTTTTTATGATCTGTTTTTCTACATCTTTTCTTATTATTCTTTTTCTGCTTCTCAGACTTCGCAATCTGAAAGACAGAAGGTTATCTTTTTCCATTAATTTCCAGATATTAGAGGTGAAATACAGAAGTTTTGTTTCTATAAGTCACGTTAAATCTTATTCAACTAAATATTTAGTTGATTTTGTTTTTTGTCATTTTGAGATGAGATTCTTCCTATCGTCAGAATGACAATGTGAATGCTTTTCCTAGCCCCGATTGCAGCGACATCCTTTTTTGTTGCGGCCGCAGCGAAGCGGAGGCCGTAATGAAAAAGATATAGCGGAAAGCGGGAAATAGCTCCTAAAAACTATTTGAAAAGATTCCTAAATTTTATAAAAAAAGATTTCGGGGAAACTGGTTTGAGTTTGAAATATTGCGCAATAAAAAACCCGAAATCTCTGCGACTTCGGGTTTTGATATTTCGTTATACTTTTATTCTAAGAGTGTACCAAACCACGAAGCCTCGCCTTTGCAAAAGGCAATCCTACTGTTGAAAGCTGACTGAATTTGAACATTGCTTCGTTGTTTTTTAAATGGTTAAACTTGATTTTCAGATGCAAAGATATATTATTTTTTTAATCTGCAAAATTATTTTTTGTTTCAAACTAAAAATTACACTGGGAAAAATTCTGTAAAAAAAATAAACCGCCCAAAAGAAAATGCTTTCTTTCGGGCGGTTTTTATCTATTCTGTATGTTTACCTAATCTTTTGATCCGAGAGAGTCCATTCTTCTGTCCATCCCTCTGCTATTAGGGCGATATACTCTTTCATTATCTAAGAAATACACATTGTGTCTTGCTTTAGCGATAATTCCGTTATATACATCTTCTGGCATATCTGCAATTTCGTGTTCCTCTTCTTCAGGTTTCTTTTTGTATACTTCTATAGCCCCACTTTCATTGAGAATTGTTTTTGCTTTCTGCGCATTTTCTAAAGAATCTGTATATACTACCACATCATGTTTTCCTACGCTTTCTTTACTGTAAGCAGATAACAATTCACCTCTTTTTACAAACAAAAAATCCCAAAAACCTTTTGTTTTTTCGTCTTCTTCGTAATCTTCATGAGAAGAACCCTCATGCAGTTTAGATGTTGAAAGGATAATATCAGATGAATTAAATCCTTTTCCTACTAACTCTTTTTTTACATCTTCAACGTCTACGGTTGAAGGAAATACTGAAACAACTGTATAAGACATAATAAACTTTTTATCTATACACAGCAAAAATTATACAAAATCCTGATTTAAAACCTGTTATTAATCATTATTTAATAATCCGTTCAGAATATCAACGGCACATTTAGGTAAGTTTGTACCCGGGCCAAAGATGAAATCTGCTCCGTTTGCATAAAGGAATTCATAGTCCTGCTGCGGAATTACTCCCCCAACCACAATAGTAATATCATCTGCACCTAATTTTTTCAATTCTTCTACAACTTGTGGTACTAATGTTTTGTGACCTGCTGCCAAAGACGATACGCCTAAAATATGAATATCATTTTCAACCGCCTGTTTTGCAACTTCTTCCGGAGTCTGGAATAATGGTGCAACATCGACATCAAATCCCATATCTGCAAATGCTGTTGCAACCACTTTTGCCCCTCTGTCGTGGCCATCTTGTCCCATTTTAGCCACCATTAGTCTTGGACGGCGACCTTCTTCTTCTTCAAATTCCTGAGTAAGATTCAGGGCTTTTTCGAAGTATTCGTTTTTACCTGCATTCATAGCGTAAACTCCCGAGATTGTTCTGATATTTGCTTTATATCTTCCGAAACTTTCTTCCATGGCATCACTCATTTCGCCAAGAGTCACTCTTCTGCGGGCTGCTTCGATACATAATGCCAAAAGGTTTCCTTTTCCTGTTTTTGCTGATTCTCTGATTTCATTTAAAATCTGTTCAACGGCTTCAGAATTTCTGCTTAGTTTTATTGAATCTAATCTTTCGATCTGCTTTCTACGAACTTCTGTATTGTCGATATCTAAGATTTCAATTTCGTCTTGTTTCAAGTCTGATTTGAATGAATTTACTCCAATGATAAATTCTTCACCGCTATCAATTTTCGCCTGTTTTCTTGCTGCAGCTTCTTCAATTCTCATTTTGGGAATTCCAGCTTCGATCGCTTTAGTCATTCCGCCTTCCTGCTCCACCTCATCAATGTATTTCATTGCTTCTTCGATCATTTGCTGAGTCAGAGATTCAACCAGATTACTTCCTCCCATCGGATCTACCACATCGCAGATTCCGCTTTCCTGTTGAAGGATAATTTGCGTATTTCTCGCAATTTTCGCTGAGTAATCTGTAGGAAGAGCAATAGCTTCATCCAAAGCATTCGTGTGAAGAGACTGAGTTCCTCCCAATGCTGAAGATAAGGCTTCAATGGCGGTTCTAGTAATATTATTGAAAGGTTCTTGCTCTGTTAAAGACCAACCTGAAGTCTGAGAATGGGTTCTTAAAGCTAAAGATTTTGGATTCTGAGGATTGAATTGCTTTAGTAATTCAGCCCAAATATATCTTGCCGCACGCATTTTTGCAATTTCCATGAAGTGATTCATTCCGATTGCCCAGAAGAAAGATAATCTCGGTGCGAAATCATCCACATTCATTCCTGCTTTTATTCCTGTTCTTACATATTCCAATCCATCTGCAAGCGTATAAGCCATTTCCAGCACCGGTGTAGCTCCGGCTTCCTGCATGTGATATCCTGAAATTGAGATTGAGTTGAATTTTGGGATATTCTGAGATGTATATTCAAAAATATCTGCAATGATCTTCATGGAAGGTGCAGGTGGATAAATGTATGTATTTCTCACCATGAATTCTTTCAAAATATCATTCTGAATAGTTCCTGAAAGCAATTCCTGAGAAACGCCCTGTTCTTCTGCTGCTACGATATAAAACGATAAAATCGGTAAAACGGCTCCGTTCATCGTCATGGAAACCGAAATCTGATCTAATGGAATTTCATTAAATAAAATCTTCATGTCTTCCACAGAATCGATTGCTACTCCCGCTTTTCCAACATCACCGACTACTCTTGCATGATCTGAGTCATAGCCTCTGTGTGTTGCCAAATCGAAAGCTACGGAAAGACCTTTTTGTCCTGCCGCTAAGTTTCTTCTGTAAAAAGCATTTGATTCTTCTGCTGTTGAAAACCCTGCATATTGACGAATCGTCCACGGTTTCTGAACATACATCGTAGAATACGGACCTCTTAAATAAGGGGCAATTCCCGGAGAAGTTTCTGTTAATTCTTTATTTTTAACGTCTTCTGCTTTATAGGAAGATTTTAACTGCAATCCATCTTTTTCGAATGGATAGATTTCCGATTTTTTTTCGGTTATATTAAATTGAGGAGTTTTATTTTGAACTTCTCTTCTCATACTTTCAGATTTATTACCGGCTAAAATTACGGATTTTTGAGATAATAATTTTGTGTTAATTTTTGAAGTAAAAGACAGTTTTGCGATCTCACAAAACTGCCTTTATTTTTGTCTAAACTATTAAAAACAATGTCTTTTTGAGTTTTTCATATTAGTTTTTTTTATAAAACCAATATAAAATTCTTAATCAGGACAATTGATCTGAATGGTTAAATTTTCAATTATTTTCCAAGTTTCTTAATTCCCATTTCATACAGCGCGAAAGAAATCAAATCTGCATTCTCCCCAATTACCTGTTCTGTAGAACGACCTGCTCCGTGACCTGCATTTTTTTCAATTCTTAATAAAATAGGATTTTTACAAGCCTGTTTTTCCTGCAATTCTGCCCCAAATTTGAAAGAATGCGCTGGAACCACTCTGTCATCATGGTCACTTGTAATAATCATTGTTGAAGGATAGCAAGTTCCTGCTTTTACATTGTGAACAGGTGAATAAGATTTTAGATATTCAAACATTTCTTTATTATCTTCTGCCGTTCCATAATCGTAAGACCATCCAGCTCCTGCCGTGAATTTATTGTATCTCAACATATCCAACACGCCAACTCCAGGGAAAGCAACTCTTGCCAAATCGGGACGCATAGTCATGGTTGCTCCAACTAACAAACCTCCGTTTGATCTTCCTGAAAGTGCCATAAATTCTTTTGAAGTATAGCCTTTAGCCTGTAAATATTCTCCGGCTGCAATGAAGTCTTCAAAAACATTTTTCTTTTGCTGCTTCGTTCCTGCATCATGCCATTTTTTTCCGTATTCTCCACCACCACGAATGTTTGGTACGGCATAAATTCCGCCATTTTCCATCCAGATTGCATTCACTACAGAGAAAGAAGGCTGTAAACTGATATTGAAGCCTCCATAAGAGTAAAGAATCGTTGGATTTTTACCGTCAAGCTTGGTTCCTTTTTTATAATTAATCATCATCGGAATTTTCGTTCCGTCTTTTGAAGTATAGAATACCTGTTCGGACACATAATCTTCCGGATTGAATTTTACCTTCGGTTTCTGATAGACTTCAGATTTTCCAGAGTCTGCATTGAATTTATACGTAGTTCCCGGAGTGATGTAATTGCTGAATGAAAAGTACAGTTCTTTTTCTTCTTTTTTACCTCCAAAACCTCCAACATTCCCTTTTCCCGGTAAAGTAATTTCTCTAATCAGTTTTCCTGTTTTATCGAACTGTTTTACCTGATCAATGGCATCAATCATATACGTTGCAAAGAAATATCCTCCTCCTGTAGAGATTCCCAACACGTTTTCAGTTTGCGGAATAACGTCTTTCCAAGTTTCCGGTGACGGATTTTGGATGGTCGTTTTCACCAATCGCATATTCGGAGCGTCTTTATCCGTGAAAATGTATAGATTATCACCATCCGTGTCTACAATGCTTACATTGAGATCGAATCCTTTATTGATTTGTACAAAATCACCTCCTTTTTTCAGGTCTTTGATGTATAATTCATTTCCGTTGGTTGCATTGGCCGCAGAAATAATCAAATATCTCTGGTCTTCTGAAACTCCTGCTCCCAAATATCTTCTTGGGGTCTTATCCCCACCGAAAATTAGCTTATCTGAAGATTGTTTTGTTCCAAGCTTATGAAAATAAACTTTGTGCTTATCGGTCATTCCGGAAAGTACGGTTCCTTCTTTCGGCTTGTCGTAGCTTGAATAATAAAAGCCTTCGTCTCCCTGCCATGAAATTCCACTGAATTTAACATCAACCAATGTTTCATCAATTTGTTTTTTTGTAATCGCATCGATGATAATGATTTTGTTCCAGTCACTTCCTCCTTCTGAGATCGAATAAGCCGCCAAGTTTCCTTTTTTATTGAAAGACAACTGAGCCAAAGAAGTTGTTCCTTTTTCTGAAAATTTATTAGGATCTAAAAAAACTTCTGTTGATTTCGTTTTATTGTTGGTTCTGTATAAAACCGACTGCGCCTGAAGTCCATCATTTTTATAATAGTAAGTATAGTCTCCTTCTTTGAAAGGGGCTGAAATTTTTTCATAATTCCAGATATCTCTCAACTGATCTTTAATCTGATCTCTGAAAGGGATTTTTGAAAGATAATTCTGACTGTGCGCTACTTCTTCATCCACCCATTTTTTTGTGGCTTCAGAATCGTTTTCTAAGTCTCTGAATGGGTCTGCTACTGCTGTTCCGAAATATGTATCTGTTTGATTTCCTTTTAATGCTTTTGGATAAATCATTTTTTGCGAATAAAAAGTTGCCGAAAATAAAACTCCGGCTGTTAGTAAAATAGGTTTAAAATTCATTGTGAAGGTTTTCTCAAAAATACGGAATGTGTTTTAAATAAAAAAAGCTTCTGACTCATCAGAAGCTTTTAGATATATTTTTAAAAGAAAAGATTAATAATTTTCCTCTTCTCCTTTCATTTTTTCAGCGTTTTCAGCCATGATTACCGCATCAATCATTTCAGAGATATCCCCATTCATGTACGCATCAAGGTTGTACATTGATTTGTTGATTCTGTGATCGGTAACTCTTCCTTGTGGATAGTTATACGTCTTGATCTTTGCAGAACGGTCACCTGTAGAAACCATCGATTTACGCTGTGCTGCAATATCGCCCTGTACTTTCTGTAATTCGATGTCGTATAATTTGGTACGAAGCATTTCCATTGCCAATTCACGGTTAGCCAACTGTGAACGAGCCTGCTGACAAACAACTACCATTCCTGAAGGTTTGTGCGTCAACTGTACTTTAGTTTCTACCTTGTTTACATTCTGACCTCCTGCTCCTCCTGAACGCGAAGTCTGCATTTCAATATCAGCTGGATTCAGTTCAAAATCTACTTCTTCTGCTTCGGGTAAAACGGCGATTGTAATTGCTGAAGTGTGAACTCTTCCCTGAGATTCTGTTTCCGGAACACGCTGTACACGGTGAACTCCTGATTCGAATTTCATAATTCCGTATACTCCTTCCCCTTCCACTTTCATAATCAATTCTTTGTAGCCTTTTGCAGCTTCGTTAGAATCGGTTACTTCATGTCTCCATCCTTTTGTTTTAAAATACATGGTATACATTCTGTACACATCTTCTACGAAAATTGCAGCTTCATCTCCTCCTGTTCCGGCACGAAGTTCCACAATTACGTTTTTGTCATCAGCAGGATCTTTAGGAATCAAAAGAACTTTAAGCTCATCTTCCAATCCAGGAATTTTTTCTAAAGCTTCGTTTTTTTCGATTTTTGCCAGTTCAACAAAATCTTTATCTGAACCATCTGCAATAATCTCATCAGATTCTTCAATGGTATCTAAAGCCCCTTTATATAGATCGTAAACTCTTACAATTTTCCCCAAATCACTATATTCTTTGTTTAAAGAAGAATATCTTTTCTGGTCTGAAATAACATCAGGCTGAATAATAAGGTCCGCAACCTCATTGTATCTTTGTTTTATAGCTTCCAGTTTCGGAATTAAACTTTTAGACATAGTGAAAATTTAGTTTGCAAAGATACGGAATTGATTACGAACAAAAAAAGCCCATTTTCATGAGCTTTGGATTTATATAATTTTTTATTTAATGATCATTTTCTGGATGGCAACTCCCGTTTCTGATTTCAACTGAACAAGATAGGTTCCTGCCGGATAATTTATTTGAACTTCATACGTTCCGCTTTCATTGGCAAGCTTAAAGAAATCCATCTTTTTTCCTGACAGATCATAAATAGTGATCTCCCCATTTTTAGCTTTATGATAAATGAGTTTTGCTATCCCCTTTTTCACCGGATTATCAGCAATCTGAAGAGACAATCTGTTTTCAGATTTTATTTCCGAAGTCGACAAAGTCCCGTCCGTACTTCCAAGAATTCTGAATTCTCCCGGCTGTAATGTAATCGGAGCCGTTGTAGAAGTTACATTCATGACAGTATTATCCATCAAGTTTTTCCATTGTCCAGCATAAGGAAAATACGGAACTACATTTTTTGCCGTAATTCCATAATTGGCAAGAACCACGATATTTTTCAGCTCAATTCCCGTTAGTGTGGTATCATATACATAAATTCTCGTGATCAGTCCATCAGGATCGTTCGTCAGATTGTTTGATTCTACCGTATAAGTTTTTGATTTGAAAACAGGATTGGCATTTCTGATATTAATAATCTGTGCCCAGGTATTATACACCGCTTTTCTATTGGTATCCGTATCATAACCTAAAGTGAAAGCAACTGGTTTTTCATCGGTACGGCAATTGGTATTGATGGTTCCGTCCGTACATCTGTTGATGCTGAAACCATATCCCAATTCTCCAAACTGCCATATCATTTTCGGTCCAGGAATCGTAAAAAATGTTGCTCCAAAAGTTTTCATTCTGTCCAATGCCGTATTTAAATTTTTCACATCATACGTTCCGTTTGCAGCACCGTAAGCAAGATTTTTAAACATCAGTCTTTCTTCATCATGGCTTTCTCCGTATCCTACTGCTCTCATATTGGTAAAACCATGAAGATCATGATCCATACGGTCAAAATTACTATTTGATACATATCCCATTGTATTTTGATTATAAGGATCCGTCTGTTTATTCCAAAGCATTACACCTTTTCCTTCGGCAACTCTGTAGTTCGCCCACTGCTGCTCTTCTGCATCTGTTCCCAAGTGTTCAAAAATCATATATGAATTCGGATCGATATTCCATTGTTTATCTGCATAATATTTTAGAATATCCACTCTGTCCTGTTGGTAAGCATTGGTGCAGGTTTCATCATTTGCCGTACAATTCTGGGTAAACCCTTTGGTAAGATCCCAACGGAAGCCATCGATATGATATTCCGTTAACCACTGTTGCAGACATCTTTCAACGTAATATTTAGTCCAAGAACTTGAATGGTTAAAATCATTAAATACATTATACGAATGCTTTGGAACGGTATTAAAGTACGGATTGTTTGTGGCTACATCTCCATACCCGTCTCCATCAGGATCTACATTCCAAAGTCTGACCAAAGGAGAACGTCCTGTTGCATGATTAAAAGCAATATCTAAAATCACAGCAATTCCGTTTTGGTGGCACAAATCTATAAATTCCTTAAACTTTTCCGGTGTTCCGTACGCTTTATCTAGCGCATAATGAAATGATGTATTATACCCCCAGGAAAGGCTTTCTTCAAATTCCATAACCGGAAGAAGTTCAATCGCATTGATTTTTAAGTCTTTTAAATAATTGATCTTATTGATTAGTGACTGCCAGTTTTTTTCCTGAGTAAAATCTCTTAGCAATAATTCATACACCACTAAATTTTCTTTGCTTGGTCTTGTAAAGTTCGTTACCTGCCAATTGTAAGGAGTTTGCCCTGTTTTAAACATCGACACTTCAAAACTTTGTCCTGAAGGAAAAGCCGGAAGATTCGGATAAGTAGTTGATGAAATCGATGGATCATCATACAAAGACAGAATCTGCGGAGAGTAAGGATCTGCCACCTTTTTCAGATCATTGGTTCTGTATTGGAAAGTATATAATTGCTGCGGAGTTAATCCATTCAGCTCATACCAATAAAGATCCGGATTCGTGGTATCTCTTTTCATCAGATAGATATCATTTACACTCCAATTATTAAAACTTCCGATCAGATGAACAAAGTTTTTATATGGTGCATACAAAGCAAAACCTACTCTTGTAGGATCGGCAGGATCGTAATTAATACCCTGTTTGATCCAGCTTGGAATGGGTTGAGAGATTACATTTCTTGGAACCTGTAAAATGAACGTGGCATTTTTAGAACTGGAACCCTGAGTAGCAATTAATTCCATATCCGCATCTTGTGTCACTGTATAACTGTAAGAATAAGAAGTGGATGGTGTAGAAGTAGAGTTTACAACGACTCCATTTGCTTTTAGCTGAAAGGTTGCATTTACATTGGTATTTGCGGTGATATTGATTGAATTTCCTACCGGAACAGACGTTAAGCTATTCACGGAAGGATTGGTAAGACTTAAATTTAAAACTCCAACATTTACCAAAATATCAGGAGAGGTCTGATGAGTTCCGGTTTTATCTTTTAATAAAAACCCCAATCTTCCGATTCCTGTTCTGTTATAAAACACAGTCGGAGTAAAGGTTAAAGAATAAGTATCAGTGCCTGAATTATAATTTAATTTATTCAGATCATTAGAATTATTCCAGGTTCCGTTGGTTGGGCAATCCTGAGTATTTTGGTAGTTACCGTCTAAAGACCATGACCAAATATAGATCGCATTGTTGACAACTCCCCACGCTGTTTCATCAATTTGATTGCCGGGAATTGATAAAGTAATGGCATCTGTTTCGTTAAAAGGATTTGGGTTAATCGTATAACTTATTTGTCCAAAAACAAAAGCAACAAAAAGCATCATGATTCCGGAATATAATTTTCTCATATGATCTCGTTTTTCATATTAATTCATACTAAAGTAGTTCATTTTCCAGAATTATTGATTTTTTAATATAAAATTTTGGAGATTACCCTATTGAAACGTTATGCATTAACGAGTTTTTAAACTATAATTTGTTGGGCAAAAATTGATTTGAGTAAAGTTCATAAAAAAAACAAAAGGCTTAAAAAAGCCTTTTGTCTATCAATCTAATATGAACGGAATTAGTTTTTAATCACTTTTTTAGAAATTGTCTGTCCGCTTTTTAGTTTTAACTCTACAATGTACACTCCGTTTGGATAGCCTTGCAGATTGATCTGATTATTAGAGAACTGAACATTAATTCTTTGCCCTACCATATTGGTAACGTTTACGGCATCAATTAATGAATCGATTTTAATATTCAGAATATCTTTTGTAGGATTCGGATAAATCCCAAGATTTACACGTCTTATATCTGATGTTCCTAACGCGGAAGTTTCTTTAATACATCTTAACGACTGCCCTTGTCCTCTAGGACCTCCTGAAGAAGCATTTGCAATGGTTGTTCCTATATAAAGATACTTTCCACCTGAACCAGACACATCTGAACTCCAGTAATATCCTCTTTGCCCTTCATAAGTAAAAGTAGCATCAATAGGACTTCTATTACCTGCTGCAGGAAGTTTAAGTCTGCTGTTAAATGCTGTCGTAGGGTTTGAAATACCTTCTGCACTCACCGCTGTTGCCCAGTCTGCCTGAGTTGGCAATCTCCAACCTTGCCCAATTGCTTTACAAGGATCTACTCCGATTTCTGAAGTAATTGCAGATGTATTTGCTCCCGACCAAGTATCTGTTGTAGCGTTTGTACTCCACCAATAATTACTTGTTCCTGAACCGATAATGAAGGAAGTAATCCCTGCTAAACCTGATGGGTTATTAACAGAAGGCATAGAAACCGTGGATGAATTTCTCACTTGGTGGCCATCATCCCATCTTCCCCATTGGAAAAGATCTCCATAAGAATTGGTATCCGTCATAGCAGTCGCAACCTGAGTACTTCCTAAATTCTGCTGAAGCCAAACCTTTCCGTCCTGTCCTCTTACCGTTGTATAAGAAACCGGCTGCCCTTTGTACGTAAAACTTACGCAACCAGTATCTCCAGGGTTTGCTCCCGGATCTGTATTATTACAAGCCGGAGTAAGAGAAATTCTCTTTACTCTAACACCACTTTGCGAATAAGTAAGAACTAAGGAATTATTGACTGCATCATATTGCAAATCATTGTACGTTGCTGTACCATCGGATATAAAATCGCCTCCAAAAGTTGCCCAAGTATTCGTTGTAGCATTATATTCATATACAGTATTTTTTCCTCCGTTAATGCTCCAGCCACTTGCCACAACATACAGTTTTCCGGCAGGTGTTACGGTAATTGCTACATTATAAAGGTCATTAGAAATTCCAAAATTTACATCTCCTACTTGTTCCCAATCTGTTCCATTGAATTTTTTTACATTCAGCCTTCTGTTGTTTGCCAGGTTTGAAGAATAAACTACATACAATTTATTGTCTGCTCCAATTGCAATATCTGAAGTCGCATTTACTCCTTCTGTAAATGTAGTTCCAGCCGAAGCTCCCCCTACTAAAGTCCAACTATCTGTTGCAGATGCTGAGAGAGAGTTTTCGTATACTTTTACTCCGGATGCATTATGGCAAACATACACTTTACCATTAGTTCCAATAACCATTTCAGCATTGTAAGGAGTTGCCCCTGCAATTCCTGTAGGTCCTACCTGCTCCCATGCTCCGTTTACAAAACGCTTCACGGTTCCGGAATCTACAGATCCATATACGAAAAGAGTTCCGTTGGGTGCTACTGCAGAAGCCTGATAATTTGTGGTTGCACTAAATGCATTGGGAAGCTGACTCCATGAAGTTCCTTCAAATTTTCTAACCTCCATTCCTGAATTTGGATATGACCATTGATTGGTGTAATATAAAATCCCTGAAGAGTTTAAAGATAAAGAACTGTATGTTGCACTTCCTGTTGTAATTCCTGCTGAACCTCCTACATAAGACCAAGAGGTCCCATTAAATTTTTGTACCGAACCTTTAGTTGCAGCCACATCATAATAGGAAACATAGTAATTTCCTTGCCCATCAATCGCTAAATTATTATAACTTGACGTTCCTGTAGAAAGACTTCCCGATACTCCTACATCCTGCCATTGCTGAGCAGACAAAGCTCCTGACGCAATGGATAACATTCCTAACCCTAAGCCAATTTTGACCGTTGCAGAATATAAATTTTTAAACATTTGAATATTTATTTTTATTTATTCTAAATTAATTGTAGTAAATTTGCGCAAAATTAGTTGTATCGGATTAAGTATAGTTATCATTTCCAAACTATTGCTAATCATACGAATCTCTAATAAGTAAAAGACTGATTTACAAATAATAAATTGGAAACGCCATATGAAGAATAAGATACAAGAGGGGCAAATTTATAGTTCGGAAGAAATTTCTATTGTTTTTCATACGAATACCAACAGAGAGAAATCCCCTAAAACGAACTTCGTAGAAGGAAAATCAAGTTTTAATCTTCTCTATTTATTGAGCCCCAATATCAATCTGGAAGCCGACGACTGTGGAACCAAGTTTTCCTTTAAAAAAAACGAATACATCCTGCACTATTCTTCGGAAGAGAGTAAAGCAAAATTATGGACAGAGAATCAGGAGCTTTTAAAATATTTACAGATACAAATAAAATATCAATATATTTTCAATCTTTTTAATCCTCAAAAAAGTAAAGAGAGCTCTGAAATATTAGAACAAATGACAAAAAATAATTTCATTTTTCTACATAAGCAAACGCCTCCTTTAATGACTGTGGAAATGCATATCATTCTGAAAGAGATCATCGAATATTCAAAAAAAGGAATGATGCAGAAACTGTTTATCGAAGCTAAAATTATCAAGCTTTTAATTCTGATTTTCGAACAGTTTACAGAAAAAAATGATTCAGAAACCCCTTCAAAGCTACATATTCGCATAAAGAAATATATAGATGACAACTTTCACAGAAGTCTGAAGATAAATGATCTGAGCCAAGAACTTGGAGTTAATGAAAATAAAATAAGAAAGGAATTTAAGGAGCATTACCATTCAACCATAGTTGATTATGTCTCAGAGCTCAGAATGTTAAAGGCTAAGAAGCTCATCGTTGATAAGAATATCATGATTAAAGAAATCGCCATAGATTGTGGATATGACTATGTCCAGAATTTCTCCAGAGCATTCAAAAAAAAGTTTGGGGTTTCTCCTGAAAAACTCAGGAATGGATGAAACAGAAAAACCACTAACAAGTTAGTGGTTTCATATATGTTGTTTTGCTTTGATATTGCTTCTTCAGAATTCAGGTGAAAAAGCAATGACATACAAATTAATGATGTCCGTGACTATCATGAATAAAAGGACCGTGACCTTTAGGTGAGTTGTAAATAACTTCTACACCTTCTTGCTCGTACACCATTTTACTTCTAATTTCTTCCGGATCAAAAGGAGCTACTTTCCCAAAGTATTCTTTCAAACCTTCCGTCAACCACATTGGAATCACCAATCCGAAAAACATAAAAATACACCAGAATCCTACTAGGAACATTGTAACAAAGTAGATTGTCCAAAGGAACTGATAAAACGGCCAAAATGCTGATAACATCATTTTACTTAATATTTTAGGCAAAAATAGAACTTTTTTCCTTTTTACACAAAAGATACACGTCCTATTTTTTTATTTATTTTGATTTTAAACTAATTAATGAGCAAGTGCTGCAAAGAAATCATTTCCTTTATCATCACTAATGATGAATGCAGGGAAATCTTTTACTTCAATTTTTCGTACAGCTTCCATTCCTAATTCAGGGAAATCTACTACCTCAACAGACAGGATATTGTCTTTTGCCAAAATTGCAGCAGGTCCACCGATTGATCCTAAATAGAAACCTCCGTATTTCCCACAAGCATCGGTTACATCCTTACTTCTGTTTCCTTTTGCCAGCATGATCATGCTTCCACCATGACTTTGGAATTCATCCACATATACATCCATTCTTCCCGCAGTTGTAGGCCCGAAACTTCCTGAAGCCATTCCTTCCGGAGTTTTTGCAGGTCCTGCATAATAAATCGGGTGATTTTTGAAATATTCAGGCATTGGTTTCCCACTGTCAATAATTTCTTTGATTTTCGCGTGAGCGATATCTCTTGCAACGATTAAAGTTCCGTTTAGCTTTAATCTCGTTTTGATTGGATATTTTGAAAGTTCAGCCAAAATTTCAGGCATTGGCTTATTCAAATTAACTTCAATTGCTTCCTCTAAATGTGGTGGCGTATCCGGTAAAAATCTCTTAGGATCTTGCTCCAATTGCTCTAAGAAAATACCTTCTTTTGTAATTTTCCCTTTAATATTTCTGTCTGCAGAACAAGAAACGCCCATTCCAACCGGACAAGAAGCAGCGTGACGAGGAAGTCTGATTACTCTCACATCATGCGTTAAATATTTCCCTCCAAACTGCGCTCCAATTTCACTTTCCTGGCAAATCTTCTGAACTTTTGCTTCCCATTCTAGGTCTCTGAAAGCCTGACCAGCTTCATTTCCTTCTGTTGGAAGATTATCGTAGTATTTCGCAGATGCTTTTTTCACTGCCGCCAAATTTGCTTCAGCAGAAGTTCCACCGATAACCAAAGCTAAGTGATAAGGCGGACAAGCCGCAGTTCCTAAATCTGAAATTCTCTCTTTTACGAAAGCTTCCAACGATTTTTCGTTTAGTAACGATTTTGTTTTTTGGTAAAGGAATGTTTTGTTGGCAGAACCTCCTCCTTTTGTTAAGAATAAAAACTCGTAATAATCTCCTTTTTTAGCATAAATATCAATTTGCGCAGGAAGATTAGATCCTGAGTTTTTTTCATCAAACATCGTTAAAGGAACAACCTGAGAATATCTTAAATTTCTTTTTTGGTAGGTATTGTAGATTCCTTTGCTTAAATATTCACCATCATCAACTCCCGTGTATACATTTTCTCCTTTTTTACCCATTACAATTGCCGTTCCTGTATCCTGGCAAGAAGGTAAAGCACCTTCTACAGCAACTGCAGCATTTTGCAATAAGTTATAAGCAACGAATCTGTCGTTATCTGTAGCTTCAGGATCATCGATGATTCTTCTCAAACTTTCCAAATGCGAAGAACGAAGCATGAAAGAAACGTCTGCCATAGCTTCTTCAGCCAATAGCTCAAGACCTTTCGGATCTACCGCTAAAATTTCTCTGTCTCCTAATTTTTCAACTTTTACATAATCTGATGTAAGCTTCTTATACACCGTATCATCTTTCTGAATCGGATACGGATCCTGATATCTAAATTCCATTTCAATTTTTTATTGATACAAAAATACGGCTTACGTAAAAAAACATGAGCAAAATCAGCGACTTAGATTGATATTTATAATGATTATAAATTGCGTGTTTTTTCATTATTAAGTAACTTTATAGAATGTTATTTCAACCATAAAATCACAAACATTTAAACTAAATAAAAATTTCAATCACAATGAATTACAGAATAGAAAAAGACACCATGGGCGAAGTGCAGGTTCCCGCAGATAAGTTTTGGGGTGCACAGACTGAACGATCAAGAAACAATTTTAAAATAGGACCTGAAGGTTCTATGCCGCATGAAATTATTGAAGCTTTTGCTTATTTAAAGAAAGCAGCAGCTTTTGCAAATACTGATTTAGGCGTTCTACCCACTGAAAAAAGAGACATGATTGCTAAAGTTTGTGAGGAAATCCTGGAAGGAAAACTTAATGATCAGTTTCCTTTGGTGATCTGGCAAACAGGATCAGGAACACAATCGAATATGAATGTAAATGAGGTGGTTTCAAACAGAGCTCATGTAAATAACGGCGGAACTTTGGGTGAGAAATCTGAAATTCACCCGAATGATGACGTAAACAAATCTCAGTCATCAAACGATACTTATCCAACAGCAATGCACATTGCTACTTACAAAAAAGTGGTAGAAACAACGATTCCTGCTGTTGAGAAACTAAAAAATACGTTGAAGGAAAAATCGGAAACTTTTAAAGACATTGTGAAGATCGGAAGAACGCATTTAATGGATGCGACACCACTTACTTTAGGACAGGAGTTTTCAGGATATGTTGCTCAATTGGAATTTGGATTGAGAGCTTTAAAAAACACTTTACCTCACCTTTCTGAATTGGCTTTAGGAGGAACCGCTGTAGGAACAGGATTGAACACCCCACAAGGTTATGATGTAAAAGTGGCAGAATATATTTCAAAATTCACCAACCTTCCGTTTGTAACGGCAGAAAATAAATTTGAAGCGTTGGCCGCTCATGATGCTATTGTTGAATCTCATGGAGCTTTAAAACAATTAGCCGTTTCTTTATATAAAATTGCTCAGGATGTGAGATTAATGGCTTCAGGACCACGTTCGGGAATCGGAGAAATTCATATTCCTGAAAATGAACCAGGCTCTTCTATCATGCCGGGAAAAGTAAATCCTACTCAAAACGAGGCGATGACGATGGTTTGCGCGCAGGTTTTAGGAAATGACACTACCATTTCTTTTGCAGGAACGCAGGGAAATTACGAACTGAATGTTTTCAAACCAGTGATGGCCTACAATTTCTTACAATCTGCTCAGCTAATTGCTGATGCGTGTATTTCATTCAATGATCATTGTGCGGTAGGAATCGAGCCCAATCATGAAAGAATCAAAGAACTGGTTGATAAATCATTGATGTTGGTAACCGCCTTGAACACCCATATTGGTTATGAGAACGCTGCAAAAATTGCAAAAACTGCTCATAAAAACGGAACAACACTGAAAGAAGAAGCTATCAATCTAGGTCTTTTAACTGCCGAACAGTTTGACGAGTGGGTAAAACCTGAAGATATGGTGGGAAGCTTGAAATAAGAACTCATCACAAACAAAAGCACTCTACAGAAAATTGCAGAGTGCTTTTGTTTGTTAATATGAATGTTATTATTTATTATTCAATTCTCATACCAAAGAGTAATAATTTATTTTTATTTTGCATGCAAACCATAGATTATGAATCTACATATACGCAGAAAACATTTTCAACTTTTACCACCAAAGCGCAACTCCGAAAACTAATGCTTTATCATTCTCAAAATTTCCATTTTTAAAGAAGTTTCCGAAATCTTTTTTTACGAAGATGCTAAAGTCATCATAAGAAACTGTAAACTGACCTCCATAAATGAAAGGACTTACCTGATAATTGCTTCTGTCTCTATCGCTGATTCCTTCGCCTTTCATAATATTATTCGTCGACATTTTAACTCCACCATACACATTTGCCCCAACTTTAAATCCTTTCTGATAATCTCTGTACTGAACATCCATTCCCGCATTTTTCAGTTTTGAAAAATTATACTGAACTCCTAGCGGAACCATAACATATCCTGTTCTCAGCTTGCTTTTGCTCAATCCTTTCTCATAATTCGCCAGATAAACATTAGAGTTTGCATCTTTAGCAACAAACATATTGTTATCAAGACTTAGTGTTCTCCACGAAAAACCGATTCCGGAAATCAATCCCCAAGGACTTGTTCTACTAAACTGATAATTAAATTTTAATCCGAATTCGAAATTTCCGGCATATCCTAAATTTTTATCCAACGCATTGTCGGCTTCGCTATTCGTAAGATTCATGATTCCGTAAGAAATATATCCTGAAAAATTCTTTGCAGGTCTGAATTTTTTCAACAGCTTTTCTTTCAGTTCCTCATTGGAAGTCACATCAGAATTCAACAATGAATATCTTACCTGCTTCTGGATAACCGTATCCAAATCAAATCCTAATTCTTCAATTCTCTGGTCAATTTTTTCTGAAAAACGATCTGCTATTACAGCTTTTTGTTTGTCAAATTCTGCTTTATCAAGATTTTTTGCTTGAAGAGTCAGCAATTCAGCTTCCATCATTTTCTTTTCTTCCTGAATGATTGCATCGATTTTTCGGGCGTATTCATCTACCTTTTCCTTTACGATAGGACTTACTTCAGTATCTTCTTTTGGCTGAAGATTTACCAATGGCTTTCTTTGTGCGTATATTGATGTGGAAACAAGACATACGAATCCCATCATGATCATTTTTTTAATCATATTATTAATTTTTTATTGTTAAATTTTAGTATTATCTGCCGTTCAGATCAACGGTTGCGACATTGCTTTCTTTTGTTTTTTCGATCACATCTTTATGCTCTACCGAGAAAAGCAAAGTAGCGGGATCTACATATTTTTTTCTTTTCACAGGAGTTTTTACAGCATCCTCCGTTTTCGCCATCACTTTATCCGCCGAAACAGAAATTTTAGAGGTTTCAGGAGTAATAATTACCTGTGCTTCATCTTTCGGAGCTGTTTTTTGTGTTTGCTCAGCTAAAACTTTAGGCGACCGTTGAACAACTTCATTGATCGTTTTAGTTGAAGCCTCTTGAGTTTCCTGAATTATTTTCTTCTCTGCATATACAGGTTCAGAAATTGTATTTTCAGTAGCCTTTTCAGTAGCTTTCTCCTGTGGAGAGTTCTCTTTTACTTTAGTGATCTGAACATTTTGAATATTATTTTTTTCTGAAGAATTTGAAAAAAGAATAAATCCCAACCCAAAAACAAGTACCAAACATGCCGCCATCAATAGCCAATTCATCTGGAATTTGGAATGAGGTTTTTCTTTCTGCAATTCTATTTCAGACCAAAGATCTCTGGAAGGAGCAATTTCTCTTTCTTCAATCTGTTTTTTTATCTGATGTTCTAAATTATCTCTGAATGTGTTCATTTTTCATTGTTTTTTGTTGTTGAAGATAAAGCACTCTCAGCTTCTCTTTCGCCCGAAACAGTTGGGTCTTACTCACCGCAGTGGAAATTTTCAGCGCATCGGCAATTTCCTGGTGTGAATAGCCTTCTAACACATATAAGTTGAAAACCATTCTGTAGGCATCTGGAAGCTGATCTAAAAGATCCTGAGCATTGAAGTCAAAAACAACTTCCTCTTCCAGAGTTTCAATCATAAATGAAGGATTGATATCATCAATATAAAAAACGGTTTTATGGCTTTTTATAAAGTTGAGGCATTC
The DNA here is from genome assembly GCF_000813825.1 of Chryseobacterium taiwanense. GTDB lineage: Bacteria > Bacteroidota > Bacteroidia > Flavobacteriales > Weeksellaceae > Chryseobacterium > Chryseobacterium taiwanense. The sequence goes on from NZ_JWTA01000010.1 coordinate 180,311, forward strand.
ATTTACGACAATTCGCCTTGCCCATCCTTCCAGATTCCCTTCTCCACGAAAGCTTTCAATGTGCTTAAAAATCTTGCAAAAAGCTTTAATGACACAATCTTCCGCCTGATACAAATCACTGATGTAGCTTTTTCCTACACTCAGAAACTTTTTGACGTTCTGCTCATAAAAAACTTTCTGTGCAGCCGGGTCTTGTTTCTTAAGCCGGCTGAGCAAATCTTCTTTTTTATTTCCAAATAAAAGCTTCATGAATTATCTGTTTCTATCTTAAAGACAACAAAGTTTTAAAAAGGTTACACAAAAAAATATTTTTTTTGAAAATTATTTTTCCTTGTCATTCTGAACGTAGCAAAGCGGAGTGAAGAATCTATTGTTAGAAGCGAGATTCTTCCTTTGTCAGAATGACAAGTTCATACTATTTAAATTAAAAAAAGACAGAAAAATTCTGCCTTTCTATTTTATTTTATCCTGAAAATTCATCCAGCATGTCTCTGGTCGGAACAAAGAAAAGTGTTCCTGTAACTGCTGTACTGAAATCTAAAATCCTGTCGTAATTTCCCGGAGGATTCCCGATAAACATATTCGTCAGCATTTTTTTAGTTGTTGAAAATGTACTCGCATAAGAAATGAAATACGTTCCGAATTCTCCTGTTGAAGGACTTCCAAAAGGCATATTATCTCTTACGATCTTTAGTTCTTCACCATTTTCACCTTCAATATTCGCTAATGCAATATGGGAATTTGAAGGTTTTACATCATCCGACATTTCAATATCGTTTTCTTTTGATCTTCCGATAACTTTCTCCTGTTCTTCTGTAGAAAGGCTACCCCATTCTTTCATGTTATGAAGATATTTCTGGGTAAAAAGGTAACTTCCACCTTTATATCGTTCATCTTCATCACCAATTTTAGCAAAAAAATCACGGTCTTCATTATGCGGATTTTCTGTTCCATCTACAAAACCGAGAATCGAACGGGCATCCCAATATTTAAATCCATGAATTTCTAAAATACTTTCCGCAACAGGTGACAGTAATTTTGAAATTTCAATCGCCATATCGAAAATGATACTTTTATCATCTGCTCTCAGATGAAAGTGCAGATCTCCTGGTGTAGATACTGCGGTATGTTTTTCTCCTCTTATCTCTTCAAAACTGGTTAACTCTTTGGGTAAAGGAGTTGGAAGATCAAGAATATTCCATGCGTGATATCCAATTCCTATTACACAACTTGCTCTGCTATCCGGAAATCTATTGAAAACTGAATTATTAAGATTCAGCACCAATGCGCACAATTGTTGAAAGGTATCTTTTAGTTTAGGATTATCATTCAGTTTCCACACCATAAAAATGGTATTACTGTTTGGATAGTCTGTAACATTTTGGGATTCAGGATTGGACATTATTTAGTTTTTAAATCGTTTTACATCACTTCAACAGGTTTAGAAACCTGGTCTGCAAAATATTGTTCCAGATCTTTCAAGGTTTCAGGATTTGTCTGGATATCTTTTACCAACTGCCCTTTATTTACCACTACAATTCTGTTACAAACTTCTGTCGTATGGGAAAGATCATGGCTTGAAATAAGGAAAGTTACTCCTTCCTGTTTCGATAATTCTTTGATCAGATTTTTAAGCTTGATCTGTGTAGAAGGGTCAAGATTCGCAAAAGGTTCATCCAGAATAATAATTTCCGGATTCCCGATAATTGCTCCAACGATTCCTACTTTTTTCTGGTTTCCTTTTGATAGATCACGAACATATTTTCCGGAATTTAAAATCTCTCCGTTAAAAAGATCCTGAAATTGCTTTAAAAACTCATCTACAGATGCTTTGTTCTGACCTCTTAATTCTCCAATGAAATAAAAATATTCTTCGGGAGTAAGATATCCTATCAAAAAAGAATCGTCTACGAAGGCTGAAACTTTATTTTTCCATGCTTCAGATTCATTTACTTTTATCCCATCAATGCTTACAAAGCCTGTTGTAGCCTGAATCAGATCAAGCATTAAGCTGAAAAGTGTCGTTTTTCCTGCTCCGTTATTTCCTACCAAACCGAAAGTTTCGCCGTTAGGAATTTCAAGGTTTTCTATATTTAGAACGGTAGCTTTACCGTAAGTTTTTGATAAATTATTAATCGCGATCATACTAATCTTTGTTTTTGAATGCTTCTAATGTACTGTATTTTTCTACCTTATAATGTTTTACGATGATGTCGAAGATTTTTTCTCTTAAAACAAATCCAATCCCCCCCATCACTGCCACGCTAATAACTGCTGCTGTGAGTCCGAGGGAAATTTTTACAATCGCAAACACCAACATTGGTAAAAGCATTTTGGGGATTAATAAGAGTAAAGCTTTTAGATTAAAACTATTCTTTTGCCCGAATCTTTTTTCTTTTGCATTCAGATCAATCTGCATCTTATTGAATGCTCCCGACCAAAGTGTAAATTGAGAATTAACTCCAATATTATAAATCCCGGCCGCAAAGAATGTCAAATATATATCCCAACCAAAATAGGCATAACAAATTGCCAATACCATACACACAGCCGTTACAATATTCATCAACCACCATTTTGCTTTTATATATTCTTTATAAGGAACATTCAATGTCATCATTAACGGATAGTATGAGCTGTCAAACGCAGGAACTCTCTGTCCGAATAAAAACTGAAAACCTCCTGTCACAAACAATCCCATCACCATCATCATCGCCGGAGTTTTATAGACTGGTGAAGAAAACATCAGCATTCCATAAAAAAGGAATAAAAAGCTTCCCAACAAAACGCCTTTAGTTACTTTATTTCGCCTCAGCATTTTAATATCATTATTGATAAATGTACCGATAGCTCCATATTTATTTAAGAAAGCAATATTTTCTGTTCTTCCGACCGTTTTTTTAGCCTCCAATCCTTCATCCAGATAGAACACTTTATAAATATGATTAAAACAAATCTTCCATAGTCCGGTAAACAACAGGATTGAAATCACCGCGAAATAAGGTCTTTCGTAAAAATTAAAGAAAAACCTTTCGGAATATTCCAGAACAGGAACAATATGATAATACGTAAGACCTGCTACTGCAGCGAAAATACATCCGATAACAACAACAACCGTTTCGTTGTCATTGAAAAGAATGTTGATAAAATTATTCAGATAGAATAACAGAGAAACTCCAATTAACCATGTAAAAACTCCTACCAAATTATATCCATGAAATATTGCAATTCCGGAAAACGTAATAAGAAACAGGGAGTTTAACCAACTGAATGCAGACAGAAAAGTCTTACTAAACATATAGTTGACCAATGTTTTTTTCGGAATATTTAAGGTAAGAAAGGGCTTAATATTCTGTGTCGGCATTTCCTGCCACATATATTTAATAATAAGATCAACCGCCCAAGCTACAAGTAAAAACTTAGAAACAATTTTTATAGGATCTGCATGCATATCTTCTTTGATGTAGAAAAATGCAACAAATGCACCTCCTAATAAACAGCCCATAAAATAAAGGATCGCAAAAAGACGGAGAATTTTCATCGCCAGATTGATTCCCAAAGAAGAACCTCGAAAAAAGCTTTTGAACTCTAGTCTCAGAAATTTTAAAAACATAGTTATCTTTTTTACATTAGTAAATATAAGGTTAAAAATGTTACAGGTTTTTACGAGATAAGCAGATATAAAGTATTTTTATCAAAATAAGTCTGTTTATAACCACCAGAATTTTTTTATAATATGTAAAATAAAAAAGACCTCCGAATCATCAGAAGCCTTATTATATTTTAAGTTGAATTTAAGTTACCCGATCAATTCTTTCGCCTGTGCCATCGCAGCCTCTGTAATCTTGCTCCCAGAAAGCAACTGAGCAATTTCGTTGAGTTTTTCTTCGCTGCTTAAAGGAACAATGGTGGATTGAGTTTTTCCGGAAACGTCCTGTTTTACCACTTTATAGTTATCATTTCCTTTTGCAGCAACCTGCGCTAAGTGAGAAATGACAATAAGCTGCATATCCGCAGACATTTCACGCATTAAGTTTCCAATCTCTTCAGCTACTTTTCCTGACACTCCGGTATCGATTTCATCTAAAATCAATGTTGGAAGCTCATCACTTTCTGCAATAATCTTCTTTACCGCCAACATGACACGCGATCTTTCACCTCCGGAAATAGCCGTTTGAATCGGTTTTAAAGGAAATCCTGAATTCGCCTGGAATAATAACTGAATATTTTCTTTTCCGAATTGATTAAAGTCTGAAGAGTCTTGTAATTCAATATCTACTTTTGCTTTTTCTAAGCCTAACTTTTTAAGTAAATCTTCTGCTTTTTTAATGAAAACAGGAATACTTTTCTTTCTGTTTTTTGAAAGCTTTTCAGCTAGATTTTGAAGAGCCTTTTCTTTTTTAGCAATATTTTCTTCAATTTCTGCAATGTTGGCTTCCAATTCAGAAGCTCCTTGTTGTTCACCAGCTAATTGATCTCTGATTTCTTTCAGTTCTTCAATTCCGGAAACACTGTGTTTTAGAAATAGTGAATTAATCTTATTATTCAATTCAGAAAGTAATGCTAGATTTTCAGGGTTTATTTCAATACTCTCAGCTTCATTTTCAAGCTCAGAAATAATGTCTTTCAGTTCTACAAAAGATATTTCCAATCTATTATCTAGATCTGAAAAACTATTTGAAACCTCTGAAATCTTAGAAAGTTTATTCTTCGCTTCATTAAAGAATGAAAGGATGCCAACTTCTTCCTGATGAAATCTTGATAAAATCTGTGCAAGATTCTCAGAAATCATCTCCGCATTTTCCTGTATGGATAGCTGGTTTTGAAGATCTTCATAGTCTACATCATCGAGCTTCAATTCTTCTAATTCATTCAGCAAAAATTCTTTGTAATCACTTTCTTTATTATTCTCAGACAGTTGTGTCTGTAATTTTTTAAGTTGAGTTTTTAAACTCTGGAAATCTGAAAATTCTCCTTGATATTCCTCTACGATCTGCTTATTTTCAGACAATCCGTCAATAATTTTAAACTGATATTCTGCAGTAAAAAGATTGGATGTTTCGAATTGGGAATGAATATCTATAAGCTGAGAAGAAAGTTCTTTCAGAACATCCAACGTCACCGGAACATCGTTAATAAAAGCTCTTGATTTTCCGGATGGAAGAATTTCTCTTCTTATAATGGTTTGCTGATCGTAATCAAGATCATTTTCTATAAAAAACTTCTTGAAACGGTTATTTAATGAAAATTCGGTTTCCACAACACTTTTTTCGTCTGTGTTGGAAATAGATTTTGCATCTGCACGTTCTCCTAAGATAAGGCGAAGTGCTCCTAAAATAATGGATTTCCCGGCTCCGGTTTCTCCCGTGATTACCTGTAATCCTTTATTTAAAGAAACATCCAGTACATCAATAAGTGCAAAGTTTTTTATATAGATTCTCGAAAGCATAAATCGGCAGCAGATTATGATTGATACTGCAAATATAAAATTTCAAATTAAGATTTAAGAACAGATTTTCTTACTTCCATTTATTCCACTTAGAATCAGTATGTTTCGGAGCAAAAACAATCATCAATTGCTTTAAATCACCTAGCATAATTCCTCCGTTATTCCCTGAATTGAAAATATTGAAAATTTCATCACTTTTTGCTTCGATAAAAACATTGAAAGCATAGTTCTGCTGGAATGTATTTTCATATATTTTTAATTGCATTAAAGCATCAAAAATGGCCTTTTTAGAAGGAGTCTGATCCTGATTATAAAGACCATCTAACCCGATTCTATGGTAAGTATAAAAAGTAGTTCTTAGCTGATTGGTATTAGAATTCAATAACGTACTAATTAAATTACCTCTTGTTCTTGGTCCTTCTGTTCCCAATTGAGCCCACCCTTCGTAATTTCTATTCTGAGAGTTCTGAGCAATCTGCTGTGCCTTTGTAAACCACTGCGTTCCGCCCATCGACTGAAAACTATCTGCATCATACCCTAAAATCAGATATACATAAAAGCTGATCACATCAATCAGGTTTTTTCCTGAAAACTGTCTTTCATTAAAGATCAGGTTTTCATTTTCTACATATTCAAATCCGAATTTCGTATCCTGAATATTAATTAAGGGGGATTCATAATTTGTACTGAATACGGGACGAACTGCCTGTACTACAATACTTCCTTTATAGGTATTCCCATTTTTTTCACTGATGACAATCGCAAAATTTGATTTGATTTTTTCAAAATTCTGTAATTTCTTCCCTGTCCAGCTTGTATTGTTAATGAAATCTCTAAGACTCTTTTCCAATGTTTTATATACCTGCTGATTACTTCCTCCCATTTGCTGAGCGTTGATCTGCACTGTGGAAAGTAATTCCTGAGAAAAACTGATATTATAAAGGAAAAATATAAAAAATATGCTTAAAATTCTTTTCATTGTTTATTTAAAAATTGAGAACGGAAATTTATAAAAATTATTTTAATAGCTGATTCTCAATAAAATTGAAAATATCTTTTGCTACTTCATCTTTAGATTTCAAATCAAATTCTGTTTTCTCTGTTTTTGTGAAAATTTTGATTTTGTTGGTATCGTTTTTAAAACCGGCTCCTTCATCTCTCAAAGAATTCAGAACAATCATATCCAGATTTTTCTTTTCCAGCTTTCCTTTGGCATTTTCTTCTTCATTTTGAGTTTCCAAGGCAAATCCTACCAAAAACTGATGATCTTTTTTCTCACCCATCGTTTTTAGAATATCCGGATTTTTAACAAGCTCTATGGTTAGATTCTCATCATTCTTTTTGATCTTCTCTTTGGCAACTTCTTTGGGTGCATAATCTGCAACCGCCGCGCTTGCAATAGCAATATCTACATTTTCATAGAACTTGAATACTTCTTCAAGCATTTCTTTCGCAGACGTTACTCTATGGATTTCAATATTCTGAATATTTGTTTTTTCGGCACTTGGGCCTGAAACTAAGATCACTTTTGCTCCTCTTTTTGCCGCCTCTTCCGCTAATGAAAAACCCATTTTTCCTGAAGAATGATTGCCTATAAATCTAACAGGATCAATAGCTTCATAGGTTGGTCCCGCTGTAATAAGAATAGTTTTCCCTTCTAATGTTTTATGCTGAGCTGAATAAAAAAAGTCTTCAAGAATTTTTACGATGGTTTCTGGTTCTGCCATTCTTCCCTGTCCTACCAATCCACTTGCTAATTCCCCATTTTCAGCCGGAATTATATAATGTCCGTAACTTTCAGCCAATTCTAGGTTTTTCTTTGTAGAAGGGTGTTGATACATATCCAAATCCATTGCAGGAGCAATGAATATGGGACACTTCGCTGACATATAGGTTGCAATTACCAAATTATCACAGGTTCCGTGAACCATTTTCGATAATGTATTGGATGTGCATGGAGCAACAATCATTACATCTGCCCACAATCCAAGTTCTACATGGCTGTTCCAGGTTCCGTTATCTCCATAAAAATCCGTATACACCGGTTTTTTTGATAAGGTAGACAGGCTCAATTTTGTAACAAAATTTTCTGCATCGGGAGTCATAATCACCTGAACTTCCGCCCCTTTTTTCACAAAATCTCTTATTAAGAAATGAATTTTGTAAGCTGCAATTCCTCCAGAAACGGCTATTAGTATCTTTTTGCCGGAAACACTCATTGAGTTTTATTTTTTTGAATCACTAATTTACTTATTTTTCCCATAACAGCCATTATATAAAATAGCAAAGGTCATAAAGAAACAAGTTTCTTTATGACCTTTGTATATGTAAAACACAAAAGATTACTTTCTATCTTCCGTTTTTCTGAAGTATACATCATCATTTAACCATTCTTCAATTGCGATAGAAGTTGGTTTTGGAAGTTTTTCATAGTGTTTAGAGATTTCAATCTGTTCTCTGTTTTCAAAAACTTCTTCCAATGTAGAGTTGTGAACAGCAAATTCATCCAGTTTATTGTGCAATTCTGTACGAATCTCTGCATTAATCTGCTCTGCTCTTTTTCCCATGATAACAATAGCTTCATAGATTGAACCTACTTTATCTTCAATCTTATCTTTATCGTAAGTAATCGTATTTACTTCTGCTTTTGTATCTTTTACGCTCATTTTGAGAAATTTATTTTATTTTAAGATGGCAAATTTACAAATTATCTTTGAATTTTGAAAGTCGCTGCCGGAGGTGGTGTTTGAAGCGCTGCACTATCTCTTTGAATTTGCATGGCTTTCTTCTCTGCAGAAACCTGATCTTTCAGCTGCTGCTCAGTCTTTGCTTTATCTGCAAGCTTAGCTGCTTCCTTCTTTTGTCTCTCCGTAAGAGTAGCAATTCTTGCCTCAGTTTGTTTCTTTACAACGACAAAATTTTTCTTTTCTCTCTCTAATTTTTCTCTTAGATCTAAAGCCGTCTTCGAATATTCTGTATTAGGAAGTTCTTTTTCAACTTGTTTTGTAAAAGAAAGAGCACTTTCAATACGTTCATCCTTCAAATCGTATACCGACTTCACAGCCAATTCGTAACGAGACTTCATGATAAAGTCATAGATTTTCGGACGAAGTTTTGTACTTGGGAAATCGTCTAACACATTCTCCAACGCTACATTGGCAGATTTGTAATCTCCCATTTTGAAATATTGTCTTGCGTTTTCGTATGCTTTAAATTCCAGTTTATAAGAAAGCTCATCAATCAACGTATTGATATTTTTTGATCTTTCAGAGTTTGGATAATTATTGATGAAATCCTGAAGTTCATTGATTGCCAATTCTGTACTAGACTGATCCAAGTTATAGTCCATAGATCCTTCATAGTAACATAGTGCAGACATATAAGCTGCTTCTTCTGCTCTAGGATCTTTCGGGAAACTTACTGCAAAATTTTTAAACTGATGTCCTGCCAGTTTATAGCTTTTATCATAATAGTTTGCATATGCCGTATTGAAACCTACATTAGGAAAATCATCCGTCCCTGCTACTAAATTCGTAAGCCTATCGTAAAGAGCCAACGCATTTTTCCACTTCTTTTTTGCAAAGTTTTCATTTGCTGCTTTTAAAATGAAGTTTTTGTCAGCACTTTTTAATGCTCTCTCCTGCTGGCTTACACATGACACAACAACCGTTAGTGCAAAAAGACCTAAAATATATTTTTTCATATAAAAATTCAACAGTTTTCGGATTTTATAGCCGATTTACTAATTTGCAAAAATATAACTTTTTTGCCAAAAGATTTTTTTTTATGATTATTTAACGTAATTTTAGTCTGCAGCGTATCCCAAAATTGCAAAAACACTTAATAAGAGATTCATTCTGATTTTTTTCTCAGCTTCTTTTACATAGGTTTCTTCATTTTTATGAGGAACATACAATTCATAGAAATTTCTGTTTCTAATCACAAATAAAGTAGACCCAATAATGGTTGTCAGAATATCTTCCGGTTTTGGAGTAAAAGTAAATACTCCTGAAGCTACCCCTTTTTTGATAACTTCATCTATTTTCTTTACAAAAAGCTGATAGAAATCCAGCAATTCATCTTTCAGGTTATCCGTATGTCTAAGTTCCTGCGTTACAAAACCGTGAAAATAATTATATTTAAAAAGTTGTGTTACGATAAATTTAATCATTTCCTTCATCTGCATTTCAGGTTTACCGTCTTTAATCGTATCAGCAAATTCTGAAAAATTTTCTCTCGTTTTCAAAACTCTGTATTGATAGAGATAAGACATCATTTTTTCTTTAGATCCAAAATAATATGAAATCATGGCAACATTTATATTGGCTTTGGAACAGATATCTCTTACGGAAGTTCCTTCATATCCTTTTTTTGCGATCAGCTCTTCGGCTATGTCTAAAATATGAATCTGCTTTTCAGTAAACTTTTTTCTCATGAGGATTGAGTTTGAGTAAAGTTAGGAAATTTTTAACATATTTATAAACGTTTGTTTAGCATTTTTATCTGAGTCTTAAATTATCGTATTTTTGTTCATGGATTATTTTGATTTTCATCATCATAAGAAAAATATTTCTTTCGGAATCTACAATTTGGATCTTACTGATAAGATTCCGGATTCTTTATATTCTGTTGGAATTCATCCTAAAGACATTCTTTATGACAAGATAACGGAACAGCTTAACTGGCTGAATGAAAATATTACGGAAAACTGTTTTGCGATTGGTGAATGCGGTTTAGATTCGTTTGTTCCTATTGAACAGAACATTCAGGAAGAAGTTTTCTTACGACAAATAGAAATTTCTAATGAGCTCAAAAAACCGATCATCATTCATTGTGTACGGAAATTTTATGAAGTAATTTCTTTCAGAAAAAAGGCCAATCAGGCGATGATTATTCATGGATTCAACAAAAAAGAAAGCATTGCCCATGATCTTCTTAAAAATAATTTTTATCTGAGTTTTGGAAAAGCAGTTTTGTATAATTTATCTTTGCAGAATACTTTGAAAATTACCCCTTTAAACAAAATCTTTCTGGAAACGGATAACGAGGATTTTGAAATCGCAACATTGTATGAAAAAGTTGCCGAAATAAAAGGGATTTCTCTGGAAGTATTAAATGAACAGATTTTAGAAAATTTAGAGATCATAAGACATGGATAAATATTGGTTGGAAAGAACGGAACTTCTCATCAAAGAGGAAGGATTGGAAAAGCTGAATAAAGCTAACGTTTTGGTTGTTGGATTGGGAGGAGTAGGCTCTTTTGCTGCAGAATTTCTGGCCAGAGCAGGAGTTGGAAATATGACGATTGTGGATGGAGACACCGTGGATATCACGAATATTAACAGACAGCTTCCTGCGTTGCATTCAACAGTGGGAAAGCATAAAGTAGAAGTCGTTGCAGAAAGGCTTTTAGATATTAATCCTAAATTGTCTTTAATTAAAATCAATGAATTTCTGAATCCTGAAAGAATGGATCAGGTTCTTGATGAAGGAAACTTCAATTACATTCTTGACTGCATCGACAGTGTGACTCCCAAGCTTAAGTTATTAATTGCTGCAAGAAGGAGAAAGATAAAGGTCGTAAGTTCTATGGGAGCCGGCGGAAAAGCTGACCCAAGCAAAGTCATGGTGAGAGACATCAGCAAAAGCCACAATTGTCATTTAGCAAGACAGATAAGAAAAAGGCTGAAAAAAGAGAAAATAAACAAGGGAATCCGTTGTGTGTTTTCTAATGAGATTCAAAATGAAGAGAGCTTAAAAATGACTGACGGAACCAACTACAAAAGGTCTTTTTACGGAACAATTAGCTATATTCCAGCTATTTTTGGATTATATGCTGCTGCAGAAGTAATCAATCATTTGGTGAAGAAAGACTAAGCTTTTATAAAATATGACGAGATGCTTCGACTTCGCTCAGCATGACATTTTTACTACCAAATATTTTTAGTAGTACCACACTAAGCGAAATCGAAGCATTTTAATTTAAAATTCCACTATATTTACAGTCCGTAAATGACAGACTTCAAATATTCCAAAGCCGAAAAACTCAAAAAAGAGACAGAAATTGCTTTACTTTTCGAAAAAGGTAAATGGAAAACTAATGGCAATCTAAGAATTATTGTTCTGAAGGAAAAACCTACTGTTTCTATTGAAAAAGGAAAATTCGGGGTTTCGGTCTCTAAGCGATATTTCAAAAAAGCAGTTCACCGTAATCGTGTAAAAAGACTTTTGAGAGAAGCTTATCGTCTAAATAAAGACGTTTTTAAAGAGGCTTTCGGAGAGAAAACATTTGCCATGCTGTTTTGGGTTTCTTCGGAGATTCCAGCAAAATTTCAGGATGTAGAAGAGCAGTTTATAAAACTTTGCACCTCTCAAAAAAGACAATAAACATTCTTCTATTTTTTTGTACCTTTAAAAGGAACTATTAATCTGAAAAATAAAATGTTAGATAATATTCCTTACCTTCCTTATATCATAAGTGCATTTATTGGTATTGGCTTGGCTGCAGCAAGTGGATTTCGGGTTTTCCTTCCTCTTTTTGCAGTAAGTTTAGCTTCTTATTTTCATTGGATTCCTATGAGTGAAAGTTTTGAATGGCTTTCTGGGCTTCCTACGCTTATTACAACCGGAGTAGCGATGGTATTTGAAATTCTAGCATATTACATTCCTTTTTTAGACCACCTTTTAGATACCATTTCTATTCCTATGGCTACAATCGCTGGCTCTATTCTATTTGCGAGTCAGTTTGCGGATTTAGGTACATTTCCTCAGTGGGCTTTAGCTTTGATTGCCGGAGGAGGAACCGCTGCGACCATCAGTACGGGATTTGCAGGAATTCGTGCAGCATCTACTGCGACAACAGGAGGAGTGGCAAATCCGGTAGTAGGAACCACCGAAACTGCAGGAGCAGGACTTATGTCTGTTTTAGCAATGGCGACTCCTATTATTGCAGGAATACTTGCTATTATTTTCATTTTTCTGGCTCTTTCTATAGTAAGGAAGGCCTGGAAAAAGCTTAGACATAATAAAAAAACGGCTTCAGAATGAAAATTTTGATTTCAATTATAAAAAAGGCGGCTGAAAATGAATTTTCAGCCGCCTTTTTTTATTTTATTTTCTTCATATAATTTCCAAAAACAATCCCGAGAGGACCTAAAACTGGAAATAAAATCAGAACTAAGTAAGGTAAAATACCCGATTTATTTTTAAAGAGTGTCGAAATCGCTACAATGTACAGTACAATAACAGCAACAGCGAACAATATTATTTCATATGGCGTGATTACAAGTAGGTTCATTAATATGATCTAGTTTTTACTACGGAAATCTTTTATTTCTTGAATTTTATTTTTAAAATATTCTTCTTTTTCCGGATTCTTTTTAATCAGTATATCAAATGCTTTTATGGCTTTTGTATACAGCTTTTGCTCAAAATATAAGGTCGCAAGTGTTTCAGTCATTAAATGGGAAATATCGTCATTCTTTTCTTTCACCACATAGGTACTTTCTTCTCTTAACTGGCTGATTTTCGGATTATTCTCAATAAAGCTTTCAATAGCCTTCGCTTTGATTTCAACTTTTTCTTTTTCAACTTCTTCGGTTCTGTCGATTTTCAACCAACTTTGCCAAGTATTGATAAATCCTGGAACATTACTGTCTAGAAGATTTGCCTTGGGAGCTTCAACCACAGTTTCTTCTACCTTTTCTTCTTTAATTTCTTCTTTTTCCTCAATTATATTCTGAACTTCTTTTTCAGGTTGGGCAATCGTCCAATTTGAACTAAAGAAAGACACATTCATCACAGGAACATCTTCTTTATTTTCTTCGGTCTTCTCAGAGACTTCCTCCTCTACTGTAAGTTCTTCAACAGGTTCTTCTATTGGAGCTGATTTCTCTTCAGTTATGGCAGCAACTTCTTCTATAACAGGCAACATTTCTTTTTGCTCCGGAATTTCTTCTTGAACAGATTCTACTTTTGGAATAATCGTTTCCGCAGGTTTATTAAGTAAAGAATCCGGAAGGTTTGATTCAAAAGACATTGGCTTCCAAGCAGATTTCGTCTCTACAACTTCTTCTGCTGATGTTTTTTCTTCAGTACTTTCTTTCTCCGGCTCTACAACATCTACAACTTCAGGTTGAATTTCTTCTATTGTATTTTCCGGCTCCACTTCCTCTTTAGCTTGAGATACAATTGATGCCGTTTCAAAACTTTGAGTTTCAGCAAAGCTGATTTCGTGACCAGTAATTTCCGGCTCTTCTTCTTTTACTACTTGCTCAGAGGCAGCCTTTTCTTTCATTTTTTTCTCAACCTCTTCTATCAAACGACGTATTTCATCTTCATGTTTATTCAGATTCGGTTGAAGAATTTCAGTAATAACTTCTTCAGGATTATTCGGTTGAATTTTCACTTCCGGTAAGAAAGACTCCATTCCATGGAAACTCAATTCTTCCTTATCTTGGATATTTTCTGTTTCTGAAGAAATTTTATCTTCATTAATGATTTTCTCAGGAGTAAATTCCGCAGTCTCTACAGCCTCGTTTTCTTCTTTTACCTCATCAATTACAATTTCCTGTTCTTCATTACCCTGAATATGAATATCAGAAAGGGAAGCTTCCGTTTCATGGAAACTTAATTCCGAGTCTTCTAAAATCTCTTCTTTTTCAGGCTCAGAAGTGATGGTTTCTTCTTCGATAATCGTTTCCGGCTCAAACTCTTCAATTTCTTCAAAAACTTCATGATTTGAAGCCATTAAAGAATCTGAACTAAGAGTAATTGTCTGTACAGGTTCTTCTGTAAGGAAATTTTCTTCTCCTTCGAACAGAATTCGGTTTTTCTCTCCGTTTACATACACATACGTAACCTCTTGTCCGGATTGTACAGCACACGAAGTATCATCAGTATCATTTGAAGTTTCATTTTCTCTTCTCAGAGGGAAACTACTGCTTTGGTAGAAATGTTGTTTAGGAGTATTATTAAGATCCTGCTCAATTTTATTTTCATGAACAACAGGTTCTTGAATCTTTGGTTTAGGCTTCTGCTGAATTTTACCATTGATAAGCTGGTAAAGAATCTTTTTATCTGTAGTATATGCAGCCGTAGTAGAAAGTTCTCTCTGATAGTTTTCTTTTTCATACAGATGCACTCCAAATAAATGTAATGCTCTGATATTTTGAACATAAGGAAAAGCATCGATCTCTCCTCTCAGAAGATTAATATCTTCCGGCTGAATGTTTTTCGGATTTTTTAATAGCTCTAAAACTCTAGGATTCATCTTACCAGTTTGCTACAATATCGTTAAATATTTTATTAATAATTCTTTCGTTGACAATTTTTACCTGAGAGGTTTCTATATCACTTTGAGATAAATTGCTATTGAAAGTTGCTTCATCCGTGTATGTTCTGTCAAAACTTAATTCAGGATGAATCTTGTTTTCGTAATGAACTTTCACTGTAATCGTCAATTTATTCTGTGAATCCTGAATAACTCCTGCACTTGTGGTAGAAGTCGTTGAACTAATCGTGGTAGGATTAATAGCATAATCTGTAATTTCTCCTTCCACTAAAATATCAGGATTTTGTTTAGTTCCTTTAAGCGTAGTTCTTTGTAAGAATCTGTTTTGAATGTCTGTAGAAAACTGTTGTGCCAATGCAGGGTTTACCAATGCCGCATTGTTTGGGAATTCATTAATCTGAATGGTTTTTTCATCTTTAAGAGAGGAACCTGAAAAGCTATAACAGGAATTCAGCACATTTAAACAAAGCAGTAAAAGCCAAAATGTTTTTGGCTGATTGATTTTGATATTTTTAATTTTAAAATTCATTTTTAGATCCGATTTCTGTAATTTCATCATACTCAATTTGTTGAATAGCATCTTCATAAGCAAAATAATTAGCAGCATACATAAACGGAATGGTAATAAAAATACCGATTCCACAAGCCAAAATACCAATTTGAGATAAAATTCCCACCACAATTGCAAAAAGTAAAATTGACCACAAATTACCTTTAGTCATCGCCGTTGAAATATTCCAAACTGTTTTTATATCTGTAATTCCTTTAAAGCTAATTAACGGAATAATGTAAAACCCTCTCAATAAGAAATAATAGAGTGCTACAATCATTAAAAACATGTACGGGAACATAAAGATCATGACTCCTGCGCTTGGCTCACCATTTCCACCTGATGTTAATCCCGCTAAAACAGCCAAAATCATTATCGGAATATATAAAACAATGACACCTGCAATGATAATCAACTGTAAAATAAAATAAGGCATAAAGTCTTTGAAATCAAAAATTTCTCCTGCACTTGTCAGCTGATTTCTATTGAGCTTTCGAAGGTATTTATAAAAATTTCCCGCTGCTAAAAGTCCGCAGAAAGGAATAATCGACATGATAAAGCACATTAAAAATCCTACAAAAACATTTCCAAAGTCTTTCTTTAAAAGTTCAATTCCTTTATTGATATATTCTCCGAACTTAAAATTGATGGGTTTAGGTACTAAATTTATTTTCATTTTTTGTGTTGGATGTTAATCTTCTAAATTATATTGTTTTATTTTTCTATATAAAGTTCTTTGTGAAATTCCCAATTCGTCTGCAGCCTTATTCCTACGTCCATTATGCTTCTCTAACGCCTTAACAATCAAATCCTTTTCATTGTTTTGAAGGGATAGAGATTCCGGTTTATTTTCTTCTATTTCAATATCTTCAAAGTCCTCAAAATTATCATCCGGATTGGCAATAATGGTAGGATTTTGAATATGCTGATTATTATTGTTTTGATTTTCAAAATACAGTAAAGAGTTTGGCGCTACATTCTGCTGTGTTTCAGGAGTATAAATTCTATTGATTAAATTTTTCTCATGATTGCTTAAATCATTAGTTCCGCGGTTCTTTATTAATTCCGAAGTTAAGGATTTTAAATCATTTATATCGCTTCGCATATCAAAGAGAATTTTGTACATAATTTCTCTTTCACTACCAAAATCGCTTTGTTTTTGAGCATTCGGCTGATTAACAACCATTGGCAAATGGGCATCCATAGGAATGTATTCTGCCAATTTTTCTACCGTAATATGTCGGTTTCTTTCTACCACCGTCATTTGTTCAACCAAATTTCTCAATTGTCGAACATTCCCCGGAAATGTATAATTTTCAATATAATGAACAGCACTTGGCTCCAGCTCCAGTTCAGGCATTCTGTATTTTTCAGCAAAATCTATTGCAAACTTTCTGAACAGCAAATGAATATCTCCTTTTCGCTCTCTTAAAGCAGGCATATCGATTTGCACAGTATTAAGTCGGTAATATAAGTCTTCACGGAATCTTCCGTCCTGAATTGCCTTCATCATATTCACATTGGTAGCCGCTACGATTCTTACATTTGTTTTCTGAACCTGTGACGATCCTACTTTCATGAATTCACCGCTTTCTAAGACTCTCAGCAAACGAACCTGTGTTTGTAGAGGTAATTCTCCTACCTCATCAAGAAAGATCGTTCCTCCGTCTGCTACTTCAAAGTATCCTTTTCTTGTTGCTGTAGCTCCTGTAAACGCTCCTTTTTCGTGACCGAATAATTCAGAGTCGATTGTTCCTTCCGGAATGGCTCCACAGTTTACAACGATATAAGGTTGGTGTTTTCTTTTGGATTCTGAATGAATGATTTTAGGAATAAATTCTTTTCCTACCCCACTTTCTCCAATCACAAGGACTGAAATATCTGTAGGCGCCACCTGGATTGATTTTTCCAAGGCACGGTTTAAAGCAGGAAAGTTTCCGATGATCCCGAAACGGTTTTTTATATTTTGTAACTCGTTACTCATAAGTAAATTTTAGATTGTTGATTTAAATTTGATCTACGGTATGTAGACATTGAATTGGTTTAAAATGGATTAAATTTTAACCAATCAAATTCAAATAATCTTTGTTTCTAACCTTTGTAACTTTAGCTTTAAAATATAAAATTTCAGCAAAGAAATTTTCCTTACTGCTTTTCTCGAAGTTCTTTAGAAGCAGATCATGTTTTTCTTTTTCAGAAAAATTAGCTTCTAATTTATTTGTACAAGATCGATATTGATGTTTTTCAAATAGAGATTTCCCAACAATATCAATGATATTTTGCTTCTGATGAATGGCAAAATTAGATCTTGATTTTTCTTTTACACAAAACTCTCGTGAGCCCTCACATTCATGGTTTAAAAACTGATTGTAAATTTCATAGAATCTACAATCTTCATTTTCTAATGAGCCATTATTGATCTGGGCTGAAATATTACTACAAATTATTACCAATAAAACACTGAGGCAATATTTCTGAAATTTTTCCATTGTCTGAGTTTTAAAAGTTAATAATGATACTAATTTGTTATATATAATTCTGAGAAAAGATTATTTCACAGTTTCCCCCAAAAGTGTGCCTTGTGTATTGTCGAATACAAAAACATTCACAATCTCACCAATTTTCTGGCCTTCCAACATATCGAATACACAAACCGCGTTTTGAGAGTTTCTTCCTTTCCACTGGTTTTTATTCTTTTTAGAAATTCCTTCAATTAAAATCTTGTGCGTTTTTCCTACATAAGATTTCATACGGTTTCTTGATAATTCCCCTTGCAAAGCAATGACTTCAGCCAAACGTCTTTGTTTAACATCCGCAGGAATATTGTCCTCCATTTTCTTGTGAGCCGGAGTTCCAGGTCTTTCTGAGTAAGCAAACATATAACCATAGTCATATTCTACTTCTCTCATCAAGCTTAATGTATCTTGGTGATCTTCTTCAGTTTCGTTGCAGAAACCAACGATCATATCCTGAGAAAACGAAACATCAGGAACGATTTCTTTAGCTTTTTTAATTAAGTCTAAATATTCTTCACGAGTATGTTGTCTGTTCATTGCTTCCAACATATTATTGCTTCCACTTTGAACCGGCAAGTGAACATATTTACAGATATTCTCGTGCTTCGCCATCATTCTGAATACATCAAGACTCATATCCTGAGGATTTGAGGTCGAGAATCTGATTCTCATTTCAGGAACAGCTTTAGCCACTAAATCAAGCAATTGAGCAAAATCCACAGCCGTTGCTTTCTGCATTTCTGATGCTTTGGCAAAATCTTTTTTAGGTCCACCTCCATACCAAAGATAAGAGTCAACATTCTGACCTAATAATGTAATTTCTTTATATCCATTGTTCCAAAGATCTTTACATTCATCCAAAATAGAATGTGGATCACGGCTTCTTTCCCTTCCTCTTGTAAACGGAACTACACAAAACGTACACATATTATCACAACCTCTCGTAATCGTAACATAAGCTGTAACACCATTTCCTCCTAAACGAACGGGATTAATGTCTGCATATGTTTCTTCTTTTGAAAGAATTACGTTAATAGCATCTCTACCGTCTTCGGTTTCTTTCAATAGGTTTGGTAAGTCTCTGTAGGCATCGGGACCAACAACAAGATCAACCAATTGTTCTTCTTCCAAGAACTTAGTTTTCAATCTTTCAGCCATACATCCAAGAACCCCCACCGTCATATTTGGTTTTTCTTTCTTAAGATTTTTGAACTGAGAAAGACGCATTCTCACCGTTTGCTCCGCTTTTTCACGGATCGAACATGTATTTAAAAGAATAAGATCAGCTTCTTCAACTTTCAGAGTGGTATTGTAGCCTTGTTCGTTAAGAATTGATGCAACAATTTCAGAGTCAGAGAAATTCATCTGACACCCATAACTCTCCAAGAATAATTTCTTAGAGTTCCCCTCTCTTTCTGCAATAGCAAAAGCTTCTCCTTGTTTTGTTTCGTCTATATATTTTTCTTGCACAATTGTCTGTTTAAGGTTCAATATTTAAAGTTCAAGGTTTCACGACCTGATTTTTAAACTTTGAACTTTTGAATTAATTTGCAAAGATACAAAATATTGTGACAGAATGTCAGAGAAAAAATTTGGAGTAAAAATAACTTTAGAATTAATTAGAATAATTTGCATTAAATCTTATAGGCATTGTGAAAACTTGTTTAACAGGCACTCCTTTGTAATAACTAGGTTTCCAGTAGGACTTTTTTGTATTTGATGCACAATCTACAACCATTCTGTTAAATTTTTCCAAATTAGATTGGTTGTCAATATAAAAAAAGCCAGCCTCTCCGCTTGTATCTACATCAAAATTAATGGTGAATGAGTAATCTACATTAGCTTTATATCCATTCGCATCAAAGCATTTCACAAAGTTTTCTCTAAACTTCATAATATTACTTTCTTTATCTTTATGCATGTAAACAGGCATTGAAAAATCAATTTCACTGAATTTGTTTTTAAATAACAAATCATCCGTAAAAAGAGTGCAAAACATCGCCGCTGTTTTGTTACCATCTACTTCTGCCACCTTCCAGTTTTTTACATTTTTCATTATTTCCAAAACTTTATCCTTCATACATTTGTTATTCTTAACTGCAACCGTATCTGTATCTGCAACATATTTAACTTTGCTATCTGGATAAACTATAAATCTCATGAATAACGCTTCTGTTTTTTCACAAGGCTTCATGTTATTTTTGACAACAATCTCCTGAATATCATCATTAAAACCCTGTCTTCCTCCTTCGTAAAATGTCTGACCTTTCGGATAATTGTATAAGACTTGTGCATTAAAGCTTATAAATAAAGTTGAGAGAATAAGAATAAAAATTTTAAGTTTCATGTTATAAATATTAATTCATTTTTTAGTGTGTTTTAATCACAATTAAACTTCAACTAATCTCCATGGTCAAAATGGTCTGTTGTAAAGTTGATTTTAATTATTTTTTTAGAAATCACGGGTTGCCCGTCTTTCATAGCCGGTTTCCATTTCTTTTTTACTTTTTTGATAGCGAATTCCATGTCTTCTATAAACATTTCACTATTCTTCACTTTTGGTAAGACATCAAGATTTCCAATTTTACCATCCGGATTTACGTCAAAAACGAAAACAAACTTTCCGTTTACCGCATACTTTTGCAGATCAATATAAGCATGAACCATTTTTAGAAATTCATTAGCAAAAGCCGAATCTCCACCTGGAAACTCAGCGTTTTGTGAGAGTGTTATATTTTCTTTTTGCGGTTGATTCTCTTGAGAATATCCTTTAAAGCCAATAAAGAATAAAAGTAAGGTTATAATAGTTTTTTTCATACAATTTACATGTCCGCCGACATTGATGAGAAATTCATCTTAAGTTTCATTTCAGACTTTATAGGTTGTCCGTTACAGGTAGCGGGAGACCAGTTTTTTTTAATTCTTCTTACCACATATTGCATATCATCAAAAAACACTTCACTGTTTAATACTTTTGGATCTCCTGAAACATCAACTACTTTTCCGGTAGCATCAATCGTTAAAGTAAACGTAAAATCCCCCGACAATGTGTAGAAATCAGAATTAAGATAAGTATACATATATTTTTTCAGTACTTCTTTGTAAGCAGCAGCTCCGCCTTCATAACTTGCTGCTTTAAAATCATTACAATTCTTCGCCGCAATCTGTAAAAAAGGTTCTTTGATATCAATCTTCAAAAGATTCTTATTATTCTCTACAATAAAAGATTCATCTCTATCTTCCAGATCTGTTTGTGCAAAAGTAAAATTTGCTAAAAAAAGCCCTATAAATAATGCTATTGCTTTCATCTGTATCTTTTTAGATTATGAATTACAAATGCCAAAATTACACCAAAAAAAAGAACTTCGCTATAGAGTGAAATTCCTTTTTATTATTTTAATTAAACACTGGCCTGAGCTTTACTACCGGTTTCTTTTAACATCAATGAAACAATAATAGCCAAGACAATTCCTGAAATCCAAAACAGCACAGAGTGCTGAAAGTGTAAATCTCCTGCAGACAGCCCTAGACTTTTTCCAAACCATCTGCTGAAAACAGGACTTAATAAAGTCGTAACTCCAAAAGTGATAAAATTAATCGCTCCTGTCGCACTTCCTTTTACAAAATCAGGATTGGTTTCTTTAATGACTGAGTAAGGAATCATAGCCGCTCCGGAACCCAACCCAAGAATAAACATGCTTATTTTCGCAGGATATAGATCAGGAAGATAAATTAACTGTAATAAACTTACTATCATTACAATTGCCCCTCCAACCAAAACGGGTTTCCTTCTTCCTATTTTATCGGTGATGAAACCTAATAAAGGACATCCAAAAACCCATCCAAAAGCTACCATCGCACTGGTAATCGCCGCATCATGAAAAACAAAACCTTTATCTTTTTCAAAAAAAGCAACTGCCCAAGTCATGGCAAAAATAGTTGTCGGAGCAAATAATAGTCCTGATATGATTCCACATAGCCAAGATTGAGGATTTTTAAAAACTATTTTATAGGGTTCAAGATAACCAATCGATTTCGTTCCTTTTTCTGTAGACTCTTCTGATTTTTCTTCTTTCGGAATCACAAAAAACAAACAGAAGGCAGTAATAATGGTAACAATTCCTGACCAAAGCCAAAATGTATCAATATTTACCCCTTCTTCAACCCACGGACCAACTACAAACTGTCCTGCTGTTCCGCCCAACATTCCGATACACTGAGTAACTCCAATCGCCGTAGCCAAAGATTTTGAAGAAAAGCCTTTACTAGCCAGATATACACAGCCCGGAAATGCAAAAGCGCAACCGGCTCCCTGCAACAATCTTCCGGAAACACCCGCAACCTGACTGGAAATCAAAAATAACAAACAGCCAATCCCTAAAATCAAAGCGCCAACAAAAAGAGATCTTTTCCCTCCAAATTTATCTAAAGCAACTCCTGCGATTAAACTACAGGTAGAATAAGTATAATAATAAGTTCCTACCATGCTGATAAGTTTCAGCTCGGTGGTATTAAAATTATTGACCAATTCAGGAATCATTACCGCCGGAGCCGATCTAATCACGTAATCCAGAAAGTAAAAGACCAACCCGAAAAGCCAGGCTATGACGTAATATTTTTTTAAAGATGCACTCATTATAGCAACCCTTTAATATGTTTATAATTTGTTTTGACAGTATCTAAAGCTTCTTCCATTTTCCCTCCCAACATGAGTTGTGCCATAGATTTCGTCATTCCCACAACCTGTTCAAATTCAATTTTAGGAGGTAAAGCCAACGCATTTGGATTCGTAAAAATATTGAGTAAATAAGGGCCGTTGTATTCCAAACATTCTTTAATAGCAGCTTCCACTTCTTCCGGCTTATGTACATTTTTTCCGGGATATCCCATCGCTTGTGCAATCATTCCAAAATCAGGATTGATCATATCCGTTTCGTTATCGGGCATTCCTCCTACTTCCATTTCCAGTTTTACCATTCCCAATGCTCTATTATTGAAAACAATCAGTTTTACGGGTAATTTATACTGAAAAATAGTTGCCATATCACCTAATAGCATCGATAAACCACCATCTCCACACATTGCAATTACCTGTCGTTCAGGATGAGCCAAAGATGCTCCGATTGCCATTGGCATTGCATTCGCCATAGAACCATGATTGAATGACCCCAACATTTTTCGTTCACCAGTTCCGGTAATATATCTTGCTCCCCAAACACAACACATTCCTGTATCTACAGTGAAAATGGTATCTTTTTTAGCCAATTTATCTAAAGTATGTGCTACAAATTCAGGCTGAATTGCATTTTCTTTTCCGAAATCTTTTACATAAGTCAATTGGGTTTCTTTTACTTTTTCATAGAATTCCAATTGCTGATTTAAGAAATGAACATCTGTCTTCTCATTTAATAAAGGTAATAAAGCTTTGATGGTTTCTTTTACATCACCTGCTAATCCTAATTCCAACTTCGCCCTTCTTCCCAATCTTTCCGGACTTTCATCGATCTGAACGATTTTATTTTTAACAGGCATGAATTTCTGATAAGGAAAATCTGTTCCTAAAAGAATAAGTAAATCCGCTTCGTGCATCGCATGATAAGCAGAAGGGAGCCCCAAAAGCCCCGTCAAGCCCACTTCATTAGGATTATTCGGCTGAATAGCCATTTTTCCACGGAAAGAATACCCAACAGGTGCTTTTAAATATTTTGATAATTCTACTACTTCAGTATTCGCGTTTTCAGCTCCAATTCCACAATAAATGGTGACTTTTTTGCTTTCATTAACCAGATCGGCCAATTGATTCAGTTCCTCATCAGACGGACGGATAATCGGGTTGGTCTTAAATACTTTATTGGAAGTTGTGGCTTCTTCAGCATTCAGTTCAGAAACATCTCCCGGAAGACCGATCACAGCCACACCTTTTTTTGATATTGCATGCTGAATCGCCGTCTGAACAGTTCTTTGAACCTGCTCCGGTCTTGTAATCATTTGGTTATAATGACTACAATCATCAAATAATTTTATGGTATTTGTTTCCTGAAAGTAATCCATTCCCATTTCATCACTTGGAATAGAAGAAGCAATTACCAACATAGGAACATGAGAACGATGTGCTTCATATACTCCATTGATCAAATGAACGTGTCCCGGTCCACAGCTTCCTGCACAAACGGCAAAACCATCGAGTTCAGCTTCTGCCGCAGCAGCATAAGCACCGGCTTCTTCATGTCGTACATGAATCCATTCGATACTGCTTTTTTTTACAGCAATGTTTAAATGATTGAGACTATCACCTGTTACTGCATAAATTCTTTTCACATTGGCGTTTTCGAGCATTTCTACAATCTGCTCTGCTATGTTTTTAGCCATAATAATATGTTTTGGTGTTATAATTATCTGAAAAAACGGATGTGAATATGGATTTAGAGATAAACTTGGATTAATCGTTTATGTCTCTATCAAATGTAGGGAATAATAAATATTTAAAAGATGCTTTCCGATTAAAATTACCTTAAGAACATAAAAAAACTCCGCAATTTCTTGCAGAGTTTTAGTATTTTAATTGATCACTTCAATCTGATTTCTCAACAGATCTTCAAATTCATCTCTTTTTCTGATCAAATGAGCTTTTCCGTCTAAGAAAAGAACTTCAGCAGGTTTCAGCCTTGAGTTAAAGTTTGAACTCATTTCAAAACCATAAGCTCCTGCATTATGGAAAACCAAAATATCCCCTTCTCTTACTTCATTCAGTTTTCTGTCCCATGCAAAAGTATCCGTTTCGCAGATATTTCCAACTACCGTATAAATCCTTTCTGCCCCTTTTGGATTAGATAAATTTTCGATAACATGATAAGAATCGTAGAACATTGGACGGATCAGGTGATTGAATCCTGAGTTTACTCCAACAAAAACAGTAGCGGTTGTTTGTTTAATTACGTTAGCTTTTACCAATAAATATCCACTTTTTCCAACCAAGAATTTTCCTGGCTCAAACCACAATTCGAATTTTTTCCCTGTAGCTTTTGAAAATTCAGAGATTACTTTTTCTACTTTTTTACCTAATATTTTTACATCCGTTTCTTCTTCGGTATCCTGATAAGGAATTTTGAAACCACTTCCCATGTCCAAATATTTCAGATTCGGGAAATGTTCAGAAAGTTCTAACATGATATCTAAAGCCTGTAAGAAAACATCAGGATCTTTGATTTCACTTCCTGTATGCATGTGAAGACCTTCCACATTCAGGTTAGTAGATTTCATCACTCTTTCGATGTGACGAACCTGGTGAATAGAAATCCCGAATTTGCTATCGATATGTCCTGTAGAAATTTTATAGTTCCCTCCTGCGAAAATGTGTGGGTTGATTCTTACCAGAATAGGATATGTATTTCCATATTTATTCCCGAACTGCTCAAGGATAGAAATGTTATCGATATTAATATGCACTCCAAAAGTCATTGCTTCCTCAATTTCAGCCAAGTCTACACAATTCGGAGTGAAAAGTATTTTTTCTTTTGGAAACCCAGCTTTTAAGCCTAGTTTCACTTCATTAATTGAAACACAATCCAAAGAAGCACCTAAGTTCTTGACATATTTAAGAATGTTAATGTTTGTCAACGCCTTTGCCGCGTAGAAGAACTTTGTGTGTTTTAAAAAAGAAGATGTCAGTTTTTCGTATTGAACTTTGATGGATTCAGCGTCATAAACGTACACCGGGGTGCCAAACTCATTGGCGATCTTTAATAATTCTTTTGGATTCATAATTTCATTTTAACATAAAAAAGGGCAGATTCTTCGAAAAGAGTCTGCCGCAATGATTATTTTTTATGCAAGACAACTCTTTAAATATTCCAAACCTTAGAGAACTTTACAGTTCCCTTCTTTCCAGTTTTAGTTTGTTTAAAATTTTGCATTGCTTTTACTTATTTTTTTGCAAAAATACTATTTATTTTGAGAAAACTGCCCCGAATTCTTACAAAATGTAAATATCAACTTATTTCAACAACTATGAAATGAGGCCAATTATAATCAAAATCAATAAAAATAGAGAAACAGATAATGGATTGGCAAAATTTACCGTCCAGCCAAACCCGAACCTCTTCGGAGGAAATATTCTTTTATCTTCTTTGTTGTAATAAAAAAAGCCAAACTTCCAGTGAGAAGATTTTTCATTTAAACCATTCATAATGTATCTGCTTTACATTACTTCGGCAAAGGCAGCGTTTCAAAATCACCTCGAAGCAAAGCCAATTGTAATTCATTCACCAAATCCGAAGATTGATATTGCAGATCGATCTTCAATTTTGAAAGCTTACTTAAGGTTTGAATCTGTGTGAAAAGTTCGTAAAATCCATAAGACATCACTTTCCCGTTTTCTATAATCAGGAATAATTTTTCGCCTAATTTCCTTCCTTGTCCAAGCCAAAGCTCATTTCTTTTTCTAAACTCAATTTTATTTTTTAAAGCTTCAACATCATTATATTCTTCAAGATTTGAGATAAACTGTATCGCTTTTGAACCCTGCGTAAATGACCTGAATTTCAGGATAGGCTTTTCGACTTTATTAAGTTTATTTTTCTCAACCACATATTTATCACTTCTGTAATATAACCCAAACGGAAGCGGATCTCTTTTCTTAATTCCTTTAGAATTCAACAGCAGCTTAGCAATAATATCCGTTCCGGTAAGTTCATAATTAATCTGCTCTACTTCATTTTGAATTGCTTCCCACTTTTTAGATTTGGAATTAAAAACCTTCTTCGAAAACTTATTAATATCCTGCACATGATCTGAAAAAATGATTTTCCCGCCTTCATTTTGAAAATACACAAACCCTTTTTCGTTAGGAAGATCCTGAGTCAGTTCTTTTATTTTATTGATATACGTTTTTGCATTCGTTTCGTCGTACTGTTTTTGAACGATTTCGTTTTCAGTATCTTTTGATACCAAAAGCTTGAATAATTCCAGCGTTGCTCTTGCATCCCCTTCAGCTCTGTGATGATTCGTCAAAGGAATTCCGAGAGATTTTACCAATTTTCCAAGGGAATAACTTACTTCATCCGGAATTAGCTTTTTCGCCAAAGGAATTGTATCCAACGTATTGATTTTAAAATCATAACCCAATCTCTGAAAAGATTGACGAAGCATCCTGTAATCAAATTCTATATTGTGACCTACCAAAGTTGTGTTTTCAGTAATTTCAACAACCCTTTTGGCAATTTCATGAAATTTAGGAGCTGTTTTGACCATTTTCGGGGTAATTCCCGTAAGTTTCTGCACAAAAGGAGTGATGTCACTTTCCGGATTCACCAATGAAATAAACTGGTCAACAATCTTCTGACCATCGTATCTGTAAACAGCAATATCTATAATGCATTCTTTTCTGTAACCTGCACCATTACTCTCTATGTCAATTATTGAATACATTTAAATTTTATATTTTTAGAATACTATTAATAATCCTCTTCATTAAAAAGTCCTAAACTTAGTTAAAATAATAACAGAACTTATGCCAATTTCTCTTATTTCAAGAGAGTGACAATCCTGCTAAAATAATAAAAATTATTAATTTTATCTTCTTCTTCCTCCTAATCCGAACATTCCCAAAATCGCTTTTGCTCCTTCTCTCAACAAGGTATTCGTAAAAGTTCGTCCTTGCCTGCTGTTTAAAACCTGCTCAAACATTCCCGGTTCTTCTTTTACCGGCTTTGTCTTCTGTGTTGGAGCCGCATTTTGTACCGCCTGTTCCATTCTGGTGACCAACATTTCATAAGCAGATTCTCGGTTGACATCGTTCTGATATTTAGCAACCAATGACGAATTATTTGTCAGTTCAGAGATTTCTGCGTCATTCAGAATATCCATTCTTGATTCAGGCGAAATTAAATAAGTATGAACCAATGGGGTAGGAATTCCTTTTTCATCCAAAGCCGTCACAAAAGCTTCCCCAATTCCTAAATTTTGAATTAAGTTTGACGCATCATAAAATTCCGTTGTAGGATAATTTTCTACTGCCTTTGTAATTTCCTTTTTATCTTTTGCAGTAAACCCTCTCAATGCATGCTGAATTTTCAACCCTAATTGAGAAAGAACCGCTTCCGGAACATCTCCCGGAATTTGGGTAATAAAATAAATCCCCACTCCTTTTGAACGGATCAGTTTTACCATCGTTTCAATTTGTGAAACCAATGCTTTTGATGATTCATCAAAAATCAGATGTGCTTCATCGATGAAAAGAACCAGTTTTGGCTTTCCGCTATCTCCTTCTTCAGGAAACGTCATATAAATTTCCGCAAATAACGAAAGCATAAAAGTCGAAAACAACTGTGGTTTACTTGGAATATCAGCAACTCTCAGGATATTCACGACCCCTTTTCCATCTCTTGTTTCAAGTAAATCATGAACATCAAAACTTAATTCTCCAAAGAAGCTTGAAGCTCCCTGCTGCTCCAAAGCGACAATTGATCTTAAAATAGCACCTAAAGAAGCCGGTGCAATGGAACCGTAATTAGCCGCTAACTCAGCTTTACCTTGTGCATTATCTGTAACATACTGCAACACTTTTTTCAAATCATTAAGATCAATTAAAGGCAATCCTTTATCATCACAATATTTGAACACAATGGACATGATACTCTGCTGCGTTTCGTTCAACTGCAAGATTTTACTTAATAAAACCGGACCGAATTCTGTAACCGTAGCTCTTAATTTTACTCCTTTTTCTCCGGAAATCGACATCAGTTCTACTGGAAAAGCCTGCGGATTGTATGGAAGTTGTGTTTTTGCATATCTTTCCTGAATTGCCGGGTTTTCCGTTCCCGTTTCCGCAATTCCTGAAAAATCTCCTTTTATATCCAATACCAAAGACGGAATTCCCGCATGAGAAAGTTGCTCTGCAAACACCTGTAATGTTTTGGTTTTTCCTGTTCCTGTAGCTCCTGCAATCAGTCCATGACGGTTAATTGTTTTTAGAGGAATAGTCACATTCACTTCGGGAACTACCTCTCCATCCAACATTCCTTTTCCTAATATAATATGTTCTCCTTTGGGAGTATATCTTGCATTTTGCTGTTCAATAAATTGTGCTTTGTCTGCCATTTGATTTTTTTATCTTAGTAAATATAAAATTTTTTGGAAAACATTTACGCATTGAATATTAATCATAATTAATTTCAGCTGATAAATTTCAGGAAAACTCTATTTTAGCTATAAAAAACTGATTTATTGAAGTTTAAAATAAAAACACTTCACCAACCAACAACTTTATAGATTTATTCTATCGGGATAGATTCTTTATTTTTGGCAAGTATTAAAAAATAAACGCGATTTTTGTACTTAAATAAAAACATTAAAGCTTTTACAATCAGATAATGAAAGTTGAACAAATATATACAGGATGTCTTGCTCAGGGAGCATACTACATCGTATCCGAAAATGAAGCGGCAATTATTGATCCTTTAAGAGAGATAAAACCTTATCTTGATCGTTTAGAAAAAGACGGGGTAACATTAAAATATATTTTTGAAACCCACTTCCACGCAGATTTTGTCTCGGGGCATTTGGATTTAAGCAAAAAAACAGGGGCTTCCATTGTGTATGGACCTACTGCACAACCACAGTTTGAAACGATTGTTGCAGAAGACGATCAGATTTTTGAAATCGGGAATATCAAAATCAAAGCATTACATACTCCTGGTCACACCATGGAAAGCACAACGTACCTTCTGATTGACGAAAACGGTTTGGAAACAGCAATTTTCACAGGAGATACTTTGTTTCTAGGAGATGTCGGCAGACCGGATCTTGCTCAAAAAGCAGGAAGCGTAACTCAGGAAGATCTTGCAGGGATTTTATATGACAGCCTTCAATCGAAAATCATGCCTTTGGATGACAGCATTACTGTGTACCCGGCTCACGGTGCAGGTTCTGCTTGCGGAAAAAATATGCAGAAAGAAACTGTTGATATTTTAGGAAATCAAAAAAGAACCAATTACGCCCTTAATCAACCCGATAAAGAGTCTTTCATCAGAGAAGTTTTAGACGGATTAACAGCTCCTCCTAAATATTTCGGGATGAATGTAGCGATGAACAAAGGAGGATATGAAAGTTTTGACACCATAATGGACAAAGGTTTAACACCTATTTCTGTTGAAGATTTTGAAGCGTATGCAGAGGAAACCGGTGCGTTGATCTTAGATACAAGAGGTGCCGCAGATTTCCACAAAGGATTTGTCCCAAATTCTATCAATATTGGTTTAAAAGGTGATTTTGCTCCTTGGGTAGGGACTTTAATCGTTGATGTAAAGCATCCTATTTTATTGATTTCCCAAAACGGAACTGAAGAAGAAGCTATCACAAGATTAAGCAGAGTTGGTTTTGATAATGTCTTAGGTTATTTAAACGGAGGTTTTGATGCATGGAAAAATGCAGGAAAAGAAACCGATGAAGTGAAAAGAATTTCACCTGCTGAATTCGCGGAAGAATTTAAAGAAGATTCTAAAGTGATCGATGTAAGAAAACTGACAGAATATTCTGCAGAGCATATTGACAATGCCTACAACAAGCCTTTGGACACCATCAGTGATTGGGTAACATCTATTGATGATTCTGAACATTTTTTCCTTCATTGTGCAGGAGGTTACAGAAGTATGATTGCCGCAAGCATTCTTAATTCTCACGGAATCAGAAATTTCACAGAAATAGACGGAGGATTCAACGGAATTAAAAAAACAGAAAAATTGCCAACTTCAGATTTCGTTTGTCAATCAAAAACGATATAATTTTTGGAATTGTTTTTGCAGTAAATCTGATACATAACAAATTTATAACACTTTAGTTTATTAGGATAAAGTATTTAAAAACACAAAGTTTAAATTGTACTCTTCAATTACTCTTTTAAGTGCTTTTAAAATTTACATGTGATAAACTAAAGTGTTTTTTTAATAAAAAACTCAAAAATGTCACAAAAATTTCAGGAAATCATAGATTCCGAAAGACCTGTATTAATTGACTTTTTTGCAACATGGTGTCAACCTTGCAAAGTACAGTCTTCGGTTTTAAATACGGTAAAAGAAAACGTAGGTGAAGGAGCGAGAATCATCAAAGTAGATGTTGACCAATATCCCGCTCTTGCAGCTCAATACGGTGTTCGCGGCGTTCCTACTTTAGCGATCTTCAAAAAAGGAGAAATGCTTTGGAAAGAAAGCGGCGTTCATGACGTTAATACATTAACACAACTTTTAAAAGAACATACTTAATAATAAGATTAAGGCTAAGGTTGAAAAAATCTTAGCCTTAATTTTTGGTTATATCTTACAATTCAATTGAAAAAGAATCGCGGTCATTTAAAAACTGAAAATGATTTCTGAAATCTTTCAGTTCATCCATATTCAATTCAGCAGAAACAATGTTTCCTTGTTTTTGAGAAATCTCTTTTCCATCCGCGAAAAAACAATGTGAACTTTCCTGATACAACAGATTATTTCCATCGGTTCCTATTCTGTTGAGTCCAAAAACAAAAGATAAGTTCTCAATGGCTCTGGCTTTCAACAAATGTTCCCAAGCTCTCACTCTCTTTTCTGGCCAGTTGGCGACATATAAAACAGCATCATAATCATCATTATTTCTTGCAAAAACAGGAAAACGAAGATCATAACACACCTGCAATAGGATTCTGAAGCCTTTATAATTTACAATCACCCGTTCTTTTCCGGGAGTGTATACTTTATCTTCTCCTGAAAAGGAAAATAAATGTCTTTTATCATAGACATCAACCTGAGAATCTGGCTGCACAAAATACATCCTGTTATAAAACTTCCCATTATCTTCCACAGGAGCGCTTCCACAGAACGCTGCATTTTTTTCTCTAGCCATTTTCTTTAAAAATTCTAAAGACTCTTCATTTCTATCCGAAACTTCAGACGCATCCATACAGAATCCCGTCGAAAACATTTCCGGAAGAAGAAATAGATCTGCTTCCTGATTCTGTAATTCTTTTTCTATGAGTTGAAAATTTGCCTCTTTATTTTTCCAGATGATATCTAAATTAAGTCCTGTGATCTTCATAAACTTTGTTAAAAAACTTCACTAAAAATACGATTTTTCAATGATTTCGGTTCTATTTTTGATACGGATTGTTTTTAGTAATATTATAAAATTGTAAAATTTATGAAGAAATTGGTTTTTATGTTCGCGCTGATCTTTGCAGGAGCTACGGCAAATGCACAGGCATGGACAGGAAAAGGAGATCAGAAAATCAACGCAGGATTGAGCGCTTGGGGATATGGAACAGGAATTACCGGAACTTATGATTATGGACTTAACCAATTAATCTCAATAGGAGCCGGACTCAACGGTTATTTTGATAATTATAAAGATAATGACAACGATAATAATGTTTTTATCTTCGGAAGACTTAATTTTCATTTGAAAGATGCTTTACAATTGCCTGAAAAATTAGATATCTATCCAGGTGTTGATGTTGGAGTTTTAGGGAAAGATTTCGGAATCGGAGCACACATTGGTGCAAGATACTTTTTCACCGAGAGAATCGGAGTTTTTGCTGAAATCGGCAACAATGGCAGTTTAGGAGTTTCCTTTAATCTGTAAAAAATCATTCTATTATATGACAAAGCTTCTCGTTTCGGGGAGCTTTTTTATTTGGCATAGTTTTGATAATTGTTACCTTTGCAAATTAAACATAAAAAGCATTAATGGAAATAGCAATCAAACTGTTTCAATTTATATTGAGCATTTCTATCTTGGTTATCCTTCACGAACTTGGGCATTTCTTACCCGCAAAATGGTTTAAGACCAAAGTTGAAAAATTCTATCTTTTCTTCGATCCATGGTTTTCTATCGCAAAGAAAAAAATTGGCGAGACTGAATATGGTATCGGTTGGCTTCCTTTCGGAGGATATGTAAAAATCGCAGGAATGGTAGACGAAAGTATGGATACCGAACAATTGAAACAACCAGCTCAGCCTTGGGAATTCAGAGCGAAACCGGCTTGGCAGAGATTGATCATCATGTTGGGAGGAGTTACAGTAAACTTTTTCCTGGCTTGGCTTATCTATGGATGTTTATCTTTCTTCAATGGAGAAACGACTTTCGACACCACGAAAGTTGACACTCCAATGCATTATACTAACGTTGCGAAAGCAATGGGCTTCAAGGATGGTGATAAAATCTTAAAGGTTGACGGAAAAACGCAAAACAATTTAGATAAGTTATCTCTAGATATTTTATTAAGTGATCAGGTTACCGTTTTAAGAGACGGAAAAGAAACCACTTTTAACACGAATGACGACGGAAAAGCTCTTGCTTTTAAAGATGAAAACCCTAAAGGATTCCTTACGCCAAGATATGCAGCTGTAATTGATACGATTGTTAATCCTAAAACAGCAGAAGCAGGATTAAAAGTTGGCGATCAGGTAGTTTCTGCAAACGGACAGAAAATCAACTATTATGATGAATTTCAAGCTGCGGTTGGGAAAAGTGTAGGAAAGCCGATTAATATCGAAGTCCTAAGAAACGGAACTGTACAACCATTGAGCATTCCTGTTTCTAAAGAAGGAACCATTGGTATTGCGTCTTATAAGCAATTAGAAAAATATGCCAACACTCAACACTTCACGTTTGGACAATCAATCGGAAGAGGTTTTACAAGAAGTATTGAAAGTTTGACGTATCAAGTTAAACAGTTCAAATTAATCTTCAACAAAAAAGTACAGGGGTACAAGAAAGTAGGAGGACCTCTTGCGATCATTAAAAATATGCCGGTAGACCAATCGAAAGACGGAAGTATTTCCATCAACTGGACTGCTTTCTGGAGTTTTACAGCAATGTTCTCCGTTTGGTTGGCATTTTTGAACTTAATTCCTATCCCAGGATTGGATGGAGGACACGTTATTTTCACATTATATGAAATGATCGTAGGAAAACCTGTTCCTCAAAAAGTATTGGAAAACGCACAGATGGTAGGTGTTATCTTCCTGTTAGGATTGATGTTACTGATTTTCGGAAGCGACATTTTCAAAGCCTTAACCGGGAACTTATAATATTTTTTAAAATTTTTAATAAAAATATTTGTAGGGTATAAATATTCGTCCTATATTTGCACCACTTAAAACAAAGGACATTCCTCCTTAGCTCAGTT
>NZ_JWTA01000011.1 GCF_000813825.1 Chryseobacterium taiwanense
ACTCTTAAAGATAAAGAGTATAAGAATTGTGTCCTAACAAAGTTAGCAACTCCAATAGCTAAATTATATCCAGTAAAATACTTTTTATTGAAAAAATCAGTTTGGCTATAGACCGGTTTTACATCTTGAATGTTTGATGTTGATTGAACATTATCTTGTGCTGTTTCTTTACAGCATAATAACAATGATATTCCAATTGAATATAATATTTTATTGATCATAGATAAAACTTTAAATACTTCCGAAATAATAAATTTGAAGTTGATATTTTTGTTTATTTCTATTTTATATAATCTAAGATATTATTTACCATCACGTCATTGATATTTATGCTGTTTTTTAGTTTTATGGTTTTACTATTTTCATCATAAAAACTTTTTACCCCAATTTGTGTTAGATAAAAATTATTTTGTTTCCATTCAAATAATAATTGATAAATAGTGTTTTCTGCTTTTTGTATTACATCTACTGAAAAAGAGTTTTTACCAATTATCTTAAGATCTGAATAAGCCTTCATTGGTTCATTGCATCTTAGGCAAGGGATAATATTTTTATTGCTGGATGTCTGAATATATTTTTTATTGGGTTTGCCTACAAGAATGTCTAATGTCCTGTAATATGAATTAATATTATCAAAATATTCATCACCCATCAGATCCTTTTCCTTTGGATTGGCATGTATTAAAATTTTATCTTTTATTTGATCATTGTTAAAGTCAAAAACTAAACTGTCTATCACCTTTTCGTTTGAAAAAGTTGTTTTTAAAGTTTCTTTTATGGTGTTGTTGCTATTATTTTTGCTGATGGAATTATCTGATTTAGTATTATCAATAGAAAAATTAAATATATATTGGTTTTTATTCTTTGCTGCTATTTTATTAGGATTAAAAATAAATGAAATCTGATTGTTTAACTTTTTAATTGATAGGACATCTTTAATCTGATATTTTTCATAATTGTACTGTGGACCACACAATCTAAAGGTTTTGATAAGCTTATTTTTATCGACTAAAATGGCATAGAGGCTTCCTATAAGGATATCTTGATAATATTCGAGAAGTATTACCCTCAGACTCGGATCATTCAGATTTGTATATTGGTAGACGGAAATTCCAACTGCGTCCATATTACAATGATTCTCTTCTGTTATATCAATCTTATTTTCTTTGCTAGTAAATATTTCTACGTGATTTGGTTTATCAGAAAATAATTTTAAAATAGTTTGGTTTAATTTAAATGTGATCTCATCATCTGTTTTAAATCTTCCATCAAATTTAAAGTTTGTACTTGTTGGGGGGGGAGCATGCTTATCTTTACATTGTCCAAAAAATGTAAAAAAAATTATAAATACAGCTAATATTAATTTTCTACTTTTAGCTTCTTTCATTTTTAACGCTTGTTTGTTTAGGTTCATCTATAGTTTTTAAATTTACATAATATGCAGGGTTGGTTCTATTATTAGTACCTTCCATACTTCCGGGATATTTATTGCTTCCAATTTCAAAATGCAAATGAGGGTTTGGAACTCCTTTTGCGTTGCCACTTTCTCCTGTATAACATATAGTTTTTCCTGCTGTTACCTCTCCGCTACTTACTTCTATAGAGCTTAAGTGACAATATCTGAGATAATATTTTGACGCATTGGAATCAAATCCTGCTCCATTTTCAATTTCTCCAGTAAATTGTAATGTATAATTTCGTTTTGCAGCACGAAGATCTTCACCATCTACTTCCAAAATAAGAATAGTTCCATATGATGAACTTTCCATGATTTCTACAACTATACCATCTAGACATGCCACAGCTGGTGTGCCTGGTGTAGCGAAAAGATCCAGCCCTTGATGATTTTTTGTTCCTCCATTTCGTACTTTCCCAAATGCTCCATTCTTCTCAGCATGATTGCCTTCAGAATTGTAATATGTTCTTTGTGAATAAGCAATAGGATCATGCCATGTACTATTAGAATTACCTTCATCGGGCATGCATTCATCAACTTTAAATGCAGTAGTTGCTTTTTTGAAGAAGTTTCTACGTCGTGTGTAATGACTTTGGTCAAGATTTCGGTTAATTATTCTTGTTATTGAATTTACAACATCATCAGAAGTTCCTTCATCCGCTTTCTTATTCAAATTATTGTTGATCCAATAGCTTAGCCCAGACATAACAGCATATTTAGGCTGCTCGAGTAATTCAGGATTTGTGACCAAATTTCCTTGACCAGGGAAGGCCTTCTGAAATTCTGAATTTATTTTGGTATAATTATATTTTCCTGTTAGTTGAATAAGCCCTCTTCCTATGTACTTGTATCCATCTTGTTTAGTTTCATTTCCTAAGTCATTGCAGTTATCAACTCTTGAAACACTACAGGAAATAATATCTTGTTCATTATCAACATTTCTTAAACCATACGCTCTTATCGCTAATTCATAAGTATTTCCTTTGTAAAGTTCAGCTTCTCTTGGGTGACGGGAAAAATATCCAAAGAGACTTTTTAATGTAGAGACACTATAGTTACTTATTTCCTCAAGTAATGTTCTGAATTCTGTTTCAGATCCCATTTGAGTAATAAGATGTGCCTTTCTTTTGCAAGTATTGATTTCGTATTTTAATCTTATTTCATTAAGCTCTTGTATCAAAAGTTTAGCTAAAGATTCATTACTTGTAGCAGCAGGGAAAATTTCTTTTACTTGTTCAAAAGTAATCTCCGCCTCACATCTTGGGCATTTATTCCCTATTTGAAAATAAGCCCCTTCCTTCTTCAAAAACTCTTTATCATGTTGTTTTTCACCTTGAGCCTTTGCATTAAGATATAGTAATTCAGGTATTTTTTTCAGTAATTTAAAGGTAATAGTATCTCCTTCTTTATAATCTTTTATTTCTAAAACTTTTTCTATTTCTTCTACACTGGAAGTTTTGCCGTCTTCTATTTTAGGGTTTCCGCGTTTCCCAGTTTTGGCGTTGTTGAGGATAGTTCCTGCAATAGATTTTTTTTCTGTCTCATTTTTTATACTGGTTGGCCCTCCAAATTTGTAGGTATAGGTTCCGTCTTCTTTTCCTTTATTGATTTTTTCTTTCCATTGTTTTAGCTCTTCATCAGACTTAGGTCTAAGATGTATTGGAATTTTTACCATATTATCTTTTACAACTCCTGAGAATTCTGTTTTTTCTGTTCCTGCCACTTCTCCAGAATTGGCTTTTTGTTCCATTTGTTCTTCAGTTATTTCTAAAACTGGAAGAACAGAGTCAGTTGTACCTTTTATAAGACCATCTTTTTCTTTAATGATAATCTTGACTTGTTTTCCATCTAAAAGCATAGTTCTGGCGACTAGATAAAGTTTATCTTCCAGCGGGGCACTATCCACTCTTTTAAATTCTGTTCCTAGCTTGAAAGTTTTAAAAGTAACAGTCTTTTCATTTACCGTATCCTTTCCATAAGCTTCTGCAGTTAATGCAGCCGAAATAACTTCAAGGGTTGCATACTTTTTTTGAGATTTCAGATTATCCTTAATTTTATTGAGAATAGTTTGAGCAACTTTATTTTTCTCAATATCTGTAGATGTTTTATTGTTTTGTTTTGAACCACCAAATGTATAGGTATGGGTACCATCTTCTTCATTCGTCTGTTTTGTATACTCTTTTTTTGCAAAATAAGCATCTAAAAGATTTTCAATTTTCTCTTCTTTAACGATACTTGGTGAGGTGCTGCTTGGAGCAGGTTGTGTTGGAGGCTGCGTACTTTTCGCCGTTCCCTTCGCTTCCGCCCAATCATAAATTTTTTTCCCAATCTCTGAAACGACTCCTGAAATAGTTTCTGTGGTGGTTTCTATAATTCCTTTTTTTTCTTTTTGACTTTGCCCTTTTTGGGCAGCCGGAGAACCTTTAGCTTTTGGTTGTGATGTGGGAGGTTCCGGTTTGGGTTGAGGTTTTTTAGGCGGAATATAGATCCCTTGTGGAGTATTGATATTTACGTTATCTGAAGCATGTTTTTTATTTTCATAGTATTCTACGGTGACATAGAATTCCAGTTGCTTTACATCGGTTTCACCCTGTATTGCTTTTTTCATCAAAGCTGAGGTCAGTATAAATTGTGCTTTTGCAGCTCCGCTTATTACTTTTTCTTTTTTACTGTCTATCTGTAGATTTTTCGCATCATGTCCGCTATCTTTTGCATCATCTTCCCAAAGAGTAAAGGTGAGATACTTTCCTTCCAAACCTGTACATTGTGCTTCAGCAATCAGTTTTTCGGTAAAGTTGAAAACATTTCCGGATGTATTATTTGCATATTTTAGCTGAATCCCGTTTATTTTTGGAACTTCGCTCTGTTGTGGCTGTACTTCAAGAGCCATAGGAGCTTTTCCTTCCGGTTCATGAAGATAGGCTTCAATTCTGTATGTATTTTGATAAGCGGTATTTTGAAATGTAAAACTGCTGATTCCTTTTTTTTTAATATTTGTGGGAACAAATTTTCCGTCTACCTTTTTAAAAAGATGCCATGTTACCAATGCCGGATTTCTTTTTTCTTTTGGTGTAGCGGGATACCATTCATCAATTGTATAGGTTACGGTTTCTCCTACTTTGGGCTGTGTATTTCCGGATATTTTATAAACGCCTTGTTTCGACATAACATTACAATTTGGGGTTAAATGGCATCAACTTCATTATCACTGTTTTCCTCCTGAAACTCTTTGAAATTGACAAAAGGATTAATGTTATGTTGTTCCTGTGGATCAGCATTTTGAACATTCTGGCTGCTCACAGCAGCCGTTTGCCCATGTTCTTTGATGGTAATTTTTCCACCGGTAGAGCACATAAGCTCTGAGAGTTCAGTCACACAGCATTTACCCATGATTTTTACTTGCTCATAGGTTTTTTGCCACTTTCCGGCAGGTGCAAATGCACAAGGCAGATACCCTCCTGATGAAGGTTTCAGTTTACATTGTCCAAAACTGGGACCTGGAGGAGTAAATTGTACATCGTCTTCTGTAACGGCTAAAAAATCAGCCTCTCCCTCCTCATTATTCCAATAGTGTTTTTGATGAGAAGTGACTTTATACTGTGGAAATTTATTGCCCTGATTGCATTGGGCTTTCCCTTTTTGGACAACGAAATGCTTTCCGTCGTGTGGAGATGAACCGGACATATTTTGTGTGTATTAATTTGGTTTTATAAATCTATAAAAAAATTAGGCTTAAAAAAGTAGTAGAATTACTACATTTTCAAACTTTACACATCTCCTAAATATAATAGTATTAATTATTTAAAAATAAAGTTGGCTAATCTTGTTGCCTTTCTATGATGAAGGTTTCCTTTTCAATCACATCATCAATATATGAATTGAAAATGGCGTCTATTTTCTGAATTGATAAATCTGCTCTGTTAAAGTTATACACAGCAAAATGATTACAGTCTACAGAGTTTTTTGTTACAGGTGCTTTTTCATCATAAATGTGAGAGTTGAAATAAAGTTGATCCATACTTCTATAATCTGAAGAATTACCTTCCTGCGTAACTTTTAGAATATTATTATCATCTTTAAGGATAATTTTATTCTGAAGTGCAAATCGGATAGGAGAGGCATTGGTAAGCCAGGGTAAAAAGTCTTGATAAATCTGTGAATCTGCCCAGTCTCCATATAATGCTCGATAGAAAGAACCTACTAGAAAGTAGATGGACAAAGTATTTTTGAGGTTTTTTAAAAGAGCTTTTCTATCATCAATTATCAATTTCATTTGATCTATATAAGTAGCCGAATACGAATCGGTAAAATAACTTTTTAAGGTTTCCAGATGATCTTTAAGCAAATTCTCAGGACTTGTTAAATGGAGTTCTCTTAGTTCTCCAGTTTCATTTAACCGGATTTCTAATGGATATAAAATTTCCATACAGGCTTTTGCTAAACTTGAAATTTTAGTATCGGATTCTATTCCTTCTTTTTTAAAATCTGACATTTGAAAGCTAAAAATATAATGACTGTTTTCAAATTTTATATAGCGAAGTTCTAACTGATACTGATAATCTGTTACTAGTTTATCATCCAAAAACTTCTGATGGTTGATTTTATATTTCCCTTTTAATAAAGGAACCTGAAATGGAATCTTACCGTGAGGAGGGTGATAATATAAGCTGTCTCCATTTTCAATGATCTTTTTGTTGAGGTTTTTGATTTCATTGCCAAATGGAAGCAGGAGAGACTGCCCTGGTTTTATATCTGCATGAAATCTTTCGTGTTTAGCACAATGAGTATTATGAAACTCCCTTAAATATATTGGGTTTTCGACTTTTAGATCAGATGAAATTTTTTCTAAAGTATCGCCGGGAAGCGCTATGTATGTAATCATGTGATTTGTGCTTTTATTTTTTACAGTAAGTTGTATTATGAACTCCTATAAAATGTGATTAAAAGAATAAGGCTTTTAATTTTTAAAGATGAAATTTATAAAAAAAACACAAAAAAACCTTTCAAACAAATTGAAAGGTTTTAAATTTTATGATGTTAAGGTTTTTAGAACCCTATCAATCTTGCAAATAAATCAGGGAAAACTCCTAGAACAATTATTGAAGCAATAACGAATACTCCAACGATATTGTAAGTAAGGGTAACTTTCTCTGAAGATTTGAATGAACTTTCTTTGAAGAAGAACATAGAGATGATTAATCTTAAATAGTAAGCAATAGAAACTGCAGATCCTAAAACTGCTACCAATACTAAGAAAACTCCATGGTTAGAATTCATAGCCTGAGAGAATAAAGCAAATTTCCCCATGAAACCAGCCGTTAACGGAACTCCAGCCATTGAAAGCATAGAAATTGCTGCTACGGTTGCCAATAAAGGTTCTGTTTTTGCCAATCCTTTGAAAGCTCCGAAAGAAGTTTCTCTTTTTAGTTTTTCAACATAGATTAAACACATGAAAACTCCTACAGTAGATAAAGCATAAGCAAATAAATAGAATGCTAAATTGTAAGTAGAAAGGCTTGTCATTCCGAAGAACACCAATCCGATGTATCCTGCGTGAGAAACTGAAGAGTAGGCCAACATTCTTTTTGCATTCGTCTGAGCAAGACCCATAACGTTTGCCAAAAGCAATGTAATAATTAAGAATACTCCGAAAACATTGATCCATTCTGCGGTAACACCACCGAATCCGATGGTCATTAATCTGAATAGGGCAAAGAATCCTGAGATCTTTACAACACTCGCCATGAAAGCAGTGATCAATGAAGGTGCTCCATAATAAACATCAGGACTCCACATGTGGAAAGGTGCCAATGCTACTTTGAATGCCAATGCACAAAGAATCAATAAGACTCCTAAGATGAACATTCCATCTTTAGGGTTTGAAACTCCAAAATCCTGGATTTTATATAAATCGAAACTTCCAACACTTCCGTAGATAAATGCAATACCAAACAACAGGAAACCTGTTGCGAATGCACCCATCAGGAAATATTTAATTGAAGCTTCATTTGATCTTAGATCTGTTTTGTTAGCTCCCGCCATTACATATAAAGGAATAGAAAGGATTTCAACTCCTAAGAATAGCGTTACCATGTTTTGGTATCCAAAAAGGATAATTCCACCGCACAATGCAAAAAGCATCAAAGCGTATAATTCTGACTGGTGGCTTCTGTGGTTGCTGAATGCAAAACCTCCCAAAAAGAATAATAATAATGTCGTTACGATTGATATTTTAGTGAATAACGCAGTATTTCCGGTATAGTCATACATGTGTCTGTACTGTGCAAAGAAAGCACATTCAGGCATGAAACTTACCCATAATGCGATGATTAATCCCAAAATCCCAATGTATCTTGCGAATTTTCCTTGTTCAAAAACTCCTGAAAATAACGCAACAACTGCCGTTAGGAAAACAATAATTAAAACACTCATTTCTTAAAATATCAAATTAGCTTACCATTGATTGGTAGATAAACTTCAACGAACTATTCACCATTTCGATTATCGGTTGTGGGAAAATACCAAATACGATCACAAAAACCGCGATACTTGCCAATACCGAAAACTCAACTGCAGATAAATCTTTTACTGTACTCAAAACTGCATCATCACCCTGCCCGAACATTGCTTTTCCGTAGAACCTCAATAAATAGACAGCAGCAAGAATTACCGTAAGACCAGCGATTACCGCTGCCAATCCGTTAAAATCATATACCGATTTTAACAAGATAAATTCTCCGATGAATCCATTAGTCAACGGAACTCCCATTGAACCTAATATAATGATCAAGAACAATACGGCAAACTTAGGTGCAACTTTCGCCAAACCTCCCATTTGTCTGATGTCTCTTGATTTAAATCTCTTGTATAAAATATCACAACAGTAGAATAGACCCACCACGTTGATACCGTGAGCAAAAGTCTGTACCAAAGCTCCTTCAGCACCTTCGATGTTGAAAGTTCCTCTTAAAGTAATCACTGCCGAAGCAAAAATACCTGCTACCATCAATCCAACGTGAGAGAAAGAAGAATACGCAATGATTCTCTTCATATCTGTCTGAATGATGGCAATCAATGCACCATGAACAATTCCTACAATTGCTAGAATAATTACAATCTGCCCTGAAATTCCTGCAATTGGAAGGGGAGTGATTGGTAATAAATAACGCAGAACTCCATATACCGCCATTTTCAGCATGATCCCTGATAAAAGCATTGATCCCTGGGTCGGTGAATAGGTATACGTATCCGGCTGCCAAGTATGGAAAGGGAATACCGGTAATTTCACTGCAAATGCAAAGAAAATAAACCAGAATACCACCGTCTGTTGTGTTTCGTTTAATTGAGCATTATATAAATCTGTTAGTGCAAAAGATGCAGAGTTGTTGTAAACATAAATCAACCCGGCTAACATAAATAATGACCCAACGAATGTATATACGAAGAATTTCGTAGTGAATTCAAATCTTTTATTTTCCTGACCCCAAAGTCCGGCAATGAACCAGATCGGAATCAAAGTTACTTCCCAGAAAATGTAGAACAATAATCCGTCAAGCGAAGTGAAAACTCCCACTAGTCCGAACTGCATTAGCAAGATCAAACCGTAGAACGTGTTTCTGTAGCTTACATTTTCATTAAAAGAAGATAAAATAATGATTGGCGCTAAAATATTCGTCAACAATAAAAGAAGTAAACTCATCCCATCGATACCGAAGTGAAGAGAACTCTTCATAAATTGTGACCAAGGGTAATTGATCTCGTGCTGCAATACGCTATCTACCGTTGGATTAAAATCAAAATCCGCCGCAATGTAGAAGGTAACCAGCATCTGTACCAATGCAATTCCCAGTGCCAAATATTTGCTGGAATTATTCTTCCATGCAAAAACTAATCCCGAACCTACTAGAGGTAATAGTAATAATGTTAATAATAAACAAGACATTATTATTGTAATATAAAGTTAACAATCAGTATAATTCCCACAGCTAAAGACATGATCAAAATGTACGTCTCAACATTTCCATTTTGGATACGCTTCATCGCTTTTCCGCTATCTTCTGCGCCTTCACCAACGAAGTCTACAAAACGATCAAGAATACCTTTATCAAACATCTTTCCTCCGCGTCCTAATCCTTCAACAGTTTTTACAATTAATGCATTGTAAAGTTCGTCAACATATAATTTTTTAGCAGACAGTTTTTCCCATCCGGTGTACTGCTCTTCAGGAAGTGCTTGTTTTTTCTTGTTCACGTAAGTGTTTTTAACAATGAACCAAACACAGAAGAACATTAAAACTGTTGCTCCTAAAAGTATCATTTCAGTACCAAACGGAACTCCTGAAAGAGTAGCTTCCATTTGTTTAAAGCTTTCCTCAGTAAGAACCGGTTTCAACCATTCCATTAATTTTGCATAATGACCGTGACCGATAAAGTGAGGAAGGTTAATTAAACCACCTAAAACAGAGAAAATAGCCAATACGATCAATGGTAATGTCATATTAGACGGGCTTTCGTGTAAGTGGTGTTTTTGATCTTCAGTACCTCTGAATTCTCCGTGGAAAGTCAGATAGTACAATCTAAACATATACGTTGCAGTAATAGCCGCTAAAATAAATAACATTACCCAATAAATTGGATTTTTAGCGAAAGCTGCTACTAAAATTTCGTCTTTAGAAATCATCCCTGATAATAAAGGGAATCCTGAGATTGCCAATGTTCCGATTAGGAAAGTAGCGTGGGTGATTGGAATGTATTTTTTCAAACCTCCCATGAAACGCATATCCTGTTCGTTGCTCATT
Source organism: Chryseobacterium taiwanense (assembly GCF_000813825.1). GTDB lineage: Bacteria > Bacteroidota > Bacteroidia > Flavobacteriales > Weeksellaceae > Chryseobacterium > Chryseobacterium taiwanense. The sequence goes on from NZ_JWTA01000011.1 coordinate 10,254, forward strand.
GCGTGGATTACAGAACCTGCTCCCAAGAACAATAATGCTTTGAAGAAAGCGTGCGTCATTACGTGGAACATCGCTGTTGTATAAGCACCAAGTCCTAAAGCGATGAACATAAATCCAAGCTGTGAAACAGTAGAGTATGCCAATACTTTTTTGATGTCGTTTTGACGTAATGCGTAGAATCCTGCCAAAGCAGCTGTTAAAAATCCGATGAATAAAATTCCTCCCTGAACCGTAGGTGCTAAAGTAAATAAGAAGTTTGATCTTACTACTAAATAAATACCCGCAGTTACCATCGTTGCCGCGTGAATTAACGCAGAAACAGGAGTTGGACCAGCCATTGCGTCCGGTAACCAAGTATATAATGGAACCTGAGCAGATTTACCCGTTGCACCGATAAATAAACTCGCTGTAATAAAGATAATTACTGTTCCGTCTAATTCAAATTTTCCGGCATTCTGTGCTACAGTAAGATAGTCAACAGCATTAGTCTGAGAAGCGATCATGAAAATACCGATTAGTAACGCAAGGTCACCAATTCTGTTCATGATGAAAGCTTTTCTTGCTGCTTTACCATATTCTTCGTTTGTATACCAGAATCCGATCAGTAAATAAGAACACAATCCTACACCTTCCCATCCGATGAATAAGATAAGGTAGTTGCTTCCCATTACTAATAATAACATTGAGAAGATAAATAAGTTCAGATAAGTGAAAAACTTATAGAAACCTTTATCGTGACTCATATATCCGATAGAGTATAGGTGAATTAAAGAACCAATACCTGTGATGATCATTACCATCATTAATGACAACTGATCGATCTGGAATCCAAAATTGATCTGAACTCCGTTTACTCTAAACCATTCAAAAGCTTTTACGATTACAGGCTGACTTTCAGAATTGAAACCCATGAAAATACTTACTGCGATGCAGAAAGATCCGAAAACCATTGCTGTAGCCAAGCTACCTACAACAATTTTTGGAAGATTTTTCCCGAATAAACCGTTAATAAGAAACCCTAAAAGTGGTAAAAGTACTATTGCATATACTAAATTCTCCATTCTTATCCTCTTAATTTATTAAATATACTTACATCAACAGAACGGGTATTTCTATAAAGCATAGCAATAATTGCCAAACCTACCGCCACTTCCGCAGCTGCAACCACCATAATGAAGAAAACTAAAAGTTGTCCGTCTCCGTTACCTTTGTATGCTGAAAAGGCAGCCAATAAAAGGTTTACAGAATTTAGCATAAGCTCTACACAACCCAAAATAACAATCGCATTTTTTCTCAGCAATACTCCCAACACTCCTAAACAGAATAATACTGAAGAAAGAATGATGAAATAATTCAGAGGGATGCTTTGTATAAATGTATTTACTTCTCCCATAATTTTATAAATCTTTTTTACCGATTAATACCGCACCTACGATACCTGCCAAAATAAGGATGGATGCAAGCTCAAACGGTAAAACATATTCATTAAACAAAAGTCTACCCAGATTTTTCGTAAGACCAATACCTCTGTCTACATTCTCAACAACAACATGATTATTCTGAACACCTCTGAATACGCCTAAAACTCCAATTAATAAAAGACCTGCTGTAAAAACTCCAACAAACTTTAAAGTATTGTTCTTCTTACTTTCGTCTTGTTTATTAAGGTTAAGCATCATCAGGATATAAAGGAATAATACCATGATTGCTCCAGCGTAAACAATAATCTGGATAATCGCAAGGAATTGTGCATTCAGAAGAACGTACATCCCTGCAATAGAAAACATCGTAACAATTAATGACAAAATAGCATACAAAGGATTTCTGGCAAATACAAAATACACCGCACTCGCCACTGCTAAAAACGCCACCAAGAAAAATAAAAACTGATCCATTATTTTACCGCATTTTTTTGTTTCTCGGATTGTCTTTCAGTGATATCAATCCTTTGATTTATTTTTTCAACCAATTTATCTTTTCCGTAAATGAAAGAACCTCTGTTGGTTTCCACGTCTACCAATCTGTCTGTAAGATAGATTGCAGATTTCGGACAAGCTTCTTCACACATACCGCAGAAAATACATCTTAGCATATTGATTTCATATACTGAAGCGTATTTTTCTTCTCTGTAAAGGTCTTTTTCTTCTTTAGTTCTTTCAGCAGCAGTCATTGTAATTGCTTCTGCAGGACACGCTACCGCACAAAGCCCACAAGCTGTACATCTTTCTCTACCTTCTTCGTCTCTTTTCAAAACGTGCTGACCTCTCCAGATATCCGCTCTTGGCTTTAATACTTCCGGATACGAATATACGGCGGGAGCACCTTTTATCACGGTTCTTACAGCATGCTTAAATGTAATCCCCATTCCTGTAAAAATCGCAGGTAAGTAGATTTTTTCAGCAAGGGTCATTTCTTTATTAGAAACAACTTTTGATCTGTTCGTAAGTTTCATTTATTTTAATTTTTTAGGCTGAACTTTTATTCAGCATTTAAAAATATATTCTTATCTCTTAGTTTGCAAACGCTAAAATTACAGCTCCTGTAATTAATAAGTTTACCAATGCCATTGGAATTAATGTTTTCCATCCCAAATGCATTAATTGGTCATATCTAAATCTTGGAAGCGTCCATCTGATCCACATGAAGATCAAAATTCCGATCACCGTTTTAGTTAAGAACGCTACGATACTCAAGATACCTGCAGTGTTTTCACCCCAGTTTTGAGTTACCCATTCAATTCCCGGATAGTTGTAACCACCAAAGAAAAGAACGACCATGAAAGCATTAGAAATAAACATGTTCACGTATTCACCGAACATATACAACCCTAATTTCATGGATGAGTATTCTGTAGAATATCCTGTTACCAATTCAGATTCACATTCTGGTAAATCGAAAGGGTGTCTGTTTGTTTCTGCTAAAGCTGCTACAAAGAAAACAAGGAAGGCAATCGGTTGGTAGAAAATATTCCAGTTCATACCAGAACCCCAAGGAATAATTCCCCAAAGTTTTCCTCCTGTTTGGCTTTCTGTAATTTCTTTTAGGTCTAAACTTCCTGTCATCATAATGATAGAAAGTAATGCTAATCCCATTGCCAATTCGTAAGAGATCATCTGAGAAGAAGCACGGATAGCCCCTAATAATGAATATTTATTGTTCGAAGCCCAACCTCCGATCATGATTCCATAAACACCAATTGAAGCCATTCCAATGATGAAAAGTACACCAACGTCAATGTTAGCTACCTGAAGATCAAAAGAAGTACCTGCAATATTTAAACTTTTACCCCAAGGAATAACGGCTCCTGTGATTAATGAAATAAACATTACCAAAGCCGGCCCCAATACGAAAAGGAATTTTTCTGCATTGGCAGGTGTAAAATCTTCTTTGAAGAAGAACTTTCCACCATCAGCAAGAGGCTGCAGCAATCCGAAAGGTCCTGCTCTGTTCGGACCAATTCTATCCTGCATGATAGAGGCAACTTTTCTTTCTGCCCAAGTAGAGTAGGCTGCAATCGTTAACGAAAGCAAGAAAAGAGCTAGTACAAGTATAAGTTTAAATGTAAGTAAATCCATTTTTATTTTTATAGATGTTAGATATTAGAGATTTTGAAGATGGAAGTCAAGCTTTTCATTTTCAAATTAGCTCATTATCAAATTTTCAAATTATTTTTCGTCTTTTTCACTGATTTCTTTAGCCGTAGGATTGTCTAAAACTCTTAGCTCATCTTTAGGCTTTTCGTAGTGGTTCAATGAAATAACTGAATGTCTGTCGATATGTCTTGGACCTTCAATGTTCCAGTCTGACAATGATTTTCTTTCGAAACGGCAAGTATCACAGATAAACTCTTCAACTTCACCCCACTGATCTTTTCTGGCAGTAACTCTTGAAATTTCATCACCTTTCATCCAAACAGTAGCTTTTCCTGAACATTTATCACATTTACAAGTGGCGTTCATTGGTTTTGTGAACCAAACTCTGCTTGCAAAACGAGAAGTTCTGTCTGTTAATGCTCCAACCGGACAAACGTCGATTACGTTTCCGATGAAATCATTATCCAAAGCTTTATTTAAATAAGTAGAAATTTCAGCGTGATCTCCTCTGAAAAGAATTCCGTGTTCTCTTTCACCAGTTAACTGGTTTGCAGCTAATACACATCTAGCGCAAAGAATACAACGGTTCATGTTCAATTTAATGTGCGGACCAAGATCATCTGCTTCGTAAGTATTTCTTTCAAACTCAGTTCTTGTCTCAAGATTTCCGTGCTCGTAACCTAAGTCCTGAAGATGACATTCTCCAGCCTGATCACAAACAGGACAGTCTAATGGGTGATTTACCAATAAAAACTCAGTCACAGCTTTTCTACCTTCCTGAGCTTTTTCAGAAGTAAGATTTTTTACTTCCATACCATCCATTACGTTGGTTCTGCAGCTTGCAACCAATTTTGGCATAGGACGAGGATCTGCTTCTGATCCTTTAGAAACTTCTACAAGACAAGTTCTACATCTTCCTCCACTGGTTTCCAATTTGCTGTAGTAGCACATTGCAGGAGGTACAGATTTTCCACCGATTTGTCTGGCAGCTTCCAAAATAGAAGTTCCAGGCATAACTTCGGTAGTCTGTCCGTCTATAGTTATTTTGAATTTTTTAACCTCTTCGCTCATATTCTATGCTTTCGCTTAAGCTGTGTTAAAGCTTTTCGCTATATTTTAATTATACTTTTTTGTATTAAATGTATATCCGATCCCTGCAAGTACTTGTCCGAAAACAAAATCCTGACGAGCTTTATCCGGTTTGTTGTTCAATGTGGTTTTAATATCCCACATGTTGATGTATCCGGCTTTTACTTCTGCTCTCAACATCCAGTTTTTCCAGAAAACCATGTTCAAACTGGATCTAAGATCGGCTCCCATACCTGCCACATGAAAACGGTCGCTTCTTTCATTTCCAAAAAGTTTGATGTTACTTTTCGGGAACATGACTCCGATTCCGGCTCCATAAGACCATACCAAGTCTATATTTTTCTTATGAACAAGGTTTTTGTATTTCTCTAAACCTAAGTTTTCATAATTAAGACCGTCTGTATGCTCAAAAGTAAGGAACTGCGAATCTGATAAATCTACCTGTCCGTTCTGTACCATTGCTGCATATTTCGGATCTGAGATATGTCCTGAAAAATCAACCGTCTGGTTTTGTTTCATTACATATTTCATATGATCAATTCCAAGAACAAGGGCTAAATCATCTTTAATAAAATACCCGAGTCTGAAATTATACTGCGTTACTGTAAACCAACTTGGATCAAAATACACGATTCCAAATTTTGTAGGTTTATCTCTTGCAGATACATTATTCAACTGAAAATCATAACCGTTTCCACTGAAATGAATATCTGAATTACTGAAAGCTCCTCTGTTCCAACCAAAAAAAACGAACATCTGTCCTTTTTTACTTAATGGTAAAGGTTTTTCTTTCTTTTCAGCTTTATATGGAGCAACCTCCAGTTTATATTCCTTTTCTAATGTATCTTTTTTGACTTGTCCAAAGGCAATCCCCGACATCAGAATGCCGGCTACCAATAAATTTTTCATTCTAAGCATTATTTTCAACAGCAGGAATTGGATCTGCATAATGTGCTAATCCGTAATTTTGAGTTTGTGACAACTCCGGGTTTTTAATGTGCCATTCGAACTCATCTCTGAAGTGACGAATCGCTGCTGCAACCGGCCAAGCTGCTGCATCACCCAATGGACAAATCGTGTTTCCTTCGATCTTTCTCTGGATATCCCAAAGTAGATCGATATCTTCCATTTTTCCTTCTCCTTTCTCGATTTTCTTTAAAATCTTGTACATCCATCCCGTTCCTTCACGGCAAGGAGTACATTGTCCGCAACTTTCGTGATTATAGAATCTCGCTAAAGTCATGGTATGATCTACGATACACTGGTCTTCATCTAATACGATGAAACCTCCTGAACCCATCATTGTTCCGGTAGCGAAACCACCGTCTGCTAATGATTCGTAGTTCATGTATCTTGGTTCTCCGTTTACGGTTTTTAATAATAAATTAGCAGGAACGATCGGAACAGAGCTTCCTCCAGGGATACAAGCTTTTAATCTTTTTCCGTCTTTTATACCGCCGCAATATTCTTCTGAGTAAATGAATTCTTCAACTGTAATGGTCATATCGATTTCATAAACTCCTGGTTTGTTGATGTTTCCACAAGCAGAAATCAATTTCGTACCTGTAGATCTTCCAACTCCGATTTTAGCGTATTCAGCTCCTGTAATATCAATGATTGGAACGATTGCCGCGATAGATTCAACGTTATTTACTACCGTTGGTCTTTCCCAAAGCCCTTTTACAGCTGGGAATGGCGGTTTTAGTCTCGGATTTCCTCTTTTACCTTCAAGAGATTCAAGCAATGCAGTTTCTTCACCACATATATATGCTCCACCTCCTCTTTGAACGTAGATTTCCAAGTCGAAACCAGTTCCTAAAATATTTTTACCTAAAAATCCTGCCGCTTTAGCTTCTTCAATCGCTTCTTCCAAAATATCCGGAATCCAAGAATATTCTCCACGGATGTAGATATAAGAAGTATTTGAACCTAAGCAGAAAGATGAGATCAACATTCCTTCGATCAATAAATGAGGAAGAAACTCCATCAAATATCTGTCTTTGAAAGTTCCCGGTTCAGATTCATCGGCATTTACGACCAAGTGTCTTGGAACGCCTTCCGGTTTTGCCAAAAAGCTCCATTTCATCCCAGTTGGGAATCCAGCTCCACCACGTCCACGAAGCCCGGAAGCTTTTACTTCTTCAAGAATTTCGTCAGGTGTCATTTTCAAGGCTTTTTCAGCTGCAGTGTAACCTCCCTGTTTACGGTAGGTTTCAAAGTAACGGATACCTTCTATATGTGCGTCTTTAAGTAAAAGTTTTTTACTCATTTTAGTATGCTTTTAGCGAATGGCTTCTAGCTTTTGGCTATTTGCTACGCGCCTTTTTTTAATTAGTTTAAAATTTATTTAGCCCAAATCAACCTGTCCTTCTCTACAAAGATCAAGGATTTCGTCAACTTTTTCTATCGTTAAATTTTCATGAAAGAATTTTCCTAACTGCATCATCGGAGCGTATCCACAAGCACCAAGACATTCAGCAGGTTTTAAGGTGAACATTCCGTCTTCAGTCGTCTGTCCGTCTTTAATGTTCAGTTTGGTTCTGATATGATCCAGAATTTTTTCGCTTCCGCACACCATACAAGGTCCCGTTCTGCAAACTTCCAACACATATTTACCAACCGGCTTCATGTTGAACATCGTATAGAAAGTTGCTACTTCATATACTTCAATTGGCTTAATACTCAATAATTCCGCAACATAATCCATCACAGGAACGTCTAACCATCCTCCGAATTCTTTCTGTGCTACATGCAGAACAGGAAGAAGAGCTGATTTTTGTCTTCCTTCAGGATATCTTGCGATAATTTTGTGTACCTGTGCTAAACTTTCCGGTTTAAAAGCTATTGTTTCGCTCACTTTTTTAAATTTTAAATTTTGAATTTTAGATTTTAAATTCTAAAAAATTTCAATTTTTATATGGAGTTTGGATTCATCTAAAATTGATAATCCAACATCTATAATTTCTTATTATGCGTCTAATTCTCCCGCAATGATATTCATACTACACATCGTTACAATCGCATCAGAAATTACAGAACCTGTAATCATCTCTGGATAAGCTTGGTAGTAGATAAAACATGGTCTTCTGAAGTGTAGTCTGTAAGGACTTCTTCCACCATCACTCACTAAATAGAATCCTAATTCTCCGTTTCCACCTTCTACAGCGTGGTAAACTTCACCTTTCGGCACATCAGTTTCTCCCATTACAATTTTGAAATGGTAAATCAAAGCTTCCATTTTTTGATATACATCTGCCTTTTCAGGAAGATAGAAATCAGGAACATCCGCATGGAATGGCCCTTCTGGAAGATTGTCGTATGCTTGATTGATAATTTTAAGTGATTCCCAGATTTCTTGTTGACGAACCATGAAACGGTCGTAAGTGTCACCAGAAGTTCCTACTGGAATGATGAAGTCGAAATCTTCATAAGAAGAATAAGGTTGTGCAACTCTTACATCATAATCTACACCTGCTGCACGTAAGTTTGGACCTGTAAACCCATAGCTTAATGCTCTTTCAGCAGAAATTGCTCCTGCTCCGATAGTTCTGTCCATGAAAATTCTGTTTCTTTCCAATAGCGTACAGAATTCTTTGAATCTTGCTGGGAAAGTTTTAAGGAAATCCTTTAATAACTCATGGAATTTTGGAGTGAAATCTCTTTCAAAACCTCCAATTCTTCCCATATTGGTCGTCATTCTCGCTCCGCAGATCTGCTCGTACATATCATAAATACGCTCTCTTTCGATGAACATATAAGTAAGACCAGTAATTGCTCCGGAGTCCATCCCGGTTACACCGTTACAGATAAGGTGATCTCCGATTCTTGCTAACTCCATTAAAATAACACGCATATAATCTACACGCTTTGGAACTTTAACTCCGATTAGCTTCTCCACTGTCATGTGCCAACCTAAGTTGTTGATAGGCGCAGAACAGTAATTCATACGGTCGGTAAGGGTAGTGATCTGAGAATAGTTTCTTCTTTCAGAAATTTTCTCAAATGCTCTGTGGATGTATCCAACAGTTTGCTCAGCGTGAAGGATTCTTTCTCCGTCCATCGTTAAGATATTCTGGAAAATCCCGTGCGTTGCAGGGTGAGTGGGTCCTAAATTGAGGGTGTATAATTGACCGTCAATCTGTTCCTTACTTTCGTACTGGTTTAGTATATTAGATAATGAGTTATCTTTCATAATATATAATTGATAATTGATAGGCGATAATTGATCATAAACCAATCATCATTAATCATTTATATTTTTTATCTTCCGAACATGCTATCGTTCTTATCGGTTCTTGTGCCGTCTTCCAAACGATATTCCTTCAACATTGGGTGGTATCCAAGATCTTCCATATTTAAAATAGCTCTCAGATCCGGGTGTCCCTTAAATTTAATTCCAAAGAAATCAAAAGTTTCTCTTTCCATCCAGTTTGCTCCGGCATATAATTCTACTAAAGAATCAACCTCGATATTTTCTCTGGACATAAAGATTTTCAGACGCAATCTGAAGTTAGCCATCATATTGTGTAGGTGATAAACTACTCCGATTTCTTTCTCAGGATATTCCGGGTAATGGATTCCACAAATATCCGTAAGGAAGTTAAATTCTAGTGATGAATCTCTAAGATAATGAATGATCTTCTTGATATCTTCTTTCTTCACCTCAATAGTCAACATTCCATACGGCTCTGAACTTGCGATTACAGACTCCGGAAATTCTCTTGTGATTGCTTCTAATACAAATTCGTTTGTCATTTCCGTTAGTTGCTTATGTTGTAAGAATCTAATAATTTTTGGTATTCAGGCATATCTCTTCTTCTGATGCTTTCGCTTTCTGCCAAAGCCTGAACCTGCATTACGCCTTCGATAATCTGCTCCGGTCTTGGAGGGCATCCCGGAACGTATACGTCTACAGGGATAATTTTATCGATTCCTTGTAATACTGAATAAGTATCAAAAATACCACCGCTGGAAGCACAAGCTCCAACTGCAACCACCCATTTCGGCTCTGCCATCTGAGTGTAAACTTCTTTTAGGACTGGTCCTAATTTCTTAGATATAGTTCCACAAACCATCAACATATCTGCTTGTCTTGGGGAGAAAGAGTTTCTTTCCATACCAAATCTTGAAGCATCATACGTAGGGTTCAGGGTAGCCATAAACTCGATACCACAACAAGAGGTTGCAAAAGGTAATGGCCAAAGTGAAAACTTTCTAGCCATTCCGATTACACTGCTCAGTTTCGTTGCGAAAAACCCTTCTCCTTCAAATCCTTCCGGAGCAGGTGCATCTGTTTTTATTACTGGTTTGTTATCTGACATTTTAGTAGATTTTAGATTTTAAATTTTAGATTCTAAATTATTGTTAATCTTAACTTTAATTAAAAACCACCATCTAAAATTTGTAATTTAAAATTTATAATTTCTCTTATTTATCCCAATCTAGTGCGCCGCGTTTCCATACATAGAAAAATGCCATGAAGAAAATCGCCACGAACGTAAGTACTGCCAAGAATCCTTCCATTCCGAATTCTCTGAAGTTGACTGCATATGGATAAAAAAATACGATTTCAATATCGAATAATACGAATAGTACCGCTGTCAAAAAATATTTGATCGAAAACGGTGTTCTTGCATTTCCTTCTACCGGGACACCACATTCCCAGCTTTGGTTTTTAACAGAATTTCCTTTTTTCTGTTTTGGTCCTAAAAAATGTGCTCCAAGCAAAGAAACTGCTACGAATCCTATCGCAACACCTGCCTGTATAAGGATTGGAATATAACTTTCAGGTAAATTCATTTTTGCATTATTATCTCAATTTGCAAATTTAGCGAATAAACAAGAAAGCATGAAATTTATCAGCTTTAAAATATGATGAAAATAGGAAAAACCGATAATTTAGAATCAATAAAAATAGCGTTTATTTTTTCATTTTTTTGAGGAGAGAAAACGCCATAAAAGAGATATAACCGAATAAAACACTTGCATACATTATGTTAACTACAGTATTGGTTCTGTCATCTTCTATCTTGAAAAAGAAATTGTAAACAATAAATCCGGCGATTAAAATGGCGAAAATAATAAGATGTGGTTTCATGATAAAAATGGGACGGTTTGTGGATTTAGTTTATCAAAATGTATGGTATGAAAAAGGCATGAGGTAATTAATTTAATTACCTATTACTAATCATTCATTATTTATATTCAGAGAATAGGTTCTTCTTCTTTTGTGATTAACAGGGTTGTAATCCTGCCACAACAGTTGTACACTTTTGTTTTCTTCTAGTTCAGGATTGGTTTCCAAATATTTTACTCCTTTTTGTCTGAATAATTTCCAGATCTCTTTGAAAATAATAGAGGTTACTCCTCTTCTTTGATAATCCGGATGAATACCAATCAAATAAAAATTGGCTCTGTCGTTTTTCTTTCCTGCTTTCAAAAAATGCCACCATCCGAAAGGTAAAAGTTTCCCTTTAGATTTTTGTAAAGCTTTCGAATAAGAAGGCATTGTGATTGCAAATGCGACCAATTGATTAGACTCATCAGCAACGCAAACGATATAATCTTTGTTGATCAGCTTAAAGTATTTCTCTTTATATGTTTTGCGCTGTTCATCCGAAATAGGAGTGTAGGTCGAAAGGTGTTTGTAAGTTTCGTCCAAGAGATCAAACATAGGATCAACATATTCAATAATCTCTTCTTTAGTTTTGAATTCTAAAACTTTAAGATGATATTTTTGAGAGATCAATTCGTTGAATTTGTGTATTTTATCAGGTAAAACCTCAGGGAACTGTAGTTCAAATTCTACCCATTCCTTTTCTTTTACTAAACCTAGCTTTTCAAGATGTTTCGGGTAATAATCATGATTGTAAATTCCGATCATGGTTGCCAATTTGTCAAAACCTAATGTCAGCATTCCTGCTTTGTCCAGATTGGTGAAGCCCATTGGTCCTTCAATGGTGTCTATGTTTTTTTCTTTTGCGAAATCTATGGCTGTCTGAATTAAAGCCTGAGAAACTTCCTCATCATCAATAAAATCTATCCATCCGAAGCGAACTTTTCTGATGCCCAGTTCTTTTTCTTCTTTATGATTGATGATTACGGCAATTCTCCCAACAATAGTGTTGTTTTTATAGGCTAAAAACTGCTTGGCTTCAGAATATTGAAGAGCAGGATTTTCTTTTGGGTTCCAGATGTTAATCTCATCATTAATGAATGCTGGAACATAATAAGGGTTGTTTTTATATAAATCCATTGGGAATCGAACAAACTGTTTCGATTGATCCGGGGTTTTTACTTCAATAATGGAAACTTTCAACATAGTGTATGACGCTGATTAAACAGACAAATATAATTAATAAAATGCAATACTTTGGCACAGTTTTTACATCAAAATAGTAAAAAAACACATTTAAAATCTAATAAAATGATAGGTTATTACATTATTATCGGTGTGTCAATGCTGGTAAGTTGGTGGGTTTCATCGAGATTGAAATCCAAATTTGCATATTATTCGAATGTGCATCTTCGAAACGGGCTTTCCGGAAAGGAAGTTGCCGAGAAGATGTTAAGAGATAATGGGATTACAGATGTTCAGGTAATTTCAGTTCCCGGACAATTAACAGATCACTATAATCCTGAAAATAAAACGGTCAATCTTTCTGAGGCAGTTTATATGCAGAGAAATGCAGCGGCTGCAGCGGTTGCAGCTCATGAATGCGGTCATGCTGTTCAACATGCAAAAGGCTATTCCATGCTTCAGTTGCGTTCAAAGTTAGTTCCTGTTGTAAGTATAAGTTCTAATTTGATGCAGTTTGTTCTTATTGCTGGGATTATGATTATGGCGGCAACACAGACTATTGAAAATCCTACAGGTAATAGATTGGTGTTGGCGGTCGGAGTTATTATGTTTGCGTTTACAACTTTATTTGCTTTCGTAACACTTCCTGTGGAATATGACGCAAGTAATAGAGCAATGAAGTGGCTGAAAGATACAGGAACAGTGACTTCTGAAGAATACGTTGGTGTTCAGGATAGTTTGAAATGGGCGGCGAGAACGTATGTTGTAGCAGCTATCGGTTCATTGGCACAACTTCTTTACTGGGCATCTCTGCTCATGGGAGGAAGAAGAGATTAAATTTTATATCATTACATAAGTAGCACCTTAGAAAAACTCTAAGGTGTTTTTTATTCTGAATAATAAAAATGAGCCTATGTTAATTCTATTTGATATTTTTGATAAGACTTAATCACGAAACATAAATGCTTACAAGAGATATATCAGATAAACAGATCAGCTATTTAATAAAGGTGATTGCTTTTTTCTGGCTTGTCGCAAAAATGTGGAGTTATAAAACATGGATTGCAGATAGAGTTTATCCAATAATTCCTTCTATTGATGTCTTGGAAAATGTTCCGGATTTTCTGCATCAGCTTTTATTCGGACTTTCTCTTTTAGTTTTAATAGCAGTAATATGTTTTAAAATTAATCGATGGCTGCTAATTATTTTGTTTATCTCAGAAATAATAAGTTGTTCGTTGGATACGGTAAGATGGCAGCCTTGGGAATATATGTATTTATGTTTTTTGTTACTGGTAATCATTAATTTTTACAAACCTAAAAATATTGTAGTATTAAGCCATCTGTTTTTAGTTTCGGTTTATCTTTTTAGTGGATTACATAAACTCAATCGTGATTTTCTTTCTTCCGTATGGCTGAATATGGTGCTGGTAGACTTTCTAGGACTTTCAATGGGATTTATTGTAAAGTATAAGCTGTTTTTTATAGGCTTGCTGATTCCTATTGTAGAAATTGTGTTGGCAATATTGCTTCTTGTTTCAAAATCAAAAAGAAAGATAAGCTACTTGTTGATTGTGATGCATTTAAGTATTTTGATATTGATCGGACCGTTTGGGTTGAGCTACAATTCTGTGATCTGGCCCTGGAATTTGGCAATGATCTCTATTTTAATCATTGTATATTCAAAACCAATTGAGTTTTCCTACAAAAAGACTCTTGTTTCCAATTTCTATTGGTTGATGCTTTGGTTTGTCATGCCTGTATTTAGTTTTTTTGGCAGATGGTATCAGTATTTTTCATTCAATTTATATTCCGGAAAAGGAGAACAGGTTTATATCTGTGTTTCTGAAAAAGAACGAGAACTTGCTCCTTATTTTGAATCTAAAAGGGCTTCTTTTTGCAAAGAGAAAGCGAGTATTAATTTACAAAACTGGGCATTACAAGAAATAAAATCTGTACCCATTCCTGAAGTTGAAAATTATAAAAAAATTGGAGCTTACCTAAAGAAAAAATACGCTAAGGATAATGTGAGTATAATTCTTTATCATCCGAAACCCGGAAAAACTAAGGAATTGTAATTTTTTGAATTTACACTTTATATTCTACAAACTGTAAATTACTTAAGGTTTCTGAAATTTCATCCTTATGTTTTAATTTTATTTTGGCTACTATAGATGCTTTTTCCTGCGAATCGAAGTTGATGATTCTTGCATCAAATTTCGATAATAAGGTGAAAATAATGTTCTGCTGATTAAAATTAAATTGAATTTCAATATCCGTTTCTAGCTCTTTAATAACAATATCTGCTTCTTCTAAAGTAATTTTTGCAGATTCTTTGTATGCTTTTACCAAACCGGAAACCCCTAGTTTTGTACCTCCATAATAACGAACTGAAATCACTAAAACATTGGTAATTTCATGGGCTAAAAGTTGGTTGTAGATTGGCAATCCTGCACTTCCTGAAGGTTCTCCGTCATCATTAGCACGATAGTTTTCCCCATTCAGTCCCATTCTGAAAGCATAACAATGATGCGTTGCTTTTGGATGCTCTGTTCTTACTTTTTCTAAAGCATTTTTTAGCTCTTCTTCATTATTTACAGGATAAGCAAATCCGAGGAATTTGCTTCCTTTTTCTTTTAATAAGGTGTTTTCTATTGGGCTTGCTATGGATTTATACTCAAACTGCATTTTTATCTTTTTTTATAAAACTCTATTGTGTTGTCTCTGAAATCTTCGGTTTTATAAGGCTTGAATTCAAATTCAGGAGCCTGAGTTCCGTTTTCCAGTTTCAGATTTTCATTTTTAATGACAATGGCTTCATCCCAAAGATTAGCATTGATGAATTGTTGTAACGTAAATCTTCCTCCTTCAATAATGACCGATTGAATCTGTTCTTTGTATAATGCTTGCGTTAAATCGGGGAGGAAATTTTCTTTCTCGATCTTAATGAAATGAATGTTCTCGTTGATTTCTTCTCTTGTAGCATTGAAAACTAACGTTTTAGCTTCTTTATTATAGATGTTGAAATTCTGGGGAACTTTTAAATCAAAATCAATTAAGATTCTTACAGGATTTACGCCTTCTACATTCCTTACGGTTAAACCCGGATTGTCGTTCAATGCAGTTTGGGTTCCTACTAAAATAGCATGTTCATCGGCTCTTAATTGATGAACAAATTGATTCACCAAAGTATTGGAAATAGAAGTAGGTTTGAAATCTTTATCTAAAAATCCATCTCCGGATTCTGCCCATTTTAAAATGATATACGGTCTTTTCTTTTCGTGATATGTGAAAAAACGTTTATTGAGTTCGATACACTCGTTTTCTAAAATTCCGGAAACAGCTTCAATACCTGCATCCTGAATAATTTTCTTCCCTTTTCCGTTGACTTTATCGTGAGAATCCATTGCTCCAATGACTACTTTTTTAAAGCCTAGTTCTTTAATTTTTAAAGCACAAGGAGGCGTTTTTCCGTAATGTGCACAAGGTTCTAAGGAAACGTAAATGGTAGATTCAGTAAGTAAGCTTTTATCTTTAACGGAATTAATAGCATTGATTTCTGCATGAGGTTCTCCTGCTTTATGATGATAGCCTTCGCCAATAATTTTTCCGTCGTGAACAATCACGCTTCCCACTAAAGGATTGGGATAGGTGTTGCCGATAGCTTTTTGAGCCAGCTCAATACATCTTCTGATATAAAATTCGTCTTGCATAGGAAAGAAAAAAGCGAAGACAAATTGCTTTGCTCCGCTTTTTAGATTTTTTATAAGTTTATTCTCCGGCGATAATGCTGTGAAGATTTTGTCTTAAGGTTTCTAAATGAGCTTTTTTCTGATCAATCGTATCGAAAGTATCTTTCAATAGAGGATTTTCTCTCGATGGCTTGTTGAAGAATGCTAAGTTGTTCTCCAGTTTTACGATTTCAGCTTCAAGGTCAGAGATTTGGCTCTTGATCTTTCTTGCTTTATCTGTAAGCTGGTTTTCAGATAAACCTTCTTCTTTAAGTTCTAGCTCGTTGATTTTGTTCAGTTTTAATTTTTCTCTCAACGCTTTGTTAAACTCTGAGTTGATTGAAATCTTATCTCTCGGAACTTTTCCGATATTATTCCAAGCGGTTTTGATGGCTTCTATTTTTTCTATACTGCCATCTTCATTGGTAACAGTTTTTAATTCTTCAAGAAGCTCTTTTTTATTCTTATAATTCTCCTTCCAGTTATCTGTGGAAGTGTTGTTCTTTTCTCTGTAATTGTTGAAGAATGTATTACATGCATCACGGAAGTCATCCCAGATTTTATTGGTCATGCTCTTAGGAACGTGACCTATTTTTTTCCAGTCTTCCTGAAGTTTTTTGAATAATGGTACAGTGATATCCCATTCTTCATTGTTCATATTGTCTTTTGCAGTCTGGATGAGTTTTAATTTTTCTTCCAGATTCGTCTGCTGAGAACCTTTTAATGACTTGTAATAATTATTCTTAGTGGTATTGAAACCTCTTAGTGTCGTTTTGAAATCATTCCAGTTTTGGTTAGATAGCTTTCTCGGAACACTTCCGGTTTTTAAGAACTCTGAACGAAGATCTTCAACTCTACGAATAGCATTCTGCCAATAATTGTGATTGGACGTTTCTGCAGGTTCTGAAAGTTTCTTGATTTCAGCAATAATCTGATTTTTCTTGTCAAGATTAACGGTTTGCTCAGATTCTATAGCAGCAGATAACTCAGATTTTCTTTCGTGTATTTTATTGGAAATTTCTTTAAACTCTTCCCAAGTTTTTTCACGGAACTCTTCAGCAACTGGTTCTGCTTCTTCTTTCCAAAGTTTATGAAGGTATTGAAGCTCGTTCAATGCTTTTTGGATTACAGGCTCATTCTCAAGTTCTTTTGCACGTTCTATAATATGCTGTCTTTTCTCAAGGTTATGGCTGTATTCCTGCTCCAAGAATTCTTTATTTAAATCCAGCATTTGATAAAATTGGTTCAAATGGTGGAAATAATTATTGTTAAGGATTTTAAATTCAGACTTAGCAACTTGTCCAGCTTTAGACCATTCTTCTTTTATTTCACGGATAGATTTGAACAGATTTGTTCCCGGTTCAGAATTGGTGTAAAGGTTTTTAAGGCGTTCAATGATATTTTGACGGTGGTCAAGACTTTTCTTTTGCTCTTCTTCCTGACCTTTTTGGTAGGAGTCATGCTTTTCTTTGAAGATATTTACCAAAGCAGAAAGTCTAGACTGCGAAGGATGTTCGTAGCTAAAATTTTCCGGTGCATTTCCTGCTTCCACATATTCATGTTTTTTATCTTCTATCTCATCATGAATATAATGACTTGCTTTTTCTTTTAAAAGATTGAATTTTTTGAAATTCTCACCAGCATTGGGAGTGTTGATGATTTTTTCCATTTCTTTTAAAGCATCTGCCAAAGAAATTTCTACCTCTTCCTGATCCTCTACAGACTCTACCTCTTCTTCATGAGGAGAAACGGAGTCATTCGATGTGTTCTCTAGAGATACTTCGTTAGCATTTTTCTTTTCTTCGTTTTCAGAAAGATTGTTTTCTGTAGTCATAGCAAGTCTTTTATGTAAGTGGCATTAATATCTTTTAAATATAGCAAAAAGCCAATTAAAACACTAATTTATGTTATTTTTTTTGAAAATTCCAAATTTCCCAAGCTTTTTCTGCCTGTTGTTCCAGCATATAATAACCATTCACGGTTTTTGCTCCTTTTTCGGACGCATTGATGATGAATTGGGTATAGTTTGGATTGTAAATTAGGTCAATCACCAAATGGTTTTTAGAAATTCCTTCAAAAGGAAATTTTAGACAGTCTTCAACATTCGGGAAAGTTCCAACCGGAGTACACTGAATAATAATAGGATGATTTTCAACCGTTGCCTGATCCAGATTGTCAAAATTGATTTCCGTACTTCTGGAAACCGTGATAGAAGAGATCCCGTGTTTATTCAAAACATATTGTACCGCTTTTGCAGCTCCTCCGTTTCCTAAGATAAGGGCTGAGTTTTGGTATGGCTTTTTATGAAGAAGCAAGGTTTTTTCAAACCCGAAAGCATCTGTGTTGTAACCCGTTTTTTTACCATCCTGAATCAAGACACAGTTTACAGCGCCTATTTTCTGAGCTTCATCACTCAGTTCATCCAGATAATCGATGATTTTCTCTTTGTATGGAATGGTAACATTGAATCCTAAAAGATCAGGAGTAGAAAATAATTGTTCAACTTCATGTATTTCATTTAAATCAAAAATGCTGTAAGAGTGATCTTTTAGCATGAGTTTTTGAAATTTATCTTCAAAGAATTTTTTTGAAAAAGAATAAGAGATGTTTCGTCCTATTAAGCCTAATTTTTTATTGGAAATCATACTTCAAAAATAAAAAAAAGACCGAGAAATTCGGTCTTTTATAAATTAAATTTGTATTTATTCTACAATGAATTTTGTAGTGCTTATATCTGTTTTTAGTAAATAAACTCCTTTTGATAAGGTTTTAAGCTCTATTTTATTAGAGTTTTTAAAAGGATTATGGATTACTTGGATAAGCTTTCCTGAAAGATCAATAATTTCTGCTTTTGAAATCTTACTGATGTTTTCACCTTTTACAAATAATTCGTGATTCTTAACAGGATTAGGATAAACACTAAATGCTTTTTCCTTTGAAGTTTCTGTTGTAGCTAAGCTGCCGCTATAGCAAGTCCAGCTTAAATCGTCGATAGCAACTCTGTTTCCGGTAGTTGGATTAGTGATTTTTATAATAACGTTTCCACTTACATTGATGTTGTTGATTGTAACAGGAGTTGTTGATGTAGATGTATAAGGAATAGTTCCTACCTGAACTCCGTTTATTTCAACATTAAGATTGCTTGAACTTCCTGTGAATTTTAAAGCGGCTGTAACGGTCAAACTTTGAATTCCTCCTGAAAGGGTAGAGCTGGTAAGGTTTCCGTTTCTTATCGTAATCGCTTTGTTGTTTGAATTATCAACAATGCTTTGATCGGTTCTTGCATCGGTTGCGTTCCATGTAATTCCGTTGTTAGTCCAAGTTTGGGTTACATAACTTGAAGCGGCAGCTGGAATGTTGCTGAAGTCTTCTGTACCACAGCTTCCTCCACCAGGTTGTCCGGCAAGGGTAGTTTCTGTTGCCGTATTACTCTGGGTAGATGAATTTCCGGCAGCATCTTTAGCAATTACATAGAATGTGTAAGATGTAGAAGGAGCTAATCCTTGAACAGTTGCTGTCGTTCCGGTAACAGTCGCATAAAAGGTTCCGTTTGAGAAATAAATGTCGTAACCTGTTACTCCTATATTATCTGTAGAAGCAGTCCAGCTCAACGAGATGGAATTACTTGTAGGGTTATTAGCTGTTAAATTGCTTGGAGCAGTCGGAGCTTGAGTGTCAATAACCGGTGTTCCCCAAATCTGATCTACATATTCAGGATGATCAATATAAGGGTTTCTGTTTCCTTGATAAGTGTAAGAAGCGTTATTTCTTCCAATCTCTGCAGGAGAAACCGGGTCTAATGTATTCCAAGCCAATAGCTGATTAAGTTCCCAAGTCTGAAGACCAGGGAAAGCTGAGCCTCCCAACATATTTCCGGTGCTGAACCCTGAAAGTTGTGTTTCGTATCGGGTTACAAAATAAAGAATCATTCTTGCAACATCACCTTTAAAAGCATCGATAGGCTCAAAAACAATCCCTGAATAACCAGGAGAAATAGAAGTTCCAAGTTTAGATCCGTTTAAAGAAGTGAAAGATGCAGAACCTACTTTTCCGTAAGGATAGTTAGATCTCATTCCGTTTACTTTTCCATCGGTTGCTCGAATAAAATGTATGTCAGACCTCATAGGAAGTGCTTCATTGAAAAGACTTTGAGGTACTATATGTTCTCTGTTATAACAATTTCCTTCCACATTGTAAGAGCCACACTGATTGGTTGAGTAAGTAAAATTGTAAGGATCTGTTCCATTTGGGTTTTCGGAATAGATGTCTAAAATCGTTCCGTCATTTTCATAATAATAATCACGATCGGTCGTTTGATAGCCGGTCCAAAGTCCGCCATAACCGTGGTCAATATGACCATTGGTGATAATTTGATTCAGTTTGCTTTTTAAAGCCGCTCCAGTAAGTCCTGTTGTTCCGTTGTAATATCCTGTCGGAATTTGTGCAAATGCATTAACGAATGCAAATGAAAACAACAAAGAAAATAGTATTCGTGTCATTTTTTAAAATTGGGGGCGTAAAGGTACGAAAAAATGAAGCCTTATATATTAACTTTTAGTAATATAGTCTTTTCCGATCTTGGAGAAAAACCATGAAATCATGATGCCAAATACCGACGCAGTAAGAGCAACGATAATGTAATTATTCCCTACGATTTTGATTGGGAAAGGCAGTGTTCCTATGGCTTTGAAGAATTCTGTATATTGCTGGAAATAGCATAAAAGAGTACCTAATATTAACCCTGAAATAATTCCTAAAACAACGATGAGAACGCCTGTATAAAAATAGGTTTTTCTTAAATGTGCCAAAGGAAATCCAAGGGAAACCAATGATCTGGCTTGTTCTTTTTTATCAAGCTGTAAAATGATAATTGCCCCTGCAAGATTGAAGGTGGTAATGAAGATAACCAACGCAAAAATAAGGTAGATAAATAGCTTTTCAGTATTGATCATTTTCCAGAAAGCTGCATTTTCCTCTTCTTTGGTTTTAACCTCGATGGTTTTGCCTAATTGTGAAATTAAATTCTGCTTTACAGCATCTGCATTTTCAGGATTTTTAAGCTTAATGACAATTTGATAAGCCGATTGCTTTGGGAGATTTAATAATTCTTCGGTAAGTTCAATCGGAGCTATAATGTAATTGTTGAGCTGGTCATTTCCGGGAAAAATGCCTGTAACGAAAATATTTTTTTTATTGTAAATATCTTCTTCTTTATTAATGATTCCTGTGCCGGGTTTAGGCATGAAGATCGTGGCAAAATCTGAGGTGGAATCTACGGGAATAGATAGTCTGTTTTTAAGAGAATGTTCCATAAGCACTTCATTAGAATAATTGAAGCTTGGATAGGTTCCGTAGAAAATACTCTTGTCAATAGGATTTACCTTTGTGTAGGCAGAATCTACTCCTCTTAAATAGGCGATATCGCCTTTGCCGTTGTAGTTGATGTATATTTTCTCCTCTATAATTTTAGAGAAACTTAGAATGGCTTTATTCTTTTTTAAAACATCATCGACTTTTTGTAAATTTTTAATCGTTTTTCCGGAACTGCTTTTTAAGGTAAGATCAGCATGAAGATTGGCAATAAGATCTTTATTAAAATCTTCGAGTCCGGAGAAAACAGAAATGATGACGAACATTGCAGTTACAGCTACCGTCATTGCTCCCACAGCAAGCCACGTAATAAACGTAACAGCAGTGCTTCCTTTTTTAGATAAAAGGTAGCGGGATGCGATATAAAATGCAATGTTCTTCAAAATGATTTATAAAACAGGATTGTCGCCTTCGCCTCTTAATTCTCTTTCCAATTTTTCTACATCATCAAGAGTGGTGTCCAGGTAAAAATTAAGTTGAGGGATTACACGCACTTGTTTTGCCATTTTCTGGCCGATGAAATTTCTGTACTGAGCTTTGTTTTCTTCTATCTCCTTCATTACTGCACTACGGTGTTCTTGAGGGAAAATACTTAAATAAATTTTGGCAATCCCTAAATCTGCTGTTACTTTTACATCAGATACGCTTACCAAAATACTTTGCTGGCTGTTTGCAGCCTGTTTGCGGAAAAGCTCTGCGAAGTCTTCCTGTATAATCTGTGCTACTTTTCTTTGTCTGTTACTTTCCATAATTTCTGCAAATTTAGTACTTTTGTTTGAATTGATACTTTGAAATTCAGATGCAGTATCAAATTTACAATTTTAATTATTGATTAGTATTTTATGAAGCTAGAACATATCGGTATTGCCGTAAAGTCTTTAGGAGTTTCGGATGAACTCTTTGCTAAATTATTAGGAAAAGAATCTTATAAAAAAGAAACGGTGGAAAGGGAAGGTGTAGTAACCTCTTTCTATGAAACCGGAGAAAGCAAAATTGAACTTTTGGAAGCTAGTAATCCTGAAAGTCCTATCTCGAAATTTATAGATAAAAAAGGTGAAGGCATCCATCATTTGGCATTCGGAGTAGAAAATATCTACGATGAAGTGAAAAGATTGAAAAATGAAGGCTTTCAGTTTATCTCCGAAGAACCGAAAGAAGGTGCTGATAACAAATTAGTTGTCTTCTTACATCCTAAATCTACCAATGGAGTGCTGGTAGAATTGTGTCAAGAAAAGTCATAAAAAATTTTGTAGTGAAGGAATTTTTGCTATTTTTGCAAACACAAAATTTAACCAAGTTTTGAGGTCCTATAGCTCAGTTGGTTAGAGCACCTGACTCATAATCAGGTGGTCCCTGGTTCGAGCCCAGGTGGGACCACTTTTTAAATCAAGCACTTACAGAAATGTAGGTGCTTTTTTTATTTTTTGACTGCAACAATACTGCAACATTTTGTAAATTTGAGATAATGAAAAGTAATTTAGAAAATCCAGTATTATTTTTTGAATATATTCTCAATGAACAAAATATCTATCATGAATTAGATAAACAATTACTTTATAGTGATTTTCCATCTTATAATATAACTCTACCCTCAGAAATAATTTATGTAGAACAAAATGAGTGGGGAGATTATATTAAAAAATCAATGTCTGTTGCTGATCTTCTTATACCAATATTACGCATTGAATTTGAAAAATCAAAAAAACTTCTTTTAGATAATTATATTAATAATGATCTTAATAAAAATCAGAATTTTTTAAGATATCAGTTTAATATAATCCAAAGTATAATAAGTAATAATACTGAAACAATTAATAAATATTCGTATTTTCTACTACCATTGAGAGGCTTGGTGAAATTTTTAAATGAAAAATTAGCTTTACCTAATCTACCAAACTTTACACTCGATGAAACTGGGGTTATATACAATCTGGAGTTGCTAACTTTGTTA
>NZ_JWTA01000012.1 GCF_000813825.1 Chryseobacterium taiwanense
TGAGTGGCTTTTTTATTTATTTTGTCCAGTTGATTTTTGAATGTTTCACATCGGAAGAATTGGTACCGATCATGATATCAAATTCTCCTGATTCCCAATCATATTTCAAGTCTCCATTATAGAACTTTAAGTTTTCAGAACTAATGTCAAAGGTAACTTTTTTAGATTCTCCTTTTTTTAACATCACTTTCTGGAAGCCTTTTAATTCTTTTACCGGTCTTGTAATACTTCCCACCATATCTCTGATGTATAACTGAACAACCTCTGCCCCGTCATAGTTTCCTGAGTTGGTTACTGTAACTGAAGCCTGAATGGTCTGGTTTCCTTTTGGATTTGCATTAGAAACCGTCATATCAGAATAATTGAATTTTGTATAACTCAATCCATATCCAAATGGATACAACGGAGTATTACACTCATCCATATAGTTTGAACGGAATCTCTGATATTCACATTTATCTACCAATGTCTGATCTAATGGACGACCTGTATTTTTAGCATTGTAATAAATCGGAACCTGCCCTAAACTTCTTGGGAACGTCATCGGTAATTTTCCTGAAGGGTTCACTTTTCCGAAAAGAACATCTGCAATTGCATTTCCTGCTTCTGAACCGGGAAACCAAGCATTCAAAATAGCATCAGGAGTATCTTTTACATTCGTTAACGCTAAAGGACGACCTGTGAAAAGAACCAGTGCGATTGGTTTCCCTGTCTTTTTCAATTCGTTTAATAAATCTACCTGAGATTGAGGAATTGTAATTTCAGTTCTTGAAGAAGATTCTCCACTCATTTCTGCTGATTCTCCGATTGCCAAAACGATAACATCTGATTTTTTTGCAACCTCAACCGCTTCTTTCAACAATTCTTCTTTTGAACGGCTATCTCTATCGGTTTTTTTACCGTGAGCCGCATAAATGTCTTCCAATTTTGCATCGTAATCAATATTCGCTCCTTTAGCTGAAAGAAATTTAACATCTTTACCATAATTTGCCTGAAGACCTTGCATTAAGTTAACTGAAATAGCGTGTTTTGTAGCTACGCTCCAAGTTCCGGCCATATTCATCGAATTGTTTACCAATGGTCCAATGACAGCGACCGTACCTGATTTCTTCAAAGGCAATACCTGGTTTTCATTTTTCATCAATACCATCGACTGAGCTGCGGTATTTCTTGCGATGTTACGGTTTTCCAGATTGTAAACCTCTTTTTCTGCCAGTTTTGCACTTCCGTATTTGTAAGGATCATCAAACAATCCTAAATCATATTTAGCTTCAAGGATTCTTCTTGCCGCCATATCAATTTCAGCCTGTGTAACTTTTCCTTCTGACAGAGATTTTTTTAATGTTGTTAAAAAACCTTCTCCTACCATATCCATATCAACACCTGCTTTCAATGCCAATGCAGAAACCTGCTGAAGATTTCCCATTCCATGATCCACCATTTCATTGATTCCTGTATAATCGGTAACAACAAAACCTTTGAATTTCCATTGATCTCTTAAAACATCGGTCTGTAACCATTTGTTTCCTGTTGCAGGAACTCCGTCAACTTCATTAAAAGAAGCCATTACAGAAGCTACCCCTGCATCAACTGCCGCTTTGTAAGGTGGAAAATATTCATTGAACATTCTCACGTGACTCATGTCAACCGTATTGTAATCTCTTCCCGCTTCTCCTGCTCCGTACAGTGCAAAATGTTTTACACAAGCTAAAATGGTATTTCCGATTGAAAGATCTTTTCCTTGGTAACCATACACCATATTTTTAGCAATTTCACTTCCTAAATACGGATCTTCACCTGAACCTTCAGAAACTCTTCCCCATCTTGGTTCACGGGAAATATCTACCATTGGCGAGAACGTCCAGTTAATTCCGTCTGCCGAAGCTTCTCTTGCCGCCACTCTTGCTGACTGCTGAATTAAGTTCATATCCCAAGAAGCCGCCAAACCTAATGGAATCGGGAATGTCGTTTCATAACCGTGAATAACATCCATCCCAAAAATCAAAGGAATTTTCAAACGGCTGTTTTCTACGGCAACTTTTTGAACGGCTCTGATCTTTTCGGCTCCTTTTATATTAAATAGTCCGCCCACTAAGCCCATTTCAACTTTTTTCCCAATATCTGAGCTTTTAGCCAAACCAGTGGTAAAATCACCTGAACTCGGTAAGTTTAGCTGACCAATTTTCTCGTCTAGTGTCATTTTAGACAAAAGATTGTCTACAAAGGCTTTCTTTTTAGCCTGATATTGAGCCGTCTGATATGATTGAACTGGCTTTGTTACCATTTCCTGTGCCGAAAACACAGGTGCCAATGCTAAGGTGGCGATTACAATTAACTTTTTCATAAATCTATCTTCTTTAATTATAGTTCTATTTTTTTGTTTTAATTTTTAATAATTTATTTTAAACACAAAGCTCGCAAAGGTTTTTCTTTATAATTATCCTGCTTATTTTTTAGTTCGCAAAGGCGTTTCACTCAGCAAAGACTTCCTGTTTGAAATATTTATACTAAATTATTTTTCTTTTCTTTTTGATAACATCCATTCATACAGTTTAGGATTTGAATAGGTTGAATCCCAAGAGTTATGGTTGTCATTTGGAAAGATTGTCAATTCTGCAGATGAATTCACCGGATGTAGCGCCTGATAAAAGTGAAATGCATTTTCAGGTAAAACTACATCATCCATTCCGCCATGAAAGATTTTCATGTTCAAATTCTTGTACTGATCGATGTTTGCATACATTACTCTATCTGTAGGTGCACAGACCGAAACTACAGCGGCAAACATTTCTGGATGCTCCATTGCCAGCTTCAACGTCCCCCAACCTCCCATAGAAAGCCCTGTAAGGTAAATTCTGGAAGCATCTATCTTGTATTTCTGCTGAATTTCTTTAATCAAATTATAAACAGTCACCGTATCCCACCAAGTGTTTTCCGGGCATTGAGGCGCCAAAATCGCCACAGGTTCCTTGATCAAATTTTTATATGTGAACGGACTGTGCGCTTTCACAACTTCCAGATTAGTACCTCTTTCTCCTGAACCATGAAGAAATACAATCAGCGGAACATTCCCTTTTACTTTCTGGGGGTAATCAAGAATGTAAGATATCTTTTCATGTCTTGTAACTTCTTTATTTAATTCTGCCTTGATTTCCTGAGCGGTTACACTCAACGAAAGTGGCAGAAATAAAAGCAGCAAATGGTTTAGTTTTAATTTCATTTTAAATATTTCAGGTTTTTGTGTGGTTTTGTTTAGCTTCAATTAAACAGACATTCAATTCTCAAAGAATTATTTAATGTTATATTTTTCAGATTTGAAACTTAGTTTCTTTAATCCCTGCTGAATTTCAGGAGCATTCATGAATAGCTTCCATAAAAATCCTGTTCTGTAGTTTTCAATCATCGGAGCAATCGTTCCCTGATCAATTGCTAAATACCTAGGCGTTGTCCAATTATTATAATTGATTGAAGTTGCATCATAAGGTCCTGCAGAACCAATAAATTCAGGTTTTTGAGTGTACATAAATCTCAGAAAATCCATAGATTCTTTTGGTGAATATGGGAAACTACTCAATGCCGCAGTCGGCGTGATTACCCCACGATCATTTTGTGGAAAATGTGCATCATACCCCACACTTCCGTCTTGATTCCTTGAATATCCTGCCGTTAATCCCCAATAATTCGGACCATACCCTTTCCATCCTTTTGGGTTTTCAACACAGTACTTATAATCAATAAGCACCTGATTTTTATTTAAATCAAAATAATTTTTAATCAACTTATCTGATAAGTTCGTCGGATCTAAACCAATATAAGAATACTGAGTCCAAAATAACGGTCCTCCGTATTCTTCGGCTCCGTTATGTTTTACATACATTGGAAGTCCATATTTTTCTTTGTCTGAAAGATAGGTTCCGTTTCTTGTCCAGCCTTTGTAATAGGTTTCAGCATCAATTGAATAAGTTGGTGATGAAGCTGCTAAAATGTAGGTAATCAAACATTCATTATACCCCTGCAACGGGAAGTTCATTTCCCATTGATATTCTGGTGACCAATGCCAGTAAAGAACTTTTTCACCGCCTTTTGTATACCAGTTCCATTGAATTCCTTTCCAAAGCTCATCACATTTTTTGGCAAGCGCTTTTTCTTCTGCATTTCCGTTTTTAAAGTATTCACGAACCATCAAAATTCCTGAAGTTAAAAAAGCTGTTTCCACCAGATCTCCACCGTTATCTTTTTTTCCAAAAGGAACCGTTTTTCCTGTTTCTCCATTGATCCAGTGTGACCATGCTCCTTTATGACGATCTGCTTTTGCAAGGAAATCCATCATATGGGTCAGTCTTCTTACTGCTATCTGTCTTGGAACAAAGCCTCGTTCAACTCCGACTAATATTGTAGCTAAGCCAAATCCTGATCCACCCGTTGTCACAACGTGTTTATCATTATCCGGATAGATATCATCTTCGTGATAACGTTCTCTTCCCAACATGGAATTGGGTTCCGCATAATCCCAAAAATACTTTAGGGCATCTTTTTGCACTCTGTCCATCAACTGCTCATCAGTAATATTGCTTTTTACAGCTTTTACTTTTGAAACTTCTTGTTTGGCGTTTTGGGTATTTTTGCAGGAAATAGCAAATAATGATGCTACAATGATGGGTAATATTATCCTTTTCATTGAATCTTTTTTAAGAGAATATAAAAGAAGAGGAGAACTTTCATTCTCCTCTAAAGTTTCATCTGTAATTATTAGTAACCAGGGTTTTGAACGAAAAGTCCATTACTTTGATTCATCGCATCCAAAGGAATTGGGAAAAGCTCATTCTTTCCTGTTTTAAATCCTTTAGGTCCTAAATAAGTAGCAGCCTGCCCTGTTCTTACTAGATCTGGAAATCTATCCATTTCCATTGCCAACTCTACTCTTCTTTCCTGCCAAATTGCATTTCTTAACGCTAACTGGGTAGAAGCTGTTGTATTTGGCAACTGAGCTCTAGTTCTTACCTTATTAATATTAGTAACAGCAACAGCTGTGTTTCCTAATTCATTCGCAGCTTCTGCATTGATTAATAGGATATCAGCAAATCTTAAAATTCTTAAATTTTGAATAGAACCATAGCCACAAGTACTATTATTTAAAGAGGTTGGAACATATACTTTTTGATTCCACATATTTCCCGCCTGAGGATCTCCTTTATGAATCAAATCTCCTTCAGGAGTTGTTTCTCCTTCTCTCAAAATAGTTAATTCTTTTCTGATATCTCCCGGCTCAAATGCACTTTCCAACTCTGTAGTAGGTGTAAAGAAGCCCCATCCAAATTGATTCCTTACCCCTTGAACCTCAGCATATTGACTACCTCCAAACGCAGCAGAACAATCACAATTCACTTCAAAAACCGATTCTGATCCAAACTCGCCAGCTGGTCTGAATAAATGATTAAAATCAGGATCTAAAGCATATCCCATTGAAATAACCTGATTAGAAGTCTCATACGCTTTTTGATAGTCTTTCATATAAAGGTAAACTTTTGAAAGCAATCCCAAAGCGCCTCCTTTGGTCACTCTTCCAGTCTCTGATGCAGAATAGGTCTGAGGTAAAACTGCAGCAGCAGCAGTAAGGTCTGAAACAATAAAGTTATAAACTTCTGCTACAGAGTTTCTTGGTTTCAAATAAATACCATCTGCCGGTAACCCATCATATATAGGAACTCCTCCGTAAATTCTTACCAAATTAAAATAGAAATAAGCTCTTAACATTCTAGCTTCAGCTACCAATCTATTTTTAAGCGTTTCATCCATTGCTATTTTAGGAACGTTTGTAATCACCTGATTCGCTCTGTTAACAGCTTGCCATTGACCAATCCAGTACCCTCTTACCCCATCATCACTTACTGTAAATGTAAAGTTATCATAGGCATTAATGAATGAGGCATCACCAGGATTAGACCCTTTTTCTACATCATCACCAGTTACTCCAAATACATATTGTGCAGGGAAACCTGTGTTTTCCCAACTTCTTAAAAAACTATAAATGGCACTAGTTGCCTGCACAGCGTCATCCTGTGTAGTAAAGAAATTTGATATATCTTTCTCTCCTTCATCTTTAATATCCACAAAATCATCATTACAGCTTACAATTAATGACAATATAGAAAGTGTTAAAAATATTTTTTTCATGATCTTTTTAATTAAAATGTTAAGTTCATACCGAATGTATAAATTGCAGAAATCGGGTAAATATTATTATCAATTCCCATCTGTACTCTATCAGTATTTGTAATCTCTGGGGAGAAACCGTGATATTTAAAGCTAGTCCAAGGATTCTGTGCACTCACATACAATCTCAATTTTGTAATTGAAAGGGCTTTAGCAAACGTCTTTGGTAAATTATATCCAACCTGAATATTTCTGATTCTGATATAACTTCCATCTTCTACATAAAAACTATTTGGTAAAATAATTGATTGATTAGATGTAATCATAGAGTTCGTATTGGAAGTTCCAGCTCCATGCCATCTGTTATTATACATATCTAAATCCCAAGTTTCATTTCCATAACGCTGTTCACGGTTATAGTTGTATATTTTATTACCAAATACACCTTGGAAATCAATCCCAATATCAAATGAATAAACATTAAAATTAACACCAAATCCATAAGTCCCTTTAGGAATAGGGCTTCCTAAGAATGTTTTATCTCTTGAGTCAATAATTCCGTTACCATCCTGATCTGCAAATTTAAACCATCCCGCTTTTGCTCCACTTTGTCCTGATGCTGCAGCTTCTGCATCTGTTTGGAAAACTCCTGCAACTTGATAACCGTAATAAGAACCCACTGCTTGACCTTCCTGCAATCTTACAATAGAATTTCCAAATAAACTAGCTCCAGTTTCTAAAAATGATCCACCGTATACTGATGTAATTTCATTCTTAAGTGATGCAAAATTACCATATACTCCAAAGCTAATATTATCATTAATCTTATTACTATAATTAACTGATACTTCAAAACCTTTGTTATTAAAAGAATAGGCATTGGTTTTATACGCATTCCAGTTACTTGCACCTGATACAGTTCCTTGAAAAACATTGTAAACAATATTTTTGGAATCTTTATCGTAATAAGCCGCATCAATTTTCAGTTTATTATTAAACAATGCCATCTCTAAACCAACATCTTTTCCTGTGGTAGTTTCCCAACCAATATTTGTATCTACAAATTGGTCTATAGTTGCAGCAGGGTAACCCGTATTTCCAAAATATGCACCTCCACCAATAATCGATACGTTTTGGTTGAATCCTCTACCTACATTAGGATTACCTAATTCACCATAACTGGCTCTAAGTTTCAATAAATTGAAAACATTTTGCTCACTCATAAAATCTTCTTTAGATATTACCCAACCAGCACTAACTGCAGGAAAAGTCCTAGATCTATCAACATTAATTTGTGAACTGGCATCTCTACGAATAGAGGCATTTAATAGATATTTTCCTTTGTAATCATAATTAACTCTTCCGAAGAAAGATTGAATTCTTTGTTGATCTTGATCAACACCGGAAACAACATTATCATCTCTATCTATACCGCTTACATATATAATATCCGTTCCGTTTGCAATGTTTAAAGAACCATTTGTTCCATCATAATGAACATTTTTTGCTGAACTATAATCTTGAGATAAAGTAGTTCTTGTTCTTGAAAAGCCCGCAAGCACTTCTAAATTATGATTTCCTAAGCTTTTTTTCCAAGTAATCGTATTATCCCAAACGTAATTTCTATTTCTAAAATTCCTTGTAATCAAAGATGAAACACCTTGACTAGCTGCTGGAAGATAGGTTTTAACTGGAGTATATTCGTATTGACTAGGGCTATAATTATCACTAGAATAACTAATTCTAAATGTAAAGTCTTTCAAAAACTTCAACTCTCCCCATATATTATTAAGCAATCTCTCCTGTCTCACCTGAGAACGATAAAGATCAAGACTAGCTCTTGGATTAGCAGTAGAGTATCCATTAAAATATTGATAATCTCCCGTATTGGAGTCCATTACTGAAAATATTGGAGGAGTAATAAAAGCTGTTAACAGAGGATTCTGTGCTACGTCAGTACGCATCTTGGAAAAACTGAAATTATCTCCAATGGTAATATTGTCCGTTATCTTATAACTAAGGTTTACTTTAGTATTAAATCTATTAAAACCACTTCCTGAATTAATTCCCTGACCTGCAGCTAGGTTTCCTTCATCCTGAAGATATCCTACACTAGCATAATAATTAAGTTTTTTCCAACTTCCTGTTGCAGAGAAATCATTAGAGTTGATGATACTTGTACGGAAAATTTCTTTGAACCAATCCGTATCAGCAGGATAATCAGCTCTTGAAATAGACCCTACACTAGAGCCATTATCATTCATCAACTTCTCATTGTACAATTCTATATATTGATCAGAATTGACCATCTTAGGAATATTCGTTACTTTTTTAATTCCAAAATAAGAATTAAAGTTATAAACAGGTTTTCCTTTCCCCGTTTTAGTTTTGATGATTATAGCTCCATTTGCTGCTTGAGCTCCAAAAATAGCCAAAGATGAAGGATCTTTCAAAACACTCATTGACTCTATATCCTGAGAACTAAGATAGGATATATCAGTAGTTATCATTCCATCTACAATGAATACTGTATTTCCTGTTAAAGAACCAACACCTCTAATATCTACTCTGGGAGAACCTCCGGGAGTACCCGAATTTGTAATATTTACCCCTGCCAATTTCCCTTGAATTGAACTGATTGGATTTGCATTAGGTTTATCTGCCAAGTCTTTTGCAGAAACAAGGCCAATACTACCTGTTATGTTTTCTTTTTTCTGAGATCCATAACCAATGAGTACCACTTCCTCAATTTTCTGTTCCTTAGTTACAGAATCTTTTTTAGGAGTAACCTGCGCATTGACATTCATACCAAAGTATAGAACAGCAATGAGACATGAATACTTTAAATCACGTTGTTTCATATAGTTTAATTTTATTCGTACAATCAAGTCAGGATAAAAACGTATTGTTTTTATGGTCTTTTATGGAAAATTCTTAATTCTCAAAAAAAGACATTATTCAAAAGTAAAAAAATATCTTAAACAATGTTAAAGTTACTTAAAAAATAATATAAATCACAATAATCAAAATAAAAACTTAAAAAAAATATTAAATCTTTAAATCATTCATTAAAAAATAACAAAATAATTAAATTATCCACACCACCAAAAACATGGAAAATCCATAAAAAACACCTAAAAACGACTATCAATGCTTCTTTTTTAAGCTTTAAGAAATTTCTCTGATCAAAAAGGGAATAAATACTGTTATTTTTTCGTTAAATCTTTACCTTTGGTGCAGTATTTGGAAACACTAAGAATAATTTAAAATATCAATGAAAAAATACATTATAGCCGCGAGTTTAATAATAGGAACAGGAGCAATACTCTCTACGATTACTCATTCTTGCACTTCTTTAGCGACAAGTGATTTAGGATTATCTATCATCAAGAATATTTTGTTGAATGGTATTGATAAAGGAGCAGGAATCTATGGAAACAGAGAGGCTTTTCTTCAAAATAATCTTGTTGACAAGGCTTTACCAAAAGAGTTAAGAGATATTAATGCTACTTTGGAGAAAATAGCACCTTCATTGGTAAAAAAAGAAAGAGAATACATTGCTGATGCAGCTGTATTTACCGTAAATATATCAAAACCAATTCTTCAAAATGCCGTTCACAGTCTGAATGCGCAGGATGTCACTAGAATCATCCAAGGAGAAAAAGGTACAGCAACGCTTATTCTAAAGGAAAAAACTTCTCAGCAGCTTATTACCGCTATTTCTCCTAAGGTAGAGGAAGAGCTTAATAAATACGGAATTGTAAAGACCATTAATACTGCTTTATCAGGAAGCAATCTATTAGGAAGCCTTTTAGGAGGAAATAAATCGAGTGTAAATGCAGGCGGATTAAGCACTTTAGCTTCTGAACAACTGGTAAACGGACTCTTCAATATTATTGAAGATTATGAAATTCAAAACTCTAAGTCGCTTTTAGGACCACTTGGTAAATAGAAAAAAAATTGCTATATTTATATATAACTTTATAACTGCAGATGGACATATTACAAGGAAATCAACACGCAAGCCCTGAAGATTTTTACAAGTCTTTAAAGGCTAAACTGGAAGATCATCACGATTTTCCGGAAGATTATTTATTCAAATTTATCATTCCTACAGATCAGTCGAAACTTACGGAAATATATAGGGTTTTTGACGGCATTAAATTTACACTGGGAAACCGTGAAAGTAAAAACGGAAAATATACAGCCTGCAATATCAATGCATTTGTTTTAGATGCTGATCAGGTAGTTGCGATCTATCAAGAGGTTGCGAAAATAGAAGGAGTAATCTTATTATAAAAAGAAAGTCAGCGTAAATGCTGACTTTTATTTTTTCGATCTTATTAAGCCTTCTCAACAAAGCTTTTCACATTTTCAAAAGGTCTTCCTAATATTGCCGAAGAACCTTTTATTAAAATAGGACGCTGAATCAGAGATGGATTCTTTGATAACACTTCAATCCAAGCATCATCAGAAAGCTGTTGCCCCACAAAGTTATCCGTATACAATTTATCTGTTGCCCTTATAATATAGGAAACATCTTTTCCTAACTTCTTCAAGACTGTTTTAATCTCTAAAACACTTAACGGCTCATTAATAATATCAATAACTTCAAACGGAATATTATTCTGTACTAAATAATCTACTGCCGCATTTGATTTTGAACAATTCCCGTTATGTAAAACTTTAATCATCTTTTCTGTTGTTGCTGTATGAAACTATTGCTCAATTAACTTTTAAAACAAACCATTTAGTTCGGCTTCTATTTTTTCCAAGATAATACCAAAGTCTTCCGGTTTTTCCACAAAATCCAAATCATCCACTTCTATAACAAGCAGTTTTCCTTCAGTATAATTAGAAATCCATTTTTCGTATTTCTGATTCAGTTTTGAAAGATATTCAATACTGATAGATGCTTCATACTCTCTCCCTCTTTTGTAGATTTTCTTTACCAGATTCGGAACATCAGATTTTAAATAAATCAATAAATCCGGAGCAGAAACAAAAGATTTCATTAGATTGAATACCGAAGCATAGTTATTGAAATCCCTGTCCGAAAGAAGATTCATATCATTCAGGTTTTCTGCAAAAATATGGGCATCTTCATAAATCGTACGATCCTGAATAATATTTTTCCCACTCTCTCTGATCTCTTTTACCTGACGAAATCTACTTCCCAGAAAATAAATCTGTAAAGCAAAACTCCATTTGCTCATATCTGCATAAAAATCTTCCAAATAAGGATTGTGATCTACATCTTCAAACTGAGCATCCCAACCATAATGTTTAGACAACATCGTAGTTAAAGTCGTTTTTCCGGCTCCAATATTTCCTGTAACTGCAATATGCATCTTTCGTATATTATTTAACTGATGATTATAAATGTTCTACACCCAATGACTGAACTTCTGAAACTTCTTCGATGAGTTTTATTAAATCCGGCTGCTCTTTTTTATCTTCAGATTCGTCAAGATTTTTATTCTCTTTTTGTATAGGTTCCGGTTCTGTTTGAGGTTTAGGTGCTTTGTTATTTTCCAGGGTGTAAAGATAAAGTTTGTTGGCTTTGATTTCAAAATAAGCCAGTGTGTTTTTATCCACAATTTGCGCATCGGGATCTTCAAAAATCTTAACTAATTCTTTACCTGAATTATAGCTGAAAATCGTATTTTTAGCGATGATCATGATGACATCGTTTTCTCTTCTGAAACGTTTTCCGTTTTCCAGATCAGCTTCAAAAAGCTTTTCAAACCTGAGTGTAAAGACTCTGAATTGCTTTTTAGTCAAAACATATACTTTATTATCGAATACTAACAGATCGATAAGATCGTCGAAATTAGCATCAAAAGGATAAGAATTGATGGTCGTTTCATTTCTGAAGTTGTACTGCAAAAGACGTTTTGTACTTTCATCCATCAACCAGATCTGCTGCAGATCTTCAGCATAAGCATATTTTATAAAGCTGAATTTTTGTTTGAAATCTATTCGCTGTATTTCGTTCAAATTCTGATCTACAAATTTCAGTTCCTGAGCATTTTCAGAAAATAGAGCAACACTTAAAGGATTTTGAACGTTTTGAGGTTTAAAAGGTACGGTAAGCATCATTTTCCCGATCTGCTTTCCGGTAGAATCGTATTTTGTAAAACTAAAGTCTTTGTTTTTATAAATATACAGGTTGCCATAGTCATCAGCAAGCATATCTCCTGCTTCTTTAAGCTTTAAGCTGTCTAACGGAAGAATTTTCTGCGCAGACAACGAACAGAACAAGAAAAATAATATAATCTGTAAAAACTTCACTCAGTTTCTTTTAATACGGTAATATACTGAAAAAATCTAACTCAAAAGATTGTCAAAGGTACTGGAATCATTTTTAAGATTCACTACATTCGGCAGAATCATTTTATGTTAATTTTTTATAGCGACTTCAAAAGTTTTTGACCAGTTTTTCCCTGTAACCATCATATTTTCTCCTTTAAAGGCAATTCCGTTCAGTACATGCTCAGTGTTTCCCGCCATATTATCTTCGGTCATTTTTGTAAAATCAAATTTCCCCACAACTTCTCCGGTATTAGGATTAATTTTTAAAATGACAGGTTTAAACCAAACATTCGAATAGATAAAACCATCATGATATTCCAGTTCATTCAGTTTGTCATACATCTCTTTATTTCCCACAACAGAAACTGTCTTTACCACTTTTGAAGGATCATTTACATCCAGAAAATATAAATTACTGGAACCATCTGTTGCAATAAGATTTTTTCCGTCGTAGGTCAATCCCCAACCTTCTGCAAGTGCATTGGGTAAAGGAAATTCTGAAATCTTTTTGAAGGTATTTTTATCATAAACGAATCCTATTCTGTTCTGATAGGTAAGCTGATAAATTTTATTTCCTATAATGGCACAACCTTCAGAGAAAATATTGTCTGCCTGCTTTTCAGTAATAATCGGATTTGTACTTCCTAAAGTATATTTTATAAGCTGAGAAGAACCTTCAAGTCCATCGCTTTCGTACACTGTGTTTCCTTCCAAAAGAAATCCTTCAATAAAACCATTTTCATCATGCGGATATTCTGCTGTTACTTCATAAGCAATGTTCTTCTCCTGATTTTTTGTAAACACATTGATGGTAGCATCCTGATTCAATGTTTCTCCACTTTTCGTTTTGATGATAAACGTAACTTCATTTTCTCCTAATTCAAAAAACTTAGGATCAATATTCAAGGCCGAAGTTTCTTTATCTCCAAAGCTGATGGTAATGGTTTCTGCATTATCTGTAATTTCTTTCGGAAGCGTCAATTGATCTCCAAAATAGTAGCCTTTTGATTCCATAGAATCGTTATATCCTTTTAGGGAACTTCGCATTTTGTCTTTATTGTTACAAGACGTGAGCAGCATGATTGATGCAAAACAGACTAACAGATTTTTTTTCATTGAATTTTTACTCTTTATTCAAAAATAGTGTTTTTCTATCACTAAAAATAGCGCTCCTAAGGAACGCTATCATTATATTTTAAAAATACTTATTGCTTTATTATTTAATAGCAACTTCGTAAATTTTCGACCAGTTTTTACCGGTTACCAACATATTGTCTCCTTTGAAAGTAATTCCGTTTAATACATCATCACTTCCTTTCGTGTTTTGCTTGGCAATTGCTGTAAAATCAAATGTCCCAACCACTTCTCCGTTTTCAGGATTAATTTTTAAGATAATTGGTTTTTGCCAAACGTTTGCGTAGATAAATCCGTTGTGATATTCAAGCTCGTTTAACTGATCGTAAGCCTGAGAACTTCCTGCAACAGCAATTGTTCTCACCAATTTTGAAGGATCATTCGGATCTAAAAAGTATAAAAGTTTACTTCCGTCAGAAGCAATCAGGTTTTTACCGTCATACGTCAATCCCCAACCTTCTCCCAATACATTCGGATAAGCAAATTCTTTAATCAATTTTAAAGTGCTTTTATCATAGATATATCCTTTTTTACTCTGCCAAGTCAGTTGGTATACCTTGTCTCCTACAATCGTACTTCCTTCAGAAAAATCTTCCTGAGCTTGTTTTGTAGAAGCAAGAGGTGTCGTAGTTCCTAATGTATATTTCAAAATCTGTGAAGAACCGTTCTGTCCGTCACTTTCATAGATGGTATTTCCTTCAATCTGGAAACCCTGTACAAAGTTTTTAGGATCATGAGGATATTCTGCTACAATTTGATAGGCAATATTTTGTTCAGGATTTTTTGCAAATACGTTGATGGTTGCATCCTGATTCAAAGTTTCTCCGCCTTTCTTTTTTATGTTAAAAGTGACGGCATTATCTCCTAATGTAAAAAATTTCGGATCTATTGTTAAATCTGAGGTTTCTTTGTCTCCAAAGCTTATAGAAACGCTTTCTGCATTGTCTGTAATTTCTTTCGGAAGGCTAAGTTTATCTCCAAAATGATATCCTTTAGCTTCCATAGAATTGTTATAATCACTTAATGTATTTAAGATTTTTTCATCTTTGTTACATGAAGCTAATAACAAAATTGCAGCAAAACCTGCTATTATATTCTTTTTCATTGAATTTCTAAATATTTCCCCCAAAAATAGCAAAATTTATTCCGCTTTTCTAATTTCTTCAATATGTTGACCAAATTGTAATATATATCCGTTATTATCATAGATCGCGAACTCTCTCATTTCCCAGTCAAAAGTTTCTATTTCGTAACAGATCTTGGTTTTTGTTTTCAAATCTTCCCAAAGCTCATTTATCTGATCTACTGTAAAATAAAACGAACCTGTAAAACCAATTCTATTAAAGCTTTCATGTTGATTCGGTTTTGTCAACATGATTTCTACTCCGTTTTTTTCCAATGAAGCCCATTCCCAATCTTCATTTCTTTCCTGTAGGGTAAAACCTAGGATTTGGGTGTAAAAACCAATCGTATCATTGAAATCTTCTGTCCATAATATCGGACGAAGTGCTTTAAATTTTGACATCTTAATTTTCCAGATAAGGTTTTAAACTTTGTTTAAGAATTCCGTTCCAGCCGTCTGCAAAGGCTTCTCTGGAAAAATTAGCTCCTAATTCTTTCAGATGATCAATATCATCATGAATAAGGGTGACAGAAGTTTCTTCACCCTGACTATTCAATTCCCAGGTTACGGTTGTGATTCCGTCTGACAATTCAGGATAAGACCAAGTATGTTTTAATTTTTTATTAGGGATTATTTCTAATATCTCGCCTTGATGATGGTATTTCCGTTCTTCTCCCGGTTCATAGAAATTAACAACCTTCCCTATTTCCAATTCAAAATCGGAAATATCAAAATACCATGATTTCATTTCATTTTTGTCTGTCAAAGCTTTCCAGATTTTTTTAACCGGAGCTTTTATTTTATACTGAACTATAATTGGGATACTCATTATCTTCTTATTTACTGTTTCTTTTGTGAATTCTTTATCCATGAGAAAAGCCCGTAATTTTAGCTTCATCAAAATCAAGCTGCATTTCAATAGTCCTCATTACGTGATCATCAAATATTTTCTCACGTTTCAATCGATGAAGTTCATTTCTTTGCGCCTGAATAATCTGTCTCATGACATCTTTATTTTCATTCATTGCCGTCACGTAATCGCCTGTTGTTGCCATACATTGCACTTTATCTGCCATCATCATCATTTCGTTTTCCAGCTTATGTTTTTGATGTTGTACAAGGCTGTTTTTTCCAGCTAATTCAGAGAAATCATCATCCAGTTTTTGCAAAGCCGTTTCTTTTAATTTTCTCATTAAAATGACTTCCTGCTTTTCTTCAGGCAACTCACTTCCTGCATCGTCTATTTTTAAGAATTTTAAAATCGGAGTAAGAAGCAATCCTTGCCCCACCAAAGTAATCAATATAATGACAAAAGTAACGAACAGGATAATATTTCGGTGTGGAAAAGCTTCTCCATTCGGTAAAAATGCCGGAATAGATAATGCTGCAGCTAAAGAAACTACGCCTCTCATCGCTGCAAAACTTATAATAAAAGGTTCTCGCCAATCGGGTTTTGGAACTTTCAACCTCAGTTCTTTTGAACAAAGTCTTGGGAAATACATGACCGCATAACTGTACAGAATTCTGGTAAATATAATCGCTCCTCCAATTATAATACTATAGAAAATACCTTCAGAAATGGTATAATCTTTCATTCCTTCTACCACAATCGGCAATTCTAACCCAATAAGGATGAAAACAATGGTGTTCATTAAAAAAATCAGCACGCTCCAAACATTTCCGGACTGAATTCTCGAAGTATGGCTTAAATAACAATGGGAGTTATAAGACATCAGCAATCCACCTGCAACGACAGATAATACTCCTGAAAAATGGAAATGTTCTGCTGCCACATACATGATGTACGGAACAATCAGAGTGATAATGGTATCAATATTTGAGTTTGACGGAATAATTCTTAACAATGCTCCGAAAAGTAGTCCAGATCCTACTCCAATCGCAATTCCACCAATTGCCATGGTGAAAAAGTCTTTTACCGCTTCTCCAAAAATGAATTGTCCTGAAATAACAGCCGCTAAAGCAAATTTGAAAACAATTAAACTGGAAGCATCATTAATCAAACTTTCTCCTTCCAGAATACTGGTTATTTTTTTAGGGATTTTCATATGTTTCAAGACTGAAGTTGCAGCGACTGCATCGGGCGGAGAATTGACACCTCCTAATAAGAATCCCATGGCTACAGTAAGCCCCGGAATAATTGATGATGAAAGATACGCCACCACAATGGAAGTTAGAAACACCAACCCGAAAGCCATAGAAAATATCTGCTTTCTCCACTTATGAAAATCCTGCCACGAAGTAAACCACGCTGCTTCAAATAAAATGGGAGGAAGAAAAATAAGAAAAACCAAATCGGGTTCTATTTCAATATGAGGCATTCCCGGAATAAGGCTTATTAAAAGTCCTGCAATTACCAGAAATATAGGATAAGCCACTTTCAGCTTTTGCCCTATCATTACCAATATCATCACAGACAACAATACCGCGATTGATATTATGACATAATTGTGAATCATTTATTTATATTTTATGAATGAATATTATTTTTAAATGTTTGTATTTCAGCAAACCTAAAGTACAATATTATTTTTTGGAGCTAATGGAGATGGAAGGTCTTTTTCATCCAACATATCTCTCATATCAATTTCTATGGTTCGGCTGATCTGTGTAATCGGAACATCATTCGGACTTCCTTCAAAAGGATTCACAGAGGCTTCTCCTACACTGTCCAATGTATGAAAACACCAAGTTACCAATAATGAAAAAGGAATATTAAACCATAAGGTAAATCCTTCTAGAATAGTTCCGTCGCCTAGTTTATCAAATTCTTTCAGCAGCCCGAAAGGCACGAAGACAATAAACAGTAACAAAAGATAGGTTGTGATGGAAGAGAAATTTCGTGGATACGGAAAATTTTTAATTCGCTCCGCTTTTCCCTGGTTGTCGGTAAACTTTATCAATTGCTGATTGATCTGAGCCCATTGAAAATCATTGATCTCTCCGTTTACATACGCCTGTGATAGTTCTTTACTCTGTTGTGCCATCAGCTGCGTTGCCCGGTTTTTCTTACTTAAAATATATTGAAGTTCATCTTTAGTAAGGTATTTTTCAAGCTCATCTTCCAGTTTTGATAATTTCTCAGGAATATCATATTTTTTTGAATATTCATCAAACTGGGCCGTATTCATATTTTCCCAAGCTCTGGATTCCCGCAACTGAAAACGAAGCGCCGTAAGCCATGCATAATGACGCAGAAACATTTCCTTTACTTTATCCTGATTTTTTGCAGAAAGTGAATCTCTTAGAATATAGCCAAAACTTCGGCTGTCGTTGATAATAGCTCCATAAATTTGTCGCGCTTCCCAAAGCCGGCTGTAACTTGCATTATTTTTAAACCCAACAATAAAAGCAACAGCAGTTCCCATAATTGCAATAGGTTGCCACGGAAATGAAAGAAAAGTACAACCTAAAAAGTACAATACTGTAGGAATTGCCGATAATACCATCAACCAAAGAATACTTCTCTTGGTCCAGACAGCAAATTCACGGGCTCCGAATCTTTTTCCTGAATGCATAATTGTTTATTGGTTTTTAATTTTTTATATCATTGTTTTCTGAAAAAAACTCTTTAGTCTTTCGTAAAAGGAATATTATTATAAAATCCGATCTGAATCTGCCCTCTGTTTCGGGTTTCCTGAATCTGATTCATATATCCGGCTTCAATTCTCATATTTTTATTAATTACATATCCCAACGCTCCATAGACACGGTTTCTGTCAAAAGTAGGACTGTTAAAGTGCAGAAAAATCTCATTATACACAGATCCATAAAAGGTCTTAGGCAGCATCTCTTTATTATTGATCGGAATATTCAATCCTAACAGATATCGGAACCTCATCCTGAAATCATCCTGTAAAAAACGTTCTTCTAAACGGTATCGATGCTGAATATTAAAACGCCCGAACTTCTGCTTTGTAATATACTGCTGGAAAATACGGTGTTCTACATTTTCCGTTTTCTCTCCGTTTACATACGGTCGGCTCAATATAAAACCATAGCCTAATAAAACGTTATTATTATTTTCCGTTAAATCGTACCCAATTCCTGTACGGATTAAAAGCTGTTCCAGATCTCCGCCTGCATCAAAGTTTCGGTATTGAATCTCATTATGAAAGTTCAGCTTTTTACTTATTTTATTGTTTCCGAAATACATATACCAAGCTCCCAAATCACTTTTCTGCGCATATGAACATGTAGTTCCTAACATCAACAAGCTTGCTGCCCATATTTTTAAAATCTTCATTTCTCTATTTTTTAATTATTAAAATCTATCGAACCAATAAAATTCAATATCAATTATCAATAATAAGAAAAATATATTTTTTATAAAAATTTTCTTCTCTGTTTAAAATCAGCTTGAAACTTTATACTCAAATTTAAAAATTTTTGGAGTGCAGTGGATATAAAAATGAAAACCGACAGTAGCTGTTACCGTCGGTTTATATTTCTATTCTATTTTCAGAGTGCTCCTATGGATGTTGCTGCATTTTTGCAGGATCATCATAGTTTACCATCCAGCCAATCCCGAATTTATCTGTAAACATCCCGAAATAAGCTCCCCAAAATGTATCTGCCATTGGCATAGTCACCGTTCCTCCTGCTGAAAGACCTGCAAATAATTTATCTGCTTCTTCTTTCGATTCTGCATTAATAGAAATTGAAAAGTTATTTCCAGCTTTAAACTGAGAAGCCCATTCACCTCCTGTATCGCTTCCCATCAAAACTGTTTCTTTAGAAATCGGAAGAGAAACGTGCATAATTCTGTTTTTTTCTTCTTCAGACATTTCTCCGCATTCTTCTGATGGAGGCATTTCTCCAAAAGTTCCGATATATGGATATTCTCCACCAAATACTGATTTATAAAAATCGAATGCTTCTCTGCAGTTTCCATTAAATGTTAAATAAACGTTTACTGACGCCATAAATGTATTTTTTTAGTTTAGTTTTTGTATCAATTTTGAAATTCAAAAATCCTGAATACAAGATCTGAATATATAATTTATTGTTTTTCTGATAAGCTTTTCAGTCTTGAAAGACCTTTCTGATAATCTTTTCCAATAGCTTCTTCCATATTCATAAACAGCTTCATCAGTGTAAAAGGATAAGGAATTTTTGAAGTAAATCCCCAAGTTGCTTTGGTTCCATTTCCTTCAGGAACGATCGTCACATAGGCATCCGCTTCACTTTCATAAGGAGTCAGAAACTTAATCTGAGTATCAATTCTTTTATTGGCTTCATCTACTTTTTTCACTTCCTGACAGCCTTTTCCAGCATTTTCATTTTTACTTTCCCAACATACTTTTTCTCCCGGAAGACCTGTTACTCCGCTCCATTCTTTTTTCATGTTCGGATCAAGATCATTCCACGAGCTCCACACATCCATTGCTTTCAGTGTTTTGGTATTTTGCCATACTTTTTCAGCAGGAGCATTAATGGTTATTGATTTTTCATATTTGCAGTCTCCGGAAACGAATGCTGCAGCAATAAGAATTACAACAGGGATGATAGCTAAAACTATAAGAACTCTTTTAATTATTTTCATTGTTTCCTCTTTATCTGTGCTGATCGATTAAAATCATATTTCCGTCCGGATCTTTAAGGAAAATATGTTCAGGACCTTCTGTTGCTTCGTCTGCTTCTTTACTCAATTCCACCCCTTGACTTTTTAAATGTTTCTGAATATCACGAACATCGTCAAAAGCTTCAATGTTTTGTGCATTCTGATCCCATCCCGGGTTAAAAGTCAGCATATTCCCATCAAACATTGCCTGAAAAAGACCAATTAAATGATCTCCATTTTTCATAATAAGATAGTTATGTTCCATACTTCCGCCCATAGAACTGAAGCCTAGTTTCTCATAAAAGTCTTTTGATTTTTGTAAGTCTTTCACACTTAAGCTCACTGAAAATGCCCCTAATTTCATCCTTTATTTTTATTTAAAGCTAATTTATATCCTACTAAAACCAAACCCCAAACTGCTATTCCCAATACCCAAAACCAAGCCGGAGTCGGCAAAAGAACCATATTGTAGATGGTAAAAAACAGAAAGATAATTCCGCAAATCATTGCAGCGGTCGGTTTGTTATTATTGGCCACTTTCGTTGCAACAAACCCTGAAAGTAAAGCTCCCAACGCATAACCAAGAATGACAATAAATTTCCCCATGAAAGGTAAATTGTCAACATAAGCTTTGAATCCTTCAATATCATCGAGTTTCATACCTGCAGGAAACGGGTACAATGAATGTCCCAGTCTTTCCATCAGCCAAATACCGATAGAGCCTACTATAATTCCGGCAATAACGGCTAAAATTCTTCTTACCATGATTATTGATTTTTTATTCGGGTTTTAAAATCTAAACTTCCATCGTAGCTTTTCCAGCCACCAATCAGCTCAATATATTGTCCTTCGATTTTTTCGGTAGTTTTATTCCATTTGAAAGTATAGATAAATTTCCCCTGAAAAAGCCCGGAATGTTTCCCTTTGTTTTCTTC
This sequence comes from Chryseobacterium taiwanense, assembly GCF_000813825.1. Classification (GTDB taxonomy): domain Bacteria; phylum Bacteroidota; class Bacteroidia; order Flavobacteriales; family Weeksellaceae; genus Chryseobacterium; species Chryseobacterium taiwanense. The sequence goes on from NZ_JWTA01000012.1 coordinate 21,242, forward strand.
GGCCAATTCGTAAGTTCCGTACACCGTTCCGCTCTTTTTATTGTCTTTGTACTTGGTAATGGTAAATTTGCCTTCAAACTTGGCATATACTTTATCTACAAGAGAATATCCGGAAACAAAATATTCCTGATCATTTTTTTTATTCTGTTCTGAAATATTAATTTTCAGCTTGATAGCTTCTTTGTCGTTTCCAATAGTTCCCAGATAAGGTTTACTGTTATTTAACCAAACAGATGAGATATCTGGCATTTGAGCAAAGAAGAAATTGGAAACAAGAATGAGGAATAGTAAAGTTTTTTTCATGTGTTTTAAATATTAAATTGAATATAATTTTAGATGATCCTCAAAAAAATTCCTGGTAATATTTACACGCCGAATTGTGCCAAATGATGGTTCAGATGTTTTGCAAACATATTATTCCATTCCTGAGAAGATAATTTACCAAAAGAATGAGATTCTTTTCCATCAAAAGCAGAAGCACCCAACTGCTGAGTTTTTTGAATAAACCCAATCAGTCTTTTCTTTTCATCTTCAAAATTCTTTCTTCCTTTAACGATGAATTGCGGCGCTGTAGGAGAATCTCTTGGATATGATTTTTCACCTACTACTTTAGGCTTTACAAATCTTTTTAGAATAAATTTTGCAATAGCCCCAGGTTTTTTATGTTTTTCCGGCTCATAAACCATCTCATAAGACACGCTACAATGTGCTAACATTTGATCAACCGTCATTCTTCCCCAAAGACCGTGAGTGTCTTCTACAAGGTTATTTATCCTATCAATATAATTCTGAGCATCTTTGCTATCAAATACGTTTTCCATAGTTCATGTAATTGTTGAAAAACAAATATATCAGTTTTTTCTTATGCTTTTAAATTATTTTTAAAAATACCATCAAACAACTGATAAACAATTGTTTAAATTCCATTTTTAATATGATATAAAATATGAATTATTCTGTAATTGGATTTATAAATCTTCATTTTCCGAAATAGAATCCTGCTCTATATTTTCTGGTTTTATGAATCTGAAAATCAGCCAAAGTTTGATCTTCAGCGCAATCCATCCCAAGATAATATACACGATTAAAAGAACGCCTAAATGCTGTAAATAGGGATAAGTAAGCTCTACAGAACCTTTTTGTATTAAAAGAATTTTAAAAGCCTGTAAAAAAGGGGTCAAAGGAATAATATTCGCAATAAACTGTACAAAAGCAGGCATTGCATTTAAAGGCCATGTAAAACCACTGATGATAAATGCAGGAGAAGCAATGACCATTAAGATCTGTGTTGCTTTCAACGAATCCGGAATTAGTACACTTACCAGAACACCTAGGAAAGAAACCGATCCTACAAAGAAGCTTGTAATAAGGATAAAATTGAGAATTCCCTGCGGCATAGGAACTTTAAAGATCATGTGCATGAAATAGTACATTCCTACGATCAGGATTGAGAACACCCATATCGGAATAACTTTGATAAGCATTGTTGGAAAAGCCCATCTTCTCATTTTACTATATTCTTTAATGAAAGTCCCGCCCTGAAATTCTGAAGCAAAACTTACCGCCATTGCCAAAAGAATCACCTGCTGTAAAACTACCGCCAACATTGCTGGCCACATGAAAATAAGGTAATTCCCGGTCGTATTGAAAAGGGTAATATAATTGGCTTTAAAAGGTTCATATTGAGTCGCGGCTTTCGTCGCAGGCATTCCTGCTTTTTGAAGTGCTTTTATGGAAACTCCAGCCGAAAATGTTCCAATCGTTAACTGTAATGCTTTAGATGCAAAATTGGCAGTCAAAACATTCCCTGTATTCACATATACATTAAGCTCTGGATATTTTTTCTGAAGTATGGATCCCTCAAATTTTGATGGGATAATGACAACCGCAGCGGCTTCGTATTTGATGACCTCATCCTGCATGCTTAAAGGCTCCTGCAAATACCGGATTACTTTAATACTTTTGTTGTCTTCCAGCATTTCTGTAAGCTGATTTGATAAAGGGGTGTTATCTCTATCAATCACTAATACTGGTGTATTTTCTACTTTTCCGCTTTCATAAACAAACCCCAACAAGGTAGCATAGAAAACCGGAGCCAGAAAGAAAACGGTTCTCAATGTAGAATTTCCAATAAACAACCGGAATTCTCGTTTTAAAAGTCGGAAAAACTCTTTCATATTTATTTCAGAATAACGTTTGAATTGACTAGAAAATTTTTCGCTTTTCTCATATCTGTTGGCTTGACCTTAATTTCATAAATAGCGTCCTGCAACTGATAATCCGGATACGCCGTGGTAATATCTGCATATCTCGTTAACTGTTTGATATACAAAATTTTTCCTTCCAGATTTTCTTTATTGTAAGTAACCTCCATATTCACAGTCTGCCCTTGTTTATATTTTGAAATTTGGCTTTCAGGAACTGTAAATCGAAAAAAGGTACTGTCAGGAATATAGCCATTAAACAATGCAAAACCTGCAGTTGCCAATTCTCCGGTGTTCAAACTGATGGTTTCAATTTCCATGTCATTGGTTGCGATCACATATCTTTCGGAATAGGCTACATTTGCTTCCTGTAAAGCTCCTTTAGCCTGAGAAGCCTGTCCTGCTGCCATTTCTACTTTTTCGAAACGGGTTCCTCTTTCTACGTCATCCAATTCCGCAATCACAGCATCATATTGTGCTTTAGCACCCTGCATTTTGGCATACACCTCATCATAAGCCTGTGGTGACATCAAACTGTCACGATACATATTGGAAGCTCTGCGAAAAGACTTTTGCGCAAAATCATACTGTTCTTTCAAGCCTTTATATTTTGCCTTCAATTGTTTTAGCTGATCTGCAGTTGCCCCGTTTTTAGCCATTTGTTCCTGTGCGGTTGCAGCACTTACTGCGCCTTGAGCCTGAGCAATTTTTGCCGAAACTTCCGGTACATCCAGCAAAGCCAACGTATCTCCTTTTTTTACGGTTTGACCTTCTGTAACGTATATTTTTAAAATTCGCCCTGTCACTTTCGGAGCAAAGGAAATCACTTCTTTTTTAGTTTTACCTTCTGCAACATTCAATTCATTTTTTTTATTGCAGCTTCCTAACAGAAGCAGAACAGCAAACAAGAGGGATATATGTTTTTGCATCATCTTGGGTTTAAATCGTTAGTAAAATTTAGTGATATCCAATTCCTGAGTAGATCTCATGAGCTCTATTCCTGCTCTTCTTTGGTTGAAAATCGCGTTCTGATATTCCAGTTCTACAAGTTCCAGATCATTTTCTGCATCTATAAGCTGAGATGATTTGCTCATTCCGTATCTGAATTCTTTTTCAGCCTGAGTCAATGCATTTTTTGCCAACTCTTTTTCTTTCGCTTTTAAAGCAATCTGAGCGGTTGCGATGTCATAATTGGTTTGATTATTCGCTAAGTTTAAGGTCAATTTTTTTAAAGCATCTTCTTTTTGATTCTGAAGAACTTCCTTACCTATTTTGGCGGTCTCTTCCGCATGTTTTCCCTCTTTACCGTCAAAAATTTCCCATTTAAAGCCTACACCAGCAGTAATTAATGGTAGAATATTAATATTCGTAGGTTTCCAGTCTAATTTCGCGCCTCCGTATCCAAGTTCAGGAATCGCAGGAATTATATTTTCAGAGGTTTTAATTCTGTTTCCATATAATCCAATATAGTATGCAGAAGCCATTAACTGAACTTTAGGAATCATCCATGTTCTTTCTGCTTTTATTTTATAATCTGCCGCTACAATACCGTGATTTAAAGCCTGAATTTCTGCTCTCTGTTCAATCCCTTTTTCTGCAGCCATTAATTCTACAGGTTCTAGTGCAGGTTCAATGAGTTGTAAACGTTCTTTACTGATACCTGTAAAAATGTACAGCTGAGTAAGGAGAAGTTCTTTTTTTCCTTCGTATTCAACAATTTTAGCGTTTAAAGTCGCTTGAGCCAGTTCAATTTTTTTATGATCGTAAGGCGTAATCAAACCATAACCTAGCGCTTTATCTGCCGTTTTTCTATTGATATCCAGTCTTTTTTTGCTTTCATCCAATACTCTTTTCGACTGATGGATTAAGGCTAACTGATCGTACGCTCTTGAAACATTGGCTATCACCTCATCTTTCGTTTTGGTCAACAATATATCTTCTGATATTTTCTTTTCTTCAATTGCTTTTTTCAGGTATTTTACTTTTCCACCAGAATACACCAACATTTTCGCATCGGCTTTGGCAATTCCAGAAAACCCTGAAATATTCAAATTGTTATTAAAATATCCTTTAGGAATTTGAATAAAAGGAGCTAAATTAATTTCCGGAGAGGTTAAACGAACTGTTGCATTGAGATAACCGGCTTGCCCACTCATTTCAAGAGTAGGCAGAAAAATATCTTTCAGTTTATGCTCATCGAGATCGGTAAGTTTGTTTTGGGTAATTTGCATTTTGAGATCAGAATCCCGAACCATTGCACTGTCTAAAAGCTCTCTGAAATTCGGAGCAGACTGCGCCCAACCGAAAGTTGGAAACAATAAAAAACCAAACGTAAAAATCAATAAATTGTTTTTCATAGTTCCTGTTTCTAACAAATATAATACAAAAAACTCTTAAATCCCAGAATAAAATTCTATAAATAGTGAATTTAATTAAAATTAATATTAATCGTTATTCACAAAAAATCCCCACAAATATTTGTGGGGATTTTTTCTTTATAAATAGTCATTTATCTTTGAACTGCTTTTTTCATTACATCGGGTTTAAGAACTCGGTAACGAACTTCCATATCTTTTGGAACGTAGAAAACTAAAGGTAATTTACTATTATATCTTACCGTTTCAGGCTGAAGAGAAACAAATTTTTTGGTCAGTTTTTGATCCGGACAAGCCATCAATGTTCCGCCTGTCTCTCCTTTTGATTCTACTTCGTAATAATTGTATCCCCAACCTTGAAGATCCTGATTATTCACTTTTCCCATCAGGAAATGCTTGTTACAGTCTAACATTTTTTCTACTCCAACAAAAAACTCAACTTTTAAATCGCTTTCATTTTTTGCAATAGGAAGCTGGATGTATACTTGCTTAAATCCTTCTTTTGCTTTCGGGAACATTTCAATCTGTAATTTCTCAAACTTTTCAGCTTTCTTCTGAGCAAATGTATTTACTCCCACAAACATAATCAACCCAGCAATAATTGTTTTTGAAAATTTCATATTTTTTGTATTTAATTTTTACTAATTCTTTAAAGCCAAAAATCATTCCAAAATCTGCACATTGCTTCCTTTTGTGTGACTATTCATCTGCGGAGCATAATAATTCTGCATAGTCGTAATCCCATTTGAGAACTTTCCTGATGCATTCGCAACATAATCATATTCGAAAACATATTTACCTTTTGGCATATATTGAATATAGAAATTTGTAGACGCATCTTTAGTAGATTGATAATATCCTAAATTGTTTTTCCACTGATACCCTGAAAGCACATCTATAGGCTCAAATCCCGCCGCTCTCATATCTTTAATATGAATAAACTCCATAGGACGGTCTGTGTTCAGAATCATTTTAACAGTTACTTTATCTCCTACTTTTAATGGTGTTTCCGGTGAGATTTTTTGCAATTCTTCACCGTTCACTGTCTTTATTTTTTTATACAGCTCTTTGGTGATAGAAATATAATTTTCAGAAGATTTTATCTTATCCAAATCCTCATAATATTGCCAGAAAAATCCTCCCTGAACAATTCCAGGCCCTGGTTTTGTTACGGTTACAGTTGCCAAATTTTTATCCACAGCATCAGTTTTTACAGATGACTTTACATATCCTGTTGCCTGAGTTTCCGGCTTCAGTTCTTTGCCGCCCCAAACAATGGTTGCTTTATCACTTTCAGTACTTGTCCATGATTTTCCGGAATTTAAGATGGTGAAAATCACTTCTGACGTTCCTCTTGAACTACCCCATGAATTCACTTCTTTTTGGGTGATCAGCCAAATTTTCATGTCTTCAATGAATTTTTGATCGTTTGGTTGTAAGGTATTGAAAGCTTCCAATGCACCTGCTTGGTTCACCACTTTAGAACTGAACCAACCCCAATCATCCAAATTTTGTTTCCAGTATGCTCCCTGAGTTTTTGAATCTACGGAAGTTTCCTTTAAATAGGTTATTAATTTATTGGAAACATCTTTCAATCCATAATCATTCATCAGCAGAGCCGCTCTATGCAATCCGAAGAATGTGAAATCCGTAATTTTTGCAGTTTTTGCTTTTTGTTTCAGTAATGATTTCAAAGTAGCTCCTTTACCTTTTAGTGGATATAGTTTTTCCCAGTAATTTCGCGTATCCAGATAATCTATAGCCCAGTTGCTCCAGACATTATCTTTCTTTGCATCCCAATATTTGCTGATCTCATTGTCTATATATGTTACCAAATCCTTAACCAATTCTTTCTGTTCTGCGCTTTGATACTCTTTCGCATTATCTTTCAGCCAGACATTGATTTTTCCTAAGTTTTTCAAAATATACAACGACATTGAATAAGAACTCGGATAGCCTTGATACCACGAAAAACCACCATCCGGATTTTGCAGTTTTTTGAAATCATCCCAGTCTCCCTGAATTGTATTCCGCATCGTATTGACATCAAATAAAAGTGAAAGTTTCTGCATTTGTTCGCCTTCATTTTTACTTTCCAGTACCCAAGGTGTTTCTTCCAATAACAAAAGCTTCAATTCCTGATTTTTTTCAAGATTTGAATTCAATAATCCTTTGTTCTGATATTCTTCAAAAACGGTTTTCATTTTCGGATTGGCTTTAAATATTTCTGAAGCCAACACATCAGCAAACCATTTATTAAAGGTCACATCAGCTGAATTATTCTGATCATTTTTAAGACTTGGAAGCGCAAACATGATTTCCCAGATCGGATTAGTTGTCAGCTCTAAAGTATTTGAAACATTGGAAATCGTTGTCGAAGTCGCATTTTTAAGATTATCCAGCTCGAAAGTTTTTATTTCTCCTTCTTTCACAAAAATTGGTAAAGCGTCTGTCACCAACATTCTGTTTGGTAAAACAGCAACTGCTTTTTGTTCTCCATCAGAATATTGTCCGGCTTTTGCTACAACTTTCAAAATGATTGAAGAAACATTATTCGGAACTTTTATCTTCCATGTTAAAGCAGTATTTCCGTTTTCATCTAATGAAAAAGCCTGTTCTCTATTATAACCAGAAACCGCCGTTAATGTTCTTAATCCAAATTTTTCTGAAATATCTTCATTGGTAAATGCATCAAGAATTTGTAACTGAGCAGAACCATTCAGTTTTTTGTTCGTTAGATTTGAAAGTTTAGACTGAAGATTCAGTTCATCTCCTTCTCTTAAAAATCTCGGATAGTTTGGCGTTACCGAAAATTCTTTCTGAGTCACCACTTCTTTTTCCAATGTTGCAGCTCTTGCATCTTTGGTATGGGCAAGGAACATCAGCTTCCATTTTGTCAATGCTTCCGGAGAAGTAAATTCAAAGCTTACATTTCCTTCAGAATCTGTTTTCAAGTCCGGATAGAAGAAAGCGGTTTCGTTTAGATTCTGACGGACAGGAACTTTATTTAAAAGTTCATCATCTTTATCAAGAACACCATCTCCATCTGTATCATCATAAATAACGTCCGTATATTCTTTTTTCTCTTCTTCCGTTAATTGTCTGCCTGAATTAAGAATATCAATAGCAGCATCATCCATTCTTACAGATTGTAATCTCATCCTTGTTGATTCAGCAGTTTTTGCAGCTTTCATTGGAGCTGGAACAACATTATTCTGTATTGATACACCTGCTGCTATCCCTTGTAAAGAATATAATACTCTTGTATCAAACCATTCAAAACCTGGAACTTCTACTTGCCTTCCATTAAAATATTCCATGTTTTTTTGATAATACTTCTGACTTAGATATTGTCTCATATCATAAGAGGTTACACTTGAAGTTGGTACATAGAAATTATACCAATTAAATCTATTGACAGCAAATTTATCCAGAGACATATCGTACATATTGGCCAAAACTTCTGCATTGATTTTCTCCTTATCACCTCCTAAAACTTTTACAGACCATTTTTCCTTTGAATTGGGCTGAATTTTATCTCTAAAAGTAATAGTCTCAATTTTTAGTGCTTTTTCTTCAGCATCTTTTATGGCAAGATTTACGGATGTCGTCTGAACATCATTAAACGCAACAATCTGAAATTGTACATTTAACGTTTTTCCATTATTCTCTTTTGGAATTTCTGTAGTATATTCTAAAATTCCATTTTTAAACTGATGAACCTCTGAAATTGTTTTTCCTGATCCGTTCTGAATAAAAACATTTACCAAAGCATCCGGAATTGAAGAGTAAGCATACAAAACAGCTTTTTCGCCTCTTGCAAATTCTTTTTTGGAACCTAAAACCGTAAGGAATGTCTTTTGATAGCTTGGTAAAGAATTTTTATTCCACACACTGAAATTTTGAACCGTTTTTATGGTGTCTTTCCCCTCAATATTATACAATTCAAGTTTATAAATTCCTGCTTCTAACTTTCCAAGATCAAGAGACTCTTCATTATGAGTCGTTCCATTCAGAATAGTAGATAGAACTTTAAAGTTTTCCTCTTTATCATTTTTATCATACAGATCATGCGGGAATTTGCTTATGAATTCTTCTTTTGAGAATTTAGGTACATCCTGAACTTCAGATCTAAAGTTATTTCTAAAAATTCGGTCAGGAGACTGCAGTTTTGAAAGCTTTACCTGATACGATTTTTTAAGAATTTGTTCATTGTAATTTTTTGTATCTACTTTTACTTTCACGTTTTCATCTGAGAAAACATTCTCGATTCTCTCAGCTTGAATGTAGTGAGAAACCGAAGCCACTTTCAGTTCCGTATCTGCTGTTTGAGTCTCACCGTTAATATCAGTTACAGATGCATTAATTTCATAATTATCAATCTGAATTCCGTCTAATTTTTCATCTTTTTTAAGATCCAGCTTAATGATAAATTCTCCTTTTTCGTTAGTTTTTGCTTCTCCTAAAATCGAATTTTCATTGTCATCATTTTGTGGATACCAGCTAAAATATCTCCAACGAATATTGCGTTTTCTGATTTCATAATTTACCGTTGTATTACTTAAAGCAACTCCGGAAAACATCATTGCTTTTCCTTTCAGGCTGATCGTTTGTCCGTATTTGTACTCCTCTTTTACAGGATCAAACGTAACTTCAAACTTTGGTCTTTTGTATTCTTCCACCCTAAAGTTATAATATTCATCATTTTCTGATGTTCTTAAGTAGAATGTTCCATTCAATTTACCTTTCGGAAGGATAAAACTTCCATGATAAGAACCAAATTCATTGGTCGTAAACGTTTGTGAAGAAACTTCCTGACCATTGGTGTCTGTAAGTGTAATTTTTTGTTGTAATCCGGCAATCACAGATTCAATTTCTTTGTCACGCTGTGTATTGATGACTTTAAAATAGACCGTTTGCCCAGGTCTGTAAATGGCTCGGTCTGTGAAAATCTGAGCTTTAACACTCTTCTTATCTTTATTTTGATTGGCTGTATTAACTGGTCTATCCCCTAGAATTTCCATCATCTGGAAATCATTTGTTTTTGGCTGTCTGATCAAGAAAGTTCTGTAATACCCTTTATTGGTGGTTTCCGGGAATCTGAAAACTCCTTTATCATCGGTTTTCCCCTCTGTTTTTGTTAATGTTTTATTAGCAACAAATTCATAAAAAGAAATATTTTCATTAATCGCAGGTTTTCCATTCTCACTGTTAACTAATTTCAATTCATCTGACAACTGTCTCCTATTATCCGTCTTTGCCTGATAAATAATTTTGTGGTCTGAAACCAAAAAATAAAAATCTTTTTCAGTTTCAGAATCCTTATCATTAATTCCGGAAACAGCATATTCCACAACATAAATTCCCGAAGGAAGCGGATTTATTTCCAAAGATGTTGTATGGGTTTTAAAATCTTTAGGATCATCTAGTTGATAGGTTTCCTTTCTAACGAGTTTCTTTTTAATCTTACTAAATGTGTTTAGATAAGAATTTTCTGCATATTGTAAGAAAGATGTCAAATCATCTTTCACTTCATAAATAGCAATTGAAAAAGCTGGAACATTTTTGTATTCCGCTACAAAATGAATCGGTTTATTACTTTGCGTCTCTTGTTCGTATTTGATCGTTAAAGAAGGATTCAGAATTTGATTTTCCTTATTTTTAATATTATCAATAAACTTAGATTTCGGATATTGAGCTTTTGCCTGATTGATATATACAAAAGCTTCTTTTTGTTTGTTCTTATTGATCAGTTCTTCTACAATATCATCAATAATCAACACTTTATAATCACCATTCACCTCAGATTTCAAAAGAGTTTGAAGTTGCTCCAACTTATCTTTGCATCGGTTAAAATCACAGTTATCCTGTAATTTTTTATGCATAAAATATAATTTGGAGTTTTCTGTATTCTGAGCAATTAATTCGTCATAAATCCCATTAACAGTACCATGATTTACTTCCAGCTCATTTTTAGTAAAAAGATCATTGCTCGAAAGAAAATCTATTTTTTTTACTGAATACCAATCCCATAAAGTCGGGAAATAGGAAATATAATCACTATATGAAAAAACATTTTCATATTTTTTAAGAGCTATTTTTCTCATTTCAGCTTTTTGCTGGTCAAGCTCCTGATAATTTTTATTCAGATAATTTTTAAAATCAAGCGTACTCCAGATTTCAATTTCAGAAGTATCCTGAGAATTAAGATTAGTTCTGCTACGGATTTGCCATGAATGTTCTCTATAATAATCCATGAGAAAACCGTTTAATAAGACCTCAAAGACAATCTTATCTTCACCTTTTAATTGTTTCTGAGCACCTTGAAGTTTTTTGAAAAGCTGACTTACAGAATCGTTTTTATCATCATCACTTGCCTGATTTATGATGCTGAATTCTCCTTTTAAAGACTGTATAAGCTGTAAAATATTATTTTCTTTCATCGCCTGTTTTTGTATATCTAAAATGATGGGAAGACTCGATTTGTATATACCTTTCTGAGAATTAGCAGATACTTTTTTCCATTGATCATCATAATATTTCTGAGCAAAAGCAACAGAAAAGTTCAATAGGAAAAGCAAAAGCAGAAAAATCTTGGAATTTTTTTTCATAAATGTTATTTTTGATAAATGAACCTTTTAAAAATACTGAAAAAATCCGTCATCGACAGTCAATTGTATGTGTCTTTAATGGGAACTCTTTTTGCAGTGTTTTTCATGGAAGAGCAAAATACATTCCGTTTGCCGAGTGTTGTTTTAATTTTCATTACCTATTTCAGCGGTTATCTTTATACGAAGTATCAGCAAACTAAACATTTTTTTAAAATTCTTATTCTAAATGGTATTGCAGGGATTATCTGTGCATTTCTGATTTATCATAATCATAATGAAATACGATTGGTAAAATGGTTTGTGATTGTGGTTTTAGGACTGCTTTACAATAGTTTCTTTCTCGATGTTTATATTCGTAAAATTCCACTTTTAAAAGTATTTTATGTCGGGTTGGTTTGGGCTTTAGTCAACTGTTGGCTGACTCTGCCTGAGTTTAATTTCCCTATTTTTTTTATCAGCTTATTTTTTATTACGGCATTGGTTTTACCCTTTGATATTCGGGATATGAAGCGAGATACGGTTCAGACTTTTCCTATGCTAATTGGAGTTCAAAACACGAAATACATTGCTTATCTACTTATTTTTATAAGTAATCTTCTTTCTGCATTGTATCTGGATTCAGACTTTGCTATTTCATTTTTTCTCTCAAGTATCATCTCTTATATTTTAATCTACTTTTCTGAAAATGAGAGAAGTGATGCTTATTTTTCATTCGGAGTAGAAACCTGTTCTGCACTTCCTTTTTTATTTTTACTAATAATGGAGTATTTTTGACAAATGATTATTAAGAAACTTTCCCTGTACAATTTCAAAAACCATTCTGAAAAGAAATTTGAATTTTCTCCGCAAATCAATTGCTTTGTAGGAAATAATGGTGTGGGGAAAACCAACCTTCTGGATGCACTTCATTATCTTTCTGTGGGTAAAAGTTTTTTAGGAAACACCGATCTTAATAATATTATGAAAGACGAGGATTTCTTTACGATTGATGCTGAAATCCAAAGTAATGACAGTGAAGACAATATCAAAATCCTTCAGCCTAAAGAAGCCAAAAAAGTCATTAAAAAAAATGACAAAAGCTATGATAGAATGGCAGATCATATCGGATATTTGCCGAGTGTGATGATTTCACCTTATGATTCTAATCTAATTTCAGATTCCGGAGAAAGCAGAAGAAAATTTCTGGATTCTATGATTTCTCAAACCGATTCGGAGTATCTTTTTGATTTAATTCAATATCAAAAAACAGTTCAGCAGAGAAATGCCTTATTAAAATATTTCGCTAAAAATCGTGTTTGGGATAAAGATTCGCTGGAAATTTATGATGATCCGATTTCTAAATTCGGAACCAAGATTTTTGAAAAAAGACGAACTTTTGTTGAAAAACTCAACCCGATTGTCCAGAATTTCTATCAGATTATTTCCGGAGGAAAAGAAACAGTTTCTGTCATTTATGAATCCCATTTACTGAATGATTCTTTTGAAAATCTATTAAAAGAAAGCGTGGAAAGAGACAGAATGCTGACTTACACTTCAAAAGGAATTCACAAAGATGATCTTCTTTTTGAAATGGATGGTGTTTTGATCAAGAAGATAGGTTCACAAGGACAACAAAAATCCTTTTTAATTTCTCTAAAACTAGCACAAATGAGTTTGGTGAAAGAATTAACGAATAAAACTCCTATTCTTCTATTAGACGATATTTTTGATAAGTTAGATGATCACAGAGTTTCTCAATTAATTGAATTGGTCAATCAGGAAAACTTCGGACAGATCTTTATTACCGATACTCATAGAGAACGTACAGAAAGTGTGGTGAAAAAGATTAATGAAGAGAGTATAATTTTTGAGATATAATATGAAGAAGAAAAAACGCGAATACCAATCCTCAGAGCTTGTAAAGTCTTTTGCAAGAATTCATGGTTTTGAAGGTAAACTTGTCGCTTTTGAAATCAAAGATTTCTTGGAAGAATATCTTGATGAAAGTCTTTTCCGTGAAATAAAAAGCGTAAATATTGAAGACCGTTGCGTGATTATAAAAATCAATTCCCCTTTATTGAAACATGATTTTCAGCTTCGTAAAAGCTTTTTCTTGAAAAAATTCCAGGCTCAGTTTGGGGAAGAAAAATTTAATGATCTTCAGATTTTGTAATGGTACTGTTTCTTAAATCATCTGCTTTCTGATCCAATTTTGAACGTAACGGGATAAAGAACCTCAACGGATTTTTCAAAAAGTATCTGAAGATTTCTTTATAGATCTCACTTACCTGACCAAAGTTTAATTTTCTTGATCTGAATGCCAAAAACATGGAAAGTGTAAAGCTTACCAGAAAATTAAAGAATCCAATAAGGAAAACCGTCACAAAAGAAAGCCAGAATGTATAGGAATCTACCGAAAAATCTTTTCCATAAAGACCTAAAGCAAAGTTTCCGGCAGCAAAGGTAATATGGCGAATATCTAAGTCTAGTCCTAAGAATAATCCTACAGGAGCTGTAGCTCCCAAAAAGACCCCAAACCAAAAATTGGATATAATTCCCGGCCAGTTTTTAGCATAATATTTTGAGAGGCCTTTCGCGAATTTCTTTCCAAAGAATTTTCTGAGAGACAAGTTTTTGGCAATACGCTCCGGAATCTGATAGAAGACAGAATTGTTCCCGATATTTCCCGAAATAATCCCCGAGATAAAAAGATAGAACCCTGCAATACTCGCATGCAAAATCGCTTTTGATTTAAACGGATCAAGATCCTTCAACAGTTTATCGGATCTGTCTATCGCCATATTCTGAGAGGTAAAAACATCTAATCCATAAATAATGATCAATGCAATCGGAAATGAAAGTAAAACGTTTCCAACAAAAGCAATAAACTGGCTTCTGAATAACTGGGAAACAAGATGGGCAAATTCTGTATTATTTCTTGTCCTTCCTCCTTCTTCCGAAAGTACCTTGGTCATCGTTGCTGCCGTCATTGCAGGTTGCTTGGTCGCCAATGTGAACCCCATCAGATAAATCATGACAAATCCCATTGCATAATTCATCGAGTATAAAAAAGCATGGAAAAAATCACTTCCGGGAAAATATCCGTAAAGCATTTTTAGCACACACAAAGCACCTACAATGATCCCTCCTCCACTGGCTTTGTAGAACATTTTCATATATTCTTTTCGGGAAGAGGTAATATAATGACTTCCGGTTTCTGCCGTATGATTGGTGATGAGATGGGAAAGCAACCTTGTACTATCGTTAATAAGCTCAGAAATATTATTCTTGTGAGATTTATATCTTAAAATATTAAATATCAATTGCTTAGAATTAATAAAAATATCTTCATCTTTATCAATTACTAACAACTGAACAATCTCATAAATTCTATTGGTCTGTTGACGGATTTTAAGCAAAGACTGGTTGATTTTACCTGAAATACCGTATTTGGAAGAGTTTTTAAAAGCAATCGTTACAAATTCCAAGCATTGTTCGGCATAAATTTTTATCTGCTTATATCGGCTGTCTTTGGAATGAAGCTGAAGCTCTGGATTCTTTTCAAGTTCTTCGGCAAGTCCTTCCAATTCGTTTTGCAGTGCCAAAAACGGATTATCAAAATTCCTGTATTGTGGAGCCATTCTCACCACCTCAACTTCCATTGCCATTCCTGTCACACGCCAAGAAAGAATGTTCATAGCAAAGAGCAATTCTTTCTTTACCAAAGGCTTTACAATAAAATCTGAAGCATCAAGCAGATTTAGGAATTCGTCAACTTCATTTTCAGGAAGGTTCTGAAAGTATTTCAGGTCTTTTTGTGGACTTAGACTTACATTATCAATCATATACCACACCGTATTTTCATTTTCTACAGGTGGCAGAACTTTATTTAAGATTCGTTTTTTAAGTTCCGGAAAGAAAGAATTTTCAGATAAGATATTAGCTTCCGTCAACGATAAATTAAAAGGTCTTCCTTGAAAAATATTATGGATATAATATTTAAAGTTTTCTGTGAATTGAGGATTACTTTTAAAAAAGTTGAGTACATCCGTAAAGTCTGTCCTTTTTATGCTCTCTAAAAAGTCTGCAAAAGGCTCTAGAGAAAGGGTTTCGTTCTTAAAGGAAAAATATTTTTTAAGAACAGACTCAAAGTTTGTGCTGGAATTAAAAAGCTTCATTAGTACAAAGATACTAAACTTGTTTCAACTTCTTAAAAACTATAAGAGATACCTTTCCTTTATATTTTAACAGGTCTTACTTCAGACTTACATTTCTCATCTGTCTCATAATCCAGTTGTGTTTCTTTCTCAAATATGCGGAAGGATTTTTAGGATCATATTTTTTCGGATTTGGAAGAACAGCCGCAATCCAAGCCGCTTCAGAAGTTGTAAGATCTTTTGATGATTTTCCAAAATAATATTTTGAAGCAGCTTCTATCCCGAATACTCCTTGTCCCATTTCGATAGAATTCAGATATCTTGCTAAAATAACATCTTTACCCCAAGCTTTTTCAATAATAAAAGTATAAATAGCTTCCAGTCCTTTTCGAAACCAACTTCTACCCTGCCAAAGGAAAATATTTTTTGCGGTTTGCTGTGAAATTGTGCTTCCTCCTCTTATTTTTTTCCCTTTTTCATTATGCTCCATTGCTTTTTCGATAGCAGAATAATCAAAACCATCGTGCATAAAAAATTTCTGATCTTCAGAGGCAATAACAGCTTTTTTTACCCTGTCTCCCATTTCATCATAAGAAATATAATCTCTTTGAAGTTTTCCATATTCGAAAAGACCTCCGATCTGTGTAATGGTAATAGGCGGATTAAAAAATCGTCCCCAAACGATAAATAAAACGTTCAGAATAAGAATGATAAAAATAATCTGTTTAATTTTTTTCCACATAAGTTCTAAAAAAGAAAGACAAAAGTAAATAAATCTGTTGAGTTATTGTAACTCTTTCATGTAAGTAAGTTGATAATCGGGTAATAATTCAGGATGAAAAATTTTAATATAATCTTTCAGTACCCAATCTGCTCTTACGATACCGCTTTCGAAGAAATCATTGGCTTTTTCTTTTTCTCGACCTGCAATTCCATAAACATAGCCTTTATTAAAAACATCCAGTTTGCTGTAAAAAGGATTCATATTCAGCATCTCTTTCTTAGAAGTATGGCTTCCCGCGTTTACCCAGTATTTAACTCCTTTAGCTGTTGAAAATACTTGCTCAAAGCTCATCGTTACCGCTTTTTCTTCATTGTTATCTTTAAGAATATACTGAGCATTTGCATCTGAAATATAATTAGCCACAGAGGTTTTCCCTCCCGGAAGATACCAAACATCACCATACATTTCATTAGCCAACACCAAAGGCTTTTCTGTTGATTTTAAAGCCAATTGTTTAAGCTCATTATAATTTTTCTCTATTTCCGCATATTCAGCTTCAGCTTTTTGATCCATTCCCAACAGTTTTCCGAAAAGCTTTATGTATGCTGTTTTCTCCAACGGTTTTTGCTCCATATATTCATCCAAAAATATGACCTGAATCCCATTGTTCTTTAGCAATTCATAAGTATTATCAAAACTGGCAACATGATTGGTAAAGATTACATCAGGTTGTAAGGAAATAATTTTTTCCACATCATATTTCTGCTCATTCCCTACATTTTGAATACTCCCTTCTTTGATTTTTCTTTGAATTTTTTCAGAAAAAATATATTCCGGACTTGAAACTCCTACAATTATATATTCAGCTCCCAATTCAGAAATATATCCTGCCATACTTGCATTTAGCAATACCACTTTCTTAAAGGGAATCTGACTTTTCTTAAAATCATAGGTAAACTTGCCTGATTTTAGCTTTAAAACATCTCCATCTTCATTATACTGTACATATTTTGAAATAGAAATCCATTGAGAGGATGAAATTTTTGGGTCTCTTTTACAAGAGATTAGCGTACAAATCGCAAATATTAGAAAAATTCTCAGTTTCATCTTTCAAAGAAAAGAAAAAAGCGCTATATTTGCAAACCTTTAAACAACAAGGTAACAACGGGCTCGTGGCGCAACTGAATAGCGCATCTGATTACGGCTCAGAAGGTTACAGGTTTGAATCCTGTCGAGCTCACAAGACCGACATTTGAAGATTTCACTCTTCGATGTCGGTTTTTTTCATTTCCTAATCCGTTGTTATACTGGTAGATACATTGAGCAACAATATTCATTTTAGGTGTTTGAAAACTTTTTCCGTCAAATTCGACTTTTTGGGGAAATATCAAACACCCAATCATTCTTTTTGTTTGAAGATCTCCCTGCTGATAAAGGTTTACAAGGTTTTTCATCCCGTCAAGTGTATTTTCTATTTTTGTTTTGGTTACTATATACTTAAATGTACCAGTCTTATTTTTACACTGAAAAATCAATTATACTTCTCTATAAACGGATGATATGAAAAGTATTTTTAACATACGATTTAAAATAAAATGGAAAAGAATTTTCTAAAAACCTTTTAGCTTGTCTTGTGATATTTCTTCTTTAATTTTTAAAATTTTCTCAGTAGCTTCAGTTATTTTCTCACAAACATTCGCATCTTTCACCAGATAATCGAAAGCACCATACTTTAATGCAGTCACCGCCATATCAATATTTTCTTGTGCGGATACCATAATTACGTAAATATTCGGATCATAACGTTTTATTTTTTTCAAAACTTCAAACCCGTTCAGGTCTTCCATATTATGATCCAGAAAAATAATATCAGGCTTTTGATAAAGTTCGTCCAGGCATTCTTCTCCATTGCTGAATGAGGTAATATCCTCGTAATGAAGATTTTTAAGATACTGCTCATAGACTGTAGCACAAAATTTATCATCGTCTACAATAAAGAATTTTAAATTTTGATTATTTATTTCCATTTTTTTTATTTGAAAACTATATTTCCATTTACATGCCCTCATATAAACAACTGAAAATCAATATTTTTTTAAATTTAAATTTTCCAAAATATGGAATCTGTCTAAATTTTGGAAAATTTAATTTATTTAACTTTTTTCTGTAACTGTTCAATTACATGTGTAAGAGTAAATTTTATATCTTCAAACAATGGATAAAGTTCAGAAAAATGACTCTTTTGTTCTTTAGCATTAATTTCAAGCTCGGCTACTTTCTCGCGAATTGAATAAATTCCGAATCCTTCAATGCTAGGTTTTATTTTATGTATCAATCTTGAAATTTCTGCATAGTCTTTCTCATCAAATGCCTTATCAACTAAAGGAATCGTTTCCCTGATCTGATTAATAAATATAGACAGCATCTTTTGAATAAAATCTTCATCACCTCTACCTAGTGCTTCAATACTACTTAAGTTGTAAAGTTTTGGCGCCCCATCATGAACAGCTTCTATCGTGGAATTTTTAGTATACTTATAAATAATCTTTAACAGCTCTTCTTCATTAAAAGGCTTTGTTATATAATCATTCATCCCAACGGACATACATTTATCTATTTCTGTCTTAAAGGCATTAGCTGTAAGCGCTATAATTGGAGTATCAAGCGCGAACTCAGTTCGAAGTATATTAGTTGTTTCAATACCATCTAATTCAGGCATTTGTATATCCATTAAAATGATATCAAATTTTTCTTTTCGTAGAATATCGATCGCTATATTACCATTATCAGCCTTAGTAACTTTACATCCAAAATACACAAGAGAATTCTCAGCGACAAGTTGATTAATTTCATTGTCCTCTACCAGTAAAACATGTACTCCTTTTATTGAAGGAATATCATTCTCCTCTATACTTTTTACAGAAGCTTTTTCTGTACTTTTTTCCAGAGTTAACCTTATTGTGGTTTTTGTCCCTACATTCTTCTCGCTTTCGATCTCTATTTTTCCTTTCATCAGAGTAACCAACTCTCTGGTGATTGCCATACCTAGGCCTGTACCACCATATTTTCGTGAAACAGATCCATCCTCCTGATTAAATTTCTTAAATATATTTTTTACATACTCTTCACTCATACCTATTCCTGTATCAGAAATAATAATAGAAATCGTCTGATAATTAGGAAAGTCTTGTAGTAAAGTACAATCTACTGCAATCTCACCATGGTCTGTAAACTTTAAAGAATTCCCAAGAATATTGTAGAGAATCTGTTCTATCTTTAAAGAGTCTCCTTTAAATTCCGGAGAAAGACCATCAGCAAAATTTGTCCTTAGCGCTATCTTTTTCTCTCTTGCCTTAGATTCGAGAATCGTAAGCACATCATGTACACTCTTTTGTATTGAAAAAGAATGCATATCTAAAGACATTTCACCTGACTCAATTTTTGAAATATCCAGAATATTATTAATAATAGACAATAAGTGCTGTGAAGCATTATAACTGTTCTCAACAAATTGACTTTGAGTTGTACTTAGATCAAGTCTTTTGAGCTCTCTCAAAAAGCCAATGATCCCATTGAGAGGTGTTCTAATCTCATGACTCATGTTAGCCAGAAAGACTTCTTTTGCTTTTGAAGCCTCTATTGCTTTTGTCTTTTCTTTTTTTAAGTCTTCTTCTAATTTTTTCTGATCTGTAATATCGAGATGAATACCTATAGAACCTAAAAGATTCCCATGATCATCATAATTGGGTGCTCCGCTTATTGCCCACCATCTTATTTCTCCTCTTTTATTTTTTACAGGAAGCTGATACACGTTTGAAACTCCATTTTTTCTTAATTCGATTTGTTCTTGTACAAACTGATGATTATTGTCCCCATATACAAATAACTGGGAGGGATTTTTGCCAATTAATTCATCCGGGTCATAACCGGATACATCACAAAAACTTTGATTGGCATAGCGGATTATTTCGTTATTGTCTACTTCCAACAATCCCAAATTCATATTGGCAATCATGTTTCGGTATTTTTCCTCTTGTCTTTTAATATTCTCTTCAGCTCTCTTACCTTCTTTAATCTGTTCTGCCAAATAAAGAGACAATTCTTTCAGATCCTCGTTTTTTTTCTCTTCAATATTTGAATCAAGAAGTTTCAAAGAGTCGTAAAGATTAGAAATAGATTCATGCTTAACTACATTTTCCTTCTTCAAATTATCATATAATTCTTTGTACTCTTCTTCATTCTGTCTGAAAGCGTGATCCATAAGCTCTTTATCGCGTTCAAAAGATCTATAGGACTCATTAACAGCATTAATAAAATTACTGAATTGAGGGTGACTTTTACAATCTTCTGTAAGATATTTATTGATCTGTCTTTTTAGCAAACTGTGAAATACTATTTCCATATTTATTCAATTTCATTTACGGTGGTAATAGTTATGGTTTGATTGTGCAACACACAATCCTCAAATGACTTAAGTGGTGATATTTCTCCATAAGAATAAAAACCTGTCAATATTGTTTCACTTCCCAATACATCTCGAACGATTTCTATTTCCTCAGCAACCCGTTCTCCAAGAACAAGTTTTCTTCCAACACAGCTAACAATAATTCCTAAACTGGGTCTAGAACTTATTTCCAAACACTTTTCTGCGGCATCATTAGCAGCATCGATTAATCTGTCCATATTGGCTTTCATAAATCTTACTTTACTTCCTTCCGGCAAATCTCCAGCAAAAATCATATTGCCTTCATCATTAATCGACAAAATAGTCCTCACGACATGATCCGAAGTTTCCGAAGTTTTTAAAGAAAGTGGAAAAAATAATGCAGAACTAGGCAGTTCTTCTGCATATTTCCCCAGATACTTTTTATACAGATCCAACGCATTTTTATTATCTATTTCATAAAGTACATTATATTGAGATTTGGTCACCGTTCTTTCTAAACCGAAACTTTCCCATCCTCCGTAAGATGAGTGAGAAAGTTCTAACTTATCTCCATAAAATCCAATTGCAACAATTTTATCTGATGAAGGAATTTGGTTAAGACCCACTACTGTTTTCTCGAACTTATCACTATCTCCAGCAAGACCGCCTGAGATTAGAACTTTGTCCGGTCGTGCATTATTAAGTCCTTCTACCAGCTGACTTCCATTAACCTTACTTCCATCTGATAAGACAAATACCCATTTAAGATGATCACCAGAAAGATTTTCTATAAGCTTATTTCCTGCTTCAAAACTATTCTCAAAATCATTAATATCTATTTGCGTCGTTCTGATTTGCGATGATGAAAATTCAAGTATTGTTACTGATACTGTATCATCAAAAACTTCATTGCTAAAAATTTCACCGGAAGACGATGAAAGAGCAATATCAGCCCTAGGAAATTTATTTTTAATTTCAGAAAAAAATGCAGGATCTTCTAATATATTTCGGGCACCATATCCTAATACCAAAACAGCATCCTGGTAATCTATACCTTTATCATTTCGTTCAGATTCCCATTTCCCATTTATGTAAAGTAACTTTGCAACTTTCATGATAATTCTTTTTAATTTGTTTTTGATACACTATTGATTACATTATAAACTGTTGATTTTCCTATATCTAAAATCTTTGCCGTCTTAATTACATCATTATTATTTTTTTTTAGAAAATGAAGGATAATATCTGTTGTATATTGTTTCAATGTTTTGTGCCCGGTAAGAAATGCTTCAGAGTCCTTTTCAAGATTATAAAAACTGATATCATCACCTTCTATCTCATTTCCTTCCGCCATCACGCAAGCAAGATCTATAACAGATTTCAACTCTCTTACATTTCCTGGAAAACTATATTTTAAAAGTTTCTTTTTAGCTTCGGATGATAAATTACGTGCCTTAATTTTATTCTCTCTCGAAAAAGAATCAATAAAATGTTTTGCCAAAATCAAAACATCCTGATCTCTGTCTCTAAGCGGAGGTAATTCTATTGGAAGACCTACAATCCTATAATACAGATCTTCTCGAAAATTTCCTTTCTGAACCTCAATTGCCAAATTTTTATGCGTTGCTATAATCAAACGAATATCAAGTTTAATTTTTTGAGTTCCCCCTACCCTGATAATCTCTCTTTCCTGTAATACACGAAGAAGCTTACTTTGGAGATTAAAATCCAATTCAGCAATTTCATCCAAAAAAATAGTTCCTCCGTTTGCTTGCTCAAATTTTCCGATTGATCGATCATTAGCTCCCGTAAAAGCTCCTTTTTCATGCCCAAAAAATTCGCTTTCCATGAGATCTTTAGGAACTGCTGCCATATTAACAGCAACAAAAGGTTTATTTTTTCGACTAGAATTAAAATGAATTGCTCTGGCAACAACTTCTTTTCCAGTTCCTGTTTCTCCGGTAATAGAGACATTAATATCTGAGTTAAGAGCCTTACCAATCTTAGAAAATAAAGTTTTTAAGGATTCACTTTGTCCAATAATTGTTTTCTCGAAACTATATTTTTTCTCAAGCTCTTCCTTTAAGTCTTCAACTTCCTGCTTCAATGAAATATTTTCCTTGAGGCGAATAATAGCACTCCACAAAAGTTCTTTAGTATGGTCATTTTTAACAATATAGTCTTTTGCCCCCTGTTTAAGAAAATTAATTGCAACTGAAATATTCTCTTGACCACTAATAACAATTATGGGCAGATCGGGATACACATTTTTTATCTGTTTAAAAAGTTCATCTCCCTGTATATCAGGTAAACCAAAATCAATACAGATGAGATCCGGATTATGATACAACTCGGAAAGGCAATCTTTGGCAGTATTATATAAAAAAACATCATAATCAGGATTAAGCTGAAGATGATACTTAAGCATTTCTCCAAAAAAGGGATCATCATCTACTAAGAATATTTTCATTATGGTATTAGTTGATATTACTAAAATAGTGTTTTTTATTTATTCATATATGAATTACTTTTGATTTATTTAATTATGTCTTCTATACAATAAATTCGTTTCTAGAAGGTGTTGAACTTCTCAATCTTTTGTAATTTATTTAAATAAACCAAATCATATAGTATTAAAAAACACCCATCTAACAAAATAATTTAAAACAACTGAAACTTATTCTTTCTGAAATTGGACATTCTTAATTGTTTGAATATTTTAATGATAATCGAATATAAAAATAATACCTCAAAAAATAAGAATCATTTCTAAGGTCATCTACATTACGTTTTTGGCTTAGACACTGAGCAGATTATTACAGCACTCGAACAATTTGATAATACGGATTATTTATCTCTTATCCATTCAAGACATGGCTTGTAATGGAAGTTATCTTCTACAATTTAAGCTCTAAGTATCATAATCTGAAGTATAAAAATTAGAAAATTTGTGAGAAAAATCTAAGATTGGAAATTAGATCTCTATCATATTCTTTGTAAAATCTTCGTGCAAAAGTAAAAGACAATCGAAGTTAAATGGGTACCAATAAGGTCAATCTACATTTTTTAATACTCAAAATTATTTTCCTTATAGTTTAAAGTATATGAAAATTACTAGATAAAAATGAGCTTTCTAATTCTTTTTTTATTTGGCTCAAATGAAGCAAATCATCTATAAAAGTGTTTGAAGATACGCTCGTCTTGGTCACAAATACCAAAATGGCTCAATTTAATCCAGATTGAGCCATTTTTTTGTTCCTGATTCTAGAATAACAGTCCTTTTAATATTTGAAAAATAATTATTGGCAATATTTTTCTTTACTACTTATATTCTATTTTTGTAAAAAGATTAAATGGATAAACTCAATTTTCTGGAAGTTATTGCTGCGATTGCTGTTTTTGTATCGCTGCTGCTTGCCGTATTTTTATTGACGGCAAAAACGGAAAGGAAACTAGAAAACAGATTATTTGCAGCATTCCTTATCATTAATGCCATTGATATCAGCGGACTTTTTATGCATCTTTTTACTGATAGTTATAATCTGAAAGCTTTCAAAATATCTGCTTATTTATTAGTGATGCCTCTTTTTTATCTGTACGTTAATGCCGTTTGTTATTCTGATTTTACCTTAAAAAGGAAGCATTTACTGCATCTTATTCCGTTCATTATTGCCAATTTAATTTTAGTTCCAAGACTTTTTCTGGCAGAAGGTGCTGCTAAAGAATCTTTCTTTAAAGAGATGTGGCATTCTCCTGAAATGTTTATTTATCAGGCAATAGCGGAACTACAGTATTTCTTTTATATTATTGCAGTATTCCTTATCCTTAAAAAATATAAGAAGATTTATCTTGAAAATTACACCAACCCAAACACTCTTCTATACAAATGGCTGTCTCAGCTTACAATGATTTTCTTATTCATCCACTTATGTATTATTATAAAAAACATTGTAAGATACACTCAGGATAGAGATTTATTTATATGGTTGAATATTGTTGCTGGTATTGTATTTTTATTGACTGCCTGTTGGTTTATATTAAAGGCTTTAAATTATCCCGAACTTTTCCGCAGAATTGATTCTACCTTACAACCGACAGACAATTTTACTGAAGCTTTGGAAATTGAAAATAAAACCGATGAAATAAAAAGTTTCCAAATCCAACAGCTTAAAAATTTTATGGCTGAAAAAGAACCTTTTTTAAATCCCTCTTTAACCATTCAGGAATTGGCTGGCCAGGTGAACATTCCAGTTCGTGAGTTGTCTGTTTTAATTAACCATCACATCAATCAGCATTTTTTTGATTTTGTGAATGAATATCGTGTTAAAAAAGCAATGACCATTCTGAAAGATTCCACGAAAAAAGATTTAACAGTTTTAGAAATCTTATACGAAGTAGGTTTCAATTCAAAATCTTCATTTCATACTTATTTTAAAAAATATACAAATCAAACGCCAACAGAATTCAGAAGCAGTTGATAATTAAACAATTGTAAATACTCGAACTTTACATTACAGATAGTCGGACTCATTTTAAACAATAAAATGAGTCCGACTTTTTTACACGGACTTTTTTCAAAACTTTCCACAGCATATTTGTACCAATAAATTTAAACTCAAATTAAAATTTAAAAACTATGAAAAAAATAAGTCTTTTTATCTTCACTCTTTTATCAATATTTTATTTCGCACAATTAAATCCTGTAAAAACGGACACTCTTTTAACCGTAGAAATTGGCGGGATAAAACAAGCAATCGAAATTAAAACAGACAATACTAATAAACCAATTCTGCTATTTTTATCAGGAGGTCCGGGAAGTTCAATGATGAAAAATGCGGATTCTTTCACTCATATTTTAAAGAATCAATTTACCATTGTTCAATGGGATCAGAGAGATGCTGGAAAAACATTGGAATTGAATCCTTCATCGGTTCAACCGTCAGTAGAACTGATGGGAAAGGACACGTATGAAGTTATTAATTTCCTGCTCAAGACACTCAATCAGAAAAAGCTTTATTTATTAGGGAGCTCTTGGGGAAATGCTTTAGGTTTTTACATTGTCAGAAATCATCCCGAATTATTACATGCTTATTTTGCTGTTAATCCGGTAATCAGTCAACTTGCAAGCGAGAAAGAATTGCTTAAAACTTTAAAAAGTCATTTTAAAGATAACTCTGTTGCGATGCAAGAATTGTCACAAGTACATTTTCCTTTTACTAATGATGAAGAAATGTTTTACTTAAGAAAATGGCTTTTTTACAAAGATGGAAAACAATATGTAACAAGTGACGATTTCAAAAAAGGTTTTCTTCAATGGTCAAAAACCTGGTCAGCTGCCTGGAACGAAGTGATGAAAATTGATTTGCCAAAAACTTTAAAGAAAGTTAATTGTCCGGTTTATTTCTTGGTTGGTAAAAATGACATTCAAACTTTAACTTCCATTACAGAAAAATATTATCATGAAGTGAGAGCACCCAAGAAAGATTTATTTTTATTTGAAAACTCGGGACATCAAATTCATAAAGATGAAGCTGCAAAATTCCAAAATACAATCATTAAAACATTAGATTAATATCTTCCATTCAGCTATAAATTATTACAATGAAATATTCAGTTTTTATATTATTTTTTGTCTTATTTGGGTGTAAAAGTGTTCAACAAATCAATCAACAAAAAGTTGAAAATGCAATTACAAAAAATGCGCTTCAGTTGTTAGAAGATAAAAGATTTCATTCTGTGTCCATTGCTGTGCTTAAAGATGGAAAATCCACCATAAAACATTTTGGAGAATTAACGATTGGAAAAGGTAATAAACCCAACGATTCTACATTGTATGAATTAGCTTCTGTGACTAAGACTTTTACAGGTTATGTAGCCGCAAAAGCCGTCCTTGATAAAAAAATAAATTTAGATGATGATATTAGAATTTATCTTGATGAATCTTATCCAAATTTGGAATTTAAAGGTGAACCAATAACAATCAAACATCTCATCACGCACACAAGTGGATTTCCCAACATGCCTCTAAAAAGTGAAAACAAAGAGGCTTTTTTTGAAGGATTAAAACTCATCAAAATTGAAACAAAACCCGGAGAAGTATATTCCTATTCCAACACAGCTCCAGAGTTGACAGCATACATTCTTGAAAGAGTGTATCAAAAATCTTTTGAAGAATTGGTAAGTGAATTTGTGTTGAAACCCAATAAAATGAGCCAAACCAAGTTTACACTCAATGAAAATGACAGAAGAAGATTGGTAAAAGGCTACAATGATAAAAACGAGTTAATGCCCAACTTCACTAGAACTTTATGGGGCGGGATTTCTGGATTGCACTCAACGACTACGGATTTAGTGAAATATATGAGATTACAACTTGACCAATCAAATCTTATTGTAAACGAATCTCATAAAAAATTATACAAAGAAGGTACTGATTTTTGGGAAGGTTATCATTGGTACATCATAGAAAATGATAACCAATTAATCTATAGACATCACGGAGGTATATATGGAATGCAGAATTGGTTTGTGATTTATCCTAAACAAAATATCGGAATATCCATATTGACAAATACAAGCTTTGATGAAACAGGAAAAATTTTAGAAAAAGTTGTGGATAGTTTGTATGACGATATTATTAAATAAATAGTCTTTAAAATGAAGAATTTTCGAGCTAAATTCAAATTTATAAATTACTATTTAAAACGTTCAAAACATTATATATATCTGCTAATAAATGGCTTTGATAAGGTTCTGTTGAGCTCACCAACAGTCAAATGGCGTCAACTAAAAATAATTGACGCCATTTATGTTTAGAGTGAGTGAAAATATTTCACTTCTTCTGAAATGGTAAAATTAAATTTTTCAAAATCAGCAGGAACATGACGATTGCCAAAACAAAGGATGGTAGATTATCTTTTTATTTTCTTAAGCAGAAATATAATGAAGTTCAAGAATAGAGTTATGATGGTAAGAGTAAGGAAATACCCCTTTAGAATTGTAGTGGATGAAGAAAAACAAATGGTTTTGGAACTGATAATTGGATAGCTTAGAAGCATATTTATAATCGAAGTATCTTCCAGAAAATCAAATATTCCCGCCAAAAGTGGCAAAAAAGCAATAAAAAATAATATCTGAGACTTAATTTTATTTTTTACAAGCAGTCTTATAATGAAAATTGTAAATGTTATTACATAAAAGATGATGAAGGGTATATCTGCGAAAAGCTCAAGATAAAGATAAGTAGATCTTCCCGCCTCACCTAACTGTTCCATTAGAATGCTAACATCAATCAGGTTATATCTATTAAACTTTGTATCCAACAGCTCCCCTCCGCCTATTTGCTGTTGCAAGTTCGGAATAATAAAAAAAGTCATCACACTGAAGATTGACAACAATGGAATTAAAAACAACCAAATATTAGTGTTAAGACAAAAGTTTACAATTTTTTGTTTGATATTTTTCATTGTTAAAATTATTATTGATAAAAGATTAAATTACCATAGATTTAGTAACTTTGACAAAGATAAAAAGGGCTTATAACATGAAAAATAGTAAAAAATGACCATTTTTTCAGTAATTAACGATGAGATTTCAGAGCCCCTTTTTGACCAGGCGTTTAAAGGTGAGCTTGACCCTAAAATGTCATTAGAGAAATATAGGCATGTTGCATTTATATTTTCAGTACTACAAAACTCTACGGCAATTCTTACAGATTTAAGATCCAAAGAAAAATATGTTTATCATGGAGGGCTATCTCTATATTTTGGTCTTGCAGAAGAAAAGGCCAGCTCCATTCAAAGTTCAGTTGCAACTGACAATATTCTGCCACTTATTCATCCTGATGATCTTAGAACCAAACATCTTTTGGAGCTCAAATTATTCCATTTTCTAAAAGATAAAAATTCAAAAGAGAGGTTGAATTACCATATTATCCTCGGTATAAGGGTTTTAAATAAAGAAAAACAATATATTCCGCTTGAGCTCAAAATATTCTATGCTTCATCTACAGACAGCATCCAGCTCATTTTATATCAGTATAGTTTTAGCAGCATTGTGAATAATCCATCTGCACCCGTAATCATTAATTCCAGTAACGGTCAAATTCTATCCGATAATAATTTCAATACCAAGAAGATCCTTACCAAAAGAGAAATAGAAATATTAAAAGAAATATCAATTGGCAAAGCGAGCAAAGAAATTTCTCAAAGACTTTTTATTAGTAAGAATACGGTGGATCGCCATAGACAGAACATTATGGAGAAACTTAGAGTAAAAAGTGCGCTTGAAGCATGTCATATAGCAAGTATGATGGGTATTATTTAGAATTTTGACTTCAATTACATTCTATTCTGGTGAATATACTTTATACATGAGCCAAACAGTCAGGCTGATTATCCTACACTGAATGCGACGTTGAAAGGTTTGGAAGAAAAATTAAGAATTATTGGAATTAATACAAAAGGATTAAATTCATCCAATTGAAGTTTATAATACATTAAAAAAGTAAAACAAAAAATCCCGGATTAACCAGGATCTCAATTTCTTATATTTAAATTTATTTTATCTCTACAGGCACTGAGATTTTATCCCAATCCATGCTGAATCCATTTTTGTTTATTTTATAAACTAAAGTTTCTTGTGTTGCCGGTAAAGCTTTAGTTTTCACCTCAACACGTAAAGCATCTTGTGATTCCTGGTATTTGTAAGCGCCCCATTGTTTTGATTCTTTGTTAAAAATCGCAGTCCAAGTTCCGCTTTCTTTTGGGATTAAGAAAAAGCTGTATTTGCCTGCAGGAAGTTTTTTCCCTTGAACAGTAATATCTTTATCCGTTGTGAAAGTAGTCGCATCGTTTGCTCCTGCACGCCAAACTTTATCATAAGCTTCCAGACCTCCCCAGATTGTACGTCCTTTCACAGACGGACTGCTATAGGCAATTGTAATGGTGGCATCTTTAATTTTTCCTGTGGCAGTAGCGGGAGGGCTTGCAGGTTTTTTAGCTTCCTGTGCAAAGGCATTAAATGAAATTGTCATTGTTGCAACAAGGACTGTGGCAGATTTAATGATCGTGTTCATACTATTTTTGTTTATTTATTGTCCGTTACGAATTTACGGCTTTCGGCTTATAAAATAATAACCCGATCGCAGAAAATATAATAACCGCTGCTGCTCCAATTACATTAAGCCAAAGGAATGAAACAATATCGAACTGATAAACGGCAATTACCGCAATTTCAGACAAAATTGCAGAAACAAATACATTCGCTCCATTGATTTTTTTATAGTAAAATGCGACCAGAAAGATTCCCAATATCGGACCGTAGAAAAGTGAACCTAATACATTCACCGCTTCAATAAGAGAACCCATTTGCGTAGCAAACATTGCGACACCAATTGAGAAAACACCCCACGCTAAAGTGTGTAAACGGCTATATTTCAATTCTGTTTTGTCATCTGGAATTTCTTTTTTAAATATTAAATGAACATCTTTTAATGAGCTGGCTGCAAGGGAATTCAACGCAGCCGAAATGGAGCCCCAACTGGCCAGAAAAATAACGGCAAACAGCAAACCGATCATTCCGACAGGCAAGGTATTTTTTACGAAATACAGGAAAATGTAATTCGTATCCGTTTTCTCAGCATTAAAGTTTGATTTATTAATAGCTTCTTCTACCCTTCCGTGAAGTGCTTTTACTTCGGTTTGTGTGTCTTTAAAATCCTGAATCGTTTTTGTGAGTTGAGGAGAATGAGTTTCTTTCAGCTTTAAAATTTCTTTCGATTCTGCATTAAATTTTAATTGCAAATCCCGATGTTCTTTTTCAAAAACGGCAGCCTGTGCAGGTTGTTTTTCTTTTAAATTCTGATAAGATCGTTCGTTAAAATAAATCGGAGCCGGTTTCAAAGAAAAGAAAGCGAAAAGCAATGCACCAATCAGCAAAATCGCAAACTGCATCGGAATTTTAACCAGTCCGTTCAACAACAAGCCCATATTAGCATTGGTATTGTCTTTTGCCGTAATATATCTCCCGACCTGACTCTGGTCCGTACCAAAGTAAGAAAGTGCCAGAAAGAACCCGCCAATCAACCCACTCCAAATATTGTATTTATCTTTCCAATCAAATTCTGTGGTGATTACATTTAGCTTTCCGGATTTTCCCGCCAGATAAAGTGCGTCATTAAAGCCAATTCCATTCGGCATATTTTGAATAAGCAAATACCCAGCAAAAGCCATTGTTCCTAAAATAATGAGAAACTGTAATTTTTGAGTGTGAGCGATCGCTTTTGCACCACCAACATAGGTGTAAATCAATAGAATTCCACCTGTTAAAACATTCGTCAGATAAATATTCCAGTTTAAAACACTTGATAAAATGATACTCGGAGCATAAATACTGATTCCCGTTGATAAACCTCTGGAAAAAAGAAAAAGCAGTGAAGTCAATACCCTTGTCTTTTTATCAAAACGGTTTTCTAGATATTCATAAGCGGTATAAACATTTAAACGTTGAAAAATCGGGATGAAAGTGATACAGATAACAATCATCGCCAAAGGCAAACCAAAATAATATTGAACGAAACGCATTCCGTCCGTATAAGCCTGTCCCGGCGCTGAAAGAAATGTAATCGCACTTGCCTGAGTCGCCATAATCCCGATCAGCACAATGTACCAAGGCATTTTGTTGTCTGCTTTCAGGTAAGATTCGTTGCTTTTTTGTCCACGACCGATGAACACGCCGTAGACGACCACTGCAACCAATGTAAAAATAAGAACTGCCCAATCTATCGTACTCATGCCCAGAATTTAGTAAACAAATAATAAAATACGATTTGAATAACTAATGCAAATGCCAATAGTATATACCAAGTATTCCAATTTTTAAGTTGATTATTCATTAGTTTTTCTGTGCAGATAAAAAGTTTAAAAATAATCGCGCTGCACCAACATTTCCCGCAGGTAACTGTCTAAAAAATGCCAACGGTGTATAGATGAAATTACCTTTTCCATATTTTGCGTATAAAGTTGATCCCTGCAAAGGTTCTTCACCTGTATCGTGCATTTCAAAAAGCGGTTCATACGCTGCGTCCCATTTATCAGGGAAATAAGCGCCCCGTTCCTGTACCCAACCTTTAAAATCATCCGCAGTAATTTTATTCGGGAAGTTCAGTAATTTATGATTTGGATTTAAAAATTTAACCTCAGCATTTTCTTCGGTAACACGCTTATTGGCAATCGTAAAATTGTACATTCCCAATTGGTCAATCGTTGTATCCTGATTGGTATTATACTGCATCACCAAATTACCTCCGGCTTTTGCATAAGACCATAAAAAAGGCATCCAACGACCCAATTTTTTCTCTGTGTTATTGGCACGAACTCCCAATACGATAGCATCATATTGCGACAGTTTGTTTTGACTACCGTTTCCACCAGACTCATCTAAGTTGCCATAAAAATCTTCATCTTTCAAAATATCAACCTGAATTCCTGCAATACGTAAAAACTCAGGAATGAAATCTCCTGCACCTTGTACATAACCCACTTTTTTAATCTTCGACTGAATATCACCTTTCATCACTGCTACAGTGGCAGGTGTAAAATATTGTAAGGAAGGTAAATGCGGATACTGAATTAATACCTGTTTTTTATTGTAAGTGATTCCATCAGCAACAAAATTGGCATCCAATTGCAACTGATTTGATTTTATTGAAGCAAGTTTGGCTTTTGGAATGACATAATCAATGGTAACATCTTTTCCATTAATTGATTTTAAATCACCACCGCCTAATTGTTCTCCATTATATAACAAGTTTACTTTTCCATTATTAAACTGTTTATTTGAATTAATCTTAAAATTTAAACTCAAACGTAAATCTTCATTTTCTTTTACTAAATAAAGCGATTGTGTAAATTTAAGTTCTAATGCAGGAACAATACGCAAGGCTTCAACCACATCACCACGAACGGGATCCAATTTTTTGAAAGATAAAGGCAATTTAACCTGAAACTTTTCCGAACCGATTTTTAAACCTAACAAAACATTTAGTGGTGATTCTGCTTCAGGCAAACCGACTAAAGTATCATTCGGAACGGAGAAAGTGGCTGCGTTTACAGCTGGTTTTGCCAACCAATATGGCTCTGTAAGCGCTGCATCTGCAGGAATCTGAATATCATGCTGAATGGTAATTAAAGAATCTTTTGATAATTTTCTGTTGAAATTTTCTGACTGACTTAGCCATTTTACATCTTCTAAAACAACAGGATTTGCAGCTCTTGAAATTAAATTTAATTTGAAATTATAATGATCTCCGGCAACAGCTTCAGCTTGATTGGTAACCACTTCACCCATAAACCCAGCACAGCTTAAAATGATGTTGTCAAGAGATTTAATTTTATCATTTTTTAAATCTGAATCTTTTAATGCCATTACTTTTTTTCGCAAAGCAAGCAACGCAGGTAAGCTATGGTTTGGTTCGTTGAAATTAAAATCTGAAATAATTTTATCTAATGATTGATCAATGTCTGCATTTCCAGTTGAAGTCCATGTTTTAACGACTCCATCGAAAAGTGTTGCTTTGGCTGGTTCACCCGCAACATGAGAAAAATATTCAGTTTTGATACCGGCTACAGACTGTGTTCCTGCCCCCTGGCTTTTATGTAAACTTCTGCTTAATCCTGCCAATTCACCATATCCCATTCCCAATTGCGCATCATATTGTCCAACGGTAACTTTCAGCTGATTTTCAGCGGTTGTATTGTTGCTACCAAATCGGAAAGTATTCCACAATACACGTTTTGGTTGCCAAACATTCACATATTTTAGCTGATCCGGGAATGCCGTTTTATCGCCTGCCAATTTAAAAGCTTTTTCTGCAACCACAGCCGAAGCTGCATGTTGTCCGTGTCCTGCCGCAGCAGTAGGAGGAAAACGACAAATGATAACATCAGGACGGAATTGACGGATTATCCAAACGACATCAGCCGTTATGCTATTTTCGTCCCATTGCTTAAAAGTATCGGTCGTATTTTTAGAAAATCCGAAATCAATTGCTCGCGTAAAAAACTGTTGGGCACCATCTAACTTTCTTGCTTCTAAAAGTTCATGCGTTCTGATTAAACCCAATGCGGCACCTTGTTCTGTACCTAATAAATTCTGACCACCATCGCCTCTGGTTAAAGACAAATAGCCCGTTTCTACATTTTGGTCGTTGATTAACCAAGAGAGCAATCCCGTATTTTCATCATCGGGATGAGCCGCAAGATATAAAACTTTAGGGAGATGTTTAAGTGTTTTGAGTTCTCGATAAATTTCAGATGATTTTGAAGGTCGAACCTGCTGAGCCGAACAAAAAACCGTATAAAAGCTAAGAATAGATACAGTGATTACTTTTTTGAACATTTGAATTTGCTTTGCGGGGCAAATATAAGTAAATCGTTTTTCTTTCAACCTGAAAAGAAAAAGCAATCAGCAACTCCAAATGTTCTATTATATTCTTTGTAAAATCTTTATCTGAAAGTCAAAGAAAAAGATCACAATCAATTTTTTTTGATAAAATATTTACTGATTATAGAGCCTAAGAATCTCCACTAATTCGGGTAAAGATCGTATTTTCAGCTTCTCAAACAACCTGTTTTTGTAAGTACTGATCGTCGATGAATGGAGATTAAGTTGATTAGAAATTTCTTTGAGAGGAAGACCTTCAGCAAGCTTATTGGCAATTTGCAATTCGCGGTCTGATAGTGCTTCAAAGGGAGAATTTTTTGTAGCGCCGTTTAAGGATTCTAAAAAAATCGCTTCTTTTATATTATCACTGACATATCTGCCCTTACTCAGCATTGCTGTTAAAGCAGTCTCAATTACTTCACTGGAGCTTAGTTTGCTTAGGTAGCCACCAGCACCCATTTTTAGATAACGCATCCCATACAGCTCTTCATCCTGTGAAGAAAATATTAGAATTTTTAATGCAGGTTGGTGAATTTTTATATAATCTATTGCTTCCTGAACACTACCATTAGGCATATTCACGTCCATAATGGCCAGATCAAATTCTTCTTTCTGAATTAATTTGTACAGTGATTTATAATCTTCTACTTCTGAAATGATGGCATCGGGTTTGAATCGTTTAATTGTTTGTATCAAGCCCATCCGGACGATACCATGATCATCTGCTACAACAATGCGAATGTTTTCTTTTAAACCCATCATTCTATAAATTTACGTAAAAAAAGGGAAACCGTAGTCCCTTTATTTTCAGCGGAAATAATCTGGATATTTCCATACAGCAAGGATATAAAATTTTTTACAATTTTCAAACTTAATCCAACGCCTTTCTCGCCCGAAGTTCCCAGGAATATAGGATTACCATAAGTGTAGATTCCTGATAGATACTTTTCATTCATTCCTGTTCCGGAATCAATTATAGAAAGTACAACCTGATCACCTTCTGTAATCACTTGTAAATAAATATCTTGATCCTGAAAGGAATATTTTACCGCATTGTTGAAAATTTTATCTAAAACATATTCAAGCAATATGCGATCGCTGGTAAGAAATGCATTCTGATCTCCCTTAAAATAAAATTTAATGTTTTTTTCTTTTAATTTAGCAGCGTATTTTTCTTCCAAATAGTGGAAAAGATCCGTCACCATGATTTTAACGGGTTTAATCTTAAATTCCCCGTATTGTGTTTTTAGCCAGGAAATGCTGTCCTGAATAGTTTGCAGATTCTTCTGGGCATCTCGTTTTACCTGTGGCAAGAAATTAAAAAAAACTTCTTCATCTATATTCTTTTGCTCCAGCTCTTCTACAAGCAGCAGAAAGGTTCCAAACAGTTCTTTTGAGTCATGAGACAATATCGAGATCAGTCCGTTCTTGAAATTGATTTCGTTTTCCAGTCTTTTGATTTTTAATTGAAGTTCGTTGATAAAATCATTCATAAATTAATTATCAAAGGTTTTAGAAGCCAGCTGCTTGAATTATTTTTTTGAAAGAAGGCGGAATTACACACGAATAAAAACATCTACTTCAGGCCTTTCTTCCAGAAGGTAGCAAGTTATAAAAAATATCATATTAGTTAAAAAAAAATCAAATGGGATTTACCTGAAATAATAAATGTCCTATTTTATCTTACTAAAAACAGCTGTATCCGGAATGATATTTCCGTAGGATTTCGACTCTGGTAAACTATTTACTGACATCGTCTAAAGTGGATAAAAGACGGAACATGAGAAAGTATCAACAGATTACTGATTGCAAATGGCTGAATGATACAAGACAAAAAAAGCAGTCTGAAGTAGCAATAATTGATAGCCAGACAACCAATATAAAAAGGGAGTTGATGAAGGAAAATCATCAGAGGAAGAAAACGTATCTAATCGCGATAGTTCAAGAAATCTTCTGGACAGTTTTATGGTTTCCGTCAATTACATGATGGAACCACAGCCATAAATTACTGACAAAATACCCTCAGAAAACAAACTATTGGAAGGCATATGTCGATGGACATTATTGCTACTAAAGAGAGAACATTTCAAAAAGTATGGTTAAATTGCCGTAAAGCTATAATAAACATTGATAGAGTAAGTCGTATTTTCTTTCCCTACCAAACTTTGGGCACTCGCAGGTGATATGGTATATCTTATGTTCAATCCTTTGTCCAAAACCGGAGTTCCGTTAAAGAGTATTTTTTGAGGAGTTTTAGATAAGACAGCATTTACAGAACTTCCATCCACACCAATTTGTAAAATATTTGAATTAATGCTGGTCTGCAAACCGCCTTTCTTGAAATAGTTTTCGTCTGATTTTACATAAAGTTCAAAACTTTCATTATTGGACAACATTATTTGGTTTGGAATCATTTGTGACTGACCATCGGTGTACTGGGAAGCAGTATTAAAATTGAAGTTTACATTACGCCCGGAACTGGGGATGGTGATTTCCGACAGAGGAAGCACCTTTAACTGAACAGCCGTATTTTGCAAACTGTTAATTGAATTATCTGTACTTGCGGCATTGAAGTTCAATTCAAACGTATATGTTCCGGCTTCAAAAAAGAAGTTTTTAAAGTCGTCCGCAGACACAGAAAGCTGAGGAATGAAGCTGTTTCTATTTCCCGCTCCAACACTGAAATTAGCAGCGGAAAAATTCTGAAAATCGGAAGATAAGGCTTTGGTGGTGAGTGAAGATCCGTTACTACCCAATTTAATGCTTGCTATATTTCTGGTTCCCGGAACACCTTTAGAAGACGTGAACTGCACAGTTGTGGCAGCCGCTTTCGCCCAAAAATTAAAATCAACCGTATTCGCGATTTCCGTATTCCCCAAATCCCACACCCGCGTGCTTGTATTACGGTAGTCATTCAAAGAAGAGATTTCTATGTATTTCGTTAAAGAGTTTGTGATCCATCGTATAGATGAAGGAATAACTAAAATTGTTTTAAAATTACGTGGGGTAAAATCATTATAATTCTGAGTTATATCCATGGAGTAATTCCCTGCCCGGAAGGCATTGGCAGTAAATTGCGAGGCCGGAATTTTAAATGTAAAATTGATATTTCCCTTGTTGAATCCTCCTCCGACACTGATCGATGGCGGTTCAAACCA
Source organism: Chryseobacterium taiwanense (assembly GCF_000813825.1). GTDB lineage: Bacteria > Bacteroidota > Bacteroidia > Flavobacteriales > Weeksellaceae > Chryseobacterium > Chryseobacterium taiwanense. The sequence continues at coordinate 58,319 of NZ_JWTA01000012.1, forward strand.
TTTTATAGCACTTGTACTGAACGATTGAAAACCTGGTAAAGCCCCCGAATAACCTGTAGCAGGCAGCTGACCGCCCATACTTTCTAACTGCCACAGAAGAGTGGAGCTGGGTAAAGTAAGTGAGGAAGAAGAGTGAGTAAAAGTAGGTCCGGAAACAGAGGTAAATGTAGGAGCTGTTGGGAGTAATCCAAAAAAGGCATAATCCCAGTTTGTTCTATTGGCGTTCGTCATTACCCTTGTAGGCACTGATGTAAATTCGCTCCTGTTAAAAATATTATTTTCAGGAATCGACATATATATATCCTGAGCTTTCATGGCTGTAGACCCGCTGAACACGGCAAAAATTCCTATTAGAAAAGACCTCATCTTTTTCATACTTTTAAATTTAAAACTTTTTCACCTTAATGGTGGTGTCTTTCTTCTTATATTCAAAAACCACAGTTTTTGAGTACCCCTCTTTTGTCACCTGAACAGTTTGGATAGGTTGTGTATAGCTGTATTTATCATTTTCAATATAGAGATTGTATTTTCCATCTTTCAGGAAAAACTCAAATTCATTTTTTTGGTTAACCACGGCGGTATAGATCATCCCATCTTCACTTTTTGCATACACCACTATTCCGGTTACATCCGTTTCCACATCATCGTAGGCTTGCTTGATCTCTGTTAATTTCCCACTTACCTTGATGTTTTTTACCAAGCCCACTTTACGGTTAATATTGTTATGTACCATAATAATAGGATCCATCATCAATCGGGCACCTGCATTTTCGTTCACTTTTAGAGTGTAAGTTCCTTCAGGCACATTCTGAAAAACGACTTTTCCATTCTTATCTGTTATCGCTACATAATTGTCCAGCTTTACAATCTCATTAGTAAGTACTGGCTCGCCGGAATCCAGAAACCCATTGAAATTTTTATCTTCAAAAAACTGGAACGCCACTTTATGATTTCCAAGAGCCGTAGCTGCGGTAAAATATTTTTTAATCCCCACTCTGAACTGGTAATAATTTCCACTGGTTGCATATTCAGCCGTAGATTTATAACCGGAAAGATTAAAATAACCTGTGGTGGACCAGGAAGGCGAAATCTTATATTCCAGATTACCGGTGATATTGCTGTTTAAATTTTTATAAAGTTCCGAATAGAAGGTTCCTGCTGAAAAAGATCCAGTCAGATTATGATTAAGCATCTGGAAATTATATGAGGCATAAACATTATAGTTAGCGAAATTACGGTTTACATTATAATAAGAATTTAAATCAAAGACACTGGTTACATTCCATTGGGCCGTTCCGTTAAGGGAGAATGATTTATATCTGTAAGATAAAGTTGTTTTCAAACTGTTGAACCAGTCTGGCGTATTGTCCTCTTTTGAATAAGAATATTCCGCCGTCAGGTTCAATCCGTGGGAACCTAATGTTGTACTGATGTTGGCTTCCAACCGGTATGAAAAAAGCTCATGCGATGTATAAGAATTAGCTGTTTTTTGGTTTTCAACCTTTGGAGAAAGTAGAAAACTCCACTTTTTTACAGAAAACTGATACCCTAATCCTAAAGCTTCTGTGCTATTGAAATAATAACGTAAATTAGAGGTATTCCCAGATTGTGGTGCATTCTGGAAACTCAGGAATTCCGGTTCTACCTGTGAATTCTGATATTGTATAAAAGCACGCTGAGTAGCAGAAAATTGGCGGCTGATACGCTGATTTGTGAAAAGCGATCCTCTTTTGATCCCTGCATAACTTTTGGTGGCAAAGGAATTGACAGATTGTATATCCCATTTCCCTATTCTCCCGTCGTAATTGGCTCCTATTGAAGCTCCTGCGTTTTCATCGTTGTTCAAAAGGCCCTTTTCATTGCTCAGCCCCACCTCAGTACGGATCGTATTTTTTTCGTTGATTAGCAATGATGTTACCGCGTTCGCTACCTGCGTATCTACATTAGTACGCGGATCATGGTCATATATATAAGACACTTTCCCATTGAAAGATTTAGCATTTCCAAAAGCGTATTTTGCACCCGCCATGGTAGATCCTTTTATTTGCTGGAAATAGTTACCATACAGATTATAATTATTTTCCAGTGCAAGAATTTCAATCTGGTTATTTTCACCCAATTTGGTAGAAGCTTTCCCTCCTCTTCCGAAAATAGGGTAATCATAATCGCTGCTATTAACATTTCCCACCCGTAATACCGTATTTTTTCTCTGCAGTTCCAACCAGGTGTCATACAGATTATAAAGACCGTCTTCAAGATAGTAATCTGCACCGATATTGAAGCTCGATTTTAAATTCTCAGTCACCCGAAAAGCTGTGTTTCCTCTCAATTGAAGATAGTTGAAACCCGAACTGTTTTCATTATAGCTAATTTCCGCAAAATTACTTCCACTCGCTGCTTCGTTTCCTCTGGCAATTTGTCTGTTGGGTGATAAAATGACTAAGTAGAGCGTATTGCTTCCCACCATTTTATTATCAAGCATATCTGTGACGATTGCATTAATATTAAATTCCGGATAAAGTGTATTCTGTTTTCTGACTGCAATTTTAATTTCAAGCGTTTGTTTTTCTAAACCTTCCAGAGATACAGTCTGTTGTTTTGGGAAAATTTCCAGACCATCAGGAATTGATTGCAAATCAATCTTAACGGTTCGCTCGCTATACCCTTGATTTTCTACAGTCAGCAGAAGTGAGGATTGCGGCAGAGCAGGATTAATGAAGTTTTCGTAAGTTGCCGTATAAATTGCGATGTTTTTGTTCTCGCCTTTAGCAACGAAGAACGAGGCCATTTCAGTTTTGGTAACCGTTGGAGTGGTGTAAGAAACCTGGAATTGGATCTTATTGGATCCCAGTTTCATAAAATCCAGGTTGGCAATCAGTTTCACAGGAAGATTTTTAGACTGACCAGCGCCTAAGGTAAAGTCACTTTTAGGATAGAAAAGCAATCCCGGATATTTTTCCTGAGGTATGATATTCTGAATCGTGATCTCTTCAGAACTTTTATTCTCAATGACCAGAAAATTAGTAAAAGTAGAACCCTTCTCAACAGCTACACTGTCGTTTTCAAAATGGATTTGTATATCCTTCTTTTCCTGTGCAAAGGCCAACGAAAAGTGCAGAAGAACAAATACAAAAAATAAGATTGTTCTTCTTAGTACTGACATTGGTATTCCATTTTGTGGTTTCAAAGCTTAATTTTAAAATTTAAAGTTTTTTTCTCCTACACGTAAATCATTGGATTCTGCCATTTTAATAATAACCACGCCAAGGAAGTTTCCTGAAATGTTCTCCGGCAAAGAAAACTGAACAACCTGATTGGTATCCGGAAGCATCGAGATGGAAATTGCGGGTAATTTTATTTCCTTCCCACTGTCTGTGTCAGTGAGTTCAAAGCTAACGGTGGCATCATTGATGGTGTTTCCATCATTATGAATGTTTACTGCGACTTTTCTATTCGCCGAATTCTCTTTGCTCGCTTCTGAAATATTGGTGATATCCAAACTTTTCACATGGTTTCCCGGCGGAGTGTAAAAGATGTGAAGTCCTACCTCAAATAAAGTAATAATGCCAATACCATTCTGAATACGTGCCTTATCTGCCTGCTGAGGAAGTTGTGTGAAAAACAACATGCTGTTCGTAACGGCAGACTGTGATGCGTTTGCCGGAATCTGCATGGTTACTACAATTTCCTTTGTACTTTTCGCAGGAACCGTTACAGAATTTTCTAAGGTAGACACCCAAGAGGCATTGGAAGTTTTTGAACTGCCTGCTTCAACATAAACCTTATTTCCGTCTTCTTCTCTAAACCAGTCTTTGTAGTTGAGATTAAAAACATAATCCTTATCGGAGCTGTTTTGAAGCGTGACTGTCTTTGTTACTTTTTCTCCCGGATTACCTGTAAAAAACAAGCGTGTAGGAGACATAGAGATACTTTGTGCCAAAAGTGAAGAAGTCCCTGTGACGATAAAGAAAATGAAAAGGTGAATAAACTTGTGCATGGTGTAAATAGTTTAATAATAAAAGATTCTCAAAACTACTGAAAACGTAGCAAAATGAACCTTTACAAATTAAAAATTTTATTATAAAGCTGTTGCAGTATAAGTTACTGTCTGTGTATAAGTTCCGGCTGGTTTACCTAAAATATCAGACGATGATGATTTTGCTGCTGGAATCGTGTAGTCCAGATTCAGTGTTAATGCGCTTCCAAGAGGAGCATTAGATACTAAGGTTTGATCCGTTGCAGATAAAACTACAGCGCTTTTTGTTCCTCCCATTGTTCCGGCTGCTGTAGCTGCTTTAATCGTCAAGACATTTACAGGAATTAAGTTGGTTCCATTCATGAAATTAGCACCCCCTGCTTTTACTTTAACATTAAAGTTCTTCGTTGAAGTAACTTTCAATGAATTGGCTTTAGTAATGGTC
>NZ_JWTA01000013.1 GCF_000813825.1 Chryseobacterium taiwanense
AAAAATAGTTGCAAGTTCAGTAATCTGGAGCCTGTAGAACTTAAGACATATTATTTGGATGGTTTTCAGTACTCTCAAAATATTAATTTTGGTTCAGTATCTCCACTTTTGCTACGTTTTATTCCAACCTCTGAAGGGTATTATGATTTTGTGAAAAATAAGTATATTTACAACTATACGGATCATTTGGGAAATGTGAGATTGAGTTATCTGCAAGGTGTATCTGCATTGGAAGTTCAGGAAGAGAATAACTATTATCCATTTGGTTTATTACATAATAATGGAGTAGCTGCACAGAATGCATATCAATACAAGTACAATGGAAAAGAACTCCAAGAGACTGGAATGTATGATTATGGTGCAAGATTTTATATGCCTGATATTGGTAGATGGGGTGTCGTAGATAATAAGGCTGAAAAATATTTTCCTTATTCAGGATATAACTATGCAATCAATAACCCAATAAAGTTTTTAGATCCTGATGGGAATGATATTATTATCTGGTATAAAGCTTCTAACGGAAAAATGCAGTCATATGATTATAAGTATGGAGCTACATACGATGGAAATAATAAATACATTATTGCTTTTCATAAAGCTGCAGATTATTTAATAAAAAATGGAGCAGGAGAAAATTTGAAAGCTTTAGATTCGAGAAAAGAGAAAGTAAAAGTTACCAATATGGGGTATACTGATAATGTTGGAGCTCAGTTTGATAACATAGATACAATTATATGGAATCCAATAAAAGGAATAGAATCTAAGAATACTGGAAAGAGACTTTCACCTGTTGCTGTTTTGGATCATGAGATGGATCATGCAGAAGATTATTTCAAAGATCCCGAAAAACATATGCTTAATGTACTAAAACCTACAGGAGATGGTTATCATAATGCTGAAGAGATGAGAGTTATTCAAGGTAGTGAGCAAAGAACTGCAAAGAAGCTTAAACTTACTAAAGGTAACGAGGTAACAAGAAATGATCATGAAGGAGATATAATAACAACAGTAGTGTAACATCAACCAGAAAACCTAATGAAATACAAGAAGTAGTATTAACTCCAAAAAAGAAAAAGTAATGAAAATATATAAATTCTTGATAGTATTAGTTTTTTTATTTTTTTACAACTGTCAAAAAAATATTTCAGAGATAAATTTTATAAATTTATATACTACGACAATAACTTCAGTTAAATGTGAAAATTTAAAAAAGGCTCCAAGTGTCAAAAATGTGATTTTATCAGATGAAGAAAATGATAAATTATTAAACAATTTTTCAAAATTAAAACCTGCGCCAAATGGTTTAAACATTGATGCTAGAGTATATGGTTCAATTTATGATGGTTCTAAAAAATTAGATTTTTGTTCTGGTATTGGAGTTATTGAAATAAATAATAAAAAATACTTAGTTGATAAATACTTACGAGATAATCTAATCACGCTAACACAAGGAAAAAGATAAATTAATAAAACCTTCATATTTCTATGAGGGTTTTTATCAATACAAGTACAATGGAAAAGAACTTCAAGAGACTGGGATGTATGATTACGGCGCACCGCACGTTTCTATATGCCAGATTTAGGTAGATGGGGTGTAGTAGATCCATTGGCAGAACAAACAAAAGATCCATATGGATATGTTTGGAATAATCCAATTAAATTTATTGACCCAGATGGAAGAAGTGGAAAAAGTATAGATGTTAGAAGTAATGGAGATGGAACCTATAAAGTTGTAGGAAGAAATCTAAATGACGGGGATAAGGGAATATATGTAGTAGATGAAAAAGGAAAAAGAACTGGAGAGAAAATTGGAGAATCTTTAACTATGTATTCCTTTTACAATGAAGACAAACAAGATGGAAAAGGACAAACAGGATGGAAAGGAACAATTGATACAAATTCTAATGAATCTGGTAGATTAATTCAAGGATTTATGGCAAAGGCAGATGATATCACTTTAGGTGATTATATGCCAAATGCTACCGATTGTAAAGACTATGACTTTAAAAGAAATGGAGACCCGAATAATAATGACCGAGAAAATCATCACAGAGGTTCTATTTTTGGTAAAAAATCTGATGGAACATTAGTTTTTGCTTCTGCAAGAGATGCTGGAAATTATAGTGCTGGTTATATTGCTGGATTAAAAGGACTTTCTTGGGAAGATGCTAGGTTTGGATTTGATGGATTAGAAATTAGCAAGTCCCTACTTAAAGGAAATATAGTTACAGGAGAAGGACGGCAAAGTACTCAGGCTCAGAAATTAGGCTATAATTTAGGTTGGGGTAAATATGCAAAAGAAAATCCATTTAAGGCTCAAATGAAAACAGCAATACAAAACGGATCTCGTTATGGTAAATAAATTAATTCTAAACAAAAAATATATTTTACTATTTATAGTTATTTTGTTTGGTTATTATCAGTTTGATTATAAGAGGTATTTTATTGAAAGCTCTGATGGCAAAAAGGTTTTTACAGTGTGGCAAAGAAAAACAAATAATTGCTATATTATTCTTGGAAAGTATTATTCTCCTTTTAAACCATCAAAAAATTATATTCAAACAAAGAATTATAGAAACTATATAGATATTATTTTCAATCCTTCGAATAGAAATTATGCTGATCTGTCAATTTATAATGATTTTGAAAAACATAATTTGAAATTAAATATTAGTATTTTTTCTAATAATGATTCTATGATGTATAAGTATGGTATACTAAAGAAGTATGATCCACCAAGAGGAATAAGAGTTGTTGCTGAGGATAAAGAAATACTAAAGAAAAAATATGATTACGTTTCTATAGATTTAAATCGTATTTATGGGATAAAAATAACAAGACCTTAAAAATAACCCAAAAACCGCTAGCTCCCACACGATTTTATTGTGTGGGAGATAATAAAAAAACTCGCGACATGCGAGATTTTTTTAGGTGATATTTCAGAGTTAGTGATAGAATCTTTATGGAAATTAAATCATTGATTTTTAATATCTATTAAAGAGGTAATCTTAAAACAAGGGTGGGGTATATACCTACTCTTGTTTATTTTTGAAACAAAACGGGCAATAGTTGGTTCGATATTTCCTGAAAATTAGAATTTGACGGAAAACATTATCGAACTACTCGAATTAACTCCATAGCACATCATATCTTTCAGATTAATAATGAGTTAGTAGATAACAAAAAAAAGGAGAAATAATCAAAATGATTATTTCTCCTTGAATGTAGACCCACAGGGATTCGAACCCCAGATGACTGAACCAAAATCAGTAGTGTTACCGCTACACCATGGGTCTGTATTTCTATTCCGCGAAATTATAGAAATTATTTCAAAAATAAAAATGATAAATGAAGATTAATGACCAGAAAGCAGATGGATAGGCTTTTAATTATTGATAGTCAAAGAATTATTTTTTAACATTTTTTTTGAAAAGTAAAAGAAATTAATAAAGTAGGACATTTCATATTACTAGGCTTCATCAATGACGTTTGTCACAAAGATTAAATAATAAAAACCTATCTTTGCAAAAAAAATTGGGCTCCAAAAGTTGGAGAAACCCATTAATAATTAAATTATTAAACATTTTTATGTCGAATATTGTTGCAATCGTTGGGCGTCCCAACGTAGGAAAATCCACGTTATTTAATCGTTTATTAGAAAGAAGAGAGGCTATTGTAGACTCTACTGCCGGTGTTACCAGAGACCGTCATTACGGAAAATCTGACTGGAACGGGGTAGACTTTACTGTTATTGATACTGGAGGTTACGATGTAAATAATGATGATGTTTTCCAAGGAGAGATTTCTAAGCAGGTTCAATTGGCGATTGATGAAGCTACATCTATCATTTTTATGTTAAATGTGGAAGAAGGTCTTACGGATACGGATTTCGAAATCCACGAAATGTTAAGAAGATCAAACAAACCAACTTACATTGTTATCAATAAAGTAGATTCTGCAAAAGAAGAAATTGATGCTACAGAATTTTACCAGTTAGGAATTGATAAATATTATACTATTTCTTCTGCAACAGGTTCTGGAACAGGTGAGATTTTAGATGATATTGTCAGAGATTTCCCGACTACAGATTATAAAGATCCTTTTGAAGGATTGCCAAAAATTACAATTGCGGGTCGTCCAAACGTAGGGAAATCTACCATGACGAATGCTTTACTTGATGTTGAGAGAAATATCGTTACAGATGTTGCAGGGACAACAAGAGATAGTATCCAGACACTTTATAATAAATTCGGACACGAATTTGTACTGGTAGATACTGCAGGAATGAGAAGAAAGTCTAAAGTAAATGAAGATTTGGAATTCTATTCTGTAATGCGTTCTATCCGTTCTATCGAATATTCTGATGTGGTGATCATCATGGTAGATGCAACACAAGGATGGGAGTCTCAGGATATGAATATCTTCGGATTGGCTCAGAAAAACAGAAAAGGAATTGTAATCTTGGTGAACAAGTGGGATTTGATCGAAGACAAGCAAACCAACACAATACGTGATTTCGAAAAATCAATTAAAGATAAAATCGGGCAATTCCAAGATATTCCAATTCTATTCGTTTCAGCGTTGACAAAACAGAGGATTCTAAAAGCTGTTGACATGGCAATGCAGGTTTACGAAGACCGTAAGAAGAAGATCAAGACTTCAAAATTAAATGAAGTGATGCTTCCGATTTTCGAAGCAACGCCACCACCGGCAAACAAAGGAAAATACATCAAGATCAAATATTGTGTACAGCTTCCGACGCCGTCACCACAATTTGTATTCTTCTGTAACTTGCCACAGTACGTAAAAGAACCATACAAGAGATTTACTGAAAATCAGTTGAGAAAAGAATTCGGATTTACCGGAGTTCCAATTGAAGTATATTTCAGACAGAAATAAATAATAAAACCCTTTTAGATTTTCTAAGAGGGTTTTTATTCTTAATTAAATTTTATAATTTAGATAAAAGCTTATCAAAATAATGAACACTATCATTTTATCAGAACAGTTTTCTTTAATTAATTCTTGGATCAACGAATTGAGGAATGTTGAAATTCAGCAAGACCGAATGAGATTCCGTAGAAATATGGAGAGAATTGGGGAAATTGCAGCTTTTGAAATCAGCAAAGGGTTAGAGCAAAAAGAAATTGAAATCCAGACTCCTTTAGATAAAATTAAAGTTAAAGAAATTGCAGTTCAGCCGGTTATTACAACCATTCTAAGAGCGGGAGTTCCTTTGTTTCAGGGGATTTTGAATTATTTTGACAGAGCAGATTGCGGTTTTGTAGCAGCATATAGAAAACATGACGCAAATGATTATTTTTCGATAAAACAGGATTATTTAACGTGCCCCAACATTGAAGGAAGACCGTTAATCGTTGGGGATCCCATGTTGGCAACCGGAGCTTCTTTAATTGAAGCAATCAAAGATTTGCTAACCAATGGAAATCCAAGTCAGCTTCATATTGTTGCTGCCATTGCTTCAAGACAGGGGGTTGAAACCATAGAGGAAGCATATCCCAATGCAAAAATATGGGTGGGAGCAATTGATGAACAATTGACATCAAAAGGCTACATCACACCAGGATTGGGAGATGCGGGAGATTTGAGCTACGGAGAAAAACTTCAGAGATAATTTTATTAAAGATTTAATACTCTGTGTTCATATTTAAGTGAAACGCCTTTGCGTTTTAAAAAAAAACTAAGACAGATTCCAAAAATCTTTAATCAGATTCAATAATAAATTTGGTCGTACTCTATCCATAGGATGCTTTGTATCTGGAAGTACGGCCAATTTTGCATTTGGAAGACTTCTGTATACTTTCATGCTTTCTTCAAATGTTACCATATTGTCTTGATCTCCAACCATAATTTGGACAGGGATATTGATGTTAGATAAATTGTTTTTCAAAGGCGGATTTTTACCTAAAGAAACCATCATATCTGCAATAGCAGGAAGTAATTGCTTCCATTTCGCACCATGCTGTTTCTCTAGTAATTCAGCATATTTCGGAACTTTTTCTGCAATCACATCAGGATTAAGCATTTTACTTTCTTTCAGAGCCTGTTCCTCTGTCCAGTCAAACTTTGTTCCCAATGTCATGATGGAATGTAGAGTTGAAGGATTTTCTAGCGCATAGCAAAGCGCAACATAACCTCCCATACTGTGTCCGAAAATTGAAACATTGTTCAGTTTTTCTTTCTCAATAAATTCTTTTAATTCCTGAGTGTACTTTTCAGTTGTGATCCCGTTTTCCCAAATTTCAGTATTCCCATGTCCTGAAAATAAAGGAGTGTGAATGGTAAAATATTTTGAAAGCTCTTCTTTAAAAGGTTCAAAAACCTCGTTGTGACCTAAAGCTCCGTGTAATAAAATAAGATTGGGCATTATCATTAGTTTGCCGGAAAATTATGAAAAAGATTTCAATAAATATAATTGAAACTTTATCATTCAAAAATCTTCAGATCGTCACTTCGAGTAGATTTTGAAAAAATTGTATCGAGAAGCTTTTGTTTATCATGTTATTATAAGTTTACACGAACGAAGGAAATGAAACCTCGAATCCCGTATCCCGTATCCCGAAACTCAAAACATCAAACATCAATCGCCATCACCAAAACGCTTATCTTATTATTGCCAGCTTTTAAAACTTCCCAGGCAATAGTCGATAAAGTATTTCCTGTAGTGAAAACATCATCGATCAGTAAAATATGTTTCCCTGAAATAGGTTGGGTAATCGAAAAAGTATTTTCTGTTTCCAAACGATGTTGTTTGTCTTTCAAAGCCTGCGCTTTTGAATAATGGTTTCTTTTAATTAAATCATGACTGAAAGGAATATTGTAAAACTCAGACAAGGTTTCAGTAAATAAGTGCAATTGATTGTAACCTCTTTCTTTCAGTTTTTTTGGATGTAAAGGAACGGAAACCAATACATCAGGTTTTTCATTTTTAAAATCTAATCGCTCACTTGTCCAGTCTGCAATAATTTTTCCAACTTTTTCCCGACTTTTATATTTCAATTCATGGACAATTTTCCTGCTTAAATTTTCTTTTTCGAACTGCATTAAAGCAAAAGCGTTCTCAACAGGAAAAAGTAATTTACATTTTTCTTTGATGTAATTGTTTTCAAGATAGCTGAAATGAGTAAACTTAATATGTTCAAAACAGAGATTGCAGACAAGTAAATTGCCGTCAATAATCTGATTGCAGTGTATGCAACGATTTGGAAATAAAATATCTAAAATCATTTGTGTGTTTTGAAACGCTAAAATATAAATTTTAGACAGAAAATTAAAAACAAAAAATCTATAAAATATCTTTCCTCAATCTTTCAATAGAATTCTTCATACTTAAATTGAAATATTCCTTTTCCAATCGAACTGGAGGAGCTTGCCTCACTTCGCAATCTGAAATACTGCACGATTCACAGGTGACTCCTACATTGATTGTCTTTAACGTTGAAGACTTGATGAAATTTATTTTTTTAATGGTTTGAGAATTCAGTAGAATCCCTAAACAGTAGCTTCTGTTACTTCCGTCAGAAAACGGATTTTTCTGGGACGTAGAAATAACCAGATAACTGAAACCCTGATCTTTGTAATGCGAAATCTGTGCATCGGTCAATGTTTCATTTTCCTTTAAAAGATGTAGGTTTTTTACCGCGATCCATCTTCTGCAGTAATGTTCGTTGGTGGCATTTGCGTGTGGTGCTTGTTGATGGTTTAAGTGTAATTCTTTTAAAATCTGAATTTTATCAGAATCTTTCTTTTTAACTAAGCATAAATAAAACAGATCCTTAATTCCCAATTCAGAAGAAAGAATATTTGTCAACCGATAATAAAATGTTTCAGGAGAATGGGTGAAATTTTCAATTAAATTTTCAAAATTTTTAGGTTTCCAGTCATTTTCTAAGAAAAATTCTGAAGTTTTTTCGAGGGTTTTTTCTTTTGAAATCAATAAAGCTCCTGCAAAATAGGAAGCATAAAAATTATTCAAAATTTCCTCAAAACTTCCAAAGTCGAGCCATGAATAGGTATTTGGACGATTTTTCAACTCCAGAACATTAAAACCAATCTCCTTCGCGAGAATAAAGGTTTTTTGATCCTGTTCTAATTTTCTGTTTAAAAGCAATAGTTTTTTCTCAGGAATAAATAAAGAACGAAGTTTGTCTAATGTTTGATAACGCTCAAAATCTTCAGATTGAATCCTGTAATTGAATTTCTCAGTCAAAATATTTTCTAAAATATCTGAGCGCAAATTTTTACTGATTTCCAATTGATTTTCTGTTGCAAAATCCACGACTTTTTCTTCAATCTCCGGGAAGTAATTATCATATAATTCCTGGAATGAACGCATGACGGCAAAGTAAAATCTTTCCTTTCCTAGATTATAATTCTGTGAGATTTCAATTAAAGCATTAATAAAAGCAGTTACTTTTTTCGGTGCATCACTAATGATGCTGATAAGATTGTTTTTATTAATTCCAAAAAGCTCCAGTGGAATTTCTTTGAAAAAATCTGACTGGAGAATTTCATTGAACGGAGCCAAACTTTTATCCAGTTTTGTAGAAACCAAATCATCAAAAGTACAGTTCAGTGCTTCTGAAAGCTGAATGATCTTATCGTGTTTTGGATATTTTTTTCCGTTCTCGATTTCATTAATATACGATTTTGATAATCCGGTTTTTGTGGCAAGATCCTGCAGAGACCAATTTTTCTTTTGTCTTTGCTGTTTTAGTTTCAGGCCGAAAACCGTTTTAATAAAGTCGCTGTCAGAATTCATAATTCAAATATAAGAGTTAGAAGCGATTTTTCGCATAATAATTTTAAAAATAAATTTAGCGAACGTTCGCTAATTGTGAAAATTTTTATTTATGTTTGTAAGGTCGAATCACAAAATCAATATGTTATGGAAACCAAAACTCAATTAAAAATACAGGCACAACAGCAGTTTGAAGAAATTTTTACCACTGATTTAATCGATTTTTTGGTGGAGCTTCATCAGAATTTTAATTCCAAAAGACTGGAGCTTTTAGAAGAAAGAAAAAAAACTCAGCAGGAATTTGATCAGGGAATTCTTCCGAAGTTTTTATCGGAAACTGAAGAAATCCGAAATGGAAACTGGAGTTGTGCTCCGCTTCCTGAAGATTTACTAGATAGGAGAGTGGAAATTACCGGACCTGTTGACCGAAAAATGATCATTAATGCTCTTAATTCCGAAGCTTCAACCTTCATGGCGGATTTTGAAGACAGTAATTCTCCAACCTGGAAAAACTGTATGGAAGGACAAATTAATCTTTCAGATGCTATCAATAGAAAAATTGATTTTACAAACGAGCAGGGAAAATCTTATGAGTTGAATGAAAAAACAAGTGTTTTGCTGATTCGACCGAGAGGACTGCATTTAAATGAAAAACATATTGAAATTAATGAAGAACAAACTTCAGCTTCGTTGATTGATTTCGGAATCTACTTTTTCAGGAATGCAAAGAACTTGTTGGAAAACGGAAGCGGACCTTATTTCTATCTTCCAAAACTAGAACACTACAAAGAAGCTCGTTGGTGGAATGAGGTTTTCATTTTTTCTCAAAATTATTTGGAAATTCCACAAGGAACCATTAAAGCAACGGTTTTAATTGAAACGATTACAGCTTCATTTCAGATCGATGAAATTTTATTTGAATTAAGAGAACATAGCTCTGGTTTGAATTGCGGACGTTGGGATTACATTTTTTCATTCATTAAAAAATTCAGAAACCTTCCCGGATTTATTGTTCCGGATAGAGATCAGGTAACAATGACTTCTCCTTTTATGAGTGCGTATTCAAAAAGAGTAATCGAAGTTTGTCATAAAAGAAATGTTCATGCGATTGGAGGAATGGCGGCACAAATACCGATTAAAAATGATTACGAAGCGAACAGTATTGCTTTCGGAAAAGTAAGAAGCGATAAAGAGCGGGAAGTGAAAAACGGACACGACGGAACTTGGGTGGCGCATCCTGCTTTGGTTTCTGTGGCAAAAAATATTTTCGATCAGTTTATGCCTTCTAAAAATCAGATTGATAAAAAGTTTGATTATCAGATTACGGAAGATGATCTGCTTGAAGTTCCCAAAGGAGAAATTACAGAAAAAGGAGTTCGTAAAAATATCAACGTCGGAATTCTTTATATCGAATCTTGGTTGATGGGAGTTGGCGCGGCAGCAATTTATAACTTAATGGAAGATGCGGCAACAGCGGAAATATCGAGAACTCAGGTGTGGCAATGGTTGAAAAATGAAGCGGTCTTAAGTGACGACAGAACCTTGACAAGAGAAATGGTACTTCAATGGGAATTCGAAGAACTGGAACGCATTGAAAAATATGTAGGTTCAGAACGATTTAAAAATGGAAAATTCAGTTTGGCAAAAGAACTTTTCAATGAATTGATCTTCTGTGAAAACTTTGCAGAATTTCTGACTCTGAAAGCGTATCCATTTATATAAGTTGTTAAGACGGAATATTTTCTACATCGTCACTTCGAGTAGATTTTGAAAAAATCGTATCGAGAAGTTTTTAATAAAGATACAAGTTCTCGATACAAAATTATTCTTCATTTCATTACAAATAATTCTTACTCGAACTGACGGAGTAGGCTAAGCCCCAAACCTCAAAATCATAAACTTTAAACCCAAAATAGTATGAAAACAAAACAAGAACAAATCCAAGAAATAGAAAAAGACTGGCTTGAAAATCCACGTTGGAAAGGTGTTAAAAGACCTTACAGGGCAGAAGAAGTGCTGAAACTTCGTGGTACTTATAAATTAGATTACACAATTGCGACAGAGATGTCAAAGAAATTCTGGAATAAATTGAATACTCAGGACTTTGTTGCCGGATTGGGAGCTTTAACCGGAAATCAGGCGGTGCAGGAAGTTGATGCTGGTTTGGAAGCTATTTATCTTTCAGGATGGCAGGTTGCTGCAGATGCCAATCTTTCAGGAGAAATGTATCCCGATCAATCGTTGTATCCGGCGAATTCTGTGCCTTCTGTGGTGAAAAAAATAAATAATGCTTTGATAAGAGCAGATCAGGTTCAGTCAGTAAATGGCGGTAGTGAAAAAGAATACTTAGTTCCGATCATTGCGGATGCGGAAGCTGGTTTTGGAGGGAATCTGAATGCTTATGAATTGATGAAACAAATGATTGAAACGGGAGCTGCTGCGGTGCATTTTGAAGATCAATTGTCTTCTGCGAAAAAATGTGGTCATTTGGGAGGAAAAGTCTTAGTTCCTACTCAGGAAGCGATCAATAAATTAATTTCAGCTCGTTTGGCAGCAGATGTTTTAGGAGTTCCGACTTTGATTATTGCAAGAACGGATGCTGATGCAGCAGATTTGTTAACTTCAGATATTGATGATAGAGATAAAAAGTTTGTAACAGGTGAAAGAACTTCCGAAGGATTTTACGTTGTAAAAAATGGAGTAGAGCAGGGAATCGACCGTGGTTTGTCTTATGCTCCGTATGCAGATTTGATCTGGATGGAAACTTCAAACCCCGATTTAGAACAGGCGAGAAAATTCGCAGAAGGAATTCATGCAAAGTTTCCGGATAAAATGCTGGCTTATAATTGTTCTCCATCATTTAACTGGGCGGCAAGATTAAGTGTTGATGAAATGCTGAATTTCAGAGAGGAATTGGCAAAAATGGGGTACAAGTTCCAATTTATCACATTGGCAGGCTTTCATGCATTGAATACGGCAATGTTTGAGCTGGCTTTAGCGTATAAAGAAAAAGGAATGGCAGGGTATTCCGAATTGCAGGAACGTGAATTTGCTTTACAAAAAAAAGGTTTCAGAGCTGTGAAGCATCAGTCTTTTGTAGGAACAGGATATTTCGATGAGGTTCAAAATATTGTAACCAATGGTTCTTCGGCAACAGTGGCGATGAAAGATTCTACAGAGACGGCGCAATTTCATTAAAAAGTTCCATTTTTAAATACATTTTATGATCAAGACCTTCTCGATTTTGGGAGGGTTTTGCTTTTTAAGTCCTATTTTTGAATAAATATTTGAAGAAGATGAGTTTGATTTTTGAAAAACAAATACAGGTTACGGAACAACATATTGATGGAAATAATCACGTAAACAATGTTCAGTATGTGCATTGGGTGGAAGAAATTGCCGGAGAGCACTGGGATTTTGTAAAACATAAAACCGAGTTTTCAGAATTTGTATGGATGCTTCTCGATCATCATATTCAATATAAAAAGCAAGTCTATCTCAATGATATAATCACAATAAAAACTTATCCGAAAGCGCCTGAAGGAATTCGTCAGCCGAGAAAAGTTGAATTTTACTGCAACGATCAATTGGTGGTGGATTCAAGTACACTTTGGGTGTTGGTGGATGTTGCAACCCAAAGAATTAAAAGATTAGAAAGTGATTGGTTGGATACACTATGATTTATAAGTAAATATGATTATTTTCGTGCCTCAATAAAAACTCCATGGAAATAAAAAACACAGAAGATCAGTTTGCTGAATTTGAAAAATATGATGTTCTTTCGGATCAGGATATCTTTACAAAGATTTGGGCGGAACCAAGACGGATTTTTACATTTATTGATCAGGCAAAATACGAGAAGTATTTGTATGTTTTAATGTTTCTCGCAGGTGTATCAAGTGCCTTTGATCGTGCTACCTCAAAAAATATGGGAGAAAATAACTCTCTTTTTATGGTTATTTTTCTTTGTGTGGTTATGGGTGGTCTTTTAGGTTGGATTTCCTATTATATATATGCTGCATTGCTGAGTTGGACAGGAAAATGGTTAGACGGTTCGGGGGATACGTCATCAATTTTCAGAATGATCGCGTATGCAACAATTCCCTCTGTTGTTTCTTTAATTTTTCTCATTCCGCAAGTTGCTGTTTACGGAGGTGATCTCTTTAAAGATGTTGACTATACCTCCGAAGGTATTTTAGTGAATGTTGTTTTTTGGGTTTCTGCATTTTGCGAAGTCGGTTTGTCGATTGTAACGTTAATTTATACAGTCATAGGCCTTTCTGTGGTACAAAAATTTTCTATCGGAAAAGCAATCGCAAATCTCTTGTTACCCATTGCAGTTATCGCTTTACCCATTCTTTTAATCATTTCGATATTCTCTGTATTTTAATTTAGCTGAAGATTAAAGTCAAAATAAGGTCATTCTTTTAAACATTGAATTTCCTTATCTTTGCATCATGATACGTATTACAAAAATTTTTACATTCGAAACAGCGCACGTGCTGTATAACTATGATGGAAAATGTAAAAATATGCATGGGCATTCCTATAAGCTTTTCGTAACAGTGAAAGGGAAACCTATTAATGATTTGGAGAATCCTAAAAATGGGATGGTGGTAGATTTTGGTGAGATTAAAACGATCGTAAAATCAGAAATTGTAGATGTTTGGGATCATGCGGTGATGATCAATGGGCTTTCTCCTCATAAAGAATTAGGTGAAAGTTTAGAAAATCAAGGGCATAAAGTGATTTATTGTACTTTTCAGCCAACTTGCGAAAATATGTTATACGCCATCGCTTCAAAAATAAAGTCGAGACTTCCGGAAGGGATTTCTTTGGCTTATCTTAAACTTCACGAAACGGAAAACTCTTACGGAGAGTGGTTTGCAGAAGATAATCAGTAATTTAAAACTCAGAAGGTGTTAAAAACGATCATCAATTTAGAACCTGGAAAAAAAGTATATTTTGCTTCAGATCAGCATTTTGGTGCGCCTAATCCTAAGGAAAGCAAAGTGCGTGAAGAGCGATTTATCCGTTGGATGGATGAAATAAAACAGGATGCACAGGTTTTGTTTTTGATGGGAGATCTCTTTGATTTCTGGCATGAATGGAAACACGTAATTCCGAAAGGATATGTACGTGTTTTAGGAAAAATTGCTGAGTTAAAAGACCGTGGAATTCATATTTATTTCTTTGTGGGTAATCATGATTTGTGGATGAAAGATTATCTGGAAGAAGAGATCGGCTGTACGGTTTTTTATAAAAAACAATATTTCGAAATGGGCGGAAAGCAGTTTCTTTTAGCTCATGGAGACGGTTTGGGACCCGGAGATAAAGGGTATAAAAGAATGAAAAAAGTCTTTACCAATCCTGTTGCTCAATGGTTTTTTAAATGGCTTCATCCGGATATTGCCATGAAAATAGCATTGTATATGTCACAGAAAAACAAAATGATTTCTGGTGATGAAGACAAAGAATTTCTAGGAGAGGAGAAAGAATTTTTGATTATCTATTCTAAAAAGAAACTCGAAACCGAAAATATAGATTACTTTATTTATGGACATCGTCACCTTCCTATGGTCTTAGATTTACAGGGAAAAGCAAAATATATCAATTTGGGAGACTGGATTTCGTATTTTACATATGGTGTCTTTGAACATGATTTTGAATTGAAAACATTTGAGGATAGCACAAAAAAAATTACCCCATACTGAGGTAATCTTCGGGATGAAAATTAATTCATTCCTGTTTTTAATCCATATTCCATGTGGATAATAGCAATAATTTTACCAAAATTTACTTTCAATATTAAGAAATAATTAAAATTTTTCATTTTTGAATATAAGTATCTCATTTTGAGTTAATAATAAATTTTAAAGAATTGAACACGATATTTGACATACAGACAGAACAGGACTTTTTGGCTGAATCATTAAGAGTTTTCCGTTATCAATATGAGAATATTGAAGTATATAGAAATTTTGTCAGCTATCTCAATATAAAACATGATGAGGTGACAAAGCTGGAGGATATTCCATTTTTGCCTATTGAAATGTTTAAAAATCATTCGGTTATTGATAAAAATGTGACCACCGATCTTTTCTTTCAAAGCTCAGGAACGACTCAGATGAATCTGTCAAAACATTTCATTGCTGACGAAAATATATACCAGGAAAGTATTTATAAAAGCTTCGAACAGTTTATCGGAAAACCGGAAGACTTTATATTTTTAGGATTGCTGCCAAGTTATCTTGAAAGACAAAATTCATCATTGATTTATATGGTAGATTATTTAATGAAAAAATCTGCCAAGCCCGAAAATGGATATTTCCTGTATAATCATTCCGATTTATTTGAATTATTGAATACCATAAAAGATCAAAAAGTGATTCTTTTTGGGGTTTCCTTTGCTTTATTAGATTTCCTTGATTATTGTCATTCCGAGCGAAGCGAGGAATCTCTAAACTTTCTTGAAAATTTGATCGTGATAGAAACCGGTGGAATGAAAGGTAGAAAAGAAGAAATGACAAAAAATGAACTGCTTGAAATTTTGAAAAACGGTTTTAAAACAGATCAGATCTATTCAGAATATTCTATGACCGAGCTTCTTTCTCAGGCATATTCCTTAGGGAATAATGAATATGATTGTCCGAACTGGATGAAGATCATGATTAGAAATACAGAAGATCCTTTTGCTTACGAGAAAGAAGGGAGAACTGGGGCTATTAATATTATAGATTTAGCCAATATTCATTCATGCTCATTCATTGCAACTCAGGATTTAGGTAAAATAATCGGAGACAAGTTTCAGGTGTTGGGAAGAATTGATCATTCGGATATTAGAGGGTGTAGCCTTCTTGTTTCTTAAAAAATAGTATATAAAAAATAAAAAGTCCTGTCAGTAAATAACAGGACTTTTTTTTATTATGTATTGATTAATTGCTGTTTAGTGAGCAAGTTCTTCCTCCTTATTGTTCTGAAGCAAGAATTTATAAATCAATCCTCCAGCGATACCTCCTAAAATAGGTGCAACCCAGAATAACCAGAGTTGAGAGATTGCATTTCCTCCTACAAAAACAGCCTGAGAAAGTGATCTTGCGGGGTTTACAGAAGTATTGGTAATAGGAATTGAAATCAGGTGAATCAAAGTCAATGCTAAACCAATAGCAATACCTGCGAATTTTCCGTTGGCATATTTATCTGTTGCCCCCATGATAATGATAAGGAAAAATGCTGTTAAGATAAATTCTGCAAGGAAAGCCGCTCCCATAGAATAGCCTTTTCCAAAATAGACGGCATCGCCATAGAAATTGGTGGCGAAAGCTCCGGGAGCTGAAAAATCAGGCGTTCCCGAACCGCTTAAAATAGTGTAGAGTGCTCCTGCTGCAACTATGGCGCCCAAACATTGTGCGACAACATAAGAAATAAGATCTTTTGCGGGAAATCTTCCCCCTGCTAAAAGACCGAATGATACAGCGGGATTAAAATGTCCTCCGGAAATGTGTCCGACAGCGTAAGCCATAGTCAGTACAGTAAGTCCGAATGCTAAAGCAACTCCTACGAGAAGGATGCCTATTTGACCTGTAGATGCAGGAGCGATTTGTGAAGAAAAAATTGCACTTCCACAACCTCCGAAAACAAGCCAGAATGTGCCGAAAAATTCAGCAAAAAGTTTTTTTATCATATGTTAATTTTGTAATTTATCTCAAATTTATAATTAAAATCTTAAATTTTAATATAATTTTTAAAAATATTTATAGAGAATCTGAAATAATATTTTTAATTTAATAAAAGCATTGAGTGTTGCCTGAACAGAGCAGTATTGCACGGAATTTGAATGCTATAAAATAAATGGGTAATTTTCGTTTATAAATTCAAAAATCAGCTTAATGAGAAAGTATATAGATGCGTTTTTTTTGTTTTTTACTTTTTGTTTTTATCACGCTCAGGCTGTAAAAAAAACATTACCGTGTTACGATCTTAGTGAAGTCCTGAGAGTGGAACCTACTTCTTTGTATAAACCTCATTTAGATGCCTCTCAAAGCTTTGGAGTGAAACTTCTTAAAGATTCGAAAACCGTGCAGAAATATATTAACAGCGGGAAGTTTCATAAGATCAAAAAAACAGGAAAAGGCTATCGTGTACAAAAGCTGGATTACAGCAGAGCCTGGATGGTTTCAAAAGGAAAGCTGATGCTGGAAAAAATTGGAACTCGTTTTAGTAAAGAAACAAAAGGACACACATTTACTGTTTCATCAATTACCAGAACATTAGAAGATCAATGCCGTCTGCGAAGAGTGAATTCTAATGCTGCAATGGGAATCAGTTCTCATAATTATGGAAATTCTTTTGATATTTCCTATGTACGCTTTAATAATGTGTTAAAGAATAATCCAAAAATGGAATTGGCTTTAGAAAAAACATTGAAGTATTATTATGATTTGGGTAGGATTTATTACATTAAAGAAAGACAGCAGAGTTGTTTTCATGTCACTGTAAGAAACTACTAGCTTTCGGTAGTAATGATTGAAGAGATTTTTAGTGAAATTTTTCTTTTCATTAAATTCATTTCTTTTTCCGTATTTTTGCACGCGAAAATTCATTATTCACTATTAATCATTATTTAACATGCTTTCGGTTCAAGGTCTAGGATTACATCATTCAGGAACATATTTGTTTCAAAACGTGAATTTCACGATAAAAAAGGATGATAAAATTGGTTTGGTTGGTAAAAATGGAGCGGGGAAATCCACTTTATTGAAAATGTTATCCGGAGAAATTACTTTCTACGAAGGAAATGTAGTTCCCGAAGGAAACATTACCATAGGTTTTCTAAAACAGGATCTTGATTTTGTAAAAGGAAGAACGGTTTGGGATGAAACGATGCAGGCTTTTGAGCAGATCAATGCATGGAAAAATGAGCTTGATGATGTAAACCATCAAATGACAACTAGAACTGACTATGAAAGTGATTCGTATTCAGATTTGATTAATAAAATGACCGAACTGAACGATCTTTTAATGAACCATGATGCCTACAATCTGGAAGGCGACATGGAAAAAGTATTATTTGGTCTTGGTTTTAAAGCAGATGATTTTCAAAAAATTACTGATGAATTTTCCGGAGGTTGGAGAATGAGAATCGAATTGGCAAAACTGCTTCTTCAAAAGAACGACATCATGCTTCTCGATGAGCCTACCAACCACTTGGATATGGAATCGATCATGTGGCTGGAAAACTTCCTGAAAGATTATCCGGGAGCAATTGTTTTGGTGAGTCACGATAAACAATTTATGACGGCTGTTTGTAACAGAACTTTTGATGTGAATAACAGAAAAGTTGATGATTATAAAGCCAATTATTCCAAATACTTAATCATGCGTGAAGACCGCCGTGAAAAACTGATTCAGGCTAAAAAGAATCAGGATGCGGAAATCAAGCAGATGGAAGATAATATTAATAAGTTCCGTGCAAGCGCTACAAAAGCATCTTTTGCGCAGTCGCTTATTAAAAAATTAGATAAAATAGAGCGTATTGAAGTTGATAACGAAGACGTTTCTAAATTCAATATCCGTTTCGTTCAGTCACAGGTTCCGGGAAAAATTATCTTTGAAGCTGAAGATTTAGGAAAAGCATATGGAGAAAAACAAATCTTCGATGATGTAGACTTTATTGTTCAGAGAGGAGACAGAATTGCTCTTTTAGGACAGAATGGTCAAGGTAAAACGACTTTGGCGAAAATTCTTGCCGGAGATATTAAAGATTATTCAGGTTCTTGGAATCTTGGACATAATGTAAATATCGGTTACTTTGCTCAAAATCAGGAAGAAGTTCTTACTCCGAATAAAACAGTTCAGGAAGAAGCTGAAGATGCGGCAACAGAAGAAACGAGACCTAGAGTTCGTGATTTGTTAGGATCTTTCCTTTTCCAGGGAGAAGCAGTGAACAAAAAAACGAAAGTACTTTCCGGAGGAGAAAGAAACCGTTTGGCACTTTGTAAATTGTTGTTACGCCCGTTCAACACGTTGATTATGGACGAACCTACGAACCACTTGGATATTCAGTCTAAAGAGATTATCAAATTGGCACTTCAGAAATTTGAAGGAACATTGATCGTAATTTCGCACGACAGAGAATTCTTGCAAGGTCTTTGTGATAAGATCTATGAATTCCGTGATGGTAAGATGAAAGAATTCTTGGGAGATATCAACGAATATCTTGAATTCAGACAAAAAGAATCGATCAGGGAAATTTCTGCAGAGAAGGCAAAACTTCACAGCGAAGAACCAAAAGTTGAGGTGAAGAAAGTGGAAGAGAAGCCGGTAACCACTCAACAATCGACTATTGTAAGTAAAGAGCAAAAAAATATTCAGAATAAAATTAAAAAAGTAGAAGAAAAGATTTCTGAACTTGAAGCAAAAGTAGAAGAATTTGAAGCTTCTTTTACCAAAGAAAATCCATCTGATGAAACTTTAGAAAAGTACAATAAGACTAAAGAAGAATTAGATTCTGCTTTGCAGGAATGGGAATATCTAGGGACTCAACTGGATTAATTTTTTTGAATAAAATCATAGTATTGAGATGCTTCGGCTTCGCTCAGCATGACACTGTGGATAACTAATCTATAGAATTTACAGGTATTATTAGCGATGCCATCCTGAGCGAAGTCGAAGGATCTAAACATAAATTGGGATAGATTTTGTAACAAAATTGCAAGTACATCTACACATTAATCGAGTATTTTAATAAAACTTTAATCTAAAAGCTTAAATTATTTTTATAATTTTGACGAATGATTTTTAAAGAAAGCAGAAATCTAAAGAATTTTATTTCCAAATTATTGTTTGGGATCTATTTTCTTGCGCTGTTTTCTCAAAGTTTTCACAGTCACAGTTCTGAGGAAGTTTTTAAAAATTTCAGTTTTAAAAAAACAGAAAATACATTTACAAAAAATGTAGTGAAAGAAAAAGTCGGCGACTGTTTGGCTTGTCATTTCTTAGCTACCGGACATACTATTGTTCCTGAAGAATTTAGTTTTTCTTTTGAAAATTATACCCATGAGGTAAAGCAGATTATTGCCATTCAGGAGAAAATATGGTCTCAGACTAAATTCACTTTTCAACTTCGCGGTCCGCCCGCAATTTCATAATCTATAGATTCTTTATTGACTTTAATTTGGTTTAAAGTTCAGTGTTCTTGGTGTAATGTTTTCAGTTTGATCTTCAAATTGTAACAGGAAAATTCCTATATATTACTACTTTTTACATTTGATATGAATACAAATTAATCAGTCTTTATTTCAAATTTTTCGAAAAAATGTGCTTTCAAAAAAGTACACAATCAATCTATTTAACAATGAAATTGATATATAGTTTAATGCTGATCCTTTGTGGATTTGCATTTACAAACGCACAAACTTATAAGGTAGAAGGAACCGTTCAGGATTTTCACGATAAAACAATGCTGGAAAATGCAGTGGTGAATATTGGCGATTTTTCTACTAAAACAGATAAAAACGGCAGATTTTTCTTTAATAAAATTCCTGCCGGAAAATATATACTCATTGCTAAACACCCTGATTGTAATGATTATACTGAAAATATAGGAGTTAATCAGGATGTCCATTTAGCAATCACTCTTGAACATCATATTCAGGATATTGAAACGGTGACGCTTCATGGAAGTCACAAGAATAATGGAAGCATGGTAGTGAAAACGATTGATAAATCGATGATTTCACGAAATGTTACCGAAAATCTTGGAAATTTATTGACGAATATTTCGGGGGTAAATGTTCTTAAAACCGGAAATAATATCGCGAAACCTATTATTCACGGACTTTACGGAAGCAGAGTTTCCATTCTTAATGATGGAGTGAAGCTTGCAGAGCAGGAATGGGGAGTAGAACATGCTCCGAATGTAGATGTAAATAACTTTGAACATATTGATGTGGTAAAAGGTGCATCTGCTTTGAAGTATGGAAGTGGCGCTGTAGGAGGTGTTGTTGTTCTGCAGCCTCAGATTTTGCCTAAGAAAGATACCATTATGGGAAATATAGCTCTTTCCGGAATTTCTAACGGAAGAGGTGCGGATCTTAATGTGAAACTGGCAAAAACATGGGAAAACGGTTGGGCAATAAAAACCAATGGAAGTTATAAGAAACTTGGTGATCTTCAGGCTCCGGATTATGGATTGATGAATACAGGACTTGAGAGTTCAGGATTCAATTTTGGAGTTCAGAAAATGACTTTTAATAAAGGTTTTTCTTTTGATTATTACCTTACGAAAAGCTCAATAGGAATTCTTAGAAGCTCCCATGTCGGGAATTCAGAAGACTTACGTTTGGCTCTTACATCTCCGGAACCCATTTATCAAAGAGATTTTAGTTACGATATTGATAATCCGAGACAGGAAATAGAACATCATATCGCTAAAATTTCTGCTTATCAGAGGTTTGAAAATTTTGGAAAGATTACGGCTACTTACAGTTTTCAGTACAATCATAGAAAAGAATATGATATCAGACGTACAGAAGAGCTGAGTAAAAAACCGGCATTGGATCTTGAATTGATTACCAATGATTTGAATGTTAATCATTTGATAGAGAGAGGGAAATGGAATCTTGAAACCGGAGTTAACGCGGGGTATCAGAACAATTATTCCAATACCCAGACCGAAGCAAGACGTCTTGTTCCGAACTATGACAGATATTATGCAGGAATTTATTCTGTATTTAAATATAAAATTGCTCCTAAACTAGATCTGGAATTGGGAGGAAGATACGATTTTGATCATTATGAAGTTACCAAATGGTATGACTTAAGTGATTGGAATAAGTTATATGCTGCAGATTATCCGGATTTTGAAGTAAGAGTCAATAAAAACAGAATTCTTACAAAACCTTCATTGAGTTATAATAATATTTCAGTGAACGGAGGGCTTGTTTATCATCCTTCTGAATATTTTGACCTGAAATTTAATTACGCGAGAGTTTCAAGATCTCCAAATGTAGCGGAGCTTTTTGCAGACGGGCTTCACCATTCTGCGGCGATTATTGAAAGGGGAGATATGAGAATGAAAAGTGAAACAGGAAATCAGTTTAATTTGGTTGCTGATGTAAAAGTAAATGTCTTAAAAGGCTTGAATGTTTCTGTAAATCCATATTTCTTTTATACGAATAATTTCATCAATGAAATTCCTACAGGATATCAGAATACGCAGTGGGGAGGAGCTTTTGTGGTGTACAACTATCAGCAGATCGATGCTAAAATGTACGGAGTAGATCTTGATGTACAGCTTAAAATCTCAGATAATCTGAGCTATAAAGGAAGCGGTTCCTATGTGTATGGGCAAGATCTTACCAATGATGTTCCTCTTATTTTGATGATGCCACCGAATTTTAATAATTCATTGGAATTCAATAAAAAAGAATGGAAGAACTTTTATTTTAATGTAAGTAACAATACTTATTTAAAACAAACGAGATTCCCTGTTTATAATGTTCCGATCAGATTATTCGATTCTGACGGAAATGCTTACAATGAAGAGGTGGATATTTCTACACCACCAAGCGGATATTCGCTTTGGAACCTTCAGACAGGGGTGAATCTGTCTAAAAATTTCGGAATTGATTTTTCAGTTCGAAATGTATTCAATCAGTCGTACAGAGATTATCTGAACAGACTTCGTTTCTTTTCCAGCGAAATGGGAAGAAACTTTATTTTAACTCTTAAATATCAATTTTAATTACTTAAAATCAAAAAAATGAAAAACATTTTTAAAAATACTACACTTATTTTAGGACTTTTATTCTTAGCAGTTTCGCTAAGCTTAACATCATGTAACAGAAGTGATGATGAAGCAGACGATCTTCCTCAGGAAGAGCTTTCAGACGTTCTTTTAAGAGTAACAGATGAAGCGACGGGAGTTCCGGTGGTGTATGATTATCAGGTGAATAGTACGACTAATCCTAATGTGAAACTGATTGACGGTCATACTTACGACGTACAGGTTATTTTCAAAAATGGAAATGAAGATGCTACAGAAGAAATAAAAGATGCGGTAGATGAGCATTTTTTGGTATATAATTTCCCGAATTCTGACATCACTCTTACTCGTACTGATGATCCGGAATTTATAAGAGCAGATGGTAATCATGTGGGGGTAAAAACAAAATGGGTAGTAAATAAAGCCGTGAAAAATACTTCTGCATCGGCTCAATTGGTTCTTACATTATATCATGAACCGGTATCTGTTTCCGAAGCATCTTCAGTGAGCGGAAATGGTGTTGTGTACGGGACTCATACCGGAGGTGAAACAGATGCACAAGCAAACTATAATATTATCAATTAATATATCCTTTAATCTTGTTAATAAAGCCACTGAATTTTCGGTGGCTTTTTTTGATAAATCTATAATAAATTTTTGATTTTGTTGAATTTTTAAAACATAAGTACTGTTTTTGACATTTGTTCAATATGAATAAATCTTAGAATTAAGTGGCTTTTTGATCATGTATAATATCTCATTTCCTTGAGAAATGCTGTAATTAATTGATATATAGAAGGTAGCAGGATGGGGCAGGATGCTCCGATTTCGGTTTGTTGTTAGATTAGTTAACACAAAATTAATCCTATGAAAAAACTCTTACCTTTCAAACGAACTTTTCAATCTTTACTGGTTTGTGGATTAGCATTTTCCACAGTCGATTTAAATGCTCAGACATTAGCGTTTCCGGAAGCCACCGGTTTTGGTAGATTTACTACGGGAGCAAGAGGAGCTGCAAATCCTCAGATTTATTTAGTCACCAATTTAAATGACAGTGGTGCCGGTTCATTCCGTGATGCGGTGAGCCAACCGGGGCGATTTGTCATCTTTAAAGTTGGTGGTATTATCAATTTACAATCCGTGGTTGCTGTTGCAGCAAATACAACGATTGCCGGGCAAACTGCTCCTGGAGAAGGAATTGTATTTCTAGGCCCAAGAGTCTCATTTACGGGGGCTAATAATACGATTGCCCGATATCTTCGTCTTCGTTATGGAGGAACCTCCCAAAATCAGGATGCTTCAGGGATAGCAAACGGAGCCAATATTATTTTAGATCATATGACCTTTACTTGGGGTACGGATGAAGTATTTTCTGTTAACTGGGATAATAACGGAACAAGCCCGGATAATATCACGATTCAGAATTCAATTATTGGTCAGGGAATGCACCGTCATAATCACTCTGCAGGAGGATTGATGCAGCCTCCTCCAGGTGGTAAGATCAGTTTGATTGGAAATTTATATATCTGTAATAAAACCCGTAATAATAAAATAAAAGGAATTAATGAATTCGTAAACAATGTTGTTTATAATTGGGGAAATTACGGAAATACTTATGGGCATACTCAATCCGGGGAAGCATACATTATGGGAGGAGATTCCGCAGGAGCTTCGTATGCCAATATCATCAACAACTATTTTATCGGAGGTCCCAATACAAGCAGTACGGTAAGTACTCCTTTTAGCGTAGGAAATGCCAATTTCAATTTATATGGAACCGGAAATTATTTTGATAATAATAAAAACGGGACGTTAGACGGAACTTTGGTTCCTCAGGATTTAACGGGATATCCTGTAGGAGATATTACAGCAATACAATCTACGGCGTATGACTATCCGATGAAAAACACCACCGTAACAGCTGTGGCTGCATATAATAAAATTGTAGCAAGTGCGGGAGCATCATACCCGAGACGTGATCAGGTTGATCAACTAATGATTTCGGATCTTATGTCGAAAGGAACAACAGCAACTTACGTATATGTACAGACAGATTTAACAACACAATTTGGCTTTACAAATGGCGGAGCAGGTCACGTATATGGCGCTCCGGCTCCTTTGGATACAGATAATGACGGAATGCCGGATGCATGGGAAACAGCTAATGGATTGAATCCAAATGTTTTTGATGCTTTAGCAGTAAGTACTACTTATGCTCCCTATTTGAATATTGAGGTGTATATTAACGGTTTGCCAAATACAACGCCTCCCGATTTTATTATTCCGCCATCTAACCTGAACTTTACAAATGCAGTTACTACCGGAACGCCGGCTGCAAGTTCTTTAACGGTTAATTGGAATGATAATGCTGCTAATGAAACGAATTATGTTTTGGAACGCTCAGGTGATGGTACTAATTTTACGGTCATTGCAACACTTCCAGCAAACACAACAAGTTACAACGAAACAGGTTTAACACCAAATACTCAGTATTACTACAGGGTTAAAGCAAAAAATGCTACAGAATCTTCGGTTTATACATCAAATGCGTCTGTAACAACACCTCCGGTTCCATCTGCTCCTACAAAAGCAACAACCCCGACTCCTGCAAATGGCAATAATTATGTTGAATTGAGTTCAGGAAGTACACTTTTAAAATGGACAGGAAGTTCGAATACAACGACCTATACCGTTTATTTAGGAACAAATCCTCAAAGTTTAAGTAATATAGGGACTGTAGCTTATAGTGCTACACCATCTTATCAACTGAACAATTTAAATACGGGAACAGATTATTATTGGAGAGTTGATGCCTCTAATGCTCTTGGGAGCGTAACGGGTGACGTATGGAGTTTCCGTGCTTTAACTCCGAGTCTGGTGGGGAATTGGCCGTTTGCAGAAGCACCTTTGTCAGGTGAGCAGATTGCAGATTTGACCTCATATGCCAATCATGGAACATTAAACGTAGCGTATGATAACTCAAGTGTAAGAGTAGCCGGAAAAGAAAACTATGCTCTTGATCTGGCAACTTCACCAAATACAACCTATATCGCAAGTATTCCTCATCAGGAACAGATTTTATTTAATAATAATTCTTTCACGGTTTCTTATTGGATGAAAGCTCCGACAACGATGATACCATCGTCTTCTACGACAAGTCTTTATGTATTGTGTAAAGGATCAATTACTGCTAATGCTACAACGGGAGCAACAGGAAAACGTTTTAATGTGGAGATAAAAGGAGGGCAGCTGCGCTACGCTATTGATGATAATGTGACTAAAAAAGAAATCACAGCACCTATTGCTAATTATTTTACGAATAACTGGGTGCATGTTGTTATTATGAGAGATATTGCGGCTCATAAAATGAGAATTTATACCAATGGAGTTTTAACGGTAGAAGGAGACGAGACTGCGGTTACCGGTATTGGAGAAGCAAGTGATTTTGTGATTGGAAATATTGGCGAACTAGAGTTTCAGTCTACAGCTAATGCTTCGGCTCCTTACAAAGGTGCGTTTGATGAGCTTAAAATGTACAATTATGCATTGTCTTCTACAGAAATATCTGGTTTATATAATCAGGCAGTATTAAGAAATGCAGAGTTCAGTATCAGCAAAAATGTAGGGACTGTTTATCCAAACCCTGTACAGGATCAGATTTTCATTACCCTTCCTAATTATAAGCAATCTAATCTAACAGCTACATTAATAGATATGGCAGGAAGAACGGTTGTGAAAGAAAAAATTAATGTTGGCAGAGATGGTATTTTTAATATGAAAATTGGAGATAAAAAAGTCTCAGGTAATTATATATTAAATGTTTCAGGAGAAAATCTGAACAGTAATTTTAAAGTTATTGTGAAATAAAAACAAATACCAAAGTGTAATACATTCATATTTAAAGAAAGAGCTGTCTCAGAAATGGGGCAGCTTTTTTATTTGAAAAGGATATGTGGTTTTTCATGATTTTATAAGTTTTAGAATCGTTTATTTTAATCTATAAAATGAACAATCACCATACTGCAAGTCTTTTAACATTATTTAGCTTTTAAGTTCATTTTAAATGAGTGATTTTCATAAAATTTTCATATTTTTGCAACCTAAAATTTTAATCAATAATGAAGGTTACTGCAAAAAACCATGATGATGTAAGTGCATTGCTTACAGTGACATTGGAAAAATCTGACTATAAGGAAAAAGTTGAGAAACAATTGATTAATTATGCGAAAAATGCACAAGTTCCTGGATTCAGAAAAGGAAAAGTGCCTTTGAGTATGGTTAAAAAACAATATGAAGCAGGGATTGCTTTCGAAGAAATCAACAAGCAGGTTTCTGATGCTTTGAACGGGTACGTAAACGAAAACAAACTAAGATTAGTTGGTCAGCCTGTTCCTCAGCCAGTAAACGAATTCGATTACAATGCTGATCAGTTAGAAGTTGCTTTTGAAGTAGGGTACGAGCCTGAATTCACTATAGACTTAGCTAAATACGAAGCTCCTCACTACAAAGTAGAAGCTTCTGAAAAAGAAATCAACAAGAGTATTGAGAACATGCAGAAGCGTTTCGCTGAGCAGGCTCCTCAAGACAAAATCAATAAAGATTCTTACATCGCTCTAGAAGTTTCTCAAGTTGTTGAGGAAGATGCTGAAGGAGAGCACCACCACCACCCAAAGAACGTTACCATTACTGCTGAAAACAAAGAAGCTTTCAAATTGGTAAAATCTTTGAAAATGGATGGTTCTGTAAAAGTTTCTAAAGAAACTCTTGCAGGTAGCGAAGAATTAGCTAAAGAATTAGGATTCTCTAAAGAAGAAGTTGAGCACTTACACCACGCTGAAGTTGAGGTAAAAGTAAAAGATTTCTATGGTCTTAACTTAGCTGAACTAAACCAAGAGCTTTTCGATAAAGTATACGGAGAAGGAAACATCAAGTCTGAAGAAGAATTGAAAGAAAAAGTAAAATCTGAATTAGATGAGTACTTCCAACAAAATGCTGATGTTCACTTTGTAAACAAAGTATTAGAGCAAGTTTCTGAAAAAGAAGAAGTAAAACTTCCTGAAACGTTCCTAGTAAAATGGTTACAATTCTCAAATCAGAACATTCAGTCTGAAGAGCAGGCTAAAGAAATCCTTGAAGCTGAGAAAAACCAATTGAAATATCAAATCATCGAAGGAAAATTGATGACTGATAACGAAATTCAATTAGACTATGCTGATGTTTTAGGACAAGCTGAGCAATTGGTAAGAAACCAATTAGCGATCTACGGAATCCACCACTTAGGTGATGAGGAAATCCAGAAATATGCTGTTGAAATGTTGAAAGATCAAGAGCAAGTAAGACAAATTTCTTCTGAAGTAGCTATGGCTAAGTTGAAAGATGTAATTCTTGAAAAAGCAACTAAGAAAGAAACTGCTATTTCTCACGACGAGTTTTTAGAAGAACTTAAGAAATAATTCTTTAAGTCTTAAATAATATGTAAAAGCCACCAAAATTTTGGTGGCTTTTGTATTGGTATCTGTTTTATATAGCTAGCGAAAATTTATAAATAAGTCACCGTTCTTGTTTTGTAAAAACCATTTCCAAAGGAAAAGTACTTCCCAGATAAACATTAGTTGATGTTCTCCCAATATGGTAATTTTATTTTCCGAACTTCCTCTTACAAAAATGCAATTTCAGAAAACAAATGCCTTAGTTATTACTGCATATTTTTTCTTTTTTTTATAGTATGGTTTTACGAGTTCAGGTATAGAATAATGCTTTGTTTTATAAAACGAGTTATCTGTTATAATTTTCACTTTTTCAGAATTTTTCAGATTCTGAGGAAATACTTTTTTATAATTAATAAAAGGGTAATTATTTTTATATGCCAAAATCCACCTAGTATTTTTAAGGGGGTAGACTTTCTCTGTAAAACACTGAAGCCATGTGTCTCCCATTCTTATCACCCCCATGAGAACATATTTACTTTTCTTTGCTTCTTCAATTTCAAAGATTGGAGGTTCGGAAATGTATGTAATATGAACAGAATTTAACAGTTCTTCAGTATACTGTCCTTTTATTACTTTTATTATCTTATAGGTCGTTTGGCTTTCAATGCTTTCTCTCGAGGTACTATTTTTTTTCATTAAAGGTTTGCAGACATCATTCTCATCTAATGTACAATAATCATTTCTATATGCAGGAACAATAATTCTATTGCTAAGTTTTGATTCGTGTTTTTCTTCGATTTTTTCTCCTATAAAATAAACCTGATGATGCGGCTCATATTTCTGGGAATATGTAAAACAATAAATAAGACCTAATATAAATACAGCAATTTTCATATACTTATTGCTTTGTAAAAACCATTTCCAAAGGAAAAGTGCTGCCCAGATAAACGTTAGTTAGTGTTCTCCCAATATGATAAGTCCCTTCACCAACTTTACCAGTAAATTTCATTTGAGTTGGAGAAAGTGTTTCTAATTTAACGCTAAAATTCTTCTCCTTTTTCACGTCTTCAAACACATCAGAGCCAACTGTACCATTGCAATAAATTCCGAATAAAACTCTTACATAATTTTGCATAAGATTGTCTCCAGAAGTATCTATAAGCGTTATTCCATTCTCTTTGTAAACATAATATCCAACTAATCGATCTTCATAATAGTTAGTAATTCCCGATTGATATTGATATTTATTTTGTTTAATTAAAGTAAGTGTCATTTCGCGGTTTCCTGATATCCACTTCCAAACACCTATAAAAGGATCATATATATTACTTATATCTTTTGTATATAGATTACCATCGTTTCTATTTAGAGGAGAATGATTACACCTGTCTTTTAAGTCAATCACATTATTTTGACTTTTGCATTGTATCGAAAATATTAAAATAAAAATTAGAACTATTTTATTCATTTTATTGTTTTTTATAAGTTATAAAGGGCAGTCATCTTTTTTCACTGTGCCATCAGGATCTAATCTCAGTTTCCCCCATGTTGTTCCATCTCTTCGGTATAAACTGAAACCGTTACCAAAACTCTGGGCAACATTCAGAAATATTTTCTCAGACTTATCTTTGTCATGAGGAAATTCATCTATCATACCATTATCGTTATAAATTTTTTTCATTTTATTATTTGCAACTTTTTCTTCCTCTTTAGAAAAACTTCCACTACCAATGGATAAAAATTCCGCGAAAAAAGGATCTAAAGCACTAATGTCATCTGCCTTAAGTGCATATACTTCTCCATTATAACATGTAAGGTAATAAATATAAGATTTCTGAACGGAAGCATCCAAATATTTATAATTATCATAGAAGCTTACCATATCAAGATAAGACGGTGCCTGAAAAGCAGACTTTATAGTATGATTGTGCATTACTGCAATATCAAAGTTAGTGGTTTCTATTTTTAGTGCTTGTATATTAGGTCCTAGCTCATTGGGAGTAACAAAGGTACTGTATGTGATCTGTCCGTTAAATTTTGTTACTACAATGGAGGTTTCATGCTCATCATAATTAGGAGTTGTAGGCAATACTCTTGTTTTCAAACTGTCAAGTTTACTTTGTAGTTTGGTATTTTCAGAATTTTCTCTAAGAATAGTGCATGGTGTTTTATTTTTAAGTGGCAGATTCGGTGAAGTAGTTGTGCCGTCTGGATCATTGCCACCGCCTAATCCTCCCGGTGAAGTTCCGGAAGAGCCTCCACCTTCGCCGTCATCACCCAAGCCGGTATCTACAGGTAGTGCTATGGTACATTTTTCAACTAAAGTAACCACTAATATCGATGGTGACGCTGCCTCACAGGGACCACCCTCTGCTACCGTTAGTTCTCCATTATGATGAGCGTAATTTCCACTGCATGTGGTATAGTAGGAGTTGATTTCCCAATGGCAGTTCTCAACATTCTGCATAAGTACCGGAGAGTAAGTGCCGTTTTGAAGTATTTGATGAGTGATCTTTCCGGTAAGATCTACAGCAACTCCCGAAAGCATATTTTGTCTTTCTTCAGGGGTAAGATAATATGTGATCAAAACTTCTTTCCAGGTGCCATCAGGACGCGAGCTGATCACAAGGTTTTCTATGGGTGCATTTGCAGAAGCATTTTCATGATTAATACGAAAGGTATAGCTGTAGAAGTTCTGTCCTTTTTCAAGGTAGATGACATCGTCCGTATTAATAGAAACTCCGTTTCCGTAATCGATTACTTTTCCGTTTATATCGGTTTTAGGATTTTTAAGACCAGTTTCTACTTTTTCAATTTCTGGGAGAAGCTTGGCTTTATGTTTGGCTTCATTCAGAGAAATCCTCTTCGAGGTAAGCTGAAATTTTGAGGTGTTGTTGTACGGTTCCTGTTCCGAGAATGAGTCTGTTCTACAGGAGTAGACTGCCAAAATAACCATGATGATCAGGCATAGCATGACCGGTGTTTTTTTTCTCATTTTTAAATGTGTTTTATTACGATTAAATATATAATTTTTTTTTATAATCCTACAAATATTAAAATAAAAAATAAAAAACATTACTGTTTTCCGTAAACGGAAATTTTTATTTGCTTTTGAGAAGATTTTTAGGTGTATAGCGTTGGATGGCAATGCTGGATATTGAAAAATAAAAAAGGAGGTGTATACTCAAAAGTTTGTTGTTGTATAAGATTTTTAATATAAGGTATTTGAGGTGCTTACTCTATTTTATTAATTAAGAATGATATTTTTAATAATTGTTACCGTTATAAAATGTTTTCATTCAATTATTCATATATTTACGTCTTTAAAAAAATATATGAAAAAGATTATAATCCCATTTTTCTGTGCAGTACTTTTTTCTACTTCAGTAGCTGCTCAACAAAAAGCTGCTCCTGTAAAGTCGGCGGCTACACAATCTACACTTACTTCTAAGCAGGTTATTGATAATTATATCAAAGCTATAGGAGGAAAAGAAAAATTAGAAGCTGTAAAGAGCTCGATTACAGATAATACTCTTTCTGTACAAGGAATGGAAATTTCTATGACGACTAAGAAGATGGGGAATAAATTCAGATCTGAGCAGTCGATGATGGGACAAAAAATGGTTCAGGTTTTCGATGGTGAAAAAGGATATATGGATCAGATGGGGCAAAAAATGGATATTCCTGCTGATAAACTTCCTGAACTTAAAAAGAGCAAGGTTATCGATGCATTAGGATATGATGCTGCTAATTTTAAAACTGTAAATGTTGAAAAAATTGACGGAAAAGATTATAATGTATTGACTTCAGATAAAGGGAGTTTTTACTTTGATGCTGCTACAGGATTATTATATAAAACTGATGCTAAAGAAGGAAAAGCAATCGTTAAAAGTTATATGACAGTTGACGGAATTCAATTCCCTGCTGAAATTGAAGCAGAAGGAAATGGTCAAAAAGTAACTATTAAAACCACTAAAGTAGTATTGAATTCAGGAGTTACTGACGCTGATTTTAAATAAAAAAATTACTACTTAACATAATAATAACCGGGCTTTTGTCCGGTTTTTTTATGCACTGGAAAAATTAACTCTATTTAACTCAACTTTAACTTTAAATAAGAATAAAACATTTCCTTTGGTTGTGAATAATTAATACTTTTACCCCGAAAAAATTAATAATTAATACAATGAAGAAAATGTTATTTTCATTTGCTGTGATCTTTTTCGCATCTGCAAATGGCTTCGCTCAGAATATTCCGGCAGATCCTTCTGTGAGAATGGGAACTCTTTCCAACGGAATGAAATACTATATTAAAAAGAATACGCTGCCTGAAAAGAAAGTGGATTTCAGATTGGCAATTAATGCAGGATCTATTCTGGAAGATGAGAATCAGAGAGGACTTGCTCACTTTATGGAGCATATGAACTTTAACGGAACTAAAAACTTTCCGGATAATAAACTGGTTGATTTTTTACAATCTATAGGAGTGAAATTCGGACAACATCTTAATGCATATACGAGCTTTGATGAAACGGTATATATGCTTCCGGTACCGCTAGACAAACCAGGGAATCTTGATGCAGGTCTTAAAGTAATGGAAGACTGGGCTTTCAACGCAACACTTTCTGACGAACAAATCAATAAAGAAAGAGGCGTAGTTTTAGAAGAACTAAGACTAGGTTTAGGTGCAGACAAAAGAATGTCGGATAAATATTTACCTAAATTATTATACAACTCTCAATATGCGAACAGACTTCCGATCGGGAAAAAAGAAGTACTTGAAAACTTTAAGCCGGATGTGATCAGAAAATTCCATCAGGATTGGTACAGACCGGATTTGATGGCAATCGTAGTAGTAGGTGACATCAATGTAGATGAAATTGAAAAGAAGATAAAAGACAATTTCAGCAAATATAAAAATCCTTCTAAACCGAGAGAAAGAAAAACTTTTGATCTGCCAAATCATAAAGAAACACTGGTTGCTGTAGAAACAGATCCGGATGCGACAAGCTCTATGGTTCAGTTTATTATGAAAGATTCAGAAGCGTATACACCGGATGTAACCATTGAGCAATACAACCAAAGTCTGATTAAAAATCTGGCAACTACCATGCTGAATAATCGACTGAGAGAATTGATCAATTCAAATAATCCACCGTTTACTTTTGGGTCTGTTTATCATGGAGGAACGTATGCAAGAACAAAAGAGGCTTTCCAGGGATTTGCAATGACGAAAGAAGGGGATCAGCTTAATGCTCTTACAGTTCTTTTAACAGAAGTGGAAAGAGCTAAAAAATTTGGATTTACTCAAACTGAGCTTGACAGAGCAAAATCTCAGGTACTATCGAACCTTGAAAGATCGTATAACAACAGAGACAAGACAGAAAGTGATATGCTTGTAGATGAATACGTGAGAAACTTTTTGGAGCAGGAACCTATGCCCGGAATTACTTGGGAATATGAAGATACTAAAGCATTCTTACCGAGTGTGACACTGGCGCAAACCAACGATATTATCAAGAAATTTGTAAAAGATGACAGCAGAGTTATCGTTATTACAGGGCCTAAAAAAGATAATGTAAAAATGCCGACAGAAGCGATGGTTCTTAATGCTTTTGAATCTGTAAAAATGGCAGACATTAAGCCTTACGAAGAAAAAGCAACCATTAAAAACTTGGTGAAACCATTTAAATCTGAAGGGAAGATTGCAAAAACCGAAACAGATGCAAAACTGGGAACAACAACCTGGACGCTAAGTAACGGAGCAAAAGTTACCTTCAAGAAAACAGACTTTAAAGATGACGAAATTGTTTTCTCGGCAAGAAGTTTAGGAGGGAATTCATTGTTAAATGATGCTGATTTTAATAAAACGCAGTTTGCTTATCAAGCGTTAACTGAAGCTGGGGTAAATGGCGCTTCTAAGGCTGATCTTACAAACTACTTAGCTGGAAAGCAGGTAAATGTAACTCCTTACATCAGCAGTACGTTGGAAGGAGTATTTGGGAGAACCAACCAAAAAGATTTAGGGACTGCAATGGAATTGACATATGCGTATTTTACAGGTTTAAATTACAGCCCTGAAGCGTTTAATGCATACAAGACCAAACAGTCTGCAATGCTGAATAATCTACTGTCTAATCCGCAGACTTTCTTTGCAAGTGAGCATGCTAAATTTACCAATCAGAAAAACCCAAGATTTATCGGAATTCTTCCATTAGAAAAAGATTGGGCTGCAACAGATTATAAAAAAGCATATGATGTGTACAAAGAGAAATTTGCCAATGCAGGAAACTTCCATTTCTATTTCGTAGGAAATATTGATGAAGCTAAATTTAAAAATGAGGTGCTGCAATATATCGCAAGTTTACCAACCACAGGAAAAACTACGAATTTCAAAGACACAGGATACAGATCCATTACCGGAGATCATACCAAAGTGTACAAAAAAGGGAAAGATCCTAAGAGTATGGTTCAGATCGTTTACTCGGGAGAAACTCCTTACAACGAGAAAGAAGCTTTAGCACTTGCAGCTCTAGGAGAAGTGGCTACCATTAAAGTAATCGAAAAATTGAGAGAAGACGAAAGCGGAATCTACGGTGGTGGAGCAAGAGGTGGAATGTATAAAGTTCCTTTCAGCAACTACTCTTTCAGCTTAAGTTTCCCTTGTGGACCAGAAAATGCAGAAAAGCTGACAAAAAGTGCAATTGCAGAACTTCAGAAACTGATCGACAAAGGTCCTGAACAAAAAGATCTTGATAAGTACAAAGAAGGAGAGATGAATGATTATAAAACAGACATCAAAGACAATAACTATTGGATGAATGCCTTGTCTAAAAATCAGTTGGATGGAAGTGATAAGTATGAGATCCTTAATTATCAGGAAAAAGTAAAAGCTTTAACGGTAAAAGATCTACAGGATGTTGCTAAAAAATATCTGACTAAAAACAGAGTAGTGGCAACATTAATGCCGGAAGACGGTTGGGAAAATGCTAAAAAAGAAGAGGTAAAGTCTACTGCTATCAAAGCAGGAGCAGCCAACTAAGCAATAAAAACCTAAAAATAATAAAAGCCCTCAGA
>NZ_JWTA01000014.1 GCF_000813825.1 Chryseobacterium taiwanense
AAAAATAGTTGCAAGTTCAGTTAATTTATTTAAGCAATTTTTAAGTTAATTTATATATTCATTCCCTGAATTATTTCTATTTTTGGGAAAATAACGTTTTAGAGTTATGAATAAAAAATCAAGACTTGGATTAAGTTGTGCAATCGTTTGCATTACTGCGAATTTTATAGATGCACAAACTTCTATTCAGGTGAAAAATACTCAGGATTTTGCACGAAATGAAGTGGTTGCGATTCCGGTGGGCCACTTGAAGTCGTTTTTAGGGAAAAATAAAGAGTCAGATCTTAGAATTAAGGATGCTCAAAATAATTATCTTACGATTCAGTGGATGGATAACAATGGAGACGGGAAGAGTGATGAACTGCTTTTTCAAGCGAAAGTGGAAGGGAAAAAGACTACTTTTTATACTATTGTTGCGGATGGAAAAACTCAGATACCGGTAAGTAATGTGACTACATATTCAAGGTTGGTTCCTGAACGTGTGGATGATTATACTTGGGAAAATGATAAAATTGCATTCCGAGTGTATGGCCCGAAAGGACAACAGGAGGCTTTGGCTGGAGTAAAAGGTAGTACGCTTTCAAGTGGAGTGGATATTTGGCTGAAAAGAACTGATAAATCAATCATTAACGAATGGTATAAAGGATATTTGACTGATCCGATGTATTATCACAGAGATACGAGAGGAGAAGGTTATGATCCTTATCAAGTAGGAGACAGTCGTGGAACAGGAGGAATTGGAATCTGGAAAGATGAAAAGCTTCAGGTTTCGCAAAATTTCGTCACCTCCAAAACAATCGCAGAGGGCCCGTTGAGAACGGTCTTTGAATTAACTTATAATCCATGGAGTGAGTTTGGAGTGAAGGAAACAAAGAGAATTTCTCTGGATCTGGGTTCTAATTTTTCAAAATTTGAATCGACTTTTGAAGCTGAAAAGCCGGTTCCGAATTATACGATCGGAATTACGCTTCATAAGAATGAAGGGGAAGCAAAGCTGAATGATAAAAACGGGTATTATTTGCATTGGGAGAAAATTGATGATGCTTTTGTGGGAGAAGGAATAGTTGTTGATCCTAATATCGTAGAAAAATCAATGGCTTTTAAATCTGAAATTCCGGATCAGAGTAATTTGTTGGTTGTTACAAAACCTCAAAAAAAACTGACTTATTATGCCGGATTTACATGGCAGAAAAGCGGACAAATTCAAACACAGAAAGATTGGGAAAATATGTTGCAAAAACAGGCTCAGATTATAGCAAATCCTTTAGAAATAAAGGTTAAATAATATTTTAAGGATGAAATTAAAAATATACGTATTCGCT
This sequence comes from Chryseobacterium taiwanense, assembly GCF_000813825.1. Lineage (GTDB taxonomy): Bacteria > Bacteroidota > Bacteroidia > Flavobacteriales > Weeksellaceae > Chryseobacterium > Chryseobacterium taiwanense. The sequence goes on from NZ_JWTA01000014.1 coordinate 1,323, forward strand.
TTTGGGTTAACTGCCGTTAACCTTTCCGCTCAGGTAAAAGATACTTTAGCAGAAAAAATGTTGATCTATCAGCTTCCAATTGGAGGTTGGGGAAAACAGCTGGAAGATAAATCTGTAGTCAATTACAGTTTACCGTTAGATAAAGATCTTTTAAGAAAAATAAAATCTACAGGGGATGATCATGCAACCATTGATAATAATGCCACTTCAAAGGAAATTAATGCTTTGATCAAGGCATATTCAACGACAAAAAATCCTGAATATTTGAAAGCGGCAGAAAAAGGAATCAGCTATCTTCTTTTAATGCAGTATAAAAACGGAGGTTTTCCGCAATATTATCCGAATACAGGGTTGTATAGAAAGCAGGTGACATACAATGACAATGCGATGATTAATGCTTTGACGGTGTTGTACAATGTAGCGGAAGGTAAAAATGATTTCGATGTTGTCGATTCAAAATTAAAAGAAAAATCAAAAGATGCGGTTAAAAGAGGAATTGACTGTATTTTAAAAACTCAGGTATTACAAAAAGGAACTCCGACCATTTGGGGAGATCAGTATAACGAAGTGACTTTACAACCCGATAAAGCCAGAGCTTTCGAACCGATTTCGTTGGCAACAGGAGAGTCAGTTGGGATTGTACGTTTTTTAATGTTGCAGTCAGTAACTCCCGAAGTTGAAAAATCAATAAAATCTGCGGTAAAATGGTTTAGACAAAATAAAATTGAAGGCTATAGCTACAATGTTTCAAAAGTGAACGGAAAAGCTGTCCGAACGTTGACGGAAGATAAAAAATCTGTAATCTGGGCGAGATTTTATGACGTTAACAATAACAAACCTCTTTTTGGAGACCGAGATGGAAGTGTAAAATATAATTACAATGAAGTTTCGGAAGAAAGAAGAAATGGGTACAGTTGGTATGGTGATTTTGCAGAGAAACTCTTAGGAAAAGAATATCCAAAATGGTTGGAAAAAAATAAAATTTCTGATAACTAGTTCATTTAGGTTCTCGGAATATTTAGTAAAAAAAGAGCTTATTAAAAATAAAAAAAGACTGAGAAATTTCTCAGTCTTTCTTGTTTTTATAGTGTTTAATTATAAAGAATTACAGATGTTTCCTGTAAGAGTTGCACCAGCATTGGCTGTTACGTCAGACTTTACAGATGATAAAGATAAAGTCGGGATAGAATATGGTGGAGTAAATGCTGTTCCGCTTCCTGCCGTATTTCCTGTAACATTCGTAAAAGTGTTGTTTGAAGTCACAGTTACTGCGGTGTATCCGCTCATTAAATTGATAGGCTCTTTTACATTTTCAAAAACGTTTCCGTCTACACGAATGTTAGCCTGAACTCCTGCTGCAATACATTTATTGCTTACGGTGCTGTTGAAATAGCTGTTCACGATATGGATTTTTCCAAATCTCACTCTTGGCATACGCTCTCTGCATCCCGGAGCCCACCAGCAACGAACGAATGTTACATTTAGTTTTCCTACATCTGTTGTAGAGGAATCGCTGGAACCGATAAGATTAGAGAATCTGTGGTCGTCTGTTCCGCCTGAACCTCCTGCTTTCGGAGCTTTTAAATAATGAAATTTAGTATAAGAAACCGTGATATAATCCGATTTGTTTTTAATGTCGAAATTCCCGTCAACACCATCTCTGAATTCACAGTGATCGATCCAAACATTTCGGCAATCATCTAAAATAGCGTTGTCCCAACCGTCTGTATCATAGGCTCCCGGTCCTTCAAAAATCAGATTTCTGATAACGATATTGTCACATCTTTTAATGTTGATAATTCCTGAACCGTCTTTTGTCTGATCGGTAGACACCAATTTTGCACCACTTGTTCCGTAGATTGTTTTTCCACTCTGATCCTGAAATGATAAACGTGCTGTGATGGTAATGGTTCCGGTTACTTTGATCACTTTTACGGCGGTATTTTCAATAGCTGCTTTTAGTTGAGCATACGTGGTAACTGTTGTTTCTGCAGCGGTTCCGCCTCCAGTTGTTCCCCCGTTTTGAGAAGCCCATCCCGGAGCAACGCAATTCGCTAAAGGAACAACTGCATTGGTCTCAAGAATGTCATTCATGGTAAGGCTGTTCGGATTTTCTGTAAGATCAGTTTTGATGTCTTCCTGTCCGCATCCGGTTAAGGCAAAAGTTGAGCTCAGAGCTACCATCAGAATGGCAGCTTTCAATGTTTTTTTCATAGTAATAATTTTGTTGTTATTTGATACAGGTGTAAAATTATATATTTAATATGTAAATGTTTTATATTTTAACATATTAATATTTATATAATTATAATGTTATTAATTTAATTAATTCAATCGGTTGCATTTTATTATTTATTTAAAATATTTGAATAAAATGAGTTTTTTAAATAAAATTCCTGCAAATCTCAAAATTAACAGAAAATAATCTATGTAATTTTGAAATCTATGGGAGATTTACGTTTTATTATTTGTTAAATAGTATTTATTTAAGCCATTCCCAGCGTTTTGCCCAATCAAGAAGAATATCGTTTTTCCATTTAACAATTGTTTTTCCACCTTGGTATTTTCCTTCAAAAAGAGCGGGATCAGACTGATCTGTAAACCAAGTGTTGCCTAATGGATAATCTGTGTTGTGCTGTTTTCCCGGCCAAAGATTGACAATGTTTAATTTTCCTTCATGATTGTTAAGTTCCGGAATATCGGAAACAAATTTATAGTTAAGAGTTTCTGTGGCTTTAGGAGCATATTTCAAAGCGTAATTTCCATCTCCGAGATAAGAACCGGGCCATTTTTGAATATCTTTCTTATGCATCGTTTCCATATAAAAAGGAACTTTTCCTGAATTTTCCTTTAATAGAGGACCTTTAAAATGAAATTCAATTAATGAGCAAAATGCAATATCGTCAGAAGTTCCTTTTATACCGTCAACAATAATGTTCGGACTGTATTTTATTTTTTCAAAACTTCCACCCCAGCTTTCTCCGGTGGGATCTTCAGGGTTTCCATTCATCAAATAAAAAAGAGAAGGACTGTCACCCATTTTCACCTCACCATTGTAGTAATTTTTGAAGTCTTTTCCCATCGCTCCATATCCTTTGATGTAATGGTCATAATATTCCGTACTTTTCAGAATATTGGGGTCATCATTTTTAGAGAAGAAAGAATAATAGGTAGAATTGACTTCAATAAACCAGAGATCAGGAAAATTCTTCACAAGATAAGAATAGGAATTGGCACTCCATTTTTTATTGGGTCCGCCGATCCAGTAGATTTTAATCTTATTCTTAATATCAGGTGCATCATGTAAAGCCTGAGCAACATCTTCCAAACCACCCCAAACCAAAACCCATAATGGTTGAGCAGATTTTTTTCTGGCGGACTTTACAATCCATTCCGAACCTTCCGTTGATTTTGAAAACCCTTCGAAAGGCGCATTTCCACGTAACCCTTGTTTTGAAATTGAACGAAGATAGGATGGGGAAGGAAAGCCTGAACTGTGTTTTTTTAGTTTTGGTAAGTCTTTTTCGTAAAGATTAATCATTTTTACAATTTCTTCCTTGCTACCATCTCCGAAAGATGGAGAGGAAACCAACCCTTCAATATTGAATTTATCAGCATACATTAATAGATGGGTCATTGATTGATTGTCATCCGGATCTGTACCTCCGATATCTGTACTTATGAGTATTCTTGGTTTTTCTGCAATTGATTTTTGCGCTTTAATACCAATAATACTGCAAGTAATGATCAGTAAGTGAATGATTTTCTTCATGATGGTAATAAAATTTGATAGGAGAGGTTGGAGTCTAAGAGTTTCTTAAAATCGGAGCTAATTTTTTTAACGCAAAGTTTTTTTTTAATACTGTATATTAAAGTGAGCCAAGAAAATAATCAACAAGTTGATTTGATGAAGCTATGTTTTCCACGCTTCGCGAAGCAAATTTTATTTGTCTTTGCCTTCTAAAATAATATTTAGCATCAATATAATCTTTGCGTTAAAAATCAATAAGGTATTTCCGTTGCTATACATCTAGGAAAAGCAAAACTTTATTTCACTTCAAAAGTATACGTTCCTCCTTTCTCCGTAGCAAAATCAAAAACCTGAGTTTCGGGAACCGAATATCCTTTTAATTGAGCTTTCTCTGAAACTAAAGGTGTTTTAATAGAATTTACCTGATAGTATTCGTTTGGATTTTCCCCTTTTGCTGAGGTTAAATTTGTTTTAGATTTTAAGTTTAAATTCTTTGCCACTCTGATTCTCACATTTCCTCCCAGAGTAGATCTTAGAACCAATTTTGTTAATTTAGAATTTTTCCAGTCAATATCAATTTCAAAACCGCCTCTTGCTTTCAGTCCTTTTACAGAACCATTAGGTAAAGCATCCGGAAGTGCCGGTAAAATGTAAAGATACCCATCATAGCTTTGTAATAACATCTCTGCAATACCTGAAGTACAGCCAAAATTTCCATCAATCTGGAAAGGGGGATGCGCATCTAAAAGATTGGGATACGTTCCTCCGGACTGACCTTTGGTTTCCATCGGTGCGGGAGTCAATTGATCTGAAATTAATTTAAAAGCACGGTTTCCATCCAGTAATCTTGCCCACCAATTCACTTTCCATCCCATTGACCAACCTGTAGATTTATCTCCTCTGTAGGTCATTGAATTTTTTGCAGCTTCTGTAAGATCAGGATTTCTGAACGGAGAGATTTGTCCGGAAGGGAAGAGGCCGTAAAGATGCGAAATATGTCTGTGTTTATCGTCGGTTCTGTCCATATCTTTCAGCCATTCCTGCAATTGAGCGTGTTGCCCAATCTGCATAGGCGGAAGTTTGCTTAAAGCTGATTTTACTTCCTCCGAAAGATTTTTAGCTTCATTTAAAATTTTTGAAGCATTGATGAAATTATTAAAAACATCAAAAACCAATTGATTGTCCATGGTTGTTCCGGCTGTAATTCCGACGCTCTTCATATACGTGTTTTCAGGAGACATAGAAGGGGAAACAACAAGGTATTGTTTGGAAGGATCCTGCTGAAGAACATCCAGATAAAATAAAGCGCAACCTTTTAAAGCGGCGTAGTTTTTCTTTAAAAATTCTTTATCTCCGGAATATAAATAATGATTCCAGATATGCTGTGTTAACCAAGCTCCGCCCATTGGCCACATTCCGTAGAAACCACCGTCAACAATTCCTGTGATTCGCCATAGATCGGTGTTGTGATGCATATTCCAGCCTCTTGCGTGATACATTTCTTTTGCAGATTCCTGTCCCGTTACCGACAGATCCTGAATCATGTCGAATAAAGGTTCATGCATTTCACTCAGATTCGTATTTTCCGCAGGCCAGTAATTCATTTCCGTGTTGATGTTCACGGTATATTTACTGTCCCAAGCCGGATTCAACTGGTAATTCCAGATTCCCTGAAGATTGGCGGGCTGAGTTCCCTGTTGTGAAGACGAGATTAAAAGGTAGCGCCCGAACTGGAAATATAAAGCTACCAAATCGGGATCGCTCGAAGTTCCGAATTCTTTGATTCTGATATCGGTTGTCTTTTTCGCCTGTTCAGAAGTTCCCAGATCTAAGCTTACCCGTTTGAAGTATTTCTGGTATTTTTCAATGTGAGCCTTTAGCTCAGTATCATATTTTTTGTTTAAAGCGGATTGTAAATATTCTGAAACTCTTGCATCAGGATTTCCGGAAAGGTCATTGTACTTTTTGAAATTCGTTGCAATAGAAACATAAATTACCACTTCATCAGCTCCGGAAATTTCTAATTGATCTTTTGTTGAGGTTAATTTTCCTCCTTTCAACACAGGAAAAGCGACCGTTTTAAAATTGATTTTTCCGGTTTTATTATCCACAGAACCACTTGTTCCATTGATGACTAATTGGTTTTTCTCTGTGAAAATAGATTTCTGTAAGTGTGGAGTAGAAGCATTTATGGAGAAGTTTAAACTGCCTTTTTTGCTGGAAGAAAGTTTGATGATAATCACATTATCCACAAAAGAGGAGAAGATCTCACGTTTGAAAGTTACCCCATTTACTTCATAAGAAACGGCGCTGAGTGCTTTTTCAATATCTAAAGACCTGTTGTAGTTTTTCACTTTTTCATGTCCTTTAAAATCTAAAAACAAATCGCCCATCGTCTGATAAGGCATTCCGTAATTTAAATCTTTCGGAGCCTGTCTTGGATATGTTCTGTTGGAAACATTTTGTGCTTCCTGAAATTTACTTTCATTCAACAGTTTTCTGATTTTCTGTATACTGTCGAAGGTGTTTTTCGGAACATTATTTCCCGGTTCTCCTGCCCAGATTGTTTCTTCGTTGAGCTGTAGATGTTCCTGAGAAGCACCTCCGAAAACCATAGCTCCTAACTTTCCGTTTCCGATCGGTAAAGCTTCGTTCCAGTTTTCTGCCGGCTTGTTGTACATCAGTTTTAAATTCTGCTGTGCATGAACCGAAACCGAAATAATGGTTCCGCAAGCCAGCAAAAATATTTTATGTTGAATGATCTTCAGCATTTTTAGATTATATGAAAATTTTAAAATTACTCATTACTTATTGCCAATCGTTTTCAGCCAGTCAGAGCACAGTTTTTTCCAGTTATCTGTCAGTTCAGATTTGTTGGTGATTCCGATATTATGCTCTCCTTCAGGAAAAATGAACAGGGCTCCTTTTACTTTATTTTTAATCATAGCTTCATAATATAGTATACTGTTAATAACCGGAACGGCGGGGTCATTTTGTGCATGAAACAAAACGGTTGGAGGTGTTTTTTCTGACACCCGGTTTTGCATAGAATATTCTTTGATCTTTTCCTGAGAAGCATTTTCTCCTAAAAGATTGATCCGGCTTCCTTTATGGGCAAATTCTCCCAGATCGATCACCGGAGAAACCAGAATCGCAAAATCCGGAATTGTTGATAAATTTTCCCAATCTCCTTTTAATTCTGTGTAATCTGTTGCGATATTACTTGCCATTGCAGCCAAATGTCCTCCCGCGGAAGTTCCCAACACTCCTATCTGATCAGGAGAAATGCCATATTGATCTGCCTTTTTTCTCAGTAATTTTATGGCCGCCTGAACATCCTGTAAAGGACCGATTTCTCTTTGTTTAAGGTCGGGAGAAGTAGGAAGTCTGTAATTGAGAACAAATGCTGAAATTCCTAAAGTATTCAGCCATTTTGCATATTGAAAACCTCCCAAATCATACGTAAGATGTCTGTAACCACCACCCGGAATGACAATAACTGCCATTTTTTTTCGGTCTTCTTTTGGGGGTAAAAAAGCAAAAAGTTCGGCTTCCTGAATCTGAGTAATCCGTCCTTCTTTTTCTTCTTCAATTTTTAATTGTAATCCCTTCGAATTTGGCATCTGACCTTTTTGCCAAACTGTAATTTTTTCCTGTGCAGAAATATGAAGTGAGAGAAAAATAATGACGATTGAGAATATTTTTTTCATTGTAAATGCTTTTACAAAACAGAATTTGAAACTTTGTTACTTATTATCTATGGTTTTCAGCCAATCAGAACATAATTTTTTCCAATGATCAGTTAATTCCGATTTATTGATCACCCCGATTCTGTGTTCACCTTCAGGAAAGACAAAAAGGGCTCCTTTTACTTTATTTTTAGTCATTGCCTGATAATAAAGCAGACTGTTCATTACGGGAACAGTTTTATCATTTTGGGCATGAAGCAGTAGGGTCGGTGGTGTTTTTTGCGTCACCTGATTCTGCATGGAATATTCTTTGATTTTTTCCTGAATGGCATTTTCGCCCAGAAGGCTGTTGCGGCTTCCGACATGGGCAAATTCTCCCAAATCGATCACGGGAGAAATTAAAATGGCAAAATTCGGTAGAGTAGAAACAGAGGTCCAGTCTCCTTTTAATTCTGTATAATCTGTTGTGATATTACTTGCCATTGCAGCCAAATGTCCTCCTGCGGAAGTTCCCAACACTCCGATCTGATCAGGAAAAATTCCCCATTGGGCTGCATTTTTCCTGATGTATTTTATAGCCGCCTGAATGTCCTGCAACGGAGCCAGCTCTCTTTGTTTGACGTCCGGAGAAATAGGCAGTCTGTAATTAAGAACAAACGCTGAAATTCCTAAAGTATTCAGCCATTTGGCATTTTGAAAACCTCCCTGGTCATAAGTAAGTTTATAATATCCACCTCCCGGAATGACAATCACCGCCATTTTCTTCCGGTCTTCTTTTGGAGGTAAAAAAGCAAAAAGTTCGGTTTCTTTAATCTGAGTGATCGTTCCTTCTTTTTGCTCTTCTATTTTTAAGTTCAGACCTTTGGAATTCGGCATTTCTCCTTTTGGCCAAACATTGATTTTTTCCTGTGCGGATAATTGAATGAAAAGGAAAATGACTAGTAGAAAATTAATTTTTTTCATAACCTTTTGATTTTGGTGAAGTATAGATAAAGCTCATAGGTTACAAAAATCTATGAGCTTTAATTTTTTTAATTAATCTTTAAGGAAATCCTCTCTGAATGGGGTAAAAGCATCAATCAGTTGTCCTGCTTCCAGACATTTTACTCCATGGAAAATATTAGGTTGGGCAAAAAATCCGTCACCCTTTTGCAATATTTTCGTTTCACCATCCACAGTTACTTCAAATTTTCCTTCTGCAACATACGTAATCTGAGAATGAAAATGCTGATGTAAAGCACCAATAGCATCTTTTTCAAATTTTACAATCACCATCATCACCTGAGAATTGTACCCGACAAATTGTCTTGAAACTCCGTCTCCTAAATCTTCCCATTCGGAATTACCGTCAAAGAAGGGGGCTTTTTTGAAATTCATTTTTTGTATGTTTTTGAATTTTAAATCTAAATTATTTATTTAGTTTGTCATTCCGTCGGAATCTAGACTTTGAAAATTCTCTGTTGAATTAATTGGCCTAGATTCTACTCTTTACTTCGTTCCGCTCTGAATGACAAGCTAATTATTTTTCTTTCGCTGATTTTGCAGATTACGCTGATTTTTAAAGTTGTCATCTGTGAAAATCTGTGTAGTTTGTTGGTAACTATTTAATATACTTTTCCAGTCCGATTTTTAAAGTCTTCAGATTTTTCACCGCCAATTTAGCAATAGATTCTGCTCCCAATGTTGATAAATGGGTATCATCATCTTTTCCTTTCGGATAATAAGGATCTTCTCCTTCTTTGTAATGCAGGTGCAGTTTTTTTGAATTTTCAGGACCGTAAGAAACTTCCAGTTGTTCAGTTAATAACTGCATATCTACAAACGGAACTTTCAAATCATTGGCTACCATTCTTACTACCAAAGGATATTCTTTGTGGGTATCGATTAAAACTCCATTTTCATTGAAGTTTCTTCTTACAATAGAAGTCATCAGAATGGGGATCGCTCCTTTTGCTCTGGCTTCGTTCACATATCTTTCCAGATTGGCTCTGTACTGCGTGTAAGGATTGGTGAATTTTGTTGAATCTTTTAATTTCTGGTCATTATGCCCAAACTGAATGATGACAAAATCTCCTTTTTTCAATTGTTTTTCCACTTTATCCCATCTTCCTTCCGTTCTGAAGCTTTTTGAACTTCTTCCGTTCATCGCGTGATTCTGAATTTCAATTCCAGTAGTAAAAAATTGTGGTAACACCTGTCCCCATCCGTGTTCAGGATTTTTATCCGGATTTTCTTTGTTGGCCATGGTGGAATCACCGATTAGGAAAAGGGTTGGTTTTTGTTGTGCAAATAAGAATGTTGCTAAACAAATGCAGAATGTTAAAAGTATTTTTTTCATTTTAAAATAAATTTTTAATTAATATTCTTTTGTCTTGAAACAAAAGAATCAAAAGTTCAAGACTTGAAAAATTCCGCTAAAAATTATTTCTGCTCTCTAAAAATTCTAAAACTCGCGCGAATTCAAGATTTGTCTTTCAGTTAAATTTTTTTATCGCGCTCAAACAGTAGAATCTTCTTAACGTTCACAGAACTAATTTTCTTAACGCTCCATTTTCCTATGTCAATTTAGCTATGCTTATAATTATTCATTGCCTATTACTTATTACTCATGTTTGGGTTCCAGCCGTTGAATATTTTTTCAACAGTATAATTTTTCGACTCTTTTTTGGTCAATTGATGCGACCAGCTCACGCGTTTTGAAGTGTTTCCGCCTTCTCCTTTGCTTCCGGATTCGGCGTAATAAGCAGTCTTTTCTTTATCCGGGAACATTTTGTCACCTTTCCATGGGTTCCAGCCTTCGGGAAGAATGTGTTTTCCCATTTCGGTGTTGATGAAAACAGTTTTCGCGTAAGGTCGCCACGGTCTTCCCAGATAGACTTTGGTGATCCCTTCTTTAGCAATCAATGTACAGTCAAAAAAGACAAAACCATATTGTCTGTCGGCTTCTGTCGCTGCTGCGGTGATATAAGAATCGGCTAAACTTTTAATGGTACAGTTTTTAAAAACAACGGTGGCTTGTCCGAAAATAAAATCAGTCGTTCCTTCGATATAACAGTTTTCAAAATATTGTCTGCTGTGATTGGTTGCGGAATAAATTGTGTCCTGACAACCTAAAATATTGGAGTTTTTAATCACAAAACGGTCACCTTCCACATGGAGAGAAACCGCTTGTCCTTCGTTGCAGGAAGAGTTCTGAATGGTCAGATTACTGATTTTAATATCATCACCCATTACCAGTAAAGTGTAGGAATTGAATGTCGTCATTTTTTCATTAAACGAATCTTTTTTTCCTGAAAAATCATTGTTGGTAATGATAGTATTGTCTTTATTCTCGCCTTCTAAAGTGATTTTATGTTTCGACGAACCAATAATCACTTTTTCATTATACGTTCCGGATTTAATAAAAACCAATGCTTCTCCCGGTCCTAAATCTCTGATGGAGTTTATTGCTTTCTGAATGGTGGTGAAATCTCCGCTTCCGTCTTTGGCAACGGTAATTTTTATGTAGGGTTCATTTCCTGCAAAGAGAAAATTTGCTGCTGAAAGGAGGAGAATTAAAAATAATTTTTTCATAGGTTGAATTATTTTTTTTGACGCAAAGTTTGTTTTTTCTGGTTGCAGATTTTTAGTGAGCAAAGGAGAAATCAATGTATTGATTTTTATTAAGCAGACGCATTATCATTTAGCTTCATCAGCGACTTGTCGCTTTCTTTGCCCTCTTAAAGATTTAATATTATTGTTTATAAATCTTTGCGTTTAAAATTATTACTTCAAAACTTTATTTAAAAAGTCCAATGTCAAATTCAAAGTTTCTGTAAACCAAGGTTCTGCCGACCAGAATGAATGCGGAGTATCTTTGATCTCGTGAAATTCTGTTGGAATATTATAGCTCTTCAGTTTTTTCATCATATCATCACGTCCTGCGTGAAAACGGGGTTGTGAACTGTTGATGAAAAGGGTAGGAGGTGTATTTTGATCCACATACTCCAATGGAGAAGCTTCTTTCCAGATTTTCGGATTGTCTTTTTGCTGATAACCCAGCCAATACGCATCGTAGGTTCCTTCTTTTCCGGATTCTTCATGAACAAAAGAAACAACACCATCAACATTTACAATAGCCTGAAGTTTATTCTTTTTCTTAACGCCAACCAAAGTTGCAATTTGTGCTCCTGCAGATTCTCCCAAAACCACCATTTTCTTTTTATTCAAAGAGTATGTTGAGTGGTTTTTCTTTAACCATTGAATTCCTGTTTCAATATCTTCGACTCCGGCAGGATATTTGGCAACATCAGCTAATCGATAACCGATAGCGATTACCACATAGCCTTTTGAAGCCAGTTCCATGGCCATAAACTTTTCATTATCCTTACTTCCTGAAACCCATCCACCACCATGAACCATGGCAATTCCCGGATATTTTTTTGATTTATCTAAAGGATAATAAACATCTGCTTTTAAAGAAAGTCCGTTGATATTGGTATATTCTACATCTTTATCGACTTTGATGTTTTGTGGAACCGGTCGGTCGATAGGGGTGATGAAAGGATATTTTTTCTTGAATTTTTCAAAGGTTCCTTCGTTTGTGTAAGGAGTAGCATTCGGTCGATTGACCTGCCCGAATGCCATTGTCCCCACAAAAAAAATAGAAATATAAGTATGTTTTCTGTTAAAAATCATGTTGTCAAATTTTAAAATTTTGAACCATTAAAAAGATTGAAAAAATTAAGTTTATTTAAGAAAATCATTTTGATATTACCTTAGAGCAAAGGCACTTAAATATTCTTATTCACTTAATTAATCTTAATGGTTTAATTCATTGATACATTTATTTAACTGCATTTTTCGCTACATCTGTTCCGATAGAAAGTGAATTTTTATCGGATGTTACTTCTTTCGGTAACAATACTGCTCCCGTTTTGTTTCCTAATACTTTTACAACCGGTTTATTGGCTGATTCAAATTTCACGGTAGAAAGGTTAATATTTTTACTGTTGTAAATGGTTGCCCCTGTTCCTTCAGCATATTTCAGTTTTACATTTTTCAACTGAATTCCGTCTGCATCTACGATCGTTAAAGCTTTTCTCGTTTCAAACTGAGAATCTTCAATCACAATATTTTTAAGGTTCATTTCAGCCAAACCAAATAGGGTAATTGCTTCATCAGAATTCACTGCACTGATGTTTTTAAAGTAAATATTTCTGAAAATCGGGGTTTCTTCCGTTACAGCATACACTTTTTCCGGAGCTTTGTTTCCTTCTTGTTTTTGTCCGTCTTCAAGCACCGGTGAAGCTCCTTCATAGAACATATTGAATCCGATTACCTGAGTCGGAATATTAATCATATCAATATTCTTGATGTAAATATTTTCAACAATTCCTCCTCTTCCACGAGTCGTTTTGAAACGAAGCCCGATATCTGTTCCAATGAAAGTACAGTCGGAAACGTGAATATTTCTCGCTCCTCCAGACATTTCGCTTCCGATCACAAAACCTCCGTGACCATGGTATACGACATTGTTTTTAATGATTACATTTTCAGTCGGCACTCCTCTTTTTCTTCCGTCCTGATCTTTTCCTGATTTAATACAGATCGCATCGTCACCAACATCAAACGTATTGTCATAGATCAAAACATTTTTACAAGATTCTAAATCTACCCCGTCACCATTTTGAGAAAACCAAGGGTTTCTAACGGTAAGGTTTCTTAAAATAACGTTTGAACACATTAATGGGTGAAGATTCCAGGCAGGAGAGTTTTGGAAAGTAGGTCCGTCTAACAACACTTTGTCACAACCTACCAAGCTTACCATTACCGGACGAAGGAAATCTTTTACTGTTGTTAATTCATCTTTAGAAATTTTATCTGGAACATTGAAGCTTGAGCTGCTTTCAAATCCTTTTTTATAACTTTCTGAAGGGTACCAGTTTTTACCGTCTGCTGATAGAATTCCGCCGGATTTTACGATATTTTTCCATTCAGATTCTGAAACTTTGCTTTTTTTGATCGCTCTCCATGCATCACCGCTTCCGTCGATTACTCCTTTTCCCGTGATGGCAATATTGGTTGCATTTTTTGCGGAAATAGGAGATTGGCAACGGATTGTATTTAATCCTTCAAAGCTTACGTCTACCAAAGGATAATCGTTTTTATCTTTACTGAAAACGATAAATGCTCCTTCTTCTACATGAAGATTGATGTTGCTTTTTAACTCAATAGGACCTGTTAACCACATTCCTCTCGGAACGACTAATTTCCCACCGCCTTTTTTGCTAAGGTCTTCAATTGCTTTTTTGAAAGCTTCGGTATTTTTTACATTTCCTCCCGAAACACCACCATATTGTGTGATGGAAACTGTGTTGGCTGCAAATGACGTTTCTGTAACCTGAGGCATTTTAAACTCAATGTTTTTATAAATATCCAGATTCTGAGCATAGATTTGCCCTGAAAACATCATTGCTGCTACTAAACCGATCACTTTAAGAGACTTCTTCATTTTATTTTTTTTGAGTTTTAATTACTTTTTTAAATTCCTGATATACTATTGATGCCACTGCTTTTGCACCATCCGGCTGAAAATGGGTGTTGTCTTTTTGGCCTTTCGGATAGGCTTCGTACACATTCTCCGGAAGATTCATGAAGTAATGGCTGGTTGTGAAATCCTGTCCTTTTTTAGTAAAATATTCCATTGAAAGTTTGTTTAAATCGATATATGGAACATTCATTTCTTTGGCAATATCAATGGGAGCCTGCCCATATTCTCCGTGTACATTTTCCAATTTTCCGTCTTTCCAAGGGTAATTTCTGGCAACCGGAGTCAGAATAATCGGATTTCCTCCTTTTTGTTTGGTTTGGGTTACAAACAATCTTAAAAATTCTTTATACCCTTCAATATTTACATAGCGTTCCGGATTTTTTTCTGAACCGTCATTATGTCCGAATTGCATAATGACATAATCGTTTGGCTGTAAATGTTCGTAAACATATCTCCATCTTCCTTCCTGAAAAAATGTTCTTGTGCTTCTTCCGCCATGCGCTTTGTCGATAATCGCAACAGAATCAGTTGTAATAGCAGGTCGTAAAGATGTTAAACCATCTTTTACAAAAAACGGCTGAAAAACTTGTCCCCATCCTGTAATTGGGTAACGGACTTTCATATAGTCTTTTCCGGGTTCGTAATTTCCGGTATAATCCGCCATCGTAGAGTCTCCGATGAGGTATATATGGGTAACTTTTTTATTGCGCTTTGCCGCTGTCTTTTGAGCATTAGTTTGTGATTGGCATGCAGACAACAGCAAAACGACGAATAAAAATGAAACTATATTGTAAATTTTTTTGTTCATTAATTTATTTCAAAATCTTTCTTTTCTCCCACGGATTTCACAGATTTGCACAAATGATTGTGCATAGTTTTTAAAACTTAAAAAAATCAACATAAACATCTGCGTTATCTGCTAAATCTGCGAGAACTTTAAAATTTAATTTTTAGTAATTCTAAACCAATCGAAATCTGCATATCCTCCACGTGGTGCTTTTGCAGTGCTTATACTGTATAAACCGACTTTAGCACCAATCCATTTTCCTGGTTTTGCCTGAAAAACGTCACCTACTTTTGTGAAATTTTTTCCGTTTTCGCTGTAGCTGAACTGGCATAAACCGTTTGGTTCGTTTACATTCACTTTTAAATACGCTTCGTTTCCTTTTAATTTGGTTTCGAATAAAACTTTTTCCTCACCTCCTTTATCTGCTTTTTCAGCTCTTCTTAACTGAAGGTAGAATCCGTCAGGTTTGTTGGTGATCACAATCGATTGATGATCTAATCCCATTACTAAAAGCCCTGCGGTTTTTCCTTCTTTGGCATCTTCCGGAGCTAATTTAACTTTTGTAGATGCTGCAAAATTAGGAGCCGGAAATTTTTGAGTTAATAGATTCGGAACGTTCCATAAGTTTTTTTCGCCTTCAGGAACTTTTATAGAGAATAATCTTAAGAATTTCTGTCCGGGAAGTTTGGAAGACCAAACGATATTTTCGTTCGCACTCCATTGCCACTGTATGCCTAATTTTTCACCATCAAATTCATCAGTTTCCGGTGGAGTAACGATAGGATAAGTTTGCCCTACGTTTGGTTTTTTATAGGTTAAAACCGGTTCTCCGATTCCGTTTTTATTATTGTCAATTCCCATAACAGGCCAGTCCTTTTCCCATTTCATTGGCTGTAAGTGGATAATTCGTCCTCCTGCATCCACATCCTGAAAATGATAGAACCAATCTTCACCTGAAGGGGTATCTACCCAGGCTCCCTGATGAGGTCCGTTGATCTTTGTTGTACCTTGTTCTAATACAACTTTTTCTACATAAGGACCATAAATATTTTTTGATCTTAATACCAGTTGCCAACCTGTAGCCACTCCGCCTGCCGGTGCAAAAATGTAGTAGTATCCGTTTCTTTTATACATTTTAGGACCTTCAACCGTCGGATGAGATTCGTGACCGTCGAAAACATGAACGCCTTTATCCAAGACTTTTGTTCCTTCAGGATTCATTTTATTAAGGGTCAGAATACTTTTTACTCCGGCACGGCTTCCTGCCCAACCATGAACTAAATAAGCATTTCCGTCTTCGTCCCAAAACGGACAAGAATCAATTAATCCTTTTCCTTCCATGACCAAAACGGGTTCTTCCCATTTTCCAAGTGGGTCTTTGGTCTTCACCATATAAATTCCGAAATCAGGATCGCCCCAATAAATGTAGAATTCTCCTTTATGAAAACGCATACTTGGTGCCCAAACAGCATCTCCTCTTCTTGGAACTGAAAAATGTTCTTTAGGTAACACATCCTGTATTGCATAATTCACTAATTTCCAGTTTACCATATCTTTTGAGTGAAGAATCGGTAATCCGGGAGTTTCATTGAAACTGGATGCTGTCATATAGTAATCTTCCCCTACACGAATGGCATCCGGATCAGAATAATCTGCGTAAAGGATTGGGTTTTTGTAATTCTTTCCCTGATCGGCAGTCCAGACTTCGGAAACGTAGTTTTTTTCCTGTGCGTTCAAATAGTTTGATGCAATTGAAAAAATGGTTACTGAAAATATATTTAAAATGTTTTTTGTCTTCATAAAATCAGATTCATTATTTAGGTGATAGGAATTAGGTTACAGGTTTTAGTCTTACTTTTCAAATTCCAAACTTGCCAAGATAAATGGTCCTGTTCCTTTTCCGTCGTTGGAACGGATCTCTTCATTTACATAATATTCGTAAGAACCGTCTCTGTAAGGTTTTCCTCCTAATCCGGCAACTGCACAACATTTGTTTAAGTTAACCACACCGTTTTCATCAACAGTAATTAAATTTTTGATAATTCCGTCGTAGCCTTTTTTTGCTGCGGCTTTGTATGATTTTGGAAGATAACCCTCATTTACTGATTTGATAATAGTATAAACAAACATTGATGATGCCGTAGCTTCTTCATAATTTCCTTTTTCTAAAGGTTTATCCAATACCTGATACCAAAGACCGGATTTTTTATCCTGAACTTTAATCACCGCATCTGCGTAAGATTTGATGTAAGAAATTAATCTCGCTCTTCCCGGATGGTCTTTAGGTAAATAATCCAATACATCTACCATTGCCATTCCGTACCAACCCATTGCTCTTCCCCAGAAGTTTGGCGAAAGCCCTGTTTGTTTATTAGCCCAAGCTTCCTGTTTGCTTTCATCCCAAGCGTGATACAGTAATCCTGTTTTTTTGTCTAAAAGATTTTTCTGAACGGAATCAAACTGCAGCATAATATCATCATATGCTTTTGTAGCATCTGCTCCTTTTACAAAATCATGAGTGTAATGAGTATAGAAAGGCATTCCCATATACAACCCATCCAACCAAACCTGATAAGGATAGATTTTTTTGTGCCAGAAAGACCCCTCATTTGTTCTTGGTTGCCCGTCAATTTGTAAACGAAGCGTTTGAAGCGCTTTCAGGTATTTATCTTTTTTCTCTTTTTCGTAAAGATAAAGAAGAACATTTCCGCTATTAAGCATATCGATATTATACTTATCAAGATCGTAGGTAAGAATGGTACCGTCTTCTTTGATCAGGTCTTTTCCGAAATTACTGATGTAATCGTAATATTCTTTTTTACCAGTTTTTGCATATATTTTTTCGGCACCATCCAAAACAATTGCTGATGGATAGGTCCATTTCGGACTTTTACTGAAGTCAAGCATCCAAGCTTCCGGGAAACGGTGCATTTCGGAAAGCATCATTCTTTCTGACCATTTCAAATTGGTAGGGACTACTTTTCCGGATTTTGCAGTTTCTGTAGCTGGTTTTGCCGGAGCTACAGATTTTGTTTGAGCGCAAGCTAAGAACATTCCAGAACCTAAGACTGCAACAGCGTATGCTTTTATTTTATGATTAATGAAATTCATGAGTTCTAATTTTAAAGTTGGTTGTTTTTATCTAAAATTTCCAGTTTTTTATCTAAATCCTGATAAAAAGACTCTTCTGTTGTTAAACCATTAGGCTCCAAAGACCAGGCTCCCAAAAAGTAATAGGATACATTTTTTGTTTTCTTGAAAACGATGGTATGGGTAGATTTTGTTTTCACATATTTATCAAAGTTTTCGAGAGGGTAGAAGACTGCCATTCCCAGATTGTCGTCTTTTTTGGTTTCGGTTTGGTTACCGTACGTGGCAATATAAGCCCATTTTTTATTTTGACTGATTCCTTGTTTTAACGGAATGTTTTTAATAGCAACAATTCCGGTACATAATCCTGAAATGGTATTACTTAAATTTAAATCTACTTTTACAAAGCGATCTTTGTTGAAAATTGTGAGTTTAGATTGTAGATCGATTGCATCACCCCAAGTTTTCCAGCCTTTGTAATTGATAGTAGCGTAAGATTGCTCTTTTTCATTGACAACTTTTACCGTGGTATTTTTTACGATTTTAAAAGTTTCAACAAAATCATTTTGTTCATCATATCTTCCGTAAGAGCCAACGCCAATGGTACGACCGGATTTCAAAACGTCTTGTCCCCAAGTTGCATCATGATGATAAGATTCAAAGCCGTCTTGTCCTACTTCAGGTAAAACCAACGTATTTACTTTTTTACCGAAAATATCGGTTGCATTTCTCCAGTCCAAATACAATCTGTACGCGATTTGGTTATTTTCTAAACCAATTCCTTCGTATCTGATGTACGTAGAATGGTCAGTGTGCGATTCGGGAAGCGTAAGTTCCTGAATATTTTTGAAAGTTCCACCAATGTACTTATTACCGTCCCATTTTCCGCCTTCTTTTACGGAAAGCTCAGCGTAAGAAAAGCTTTTATTTGGGTTCTTTTTAATGCTTTCAATCACAGAAGTCTGTGCTGAAAGATTTGAAGTTATAAATACCCCTGCAATTAATATTTTAAACACTTTAAGTTTCATAATATTTTTCATTAGATAACCGATTAATAAAGAGTTTTCATGGTTATTTTATTGTTTTTCGGTTATTTTCTTCACTATATCATTAAAATAGACTTCAATATTATCGTAGTTTTTATCTAAATCTCTTCCGTTGGCGTTGGCAAGCTTTGGATCTAAATGATTTTTAATTTCCCATTCATCAGGCATTCCGTCATTATCCGAATCGGGTAGAGGTTTACCTTGTTTTAATTCTGGAAATCCACCGACATCTTTTTGAGAATCGATGATTCCGTTGGTGCTTCCTTTGGAACCTTTGTATTTGAAAGTTCCGTTTTTTACATCTTTTATGACATGTACATCAACAGCGTCTCTTACAAGACTTGCTCCTCCAATCTGTAAAACTTTATCATAAGCTTCTTTCGGAGCATCTGTTTTTACATTATTTTGAATATCGTGAGGCTGATTGATTTTTATGTCATTTTTATCTTTTTCCGTTAAGTTGTAAGAAGACTTCATCTGTGCAAAAACACCTTGTGTCCAATTGTCTTTCGATATTTCCGGATTGCCTTCAACTAAATTTCCGTTGATGTAATATTTACCCCAAATATTGTAAACTTCAGTCTCCGGTTTTTCATTTTTGTCGATGGCAACAATTCGTTGTTTAGTCATTGTCGCAGGTCCCGGTTTGTAATAATTGTTGACAATATTTACATTCATTCCTTCACCGCCATAAACGTTGTTATGTCCCCAGTTGTAAATGACATTGTTTCTGAAATCGGTAAGGTCTGTCAATGCAAATTTACTTCCCGCATATTCTCCCAATCTAGGATTTCTGCTGTCGTGGTGAGCATAGAGATTATGATGAAAAGAGGCGAATTTTCCTCCTGCAATTCCACCATAGCCATGAGCTCCTTTCTGATGCGCAGAATTTCTGAGACTTTCTGTAATCATACACCATTGAAGCGTTGTATTTTCGTTTACATAAATAGAAACCGTTTCATCTGTTGACCAACTCATTGAGCAGTGATCAACGATCAGATTTTTAATGAATCTCGCGCCCAACGCATCGCCTTCAAAATTTTTCTGGTCACCCATTCTGAAACGCATATAACGGATAATCACATTATCAGCTCCAACAAATGTTTCATAATTGGCAATGGTGATTCCGTCTCCGGGAGCGGTTTGCCCGGCAATGGTAACGTCGCCTTCTTTTATTTTTAAAGGAGATTCAAGGTAAATGGTTCCTCCTGTTTTAAATACAATATATCTCGAACCTTTTTGATCTAGTGCATATCGTAAAGTTCCTTCTGAACCGTCATCCGAAAGTTTGGTCACAACATAAATCTTTCCGCCACGACCACCTGTTGTATATCTTCCAAAACCTTCTGCACCAGGAAAGCTTAAAACATTCTGAGCGTTAATTAATGTGGAAATACCGCATAAAATTCCTATTGTGAAGAGTTTTGTGAGATGTTTTTTCATGACTGAAAATCCTTTGGTTTGTTGAGGTTTTAGATTGGCTTATTTCAAATTTTTCTTAACGTTCCAGTTATCTTTTCCTTTTAAAATAATATAGGTTTTGTATTTTTTACTTTCTTCTTTTGTTAATTGATGTGACCACGGAACTCTTTTAGTACTATCTGATCCTGCTCCTTTTGAATTAAATTCTGCGTAGAAAGTGGTCTTTTCAGCATCGGGCTTGCTCCAGTTGTGCCATCCTTCAGGTTTGATAGTTGAGTTGATCTCACAATCAATGTAAACCGTTTTGGCAAAAGGTCTCCATGGTCTTCCTAAATAGACTGAATTTTCTTTTGCATTTCCAATGATTTTTGAATTGATAAAAACAAATCCGAATTGGTTTTCCTGTGGAGTAGAAGCGGCCGTTACGTAGCTTGCTGTTTCTTTTGAATAAATTGTACAGTTTTCAAAAACACCAGTTCCCGCTCCGAAAATATAGTCAGTCGTACCTTCGATATAGCAGTTTTTAAAATAATTTCTTGAGGGTTTTGTTTTGTCCGGTGAATCCTGTACTCCTTTTAAATATAAAGTGTCCTGATTTCCCAGGAGCCTGCAATTTTCAAATGCTATTCTGTCTCCTGAAGTTAATACTGCCACTGCTTGTCCGACTCTTCCAGAACTGTTTTCAAATGAAATATTCTTTGCTGTAAAGTCATTAGAATAGATGAAAATGGTAGAAGAACCTGTTGTCCCAATATCTTTTCCTTCCGAATTCTTTTTTGAAGCAAAATCATCATAAGTGATGATGGTCGTTTGAGGATTTTCACCTTCCAGTAAAATTGCGCCCTTTGTGTCCGGAATGATGATTTTTTCTTTGTAAGTTCCTGCTTTAATTAAAATTTTTGTTCTTATGGAAGAACCATTTTCAACCGCATCAATGGCTTGCTGTACTGTGGTAAAGTTGCCTTTTCCGTCTTTTGAAACCACGATCGTTTTATCAGCAGTTTTAAAAGAAAGAAGACTTAGCAAGATGATTGAAAAGATTGAAAGTGATGTTAAATTTTTAAGAAAAGTGGAAGTTTTCATTGAAAAATTTTTAGTTAAAATACAGACTTCTCTTTTTACGGAGGAAGTCTGTATTCTTTGATATGAATGTGAATTTTTTATCTAGTAACCGTAATCTTGGGTAAGATTGTAGTTGGAGTTAATAACATCCAAAGCTATTGGAAGTAATTCTTTTTTGTTTGGCTCGAAATAGTATGCATAACTCTTGATCGGGTCACCACTGATGTATGGCTGAGTCATCGCAAGTCTCCAGTTTACTTTTGTATAGCCGGAAGGTGTTGCCACACTTTGGTTCGGGCTATAGAAAATGTCTGCTTTTGCTACTCCTGTTGCTGTATAGAAATCAATATCAGTAACATTTTGCTGAGCTGTTTTTGTTGGTGTATAGGTTACTTTTTTATAGAAAATATATTCCGGAACATTGGCATAAGCCCCTGTGCCATTCATGAATTGGGTAAGCTTAGCTCTTGTTTCGTTAATTTTAGTTTCCAATAAATTCCAACGGATCAGGTCATACTTTCTAAGTCCTTCTCCTCCGAATTCCAATTGTCTTTCTTTAACGATATAATTAAAGAATCCTGTTTTATCTGTTGGGATAGTTCCTACCTGACCTAAATTACCTGCGTAAGCTCTTTGTCTTACAGCTAAAACGGCATTAATAGCTTCTGTAGAAGGTCCGCTATGAAGCTCATTGTCTGCTTCAGCAAACATAAGTAGAATGTCAGAATATCTTAATAGAGGCCAATCGATTCCAAGGTTTTGAGAAGTTCCCGTGATAGAGGTCCAAGATTTTCTAAATTTACCATCATTCCAGTTAACAGAGGTCTGAAGTTCTTCTTGTTTTGTCGTGTTTACTCTGAAGATGGCAATATTGATATCTCTTCTCAGGTCATATTTTGTAAATTCATAAAAATATACCGGAATTGCACTGATTCCTCCAGAAGATTTCCAGTCTGTGTCATCATGTCTCAATCCATTGTAATATCCAATTTTACTATCTGTTTTTGAGTTTCCTCCAAATGCACCGATTGCATAGATTACCTCATTAGTTGTATCCTGAGAATTGGTATGCAATGATCTGAACATTCCTTCATAACTTGGATTCAATTGATGCTGTCCAGAGTTGATGATATCTTTACACTCATCATAAGCGATCTGATAGTATTTTTGAGGATTAGATCCCTGTAACATTTGCTGAGGAGCTCTTCTTAATGAATATCCTGCTCTTGCTAATGCTATTCTTGCTCTTAATCCTTTAACGGCTCCTTTTGAAATTCTTTGAGCTGTAGTACCTCCTTCCGATCTCCAAGGAACAAGATTTTCAGCTTTTAATAAATCATCCAAAAGTTTATCATAGATAACGTCTCTGTCTGTTTTTGCTAAATATACGCTCGGAAGATCAGCTGAAGGAACATCCTGAAAAGGAACATCTCCCCAGTTTTTAATAAGGTCAGAATAGAATTGGGCTCTTAATGTTAAAGCCTCACCCAAATATCTGTCCATAAGTTTTTTATCTGCGTCAGAACCGGTTTTGTAAACAGGAGAAAGAGGGATGTTTTTAATAACAAGATTGGCTCTTTCAATTCCTGCATAGGTATCTAAGAAAGGTCTTAAAAGCTCTGTATTGGTAGGAATAGCTCCAAAGCAGCTAACTCCTCTTCTGTCATTGGCATTATAATCACCAGAAGTTCTTAAATCGTCTCCTGATTGTGTAAGGATTAGGTTCATTCTCTGACCATAAGTATTATCACCCATGGTAGAGTTGTAAACTCCCACTAATGCGGAAAATGTATCCGGAGCGGAATCGAATTGCTGTGCTTCAGCGGTATTAGATAAGCTTTCTACATCCAGATATTCTTCACATGAGTTTAATGAAATTAATCCTGCAATGGAAAATAGAATTGCTAAAAATTTATTTTTCTTCATAATATTAGGTTTAAAAAGTAATATCAACTCCTGATAAAATAAATCTGCTACGCGGATAAGCTGCATAATCTACACCAGGTGTTAAAGGGTTTCTTCTTGTGTTGGCTTCCGGATCGTACCCAGAATATCCTGTGATTGTAAACACATTATTCATGGTGAAATACAATCTGAAATTTGAAAGACCTAATTGTTTAGTAAAATCTTTTCCAAGAGAATAACCGATAGTTACGTTGTTTAATCTTAAGAAAGATCCGTCTTCGATAGCATATGAATGAAGGAAGTAAGCACCTGCAGGAGGAGTCCATCCCGTTGTATTGGCGTTTAGAGCTGCCAATGCTGTTGGGTCATTCACCTTGTTACCTGCATCATCAAACCATCTCCATCTGTTAGCGACTTCTGCTAACATGTTATTGTCTTTATATAAATACTGTGTTGAATATTCAATTTTGTTGGCATTATATACTTTATTTCCAACAGAGAAGTTGAACATTAAGCTCATATCCCAGTTTTTGTAACGGAAAGTTTGGTTGAAACCTCCATAGAACTTAGGTTGAGCATTTCCTAAATCGGTCATATCTTTATTATCAATAATACCGTCACCATTTAGGTCCTGAAGTTTAAGGTCTCCTGGCTGTACCGCTTTTGCTCCGTTTGCTGCAGCAGCTGAACTTGGAACTCCTGCTTTTAGTGTATAAACCTGCGTAGCCGCATTATAATCGAAATCACTTACTTCATATCTTCCTGCTGTTACATATCCCCAATAAGTACCTACCGGTTTACCTACCTGTACCAAGAAATCATTTAAACTGTTTTGCCAGCCTGAAGGGTACAAATAAGAATTAGCCGTAGCTGAAGCACTATTTCCTAAACTTTTGATGGTATTTTTGTTTGAAGAGATATTCGCATCAATTTTCCATGTGAAGTTATTCTTATTAATGATGGTACTTCCCACAGAGAATTCAATCCCTTTGTTAGTTGTACTCCCCGAATTTTGATATTGATATTCGTAACCTGATGTCTGAGGAATTCTAGCTAAAAGTAATAAGTCTTTAGTATCTGTTTGATAAAGATCAAGAGTACCATATACTTTCCCTTTAAATAATCCAAAATCCATCCCAATATTTTTAGAAGCTGATGACTCCCATTTAACATCAGGGTTAGCCATAGTATTTCCGGTTGTTGCACCAGGAGTTACATTGGTTCCGAAAGCATATCCATAATCGGATGATGTAATAAAGAAAGTATCATATAAGAAAGCTCCGATTCTGTTATTTCCGGATAAACCGTATCCTGCACGAAGTTTTAATTCACTAATTACTTTGCTATCTTTTAAAAACTCTTCTTCGGCAACTTTCCAAGCTACAGAAGCTGCAGGGAAATATCCCCATCTGTTTCCTGGACCAAATACACTCGAACCGTCGGCTCTCATAGAGGCTGTTAAGATATATTTGTTCTTAAATATATAATTGGCTCTCCCAAAAAATGAGGCTATTCGATCGGGTAAAACATTTGTTCTTGGAGCATCCTGAATCATTCCAGATGGAGCTGAAACAGACTGGATGTTAGCAAATGCTTCCTGAGCGCTTATCGATTTAGGAAGCCATTTAACATTCATTGATAATGACTCGGCATCTGTCTTTACAATTTCTTGTCCCACTAAGAAATCTAATTTATGATTTCCAAGTGTTTTTCTGAAATTTAATGTATTCGTATTGGTTATTCTTCTGGATTGTGTTTTGCTTAAAAAAACGACCGGTTGATCATTATTTTGTCTTGCAAGGCTGGTAATCGGACCAGAGAACTGATTGACAAATTCATCTCTTTGAACATACCCAATTACACTTCTGAAGGTAAAATCTTTATTGATTTTATATTCAAGAATTCCATTAAGAAGCAAGTCGTTTCTCCCATTTTCTTTAACTTCATTGTTAGTTAAAAGGATAGGGTTTACAAGATTGGTTTCATTAGCAAACAAAGGATCAAAATCATCTACGTTTACAGTAGATCCTCCTTCAAATGGTTGATATCTTACAGCATTTCTTAGTCTATTGGTTCCTTGTGAACCTGTAGAAGATGTACCTGCACCAAAAATAGTTTGTCTACTATATCTGGCGTTCAAAGTCATACTTACTTTCTTTGAAAGTTCGTAATCATATTTGAAATTGGCCATATTTCTCTTAAACCCAGAACCAATCATAATTCCGTCTTCCTGTACATTATTTAATGATAGTGAGAAAGATGAATTGTCAGATCCTCCAGTGATAGCAAGATTGTGAGTAAAGTTGAATGCTTCCCTTCCAAATACTTCATCCTGCCAATCTCTTTTTTTGACATCTTTGTATTTTGAAAGCTGATCATAAGTACCATATCTCGCTTTAAAAGCATCTATATCAGTCTGTACCCCTGCTTTATTGTACAATTCGTATTGATAAAGTACATATTGATATGGGTCTAATACATCAATGGTATTTTGAATTTTTCTTACCCCTAAGAAACCATTATAGTTAATAGACGTTTTAGCCCTTTTACGGCCTCCTTTTGTGGTAATCAAAACAACACCATTTGCTCCTCTTGCTCCGAAGATGCTGGTAGAAGATGCGTCTTTTAAAACCTCAATAGATTCAATCTCTTTTGGGGATAAAATGGATAGTGCATTATCCATTTGAACTCCGTCTACAATATATAGCGGAGCATTACTCCCTGTAATTGAGTTACCTCCTCTGATGACGATATCTACATCGGCACCGGGAGAACCTTCACTTAATGAAACCTGTACTCCGGCCATTCTTCCTTGGATGGCTTCCGCAGCATTTGTAGAAGGCATATCTTTAATTGCATCCGCCTTTACAGAAGAAACAGCATTGGTTACATCTTTTTTGGAAACCTTTGTATAGCCTACCAAAACCACTTCATCAATGGTGGTTTCCTTTTCCTTTTTTGGCTCTTTTTGCTGAGCCATTGCAAGGATAGGAAGTAGAAAGACAGTTAAATATAACCACTTTATTGATTGTACTTTTTTATCCATTTTGTATCCTTATAGTTTTATTTTGGTTGAAAGTTTTTTTTCAATCTTTGTTTTTTTTGGATTTTAAGTATTCTACTGTTTTTTAGTGGTAAATATTCTTAGAAATGAGTTACGCTTTTAAGTGCAATCGATTGCGTAATTTTTCATAAAAAATATTCTGGCTCCTAAACTAATATTATTTTCCAATACGCAAAGAAAAAAATATTATTTTTTCATTAATTTGATTGTTTAAATGAATAGTTTTTATAAAACTTACGTTTGTTAGGTATTTTTAATTTATTGATAATCATGTATTTATTTTTATTTTTGATATTTTTACGAATGTGTTAATTTTTTTTAAATTTTTTCGTGTTTAATATTTGAAAACTTAAAAAATACTTAAAATTTAAATCGATTTCTAGTTTGAAAATTCCCCAAATTAATGCTCGAGAACAAAAAAAATGAACTTTTCCTGATTTTTGTCATATTTTTGAGATAGATTTTAAACTCAATTTTCTACTTAATAATAATTAATCCTATTGTCTATAATATAAAGAGTGATTATAGGTAATTTTTATAGAATCAATATTGGCTATACCCGTGTTTTATTTTGGCATGATTTTATATTCGTACATAAGTTGAGTATTAATTTTGGTTAATCTCACGCATAGAATTCTCTTAGAATATTTCTGTTTTTCTTACTTAATTTAATTTTATTCATTTGTAAATCAGTTTGTTGAAAATTAAAATTAATTTTTTGTTAACTAATTGAAGAATAATTATATATTTAACCCACAAGTATTTCTACAAAATTTTAGTGTAATTTTATGCAATCGATTACGCAATGTTTAACAGGTTTTGATAAAACCGCAAAAAGAAAAAGTATAAAGTAGTATGACAAAATCAGAATTTCGTTACGCCCATCATCCCGAAGATGTAAAAAAATATACAACTGAGGATTTGAGAAGGGAGTTTTTGATGAATGATTTATTTAATGAAGATCAGATCAATGTAGTGTATTCTATGTATGATAGAATGATTGTTGGTGGTGTAATGCCTGTAAAAAGTGCTTTAAAACTGGAACCAACAGACGATCTTAAAGCAGAGAATTTCTTAGATAGAAGAGAATTAGGAATCATCAACGTAGGTGCTGCCGGAAAGGTGACTGTTGATGGTGAAGTTTTCGAATTAGGAAACAAAGAAGCTTTATACATCGGAAAAGGAGCAAAAGATGTAGTTTTTGAAAACGGAAATGAAGGTCAGACTTTATTTTATCTCAATTCTGCACCGGCTCATCATGCTTATCCTACAAAGAAAATCACGAAAAACGAAGCTGAAATTGTAGAGCTAGGCGAAACAAAATATGCAAACAGAAGAACAATCAATAAACTGATTGTAAACAGCGTATTAGAAACTTGCCAACTACAAATGGGAATGACCGAGCTACACGAAGGAAGTGTTTGGAACACAATGCCTTCTCACACGCACACAAGAAGAATGGAAGCTTATTTTTATTTTGATTTGGAGGAAGGTCAGGCTGTAAGTCATTTCTTAGGGCAACCCAACGAAACCCGTCATATTTTTATGAAAAACAATGAAGCGGTATTGTCTCCGGAATGGTCGATTCACTCAGGCGTTGGAACTTCCAACTACACATTTATCTGGGGAATGGCAGGAGAAAATATGGACTACGGTGATATGGACGCTGTTAAAACTAACGAACTAAAGTAATTTTTCTAATGAATTTATTTGATTTATCCGGCAAAGTAGCTGTCGTTACAGGTGGTACTCACGGATTAGGAATGGCAATGGCAGAAGGTCTTGCCGCTGCAGGTGCTGAATTGGCAATCACAAGTACAACGCCGTCAAAATTAGAGGAAGCTTTAAACTACTATCATTCCAAAGGATACAAAGCAACCGGTTATCTTTTTGATGTGACGGATGAATTGGAAGCCGCTCAGAAAGTAGCTTTAATGGAAGCTACCCATGGAAAAATAGACATCCTTGTCAATAATGCAGGAATCATCAAACGTATTCCGGCAATTGAGATGGAAGTAGAAGACTTTAGAAAAGTAATTGATGTAGATCTTACAGGACCTTTTATCATGTCCAAATTAGTTGGGAAATATATGATCAAAAGAAAATCTGGAAAGATCATCAACATCTGCTCGATGATGAGTGAGCTGGGTCGTGACAATGTAGTAGCGTATGCTTCTGCAAAAGGCGGTCTGAAAATGCTTACCAAAAACTTGGCGACAGAATGGGCGAAACACAATATTCAGGTGAACGGAATCGGTCCCGGATATTTTGCGACTTCTCAGACAGAACCTATTCGAGTAGATGGAAACCCTTTTAACGATTTTATCATCAGCAGAACTCCGGAAGGAAGATGGGGAAATCCGGAAGACCTTGCAGGAACAGCTATTTTCCTGGCTTCAGATGCAAGTAAGTTCATCAACGGACAAATTATTTACGTTGATGGAGGAATTCTGGCAACCATCGGGAAACCTGCTAATGAATAACAACAGAATTAGACTAGAATGAAACCTTTTATTACCGATAATTTTTTATTACAAAATAAATACGCTGAAGAATTATACTTCAAGTACGCAGAAAAACAACCCATCATTGATTATCACAATCACTTGATTCCTAAAGATATTGCAGAAGACACTGTTTTCGAAAATATCTCAAAGGTTTGGATCGCAGGTGACCATTACAAATGGAGAGCAATGCGTACTATGGGCGTGAACGAAAAATTCATCACGGGAGATGCTTCCGATAAAGAAAAATTTGAAGCTTGGGCAAAAACAGTTCCGTATACTTTGAGAAATCCTTTGTATCACTGGACGCATTTGGAATTGAAAAGATATTTCGGAATCGATGAATTGCTGAATGGAGACAATGCATCAGAAATTTATGATAATATTTCATCTCAGCTTCAGACTCCTGAAAAATCAACAAGAGGTTTATTAAAAATGATGAATGTAGAATCTCTGTGTACAACGGAAGATCCTACAGATATTTTGAATTACCATCAGGATTTAGCGAAAAGCGATTTCTCGATTAAAGTGAGTACAGCTTTCCGTCCTGATAAAGCAATTTTAATTGAAAACCACAACTTTGCAGATTATATTTCTAAACTAGGCGAATCTGCCGGAATCGAAATCAACTCTTACCAAACGTTGTGTGATGCTTTAACGAAAAGAATTGAATATTTCCATGAAAACGGATGCAGACTATGTGACCACGGGCTGAACAATATTTCTTTCGAGGAAGTTTCAGAAGCAGAAGTAAGCGCAATTTTCACGGATAAATTGAACGGGAAAGTTATTGCTGAAAAACAGGTAAATCAATTCAAAACAGCCATTTTATTATTCTTAGGTGAAGCTTACCATAAATATGGTTGGGTTCAGCAGTTCCATTTAGGAGCCTTGAGAAATAATAACGAAAGAATGCACAGAATTTTGGGCCCTGATACAGGTTGGGATTCTATCGGTGACTTCGTTCAGGCTGAAACGTTATCTAAATTGTTGAATACTTTAGACGGAAAAGATAAATTAACGAAAACCATTTTATATAACTTAAATCCTGCTGACAACGAAATTTTCGCGACGATGATCGGGAATTTTAACGACGGAAGCATCAAAGGAAAAGTACAATTTGGTTCAGGATGGTGGTTCCTTGATCAGAAAGACGGAATGATTAAACAGATGAATGCCCTTTCAAACATGGGATTAATCAGCTGTTTCGTTGGAATGTTGACAGATTCAAGAAGTTTCCTTTCTTTCCCAAGACACGAATATTTCAGAAGAGTATTGTGTAACCTTTTTGGTGAAGAAATGAAGAACGGTGAATTACCTGATGATATTGAACATGTTGGAAAAATAATTTCTGATATTTGTTATCACAATGCCAAAAATTATTTTGATTTTTAATTAAATAAAAACTCTCGCATATTTGGCAGATTAAGCTTTAAAAAAACACAATCATTTGCTAAATCTGCGAGAGATAAAAATAAAATTCACCTTGAATAAAGGTTAATTAAAACTATGAGCAACAAAATAGTCACATTCGGAGAAGTCATCATGAGACTTTCGCCACCCGGAAACAGAACGATGAAGCAAAGCCATGAGATGGAATTCTTTTTCGGTGGAACCGAGCTTAATGTAGCATCTTCATTGGCAACAATGGGTTGTGATGTGAGACATATCAGTAGTGTTTCAGATGATTTTGTGGGAGAATCGGCACTTTCTTTTGTAAAAAGCTTCGGAATTGATACTCATTTTATTTCTAAAAATGAACATCCTCTAGGGTTGTACTTTTTAGAAGTAGGATCATCGGTTCGTGCAAGTAGAATTGCTTACAACAGATTGAATGGTTCGTTTGCCAATATTCAGCCTGAAAATATTGACTGGAAAAAAGCACTTGAAGGTTGCCAATACTTTCATTGGACAGGAATTAGTCCTGGAATTTCTAAAACTGTTTATGAAGCTTTAAAGGAAGGTTTGCAAACAGCCCGTGAATTGGGAATTGAAGTGACAACTGATCCAGCTTACCGTTCCAATCTTTGGAAATACGGTAAAAACGGAAACGAAGTGTTGAAAGAACTGGTTTCTTTATCGACTATTTTTATTGGTGGAGTGAATGAAATCAACGAAATTTTAGGAACTCAGTTTTCATCAGATAAAGAAGGTTTCATGGAAGCCTGCAAAGAGTTAAAACAACAATGTCCTTCTATTCATAAAATTTTCGATAAAATAAGAATCGGTGTTACAGCAAGTTCCCAGCAAACGCAGGGGAGAGCTTTAGTCGATGATAATTATTTTGAAACTGAATTGTTGGAAGTAAATCCTGTCGTTGACAGAATTGGAACTGGTGATGCTTTTGCAGCTGGGTTAATTTATGGCTTGATCAATTTCGATGACGAAAAAGCATTAAACTTTGCCAATGCAGCTTGTGCCATAAAACATACTATTTTAGGAGATATCAATTATTGCAGTGCAGAAGATATTCTGGAAGTAATGCAAGGGAACTCAGGAGGTCGAATCAAAAGATAATTCGTTTTAACTAAGACTAGAACATTGCGAACTTTGTTAAGTGAACAGCTTTTGAGAGCTTAAAAATTTACATCAAGTTTTAAAAAGAAATCTTACGTCCTTCGCGTTAAAAATAAAGTATTGCAAGTACAGCATACTAAAGGATGGATTTGATCCCATCAAAAATTATTTTTAAACAAGATAATTAAACAAAATGACAAAAATTCAAACCGTTACCAACGCCATCATCAATCAGGGGATCTTACCTCTGTATTACAATGCTGATGAGACGGTAACTATAGAAATACTGAGATCACTTTACAAAGCAGGAATTCGTGCCGTAGAATATACAAGCCGAGGCGAAGCTGCGTTGAGTAATTTCACCAAAATGGTAGAAGTTCGTAATTCAGAAATGCAGGATATGCTTTTGGGAATAGGAACGATTAAAAATATAGCGCAAGCAGAAGAATATTATAAAGCAGGTGCAGATTTTTTCATCAGTCCGGGTTTTGTTGCTGAAGTGGCAGCATTTCTGATTCCTAAAGATCTGTTGTACAGTCCGGGTTGTATGACTCCGACTGAAATTATCGAAGCAGAGAATTCAGGAGTAACTTTCGTTAAATTATTCCCTGGAAACGCTTTAGGAACCGGATTCATGGGTGCGATAAAAGATGTTTTTCCCAATCTGAAATTTATGCCGACTGGTGGAGTTGATACGACGAAAGAAAGCATTGAAAGCTGGTTCAAAGCCGGTGTTTCTGCAGTAGGAATGGGGAGCAAATTGGTAAGCAAAGAATTGATGCTTGCTAAAGATTATGCAACGATTGAAAATGAAACG
Source organism: Chryseobacterium taiwanense (assembly GCF_000813825.1). Lineage (GTDB taxonomy): Bacteria > Bacteroidota > Bacteroidia > Flavobacteriales > Weeksellaceae > Chryseobacterium > Chryseobacterium taiwanense. Next base: position 33,509 of record NZ_JWTA01000014.1, read on the forward strand.
AAGAAAGTACTGGAAATCATTCAGACTTTAAAATAATAACTAAATTCTAAAGATTGATATGAGTTCAGTTAAGTCTCTTAAACCGACTAATTTCAGATGGACAATTTGTGTATTGTTGTTCATTGCAACAACGATCAATTATCTGGATCGTCAGGTTTTATCATTGACATGGAAAGATTTTATTGCTCCGGAATTCCACTGGAACAATAATGACTATGGAAATATTACTGCTTTATTCTCTATTTTTTATGCGATAGGAATGCTTTTCGCAGGGAAATTTGTAGATTGGATGGATACTAAAAAAGGTTTCCTTTGGGCGATCGGAATTTGGTCTATCGGTGCAGTTTTACACGCTTTCTGCGGAATTGCAACCTCAGGATTTCTTACAGGAAACTGGTTTGCAGGTTTTCATGGTTCTAAAGAACTAATAGGAACAGTATCGAATACTTCTGCAATTATCAGTACCAGTGTTTCGCTATTTATTTTTGCACGTTTTGTATTGGCAATTGGAGAGGCAGGAAATTTTCCGGCGGCAATTAAGACGACTGCAGAATATTTTCCTAAAAAAGACAGAGCATTATCTACCAGTATCTGGAATGCAGGAGCGACAGTAGGAGCTTTGGCTGCACCTATTACAATTCCTTTCATTGCAAAATCAATGGGGTGGGAATGGGCGTTTATCATTATTGGTGCATTAGGTTTTCTGTGGATGGGACTTTGGGTATTTTACTATAAAAAACCTCACGAACATCATAAAGTTAACGAACATGAATTAACATATATTCAGCAGGATCAGGAAGATTTTCCGACTGAAGAAAATACAACACAAACAGAAGAAAGAAAATTCTCTTTCAAAGAATGTTTCAGTCACAGACAAACTTGGGCTTTTGCCTTTGGTAAATTCATGACAGATGGAGTTTGGTGGTTCTTTTTATTCTGGACTCCGGCTTATTTAAGCTCGGTTTACCAAATGGATTCCACACAAAGTGCATTCCCACTATTCGTTCTTTACATGATTACTTTATTGTCGATCATTGGAGGGTGGCTTCCAAAATATTTTGTGGAAAAGAAAGGTATGAACGCTTATTCTGGAAGAATGAAAGCAATGTTAATTTTCGCATTCTTCCCTTTATTAGCTTTATTGGCGCAGCCTTTAGGTTCAATGACGTACTGGATTCCGGTTTTAATTATTGGTATTGCAGGAGCTGCACACCAAGCTTGGTCGGCAAATATCTTCTCAACTGTAGGCGATATGTTCCCGAAAAAAGCGATTGCAACCATCACTGGAATTGGTGGAATGGCAGGTGGAATCGGTTCATTCATTATCAATAAATCTTCAGGAGTATTGTTCGATCACGCTCACAAAGCCTGGTCAACGGTAGACGGAATTCCTTTATTGGAAAAATATCCTCAATACATCAACGAAAGATTACCGGACGGATTCTTCGAGCAATTGGAAAAATCCGGAGCAGTAGTGGTAGACGGAATTGATAAAGGCTACATGATTATTTTCTCAGTGTGCGCGGTTGCATACCTGATTGCATGGAGCGTGATGAAAACATTAGTTCCAAAATATAAAGTGATAAAATAATTGTTGAACCATTAAGAAAATTAAGAAGTTAAGAGGCGTTCAGAATTTGCAAGCAAATTAGAAAACAAGCTTAAGAAATTTATTTCTCTTAAATCATCTTAACTCTTTAATAAAATCTTAATGGTTTAAATTAATATAGAAAGTAAAATTGAATTAAAACTTTGTGATCTTATTTAAGTGAAATCGAAGATTCGACGGAGTCAAACGCCTTTGCGAACTTAAAAATATACATAGAGTTTTAAAAAGAAAAATCTTAGCGCTCTTTGCGTTAAAAAACAAAATCATCGAGTTAGAAAGATGGAAAATCAGATAAAACAAAAATTAAATCGTGAATTAAACGGTTCTCAGGAAAAGCTTCCCATCAAAATTGTACAATTTGGAGGTGGAAATTTCATGAGAGGATTCACAGATTATGTGATTGATAAATTAAATAAAGAAGCAGAATTCAATGCAGGAATTGTAAACGTACAGCCCACTCCAAATGGTTCAGTTCACAAATTAGAAGAGCAGGACAATTTATACACGCTTTTTACAAGAGGAATTAAAAAAGGAGAAATCCATGATGATAAGCAGGTGATTTCTGCGATTCAAAAATCGATTAATCCCTATGCAAATTATGATGAATTCTTAGCATTAGCAAAAGAAGAAGAATTAGAATTTGTATTTTCAAACACAACAGAAACTGGAATTGCTTACGATGAAACGGAAACTTCTTACGAAGGTCCGCACAGGAATTTTCCTGCGAAAGTTGCGGTGTTGCTTTACGAAAGATTCAAACATTTTAATGGAGCAACAGACAAAGGTTTGAGAATTATTCCTTGTGAATTAATTGAAGACAATGCGTTTGCCTTAAGAGATATTATAGTTAAATATGCCCAGCTTTGGGATTTGGAAGCTGATTTTGTGCAATGGATTACACAAAATAATTATTTCCATAATACATTGGTTGATAGGATTGTTCCGGGTTATCCAAAAGACGATGCAGAATCTTACGAAGATCAGCTGGATTATGAAGATAAAATGATGGTAGTTTCTGAATGTTTCCTACTTTTTGTGATTCAGGAAGCAGGAAATTTAAATGAAAGAATTCCATTCAACAAAATCAACGAACAGATTTTGGTAGTTGATGATATTCATCCGTATCGTTTAAGAAAAGTGAGAATTCTGAATGGAGGTCATACGTTAATGTTAGCTCCGGCGGTTTTATCAGGAAAAGAAACGGTAAAAGAATCTATTGATGATGCATTTATCGGGAAGTTTTTAAGCGAAACCATCTTCAATGAAGTCAATCCTACTTTAGGGTTAGATGAAAACGAATTGAAAGATTTTGCAGAAGAAGTTTTCGACAGATTCAGAAATCCTTTTATCAAACATTATCAGGCAAGTATCGCTTTATATTTTGTTTCTAAATTTAAAGTAAGGGTTCTTCCTAGCTTGTTGGGATATGTTGAAATCAATAAAAAATTACCATTGAATCTGACATTCTCTTTAGCAAGTTTAATCAGATTCTATCAGGGAAGCTTTGGTGAAAAATCTTTGCCAATCAATGATGAAGAAGCAATTGTTGCTAAATTTAAAGAGATTTGGGCAAACGGAGAGTATGATAAAGTTGCGGAATTATCATTAAGTGAAACAACTTTCTGGGGAACAGACCTGACTCAGGTTGAAGGTCTGAAAGAGGCAGTAGTAAAAGCTTTGTCGGAAATCGATAACAATGGCGTAGAAACTGCATATAACAACTTTATACAATCTTATTCTTAAGAAATCATGCAAAAGAAAGTACTGAAAGTAAATCCGAAAGACAACGTTATTGTAGCGTTGTTGGACTTACCTGCAGGAGAATCGGTACATCTTGACGGTGCAGATTACACGATTCTCAAAGATATAAAGGCAAAACATAAATTTGCTGCCACAGATTTTGAAGATGGCGATCACATCATTATGTATGGAGTAATTGTTGGAAAAGCCAACCAATCCATCAAAAAAGGCGAAGTGATTACTACCGAAAATGTAAAGCATCAAAGTGCAAAAGTGGAAGGTAAAACGGCTACCTTAGGTTGGAATCCACCTAATGTAGACAAATGGAAAGACCGTACTTTCATGGGATATCACCGTGAAGACGGGCAAGTAGGAACAGAAAACGTGTGGCTGTTCTTTCCTTTGGTTTTTTGTGAAAACAAAAATATTGAAACATTAAAAGATATTTTTGAGAAAGAATTATTACACGAAAAAGCAAGTAAACATCAACTTTTATTAAGATCCTTACTAAATGGTGGAGCAACTTCTGATGTAGCTGTTGAGGAAGAAGAGGATACTAGAGTATTTAAAAATATTGATGTAAGATTTATCACTCACCAAGGTGGTTGTGGTGGAATTCGTCAGGATGCGGAAGCATTGGGAAGATTATTTGCAGGATATGTTAACAATCCAAATGTGGCAGGAGCGACTGTTTTAAGTTTAGGCTGTCAGAATCTTCAGGTGCAGATCTTTATGGATGCACTTCAGGCTTTGGCTCCCAATAATAAAAAACCGATTGTTGTTTACGAACAGCAAAAATCGGGAACGATAGACGAAATGCTTACCGGAGTTATTAAAGATTCATACGAAGGAATTAAAAAAGCTAATGATATTGAAAGAAAGCCAGCATCGATCACGAAACTGAACATTGGTTTGGAATGTGGTGGTTCAGATGGTTTCTCTGGAATCTCAGCAAACCCGGTTTTAGGTGAGGTTTCCGATATTATGTCTGCGGTGGGAGGAACAACTATGCTTGCTGAATTTCCTGAACTTTGCGGGGTAGAACAGGAGCTGGTCAACCGTTGCCTTAACGATGAAGACGGAGTGAAGTTTCTTAAGCTGATGAAAGATTTTGAAAAATCCGTTGTAGCAGCAGGATCAGGTTTTGATATGAACCCATCTCCCGGAAATATCAAAGACGGTTTAATTACCGATGCGATGAAATCTGCCGGAGCCTCTAAAAAGGGTGGAGCAGCTCCTATTGTAGAAGTTCTTGATTTTACAGAATATGCTACAAAACCAGGGCTTAATCTGCTTTGTACACCCGGAAACGATGCTGAATGTACTACGGCTTTAGCCGGATCAGGAGCTACTGTTGTGCTTTTTACAACCGGTCTTGGAACTCCAATGGGAAATCCTATTTCACCGGTAGTGAAGATATCTTCCAATACGGTTTTGGCAGAAAAAATGTCGGATATTATTGACTTTAATGCAGGTACTGTTATCAGTGGAGATAAAACAATTCCTGAAGCGGCAGACGAGCTTCTGGAGTTTATCATCAAAGTGGCAAGCGGCGAAGTAAAAACCAAAGCGGACACTCTTAATCAGAATGATTTCATTCCATGGAGACGAGGTGTCTCTTTGTAATGGGTTAATTATATTAAATATTAGGGTTGAAACTGCTTCTTACTTTTTTGTAAGGAGCAGTTTCTTTTTGGTTTAGTTAAGACTTTGTATATTTGAATTATACCAGGAATTTTCTCAAAATTTTGTTGAAATATGAAAGTTAAGTTATTCTCTATAATCCTAATCTTGTTCATTTTTTATGGTTGTAGCTTTTTAAAAACGGAATGGCGAATTGATGAGCTTTATATACAGAAAATAGAAGGTTCATCTAAAGTTATTTATAATTTTAGTGCTTGGGGAGGACTTGATTCAAATCCTCGTGGATTTATTGTTTTAGATTCAACAGAAACTTTTCAGGTAGATGTTGAAAAGATTCTACCAATTTATCAATTATCTGATATTCCAAATAAATCTTACTTTGAAGGGATAACACATGATTGCTATGGAACTTGCGGAGAAACATATTATGATAGTGCTCCTATTTTTAAGCCTATGAAGTTAGAAAAAATGAAAATCGAAGATATTGAATTTACAAATCGAATCTATCAGTATAAAGGTTATTCAGAACATGATAGAGGTTTGGAAAACTATGTTTTTGAAAAATTTAAAGAGACAAAAGATAGCTTATATTTTTATAATTTAGATGATGTGGAAAGTATGGATGGACAGCATCTGAATGAATTAAAAGTGAGAAAAGGAGAGATTTACATTCAATTGGCTAAAAATAAAGACATAAAAAAAATAATTGCAGATGATGTAAGACTGAATTCAGAAACAAAAGCAGTCGAACAAATTAGACATATTGTTCTTACTCCTAAAAGTAAAATAAAAAATGACAAATTATCAGAAAGAGGAATATTCAGAGAAGTGAAAATTTCAAATTGACCTTTCTTATTTTCTTAAAACAAAAAGAGAGCTGGAGCTTTATTAGGCTTATTTAATGAAGTATTTACCCTATAATAAAAGATTTTAACCCATTTTGCTTTTTGAATTCAGACCAAATTTCGATTAGTCTACTCTCATCATTACTACTGTGAGTGTCTACAGTATGCTTATTTTGAATGATACATAATGCCCAATGAATTGGTAATTGATGCTCTATAAAAAATACTCCATAATCATCTTCCAGATCATTAAGTAAGTTTACAAAATATGTATAGAAGTCATTTTTAATAATTTCTTTTTTAAAGAAATCTGTAATTAAGAGACAAACGAATTCAAAATATTTTTCTCTCAAAAATATTTTTGTATTACCATCATCACTAAATATAAATTGATTTTCTTTGATAGGAGTCATTACTTCCTTTTAGAAGATTTTCTAATATAAATCTGCGGTTTCAAAACTACTTTTTTCTCAATAGAAACACCCGAAGAGTTGTCTTTAATACGATCAAGGAATACCTGTCCTGCCATTTGTCCCATCGTAACAGGAGTTTGATCAACAGAACTCATGGGAAGCTCCATAAACTGGGTAAAAGGCTCATTAGAAAAACCAATAACAGCTACTTCTTCCGGAATTTTAATCTTACGCTTTTTTAATTCCTGACAAGCACCCAATGCGGCAAAATCACTCGAAGAGAAAATAGCATCCGGAACTGATTTTTTACTCCAAAGCTTCTTTATTGCTTCAATTCCTGCATCAATAGAACTTCCGGTAGTGATGATGTTATCCTCTTTTACAGGCAATTTATGATCAATTAAAGCTTGCTTGTAACCATTCAGACGGTTTTGATAAATTTCAAGGTTTAGATCCCCTGCAAAGTGGCAGATATTTTTATAGCCTTCATCAATCAAATGGGTTGTAGCCATATAACCTCCTCGATAATCATCTACGGTTACCGTACTGATTCCGGGGATATCTTTCTTACGGTCAAAAAAGATAATTGGCGTATTGGAAGTACTTAAAATATTCTGAATATGTTCCGTATCCACAGTGGTTCTGGAAACAGACATAAAGATTCCGTCAACCTGAGCATTAAGTAAGGTGTTGAGATGCTTTTTCTCAATATTAACGTCTTCATGGCTCTGACAAATAATGACATGATAGCCATAGGTAGAAAGCTCTTCTTCGATCCCGCGAATAACCGATGAAAAGAAATTGGTGTTTACGAACGGAACAATGATTCCTACATTTTTAGTTTCACCACTTTTTAGCGCTTTAGCAAGATTATTTTGCTTGTAGTTCATTTCCTTTGCGGTTTTTACTACAAGCTCTTTAGTTGCCTGGCTGATTCTCGGATGATTGTTTAATGCCCTTGAAACGGTTGCTACACTTATGTTTAGCTTTTTTGAGATATCATAAATCGTGGCATTTTTTTTTGTCATAGGTATTCTGGACTAACGTTAAATTTCCCTTCAATACTCCTTTCAGAATAGACGTAAATTTAATCAAATTAATGATACCGATAGCCGAAAACCTGCTTTTTTATCATTTTTTATAAAGGACAATCTTTTTTTCAGGATTTTCAGTTTTTAAAACGAGCTTATCATCTTTAGCAGTCACAATTTTGAATGATCTGCTTGGAGTATTTTCCTTTTCAGAATCTTCATATTCCAAGGTTAATATTTCGCTTCCGATCAGGTAGCTTCCTGTAGTAAATGTGTTTACATCAAACGAAAATGTTTCTTTAAACTTTTTTCTGTCTAATATTTGTAAACAATATCGCTCTGTTTTTGTACAATATTTTCCGGGTTTAATTTCTTTTGTTTGTGAAAATAGAAGGTTGGAACTGAAAACTGAAAACACAATAAGACAAAAAAGTAGTGTTTTTTTCATATGCTAATGGGATATTTTAAATAATTTCCAAGTTTAAGAATTTTCTTTTAAAATTTTGTGAAATAATTTGAAAATTTAATAAAAAATTAAGTGAAAGTGGTTTGTTCTTCATATTTGGTACTCTTTTTTTATCTTTTTGAAATTGATGTGTTTATATTCTAAATTTTATTCTTGTCATTCCGTAGGAATCTAGGTTCATTTATGTAAATGATTTAGAGATTTTCCATTCTTCTTGATTGATTTGGAATAGTTCCATTTCTTTATGGTTAAAAATCACTTTTCGGCCTAATTGCATTCCATTTTTAAGGGCGACTTTTTTAGAGTTTTCGTTTTCAGAAAAGATTATAGAAACGAGCCTGTCATGAAAGTTATTTTCAAAAGCAAAATCTTTGCATTTTTTTGCGGCTTCATAGGCAAAACCTTGCATTCTGTACTGAGGAAGAATTGAGTAGGCAATTTCAAGTTCAAAGGAATTATCAATTTCTCTCACTAAAAGTCCACTTTGTCCGATGATTTTATCATGTTCTTTGGAAACTAAAATATTTTGTCCACCAAGATTATTTTCATACCTGTAAAAAGTCCATTCAAACCATTTTGCACATCTTTCTTCTGGAGTTTTAAATTCATCCATTCCAAGAAGTTTTGTGGTATTGTCATCTTTGAATAAATCTTTCCATATTTCAAAATCGGAATTTTCAAGTTTTCTGAATTGTAGCCTTTCAGTGTCTTGATTTATTAAGAGAAATTTCATGCCGTTTTTTGGTGAATATTTATTCAAAAATAAGCAAATCCAAGAAAAAATTGGATGTAGAACAATATAAAAAGAGCATCAAAATCTGATGCTCTCAATTTAAATGATGATATGAAAAAAATAATTACTGTTTCCAGAATTTTTCGATTTGTTCCAGAGATTTACCCTTCGTTTCGGGTACCCATTTCCAGACAAATACTAAAGACAGAACACTCATTACACCATAAAAGCCATACGTGAATGCTCCACTGAATTCCATCATAAAAGGATACGTTGAAGAAATCAGATAATTGGCTGCCCATTGAGCGGCAACAGCAATAGCAATAGCTCCTCCACGTATTTTATTAGGGAAAATCTCAGAGATCAATACCCAACAAATCGGTCCCCAAGACATCATGAATGATGCCGTGTAAAGAATGATAAATATTAAAGTTGCGATACCAATGATATGCAAATAAGAGAAGATCGCAATCGCAAACATTCCGATAGCCATTCCGATAGAACCGACAATCAAAAGAGGTTTTCTTCCCCATTTATCCACTGTGAAAATGGCAATGACGGTAAAAACTACATTCACAAGTCCCATCACTACAGTTTGCAGCATTGATGCATCTTTGTGAACACCCATGCTTTCAAAGATTCTCGGAGCGTAATACAATGCTACGTTGATTCCTACAAACTGTTGAAAAACTGATAATAAGATTCCTATGACAATGACTGTTTTTCCAAAAGCAAAAATTTCGCTTTTAGCTTCTGCTACGGTTCCTTTGATCTCTGCGAAAATTTCTTTAGCACGATCCTGTCCGTTAATCTTTGTCAGAATTTGTAAAGCTTCTTCATCTTTTTTAATAAAAGTAAGATAACGCGGAGTTTCAGGAACAAAGAATAATAAGATTCCGAATAGAGCAGAAGGAATCGTTAATGATAAAAACATATATCTCCATCCGATTTCATTGATCCATTCTACCGTTTGTCCGCTTGCTATTCCCCAGTTCACAAAATAAACGACCAACATTCCGAATATAATGGCAAACTGATTCAGAGAAACCAATCTTCCGCGAATTTCGGCAGGAGCAATTTCTCCAATATACATCGGGCAGACTGCAGAAGCAAGACCTACACCAATTCCTCCGATAATTCGATAAAAATTGAAAGCCAGTAAAACACCCATAGAATGTTCACCTTGCTTAAAAAATAAAAATTCAGGATAAGCGGCTCCTAAAGCACTGATGAAAAATAGGAAAGCAGCCAACATCAAAGACTTTTTTCTTCCTAATTTAGTTGAAAAGTAGCCTGAAATAGCTCCTCCAATGATAGATCCGATCAATGCACTTGATATCGTTGCTCCATGTGCCAATGAACTTAAACCCAAAGGAATAATAAGATATTCCTGAATCGATTTTTCAGCTCCTGAAATCACAGCAGTATCATATCCGAACAGTAGTCCTCCCAAAGTCGCAACCAAAGTCAGTACGGTAACGTACACCATGTTGATCTGAGCTTTTGTTTCCGAAGAATACTGAGGTCCAGAATCAATTATTTGCATAGTTTCATATAGTTTTAATTATAATTAATTTGTGTTTAATTTAAAATTAGTTAAATATTTTATAAGTATTGATTGATCAGGCTTTCCAAATATTCCTGCTTTCCGCTTTCTCTTCCTACTTCTCCAAGACCTTCTGCATGAGACGCTAAATCGGTTAAAGCAAGTTTTCCTTCTTCAAAATCTTTTCCTTTTCCGCTGTCAAAAGAAGAATATCTGTTCGTTCTGATTTCAGAATATTTTGATTTTTCTAAAATTGCATCTGCCGCAAGGAATGCTCTGGCAAAATTGTCCATTCCGCTGATGTGAGCAATGAAAATATCTTCCAGATCCGTTGAGTTTCTTCTGATTTTAGCATCGAAATTTACTCCACCACCTTGGAAACCTCCGGCTTGAATAATTACCAACATCGCCTGAGTCATTTCGTATAGATCAACTGGGAATTGGTCGGTGTCCCAACCGTTCTGATAATCTCCTCTGTTCGCATCAATACTTCCCAACACATTATTGTCTGCAGCTACCTGAAGTTCATGTTCAAAAGTATGTTGAGCTAAAGTCGCGTGGTTAACTTCCAAATTAAGTTTGAAATCATTTAATAAATCATACTGACGAAGGAAATTTAAACACGTTGCAGCATCAAAATCATACTGGTGTTTTGTAGGTTCCATCGGTTTAGGCTCGATAAAGAAAGTTCCCGTAAAACCTTGTGAACGCGCATAATCTTTAGCCATATGTAAAAACTTGGCCATGTGTTCCTGCTCACGTTTCATATCCGTATTAAGCAAAGACATATATCCTTCACGACCACCCCAAAACACGTAATTTTCTCCGCCTAATTTAATAGTAGCGTCCAAAGCGTTTTTCACCTGACCTCCTGTATAAGCCAATACATCAAAAGATGGGTTGGTTGCAGCACCATTCATGAATCTTGCATTGGAAAAGCAATTGGAAGTTCCCCATAGTAATTTTACGCCGGAAGCAGCCTGTTTTTCCTTAGCATAATCAGTGATGAATTCTAATCTTTTAGTAGACTCTACGAAATTATCCGCCTCGTCAATCAGATCATAATCGTGGAAGCAGTAGTAAGGAACGCCTAGTTTTGTGAAAAACTCAAACGCAGCATCCATCTTTTCTGTAGCTCTTTGTTTAGCGTCACTTGCCGTTAACCAGTCAAATTGCTGTGTTCCCACTCCGAACGGATCTCCGCCGGTTGCACAGAACGTATGCCAGTATGCCGTTGCAAATTTGAAATATTCTTTCATTGTCTTTCCACGGACAATTCTATTCTCATCATAAAATTTAAAAGCCAAAGGATTGTCAGATTCTCTTCCCTCAAACTGTACTTTTCCTATCCCTTTGAAGTATTCTTTGTTACCAATTGTAATTGCCATTATATTTTAATTTGTTTTAAATTTCTTTTTAAACTGCAAAATGCAATCGATTGCATTTTTGAAGCGAATTTTTCCGAAAACTTATGTTGTACTACGTAATGATTTTTGGAAATTCTAGGACTTACTTATTTATCAATATCATTTATTAATTAAAAGGGTTGTTTTATTAATAAATGAGTGTCTCTAAATGTAATAATTTTATATAATATGCAATGGAAATTTTTATATATCTTATTTTTTATGATAAGGGTAGGTGTATTTCTTTATTTAGTAGCGTATTGAAAGTTTTTTTATGATGATAATTTTAAGATAAAAATTAATTTTTTTTGTTTTTAAGTATATTTTATTTCCCGAAAATTGCAGTCAACAAACTTTTTTAATGAGTGAACTAAATCTTATGAAAGATTGTAGTGATTTTCCTTAAAAATTCTATTTTTGAGTATGAATAACAGAAACCGTGGAAAAAATACAGGAGATGACACGCTGTTTGGAACCGGAAAACAAATTGATAAATTAAAATCGGCAGTTCAGGACATGCAGTATTTGCTGAGCCGTGATTACGCTGAAAAAGCTTCTTCCGAACTTGTAGGAAATAGATACAGACTGAAAACCCGACAAATTCAGTCGGTTCGTGGAGCTTCTGCTTCTAATGCTCAGATTCAAAATAGAAAATCTAAACAACTGGAGGTTTCGGAGCTGGAAAATACAACCATTTATTTGGATGGTTTTAATGTGTTGATCCTGTTGGAAAGTCTGCTGTCGGAAGCCTATATTTTTCAGGGCTTAGACGGTTGTTTTCGTGATCTGTCAGAAGTTCACGGAACTTACAAAAGAGTCAATCAAACTTTTTCTGCAATAGAACTGATTGCAAAATTTTATCAAAATTCTAAAGTCCAAAAGATTGTTTGGATCTTTGATAAACCCGTTTCCAATAGTGGGAGAATTAAACAAACCATTCTTGACTTTGCAACGGAAAATAATTTCAACTGGGAAGTAGATTTAGAATTCAATCCGGATAAATTTTTAGTGGAAAATGCTGAAATCGTGGTTTCTTCCGATGCCTGGATTTTAGATCATTGTAAAAATTGGTTTAATCTGATTCAATATGTAATGGATGAGGAAAAGCTTGCCGTTAATCTCATAAAAATGTTTTAAAAATGAATCTTTTCGAAAAATATATTCCCTTATTTTCTGAAGGTTGGAAAGAAAAATATCAAGCTATTTTGGAAACTGAACATGTAGAGGCTTTACATAAAAATACTCAGGATTTTCAGCAGAAAATTTCAGATTGGGAACTTCCTTATTTTAATGAAGAAATAAAGATTGACAGAAAAGAAAGCTTCAATCTGTTTCTGGATATTTTTAAAAGTGAAGAACCGGAAGAAATTAAAATTCAAAAATTAGAAGAAATTCCATTTGAACACTGGCTGAATATCTTAGGGCAAAGATTGACTTCGGCAAGTATTCGAGATGAAAGCACCATTCCCCCTTTAAGAAAAACTCTGATTGAGGCTTGTCAGCAACCCTTCAATGATGAAATTACCATTGCGCAAAGAGCTTGGGAAAAACACGTGGGAAGAATGGATGATCAGTTTTGGGGTGAAGTGAAAGGAAACAATCAGCAGAAACAGGAAAAAGTAATGGAGAAAATCAATTTCATCTTAGATAATAAAACATGGTGGAATTTATTCTTTCATTATAAACACGAACTGGTTTTTGAAGTACGTGAAAAAGACGGTCACGGAATCCGTTGGAGTCATGGCGGAAAGCATTTAATCGGTTTTCTTGAAGTTTTTATGAATGAATGAAATGAGATTGAAAATATTTTTTCTGTACGTAAAAACATTGCGTACTGCTCCGATAATTTTGCATGAGTAAAATAAAAAGCAATGGATTTTTCTAATCACAACTTTACGAAAAACGAATGGGAAACATGTCTCAAGGTGCTGAATGCTTTGAAAGATGAACCGTTTCAGAATCCTGATAATAAAACCTTTTCGGGATTAATTACGAAAATTCATAAGAACGCCAAAAAACAAAATCGTCAGGAAAGTTATGCCGAAATGAAAACACATGACTTGGAAATCAATTCCGAATCTGTCCTGATGAAAAAGGCTTTGGCGGGAGCTTCTGCTTTTTATGACGATCAAAAAGACGAAACACAACTTACAAAATTACAGATTCCCAAAAACTGCTACTGCTGTAACCAAAGTTATCAATATGCTCATTCTTTTTACACAAGACTGTGCCCGAAATGTGCCGATGAAAACTACGAAAAACGTTTTCTCTCAGCAGATTTGAAAGGTAGAAACGTGATCTTAACCGGAGGACGAGTAAAGGTTGGTTTCGCAACAGCATTGAAATTGTTGAGAAACGGTGCCAATTTGGTTTTGACGACCCGTTTTCCGGCTCTGGCATTGGAAACTTTGCAGAAGGAAGCAGATTATGACGAATGGAAAGACAGACTTTGGGTATATGGTTTGGATCTTAGAAATTTAAAGGCAATTCAGGAATTTATAGATTTTTATAAATCGAATTTTGAGACTTTAGATATTTTAATCAATAATGCAGCGCAGACGATTAAATATCCTTATCAATATTATTTACCCATCATCAAACGTGAAAATGAGATGTTGGTTGAATTTAAAAACAATCAGAAATTAATTCCGAATGCAACAGAAATTTCCACAGAGATCGGAAAGCTGGAGTACGCACAAAATGAAGAAACGAATATTGCTTTAACGCGTTTTGGGCAGCCTGTCGATAGTCGTGATAAAACAAGCTGGAATTCTACATTGGAAGAAGTTTCAATGTATGAATTGGTTGAGGTGAATTTAATTAATCACATTGCCCCATATTTTTTGATTAAAGAACTAAAGCCTTTAATGAAAAACTCAGCTTTTAAAGAAAAGTTTATCGTTAATGTGACGTCTTCAGAAGGTATTTTCAGTTACGATAATAAAACAATTTTCCATCCGCATACTAATATGACGAAGGCTGCCTTGAATATGATGACGCTCACTTCCGCAAAAGAATTTGAAAAAGATCAAATCTATATGACAGCGGTTGATGTAGGTTGGATCTCTACAGGAGCGAAGGAAAGTTTGAGAAAAAAACAGTTTGAGCAGGGATATATTCCACCATTGGATTCTGTGGACGGCGCAGCAAGAATTCTGCATCCGATTGTGGAAGGTATTAATGGAAAATATTTCAGTGGAGTTTTATTGAAAAATTATAAAATTAATAACTGGTAAAGATAGAGGAAGCGTTAGCTCAGCTGGAAGAGCGGCTGCACTGCACGCAGGAGGTCGTGGGTTCGAGTCTCACACGCTTTCCAAAACGGAGATAATAGTAATAAAGGAAAAATACATTTTGCTAAAATGAGTTGCAGGTTCGATTCCTGCTTATCTCCCAAAATAGAAATGTTAGCTCAAAGGAAGAGTACTGACCCTCCAAGTCAGAGGTTGCGGGTTCGAATCCTGTACATTTCACAGGAACATATCGTCTAACGGAAGGACTCTATTACTTCATGATAGCAGTGCAGGTTCGAATCCTGCTATGTTCCCAAAATGAACACAATAATTTCAGTGTTATAAATACTCACAAAACCGACCTAGGAAACTGATGCGTTAAGAAAATTGAAAATTAATCCGTTAAAAAATTTCCACTGTTCGAAGCGTGATACAAATATCAAATCGAAGTACAAACGGTGAATTCGCGCAAGTTTTGGGAATTTTAGGATTAAGTTTTAATTTTTAGCGTAAGTTTCCCAATCTTGAATTTTTGTTTCTTTTGCTTTAAGGCAAAAGAAAATTAGTCATTTAAAATAAAAACCATGAAAGAATTAAAAGAAATATTAAATACTGTCATCAAAGAAAAAAAAGGATACATCACTTTCCTTACCGGAGCCGGAATTTCTGCGGAAAGCGGGATTCCTACTTACCGTTCTATTGACGGAATCTGGATTAAAGGAACAAAATATCATAAACCTGAAGAATTCGGAACATATAAATACTTTAGC
The DNA here is from genome assembly GCF_000813825.1 of Chryseobacterium taiwanense. GTDB lineage: Bacteria > Bacteroidota > Bacteroidia > Flavobacteriales > Weeksellaceae > Chryseobacterium > Chryseobacterium taiwanense. The sequence continues at coordinate 48,945 of NZ_JWTA01000014.1, forward strand.
AAAAATCAGGAGGAAGTCTGGCAATACAATCTTTTCTGGAAAAAACTGATTGAGGAAGCACAACCCAATTCCGGACATTTTGCGATTACGGAAATGGAAAAACTTTTGGGAGAAAGATTTAAATTAATCACACAAAACATCGACGGGCTTCATCAAAGATCGGGAACGCAAAAAGTGTATGAAATTCATGGAAGTAAACAAAAAGTCCGTTGTTCGAAAGAATGCAGCGAACCGATTAATGTTCCTGATAATATTACATTTAAAGAATATACAGAAGACTTAACACCAGATGATATTGATAATCTGAAATGCAAAAAATGTGGAAACTGGCTTCGACCTCATACTTTGTGGTTTGATGAAAGTTATAACGAAAAATATTACCATTTTGATACGGCTTACGATATTGCAGACAATACCGATATTTTGTTTGTTATCGGAACTTCGGGATCAACAGCCTTACCTGTAAACATTGTTGAAACCGTAAAAATCCGAGCCAAATGGATTGTGCTCATCAATCCTGAAAGTGATACGTATTTCGATTATATTTTAAGAGGAAGTAAAACATTGCATTCTATTCAGGAAAGCAGTTCCGTTGCGCTTCCACAACTAAAAAATATGATTGAAGAAGTGATAAACTCTTAAATTTTCAGACAAAGCAATAGTTTAATGGAAAAACACATCCTTCTAAGATGAATTACAGGTTCGATTCCTGTTTGCTTTGTTTTTTGATTAAAATTGGATGAGGTCTAATATTTTCCTCTCGCAGATTTTAACAGATGACGCAGATTTTTTCTTAATATCATTCTGCTTCTTGACTTTTTAAATCGACTTAGGAAACTGAAGCGTTAAGAAAATTAATTCTGTAAACGTTAAGAAAATTCTACTGTTTGAGCGCGACTCAAATTCAGAACCGAAGAACAAATCTTGACATCGCGCGAGTTTTAGAATTTTTAGAGAACAGGATTAATTTTTAACGTAAGTTTCCCAGTCTTGAATTTTTGTTTCTTTTGTTTCAAGACAAAAGAAAAGTAATCATAGAATAACAAAAGTAAATTTAATAAAACAAAAAAATGAACACATTTATCGACATTGGTATTAACCTAACCAATAAACAATTCCACGGCGAACAGGAAGAAATCATCAACCGTGCGCTCGACAATGGAGTAGAGCAAATGATCCTCACGGGAACTAGTGTAAGAGGAAGTAAGGAAGCGGCGGAAATTGCGGAAGATTATCCTGATATTTTATTTTCAACGGCTGGAATTCATCCGCACGATGCCAAATCTTTCAATAACGAAAGTATACCTGAATTAAGAAAACTATTAAAACAAGACCACGTTGTTTCCGTGGGAGAATGCGGATTGGATTTCGACAGAGATTTTTCTCCAAGACCTATTCAGGAAAAATGTTATCGTGCTCAGCTCGAATTGGCAATAGAAGTGAATAAACCGCTTTTCCTTCATGAAAGATCGGCTTTCAAAAGATTTAATGAAATTACGGACGAATATATATTCAGACTTCCAAATGCAGTTGTTCATTGTTTCACAGGAACTTTAGATGAGGCCAAAAAGTATTTGGACAAAGGTTTTTATTTGGGATTTACCGGAGCAATCAGTGATCAGAATAGATTCAAACATTTGGAAGAAGTGATTAAATATACTCCTCTCGATAGAATGATGATTGAAACCGATGCGCCATTTATGCTGCCGAAAAATATGCCGAGAACGCAGAACCGCAGAAATGAACCTGCATTTTTACCTTATGTGGCTCAAACAATTGCGAATCTAAAGAAAATCAGTATTTCCGAAGTCGCCAATGAAACGACAGAAGTCGCCCAACATTTTTTCAGCATATAAAAAAGAGTTTTACAGATAAAGTAAAACTCTTTTTTATTACATATTTTTAAGCACTTTCTCAGTACTTTTTTTTTACAAACTTTTAATAGCCGCTTCCAAAGCAAGTTCCATCATAGGTTTCAAAGCTGTCTCTCTTTCATCAGCAGAAATTTTCTCGTGAGTAGGGATAATATCTGTTACCGTAAGAATGGTTGCAGCGTTTTTTCCTAAATGTTGAGCATTGGCAAACAATCCGAATGCTTCCATTTCTACCGCAGGACAGTTGTATTTTGTAGCAATAGTTGGAACGGCAGGATCTTTTCTGTAGAAAATATCGCTACTATGAACGTTGATTGCTTTTGTGGTTAAAGATAATTCATCAGCCGTTGCATTGATCGTGTCAAAAATAGTTCCCTGATGAGAAAGAATATCATCTTCAATTTCCCATGCGAATTTGGCGTATGTACTCTCGCTTGCTGCTTTTTCAACATTTAAAATATCAAACGTTTTTAGGGCTGTTGTGTAGGCACCGCAAGTTCCGATTCTGATAATTGTATCCACTTCATATTCTGTAAACAGTTCAAAAGAATAAATTCCAATGCTTGGAAATCCCATTCCACTAGCACCTACAGTGATTTCTTTTCCTTTGTAAAGCCCTGTATAATAGAAAATGCCTCTTGTTTTGCTTACTAATTTTGCATTTTCCAAATAATTTTCAGCAATATATTGTGCGCGAAGCGGATCTCCCGGCTGTAGCACTACTTTAGCAATTTCTCCTTTTTTTGCACTAATGTGAATACTCATAATTTTATTTTGAAGCAGCAAAGATAACAAATATGTGAATAGAGAATTGTCAATTTACGGTTTCATGAATTTTTTTTAATTGATACTACTTTTTAGGTAAAATTTATCAATGTGGTTCTTTCCTGAACTGTGTGGGAGTTACCTTTTTGATTTTCTTAAAAACACGGTTGTAATAGGGAATGTCATTAAAACCAGAAGCAATACAGATTTCCGCAATAGACAATTTTGTTTTTAACAGCATTTGACACGAAGATTCGATCCTGAATTCTGTTAAGTAAGTAAAAAAAGATTTTCCGGTCATTTTTTTGAAGAAAACACAAAAGGAGGATTTCTGCATTCCTACAGATTTTGAAATTTCTTCCAAGCTGATATTCCGCTGAAAATTGCTTAAAATAAAAAGATAAATTTCCTGCAACTTTTTCTCTCTTTTGTTTTCTATGACTGGTCTTCCGACAATCTGCATGTCTTTACAATAAGAAATCAGTTCCAACAATTTAATAAAGGAAGAAACTCTTTCAATGCTATTTTGATGAATCATAGAAGTCATTAAAATCTGAATTTTTTCTAATAATCCATCTTTAAAAGACACAGCATTTTCATTATTTTGAAGTTCAGAAATACTGTTGAAAAGTTCAGGGAAAATATTTTTACAGCTTTCCAAAAAATCATTTTCAAAAACAATGGTGATATTTTCAATTTTGCCTTCGTTATCATGAACAGACTCATCGAAAGACCAACAATGCGGAATATTCGGTGGAATTAAAATAACTTCCCCTTTCGAAAAATTTTCGACAACATCACCGATAATTCTTGCCCCGCTTCCTGTGATAATATAAGACAGTTCCCAGGTTTCCTGCTGATGAAGCGGAACCTGTTGATCCCATTTGATATGAACATGATCAAAGTGAAAAGTATGGGTTCTTGCTCTTGGATAATATTTTAAATTTTGCTTCATTTAAAGTGATGAAATCAGAATTATGTAAATATAAGACAATAATTAAAAAATATAGAACAATCTTTTTGGGACAATAGCATCTATTTTTGCATTAAATTTTAAGTGAAAATATGAATCAAACCTTAAATATTTCTCAATCTAAACCGCATTATGAAATCCTTGACGGATTGCGTGGTGTTGCCGCCATTATGGTCGTATTTTTCCATGTTTTTGAAACATTTTCAAATGGAGATCACACGAAACAGATTATCAATCATGGTTATTTGGCGGTTGATTTTTTCTTTATGCTTTCAGGATATGTGATTAGTTATGCTTACGATAACCGCTGGAATCAGATGACGTTGAAAGATTTTTTCATTCGTCGTTTGGTGAGATTACAGCCAATGATTATTATCGGTTCCTTGGTTGGAGCAGTTTTATTTTATTTCCAACATTCGGAAGGACTAGGATGGGGAGGAATTTCAACAACTCCGGTTTGGAAATTACTATTGGTGATGTTTATTGGAATGACAGTAATTCCTGTTGGAAAAAGTTTAGATATTCGAGGCTGGAATGAAATGCACCCGTTGAACGGTCCGTCTTGGTCTCTGTTTTTTGAATATATCGCTAATATTGTTTATGCTTTGGTTTTAAGAAGAGTTTCCAAGATCGTACTAGGAATTTTAGTGATTATTTCAGCAGGATTTACCATTCATTATGCTTTTACCAATCCAAATGGAGATATGATTGGAGGTTGGTCAATTGATGATGCAACGCAATTGAGAATTGGATTTACAAGATTGGCTTTTCCTTTTTTAATGGGAATATTTTTGGCGAGAATAGTTAAATTAAAATTCACTAAAAATGCTTTTTTTACCACGAGTCTTATCCTTATTATTTTATTTGCATTTCCACGTTTAGGAGGAACTGAAGCACATTGGCAGAATGCTTTTTATGAATGTTTTACCTTAATGATTATGTTTCCGGTTGTTATCTTGTTGGGAGCCGGAGGTAAAGTGGTGGGTGAGAAAGCCAATCAGTTATGTAAATTTTTAGGAGATATTTCATATCCTATTTATATTACACATTTTCCGCTAGTATATGTTTATATGGCATGGATTGTGAATGGAAAACATACATTGGAAGAACCTCAATCCTGGATTTTTGGTTTGCTTACGGTAGCTGTTTCAATAGTTTTAGCGTATTGCTTTATGAAGTTCTACGATATTCCAGTGAGAAAATGGCTAAATAATAAATTAATATCAAAAAAATAAAAGTTTAAATGAAAATAGAACACGTTGCCTTTTGGGTAAAGGATTTGGAGAAGATGAAAAATTTCTATGAGAAATATTTCGGTGCAGTTTCTAATGAAAAATACCATAATCCTGTAAAGAATTTTGAATCTTATTTCCTGAGTTTTGAGAACGGAAGCAGATTGGAAATCATGACAAGACCCGATATTCAAGAAGGAAACAATTCTTTTGAAGCTCAGAAATTCGGAATCATTCACCTTGCATTTTCTACAGGAAGCAAGGAGAAAGTTGATGAATTAACTGAAATTTTGAGAAATGATGGTTATAAAGTAGCTGGAGAACCCAGAACTTCCGGAGATGGCTACTACGAAAGCGTCATTCTCGATCCTGAAAATAATATTATCGAGATAATAAAATAGTTTTTAATTCTCAAAGTGAACGTATTTACTTTGGCTCGGCTCAGATCTAAGATCTGAGCCGATTTTTTATTGAGAATAGACCTTTTTTGAAGCTGGAATATCTATTTACAAATAAAAGTATTATTTAATTATTAATCATGGAATTAAAAATTTTATTCTCAGAGAAATAATTATATTTTTGTTTATCATGGAAACCAAATCCCCATTTTTAGACACTTTATTTCTGCTTCGAAAAGAAGAATGCATTACCATTTTTACAGATATTCAGGAAATTTCTCAAAAGGAAGAACAGGATGCTGCAGATTATTTTGAATCCGAATTCGAAAAAGAGCGATTGGAATTTTTATCCGATCAGATCAATTGTGACCGCGAAACGGCGGTTTGGGCTGCAAAAATAATGTATCACAGTGCTCAATTACATTTGATAAGAGAAAATACAGCGAAAGATTTAAATAAGTTAATTCCTCCATTTAAAGGGAAACGAGATACTTCATCCCTATTATCTGCTGATTTATCGTTAAGATTTTTACCGCAAATTATTGCTGTTTTACAAAGTGCAGATCAGGAAGATGCTGTAATCAAAATGTTGGAAAATATTTTAAAACAATTTCATTACTCCGCCATTGGATTTGATTTGGAACTGGAAAATATCAACTGGGAAGAGGAATTAAAAGACAAAACCTACCGAAAATTATATCTTGAAAGAATTGTGGAAAAGAAAGCTTATCCATTGGCAGAAATTCCATACATCAATCAATTGCTTATCGCTGAATTTGGGATGTATAAAGATATTTTTTGGAGAGAACTAAAAATAATCAATGATTAAAAACCTTTGTTTACTTTGTTAAGTGAAACACCTTAGTGAACTTAAAAACATTTAGTTATTAAAAAAGAAACTTAGTGCTCTTTGCGTTAAAAAAGCAGCATCAAAATATAAAACAAATGACTCAAAATATAGAAAAATTAAACACCGTTCTTACCTACGTAAAAGACACATTTGTCGGAAAAAATGACGTAGTAGATTTATTAGGAATCTGCCTTTTGGCAAGGGAAAACGCTTTTTTGTATGGTCCTCCTGGAACGGCAAAATCGGCAATTGTAAGAACTTTAGCAAAAACCGTAAAAGACGGAAAAAATTTCGAATATCTTTTAACACGTTTCACGGAGCCGAACGAAATTTTCGGACCTTTCGATATCAGAAAATTAAAAGAAGGTGAACTATTGACGAATACTGAAGGAATGATGCCTGAAGCATCATTGGTTTTTCTGGATGAAATTTTCAATGCCAATTCTGCGATTCTGAATTCCCTTTTAATGGCCTTAAATGAAAAGATTTTCAAAAGAGGAAAAGAAACAAAAAATCTTCCTGCATTGATGTTTGTGGGAGCGAGTAACGTTCTTCCCGAAGATGAAGCCCTGAACGCTTTGTTCGATCGTTTTTTGATTAGAATTAATGTAGATTATGTAAATCCCGATCTTCTTCAACAGGTGCTTTTAGCTGGAAGAAAACTGGAAAATAATATCGAAACAGAAACTCCCGAAATTCTTTCGCACGAAATAAAAGAACTTCAAAATCTATGTAAATCAATTGATTTAAAACCGATTTATGAAGTTTATTTAAATACAATCATCAATCTTCGAAATACAGGAATCGCGATTTCCGACCGTCGTGCTGTGAAATTACAGAATTTGATCGCAGCAAGTGCTTTAATTTGTGGTCGAAATGAAGCCATTCTTTCAGATTTATGGGTGTTGAAACACATTTGGGATACCGAAGAACAGATCGAAATTTTAGAAGGAATCATCAACCGAACGATTGAAAAAGATGACAATCCGAAATCTCATCCACAGGCTTTACAAAACAAAACTCCGAATCCGGAAGAAGTGATGAAAGACGTAAAAATTCTGATTGAAAAATGGAATAATGAAACGTTAAGTTTTGAGGAGCAAAATGTGATTAAAGATAAATTGAGATATCTTCAAACACGTTGCGACTGGATCAAAAATCCTGAACAAAAACAATACATTCAACAAGAAATTGAAAGTCTATGGCAAAAGATTTTGCAGACAGTTTAAAAGACTTTTGGGCAGAAATTCCTCGTGTTGATGAAGATTTTCTAGGTTCAATCCGTGACTGGAAAAATGTTCAGATTGCGTTGGATGAAGATACAATTTGGGTAAAAGGTTTTACTGATGAACAGGCTGTTTCGTCGGAAATTCAACAATTGCCTAATTTTATTTTATATGAATTAAGAGATGGACTTTTATTCCGAAAAGATGCGTTGGTTCCAAGTAAAAAAGTGAGAACGGCTTTGCTTTGGACATCGATTGATAAAGCATTGCGATTAACTTTTCCATCATCAAACAAAAACTTTTTTGGAATAGATGAAAAAATTGAAATTAAATTAAAACCAAGCGAAGAAGAGCAACCAACAGCCGCTTTATTAAGTTCAATGAATGATATCAAAGACGCAATTATCACTTTACCAAAATTCAAATTGGAAAAACTGGATTGGATGGTCATTAATGATAAAGCATTATTTTTAGGAACTCCATTATTGAGTTTTCCCGGAAAAACATTCTGGATGAAAGATAATCATCTTTTACCAACAGGTTTCGATTTTGAGTTTAAAAATTTGAGTTCTTTATTGCAAAGAAAATATAATGCAAGTCAGGATCAATGGCTTTTATGGGACGAAAACGGAAGTGTTTTACATCTTAATAAAAATGATTTCCGAAAACTGTCCGTAAGCACATTTCGTCTGACTGAAAAATCACAAGAATGGATATAATCGCTTATTTTCAATCATATATAAATTATTTCTGGGAATGGACGACTGATGAAGATGTTCCTGATGACACTGGGTATAATGAAAACAATCTTATTTCGATACCGAACGTAGGAGCGATTGCTTATAGACCTTATGTAATAGAAATTTTGAAGCAATTACAACCACAAGGTTTACCTCCTTTTGGTGCACTCCTTTTGCTTTTATATGCATCACAAGATGGATATTTAAATTTAGATGGAATTTCTTATCATTTAAAAAGAGTTCAATTAAATCATCTCGATGTTGAAAGATTGAATATTGATAAAGGAATTAGATTTTTAGAAAATGTAAGAAACTTAGGAAACAAATATAAAAAAGGGCAAAACAGAATAGTACTTTTACAAACTGTTTTTGCTCATTTACCAGTTGTCGCTTCGTCTGTTAGTGCTGATTTGATGCTGAAGGTATTTGCTAAAAGACCACATATAATTGCAGAATCTGCACATAAAAAACAACCAAATGATTCGGTTATAATAAAAGATATTCGAACTTTAGCAATATTGGATGGAAGATTCCCAACAACGGAATCAATTATCAATGCAATGAAAGGCATGGTCGATATTCCCGAATTAGAGGACGAAGTCATTGAAGAAGGAACCACCGTCGAAACCGACAAAGACTTTATCCAACAATTAATTGAAGAACCAAAAACTTTTCAGGTTGGAAGTTTAATTAAAAGGATCTGGAGCGGTCTGAAAATCCCGATGCGTCACCTTTCACCTGGTGAACAGCCAATTGGCGGAATTTCGGATATGACCAATAAAGGCGAACTTCACAGAATGCTTTTGTCCGAATTTGCTAATGAAGACGAGGTTTTCATGAATCGTGTCGCAAATAACGAAGCGTTGTACATTCAACGTGAAATTCCACCTGAGGAAAATATTTTTGAACGAATTATTTTGATCGATACTTCCTTAAAAAATTGGGGAACTCCGAAAGTTCTAGCTTTTGCATCGGCGATTGCGGTCATCAAACATCCAAAAGCACATTCTGAATGTAAAGTTTTTGCGTTGGGACAAAATAATATCCCAATTTCATTGGATAAAGTGGATGAAGTGGTGGAAAACCTAAATCAAGTGAGTTCGGTTTTGGAAGTTTCTCATGCGCTCGAAAAGTTTTTTGATGAAGAACATACAGAAAAAGATCTGGAAGTTTTTTTCATCACGCATCAGGAAAATTTAGTCAATCAAAATCTTCAAAAAGTTATTCATGAAAATCGGGATCGATTGAAGTTTTTGGTCACGACTTCTTCGGATGGCGAGTTGAATTTTTATAAACATCATAAAGGAACACGAAAGCATATCCAGAAAATTGTGCTTCCGTTGCAGGAATTGTGGGCAAATCCTCCTCAAAGAAGACAAAGGAGAGAGAATGGCATTTCAAGCAATGGAAAAAAAGCCGATGTACCTTTGAATTATCCGATCTTATTTCCAGCACCAGTTAATAAAATCGCGACATTCTTATATGAAGGTGAGTTTTATATTCTAAGCAATAAAAAACAATTGTTGAGAACTTATTTATCTGATAATTACTATAATAAAAACTATTACGATTATTATAAAATTCATCATGGGTGTGAAGTTTTAATTGAAGATATTTCCGTAAAACCGAAAGGTCAGTTTGCGTTGGCGAGAAATAAGCAGCAGGAATTTATTTTATGTCAATATCAACCAGATAAAAAAATGATTTCTAAATTAAATTTAAATACAAAAGAATATTCTGAACTGAATTTGACGGGGAAAAGAATTCCGCTAAACCATAAGCTCGTATATTATGACAAGAGCTTTTATCTTCACCAACACGATATTCCTTATAGTTACAAAATACCTATTGAAGGAAATGTCTACCTCGAAGAAGTACTTGAAAAGGATAAAGAAATGGATAGAAATACTTCTAAAGTTGAAACAGAGATCAAAAAATTATCCGGTAGCGGTATTAAAATTCTAAATAATTTCAGCAATATTGGAATCAATGCAGAAAAAAGACTGGTCATTTCGAATAGTGAATTGAATAAATTATATGATAATTCGATAGCGCTATATAGAAATGGTCGCCAGTTGAGAATTTATGCGGAACAAAATAAAAATAGATTTACTTTTTCCGACGGAAGCGAAATCATTACAGATACACGAGGAATGTTGGCTTTTAAAAGCAGTAATAAAAATATTCCTGAATTCTACATGCCATCAACGGATCATGGATTTTTGGCGTTGGCGACGAACACGGAATTTGGAGGTTCAGAATATTATTTACCTCAAAATACTTTGTTGAAAGTGAAAAAAATGGAAGAGATGTATGAGGAATGTCTCGAAAGATTTATAGATCAAATTTGGGAATATGGAACTTAGAATTAAACCTTTTCCGAAAAACAATTATCCTAAAAAAGGACTTTTAATAAAAGGTTCTTCACCATTGACGTGGCTTCACGAGATGGAAATTTTAGGAATAGATTTAAATCAGATTCAATCATTTCCAATTCCTTCCGATGAACCGAATATTTTGTATGGCTGTTTTTTGATTTTCCAAAATTCGGCTCCAAGTGAAATTGGAAGAAATTCTTATTTTCAGTGTATTGATAGTAAATTTTTCATTCCTGAGAACACGACTTTTTATCCAAAGCTCAATCCTGAAGATTGGCAAAATATCGGTGCTGAATTTTTGATCATGCATCCTGAATTTGGTTTGGTAAAATTAAATGAAGAAATCGATTGGCTTTCTATTATTCAACATCCAAAACAATCGGAAGATAAAATCCGAAAACCTTTGAATGGCGTAAAAATTCCTCAGAAAATTGAGAGTTACACCGTTGAAATGGATGATGAAAAAATTCTCGAATCCCTTCAAAAGCCACAAACCGAAGAAGAATGGATGAAAAACCTTCCGTTTGACCTTAAAAAAGTAATGGCTGGAAACAAAAAGGAGATTGAAAAATATTTAAAGTATATCGAAAAATATCCTGACAGAGCCGTAGAACTAGGAGTTCCACTTGATGTGATGGGAACTTCAAGAGGTGACGGTTTTGGGATTTTTAAATTTCAAAATACATGGTTAGGAAAGTTATTTGGTAGAAGAAATTCAGACGGAGAGGATTCAGAATCTACTTATTCCGAAAAATATAGGTGGATATTTTGGACTTTTTTAATTGGAATTGCCTTATTCAGGTTTTTCATGCATGTGAGTAAAGACGAACCTGGGCAAAGTCCTCCGATGGCTTCATCGGGAAAAGTTTCAGAAGTAGATAAAAATATGATGAAACCTGTTGTGGCATATCAGTCGGGAGTTACAGATATTGATATGAAGATCGATTCGATGTACGGCAGAAAAAGAAATGATCTGATGAATGAAAGAGTTATGCTTGTCGAAAATATGCAAAAAGATAGGCTTTATTATGATGAATACTTAAAGAAAGGTGGAAAACCTCTTCCTGATATTACTAAGGAAGAGTTCGCTTTGGAAGGTGAAATTAAAACAGCGACAGATTCGTTAAAAAGAGTTTATAGAAAGAAAATTGTAAAATATCTGGCTCAAAGCGAAGTAAAGTATAAAAAGAAAATTACAGATTCTCTAGAAAAAATAAATTCAGAAAGGCCTGCGGATCAAGGAATTGTAAAAACAGTTTTGAAGAAGAAGCAAAAGCTGGTTGAAGACTCTTTAGGACGACTTTACGGAACAAAAGATATCGTTGAACCTCCAATCGTACAGAATAAACCTCCACAAGTGGCAACAAATTCTGAAAATGAAAAACCTTATTCCAAATACAATATTTCTTTCTCGGAAATTATTTGGTTAATAATTTTTATGACAGGCGTTGTTGGGCTGTATAATTTTATTGTAAGGAAAAGATCTATAAATATCGGAGGAGATAATGTACCAAGCGGAATTAAAATTTTTCTTGTCATTGTTCTTGTCGGAATGTTGGCGTATATTTTCTATCCGTTGATCGAAATGTTCGGCTACAACTGGTTTGTATGGATTCTCATTATCGGTGTTGTGTTGCTTCTTTACCGTCTTTTTAGCGAAGATAAAACCATTTTAAACTCAGACAAAGATGAATAGGCAGAAGTTTATAGACAAGTTTATGGCGGCATTTTTCATTCTGGTAATCATTAAGGTTATCGGGATTTTTGCGCAGTTTTTTCATCAGAGTTTTTGGAGTGTTATCGGGACTTTGGTGATTTTTGCGATCGTTGCTTTCATCATTTTTGTGGTGTTAATGCAGTTGGAAAAGAAAGAAAAAGAGAAAAATCAATCGGGGAGAAGAGGTGCAAATGGTGGCGGAAATTTTTATCTTGAAGCCTCACTTTTCGATAAAATCAGGAATAAATATGAAGAGCTGGCTCAAAAATATATTGATGAAAAAGATTACAGAAGAGCAGCTAAAGTGTATATGAATTTGCTTCGTGACAATTATCGCGGGGCAAAAACTTTAGAAGACGGCGGTTTATATAATGAAGCGGCAGTGATTTATCTTAAAAAATTAAAAAATAAATCCGAAGCGGCGAATTGTTATGAAAAGTCTAAGCAATACAGAAAGGCAATCGATTTATATAAAGAACTCGAACAAAAAGAAAAAGTAGGGGATTTGTATCGTGAAATTAATGATGTTAAAAATGCAAACGTCTATTATCAGATGGTTGTAGATGATTATGTAAACAACGGTCAAATGGTAAAAGGTTCTCTTATTTATCGTAAAAAAATGGAAATGTCCGATGAAGCTCAGAAAATTTTGTTGAAAGGTTGGGAGGAAGATCGAGATGCATTCAATTGTCTGAATAATTATTTTGCAAATATTTTTGATGTGAAAAAACTCGATCAGCAAATTCAGGAGTTGTATGAAAAAACACCTTCCGATAAAAAGATCACTTATCTTGAAGCCATGAAGTATGAATTTAAAAAAAATCCGAAACTTCAAAGTACAACAAGAAATATCGCTTATGAAATTATTGCAGAAAAAGTAGCAACTCGTTCAGAAATTGTGAATGAATTAAAACATTTTAATCCTGATGATGAGGTTATTTTGAAAGATATTTCTAGGTATAAGACGGGTCGAAATAGAATGTTTAGGAATTGAGAATTCGTCATTGCGAGGAGTACAACGACGAAGCAATCTCAATGCAAAAATTATGTAATATAAGATTGCTTCACCTTCGGTTCGCAATGACAAAATAAAAAACTATTAATAAAAAGATTTATCTTTGCACCAATAAAATTATGACAATACAAAGAGCACATATCAGTTTAAATCTATGCGATCGCCCTGTAGTAAAGGGATCGTTCGGGTATGAATGGATGATATTGAATGAGGCGAAATGTGCTTGCTTTGAAAATTATTTACTGTAAACTCGTAAAAATTTAATCAAAATACTGCAGAAACGCCTCGATGATCGGGGCGTTTTTTGTGTTTTTAGAGCAGAAATTATTTAGAATGAAAAAAAATAACCATAAAAATGAAAATTATTTAATAACAAATGAACAATTAATAAGAAAATAGAGCGTGATAAGTAACCCGATGAGAGACAGTTATTTAGGTATTTAAGACATCTGCAAAATATTGCGGACGGAAATTCTCAATTCTAAATTTTAATTATAATTAATTGATTTTCAATGATTTAAATGAAAAATAAATTTGCGAGTTAAAAAATTTCATCCTTACTTTGCAACCGAAAATTAAAAGCAACACGTTTTTAATCATTTCAAAAAACTTTTTTAAAACAAGAAAAATAAAATGAAACAATTACATAACATATCTAATTTATCTTCAAGACAACGCAGTGTAGAACCGATGGGGCAAGGATATGCTTGTATTATTCTTCTTGATAGTGAATTTGTGGATAAAAGGTGCTTATATAAATGGGTCAGCTAATGTAGCGACACGTCAAAATATATAAAGCGCCTCCCGAAAAGAGGTGCTTTTTTTATGATTATGGTTTCTTTAGCTTATTTGGTAAAGCGTCGGTTTGTGGCACCGGAGAACAGGGTTCGATCCCCGGAGATACCCAAAAAAGTGAATAGTCAATGATTAATTTTACTTCGTAAGTGAATTGTTAAAATTGATAAGCAAAGCGGATTGACGATTGCCTATTCACAAATTAAAAATAATCTCATAGCTCAATTGGTTGGAGCATCGGTCTGATACGCCGAAGGTTGAAGGTTCGAGTCCTTCTGGGATTACAAAAAATGAATGGTGAATTTTGTTTCACAAGTGAATTTAAAATTAACAAGCAAAGCAAGTTGACAATTCACCGTTCACAAATAAAATCTCATGGCTCAAATGGTTAGAGCACCGATCTTTTAAATCGGGGGTTGAAAGTTCGAATCTTTCTGGGATTACAATGGTCTCGTAACTCAACTGAATAGAGTATGGGTTTTCTAAACCCACAGTTACAGGTTTGAATCCTGTCGAGATCACAAAAGGTCTATTGAGGTAATGGCTAACCTTCCTGACTGTCGCTCAGGCACTGCGAGTTCGATTCTCGCATAGACCGCAAAGATTCACGGAAAATTTCGGATCCGACTGTCTCTCGGAGAAGATTTTTAAAGTGAATCTGCAAAACTGGAAAGATAACGGTGGTTGTTTACCCGTCTTGGACGCGGGAGGTCGCAAGTTCGAATCTTGCTTTCCAGACAATTTGCTCCATTCGTCTAATGGTTTAGGACGGCTGCCTTTCGAGCAGTAGATAAGAGTTCGATTCTCTTATGGAGTGCAAAAATGTGAATAGTCAATAGTGAATTTTAAAAATTGACAAGCAAAGCGGATTGACGATTTACTATTCATCAAATTAAAAACGATTTCGTAGCTCAATGGTTAGAGTATCGGTTTCATAAGCCGAAGGTTGAAGGTTCGAGTCCTTCCGAAATTACAAGAAAAGTGAATGGTCAATAATGAATTTTATTTCATAAGTGAATTTAAAAATTGACAAGTAAAACGAATTGACAATTCACTATTCACACTAAGTTAATTGTTTCAAAAGAGAAAAAGAAAAGGTTTGTCGAGAGCAGAAGATCTTTACGCCAAAAACACGATATAATATAGACAGGCTTTTTCTTAACTCACTTTGAGGCTGGAAGATTGAAGATGGATGATGGAAGTTTTAAACATAATATAAATTTTTAGGTAAAATAAAGTTTGTCAAAGCGCAGGAGTTCTTATATCAAATAAAAATTAAGACAGGCTTTATTTTTTATTAGAAGTTAGATTTTAGAGATTAGAATTTAGAGATGTAATGTTATCTAAAAACTATCAACAATCAACCAACAACTAAAATAAAAACGATGGTTCGCCGAAGTGGAAGAGTCGGGGCGGTCTGCAAAACCGTTGCGTAAGCTGAGTGAGTTTGAAATGTTAAACATTCGTGAATTCAAAATAAAAAATAAAATGGTTATGAACAATCTCATAACCATCTCAAATAACTAAAATGAGATTAGTTCCGAAGAAAAAGAAAAAGTTTGTCGAGCGCAGAAGTTCTTATATCAAACTAAAAATAAAAGACAGGCTTTATTTTTCTTCACAAGAAAGAAATTAGATGTTAAAAATAGGAGGTTAGAAGTATAGTATTATCCAAAAACTAACAACCAAAAAAGGAAGTACGCCGAAGTTGGAGAGTCGGGGCAGACTGTAAATCTGTTGCTTCATTGCTGAGTAGGTCCGAATCCTACTACTTCCACCAACCGCTGATAATGTAATGGCAGCATGCAGGAAATGTACTCTTGTTGTTCAGGTTCGACTCCTGGTCAGTAGTCAAAGAAGTGAAATGTGAATAGTGAATTTACTTCGCAAGTGAATTTTAAAATTGACAGCAAAGCAAATTGACAATTCAGAATTCACACAAAAATGCTCTATTCGTCTAACGGTTCAGGACGCCTGCCTTTCGAGCAGAAAACAAGGGTTCGATTCCCTTATAGAGTACTAGATTTAAATGGAAAGGGAAAAGTTTGTCGAGCGCAGAAGATCTTTACGAATATAACAGGCATAGTTTATAAATATAGACAAGCTTTTCTCAGACCTAATTTTTTATAAATGATGGATGATAAATTATAATTGATGAAAGTATTATGTTTTTAAATCATTTATCTCTAATCAATTATTATTTATAAAAAATTCGCGGGAATGGTGGAAATGGTAGACACACTTGATTTAGGCTCAAGGTTTTGGGGGTTCGGATCCCTCTTTCCGTACAAAATTGCCTCTCTATTCCAATTGGCAGAGAAAACGGCTTTAAACCCCGTAAAGTCCCAGTTCGAATCTGGGGAGAGGTACAAATTATAATTGATAAATCATCAATGATAAAAGTAACAATGGTATCATTTATAACTTATCAATTATAATCCATAAACAAGGAAGAGTAGTGTAGCAGGTCTGCACGTTAGTCTGAAAAACTAAAGGTACAGGTTCGATTCCTGTCTGTTCCACAGAAATATAGTTGATAAGTCATCAATGATAAATGATTAACCCCAAAAAATAAAATCACTCATCATTTATCAATTATAATTAAACTGATTCATAGTGTAATTGGTCAGCACACAAGACTTTGACTCTTGTTGTTCAGGTTCGAGTCCTGATGAATCAACAAAAAATTGCTTCGATGGTGTAATGGTAGCATCTCAGTCTCCAAAACTGATGGTATTGGTTCGGGTCCAATTCGTAGCGCAAGAAAGTGAATGGTCAATCGTGAATTTTGTTTCACAAATAAATTGAAAAAAATTGACAAGCAAAGCGAATTGACTATTCACAATTGACATAATAATTAATAAAAATTTAGACAAAACAAAACATGTAGAAAAAATGGAAACGCAACAACAAACATGGCAGAACATGACGGGAAAAATTTTCCAACATTCTATCACACAGTTGGTAGAAGAAGCCATCATCCGCGAACAGGCAAATGGACATCGACTGAAAGTATGTGTGGGTTCAGATTCCCACGTTTATGGTGATGCCATTAATTATGCTACGGCAGTTGTCTTTATTCGTGAGGGAAAAGGAGCGTTTACCTTTATCAGAAAAGAAAGAGAAATACAGAGTATCAGTATCAAAGAGCGTATGCTGAACGAGGTGAACAAATCCGTGGAAATCGCTTATGCAATTTGCTCTATTCTGGAAACTTATGATGTGGAAATGGAGGTACACGCAGACATTAACACCGACCCGGATTTCAAATCCAACGTCGCTTTAAGAGACGCAATGGGTTATATTCTGGGAATGGGATATGTTTTTAAAGCAAAACCTTACGCATTTGCAAGTTCAAATTGTGCTGATATGATGGTGTGATAAATTTAGCTGGAAGTGGGATGTAGGAAGATGGAAGTTTTTTGAAAACGTAAATTAGTTTCCTTCATCCAGCTTCTAGCCTCCATCTAAAAAATAAAACAATGAAAACAATTTTAATCATCAACGGAGAAAAATATTGGAAAGATTATTTCGGAGGATTTAATGTGGTTCAGAAAAAAGTTCAGACCTCTGAATTTATCGTGAAAGATTCCGAATTGTATGTGATTGATGCAGATGGAGCCTGCAAACCTGATGTGATTTTTTGGAGATTGGGAGCAATAAATCCTGAAGCAAAACACAGAAATATTTTAGAATTAATTGAATATTCTGGAGTTCCTTGTGTGAATTCAGCTTCAACATTACTAATGGGTTACGAAAGATTATCAATGTTAAATCGATTGAAAAAACTGGGATTGCCTGTTGTTGATTTTAATGTAGCAACGAACATAACTCAATTGAAAAATCTGGAAATGCAATTTCCTTTCGTAGTTAAAGTTGGAAATCATCACGGTGGATACGGAAAAAGTTTGGTTTCGAACGAAGAACAATGGGAAGAACTGAAAGATTTACTTTTCATCCACCAAGATTATGTGACGACCGAGAAATTTATTAATTATAAATATGACATTCGTTATTTGGCTATCAATAATAAAGTTTGGGCGATGAAAAGAAAAGGCAAATATTGGAAAGCCAATTCTTTAACTCAAGAATATCAAATCATTGAACCTGAAAAAGAATGGGTGGAAAAAGTAAAGCTGTTACAGGAAAACATCAAAGCAGATATTGTTGCGATAGATGTTCTGGAAGCAGAAAAAGGAGAAAAAGTGATTTTAGAATACAACGATATTCCCGGACTTTCAGGATTTCCTGAAGATGCAAAACTGGAATTGGCGAGTATTGTAAAAAGTAAATAAAAAGAACCTTAAAAACTAGTAAACATGTATTTTTTAGTTCAGGCAAATGTATATTTAGATCCCGATCATTACAAGATTTTTGATGCTTTGGAAGAATTAAATATCGATTACAGTGTAATTAATATTCCTCCAACCGCAGAAAAAATCGATTTCGAAACAGACAGAAAAGATGTTTTCGTGTATGGTTCGGTGACGATTGCAAGATTGGTAAAACAAAATGCAGATTGGTTTCCTGGTTCTTTTTACGGAGGTAATCATTTGTATGAGGTATATTCCAAATATTATGGTAAAAACCTTTTGAATCATAACGTTTCCGTACATAAAATTTCAGAGGATTTGATTTGGAAAAAAGGTGAAATTAAATTCATCAAACCTTACAATGAAGCGAAAATTTTTACAGGAAAAGTTTTCAACGAAACGGAATGGAAAGATTTTGTTTTTGAAGCTTTGGAAAATCAAACCAACAGAATTACGGAAGATTCTTTAGTTCAAATTTCTGAAGCAAAACGAACGATTAAAGAAGCAAGGCTTTGGATTGTTGGCGGACAAATTATCGATGCGGGATATTATAAATTTAATGATAATGCTCCTTTCGAAGAAAAAGTTTCAGAAGATGGTTTGAATTTCGCCAATGAAATGATTGAAGTTTTCAACCTGGAAGAAGCTTTTGTAATGGATATTTGTTTAACTGATGAAGGCTGGAAAATTGTTGAAATAAATTGCATCAACAGTTCCGGATTTTATCCAAATACAAACGTGAAAAGTATTATCAAAGCTTTGAATATTTACTTTTCAAATTAAAAAAATAAACCAATGGAAATAACAAAAAGATTATTATTTCTGGATGATATAAGATATCCGATTGAGGCGTATCATTACACCAAACAGGACATTTTCCTCAGAAAAGATTGGCATATCGTTCGAAATTATGAGCAGTTTGTCAACAGGATTTTGGAAAAAGGACTTCCAGAAATGATCTCTTTTGACCACGACCTTGCTGATCAACATTATTTAAAACCAAACTCTCAAGAATTTGTAGAGAAAACAGGTTACGATTGCGCAAAATGGTTGGTAGAATATTGTATGGATAATTACTTAGACTTACCAAAATTCTATTGCCATTCAATGAATCCTGTTGGAAAGGAAAATATTGAAAGCCTTTTAAAGAATTTCAAAAACTATTAAAAACTAAAAAATGATTTTCAAAACATATAACTCCATAGAAAACGCTTACCAAACCCGCGTGATCGATCAGATCAGGATACAGGGTTTTGGGGATGAGGTTTTCATCGTGCAGGAGAAGGTTCATGGTGCAAATTTCTCTTTCTTCACCGACGGAAAGGAAATTAAGATTGCGAAAAGAACCGCTTTCATCGAAAAAGATGAAAAATTTTTCAATGCACATCAAATTTTAGAACGTTACAGAAAAAATGTAATTGAAGTGTTCGAAAAAGTGAAAACGATGCATCCTGATGTTGAAACCGTAGTGATTTACGGTGAATTGTTCGGAGGTGGTTACAAACATAAAGAAGTAGAACCTGTAAAAGATGCAATTAAAGTTCAAAAAGGTGTTGAATATGCACCTCACAATGAATTTTACGCATTCGATATTAAGTTAAATGGTACAACTTATTTGGATACAGATTTAGTCAACCAAATTTTTGAAGAAACCGGATTTTTCTATGCAAAAATCTTATTTCAAGGAACTTTGGATGAAGCTTTAAATTATCCGAATGTTTTTGATTCTAAAATTCCGGCTTGGTTGGGATTACCTGAAATCGAAAACAATATGTGTGAAGGAACGATTGTTAAAACTTTGAAAACCAAATATTTTGGAAATGGCTCAAGAGTCATTTTGAAAAATAAAAATGAAAAATGGGTTGAAAAATCTAAGGTGGTGAGAAAACAGAATAAAACGGTTCAAAAACAAATCAACTTTAGTGAAAAAGCTCAGAATATTTGGGAAGAAATCCAAAAATATGCAACTGTAAACAGATTGAATAACGTTGTCAGCAAAGTTGGTGAATTCGAACCCAAAATGGTAGGAAAAGTAATCGGTCTTTTTGCTCAAGATATTTTAGAAGATTTTGAAAAAGATTTTCCGGAAGTTTTCAAAACCATAGAAAAAGAAGAACAAAAAAGAATCAACAAAAAGTTGAATTCTTTAGTGATTGATATTGTAAAAGAAGAATTAATTTCAGCAAAAGTTTAGTTTTGATAAGTTGCCGATGAATGAAAATTTTTGTGTTAAAACAGATTAAAAATGAAAAAGATAAGTACATTATTCAAAAAAGATATAAATAATTTAGGAAGAGTTATTAACGAAATTAATCCTGAAAACAACTGGGTTTTTGACGGAAAAGCTGTTGCTACGCAAAAGTTTGATGGTTCTGCATGTGCAGTAATCAACGGTAAATTATACAAAAGATACGATGCAAAGAAAGGAAAAACGGCTCCTGAAGGCGCAATTCCGTGTCAGGAAGCAGATCTTATTACCGGTCATCATCCGCATTGGGTAGAGTGTGATTGTACTAAAAAAGACGATCAATACTTCTGGGAAGGCTTCAATGCTTTGGCCGAATCTGGCAAGGTAGAAGACGGTACTTACGAACTTATCGGTGAGAAAGTACAAGGAAATCCCGAAAATATTAAAGGTCATTTATTGATAAAACATGGACATAATATTCTTAGTTTGGAAAGTTTGGATTTTGAATTCATCAAGAACTTTTTAAGCAATCCTGAGAATAATATGGAAGGTATCGTTTTCCATCATACAGCGGATCATCGTATGTGCAAGATCAGGAAATCTGATTTTGGTATACGTAGAAAAACTTCAAAAGAACTTATTGTTTAAAATAAAGATTAAGTTTCGGTAATCCATTTTATCGAAACTTTTTTACGTGTTAAATTGAACTATAAAGCTAAAAGATTTATTATTTAAACGCTCTCTTTGTCATTCCGTAGGAATCTAGGCAAAGTTTGTAGAAGTAATAAAAAATATACGCTTAGATTCCTACGGAATGACAAACTAAGTGTGATGCGGTTTTATGATAATAAAAAATTAAAAAGAAATGTTACAAGCAGAAATAAAAAGTCTTTTAAAAGAAGACATCAGTATATTAATAAAAGTTCCAAATTCGGCAAAACATTATTTATGTGATTGCGGTGAAGCGAGTTTGCTGACGGTGAAAGAAGTTCAATCCGTTTCAGCGATTTTCATCAGTCATACTCATATTGATCATTTTTCAAATTTTGATGGAATTTTCAGACATCAGATTGGAAGCGGCGAAAAAATTGTTATTTGTGGACCGAAAAATATTCATCAACAAATTGAAGCTAGGTTAAAATCTTACACTTGGAATTTAATTGATGAAAATGCAATTGAATATGAAATCAGAGAAATCGTTTCGAAAGAAGAAATTAATGTCTATAAAATTCGTCCACCACATTGGAATCTTGAATTTGTTAAAACACAAAATTTCCTTTTTGAAGACGAATATGTGAATGTTGATTTTGCTATTCTCGATCACAAAACAGATTCTATCGCTTATTTATTCAAGGAAAAAGATTCGGTGACTTTTAATGAAAACGGTTCTGAATTTAAAAAAGGAAAATGGATCAGTGAATTGAAAACAGCTTTTGAAAACAACGATTCTGACAAAGAAATTCAGATTGAAGAAATCGTTTACAAAGCTTCAGATTTATTTCATTTTTTGACTAAAAACGCAGGTTACAAATTAGGCGTAATTATGGATCATGCCGTTTGTGAAAGTAATTATGAAAAAATCAAAACGGTTTTCAAAAATGCAGATATGGTTTACATCGAAACTTTTTATAAAGATGAAGATCAGGAATTTGCAAAAATCAATTATCACAGTTTCGCATCCGCATCCGGAAAGATTATGAATGAATGTGAAGTAAAAGAAACAATTCCGATTCACTTTTCAAGAAGATATGTCGAAAGCGATAAACTGGAAATTGAAACGGCTTTTTATAAAGCGTTTCGAGGAAATTAATCAAAAATATTTATTAAACTAAAATTAAAAAAACTAAAAATAATCATGCAATTTAAAATACCTTTTCATTTCGATATGGAAACGGCTGATCCTGATGATTCTATGACATTGGCTATTTTGGCTACGCATCCGAAAGTTCATCTGGCAAGCGTTTCTGTACATCCGGGAGGAAAAGATCAGATAGGTTTTGTAAGACGCGTCTTGCAAATTTTGGGTAGGGAAGATATTCGCATTGGATCTGGAATTCCGAAAAATTCAGCCAGTCGGGTTTCGAGTTTTTACCGAAGCTGGGTTGGAAAATTTGAAGACTCAGAAGCAGATGATACTGCAGCAAATATTATGACTGAAACACTTCGTCAATTTCCCGATTGTACTTTATTGACCGGAGCAGCACTTACAAACCCTCATGCTTTTTGGGAAACCGGCGTTTTCTTTGATCGATGGTTTTGCCAAGGCGGTTTTGCAGGGGATAATATTGTTCCGAAAGAAAACCGATTGGAGAAATTTGATGGAAAAATTACCTGTGCGACTTTTAACCTGAACGGAAATCCATTGGCTGCAGAAAAGTTGCTTTCAATACCAATGACTGAAAGACGATTGATTAGTAAAAATGTATGTCACGCTGCGGTTTTTACAAAAAAAGATGCAGAAATGTTGATTCCATTTCGAAATGAAAATAAAGGATTGAAGTTGTTTCTTAAAGCAGTGGAGCTCAAAGAAAAAGCACTTCATGATACCGTGGCAGCTTTATTGGCGATAGATCCTTCAAAAGCAGTTTGGGCAGAAGTTATTCCTTACAGACAGCGCGGTGAGTGGGGTTCAAAGGAAGTACAGGAAAATTCCGGACAGAATTCATCACTGATTACAACTCACATTCCGGATTTAAAAGATCTATGGATGGTGATTAAACCTTAACGAATTAATATTTATTAAACTAAAACTGCAAAAAGTTATTAATTATGCGTTTAATTGTCATTCAGGACGTAACAAAGTGGAGTGAAGAATCTCTAAAAAATTATATTCAGATTCTTCCTTCGTCAGAATGACAACATCATGTAAAATCAGAACTTTTGTAGTTAAAAAACAAACAATTAAAAAAATGAAACCAAATATATTTTTCACAGCAGACCACCATTTTGGTCACGAAAATATTATAAAATTCTCCGAAAGACCTTTTGAGTCTTTGGAACAAATGAATGAAGAACTCATCAATAGATGGAATGAAAGGATCGGCAAGGACGATACTGTTTACCATTTAGGCGATATGAGTTTAGGCAAACCAGATTTCACGAAAGAAATTTTGGATCGCTTAAATGGAAATATTCATTTAATAAAAGGTAATCACGAAGGCGCAGCTCTGACTTATCCTAAACGATTTGCATCCATCAGAGATTATCATGAGCTGAAAATCGATGAACCTGAAAACGGCAACGGCAAACAGAAAATCATCCTTTTTCATTACGCTATGAGAACCTGGAACGGTTCGCATCGTGGAGTTTGGCAACTTTACGGTCATTCACACGGAACATTACCCGATGATGAAATGGCTCTGAGCTTCGATGTCGGCGTAGATTGTCATAATTTTTACCCGATTTCTTACGAAGAAGTCAAAGAATTAATGAAAAAGAAAAAGTGGACTCCACCATTTGCTCCGAGAAATTAAAAAATGCTCCCTTCGGGGAGTTTTTTCTAAATTATTTTTTACTACGTAAATAGAATGCGTACTGACGGTTTTACCTTTGCACAACTTTAGCAGTAGCAGCAATTCTTCTTTAGGGTATTTCTTCCCGCTTCTCCAACGAAAAACCAAATGCAGATGAATGAAAATATGTAGAATAAAATAATAAAAATGAAAACAACCAATGAAATAATCATTATCGATTTGGAAGCCACGTGTTGGGAAAATGACAGAATTCCCGCTGGGCAAAAAACCGATATTATAGAAATAGGAATTTGCGAATTAAACAGAACAACACAAGCAATTTCTAAGAAACAAAGCATTTATGTAATTCCAGAAAGGTCTAAAATTAATAAATTTTGTACAAATCTGACCGGAATTACTCCGCAATTAATTGAAGAAAAAGGAATCTATTTTGAAGAAGCCTGTGAGAAAATCAGAGATGAATATCATTCAAATCAGCTTACTTGGGCAGGTTTTGGAAATTTTGATAAAGAGCAAATCGTAGAACAATGCGATTATCTCGGAATCGAAAATCCTTTTTCAGAAAATTATATCAATGTGATGTATCAATTTAAAAATTATATCGGATTTCATAAAATGATGGGTTTAAAAAGAGCTTTGAATTATATGAACATGGATTTTGAAGGCAATCATCACAGTGGAGCAGACGATGCTTACAACGCCGCCAAAATTTTGAGAGAAATTTTGGGGTGAATTTGGGTTGGAAGTCTGAAGCTGGAGGCTGGAAGTAAATTACGCACTGTAAAAACTTCCATCTTCCCGCATCTATCTTCCAGCCATTAACAATTAAATTTTTAAAACAAATGAAAACAACAGATAATATATTAATTATAGACCTTGAAGCCACGTGTTGGAATGACCGACCGCCGAGAGGTCAGGAAAGCGAAATCATAGAAATCGGAGTTTGCATTATGGATGCAAAAACCGGTAAGATTTCGCAAAATGAGGGAATTTTAGTGAAACCTCAATTTTCAAAAGTGAGTCCGTTTTGTACGGAACTAACTTCTATTACTCAACAAATGCTTGATGATGAAGGCGTTTTGCTGGAAGATGCATTAGATATTCTGAGAGCGGAATATGATTCTGAAGATCTGACCTGGGCAAGTTACGGAAACTATGATTTGAACATGCTTCAAAATCAGGCAAGAAGATTTAATGTCGATTATCCTCTGAGTGACGATCATATCAATGTGAAAACATTATTCGGAGAATTGCATCCGACTGTTCGTAAAAGTGTTGGCATGGCAAGAGCTTTGGGAGAGTTGAATCTCAAGCTTGAAGGTACGCATCACAGAGGTGTGGATGATGCTAAGAATATTGCGAAAATTTTACATTGGTGCTTGCAGAGATAATGTAACAATGTAGCAATTTAGAAATGTAATAATGACTCCCTTTTCAAAAGGGAGTTTTTTTATTTCCGATCCTGTCATTGCGAGGAGCGAAGCGACGAAGCAATCTATTATTTACACTGAGATTGCTTCACTTTCAGTTCGCAATGACAAAAAAAATTAAATAAAAATTTAACAGCGCAAAAACATTGCGCAATTCTATTTTTACTTTGCATCATCAAAATGAAACAACACTAAAATTTTGAAAAACAGATTTTAGTCAAAATATCAGGCAGGTCTTGTTGGGTGTTTCTGTATATCACTATTGCAGAAGAATTTGTTGAGAAACATGATTTCTTTCTGTTCAACTTGGCTTGAAGGTTTGAGGAGTTTGCCAAAAAACTTCTACCATGCGCTATGGGTCGGAGGTTCGAATCCTTCTATTTCCTTCGGGGGAATATAACTCAGTTCGGTTAGAGTAATAGCTTTTTTGATTTGTGGGTTCGAGTCCCACTGCCGATCCGAATAGATTGGTATGGCGAAATTGGTAAACGCACTACATTACGGTTGTAGCTTATGTAAATAGACTCAAAATCTATTTTTTCGAGTTTTGAATATTCTCATTAAAAATATTCATGGAAAAGTCTGGGATTTTTTCAGTTGCTGAATCAACATTTTGAAAAAGCCTGTAAGAAAAGATATTTTCTGAAAATGAAATAGAGACGAAGAATCAATAATTCTTGGATGAATTTTCTAAAAAGGACGATCGTCCGCGTGAGCGATGGTAACGGATATCCTTTTTTGTTTGCAAAAAAGATAGAAGTGAACGTAGCGACCCAAGCTGCTGGTAAAGCCAAGGCGAGGGACACTCCCAAAATCTGAATAGTTAGAAACCGAATTTGAAAAAAAGATTCTAAGCTCAATGAATTTTTCTGAATTGCTTTCCTTCCGCCGTTTTGGAAGAAGAAATTCCGGGTTTTCTTTTTTTAATTAAAAAAATATTAGAACTGATTTTAAATTAACCACAAAAGAGACAAAAGATATTAGAAATGTAATTATTAGATAATCAAAGCTCTCAAAAGAATAAAAATCAAAGATTTTTTAAAAACTGATGTGTGCTTTTTTGCATGTTTAATGATAAACTTTAAAATGAACATCAAAATCTTTGTGCCTTTTGCGGTTAAATAAAAAGTAAAATTAATAACCATTTAAAATATTAAAACGATGATAAAGAATGTACAAATTAAAGCGTATGAGACAGGTTTGGTTTTCAAAAACGGAAACCTGACTGAGATTTTAAGACAAGGTAATTTCTGGATTTTCGGAAATAAATCTGTGGAAATTTATGATATGAAATCTTTGTTTAAATCTAATACCGATCTTAATCTTTTATTGAAAAATGAAAGCCTGAAATCTTTATTGGACGTGGTTGAAGTGAAAGACGGCGAAATCGTTTTGATGTACGAAAACAGAATTTTCAAAGAAGTTCTGAATGTAGGTCAATATGCTTTCTGGAAAGGAATTTTGAATAGAGAATTTCAAAAAATCGACTTGACGAAAGTTGAGATCACCGAGAAAATATCCAAAACAATTCTTGAAAATATGAAGTTGAAAAATTTCGTAAGAAAGTTTGTGGTTACTAATCAATATAAAGGACTTTTGCTGATTGACGGAAAATTAATCAAAGTTCTTGAAGCCGGAACTTATTATTTTTGGAACAATGAAATTTCTATCGATGTAAAATCTGTTGATGTGAGAATGCAGCAAATGGAAATTGCAGGTCAGGAATTGTTGACGAAAGATAAAGCGATGCTTCGTATTAATTTTTATGTACGTTTTCAGGTGGAAAACATCGAAAAAGCGTTGATGGAAAATAAAGAATACGATAAGCAATTATATATTCTGATGCAATTGGCTTTGCGTGAATTCGTTGGAACTTTGACGTTGGATGAATTGCTTGTGAAAAAAGATTCTGTAGGAAAAGAGATCCTTGAAAATCTGGGAAACAAAGCCGAAGAACTAGGTTTAAAAGCTTCTGATGCAGGAATCAGAGACGTGATTTTGACAGGAGAAATGAAAGAAATCATGAATCAGGTTTTGATTGCTGAGAAAAAAGCTCAGGCAAACAGCATCATGAGACGTGAAGAAACTGCTTCCACAAGAAGTTTGCTGAATACAGCGAAACTGATGGAAGAAAACGAAGTCCTTTGGAAGCTGAAAGAAATGGAATATATGGAGAAAATCGCCGATAAAATTGGAGATATCACCGTTTCCGGAAACAGCAACATCGTTTCTCAGTTGAAGGAAATCTTCACGAAATAGAAACTAATAACTTTTATGATAGAGATGGGTTTTGTGAAAGCAAAGCCTGTCTTGCTTTTTAGTAGAAGAGTCCCGAAGGGACGATTTATGATAGAATCGGATGATAATCCGATTAATTAATCAAATGATATGCAACAAAAAGTCAGATTTAAATTTTAAATCTGATTTTTATTTTTTCTCCAACCAATCTTCATAAGAAAGTACACCCAATTCCGGTTTTCCGTCACCTTCCAAAATCGAAATAAATTCTAATTGGTTTCCATCCGGATCATTAAAATAAATTGCTAAAGCGGGCATCCATGCAAAAACCATTGGCTGAAAACTTCCGTCTTTCAGGAAGTTGTAAGGCTTTAAATTTTTATTTTTCAAAAACTCAACGGAATAATTCAGGATATCTTCCTTTTCGGCGGTAAAAGCAAAATGTCTTGTTTGCAAGTTTTCTTTTTGTTCCCACAAACCGAGCATCGATTCTTTATTTTTTCCAATCCATAAAAATGCAATGGGGCGGTTTTCATCTTTATGGGCAAATTCCAATCCCAATACTTTTGTATAAAATTCTATCGCGTTTTCTAAGTTGCTTACTTGTACATGAGTTTCGTATAATCCTTTAATCATCGTTTTAATTTTAATCAAACAAAGCTAGAAAAGAGATTTCTAAAAATATCCAATTAGTAATTTCCTTATTTAAAATGAATGATAGACAAATTGTATTTGGTTGTTTGTTGCTGGTTCAGCGTTATGTTTGTCATTCAGAGCGAAACGAAGTGTAGCGTGGAATCTCAATAATTAAAACCGCTTAGATTCCTACGGAATGACAAACTTTGTGAATATTTATTTTTAAAATTTCTTTATCAGACATAATACAACAAAATTTTTATCAACGATAAAAATCCTTGAGGCTTAAAAACAGCATTAATAAAGAAAAACTTAGCGTCTTAGCGATTTTCCAACAAAAAAATAAAAACTTATTCACAAAAAATTATACTACGCAAAAACATTGCGCAAAACTATCCTTACTTTGCATCAGAAATCAGAGAGGAAGTGATAATCCTCCAAAAATGTTTAACTAAAAAACAGTAACCATGAAATTTAATTTTTTAAGAAAATCAAATAACGTAGTAACTAATTACGAAGGTGCAAAAGCATATACCATGACACCTGCAGAAGAGCTATATAGTGCTGTTGTTACAACAGGATTATCAAACGCAACTTATGAAAAAGGAAATGACAGATTGGCGAGAATCCAGTCTCTGATTCAGAAAAACGATCCTGAATTCGTTGCAAAACTAGCGGTCTATGCAAGAAAAGATATGTATTTGCGTTCGATTCCATTGGTTTTGACGACCGAATTGGCTAAGCAGACTTCCGGTACAGACTTGGTAAGCAGAACAGTTGACGGTGTAATCCAAAGATCAGATGAAATCACAGAACTATTGGCGTATTACCAATTGGCAAACGAAAGAACAGATTTGAAAAAATTGAATAAGCTTTCAAAACAAATCCAAAAAGGTTTGGTAAAATCATTCAACAAATTTGATGAATATCAATTCGCAAAATACAACAGAAAAGCTGAAGTAACTTTGAAAGATGCCTTGTTCTTGGTACACCCAAAAGCAAAAGATGAAAATCAACAAGCAATTTTCAACAAAATCGTAAACGATTCGTTGGAAACTCCATACACTTGGGAAGTTGAACTTTCAGTTTTAGGTCAGACAAAATTTGCCGATGATGCAGAAAGAAAATTGGCTTTCAAAAACAAATGGGAAGAACTGATTTTCAGCAACAAATTGGGTTACATGGCAACATTGCGAAACCTTAGAAATATTTTGGAAGCCAAAGTTTCATCGGATGCGATGTACAAAGTGTGCAATTATTTGTCGGATGAAAAAGCGGTGAGAAACTCAAAACAATTGCCATTCAGATTTTTGTCAGCATATAGAGAATTGAAAACGATCGATTCGCCTTACTTGTCATCAATCCTGGAAGCATTGGAAGATGCTGTGATGGTGAGCGCAAAAAACATCAAAGGTTTTGGCTTCGATACTTCAGTGGTAATCGCCGCAGACGTTTCAGGTTCGATGCAACAACCGGTTTCTCCGAAATCTAAAGTATTGTTGTACGATATTGGTCTGTTGATGTCGATGATGTTGCAGTCACAGTGCAAAAATGTGGTTTCAGGTATGTTTGGTGACACTTGGAAGAGAGTTCCGATGCCTAAAAACGGTATCCTGAGAAACGTTGATGCATTCTATAAAAGAGAAGGTGAAGTTGGTTACTCCACAAACGGTTATTTGGTGATCGAAGATCTACTGAACAGACGTGAAAAAGTGGATAAAGTGATGTTGTTCACCGACACTCAGCTTTGGGATAGCAACGGTGGTAGAAATTCTTTCGAAAATTCGTGGAATCAATACAAAAGTTTCAACCCAAATGCAAAATTGTATATTTTTGATTTGGCTGGTTACGGAAGACAACCGTTGGATGTCAGAAAAAATGATGTATACCTTATCGCAGGTTGGTCCGACAAAATTTTCGATGTATTGAATGCTTTAGAAGACCGAAAATCAGCGGTAGAAATGATAAAAAAAGTAGTGCTGTAAAAGGCACTGCTTTAAAATATAAGCTATAAGTGATAAATGATAAGTGATTTTCAGATTGGATAATTACTTTTATTTAGGAGCTTAATCTCGCTTTCCACTGTATCTTTTGTTCCGCTTTGCTGCACAAAAGGATGCCGTTGCAATCAGGGCTAGGAAGAAGCAGTGCTTTAATTGACGGTTAGTTTGTCATTCAGAACGGAATGAAATGAAGTGAAGAATCTATTTTGAGATTGCTTCGTCACTTTGCTCCTCGCAATGACCTAAAAAGAATAGTAGTAAAAACTGACCTAGGAAATGGAGGCGTTAAGAAAATTTGAAAAAATTCCGTTAAAAAATATCCACTGTTTGAGCAAGCGTTGGAAAAAGCAAGGCGTGAGTTTGGAGATTTTAGGAATTTTTTAAAATTTTTAGCCGGAATTTCCAAGTCTTGAACTTTTGGTTCTTTTGCTTCAAGGCAAAACGAACAAAAACACAAAATATTAAAAAAAATAATTTCAACAACGTAAAAATATTGCGTACTACCACAATAATTTTGCAGTAACAAAAAACAATAACCATAAAAACTCAAAAAAACAATCGATGTCGTAAGAAAAGAATTCCTTCGATTTCCACTTGAACTAGAGTCTTTTCGCGAGATTGCTCGATTTAAACTAACCAATGTCGTTATCTTAAGAGTTCCATCGTCAAACTTCCAATTTGAACAAATTCAAAAAACTCTTATAACTTGTTACTTGGTTTTTAATTAAAAAAATAAACTGCGTAAAAAGAATGCGCATTAGCTAAATAAATTTGTATCAACAAAAACAATAACCATGTATTATTATAAAAAACTTCTTAAAGAAGCACTGTATTGAGGTTAAATACTCAATACTTATGAAAAAATTGAAGTCATTAAGACAAGCTTTTGGAATCAATAAATATGGATTAATTGATTTTCCGAAGAAAATTTCAAATGTCCAGGTTTCCAGAATTATATATGGAATTGATATAGGATGTTCTTATTGTTTTCCACACGGCATTGAAACCATTAATTCAAAAGAAATTAAATTTCAGAAAAATTGGAAAAAATATAGAAAAACCCCATGGAAAAATAAAAAGTAAGTGTCGTAAAATAGAATTTCTTCGTTAAGGAGCGGTTATATAGGTTCGAGTCCTATTCCCGAAAATTCGGGATGGCGTAATTGGTAGCGTGCCGCATGCAAAGTCTCTGTTTGATTTTTTACCTTACTTAAAAATAATCGATGCCGTCAGAAAAGGAATCCTTCGACTTTTAATTGAATATGAGCCTTTTCGCCGTGTTGCTCGATAAAAAAATATATTTAAACATAAAAAATCAAGTGTCGTTTTAGAATCATACTTCGATTGTGGCTCATTAGGTCGCAGGTTCGATTCCTGCCTTCTCTGTTGTAAACGAGATGTAGCTCAGATGGTAGAGCAAATGGTAAAGAAAGGATTCTGCCAATATTACCTTGATTTAATAAAACAAAAGAGTGCCGTAGAAAAGGCTTACTTCGAGTCAGAATTTAGACCTCAAAAATCTAAGGAAAAGTGCAATTTCCTGAAGAATAGTAAGGATCAGGTGCATGTCTGTCTTTTCGCCTTTTGCCTCTTTTTTTGTTAAAAATTTGAAATATATATCAAGTGTCGTAGTATAGAAATGCTTCGTCACGCTTAAGATGTAGGTTCGAATCCTACCAGTAAAAACAGTAGTCTAATGATAAGATGTAAGCCATAAGTATCTGTACGAAAATTACCTTGATAAAAACAAAGAGTGCCGTTAGAGAAAACTTACTTCGGTTAATCTTATGATGTTGGTTCGACTCCAGAATAAATCTGAAAATGGTTTATATAAAGGTTTTCTTGTCTTTTGCCTCTTTTTAATTATAAAACTTAAACAAATAAGTGTCGTAGAGAAGGGTTCCTTCGTAAATATCACGGTCCTAAGGTAGCGTAATTTGGGCGACCGAACTAGCGAGGTTGGGTTGAAAACCAACTGGGCAAAAGTTTTCGCAAGAAAGCTTAAGTCTCTCGTAGATGTAGAATTGCCGGCTCACTGCCCAAAATGGGTAAGAGCGGCGCTCTGAAAAGAGCACACCTTTTTCGCCTGTTGCCTTATTTATTGTAAAATAGAAACAAGTGCCGTAAAATAGCGATACTTCGCTCATCACGACAGGGTGTCCTGCCTTTTCCACTTTCTAAAAACACAAATCTGGATAGGAAAAGTAGCTCAGTTGGTTAGAGCACGACATTACGCTTTTTGGTTGTTGCCTTGTTTAAAAATATATAAAAGTGTCGTAGGAAAAAGTTACTTCGTCACCATTTGAAGGGGAGGAATAGCGAAGTCGGTAACTCCGGCAAGGCTATCCGGTTCGACTCCGGCATGACGCTGCCCCGCTACTTTTTTCGATTTTTACCTTTTATTCTCTTTAAATTTTTATCCTTTTCCTTCAATAGGAACAAGGATATTTTTTGTTTAAAAGAAATATATTCGCGCACCTTATAGTAAGGTTTCTTGATAAGTTAAATTATACTATTGCTTAATAAATGATATTTATGATTATTTAGATTCCTTCAAGGAAGTTTGTATATTTGGAAGTTGTGATTAAAATGATAAAAAAGAATTTGTTAACATAAACAAAAAGAATGCTCTTTAATTCCATAGAATTTTTAATTTTCTTGCCAATAGTCTTTATAATATATTGGTATTTAGCTAATAAAAATATTAAATTTCAAAACGGATTATTATTTTTAGCAAGTTACTTTTTTTATGCTTGTTGGGATTGGCGCTTTCTTTTTTTACTGATGTTTTCCACTTTACTGGATTATTTTACAGGGTTGAAAATGCAAAATGCCCGAAACTTAAAGATCAAATGTATTTGGTTTTGGTTTAGCATTATCGTTAACCTAGGTTTTTTGGGAGTATTTAAGTATTACAATTTTTTTGCTGAATCTTTTGCTGGTCTTTTTTCTCAGATAGGGTGGAAAGCCAGTCCGATATTAATTAATGTAATTCTTCCATTAGGTATTTCTTTTTATACTTTTCATGGTCTTTCTTATGTAATAGACGTTTATAAAGGTAAAATTAAAGCAGAAAATAATTTTGTTGATTATGCTTTGTTTGTAAGTTTTTTTCCTCTTTTAGTTGCCGGTCCCATAGAAAGAGCTACCCATCTTCTTCCACAAATCAAAAAGAAAAGAATTTTTGATTATAATAAAGCGGTAGATGGTTTACGACAAGTATTGTGGGGATTGTTCAAAAAAATAGTGATCGCTGATAACTGTGCTGAATTTGCTAATCAGATCTTTAAC
Source organism: Chryseobacterium taiwanense (assembly GCF_000813825.1). GTDB lineage: Bacteria > Bacteroidota > Bacteroidia > Flavobacteriales > Weeksellaceae > Chryseobacterium > Chryseobacterium taiwanense. Next base: position 82,480 of record NZ_JWTA01000014.1, read on the forward strand.
CACTCTGCAGATATGAACGGGAGTACATTGGCTTTGGGAGCCGTGTTCTTTGCCTTTCAGATTTATGGAGATTTTTCAGGATATTCAGATATTGCTTTAGGAACGGCCAGATTATTCGGATTTGATTTGTTGCGTAATTTTGCCTTCCCTTATTTTTCGAGAGATTTTGCTGAGTTTTGGAGACGTTGGCATATTTCTCTTTCTTCATGGTTTAAAGATTACTTATACATTCCTTTAGGAGGAAGTAAAGGTGGTAAGTGGATGTGGATACGAAATACATTTATCATTTTTATAGTGAGTGGATTTTGGCATGGGGCAAACTGGACGTTTATCGTATGGGGATTATTAAATGCCATATTCATTATGCCTTCTATTCTTATGAAAACCAATAGGAAAAATTTGGAAATTGTTTCTAAAGGCAGACAATGGCCAACAGTAAGTGAGTTTTTACAAATAATAATAACTTTTGGCTTAACTGTTTTTGCATGGATCTTTTTCAGAGCTGAAAATATTACTCATGCTTGCCAATATATAACTGAAATGCTTTCTAGCTCACTTTTCAGAATACCTGAATTTGAAGAGAAGAAAAAAGCGATTATAACAATTCTTCTGGTGATCATTTTTATTCTGATTGAGTGGAAAGGACGTGAAAATCAATATGCGCTTGAAAAATTAGGTTTACATTGGGAGAAACCTCTGAGATATGCAATGTATTACGCAATTATTATCTCTGTTTTTTGGTTTGGAGGAAATGCCGAGCAGTTTATTTACTTTCAATTTTGATGAATGATAAAGAAATTTATACTTAAAACAGCTTATTTTATTCTTCCCGCAGTATTTCTGTTTGGGATTTCATTCATTGGGTTGATCAGAACGGAAAGTCCGGATGTTTTAAGAATGGGAATGATCCCCAATATCTATAAACATTACAGGGATCGATTTGATTTGTCTGAAAAAGAAAATTTTGAAAGACTATCGAAAACAAAAAAAAGAGATTTTGATTTTCTTACAATGGGAGATTCTTTTTCGGAACAGAAAGGTTACGGATATAATCATTTTTTAGCTGAAGAATACAATACTTTACATGTTGATGAATTCATTTCGAACAATCAACTTCAAACCTTAATTAGCCTTATAAATGGTGGTTTTTTTGATGACTATAAGGTTAAGTATGTAGTTCTTCAAAATGTAGAACGAGAGTTTATTGATAATAGTAAGCGAATAAGTTTTAAAACAAAAATATCACAAAGTCAATTAGACTCTTTGATTGTAAATCATCATGAGAAATTAGAAAAAGATGAAAAAGATTCTGAATTTTTTTCCAGATCAACACTTCAGTTTCCACTTTATTATATGCCTAAGTTTTTTATTTGTAAGGACTATCTCTCCAACGATTTGATTTATAATTATAGTTTAAATTCAAAAAAGCTATTCAGTAATAAATCTGATAAATTACTTTTTTATAAATACGATATCATCTCCCTTACCGAAAGTAATAAATTATTAAATGTAGTTTCACTAAATACTATACTTAATAAAATATCTCACAAGCTTCAGGAAAAAAATATCAGACTCATTGTGCTGCCTTCCCCAGATAAATATGATATGTATTATGATTATATAGCCAATAAAACCAATTTGATGAAGCCATTGTTCTTTGAGCACTTTCGACCTCTTAAAAAAGAATATTTATATATCGACTCTAAAGAAATCTTGAAAAGGCATCTGAATGATGAGCCAGATATTTATTTTTATGATGATACCCATTGGTCTCCTATAGCTTCCAAAATTCTTGTCAAAGAAATCAAAAAAGTTATTCAGAATAGATAGGATGGTGGTTTTTTAGGGAATTTAAAAACATGAAATTGTGCAATCATTTTCAAGTTTTTATCTTTGCAGAAATTATGAGAACAAAAACTAAGACTTCTTCTGAAGTTACACCGCCTTAAGGATTTTTTATTTCTCTGTTTTTTTCAATTCCTGAAAAAGGCAGAACTTATTGTTTTCAAAACTCAATTTTTAATCCTTAATCTTTTTTCCAATGGAAAAATCTCTTAAACTTTTCGACTTTTCACAGAGAATCAATTATAAAAACGAAATTTTAGCAGGGCTTACGGTTGCTATGACCATGATTCCTGAATCCTTATCATTTGCCATTCTTGCAGGGCTTTCACCTTTAATGGGGTTATATGCTGCTTTTATGATGGGATTGGTAACGGCTATTTTGGGAGGTCGTCCCGGAATGGTTTCCGGTGGAGCAGGGGCAACAATTGTTGTTTTAATTGCTTTAATCAAAACTCATGGGATAGAATATCTCTTTGCAACAGTGGTTTTAGCAGGTATTTTTCAATTAATGGTTGGTGTTTTCAAACTTGGAAAATTTGTGAGATTAATTCCGCAACCGGTCATGTATGGTTTTTTGAATGGTTTAGCGGTCATTATTTTTATGGCACAAGTTGAACAATTTAAAATCATTGATGCAAACAGAGTCGTTGGCTGGCTGCAAGGTTCTTCCTTGTATATAATGTCCGGTCTTACCCTTTTGACGATTGTGATTGTTTACTTTTTTCCTAAAATTACGAAAGCCGTTCCTGCTTCTTTAATCGCTATTTTAATAGTTTTTGCAGTGGTATTAGGGTTTAATATCAATACTAAAACGGTTGCAGATATTGCACATATCAGTGGAAGCTTACCAAGTTTTCACATTCCAAATATTCCATTTTCATTGGAAACTTTACAAATTATCTTTCCTTATGCTTTAATTATGGCAGGAGTTGGTTTAATTGAATCACTTTTAACCTTATCAATGGTCGACGAAATCACCAATTCAAAAGGAAGTGCCAATAAAGAATCTGTAGCACAGGGTGTAGCAAATATCACCAACGGTTTCTTTGGCGGAATGGGAGGTTGTGCGATGGTTGCACAAACTTTGGTTAATTTAAATGCAGGTTCAAGAGCCAGACTTTCTGGAATTATTGCTTCTATAACGATTTTAATTATCATTTTAGTTGGAGCTCCATTTATCGAAAAAATTCCGATGGCGGCTTTGGTCGGTGTAATGATGATGGTGGCAATCAGTACTTTTCAATGGGTATCAATCAGAATTGTCAATAAAATGCCGAAGTCTGATATTTTTGTAGGAATAACGGTGGCTTTAATTACCATTGTTCTTCACAATTTAGCTTTGGCAGTTTTGGTTGGGGTTATTATTTCAGCTTTAGTTTTTGCCTGGGATAATGCAACAAGAATTCGTGCGCGAAAACATACAGATGAGAATGGGATTAAGTATTACGAAATTTTGGGACCACTATTTTTCGGTTCTGTTACAACATTTACAGATAAATTCGATCCTGCAAATGATCCTGAACAAGTGGTTATCGATTTTAAAGAAAGCCGAATTGTCGATATGAGCGCAATTGATGCTTTAGATAAATTGTCAAAAAAATACGTCCAACAAAATAAAAAATTACATTTAAAACATCTCAGCGAAGATTGTATCAAAATGTTGAAGAATGCAGAAGCTGTAATCGAAGTAAATATTCAGGAAGATCCAACATATAAGGTAATGCCTGAGAAGTAGGAGAGTTTTAGGGTTTGAGAATCGGAGTGTTTTGGTGTTTATATGACTGGAAGTTGGAAGTCAGGTGCTGGAAGTTTAAAAATATTACGCAAACATCTGTGCAAATCCGTGAAATCTATGGGAAAAGAATTAAGCAGGAAGCTCGAATCAAGAAGATGGAAGTTAAAATATCACGCAAAAATCTGCGCAATCAGCAAAATCCGCGAGAGAAAAAATTCACAATTCACCTCTATAACCCAAACAAGGACTGCAAAATAAAATTTACAGCCCTTGTTTTTTTAGGTCATTAATGTATTCGCGATGAAATCAGGAACTAAAGCATAGTGCGACAATTTCATGCTGATCGAAGCTCTACCGCTCGTCAACGTTCTCAGATCAGAAATATATCCGAAAGTAGAAGCCAAAGGAACTTCCGCCGTGAAAATTTTTCTTCCTGATTTTTCATCAATCGAAGTGATGATTCCTCTTCGCTTGTTGATGTCTGCGGCCACAACTCCTGTGTATTCTTCAATCGATTGAATCTCAACCTTCATAATGGGTTCCATTAATTTAGGCTTACAAGATTTTCCAATTTCTCTGAAACCATCTCTTGCCGCAATTTCAAAATCTTGAGCATGAGAATCATTACTGTGAGTCGAGCCATCCAGAAGTGTAACTTTCATACTTTCCAAAGGATTTCCACTCAAAACTCCATTTTCCATCGCTTCTCTGAAACCTTTTTCAACGGACGGAATAAATTCACTCGGAATCACACCTCCTTTAATTTGATTAATGAATTCCAGACCGATTTCATTATCTTCTCGAGGTCCGATTTCAAAAGTGATGTCGGCAAATTGTCCGCTTCCACCGTTTTGTTTAGAAAGTTTTTCTCTGTGTATTCTGGTTTCCGTTAAAATTTCCTTGTACGAAACTTTCGGTTTTCCTTGATTGATTTCAATTCCATGATTCAACCGAATCTTTTCTAAAGTTACTTCAAGATGCAATTCTCCCAAACCACTCAATAATGTTTCACCTGTCTGTTTGTCTCTTTCAACAACTAATGACGGATCTTCTTCCTGAATTTTCGCTAAAACCAATCCGAAAGATTTTTCATCAGCATTCGTTTTCGGTTCAATCGAAACACGGATAACCGGAGCAGGAATCGTGATAGATTCAAGTAAAACGGGTCTTTCAATACATGATAAAGAATCTCCTGTTTTTGCATCTTTTATTCCTGTTAAAGCAACGATATCTCCCGCTTTTCCTTCTTCAATCGTTAACGTTTTGTCCGACTGCATCTGCAAAATCCTCGAAATCCTGAAACTTTCACCCGTTCTAACATTTTGAACGGTATCACCAGATTTTATCTTTCCTGAATAAATTCTAAGCATCGCCAGTTTACCCATATGTTTATCAATGACAACCTTGAAAACCAATCCTGAAAAAGTTTCTTCTTCATTTCTTTCAAGCTCGATTGTTTCTTCCGTTTTCGCATCTTTTCCTGTAATAGAAGGCAACTGATTTGGAGCTGGAAGATAACTTACAATGGCATCAAGTAAAGGTTGAACGCCTTTATTCTTAAAAGCAGAACCACATAAAACAGGAACTAAACTTCTTGACTGACAAACTCTTTGTATGGCTTCAAAAATCATCTCTTCAGAAATTTGAGTTTCAGAATCTAGGAAATATTCAAAAAACTTTTCGTCGAATTCGGCCAAATTTTCCATTAATTTCATTCTCCATTCATCTGCTTCATCTTTATAATTTTCCGGAATTTCTGTTTCTACAATTGTTTCTCCGTTTTCATCGATCCAGTACAATGATTTTTGTTTGATTAAATCAATAACGCCTTCAAAATTGTTTTCAGAGCCCATCGGAATTTGCAAGGCCAAAGGAACTGCATCCAGTTTGGTTTTAATTTCATTCAAAACAGCAAAGAAATCAGCTCCGATTCTATCCATTTTATTAATGAAACAAATCTTGGAAATTCCATGTTTTTCTGCTTGGAACCAAACGTTTTCCGTTTGTGGCTGAACTCCCGAAGAAGCGCAGAAAACGGCAACAACGCTATCCAAAACTCGTAAAGAACGTTCAACTTCCACTGCAAAATCAATGTGTCCTGGAGTATCAATAATATTGATATTGAAAACGTTATCATTTTTTTTCCATTGTGTAGAAATCGCAGCAGATGAAATCGTGATTCCTCGGTTTTTCTCCTGAATGTCTTTATCCATCGTGGTATTTCCTTCGTCTACGTTTCCTATTTTGTGGATCATTCCCGTGTAATAAAGCAATCTTTCCGTGAGCGTAGTTTTTCCGGCATCGACGTGTGCTATTATCCCTATATTTCGTGTGTTGTATTTCATTTTGTTTAATTTAAATTGTTGATTTTTAAACTTCTGAAATAATGTTGAGTGATATTTTTTTGAATTTTTTGACGCAAAGATTTATTAAAACTTAAACTAAATTCAAGAGGGCAAAGCCTAAATCAATAAAATTGATTTTAAGAAGCGTACTTCATCAGCGACTTTGTCGCCATCCTTTGCTCACTGAAAATATGCAGTTTAATTATAAGAAACTTTGCGTTTAAAGAAAAAATCTAACTTTTATCACCGAACAACAGAAGTTTTTCGAATGTAAAAAGCTGAAAAGTAGGGTAGCAAAAAAGACCTATCTGAACAGATAGGCCTTTGTTATATTTTTTGTTGTATAAAGGTCGATCGTTATTCAGATAAATATTTAGTGCTACCAAAGTACACAGCTCTGATAGGATTGCTTAATGTTATAATATTTATCATTTTTGTTGACATTGTTGATTGTTAATCGGTTGCGAAATTAGAAAAAAAAATCAATTGACAAAAATTTTTGTAAAATAAATTTTCAAATCATAAAAATATCTTAAAACAGTGAACTAAATTGAGTGGTTAATTTAAAAATTTTATCTTTGGGAAGAATTGAGTAATTCAAACACAAATAGATGAAAAAAAATAAATCTTTTTCAAAGAAAGAGCTAAATCAAAACTTTTAACTTGTAAATGTCTTGAAAACAGATATCGATATTCACAACCATAGTCATTTTTCTTTTGACTTATGGCTCACTTTAATCAAATCTCATCCCGAATTTAAAGCAAAAAGAGTTGAGCTGTTCGCCTCATTTTTTAATGTAAATAAACCTATTGCTGAAGTAGCGAAAGTGGTAAAATATTATGATGATCTTTGTAACTCTATTAATGAAATTACCGGAGGTAATATTGCTACTTTTGAAATTTATTTATTGATATTAAATGCATTGAATGTTTCTGTAAATCATTTAGATAAAGAGGATTTGAATAGGTTTTATCAGAAAAGCGAAGACTTGTTTTTGGAATATAGTCCTCTTGTGATTTTCGAAAATATTCATGAAGTATTTGATGAAATTAAAAATCAAGGGAAAACAATAAATATTCTTAGTAATACAGGATTTATTCAAGGAAAAACAATGAGGAAATTTTTGATCAATGAGAACCTTGATCAATATATCGATTTTCATATTTATTCTGATGAATTAAACTGTTCAAAACCGAATCCTTTTGTATTTCAGGAAGTGAAAAATAAGATTAAAAATCAGGATCTTGAGCTGCATCAGATTTTGCATATTGGTGATAATCCGATTGCTGATTATAAGGGAGCTAAAGATTTTGGTTTCAGTGCACATTTACTTACACACAAATTATAATATGAATAAAAGATACAGCTTACACCACATTCATTCTGCGGAAGAATTCAGTTTTTCTCCTGCAGAGTACAGCTATTTTAAATATGGCGATAAGTCGTATGCAGAGAAATTTGCAAAAGAATTATTCGAGGGTTTTATTGCAGATAATGAGCAGCTTTTAGAGACAGATAAAGAAATCGTGGTTTTGCCAAGTCCTTATATGTCAATTCCAACAGCTTCCAATTTTTTATGTTTTTATTTTAAGAAGCATCTGGATTTTTATTTATTTCAAAAAGGAAAAAAATCAAGCATTCTATCAAAAATTAACAGAAATCATACCTATACGACAGATTATGGAAATCTAAGTTTTGAAGATCGTAAAAATTTGATTGCCAATGATACTTATTATCTGGATAAAGATTTTTTAAGAGGAAAACTTTGTATTTTTATAGACGATATCAAAATCACAGGAAGTCATGAATTTACCGTGAATAAAATTTTAAAACAATATAATGTTGAGGGAGAATTTTTATTCATGTATTATGCTGAACTGATGAATTTTGAGATCGATCCGACAATTGAAAACTTCTTCAATTATTTTGCAGTGAACACTATAGAACACATTGCAGAAGTTATGCTGAAGGACAGTTTTCAGTTTAATACAAGGATTGTAAAATATATTTTAGGGTTAGAATCAAGTAAATTTGAATATCTTTCGTCTAAAGTAAAAAAGGAACAAATGGATCATTTGTTGGAATTAGCAATTAGCAACAACTACCATTTAATAAAAGAATACGAAAACAATATAAACATATTAACACAAACCGAATTATATTATGGCTATTAACTTACAGAAAGGACAAAGAGAAAATATAAATGCACCTAAATTTACAGTAGGTTTAGGATGGGATATCAACAATACATCTACAGGAACTGCTTTTGATTTGGATGCCTCTTTATTTTTATTGGGGGAAAATAAAAAGTTAATTTCTGATAATCACTTTGTTTTTTATAATAATCTTGAATCTCCGGATAAAGCAGTGATTCACTCTGGTGATAATTTAACTGGTGATGGAGCTGGAGATGATGAGCAAATTAAAATTGATCTGACAAAAATTGATGCTGCTGTAAAGGAAATCACTGTGGTAGTTACCATTCACGATGCAGATGCTAGAAAACAAAATTTTGGACAAGTAAGAAATTCTTTCATCAGAATTTTTAATACGGATACGAATGAAGAAATCTTAAAATATGAATTAGATGAAGATTTCTCAATAGAAACGGCAGTTGAGTTCGGAAGAATTTACAACAGAAACGGAGAATGGAAATTTGAAGCGGTTGGAGCCGGGCAAAGAGAAGGTCTTGAGAAATTTGTATCAATTTATCAATAATTATCATGGATAATCAACCTAACCAGTCTATTGATCCACTTCAGTCAATAGAACCTCTAAAAACGTTTGAGCCTACTCCTGTGACACCTTCAGTTCAGGGTACTGCTCCTGTTCTTGTAGACAGAGATGGAAATGTGAATCTTACTCAGTTACAGGTAGAAGAGCGTCAGAAGTACGAAACGATGGCAAATGCGATTGATGAAACCAATCCGGGATCTATTGTGAATTTCGGTGCGGATCTTCAAAAAACATTAGCCAATCAAAGTGATAGTTTCTTAGGAAATGTAAGAAGGTCAAATTCCGGAGAAGTAGGAGAGCTGATCAATAATTTACTGATCGAGCTTAATTATGTAGATGTAGATGAAATCAACAATAAAAATCCTGTAAAAGGTTTCTTAAGCAGGTTGCCATTTATGAAAAAGGTGATGACGCAAGTAGAAAATCTTTTTGCTAAATATGATAAAATCGTCAATAATATTGACCAGATTTCTCATAAAGTAAATGCAGGAATCATTACTTCGTCTAAAGACAATGCTGTTTTGCAGACTATTTTTGACAGCAATATCAATTCTATTAAGCAGATTGAGGATCTTGTGGTGGCTGGAAATTTAAGAATGGAAAGAGCATCTCAGGAACTTGCCGAAATGGAAGCTAATGTTCAGAATTATGCTGATTATCAGATTGCAGATAAAAGAGATTTTATTGCAAGGCTAGACAGAAGAATGGCAGATCTTAAAGTGGTTCGTCTTATTATGATGCAGTCTCTTCCTCAGATCAGACTGGTTCAGAATAATAACGTTTCTATTGCAGAAAAGGCGCAAACGATTCTTACGACAACGTTGCCGGTTTGGAAAAATCAGCTTTCTTTGGCTGTTGCAATGCACAGACAACAGCAAAATATTGAAATTCAGCAGAAAGTTTCTTCTACAACAGAGGAAATTTTAAGAAAAAATGCGGAAAGACTTGGTCAGAATTCAAGAAATGTAGCAAGAGCCAATGAACAGACTATTGTCTCTGCTGAAACATTAAGAGAAACAACCAATATGTTGATCAGTACTTTAAATGAAGTAAAACAGATCCAAAAACAGGGAGCAGAAAACAGAAGAAAGCTGGATCAGGATTTACAGACATTGGAACACGAACTAAAAGCAAATATCAGAAGTTAATATATACAGTACAAAGTGGATGATGACGCTGTAAGCATAATGTCTCAAAGTAAAAGAAGGTTAACAAAACTTAAGCTTCTTTCAAATTTTTTTGAAAATGTTGATATAATTTCCATTTATATCAAGACGGATATTATACATAAACTTTTTGAAGAAAATAAGACATTAGATTATAACAAATTAGAGCTTTTTCATCTTCAGTATACAGACAGTTTAATAGAATTGCTTACCAAGATCAAAAAAAAGAAGGAAAATGATCTGTTGGCGGTTATTAATGAGATAAATATTAACAATCAATATATTTCGACTTTTGAAGAACGAAAAATTGATAGTTTCGAAACAGACAGAAAAATATATAGTGGAGTATTTTCACAGCATCTGAAAAAACTGTATAAAGACCTTACAGAGGATAAATTTACCCTGAATTGGAATGATGTTTTGTATTTTCAGAAAAGATACTCTTCAGAATTTTACAGAACGGAAGCTGATGAAAGTAAACTGAAATCACATTCGATTTCATCTTATAAATATCAGGATTATTCGATAGAAAGGAAGCTTCTGGGTAAGCTGAATATACAGAACTTTAAAGTTCGTTTCATCTGTGGTTATAGAATCAACAGAAATGAATATGAATTGTTTAAAATATTTCAGTCAGATGAGCACTTTATATTTAATGTTGAAGAAAAAGAAATGTATTTAATAGATGATGAATTATCATATCTGAATACTTCTGAAAATGAATCTAATCAAATTTCAATTATTAATCAGTTGAAAAATAAAAATGAAGAACTAGAAGAAACCATTCACGAAAGAAAAAGAACCTTACCGGATGATGTAGAATTTGTCTTAAAAGACTATTTAAGAAATCTGGAAAGTATTGATATTATGAGCAAAATATTTGATGTAAATGAAGAAACAAACATTCTTCGTGCTATGTTGAATTTGAATATTAATAATTAAAATTTTAAATCGTAAAGGTGTCTTTTTAATAATTTAAATTTAAAAAACTAAACATAAAATGGCTATTAACTTACAAAAAGGTCAAAGAATTAATCTGACAAAAGAAAATGGAACTACGCTTACCCAGGCTTGTGTAGGAATCAACTGGGGTGCAATTGAGAAAAAAGGTTTTTTCGGTGGGGTTACAAGAGAAGCAGTAGACTTAGACGGAAGCTGTATTTTATATGATTCAAATAAAAATGCAACGGAAGTCATTTATTTTGGAAACCTAAAATCTAAAAATGGTTCTGTAAAACATAGTGGTGATGATTTAACAGGAGATGTAAACGGAGATGATGGGTTGGATAATGAAGTGATCACCGTAGATTTCAGTAATTTGGATTCTAATGTTGAACACGTAGCATTAGTATTAAACAGCTACAAAGGTCAGGATTTCGGAACAATTCCTTTTGCCTCTATCAGAATTTATGAAGGAAGCCCAACCAATGTAAGAGAAGTTTTTGCTAAATATGATATTGCAAACGATGCCTCTTTCAAAGGTCACGTTGCAATGGTAATGGGAGTTTTCTACAAAAGAAACGGAGAATGGAAATTCAACGCCATCGGAGATCCTACTGCAGATAAAAAACTTCAGCAGACTATAGAGACGGTGAAACAAAAATATTTGTAGAAACATACATTCATCATCAATAGGTTGATAGGAACCTATTCAGATAGAATGATTTTAAAATATAATTAAAACGGCAATACTTGTACCTCGTACAGCTATTGCTTTTATCATATAATATAAGTACATAAAAAGTGGATAAACATCAAGGTATTTTAGATCTTCATCCCGGTCTGGTTTGGGGATTTGCGATAACGGTAGTTATCATGTTGCTCCTTGACTTAGGGGTTTTCAATAAAAAAAGTCATGAAGTTTCTTCCAAAGAAGCTACCATCTGGTCTATTGTATGGATTTCTTTGTCAATGATCTTCTCAGGGGTTGTATATTGGGCGTTCAATACAGACGGTTCACCGGAAAGTCATGCTCTTGCAGTGGAGAAATTTACACAATATCAAGCTGCCTATTGGATAGAAAAGGCACTTTCCGTAGATAACTTATTCGTATTTATCCTTGTTTTCGGATTCTTTAAAGTTCCGAAGCACCTTCATCACAAAGTTCTTTTCTGGGGAATCATTGGAGCATTGATTTTTAGAGCCATTTTCATTTTTGCGGGAGTAGGTCTTATCAATCTTACATACCTTCCTGAAATGAATATTTTCGGGCATCCTGTGAAGATCAATATTGTGATGACCCTGTTCGGATTATTTCTTGTGTATGCCGGAATTAAATCTTGGGGAGAAGGAGAAGAAGATGACAATGAAGATTTCAGTGATACACCGGGAGCGAGATTGGTGAAAAAGTTCTGGAAAGTTTCAGATAATTATGACGGAGATAAATTCTTTACCATTCAGAATGGAATAAAAATGGCAACTCCGCTATTAGTAGTTGTGGCTGTAATTGAGTTTACCGACGTTCTTTTTGCGGTGGATTCTATTCCTGCGATTTTTGCGATTTCAAATGATCCGTTTATCCTATATACATCAAATATCTTTGCAATTTTAGGATTAAGATCTTTGTATTTCCTTTTGGCGAACTTCATTCATATGTTCAGCAAATTACCTTACGGATTAGCCGTTATCTTGTCCTTCATTGGGGTAAAAATGTTAATTGCACCTTGGATTCACATTCCGTCACCAGTATCATTAGGAATTGTTGGAGGAGTATTAGTAATCTCGGTTCTTTTATCAATTATTTTCCCGGAAAAAGTGACCGGAGATAAAGAAAAAGAAATAGAAGAATAAAAAATAAAGAAGGTTGTCTCAAATGAGGCAACCTTTTTTGTTTCTAGTGATAATCAGGGAAGGATTTCCAACAGTATTATTTATATTTCAGGAGCTTATTGATCTTTTTTCTTGTCTGTAGAGAAACCTTATACGCTTCATCCCTCAATTTTTGAATCTTTCCTACCGGTTGAAAAATCTCGGCACTTTCAAAAGGATTAAAAGACAATAGTTCATTCTCGCAGCTATTCGAATTCTGGAAACAGCCTTTTTCAAACCGTATCTCTCCTAATTTTATGAAAGGGGAGTTTTTCCATTCAGTATTTAATTTATTGATTGGCTGATCTTTTAGATTGTAGCACAATTGAATGAAAACTTCAGCCGTATAATCATTGCTTTCAAAATAGTTTTTTAAAGCCTTCTTTACATCTCTTCTCGTTCCGAATTTTTTTTGAACCTGTTTTGGGCTTATTTTTACTTTCATCATTTTATCATCCAGTCTGTAAGCTCCTACAGAATGATAGTCAAACGATAAAATAAAATCATTTCTTTTGAAAAAAAGACCGATACTATGTTGTATAAAAGATAATGTAAATAAAGAAGGAATCGTTTTCCAAATATTCTTTGCAAACGAAAGCCAATTGCCCCATTTTTTGAGATAAAACCTATTGATTGCAGTAAAGGTTTTTAAAAATGTGGATACTGAATTGATGGGTAGCAAAGGGAAATTCACCAAAGGGTAGTTTGAGATCGTACGTCCCAAATCGTCTTTTATCTTAATGGAAAATCCATAAGCCGGAATATCTTTTTTATTTTTCTGTATTTTCAGGTTCGCGTTAGAAAGCCTTGCAGTTATTTCATACTGTTCCTTATCAAAAAGATATTTTAAATCCTGTGGGAGATGAGTGTCGATAATAAATTGTCCTGACAGAACAGCATAGGTTTTAGCATGAGCATTTCTGGTAGCATAATTGATATCACTTATAGAAGCGGATTGCTCTACAAAATCAGCGATACTTTTTTTGGTTTCTTCCAGAAGTTGTTTCTCCTCATACGAAAGCTTATCAAAGTTCTTATTATATTTTAATGGATCTGGCATTCAGTTTTTAAATCCAATTATAACGCCAAGTTTCGGAAACGGTGTTAACTGAGTATTAAAGTTATTTGAATTTTTAGAGCATTAAAGGACTATAAAGTTATGTTTAATTGTACTTATTTGAAAATTAAAGGATTAAATAATTTCAAACTGAGAAAATAGAACTTCTTTCTTCCCGTCTTAAAATCCTATCTTTGTAAAAATATTTAATTATGGGAGTAGCAGATTTGTTATTTAAACGTAAAAAAGAATTGGCAGAGAAAAACCTGAAAGACGGTAAAGAATACATGGAAGAATATGGCAAAAGAGAAAGCGTAGTAACTTTGCCAAGCGGATTGCAATATGAGATCATTACAGAAGGTGATGGAGCAAAACCAGGTCCGAGATCTACCGTAAAATGCCACTATCACGGAACTACAATTACAGGAAAAGTATTCGACAGTTCTGTAAAAAGAGGAACACCTGCGTCTTTTCCTTTGAACAGAGTAATTTCCGGATGGACAGAAGCTCTTCAATTGATGCCTGTTGGAAGTAAGTGGAGATTGATTCTTCCTCCGCATTTGGCTTATGGAGATCAGGAAATCAGTAAGGAAATAGGACCGAACAGCACCCTTGTTTTTGAAGTGGAGCTATTGGGAATTAAATAAATTTCTTTAAAAATAAATTAAAAATTCACCTGAATTCGGGTGGATTTTTTTATTTATAGTATATTAGTATAGTGTAGTTTTATCCTGACCATACAAAATGATATACGATGAAAAATTTGTTTTGCTGTTTAGTGATTTTAAGTTTGCTGACTTCCTGCGTTTCAAAGAAAAATCAGGTCATCAATCAGAATATTCTTACGTTGAGAGACAGCTACTGCAAAGCTCCTTTTAAATACAATTATACCAATAAAATTCCCTCTTACAATTCCGATTCAATCATTGCTGCGAATAAAGAATTGAAAGGAACCTTCTCAGATCAGAGTATTTTAATTTTGAATGCTTTGAATAATCTTGATGAGGTTCATAAAATTATTACACTAAAAAAAGACTCTTCTTTAAATGCGCAAGTGAAAGTGTTACAGCTTAAAAGTGTTATTAATAGTAAAATAACCATTGCTCTTACCGAACTGGATGCTGTAGCTGCGGAATTTGATTGTGAGGGAGAAAGAGTGGCGCAAATCGGAAATTATGTAGATAATCTGAATGATTCCAGAAATAATAAGATGATTTTATACTCTATTATTGCTGGAGCCAGTGCATCAATTGCAGGAGGAATTGTGAAAAGTGAAGGTTGGAGCAATGCGATTGATATAAGTGGAGGGGTTTTAGGAGCCGGTTTTGGATTGGCTACTCTTAATCCTAAAGGTAAAAAAGTAGAATTTATTCATCAGAGAAACCTTTTAAGAGACATTTGGAATGAAAAACTTGAATCTCCCAATTTTCCGCCATTCATTTGGTATATGTACACCGAAAAGAAATTTTCAAATAAAGAACAGCATTCCATTATCAGCAGTATGAAAGAGAGATGGCTTCATTATCAGTTTGATGATGATAAAAATGCCGCAGATCATTCAGTGATTTTTAGTGATGGTGGATATTACAGAGCCAATGATCTGCATGACAGAGCGGCAATGCTTAATCAGATGCAGTCGGCAACCAGAACGATTAATCAGAATATTAATTACCTGCTTTTAGACTTAGATAAATTAATATTATAATTTAATTGTAATAAAACTTGTTACAATTATAAATTTGTTTATCTTTGCAATGTAAAAATGAACAATACAAGATTTGCTACGGCAATACATATTATGACACTATTGGCAAAATCGCCTCAGGATTGGTTAAGTTCTGAGTGGATTGCAGGTAGTATCAATATAAACCCTGTTATCATACGTAAAGAGATCAGTGTATTGAGAGAAGGAGGGCTTATTGTGAGTAAACAAGGAAAAGAGGGAGGAAGCCAGCTTTCTAAAAAAGCAGATTCAATTTCTATTTCTGAAATCTATTCAGTAGTGAGGAATACAGATGTTTTAGGAAAGAAAAATCAAAATCCGAATCCGGCTTGTAGTGTCGGAAAGGAAATAAATAATCATCTGACTCAATTATTTATAGAAACAGATGAATTGGTTGTAAAATTTTTAGGAAACAAATCACTTCAGGAATTTAGCGATCAGTTTGAATAAAATTTTTTATCTATAAATGTAACAAAATTTATTACAATTTAATTTTAAAATATAATATTATGAAAAAAGTAGCAGTAATCGGTGCAACTGGGTTTGTGGGAACACAAATAGTAAACGAATTAGCAAACAGAGGGTATAAAGTGGAAGCTATTGTAAGAGATGCTTCTAAGGTTCAGCAAAACGAAAACGTATCTGCAAAAAGTGTGGACGTGAACAATGTTGATGAATTATCGAATGCTTTACAAGGAAATGATGCGGTAATCAGTGCTTTCAATGCAGGTTGGACGAATCCTAATCTGTATGATGATTTCCTAAACGGATCCGTAAATATCGAAAATGCAGTTGAAAAATCAGGAGTGAAAAGATTTATTACCGTTGGTGGAGCAGGAAGTTTATTTATTGATGGAAACCAGTTGGTAGACGGACCAGATTTTCCGACAGAAATAAAACCGGGGGCAACTGCAGCAAGAGATTACCTGAACAAGATTAAAGAAAATAAAACATTAGACTGGACATTCTTCAGCCCGGCAATTGAAATGCATCAGGGAACTGCGGGAGTAAGAACAGGAAAATATAGAACCGCTTTAGAAAATCCTGTATTTAATGAGGAAGGAAGAAGTGTACTTTCTGTAGAAGATGTTGCTGTAGTATTAGTCGATGAATTAGAACAAAACAACCATATTCGTGAGCGTTTTACAGCGGCTTACTAATAGGTTATCTAATATATATTTAAAATTTCGGGCGGCACCTTTGGTGCCGCCCGAAATTTTATAAATTCATAAACAACTTCGGATTTACCGGAGTATTGTTTTTGTGTACTTCATAATGAAGATGAGGTCCCGTAGAACGTCCGGAATTTCCAGACTTTGCAATTACCTGTCCTACTTTTACCTTATCGTTTGCCTTGGCAATAAGCTGAGATAAATGTCCGTAAAGCGTAGCCAAACCATTTCCGTGAGAGACAATTACGCAATTTCCATACCCTCCTTTTTGGCCTGAAAAAATTACAGTTCCAGCCGCTGCTGCTTTTACGTCGGAACCAAATGCAACCGCAATATCCAATCCTTTATGGAACTGCATTTGATCTGCTTCAGCAGGAGGATTATTCTTTTCGATACCTGTTTTAGATGTTGTGGCAACAGAAGATTTTGCCGGAGTTGAATTGGCAGCAACGGCTGGAGCAGCTTTTAGAGTTACCATTACTTTTACCTCTCTTTTATTTCCGTAGCTGTCGGTTACTTCAATGATTTTTTCTACAGGTTCTACTTTTACTTCAGGAGCAGGAGTGGAAGCGGCAACTGGTGCTGCAACGTTAGGCTTTACAGAAGCATATACTGTTTTAAAAGGAATAGGGTTTTTTCTGATTCCGAAATTTGATGAAATATATCCGTCAGTAGGCATTCCTAGAGGAACCTGCATCAATTTTTTCTGAAGATCCATCAAATATTGACTGTATCGGTTGGCCTGTTTTGCAAGATAAATAGAGTTGGAAATACTATCCTTGCTCAGAACTGTCAGTTTTCCATTCGTAATATCTTTTGATCTTAGGAAGGAGTTCAGTTCACTTACAGTTTGATCTACTAATGCAAGATCAGTTTTCATTTTCAGATAATCTACACTGTCTCTTTCAGTGTTTATTTTTACAAGGTTTACTTCGTAATTCTTATTGTCTTTTTCAGAAAATAATTTTGCAATGAATATACCTTGTGCAAAAACTACTGATAAAAGTCCACCTAAGAGGAAATTTACGTTCTTTTTGCTGCTTAGAAATCTCTTCATTTTTTCTTTTCTTAGTATTTAAAAACGGTTTTGAGTGTGCAAATTTAATTAAAAATAATTTTTTAAGAATATTTGTGGTAAAAATTTAGTTTTTTATCTATTTAACGGTTAATTAGATATTTAATTGTGTGCAAGTGTTAATTTTATCTAAAAATGGCTTTTATCATGCTATTAAAAGTCCCACGCAATCTTTGTTTTAATATATTTGCAGTTCACAATCAATTATGGCAAAAAATAAGATAATGTCAGAATCATCAAATTCCAAAAAGAATAAAAAAGACATTGCTGTAGGCGTTGTAGGAAGCGGAAGTTTTGCTACGGCAATTGTAAAAATGCTGGTTGAAAACTGTAAAGTAGTGCATTGGTGTGTAAGAAATGAGTTTGTAAAAGGAGCAATTGAGCTTCGTGGTCACAATCCGACTTATCTTACGGCTGTAAATTTTAACCTTAAAAATTTAAAACTTACAACAGATATTAATGAATTAGTTTCTGCGTGTGATGTTGTAGTATTGGCAACACCTTCAATTTATCTTTCAGACACGTTGGATAAAATGAGTTGTGAGTACACAGACAAAATTTTCGTTTCGGCAATCAAGGGAATTATTCCTAAAGTGAATGATGTGGTTGCTCACTATCTTAGAGATGAATTCAAGATTGGATTCAGAAATCAGGCGGTGATTGCAGGACCTTGTCACGCAGAAGAGGTGGCGATGGAAAGACTTTCTTACCTTACAATTGCCACTGTAGAAGATGAAATTTCAGAAAAACTAGTTGGTATTTTTAATTCGGATTTTATTAAGGTTCATTCCAGTAAAGATATCTTAGGAAACGAATATAGTGCGATTCTTAAAAATATTTTTGCAATCGGGGCAGGAATTGCAAGTGGATTAGGATATGGAGACAACTTTACGGCTGTTTTTGTTTCTAATGCCATCCGTGAAATGGAAACATTCCTGGAAGCTATCTATGAAGCGCCTAGAGATGTCAATGAAAGTGCATATTTAGGAGATTTATTGGTGACAGCTTACTCTTTATTCTCGAGAAACAGAAACTTAGGAAATCTTATAGGAAAAGGGTATACCGTAAAATCTGCAATTCAGTCGATGAACATGGTAGCGGAAGGATATTATGCAGCGGATTCTATTTATAAAACTTCAAAAGAAAAAGGCTTAAAGCTTCCAATCGTCGATACGGTGTACGGAATTTTGTATGAAGGGAAAAATGCAGAAAAACAGTTCAAAAAATTGACTACGAAACTGAATTAAAAACGAATACAAACAAATATAAAAAGCACCGATAATTTTGTCGGTGCTTTTTATTTATAGATTCAATTTCAATCAATTGATATTTTCCATTGTATTTTCTTCGTAGGGAAAAAATGTTGAAAATGATCAAAATAAGATGCTGAAATCAAATCAATTTTAATAAGTTTTCCCGAAATTTGATATAAAATTTGAAATTATGTCACAATCGCTTATTAGCAGAACACCGAAACCCAAATATGACGTTGTACTGATAGGTGGCGGAATTATGAGTGCCACTTTAGCAACATTACTTCACGAATTTGATCCCAATCTTGAAATAGCAATTTTTGAAAGATTAGGCAGATTTGCAAAAGAAAGTACGGCAGCATGGAATAATGCAGGAACAGGGCATTCTGCTTTTTGTGAACTTAATTATACCCCTGAAAAAGAAGATGGCTCAATAGATATTTCAAAAGCTGAAAGTATCGCTGAGCAGTTTGAAATTTCAAAACAATTCTGGTCTTATCTTGTAAGCAAAGGATATATTCATGATCCGAAAGATTTTATCAATTCTTGTTCGCACATGAGTTTGGTATTTGGTGAAAAAGATGCTGAATATCTTAAAAAACGTCATGAGAAACTATCTGAATCAGTTTTGTTTCAGGGAATGGAATTTTCAACCGATCATGATAAACTAAGAGAATGGATTCCTCTTGTTATGAGTAAAAGAAATGAATCTGAAGTCTTGGCGGCTACCAAAATGGATTTAGGTACCGACGTAAACTTCGGAACTTTAACCAGAAAGATGGGGAGACATTTGTTAGAAGATTCCAATGTAGAAGTTTTTTTATATCATGAAGTAAAAGACATTAATCCTAGAGATAACGGAAAATGGGAAATGAAGGTGAAAGATAGAATTCACAGTCATAAACAAGAAGTTGTTGCAGACTTTGTATTTATTGGAGCTGGAGGATATGCTTTACCGTTATTGGATAGTTCAGATATTAAAGAAAGTGAAGGATATGGTGGTTTTCCGGTTTCCGGACAATGGCTGGTTTCTCACAATCAGGAATTGGTAAAAAAACATCAGGCAAAAGTCTATACTCAAGCAACAGTAGATGCACCTCCGATGTCTGTTCCACATTTGGATTTAAGAATTATTGACGGTGAAAAAGCACTTCTTTTTGGTCCTTTCGCAGGGTTTTCAACGAAGTTCCTGAAAGAAGGAAGCTATCTTGATTTGCCGGAAAGTGTGAATACTAAAAATTTAAAATCTTTATTCGGAGCATGGTGGCATAATATTCCTCTGACGAAATATCTGATTCAGCAAGTGGCAATGACTAAAGCGCAAAGAATGCAACATTTGAGAGAATTTATAAAAGATGCTAAAGAAGAAGATTGGGAGCTGAAAGTTGCCGGACAAAGAGTACAGATCATCAAAAAGGATGAAAAAGAAGGCGGAAAACTGGAATTCGGAACTGAGGTTGTTGTGAATAAAGCAGGAACTATCGCTTCGTTATTGGGAGCTTCACCGGGAGCATCTACGGCGGTATATGCCATGCTGAAAGTTCTTGAAAAATGTTTCCCTGAAAAACTAGAGGGAGAATGGAAGGACAAATTGTTGGAAATGATTCCTTCTTATGGGCAAAATTTAGCTGAACACCCTGAGTTGACAGAGAAAGTGAGAAGCTACTCTAAAGAAAAACTTGAATTAGAATATTAAAAAACAACCATAATAAATAATGAGTAATGTAACGATTACTCATTATTTATTACCCATTACGTATAAAATAAACCGTGGCAGAAACAATTAATAAACCTGTAATAGTAAAAGAAATTATAGAATCTCTTCAAACCAAAATAGAAGAGGAAAAGCAGGTTATTGTTCATTGCTGTTTTCCAGCATCTCCGTTTTTAGGAAATCTTATTCGAATATGGCGTTCGACATATTTGTTTGATAATAACTCTGACCATAAAAGTAAATTGATCCACGCTGAAAATATTTCAATATATCCTAATTGGACACCGGTTCCCTTTATGAAAGACTTTTGGTTTACCCTTGTATTTTCTGGGCTTCCAAAAGATTGTAAAAGTTTCGATTTTCAGGAAGTGATCCCCGAAGAAGGAGGGTTTTTTGTGCAATCCATTAAAAGAAACGCTTCAGATATCTATAAAATTAAAATTTCCGAATAGTAATGAAACCGTATATCATATTTTTATTTCTAGTGATTCCTTTCTTTAGCTTTTCTCAAAAGAGTTTAGCATCTAAAAAAACTTTAAAACAGGAAACTAAAGAAATTAAAGAAATCAAAAAGTTTCAAAAAGAATTGAATGAAGAATATTTAAATCCGAAGGAAACACCATTAAGAGGAGATAATTTTACTCAATTTAAAAAACATCCTTTCTTTCCAATCGATTTGAAATACAGGGTAGAAGCTAAATTTATTAAAACGGAAAATCCTACACCATTTGATCTTCCGACATCTTCTGGAAAAAGCAAATCCTATCAGGAATTTGGGAAGGCTACATTTGAACTTGACGGAAAATCTTATACGTTGACGATTTACCAAAGTCTGGATTTGATGAAAATGGAAAAATACAAAGATCATCTTTTTCTTCCTTTTCGAGATGCCACCAATACCAAAGAAACATATGGAGGAGGGAAATATCTGGACTTGAAGATTCCTGCAGGAGATTCTATTATTTTAGATTTTAATCAATCATATCATCCTTATTGTGCATACAACGCTTATGATTACAATTGCCCGATTGTTCCGGAGGAAAATAAGCTTCCTGTTGAAATCAAAGCGGGAGTGATGTATCAGGATATTTATCATCATTAATTAATTTTAAATGGTTCACCTGAAATTTTTTGTTTCCGAAGATTTAACCAACCTGAACTATGTTTTGGATGAAGCGCAAATCCTTTATACTTCTACCGCAGAACGGGCTTTAGAAAGAATAAAAGAAAGAGACGATAGCTTAGCATTTCCTATCTCTATTTTCGATGATGAATTTTTAGTGGGCTTTTTAGTCTTAGACTTTGGAGCGGATAAATTTGATATTACAGATAATTCAGATTCTGTTTTATTGCGATCATTATCTATTAATCCAGCATTTCAAGGAAAAGGAATTGGAAAATCGGTAATGGTAGTAGTTGATGAATTTATAAAATACCATTTCGAAAGCTGTGATGAAATTGTTCTTGCTGTCAATCAAAATAATACCATCGCTTATGAGATTTATCTTAAAACAGGATATCTCTTTGATGGAAAAGTCAGAGAGGGGAGAAGCGGTCCCCAATTCTTAATGTCGAAAAAGTTGTAAAAACTATTCGAAAATCTGCTGAATAACTTCTAAAGATGTAGGAGTCCTGAAATCTGCGAAATGATAATGATAATAGATCAAAATACTATCTAATAGAGTTCTTCGGAGTTTTGATGGTATTTTTACCTCGTAAGGATTTTCTGAGGAAAGAATATTTTTCCAAATCATAGAATTGTACTCATCAAAATACTGATGCATTATTTCAAAGGTGAAGGTTCCAGTTTCAGGATCAAGATATTTACCATCACTTTCCAATGGAGCTACTCCATGTATTTTTAATATTTTAATTAAAAAAATTAAATGAGATTGATAGTTCTTGAGATTGAGTTCACTTAGAAATTCATCAATTCCTGCAAATATTGCTGTATTTTTATTTTCAATTCTTAAAATCTGGTTTAAAAAATCAGAAATAAAAAATACAACGGTATTCGCATTAATATCTGTATAAAAATCATAAAACTCTACCAGTTCAAACCTTGAAATAGTAGGAATACTGTTTCCTTTTGCAATATTAATTACAAAATTAAGCTTATTTAAAGGAAGAAGAAATGCTTTTTTCTTGTTCTTTTTGCTGTAGATGCCTTTTAAAAAATAACTTTGAAAGCCATCATTTTCTGTAAATGCATGAATGATGGCATCATTTTCCCCATATTTTACATAAGAAAGTAGAAAGCCTGCTTGTAGGTTCATTAATTAACCACAGCTATTTTTGCAGTAGCTTTATCAGAGCCGTCTTCATTGGTCATTAACACAAAATAGATTCCTGAAGCGACTCTTGTACCACGTTGGTTATTAAGATCCCACTCGTAATATCCCGCTCTGGCTACCGCCGAATGAACAAGATTTCCGGCAGTATCCGTAATTCTGATATTGGTTTTCTCTGCTAAACCTTTAATGGTAACTTTTCCTTTGAAATTCGAATAAACAACAGGATTAGGATATACCAAGACATTTCCAAAGTTGGAAGTTACGTCACCAACATCTCCTTGGTAAGTAACGATTCCGTCATAGGTTACGAAATAAACTTTTCCGGTTTTTTTATCAACTTTTATATCGGTTACACTGTTTGTCGGAAGAGGAGAATTTTCTTTAGTAAAATGCTTAATTGTTTGTTCTCCACTTGCTGAAAGATAATAGATACCACCTCCATCTATAGAAACCCATTTTTGATTTCCTGCGTCTGCTTCAATTTGGAGAACCTGAGAATCTTTAAAAAGCTCCTCTGCTATGCCTCCTTGTTCAATGACAATAGGTTCTACTTGTGGATTATTTTTTACTTCTGCGACTGCATTAGGTAGAATTCTTAATCCGGCATCTGTCCCAATCCAAGCATCTCCGGATTTATCAATAGTTCCAGAAAGTGTAGTTGCAGGGAGATTATTAGATGCATCTAAAATATATTGTGTATCATCAGAAATATTTACGGTTTGCTTATGATCATATACTAAGAAATTTACAGATCTTGGAAGAGGTACCCAAAATAGCCCTTGGTAAAAAAATGGTTGTTGAAGACCATTACTTGTAAGAATTATCGTTTTTACCAAAAAATTGTCTGTTGCTCTATCATAAAAAGCCATACCTGGATATTTACCTTCTGTAAAGGCTAGTCCAGCAACTAAATTATTCTGATCATCATAGGCGAAACCAACAGGTCGTCGATCCCAGATTCCATCTGCACCTACAGTATAGAACTTTGTAAAATCAAAGTCTTTGTTAGAACTATTATACTTCATTTTGTATATTCCTTGTCCTACTGCTGTGCTATAATTGGTGAAAAATAAATCTGATGGACTAGCAGGATCAAAGAGAGCGTCTAAAACATTAAATTTTGTACTGCTTCCTTTAAAATAAGAAGGATAAATCCATTGCATTCCATCAAAATAATAAAATCCAGGATTTTTTGGATTATCAGCTCCCTCATTAAATCCATTAAGTCTCGCACCAGTTGAAACCAATAATTGGTTGTCATTAAATATTCTTATTTTATAAGAGTCATTAAAATAGGGACCATCTGGTTTGAATGTATTACGATCTTCATTTTTTATCCCGGAAAGTTTAGTTCCTGCATAAATTTTTGAATTGGCACGTGCTGCTGTATTGCATTCTTCACCTACTGAAACATTTCCTGTCAATCCTCCAGTGAGGCTATAACTATATACGTTATTCAAATCTGCTACTAAGACATTATCACCATTTACAACAACATCCTTTACAGTGGTGAATGTTTGTGGAAGGGTAGTGAATGTGCCATTAACAAGTAATTGTACACTTGTAGATGAAGAAAATGCTACCGTAGACTCTGAATCTACATTGGTAAATGCTCCCGTAACTTCTGTTACCCAAGTTGAAAAAACAGGGAATGTTGTGTTTAAATCATGGGTTTTAAGTCCGGTATTCGTTACAGCATATACTTTATTATTTAAAATTGTTGCTTCGTTACTTGCCTGATAAACACCTCCTGAAACAAAAAAAGCAGAATCTCCGAATTCTTTCTTTTTAAGATCAAAAATAGAAACTCCATACCCCACAGAAACAATTGCCTTGTCTCCTGTAATAGAAATGTGGTTGATTTTTTTACTTCCGTTGTAACCCGTTGCGATAGGAATATCTACAATATAGGTAACACCGTCCGGAGCAATAACATCTAATGAACCGTTTTGATAACCTATTAATCCAATTTTTGTTTGAGGATTGTAATCAAATGCTGAAATCTTTACTTCATGAAGTCCATTAGCTTTAGATAGCTTTGTAATTTCTCCTGTTGAAATGGTATAATAAAAAATTCCGTTTTCGGTTGCAGCGACTATTTTTCCATTATCTTCTTTCATAGCCAGAACGTTATTGTATGAGAATAAGTCCGACCACTTTTTAGAAGTAATGTTTTGTGCATTTACAAAATGCAGAGAAGCTAAAACGCCAAGAGAAATTAAAAGTTTTTTCATGTTATGCTATTATGCTGCTGTCAATTGCCTGATTATTCCAGGAAATATGTTTTACGTTTTTATTTGAATCGAAGAAGAAATCTATTCTGCCTAAAAGAAGACCTGCCCATCCAACCTGATTGACCAATACATTTTTACCTGCTCTGTTGGTAAAAGTTTGTGGTTCTGGTAGGAAAGTATGCGTATGTCCGCCTAAAATAATATCAATATTTTCTGTTTTGGCAGCTAAGATCTTATCACTGATTTTATTGGGTTCATCTTTGTAATCGTAGCCAATATGTGAAAGACAGATTACCAAATCACATTTTTGTTCGTTTTTCAGGAAGTTAGAATAATGCTGAGCTACTTCAACAGGATCTGAATACACTGTTTCTCCATATTGCTTTTTACCCACCAATCCGTCTAATTGAATTCCTACTCCGAAAAGACCAACCTTGATTCCGTTTTTGTTGAAAATTTTGTATTGAGAAGTCTTTCCATCAAGGACAGTATTCTTAAAATCATAATTTG
Source organism: Chryseobacterium taiwanense (assembly GCF_000813825.1). Lineage (GTDB taxonomy): Bacteria > Bacteroidota > Bacteroidia > Flavobacteriales > Weeksellaceae > Chryseobacterium > Chryseobacterium taiwanense. Next base: position 108,148 of record NZ_JWTA01000014.1, read on the forward strand.
AACAGATAAACGGAAATTTTGCATTAGGCAAAACCTTTAAAAATCCGTCTAAACCATTATCAAAATCATGATTTCCCATCGTTGAAGCATCGTACTTCATCATGGACATTAATTTAAACTCTAGTTCACCTCCGAAAAAGTTGAAATAAGGAGTTCCTTGAAAAATATCGCCTGAATCAAGAAGCAGTACATTGCTTTCCTGATTTCTGATTTGCTGAATTAAACTTGCTCTTCTTGCAAAACCGCCCTGATTGGGATTTTTGGTATAGCTTGTATCAAAAGGCTCTATTCTGCTGTGTTGATCATTGGTATGAAGAATAGTCAGTTTGTTTGCAGATTTTAAATCAAGAATATTTAATTCTTCCGCCATCATCATATTGGGAGCTAAAGCCATTGCTAAAGTTCCGCCACCTATTGCTTTTAAAAACTTTTTTCTATCCATTATTTCTTACCGATAAAATTTAAACGAACATCCGTATTGGGAACTACTTCAGGACTTTTTTTAAAATAATCAATAAATAAATCTCTTAATTTAATTCCTGTCGGGATAGATTCTCCTTTTGAGAAGAATTTCATGTTGTCTCCACCTAAAGCGAGATAATCAGACGTGGCAATATAATAATCCTGAGTTGGGTTTACAGTTTTTCCGTTGATTAAGCTTTTGGTTAATTGTCCGTTATTGGTTTCAATGTATAAATGAGAAACAGGATTGTTGACCTGAGTTTTTGCATAATAGTCAAAAAGCCCCTGCAAATCCGAACCTTTCATTTTTACAATAATCACTTCATTTTCGAAAGGCATTACTTCAAAAACACTTTTCAGGAGAATATCTCCTTTACCGATCGTTGTACGGATTCCTCCGATATTGATCAACGCTGCATCAACATTTTTTTGAAGATTTTTTTTCGCCCATTCATCAGCTCCATCGAATGTATAGTCTGCTAAAAGATTGCCCAAATTACTATTATCACCCTGCTTGGTAAGATCTACATTGGTGTGGGAGATTTTCTGATTCATCTCTTTATCCAATTTTAGCTTATAAGGTTCAATAATTTTTGCAAACTCCTCATCATTCTTTAGCTCATTATTAATAGAAATGTTTTTCTGGATTTTCACCTCCGAAAGCTGTATAGAAGAGGCCGAAGAAGCCGTCTTACAACCGGATAGCGTTGCCAAAGCAATTCCTAGTAATATGAATTTATTTTTCATAATATCTTTTAGTATATGCAAATATAATTATATGTATAATAAAACATTATTATTTATTATAAATTCTTAGTGTAAATGATTAAATTTGGCAAAAATAATTCTAACAGATGAGCATTTTAAAAGGAGTAGGTGTTGCATTGGTAACACCCTTTAATGAAGATTTATCCGTAGATTTCGATAGTTTAACAAAATTAGTTGATTACAACATCGAAAACGGAACCAATTATTTAGTTGTTTTGGGAACTACAGCCGAAGCTGCGACGCTTTCTGCTGATGAGAAGAAACAGGTTATTGAGCATATCATTAAGGTTAATAATAAACGCGTTCCTTTGGTTTTAGGAATTGGCGGTAATAATACTCTTGAAGTCAAGCAACAGATTGAAGAAGCAGATTTATCAGCATTTGAAGCGGTACTTTCTGTGTCTCCATATTATAACAAACCTAATCAGGAAGGACTTTATCAGCATTATAAAGCTCTTGCTTCTACAGGTAAAAATATCATTATTTATAACGTTCCTTCAAGAACAGGACAAAATATTGATGCGGAAACCACTTTACGTTTAGCAAAAGAGTTCCCGAATTTATTTTTGATTAAAGAAGCAGCTCCAAATATTCTTCAGTATTTCGATATTTTAAGAAAAAAGCCTGAAGGATTCAATTTAGTTTCAGGAGATGATGAATATACACTTCCTGTAACTTTAGCTGGTGGAAATGGAGTAATTTCTGTAATCGGACAAGCATATCCAAAAGAATTCTCTGCCATGGTTCAATTGGCTTTTGATAGAAAAGTTGATGAAGCTTATGAGATCCACAACAAATTAGTAGAAATTACAAGATTAATTTTTGCTGAAGGGAATCCGTGTGGTATTAAAGTTATTTTGGCAGAAATGGGGATTATCAAAAATTATTTGAGACTTCCATTGGTTGCTGCTTCAGAAGGTCTTCATACGAAGATTAAAGCTGAGATGGCAAATATTTAATATAATTTCAGTAACATTTTAAAGTTACTGCAAACATATAAGGGTGAAAGGTTTTATACTTTTCACCTTTTTTAATCAATAAATTTTAGCAATAATGAAACTTATAGAAGCAAACGAAAATGATATTCCTTTAATTCAGGACTTGGCGAGAAGATCATGGGAAAATGCTTATGCAGAGATTCTTTCTAACGAACAGATGGAATATATGTTATCCACTATGTATTCTGCAGAGGAAATTGGAAGCCATTTGCAACAGCCGAATTATCATTATTATTTAATTCAAGATGATGCTCATGGCTCTTATGAAGGATTTATAGGGTACGAAAACAGCTATGAAGAAAATACAACAAAACTTCACAGAATATATCTTGTTCCTGAAAGTAAAGGAAAAGGATTTGGAAAAGACGCTTTGCTATTTTTAAATGAGAAGACTGCCAAATATGGAGATAAAAGGATTGTTTTAAATGTAAATAAGAACAACTCTGCAAGAAATTTTTACGAATCTCAAGGCTATAAAGTATATGATGAGGGAGTTTTTGATATTGGAAACGGATTTTTTATGGACGATTTTTTAATGGAGTATATCGTAGAGAACTAAAAATTATATAACATTTTAGTATAATTCTATAATATGTGAATTTATTTATCTTGTCATATTTGCAAGTATCAAGTCGCTTATAAATAATATACATATACTTTGTTATTAGCATTTTTAGCTTTTTAGTAAGTATATTTTTTTTCATCCTTAGTGTTTAATTCCTGTGCTTAAATGTTGCAGGAATTTTTTTTGTTATTCTATATCACTTTTATTTGAAATAATGAGTATATTTACTCTTAAATATAAACACACTTAGATTAGGATGAAAATGTACGTTAAATTTGATTTCAATGCGCTCTGTAGGAAAGTGCTGGATGAAAAGTTGCAAGAATATGGAGTAAAATACCGAATGCTCGACTTTGGTGAAGTGGAGTTTTATGAAGATTTTACGCAAGAGCAACATCTTGTCTTTAAAAAAAGACTTCAGGATTATGGCATTGAAATTATCGAAAGTCAGAAAATAGCTTTAGTGCAGAAAATAAAAGATGCTATTGTAGAACTTGTGTTTTCACAAGATAATATTTCTGTGAAAGCTTCTATTTATATCGCTGAAAAACTAAATCATAGCTACGGATACTTATCGAATATGTTTTCAGAAATTACTTATACATCGATAGAAAACTTTATTATCATTCAAAAAATTGAATATGCTAAAGAGTTGATGATGAGTAATAAATATAGTTTAACTGAGATTTCGTTAAGGCTGAACTATTCAAGTGTGGCACATTTAAGCAGCCAGTTTAAAAATATTACAGGACTTACCCCTTCTTTGTTTTTAAAGATTATTGGAAAAAGAAAAAGTCTTAAGGAAAAAGAAAGGACACTAAGTATAAAAAATTTAGTATGAACAAAGAGTTTTTGAATGTTACATTGTTAGACTCTAGCGTCCATAGTCTTATTCTTTTAAAAAAAATATTTCAAGAGCATAGAATAAAGATAAGATGTACCGATTTTTATAGTGATGAAGACTTGAGCCAATATTTAAACAAAGCAGCGTTTGGAGTTCCTGATGTTATTTTTATAAATTATCAAGATATTCAGAATACAGATTTTCAGCTTATTCGGGAAAGAATAGATGACACAAGATATAGCTCTGCTATATTTGTTGTCTATTCAGGTAATTTAGATGATAACGAAATAGAAAATATTCTTATTTCCGGAGCTAACATATTTTTGAAAATGAATGAAGATTATGCTAAGTTAAAAAAAACAGTTTCAGAAATTATTACTATGATTTGGCAATATCAGACTTCTGGACTTAACAAAAGTAATTTTATTATGAAAATGGGTTAACCTTTTTTAATTATACAACGCATAATATTCACTTAAAGGTGATAATTATGTAAAAAAAAATTATAATGATGTAAATTTTTTATGTTGGGATATGGCAAATTTGTAATGGAAATTAATAACACAAATAAGCCATATAAAAAAACACACTGAAATTTATCTCTTGAATCTTAGATAAAACGTTAGTTAAACAAAATGAATGATTGGAGTTTCCAATTTAAGCGTAGAAGATCTTTAAATAAAACGGTACAATCATGAAAACTCAAAAGTTAAAAGAATTTTTCTCTTAACTCAAATAGTTGGTTTTTATAATAATATTTGGAAACTCTATTCATTTTGTTATTTATTTTGCCTTTCAATTTCTTCTTAATAACAGTTTTATAAAAGCCGTGGGAATTTTTTTTCCACGGCTTTTTTTATGAAATTTTACTCCATTTATTTTTTCCTCGGTAGTACTTCAGATAATAATTTTTGATCAACAAGTTATCGGATCGAGCAAGAAGAGGGTCAGTTTCCAGAATTTTATCGACCGTTTTTTTTGTCAGTTTTATAATTTGAGCATCTTCAACTAAGTCCAATCTTTTAAAATCTACAACACCGCTTTGCTGAGTTCCCAAAATATCTCCGGGACCACGAAGTTTCATGTCCACTTCAGAGATTTTGAAACCATCATTGGTTTCTGTCATGGTTTTAATGCGGGTTCTGCTGTCGGAAGACAATTTATCGGAAGTCATCAGAATACAATAACTTTGTTCCGCACCACGACCAACACGACCTCGCAATTGATGAAGCTGCGATAAGCCAAACCTTTCAGCACTTTCAATCACCATTACAGAAGCATTAGGAACATTTACACCGACTTCAATTACTGTAGTAGCAACCATAATTTCAGCTTTTCCTGAAGCAAAATAACTCATAGCTGCATCTTTTTCATCAGGTTTCATCTTTCCGTGAAGCATCGTGATATTGTACTTTGGGAAATTATCCATCACATTTTCTAATCCTACCATTAAGTTTTTATAATCTAATGTTTCAGACTCTTCAATTAGTGGATACACAAAATACACCTGTCGCCCTTTTTGAATTTCCTCTCTACAAAAATTGTAAACGTAAGCTCTGTCTTTTTCTCGTCTGTGAGCTGTTATAATTGGCTTTCTTCCCACCGGCATTTCATCGATTACAGAAACATCAAGATCAGAATAAAAGCTCATGGCAAGTGTCCTGGGAATAGGTGTTGCGGTCATTACCAGAATATGCGGCGGAATTTTATTTTTAGCCCAAAGCTTTGCCCGTTGTGCAACCCCGAATCTGTGCTGTTCATCAATAATAGCTAATCCAAGATTTTTAAATTTTACTTTGTCTTCCAAAATAGCATGAGTTCCCACTAAAATAGAAAGTTCTCCATTTTCAAGCTGTTCATGGATGATTTTTCTTTCAGATGCTTTGGTTGAACCGGTTAAAAGACGAACGTTTACGCCTGTATCAACAAGTAAATCTTTAATTCCATTATAATGCTGTTGAGCAAGAATTTCGGTAGGAGCCATCATACAGCTTTGAAAACCGTTGTCCATTGCAATAAGCATCGTCAATAAAGCGACCATAGTTTTTCCCGAACCTACATCACCCTGCAAAAGTCTGTTCATCTGGATCGGTTTTTTCATATCCTGACGAATTTCTTTCAGAACTCTTTTTTGTGCTCCCGTAAGTTCGAATGGAAGATTATTCTTATAAAAACCCGTGAAAAAATCTCCAACAATAGGAAAAGGATTTCCATGTGACTGGGTTTTATGATGAAGTTTTTTTAATGCATAACCCAACTGGAAGAAGAACGATTCTTCAAACTTTAATCTGTAATCGGCTTTTTCAAAATGTTCGATGTCTTTTGGAAAATGGATATTCAGATAAGTATGCTGTCTTGATAAAAACTTAAAATGTTTCATCATGTATTCAGGCATATTCTCTTCGATCAGATTGGGAATTTCTTTACAGATATTCTTTAAAACGGTTTGAAAGAATTTTTGATTTAATCCTCTTTTGGTAAGCTTTTCAGAACTTGGATAAATGGGTCTTAGACGATTGTCACTTTCTTTTTTTTCTTCAACCTCGATTTCCGGATGTGGCATCGAAAACTGATTATTAAAGACATTGATCTTTCCGAAAATATAAATTTCCTTATTGACAGGAATCTGCTCTTTCAGCCATTTAGAATACTGAAACCATACCAAATCCATAGATCCGGTATCATCATTGAATTTAGCCGAAAGTCTTTTTGTTTTTCCAGTCTGTACTTCTTGAATACTGGTGATTTTTCCTTTTAGCTGAACATCTGTATTGACATTATTAAGCTGAGAAACCTTATGAACTTTACTTTTATCCAAATAACGAAGAGGGTAGAAGTTCAAAAGATCTTCCACGGTGGAAACTCCTAACACATTTTTGATGAGTTTGGCTTTTTCAGAACCGATACCTTTTACATATTCTATGGAAGTTTCGAGATTCATTTTTTTGAGTTTCGAGATGTTATCCTCGATTTTTTGAATAGAAAAACAAAGGTTCGAATTTCGGTAAAATAAAAAAGACTTCCAAAAAAATTGAAAGTCTGTCTGATATTTTTTAAGATTAAATTCTAAAATGTTGAATTATGAATCACATTCCTCAAAATTCCAATTAATCTTTTATTTTAGATTTAAATTTTTTCTGATAATCTTCCCACTGTTCTCTCGAACGGATTTTTTTGAACATATCCTTAGAAATAAATTCTAAATAAGGTTCCAGCTCTTTAGCTGACAATTCACCTTGTAAAATGGTAATTGGGCCACCTTTCTCATCCAGGAATACCGTACTGGGAACAGCTCCTACATTCATATACTGGGTAAATTCATGTAAGGAATTTCTTCCTTTTTTTACCTCAGTATTGGGATTTGAAAATGTTCTGTCAAAAATTTCAATTGAGTTTTTTTCTTCTGCATTAAATTTTACGGGATAATAATTTTGATTGATAATATCAGCAATGATCTGATGCCCGTAGGTTTTTTTATCCATTATTTTGCATGGACCACACCAGTCAGCATAGAAGTCGATCAATATTTTTTTAGGATTCTCTTTCTGAGCTTTCAATGCCTCTTCAATGGTCATCCATTTTACCTGCGCAAAGTTGAAAGTCAACAAAAAAAGACAGATGATGCTTATAATTTTCTTCATGATTTGATATTTAAGTAAAAATAAGCATTTGCTTATTCCTATTTTACTTCCTGCATTAACTTTTTCACGAATGGGGAAATCAAAATTAATACCACTCCGGCAATTACCGCATATAATCCCAATTGTTTATATCCATCAGTATAAGTGATAAGAGCATCATAATTGGTAGAACCTTCTTTTGCGGTCGCTAAACCAGCTCCGATAATTCCGGCAACATATTGTCCGTAAGCCGAAGCCAGAAACCACATTCCCATCATCATTCCTTGAAGGTTTTTTGTGGAAAGTTTCGTCATAATAGATAATCCGATAGGAGAGAGGCAGAGTTCTCCTAAAGTAATCACTAACAAAGCAACGGTGAAGAAATTTAGAGAGGTGATCCCCTGAAGGTCTGCAAAAAGTCTTGTGGCAAATAAAATATAGTATCCTAATCCTAAGAAAATGAATCCCAGACCGAATTTAATGATGGTATTGGGCTCAATTTTTCTTTTGTTTAACCAAATCCAAAGTAATCCGATAAGCGGTGCAAGGAAAATAATGAAGAAAGCTCCTCCTGAATTATTTACTCCATTCGGATCTAAGCCAAGAAGATCTTTGTTCAGATTTTTCGCAGCGAAAATACTTAGTGAACCTCCACTTTGTTCGTAAATTCCCCAGAATAAAATTGAGAATAGAATGAAAACTAAAGCCGCCCAAAGTTTTTTACGTTCGGAAGGCGTTACTTTTGTCATTTCATAGAATAGATAGATCAATGTTAATGGTCCGATAGTCCACATGAAATAATCTGTGTATTCGGTTTTTGCAACCATGATCATAATAATCGGAACGAAGATTAATGATAAAACATAGGTTCCATATTCTTTCCATTTTGGAATCGGTGCAGATTTTACTTCATTGTTTGGATGTCCCGGTTGAAGCCCAATTGTTCCTAAACTTTTTTGTGTAAATACGAAATTGATTAAACTTATTACCATTACAATAGCTGCAAATCCGAATGCTAAGTGCCATCTTAATTCTTCAGGAATAATGCTGGCAAAAAGTTCTCCTTTTCCTATTGCAATACACAAATATCCTCCAAGCAAAGCTCCTAGATTAATTCCTGCATAGAAGAGTGAAAAACCGGCATCTGCTCTCGAATCGTTTGGTTTGTAAAGCTGTCCTACCATTGAAGAGATATTAGGCTTAAAGAAACCAGTTCCTACAACAGTAAATGCAATTCCCAGGAAGAAAAATTTGTGAGGATCTGCTGCCAGAATTAAACTTCCGACAATCATTAAAAGTCCGCCCCAGAAAAGAGATTTTCTGAAACCTAAGATTTTATCAGCGAAGAGTCCGCCAACAAAGGTAAAGGCGTAAACGAAAGCCTGTGTAGCTCCATATTGAAGGTTGGCTTCACTTTCATGAAAATCGAGTTGTGAGATCATAAAGAAAACCAACATTCCTCTCATTCCGTAGAAACAAAAACGTTCCCACATTTCAGAGAAGAAAAGGCTCCAGATTTGCTTAGGGTATTTTCCTTCGAAATTTTGTATTTCTTCTAGAGTTTTGCTCATAATAAGTATATGATTAATTTTTAATTAAGAAGTTCAATTCAATTGCTTAATTATTGAGATGATTTATCAATAATTATGGTTTTGATAAAGAACATACGAAAATAAAAAAAACCTCTGACTTAGCAGAGGTTTTAGTTGTATTTTATTGATGCAGATTAGTTGACACCGTGCATCATTTTCTTTAAGATTGGCGAAATTAAAGCTAAGATCACAGCCGCGATACCACACAATACTACGAATACCATGAAGAATTCGAATAAGTTGTGGATTTCAAATCCTACAAAAGTTGGATTTTCTAAAGGTAACTGAGCCTTTTCAAAAGCAGCAACCTGATCTGCATTTAATGTTACTTTTTTATCTAGAACATCCTGAAGATTTACTCCGATTTCCTGTGCTTTAGAGAATTTATCACCTGTTGCAGGAATCAATGCTCCTAATGAACCTGCCAATGCATAACCGGCAGCATTAGAAATAAAGAATACACCATATAATAAAGATGCAAATCTTTTTGGAGCTAATTTACCTACCAAAGATAAACCGATTGGAGATAAACAAAGCTCACCACACGTTTGGATGAAATATAATAACATTAACCATTTGATCGCTAATAATCCTGTATTTCCAAGATCTTTTACGTTGTGTGCGATGATGAAATAACTTAAAGCAATTAAAGCCAAACCAATTGCTTGTTTCATTGGAGAAACCGGCTCTTTTCCTTTTGCTCTTAATTTATCCCAACATAAACTGAAAGGAACAGCTAATAATACAACGAAAATACCGTTGAAGATCTGAACCATTGAAGGAGGCATATTCCATCCGAAGATGCTTCTGTCTGTTTGGTTATCTGCAATAAACGTTAATGAAGATCCTGCCTGTTCGAAGGCTGCCCAGAAGAAAATAATAAAGAATGATACGATATAGATTACCCAGATTCTTTGTTTTTCTATTTTATTTTCTGCAGAAGACATAATAAGGAATGCCAACGAAATACCGGCTGCATAAATGAAAGGATAAATAATACCTTTGATTAATTGCCCCATTTCTACCGCTTTGAATCCGAATTCTCCTACTAATAAGTATCTGAATACAAAGAAAAGAACGATGAAAATAAATCCTGTAATTCCTAAAGCTGCTCCAGAGAATTTTGCAGTTTGCGTTTCTCCTTCTTCAAAATCAGCACTTGTATTATGTTTTGGTAACCCTCCGATAGGTCTTCCTTCCGGTGTTACAACATATTTATTTTTAAGGATAAAGAATGTTACTGTTCCAATTACCATAGCAATTGAAGCCGCTAAGAATCCCCATTTGAAAGCAAAAATATCTCTTACTCCTGTAGTAGCATCTTTTACGTCTCCTACGTATGGACAGATAAACTGACCTAAAAATGCTCCGATGTTGATTCCCATATAGAAAATCGTGAAAGCAGAGTCTAATTTTGATTTTTCTTGTTTAGGATAAAGACTCCCCACCATTGAAGAAATATTCGGTTTGAAGAATCCGTTCCCGAAAATAATGATGAAAAGTGCCAACCACATGAACATTTTCGCACTATCAAGGCTTCCTGAGAAAGTTGAAGCACTGATGAAAAGTAAGAACTGGCCAATTGCCATTAATGAACCTCCAATTAGGATGGCATTTCTATTACCGATATATTTATCAGCAATGAACCCCCCTAAAAGTGGAGTAAGATAACATAAAGCTAAAAATCCACCATAAATGATCGCTGCATCTGCTTCTTTTATTAATAAGGAATTTACCATGAAGAGCGTTAAAAGAGCTCTCATTCCATAAAAGTTGAAACGCTCCCACATTTCCGTTCCAAAAAGTACCCATAATCCTTTAGGGTGTCTGGAACCTTTTCTTTCAACAAGTTCATCCGGTTTCGGACTTAATGCTTCAGTATTATCCATTTTTTATTGTTAATTTTTGTTAAGACTGACAAATATAGTTTTTTTTGTGTTTTCGGCAAGGTTTTAATTTTATATTTAAATAAAAAAGCCACAGAATAACTCTGCAGCTTTATTTTCTTTATTATAAAAAGGATTAATGCCCTTTTTCTTTCATAATTTTGTTTAATCTTTTTAACATAGACAGCCCTAAAAGTGTAGCAAATATCAATAAAGCGAAGTTTACAAGGAAATAATTCATCTTATTATCATAGTTATACCATGTACTCGCTAAAATTCCGGAAAGCTTGTTTCCAACTGAATTGGCCAGGAAAAATCCTCCCATCATCAAGGCTGTAATTCTCGCAGGAGACAATTTGGAAACGAAAGATAATCCCATCGGAGAAAGACATAATTCTCCAACGGTGATGACTCCGTAGCTCGCAACCAGCCACCAAGGTGAAACTTTTACAGCGCCATTATCTCCGGCCCAAACTGCCAAAACCATTACCAAACAAGATAATCCCGAAATGAAAAGTCCCAGGACGATTTTCGTTGGTGTTAAAGGCTCTTTTCCTTTTCTTCTCAATAAAGCCCAGAATGCAACAACAACAGGGGTCAAAGCAATTACCCAAAACGGATTGATGGATTGGAATAACTCAGTATTGTATAAATAAGTTTTTGTCTCTGGATTTTTCTCTAATTGGGCACGCTGTTCAGGAGAAATATTTTTAAAATAAACATCTTTTCCCTGTACTTTAATGGTGTTCCCATCTTTGTCTTTTTGCGATTGGAATTGGTCGTCGTAGACAGGAACCTCTTTATTTTCATAACTTTTTCCTTCCACCATATAAATTCCTTCCAATGGTTTTTCCAATGATGCCGGAACACTTCTGTCGGTATAATAATTTGCCCATCTTGTTAAAGCCGTTCCGTTTTGTTTGAACACTGCCCAGAAGAACATACTGATCAAAAATACTGAGAGTAAAGCTCCGATGGATGACTTTTCTTCGGGTTTTGCTTTAAAATAAAGAGATGCATAAAAGTAAATAACAGGAATACAAGCGAAAATAAAAGCATCCGTATTATCACTTCCAAAAATATTTCCTGGAATTACCCAACCGATTGCTCCAGCGATAATTGCAGGTAAGAAAACTTTAAGCATGATTTCAGAAAGCTTTGTATCGCCTTCCTGTACAGGTTTCATTTGAGCTGCGTGAATGTAATGCTTTCTACCGATTGTAAAAATCACCATACCAATTAACATCCCGACTCCGGCCGTGATGAACGCTTCACCCCAACCGAATTTATTTCGCATAAACGCAGCAATAATGTTGCAAATAAACGCTCCGATATTGATTCCCATGTAGAAAATATTGTATCCGGAATCTTTATTGGCTTTATAAGGCTCTTCGGAATATAGATTTCCAAGCAATGTGGAAATAGTAGGTTTAAAGAATCCGTTTCCGATAATAATCAAAGCCAGTGAGCTGTAAAACAGAGTCAGATCTTTGAAGACACCCATCCCGATATATCCGGCTGCCATTAGAACTCCTCCTAAATAAATGGATTTAATATAACCCAAAACTCTGTCTGCCAAAAAACCACCGATGAAAGGCGTCAAATAAGTTAAAGCGATATAAGTCCCGAAAATGTCGTCTGCAGTTTTGTCGGGAAGTCCAAGCCCCCCTTTTAAACCTGTCGGTTCAATTACATACAATACAAAAATTCCGAGAATTAAATAATACCCGAAACGCTCCCACATTTCAGTGAAGAAGAGGAAAGGCAACCCTTTAGGATGTTTAGTCTTCATAGTTGAAAATTTCAAATTTCCCAAAAATAGGTTTTTAATTTTAATTGATAAAATGAATTGAATTTTCGTGAAATGATTAATGAAATAAATATAAAAATCCCTCTCAGTACCGAGAGGGATTTTTTATGTATGCTTAAAATACAATACGTGTCATTCTGATGAAGGAAGAATTATAAGTTCTCCAAAATAAAATCAGTCATTTTCTGATACAATTGCGGTCTTGTTTGTCCACCGTAAATTCCGTGGTTTTTATCAGGATACGCCATGAATTCAAATTGCTTTTTGTTTTGAATCAAAGCTTCTGAGAATTCCATAGAATTTTGGAAATGTACATTATCATCGGCAGTTCCGTGGATTAACAAGAATTTTCCTTTTAAAAGATTGGCATATTCAGTAGGAGAGTTTTTGTCATATCCATCCGGATTTTCCTGTGGAGTTCTTAAGAATCTTTCTGTGTACACAGAATCATAATATCTCCAGTTAGTTACCGGTGCAACAGCGATTCCTGTTTTGAAAACATCTGCTCCTTTTGTCATAGCTAAACTGGCCATATAACCACCGAAGCTCCATCCGAAGATTCCGATTCTTGATTTATCGATATAAGATTGATTTCCGAACCATTTTGCAGCAGTAATCTGGTCTTCAATTTCATATTTTCCTAAATTCATATAAGTCACCTTTTTGAATTTAGCTCCTTTATAACCCGTTCCACGTCCGTCAACACAAGCTACGATATAGCCTTTTTGAGCTAACATTTCAAACCAGATTCCGTTTCCGTTGTCCCAAGAGTTCGCAACTTGCTGAGAACCCGGTCCAGAATACTGGAACATGAACAATGGATATTTTTTGTTTTTATCGAAGTTTTTAGGTTTAATGATCCACGCATTCATTTGATCTCCTGCTTCGTTTGGAATGGTGATGAATTCTTTTTCAACGAAATTATCCGTTTTTAACTTTTGAAGCTGAGCATCATTATTCTGAAGTTCTTTTACCACTTTACCGTTTCCGTCTTTAAGAACAAATGTGTATGGTTTTGCTGCAGTAGAAGAAGTTTCAATGAAGTAATTGTAGTTTTTACTGAAGTTGGCAGAGTTATTTCCTTCCGCATTTGAGATCAACTGGGTTTTTCCGTTTTCAATATTGACTTTAGAAACCACTTTGTTAATACTTCCTTTTTCTGTAGTCTGAACATAAATTTCTTTTGATTTTGGATTGTAACCATAGTAATCAGTTACCTCCCAATTTCCTTTTGTAACCTGTTTTTTCAGTTTTCCTTCCTGATCGTACCAATACAAGTGACGGTTTCCGTCTCTTTCAGATCCCCAAAGGAAACTGTTATCCTCTAAAAATTCTAACGTTACGTTATCTGTATCGATCCATTTTTCATCGGTCTCCGTGAAAAGTTTTTTTACGTCTCCTGTTTTTGTATTGACTTTTAAAATATCTGAAGCGTTTTGAGTTCTTTCAGAAGTAATCAATACAATTTCGTCAGCTTTTGCCGTCTGAATAACGTTTGGAATGTAGTAGTTTTTAAAGTTGTTCAAGTTTACTTTCGTTTTTTTACCGCTATCCAAAAGATAGATATGAGCAGAAACGACAGAGTTCTTTTCTCCGGCTTTAGGATATTTGTAACGCATTTCACTTGGGTAAAGCGTTTTTCCATAGATCGGAATATAAATTTCCGGAACATCTTCTTCAACAGATTCGACGAAGATAATAGCATTGGAGTTTTTTGTCCATTCATACAATCTTGCGTGTCCGAATTCCTCTTCGTAAACCCAATCAGCAAGACCATTTAATACTTTATTTTTAACCCCATTTTCTGTAACCTGCGTGATTTTCCCTGAATTTACATCTTGGTAAAAAATGTTATTATCAACAATGAAAGCCACTTTTGTTGCGTCCGGAGAGAATCTTGGCTCCTGAACAGGTTTTCCGTTGTTTAAAGAAATTGTTTTTCCAGATTTTAAATCTTTTACATCAAAGGTTCCTAAGAATGAATGTCTGTAAATCGGCTGACTTTCTTTTAATAATAAAATTTTAGATTCATCATCAGAAAACTCATAGCTTTCAAAATTTCCGTCTACAATGTTTCCTTCTTTTTGAGAAGTTTTATAAGAATATTTAGCAATTCCACCTTGTTCTATTACCAAATAGTTTTCACCGTTTTTCATAGAGGTGATTCCGGCAATGCCTTTTCCTCGGTAATATCCTGAGTATATTTTATCTAAAGTGATTTCTTGCGCTGATAAACTTTGAAATGCAGCAGCAATTGTAAGCGTGAGTAAGAATTTTTTCATTTCTAATTTTAAAGATTTCAAATATAATAATTTTATAAATGCTGAAAAAAGCAATTTAAAATAAAGCTTTTGGCAACAAAATTGAATGTAATGAATATATAATCAAATCAATAATAATTATGGAAACGAATGCATTTAACCAAAAACTGAACCGATATGTTTTAGAGAATCAAATTGTATATACAGGATTTTCCAGTTATGATGATGCTGCACAATGTGCACAGAAAAAAGGAGGAACGTTGGTGGAAGTAGGTTTTAAAGACGGAAACGATAATCCTGAGATTTGTCAGGAGGCAAATTTGATTGAAAAAAAACTTCATTATTATGTTGATGCGGGTGATGAATATAAATTCATTCATTCATCAGATCCAGGGTTCAGAAAATATGCAGATGAACTGCAAAAAATAAAAGCAAGTAATGATAAAACTAGCCCTGATGAAAGGTATTTTGCGAATTTTGAAATTGAGAATACGGAAGACCCGATTATTGTGTTAAAAAACAATCATTTAGAATCGGTGACCTCCAGAGAGCGTTCAAAGTATTTGAAGCATGCATGCGTTTATGAAATAGGGGTAGCCCTACCCAAATCTTAAAAAAAATTATAATGAGCAAGACAAAATATTCTGATAAAGCTCAAGATAAAGTAGGACAAGTAATGCACGAATTTAAGGCAGGAAAATTAAAATCTTCTTCCGGCGAAAAAGTGACCAACAGAAAGCAGGCAATCGCTATAGGAATTTCTGAAGCCAGAGAAGCAGGTTTGAAAGTGCCTCCAAAAAAGAAAAATTGATTAATACACAAAAACGAAATCGGTCTGAAGAAATTTTCAGACCGATTTTGTTATTTTATGATGAATGTTTTTCGCATTTCGTCAGTTCGAGTAATTTTCGAAATGAAATGAAGAAAATATATCGAGAACTTTTAAATTAAATAAACTTCTCGATACGATTTTTTTCAAAATCTACTCGAAGTGACGGGATGTTTTTAAACTAAATTTCTTCTGAAGAAATTACCCATTATAGTTGTAAAGCACTTTGTAATATTCATCCGCCATTCTATCACTATTGAACTGGTCTTTTACATCATTCATCGCATTGTGCTGAATTTTTCTCCACGCATTAGGTTTCTCATAATAAGTAGGAAGAATTTCGTTTTCAAGAATTTCATATAATTTGTTTAAATCATAATTATCCTGTTCATAAACACTCATATTCTGATAATCAGCTTTCGGTACTACAAATGAGTTTTCTCCATGTTTTGCAAACTCAGGAATCCATCCGTCATCTGTAGATAAATTGACAGAACCGTTCATTGCTGCGGTCATTCCTGAAGTTCCTGAAGCTTCTCTTGGAACTCTTGGATTGTTTAACCAAAGATCTGAACCTTGCTTTAAAGATTTACTTAATGACAATTCATAGCCTGTAAGAACGGCCATACTTTTATGATTCTTACTTTCTTCCACCAAAGAATTAAAGGTAGAAATTGCAGAATAATCCATTGGATAAGGTTTTCCCGCCCAAATGATCTGTACTGGATATTTAGGATGATTTAATAATTTGTACAATCTTTCTTTATCGTGTAAAAGCAAATCAGCACGTTTGTAACCAGCAAATCTTCTTGCCCAAACAATCGTGAAAATATTAGGGTTGAATAAATTTCCTGTCTGATCCGCTACAATTTTGAATAATCTTTTCTTCAAATGTTTTTTGCGATAGTCGAAAACCGTCTCATCATTTTCATCTTTTGAATTGTAAAGAGGTTTATCTGACCAGTATTTGAATTCTTGCGCATTCGTAATCGAGGTGATATCACAAATTCCCGGATATTTGCTCCACATAGCTCTGGAAACAACTCCGTGAAGTTTTGAAACTCCATTGGCAATTTTTGCCATTTTCAAAGCGCAAAGAGAATGGTTGAAACGGTCGTCATCAGCACCTTCTATTTTCTTCACTTCTTCCATGCTCAATCCTGAAAAATAAGACATGTCATAGCATAATTTCAGGTTGTGCTTCTCATTTCCTGCTTCTTCTGGAGTATGGGTGGTGAAAACCAGCTTTTCTTTTACTTTATTTAAATCTCCATTGTATTTTTTTAACAAATGGAACGCTGCAGGAAGTCCGTGAGCTTCATTAAGGTGATAAGTATCTCTTTCTATATTCATTTCATCCAATAATCTTGCTCCCCCTTTACCAAGAAGAATATATTGAGCTAGCTTTGTCGATTCATTAGCGTCATAAAGCTTGTGGCAAATCGTTTTTGAAAGATGATCGTTCTCCGGAACATCTGTTGATAGGAAAAACATAGGAGCCGTATTGAAAATTTCAGGATCCAGATACCAAACTTTTACCCAAACCGGAGCACTGTGAATTTCAATTTGAAATTTTATTCCTGTGTCTTCAAGAAAACTGTACATTTTTCTTGTCCATGTTGGTTGTAAAGACTGATCGTGGTTTCTTGCCTGATCATAATATCCGAATTTCCACAGAATACCGATGCCTATAAGATCCTGTTTCAAATTGTAAGCACTTCTCATGTGAGAACCGGCTAAAAATCCGAGACCTCCTGAGTATATTTTTAACACCTGCTCAATGGCAAATTCCATTGAAAAATAGGCTACTTTTTTAGAATATTGGGGATTGATGCTGTAGGGTATTTTAAAATTTTTAAAATCCATAAATCACAGTTTTATAATTGAAGTGGCAAAGGTATTAATTATGAAAATAAACTTTATGTTAATTATATGAGAATTTATTTTTTAAAGCACTTTTTGAATTGTTTTTTTGCTTACCTTTAAGTGTAAATTTTTGATAATCAAAACTTCATAGACTTAAATCGGAAGTTTTATGTGTTCCATAACAATAAAATAATAAGCACATGAAAAAGGCATTTTCTGATGAAGATTTAATTAAAAATCTGAGCTTATATTATCTGAATCGACATTTGAAAAAAAAGCCGATAGAGAAGTATCATCGTAAGATAGATGAGTCTCCGCTGCATGATCGCGAAAAATATAAAAAGAAAGCCGAGATTTTATTGCTGAATTCTTTTATGCACCATTTTCCGGAAGTCCAGTTTGAAAACCTTACCTGCGAAAGTCCAGACTTTATTGCTAAATTCAACGACAAAAAGATAGGAATAGAACTTACGGAAGTAATTAACCATCTTGAAATGAAAAAGGTTGAAAGCAGCTTAAATAAGATTTTCCGTCAGACAGAAATATTGTTAGAACAAGAAGACACTACGAAGTATCGTGGTGTTTATTTTTTAGAATTCTACCCAAACATTAAGTTGAATTCTCTGGAGTATCAGGAAGAAATTATTCAGAATATTTATAAAAGTATTAAAAAAGGTAAACCCTTTGGTGTGGTGAAAAGTATACGAAAATCTTTTCATCGCAGAAATGTTTTCATTACTCACGAATACAATATGAGCTTGTTTGATGAACTTTGCTCTGAGAAGATTTTAGAACTCATTGAAAAGAAAAACGAGAAATTTCCTTATTACGATAGCACAGTCGATGAATGTTGGTTGGTGATAGTTTCCGATATGAATTCTCTGGCTTCCCGTTATACTTTTATTCAGGATAAAGAACATTTAAATGAAGTGGAAAGTCCGTTTCATAAAATTTTTCACCTTGAAAATATGTGCGGTAATATTACGAGTATCAAGTAGTTTATGTTTATTTGTTTAGAATAAATATAATTATTTTGATATTTTGTGATTAAATATTTTGATATTATTGTCTTTTGTTATTGTTAATTTAAAATTGCTATATTTGAAGTAAGTTAAAAAATTAATAACCAATTGATAATGAAAAAAACTCTACTATTATTTCTTTTATTATTATCACAAGCTTATTTTTCTCAGGCAGATTGTTCCACAGCATTGTCTGTTTGTGGAAACTCAAGTATTACTTACAGCCCTACAGGAATAGGTTCGGTTAATGAAACTTTAGGAGGTTGTTTAACAACCGGCGAACATAATTCAATATGGTATAAACTTACTATTGCTACCAGCGGAACACTTACTTTTGATTTGGTTCCGACTGATCCGGGAGCAGATTATGACTGGGCAATTTATGGACCTAATGCTTCTTGTGGAAATTTAGGATCTCCAATTCGTTGTAATGCAGCTACTGTAATTGGGGTAGGTGCATCTACAGGTTTAAATATGACCAGTACAATTACCAGTGCTGCAGGAGGTTCTCCTACGCCTTACTGTATGTATATGAACGTTGTAGCCGGACAAACTTATTATCTGTATATAGATAACTGGGTAGGAGCAGGAAGTACTACGGTTGCTCCGTTTTCTTTAACTTGGGGTGGAACGGCTACTTTGGCTTCTCCTTTTACCGATCCGACTTTGCAGCTACAGCCATTTACTCCTCCGGGAACTCCAGCAGCAAATCCAAATGATCCGAGAGAAATTTTAATTTGTGCAAGTCCTGCTATTTTTGATTTCAGTACATTAACTGCAGGAATTCTTAATGGAAATCCTAATTTTGTGATAACATATCATACGTCTCAAAATGATGCTCTTTCCGGAGCGAATCCTATTTTGGCTCCTCAATTGGTGTATACTACGATGACTTATTATTATAGTATCCATTATTTAGATCCTGCAAATCCTAATAATCCAATCAACTTCTGTAGGCAGACTGGCGTATTTAAGTTTAAAATAGGTGGAATAACAGGTAATAATGTTACCTTATATGCATGTAATAATTATAAATCGGGGAAAGGAACATTTAATTTGACAACTGCTAATGTTTTCAGTGGATCGAATGTGACGATTAAATATTATCAGACAATGGCTGATTTGAACGCCGGAACATCACCGATTACTAATCCTAATCAGTACTTATCGGCAGAAGGTGTGGTGTATGCATCGATAAAAACTTCACAGGGATGTTCTACTGTAGCAGTAATTACACTCAAATTTTATCCGGAAGTGATTGTGAATGATGCTTCTTTAAGGGCTTGCGCATCAGAAGATAATCCTAAAATGGCTTATTTTAATCTGACAACCGTATCAGTAACCACACAGACAGGTATTACTAAAAAATATTATGCTTCTGTAGCTAACGCAATTAATGGAACCAATGAAATACTGACTCCTTTAGCGTATATTTCAGCAGAAGGTGCGGCATATGTAAAAGTAACAGATGGGAATGGTTGTTATGGGATTGCTAAAATAACATTGTCGATAATTCCGGCAGTTTATTCATCCGTTTTAAAAGATAAAACGATTTGTATTGAAGATAAAACAACTCTTGATGCTGGATCTGGATTTGACGGATATGAATGGAGTACAGGAGAAACTACACAGTCAATTGCTAATGTAAGTGTTGGAGTTTATTGGGTAAAACTGAAAAAAGGAGAATGTATTGCCACACAAACAGTGAGAGTACGTGCTTCCGAAGAACCGGTGGTGGTAAGTGTTGACATTTCTACGACTACAGTTACGATAAATGTTACAGGAGGTACGTCACCATATAAATATTCGATGGATAAAATTAACTGGCAGGATTCCAATATCTTTACCAATGTGAAGAGAGGTGATCATACCATCTATGTAAAAGACGCTTATAACTGTGAACCTGTAGATGTTGCTATTGTTGTTCCGAATTTAATTAATGCTATTACTCCAAATGGGGACGGAATCAATGATGTAATTGATTATTCCGCATTGGCAAGCAAACAAAATTTGGTATTTAATATTTATGACAGGTACGGAAATAAAATTTTCCAGGCAGATAAGTTTAATAATTATAAATGGGATGGTACTTCATCAAATAAAGCTGTACCAACAGGAAATTACTGGTATTCTATAACATGGAATGAACCGAGTAAACAGAATACACCTATCAAATATACAGGATGGGTATTGGTGAAAAATAGAGAATAATTAAATTGAAAATAGAATAAAACCGTCATGAAAATGGCGGTTTTTTATTTGTAAAATCTTTAAATTAGTTATTCAAATTAATGCTTATGAAAGATCTATTCATAAAACGTTTTGAGTATTATAAAATGCTTGGTGACAAATCATTTGAACAACTTTCTGATGAGCAGGTTTTCTGGCAGTTCAATGAAGAAAGTAATTCAATAGCGGTGATTGTAAAGCATATTGCTGGGAATATGCTGTCAAGATGGACGAATTTCTTGATAGAAGACGGCGAAAAATCCTGGAGAAACCGAGATGAAGAATTTGTAAATACTTTTAAAACAAAAGATGAAGTCTTAGAATATTGGGAGAAAGGTTGGGAATGTTTATTTAATGCATTGAGTCAAATAAATGATAAAAATTTAAATTCAACAATTTACATAAGAGGTGAAGCACATTCAGTGGTAGACGCTGTTTTCCGTCAGTTGGCGCATTATCCTTATCATATCGGGCAGATCGTCTATATTTCTAAAATGATGAAAAATGATAACTGGAAGACACTTTCTATTGCCAGAAACAAGTCTCAGGAATTTAATACTGACATGAAAAATAAATTTCCCGAAAATGATTTTAATTCCAATTCTTCGCCCGTTTGCTATCAAAATAGTCCCGAAGTAAGAGATGAATTTAAGCAATAGATTGAATCAATTTAAAAATCATATTAAAATTACTATCTTTGCATCCACAAAAATCAGGAGTACATAAATGTCAACTTTTCAAAGAACTGCCGCATTTCACACCCTTGGCTGCAAATTAAATTTTGCGGAAACATCTACTATTGCCCGTCAATTAACAGATGCAGGGTATGATAAGGTGGGTTTCGATGATAAGGCAAATATTTATGTAATCAATACATGCTCAGTAACAGAAAATGCTGATCGTGAATGTAAACTTCACGTGAAAAGAGCTATGAAAGCCAATCCTGAAGGCTTAGTAGTCATTGTTGGATGTTATGCGCAATTGAAACCTGAGGAAATTTCACAGATTGAAGGCGTTGATTTGGTTTTAGGAGCGAAAGAAAAATTCAATATCTTAAGCTATCTTGACGATTTAGAAAAATCTGAAAGCGAAGGTATTGTTCATTCTTGCGAAATTGAAGAAACAGATTTCTTTATCGGAAGTTATTCAATAGGTGACAGAACCAGAGCTTTCCTGAAAGTTCAGGATGGTTGTGATTATAAATGTACATACTGTACAATTCCTTTAGCAAGAGGGATTTCTCGTTCCGATACTATTGAAAACGTATTGAGAAATGCCAAGGAAATTGCTGCAAAAGACATCAAAGAAATTGTTCTTACAGGTGTAAATATCGGTGATTATGGTAAAGGTGAATTTGGAAACAAAAGACACGAACATACTTTTTTAGATTTAATTTCAGAATTAGACCAGGTTGAAGGAATCGAAAGAATCCGTATTTCTTCTATCGAACCCAATCTTCTGAAAGACGAAAGTATAGAGTTGGTTTCAAAAAGTAAAAGTTTTGTTCCGCATTTTCATATTCCGTTACAATCGGGAAGTGATGATTTATTGAAAAAAATGAAGCGTCGTTATTTGACGAAGCTTTATAATGATAGAGTAAACAAAATTCATGAGGTAATGCCTCATGCTGCTATTGGTGTAGATGTAATCGTTGGTTTTCCTGGAGAAACTGAGGAGAGATTTATGGAAACCTATAATTTCCTTAATGAACTTCCGATCACCTATTTACATGTATTTACTTATTCTGAAAGAGAAAATACTGAGGCGGTAGGAATGGAAGGAGTAGTTCCGATTCCTGAAAGAAAAAAACGTAATAAAATGCTTAGAATCTTATCTGAAAAGAAAAAGATGGCATTCTATCAAACCCAACTGGGGAAAACGCTTCCGGTTCTTTGGGAGCATGAAAATAAAGATGGAAAAATGTTTGGCTTCACAGAAAATTATGTGAGAGTCCAGAAAGATTTTGATCAAGCTTCTGTAAATCAAATCGAATTCTTGAATTTAGAAAAAATCCTGTCAGATGGCACGGTTTCTGTGCAATCTTCTTACGAAAGTTTTTTAGCAAAAGCATAGTCTCTTTGCAAAATTTCTACTAAATTTATTTTTAACTTTTAAATACGACATTCATGAGAGATAAGTTTTTATCTTGGGGGATTGTATTAGTTATTGCTACGTGGATTGTAGCGATACTAATAAGAGCACATTATTGGATACCGACGCTGTTATCCGCGATTTATGCATTAGGAGTTTATAATGCTTATCAATCGAAACATGCTATCTTGAGAAATTTCCCTGTTTTGGGCTATTTCAGATACTTTTTCGAAAGTATTTCGCCCGAAATGCAGCAATATTTCATCGAACGAGAAACAGATGGAAAACCGTTTCCCAGAAATCAGCGTTCCGCAGTATACAGACGTGCTAAAAACCTGAGTGATACCGTAGCTTTCGGAACTCAGCTTGAAGTTAATCATAGAAAATATGAAGGAATTAAGCATTCCATTTACGCAAAATCACCAAAAGAAGAACTTCCAAGAGTTTGGGTAGGAGGTGAACAATGTACTCAGCCTTATCACGCTTCTTTATTCAATATTTCTGCAATGAGTTTCGGAGCATTAAGCGATAGAGCGCAGATTTCATTAAATAGAGGGGCAAAAAAAGGTAATTTCTATCACAATACAGGTGAAGGAGGTATTTCACCGCACCATTTGGAAGGAGGTGATCTTTGCTGGCAAATAGGGACGGGATATTTTGGATGTCGTGATGAAGAAGGAAAATTTAACCCTGAATTATTTAAAAAATATTCAACCATGTCTAATGTGAAAATGGTTGAAATAAAATTATCTCAAGGAGCAAAGCCTGGTCATGGAGGTGTTTTACCGGGAGTGAAAAATACTCCTGAAATTGCGAAAATCCGCCACGTCACACCAGGGGTTACAGTTATTTCTCCGCCATCACATTCGTCATTTTCCGATGCTGCAGGTTTGTTGAGATTTGTTCAGCAATTAAGAGACCTTTCAGGAGGAAAACCAGTTGGCTTTAAATTATGTATTGGTGATACTAAGGAATTCGAAGACGTATGTGTTCAGATGAATGTATTGAAAATCTATCCTGATTTTATTACGATTGATGGAGCCGAAGGAGGAACGGGAGCTGCACCACCGGAATTTTCAGATGGAGTAGGAATGCCTTTAGAACCTGCTTTAATTTTTGTGAACAGAACACTTAAGAATTATAATTTAAGAGATAGATTAAGAGTCATTGCTAGTGGAAAGGTCTTAACAAGTCTGGATATTTTGAGAGCTATTGCAATGGGAGCAGATATGTGTAATAATGCAAGAGGATTTATGTTCTCACTGGGATGTATTCAGGCGTTAAGATGTAATTCCAATAATTGTCCAACGGGTGTTGCTACTCAGGATAAAATGCTAATTAAAGGGCTTGATGTGACTGATAAAGCAGAAAGAGTATATCATTTCCATAAAAATACACTTCATACTTGTAACGAATTAATCGCGGCAGCAGGAAGAAGTTCTTACGAAGAAGTTGATGCAACGATGTTTATGAGAGGAGATGAATTTGATCACCTGGCTGATTTGTATTTCCCGGATATTTTAGGAAATGTAAAACAGAAAGCAAGGTCTTAATTTTAGAAAAGTAAATAAAAAAGCGCTTCAAATTTGAAGCGCTTTTTTTGTTTTATTGTTGATCTGCCGGTCTTACCTTGGCATCGTAGATTTGGAAGTTAAATATTAAACATGCATTTTGAAGACCATAGTAATTGCTATCTCTTGCAAAAGCCGCTTTTGAAGGAACTATAATTACACCTTGTAAATTATAGGGAGCTCCATTTGCTGTGTTTTCAAATCCATTGAATTGTTTCAAGCCTTCTTGAAAACCTTCAATTTCGTAATATTTTCTTTGTTTTGCAGCGTCTGTTGTTGCAGCATCTAACATTGATTTTTTTACATAATAAAAAGTAGGATCTGTAAATGGAGAACCATTACCATCAATAGTATTTAAAATTGCACCTGACGATGCAAAACTAACGTTTCCATCACTTTCTGTAGCAAAATAATAATTAGCTCTTATCATGGTTTTGATTTGAGTTGCATTAGTCGCTGTAGAATTTGTTTCGATTGCTGCTCCGGGTGAAGGTTGAGCACCATTTCTAACAATATAAATAACGCCTGAAGGAAGTGTTTGAGGACTTAGTTCAGATAATTTTTTCTCATTGTCATCAGCTGCATCTGTACTGCTGAATGCTTTTATATTTCCTTGTGAATCTAAATAATTCTCATTCATGAATTTTTGAATAGCCTGCTCATCGTAAGAATTTCTGACATTAATATCAGTAGGTTCTACGAAAGTTTCTACTTCATCATCTTTTTTACATGCGGAAAAACATAGGCCACCAGCAAGGATATATAAAAATATTTTTTTCATTTTTAAAAAAACTTTTAATTACTTTACAAATAATATAACGACAAAAGTATAAAAAATTATGAGAATAGATAAATTTTTATGGAGCATTCGTTTTTATAAGACCAGAACCATTGCTACTGAGGAGATTAAAAAAAACAGAGTTTCCATTGGTGTGTCGGTTGTGAAGTCTTCTAAAGAGGTGAAGGAAGGTGATGTGATAAAAATCCGTAAAAATCAGATTGATTATAAAATTAAAGTAATTCAGATTCCTAAAAGTAGAATAGGCGCAAAATTAGTTCCACTTCATATAAAAGATGTGACGGATAATGACCAATACGAATTATTAAAAATGCGTAAAATGTCTCAGGATTACTACCGAATTAAAGGAGAGGGGAGACCAACGAAGAAAGACCGACGTGATATGGATGATTATGTAGAAAATGATGTAGCATCAGATTTTACAGATTGGGATGATTTCTTTGGTGAAACTGGTGAGGATTCAGAAAATGAAGATTAATTGTACTTAAAAACAAAAAAGCTCTAGAGATAGAGCTTTTCTATTATTTCGTTAACAATGTCATCCGGTTCTCGGGAATCAGTAACTACACTGATTTGTGCCTTATTGTAAAAATCATTTCTTTCAAATAAATGCTTAGCAATGAATTCGGCAAGATTTTCATCAGAAATATTAGCAATCAAAGGGCGTTTTTCTTTTTGTTTTAAAAGTCTCTCTGATAAAGTCGCAACAGACGCCCTCAAAAACACACTTTTTGAATTGTGATTAATAATTTCCATGTTATTATAATAAACCGGAGTTCCTCCACCAAGGCTTAAAATCACATTTTCTTCAGAAGCCAAAATCTCTTCTAAAGTTTCTCTTTCTAGCTTTCTAAAGTAAATTTCGCCCTTTCTCTCGAAGATTTCAGGGATTGTTAATTTATTTCTCCGAGAAATTTCTTTATCGAGGTCAATTAATTTAAAATCTAGTTTTTCGCTTAATATTTTGGAAATGTGAGATTTGCCACTTCCCATGTATCCAACAAGTGAAATTATCATGAATTTTTTTTAAACAAATTTGCGAAAAAGTTTTGAGATAAAGAAAAAACTCATATCTTTGCACCACTAAAAACGAGGGACATTATCACAGTGTTTATCGATAATAAAGTGACCGACTCGGTAGCTCAGCTGGTAGAGCAATACACTTTTAATGTATGGGTCCTGGGTTCGAATCCCAGCCGGGTCACAAGCAAGAAAATTACTGGATTTTGTAATTTTATTGCCTGCGTGGTGAAATTGGTAGACACGCCATCTTGAGGGGGTGGTTTCCTAAGGATGTGCTGGTTCGAGTCCAGTCGCAGGCACACTGCAGAAAATTGAAATAATTGATGTGATTTATTAGAATTATTTTTATATTTATCACTACAATTGTGGCCGACTCGGTAGCTCAGCTGGTAGAGCAATACACTTTTAATGTATGGGTCCTGGGTTCGAATCCCAGCCGGGTCACAAGTTTACTGAAAAGTAAATTTTTTTCATATTAATATTTTGTGATTTGGTGTTTCAAAGGCTTCGCAAGAAGCCTTTGATTTTTAAAAATAAATTTTGCAAAAACAAAAAATATTGTATATTTGCACCGCTTAAAAAGCAAAAAGCATTTTTCAAAATGTATTTGTAGATAAGTGACCGACTCGGTAGCTCAGCTGGTAGAGCAATACACTTTTAATGTATGGGTCCTGGGTTCGAATCCCAGCCGGGTCACAAGTTTACTGAAAAGTAAATTTTTTTCATATTAATATTTTGTGATTTGGTGTTTCAAAGGCTTCGCAAGAAGCCTTTGATTTTTTATTTTAAGATGAAGTGTTAAGGCAGAAAAAAGCGCTACTTAAAAAGTAACGCAATTTTTATTTTCTGTTTTTCTAAGATAAGTGCATATTATCAATCAATCTTACACCATCCACAATAACAACAATGAAGGCTCTGTAGCTTCTGTCTTCGTGAAAAAAATCAGTCTCTTTTAAGGTTTCTTCATCTGCAATTAAGAAATATTCGAGTTGCATACCTTGTTGTTGGTCAAAAATTTCCTGTATTTTCTCTTTGATGTCAGGTATTGTAGTTGTTTTGGACCAACTATCTACCTTTTTTAGAGCTTCATAAATGATTTTAGAAGCTTCTTTTCTGTCTTCGTGTAGTCTTTGATTTCTAGAACTTAGTGCTAAACCGCTTTCTGCTCTATAAATTGAAACTCCTTTGATTTTAATAGGGAGTTTTTTCTTTTCAACCATTTTCTTGATAATAGCTAACTGCTGGAAGTCTTTTTCACCAAAATAAGCGTTGTCAGGTTGTATTTGTCTGAAAAGCTCTTCAACAACTGTTCCTACCCCATCAAAATGTCCTGGGCGTGATTTTCCCTCCATCTCATTTTCCAATCCATCGAAGTCATAATGTTGGCTTTCTGTTTTTTCAGGATATATATCTGCTACTTCAGGAATATAAACAGCATCTACTAATCCTGAATTTTGTAAAATCAAAATGTCTCGGTTAACATCTCTAGGATATTTTTCTAAATCTTCAGGGTTGTTAAATTGAGTTGGATTGACAAAAATTGAAGAAATAACAAGATCATTTTCTTTTCGGGCTTCTTCGTACAAAGAAAGGTGTCCTTTATGTAGGGCTCCCATAGTAGGTGCAAAGCCGATTCTTTTTCCCATTTCTTTCTGTCTTTCAATGAAATCCTGAAGCGTTTTTTTATTTTTTAAAACTTCCATAAGTTCGTTATAATAGTATTTCAAAAATACTAAAAATATCATATATTATTACTGGTTTTGATAATTTGGGAAAGGGAATTATCGTAAAAAAATGTTAATTAAAATAATGTTGGATGTTTTTTTGTAATTTTGCACATTAAAGCATTTTTACAAAAATTAGATAGAAGTTTATGCCGAATCAAAAGATACTGTACATTACCACAGAAATGTACCCTTATCAGGAAGATACAAATTTAGCAACAGTGGTAAACAAAATGGCGCTTAAGATGCACAATGAGGGCAATGATGTAAGAGTTTTTATGCCACGATTTGGACAAATAAGTGAAAGGAAGTTTCAGCTCCACGAGGTTATTCGTCTTTCAGGAATGAATATTATTATCAACGATTTAGATCAACCTCTTATCATTAAGGTAGCTTCTCTTCCTGGAGAAAGACTTCAGGTTTACTTTATAGATAACGAAGAATATTTTAAAAGAAAACAATATTATTTCGATGACGAAGGAAATCCTTTTGATGACAACGATGAAAGAGCAATCTTCTTTGCAAGAGGAGTGATAGAAACCATCAAAAAATTAAACTGGGTTCCTGATGTTATTCACTTAAATGGATGGATGTCTTCTTTCGTTCCTATTTATTTGAAAACTTATTACGAAACGGATGCATACTTCAAAGATGCAAAAATCATTCTTTCTTTATACAATGAGAAAGATGCTGCATTGAGTAATAATATTGAGGAAAAACTTAAGTTTGATAATATTTCCGGTTTAAAGGCGTTAGAGAATCCGACAATTCAGAATGTTGTAATTGAAAGCATGAATTATGTTGATTCAATCGTAAAAGGAGATGAGTTCCTAAACGAAGAACTAGACAAAGCTTTCAATGAAACTGACACATCAAAATCAGAGTATCTTGATGTAGATTCTATTAATCAACTTTATTAAAAACACATTTTAATGATTTATACTATTAAAAGAACTTTCGCCATTTTGTTTATGGCGATTTTTGGAAGTGTAATACTATACAATTGTGAACCAGAAACAGATGCTTTAGGTGAACAATTGTTTTTAGATGGAGCAGCTCAAGGAGATGAGGTATCTTATGATGTTATAGCTTATAATATCGATAATAATGATAGTATTCGTAGTGATGCAGGCTCAATGTATGAGGTATATAATTCTACTAGCAGTTTTACCAGAAAAGCTGTATTAGGAGCCTTTACAGAAAGTCAGTTTGGAATGCAAAGGGCATCTTATCTTACGCAGGTACGTTTACCAACTTATACTCCGGATTTTGGAACAAATGCAACAGTAGATTCTGTAGTGTTAGTTGTAAAGCCAACATATGCAACAGATTCTCTAACAACAACAACGAATGAGGATTATATTTCTCCAGATGGAAATGTTGCGGCTAAAAAGGTAGTAAATACTTATCCTGCATATAAATATGGTAAAGCTAAAATTAATGGATCAACTCCACAATTTACAATTAAAGTACATGAAGTTGAAGATTTCTTAAATGGACAGAATGATATAGCATATTCTAACACTGATTATAAATATTATTCACCAGAATTAGGAAGCAAGATATTTAATGGAAATGTAAATAGTGTAACTATTACTAAAGATTCTGATGCAACGTCAATATACACTTCTTCAGCTGTAGGAGTAAGAATTCCTTTAAGTGCTACTTTTTTTCAAACTAAAATTGTAGATAAAGCAAGCTCTGCTGATCTTAAAGATGTTTCTAACTTTATCAGATATTTTAAAGGATTAAGGGTTTCTGTTACTGAAAGTGACGGATATTTATTCCAATTTAATCCAGATGATATAGAGCTGATTATGTATTATAAGAATGATAAGGTAGAGAATGGAACAACTACAAGACCCCAATCCACGTATAAATTTACTATGGGAGCTGCTAATACCCATATTGGTCACTATGAATATGATAGAACACAAGCATTTGAAGATGCTGTGATTGGAGATAAAGTAAATGGTGATGCAAGATTGTATACTCAAGGAATGGGGGGACCCTCAATTGGGATTAAAATTCCAGAAACTACTATTAATGATTTGAAGAAATTATATCAAAATAACAAAACTGCTATTATTGGTGCTAGAATTAGAATTTACACAGATCCAACTTGGAATCCTAATTATTCAAATTTTAATAACAAATATGTGAAACCTGGCTTGTTTACGATTGTTCAAAAAGATAAAGATAGTAATGGAAAAGAGACGACTGCTTTTACTACAGATTTATTAAATTTAAGTGGGTCTATAAATTTTGCTCGATATAAAACATATGACATTGATAAGAATCCTACATATTATGATTTTACAGTTACAAAATCTATAAAGGATATTGTTGAGGCTGGGATAGATAATAAGGATAAATATTTTAAAATTGATTTGGGAGACTTTGTTGCTAATTCTTCAGGGGTTTCATTAGGATATAAATATACTAATAGAGCGTTTACTACAGATAGAGTTATATTCATTGGTAATGATCCATCTAATAATCAATACAAAATACAACTTAAAGTTGTAAGCAGTAAAAAATAAAATACAAATAAAAACACAAAAATAAACTATGTGCGGAATAGTAGGATATACAGGATTTCAGGATGCGTATGATATTGTTATCAACGGTCTTAGAAGATTGGAATATAGAGGGTATGACAGTGCTGGGATTGTCTTAGAAGATGGAAATAATAAATTAGAAGTTGAGAAAACAAAAGGTAAAGTTGATGACCTAGTAAGAATTTCTGAAAATTTAAAAGGTACTTCGAAAATTGGTATGGGGCACACTCGTTGGGCTACACACGGAGTTCCTAGTGATAGAAACTCTCATCCACATCTTTCTAATAATGATAAAATTGCCCTTGTTCATAATGGTATTATTGAAAATTACGATACTATTAAAACAATGCTTACTGAAAAAGGGTTTACCTTCAAATCAGAAACAGATACAGAAGTTTTAGTAAATCTTATTCAATATTTTATGGATTTAAATACTGAAACAGATTTTCCTACTGCGGTAAGATATGCTCTTAATGAAGTATATGGTGCATATGCTATTACGGTAATGCATGAAGATTATCCAGGGGTTTTGGTTGTAGGAAGATTAGGTTCGCCTTTAGCAATCGGGATTGGAGAAAAAGAATATTTCATTGCGTCAGATGCATCTCCTTTTGTAGAATTTACGAAGGAAGCTATTTATCTTGAAGAAGGTCATATGGCGACTATTTCATTGGAAAATGGTGTAGATATTCGAACTATTAGTGAGAACTCTAAAATTGAACCTGAGATTCAAGAACTTAAGTTGAGTTTAGAGCAGATTGAAAAAGGTGGTTATGAGCATTTCATGTTGAAAGAAATTTTCGAACAGCCAAAATCTGTACACGATACAATGAGAGGTAGACTTCTTGTAGATGAAGGAGTGATCAAAATGGCGGGAATCTGGGATCATATTGAAAAGTTCAAGAATGCAAACAGAATTATAATCATCGCTTGTGGAACTTCTTGGCATGCAGGTCTTATTGGAGAATATTTAATTGAAGAGTATGCAAGAATTCCGGTTGAAGTAGAATACGCTTCGGAATTCAGATATAGAAATCCAATTATTACGGATAAAGATGTGGTAATTGCAATTTCTCAATCTGGAGAAACTGCTGATACAATGGCTGCTTTAAAATTAGCTAAAGAAAAAGGAGCATTTATATATGGTATTTGTAATGTGGTGGATTCTTCAATTGCAAGAATTACAGATGCAGGTTCATATACACACGCTGGTCCGGAAATCGGAGTTGCTTCTACAAAAGCTTTTACAGCACAGTTAACTATTCTTACTTTAATTGCATTTAAATTAGGAAAACACAACGGAAATTTGGGAAATGCAGATTTCATGAGCTTAATTGCCGAGTTAGAGGCCATTCCTAAAAGAATTGAAGATGTTTTAAGTTCAACACATGAATTAGTTCAAAATATTGCTAAAGACTTTGTAAACGCTACAAACTTCTTATATTTAGGAAGGGGATATAATTATCCTGCAGCATTAGAAGGTGCATTGAAATTAAAAGAAATCTCCTATATCCATGCTGAAGGATATCCTGCTGCAGAAATGAAGCATGGTCCTATTGCATTAATTGATGAAAATATGCCAATTGTTATCATTGCTCCAAAAAGAGGGCATTATGATAAGATTGTAAGCAATGTTCAGGAAATTAAAGCAAGAAAAGGGAAAGTTATTGCTGTTGTTAATAAAGGAGATACTCAAGTAAGTGCGATGGCTGATTATGTTATTGAAATCCCTGAAACATCAGAATGTTTCTCACCAATCGTTGCATCAGTGCCATTACAGCTATTGGCATACTATATTGCAGTGTATAGAGGAGCGAATGTAGACCAACCAAGAAACCTTGCAAAATCTGTAACTGTGGAATAAAAATTTGGTGTAAATAAAATAAATTTAGATTTATTCCGTTATTTCAAAAAAAATCTTAAAAGTTTCTTAAAAAAATTATATATTTACGGCTTAATTATAAAAATTAACATGAAAAGGATATTTCTTTTATTATTGTCTGCGTCAGTAGCGTCGGTATCTTGTTCAGGTGGTGGTACTTCTTCTGTAGGGAAACCAGGAACGAAAGGAGAATTGATACCAAGAGAAAAAGCAAAATCATTTGTTGCGGAAAGACCATATGGTATGGTTGCGATTCCTGCAGGCTCGTTTATAGCGGGTATGGCAGATCAAGACCCAACAAACTCTCCAGAAAAATCAGCGTTGAAAACATCAACGGTTTCTTCTTTCTTCATGGATGAAGCTGAAACTACGAATGCGGAATACAGACTGTTTATTAATTATGTGAGAGACTCTATCGCTAGAACATTACTTGCAGAAGCTGCAGGTGAAGGCGGAGATGGCGGAGGAAAAGGAGCTGCCATAGGAGACTATGCTTACCTAGCTAAAAAAGAAGATAATTTAACACCATATCAAGAATATTTAGAAGGACAAGGAGGAGCTGATGAAGGAAGTTACGATGCAAGCAAGAAATTAGATTGGAAAATTCCTTTACATTGGAATACTACAAAGTATCCGGATGTAGAATATGCTGAAGTTTTAGAATCTATGTACTTACCAGCTTCTTCAAGAGTTGGAAGTGAAAGACTTCTAGATGTAAGTAAATTAAAATACACTTATCAATGGGGAGATATGGACGCTGCTATTGCTGATAATGCAAGAGGAGCGAACTATTTAAAAAGAGAAAGTATTGCCATTTATCCTGATACTACGGTTTGGGTAAAAGACTTCCACTTTACTTATAATGAACCATTATTTGAACAATACTTCTGGCACAAAGCTTACAAAGATTATCCTGTAGTTGGGGTAACTTGGGATCAAGCAAGAGCTTATTGTAACTTTAGATCTAAATTGAAATCTGATTACAATGAAAGTTTAAAAAGAAGAAAGCAAAGACCTTTGAAATTCCGTTTACCTAACGAGACTGAATGGGAATATGCTGCAAAAGGTGGAAAATCAAATGCTACTTATCCTTGGGGAGGTCCTTATTTAATGGATGACAGAGGTTGTTATCTTGCAAACTTCAAGCCAAAAAGAGGTAACTATATGGAGGATGATAAAAAAGGTACTTATACTTACACTGCTCCGGTAAAGAAATTTAGAAAAAATGGTTTCGGTTTATTTGATATGGCTGGAAACGTTGCTGAATGGACAGAGTCAGGATATAATAACTCATCTGCAGTATTTACTTCTACGCTTAACCCATCTACTAAAGATAAATCTGATACTAGAAAATCTGTAAGAGGAGGTTCTTGGAAAGATGTTGGGTATATGTTGATGACAGGTATGAGAGATTGGGAAAGAAAAGATTCTGCAAGAAGTTATATTGGATTTAGAACAGTACAGGATATTCCTGAAGCTGCTGTAAAGCCAAGAAAAATAAACAGATAAAAACCGGAAAGACTTAATTTACACTAACATTAAAAAAAACTAACTTATATGTTTAAGACTAAAGATGCTTGGATGAATTTCTTTTATTCATTCGGTGCTGCAATTGTAATTCTTGGAGCTTGGCTTAAAATTACTCACATTACATTGGGACCTATTAATGGTAATATCGCTCTTACAGTAGGACTTATTACTGAAGCTATTATCTTCATCATTTTTGCCTTCGATCCACCGAAAAATGAAGAGTCTTATGCTTGGGAAAATGTTTATCCTGAATTATTAGATAAGCATGCAAATCCTAACCCATTACATTCTAATGTTTCGACTAGAAATAACAACAATCATTTAGCTGAATTAGAGAACTCTCTTTCTGGTAAACTTGATAAAATGTTACAAGATGCAAAACTTGACGTTCAGTTATTTGACAGATTAAGAACAGGAATCGATAAATTTTCAAGTTCTGTAGATCAGATCAACCAAACAGTTGACGTATCTGCTTCTACACATAAATATAATGATCAGTTGAACAAAGCTGCTCAACATATGGAAAGCATGAATGCTCTATACGCTATGCAATTAGAAAGTGGTAAGAGACAATCAGAATTTGCAAACAAATATGTTGAAGATATGCAAAAATCTGCTGAGCAATCAGAAAAATTCAACCAAGAATTACAAGGCTTAACGTCTAATTTAAATAATTTAAATAGAGTTTATGGCGGTATGTTAACTGCGATGAAGTCTTAATTTCTTAACCATTTCTAAATTTTAATTATTTAATCAAACAAAAGAAAAGAGAATGGCAAAAGGAAAACAGACTCCACGTCAGAAGATGATCAACCTTATGTATTTGGTGTTCATCGCGATGATGGCCCTAAATATTGACGTAGAGATTATCAGGTCGTATTATGATTCAACAAGATCTCTTAATGAGACCCGCTTTTTAACAGAGCAAAAAAATAAAGATATTTTTGAAAAAACTTTAGAAGCTAAAGCTCAGCAAGTTCCTGATACTTATTCACAACCTTGGTCTCAGTATCAAGTGTTAAGAGATAAGATCAATAGTTTGGTAAGCGCAGCTGAAGAAGTTAAAGTAACGTTGAAAAAACAATCAGAATTCCATGACAAAGATGAGAATGGAAAAGATATGGACATCAGCGAGAACTTTTCAGCTTTGAATAACAACGAAGCTACTACAGAATATTTCTTTAATGAAGGTGATGAGAACAGCCCTTCAAAAAATGCTTTAGCGTTAAAAGCTAAAATAGATGATGTAAGAAATTATATCGTAAGTACTTTCGGAGGTAACCCTCAGCTTTTGAAATTAGTAGAAAGAGCAAATGCTTCTCTAATTGCTGAATACCCTCAAGGAAAATCGCCAAACGGAAAAACTTGGTTTCAGAATAAATTCTATCACCAACCGCTTATCGCTGCGATTTCTAACTTAGGGATTATTCAGAATGATGCAAGAAACGTACAATCTGATGCATTGGCACTAATGCTACAAGAAAAAGTAGATGCTAGTATCAAGTTTACAAGTTATGAAGCGATTGTTTCTGCTCCTACTGATATCGTTGCTGGTAATAAAGCTGAAGCAGTTGTAATGTTAGGTAACTACTCAAACAGTAACAAGATCAGTATCAGTGGTGTTGGTAGACAGGAAAATGGTAAAGGATTCCTTTCTTTAAACACAGGAGGATTAGGAGAACATAAAATTGGTGGTGTTATTACACTTACTGATGCTAGTGGAAAAGCTCAACCTTTCACATGGACTCATACTTATAACGTAATTGCAGGTCCACAAGAAGTAAAACTTGAAAAAGGATTATTGCTTTCTGCAGATAAGATGAATGTAATGTATAGAGGATTAGAAAACCCGGTATCTGGATCTATCTTAGGTGCTGATAATTCTAAACTTACATTATCTGCTTCTGGAGGTGCTATCGTGAAGAGTAAAGGAAACGGTAAATGGGATGTAATTCCTCAAACTGGAACTGTTGTTAAATTAACATTATCTGGTAGAGAACCTAATGGTAAAACAGTATCTCAAGTATTTGAATATAGAATTAAAGGAATTCCTAGACCTCAAGGACAAATTAGAGGAAAAGCGGTTAACTACATGCCTGTTGGTTCAATTCCTAATCAGGTTGTTGCAGCAGCGTTGCCAGACTTTGATTTCCCTGTTTCATTTACAGTTAATAGCTTTATATTGAAATTACCAGGAAGAGCAGGTACAATGGTTCAAGGTAGTTCTTTATCTTCTGCGGAAGGTCTTATCAAAAACCTTAGACCTGGAGACGTAGTTCAGATTTATGACATCCAAGCAACTGCAACTGGTTTAGGTAATCAGAAATTGAAAGAAATTTCACCAGTAATCATTAATGTTCAATAAGATTAATTTGTAAAATCATATTATGAAAAAATATATTAGCAGTCTTTTAGTATTGGTTTCTGGGTTTGCATTATCCCAAACCATTCTAAATGCTTCTTCTCCAGAAGAATTCAGACAAATGAGAGCTGAAAACATGAGAAAAGTGGGAGATACTGTTATTAGCAATAAAGTAAAACCACTAGAGTACGGATTTGTAGACGATAAAGATGTCTTAAAAAGTATGTATGTATGGGAAATCATCGATATGAATGATAAGATTAACCAGCCATTCTACTATGATAATCCAGATGGGTTGCTTTCAAAAACAACAAGATCTCTTTATCAAATCTTGTTGGATGCGGCTTTAGAAGGTAAAATCGAGGAAGTTTATGAAGATGAAAACTTTTCTACAAAATCAACTCCTGAAGGGATTAAGAAGAAGTTGGAAAGTGTAAGAGTAGATGAAGAACTTATTGAGATCATCAACTCTGGTGTTACTCCGACTGAAGAACAAAAAAAGCAATACACAGACTATATTAGAACTACAACAGATAAAGTTAAAGTTCTAAAGATTATGGGTATGTGGTTCATTGATAAAAGAGATGGTCAGATGAAATACAGACCTCTTGGTATCGCTGCAATGGGACCAGATCCATCAGCAATTGGAAGAATTGGTCCAGATGGTAAACCTTTGGCAGGTGCAGATGAACTTGTTGATTTATTCTGGGTATACTATCCAAAAGCAAGAGATATCTTAGCAAATAACTATGTATTCAATAGAAAGAACTCATCAGCTGACTTATCTTTCGATGATGTTATTAATGCAAGAAGATTCTCTTCTGTAATCTATAAATCATCAAGCGGTCTAGGAGACGGAACTATTAAAGATTATGTTCCTAGAAATGCTGAAGAACAACTTGAAGAAAGTGAAAGAATCAAAGGACAGATTCTTGAAATGGAAAACGAATTGTGGAATTATTAATATTTCATTTGATTCATATAAAAAACCTGAGTATTTTTACTCAGGTTTTTTTATTGTAATCCATTCTCTATTACTTATTATAGAAGATTAGCGATGGAGACGATTGCATATAACCTTTAATTAATGAAGATTCTTATATGAAAAAAGTAGATTATATAATTGTTGGAGACGGATATTCAGGCGTATTCTTGGCACATCAACTGATTAAAAATAATAAATCCTTTGTCATGTTTTCTGAAGGGAAAAAGAGTGCTTCACAGGTTTCTGCTGGGATTATAAATCCAGTTGTTTTAAAGAAATTTACTACTTTTTGGAAGGCGCAGGAACAAATAGATTTTTTAAAGGATTCACTAAAAGAGATTGAGGGGTATACTGGAAAGAATTATTTAATAGATGCTCCTATTCACAGAATTTTTCATGATGAAAATGAACAGAAGCTTTGGCAGAAAAAGTCTGAAAACTCAGAGCTTATTAACTTTTTAGACAAAAATTTCGATCACATAGAGGGGGTAAAAAACGATTTTAATACAGGAAAGGTAAATCAATCTGCAAGACTTGATGTGAGTGGATTTTTCACGGGTCTATTCGGTTTTCTTGAAAATGGATCACAATTAATCAAAGAAAAATTTGATTACGCTAAAATTAATACTATAGATTCTACTTATAAAGATATTGAGTTTGAAAATATCATTTTCTGTGAAGGAATGGGAGTGAAAGAAAATCCTTTCTTTTCAGAAATTCTTGTGAACGCCAATAAAGGTCATCATATCAAAGTGAAATTATCTGAACCTTTATCCCAGAATATTACCATTAAAAAGAAACATTTCTTATTTCCGATAGGTGATGTATATTTCTATGGCGGAACTTACGATCGGGAGCAGCTGCACAGCCATATAGATGAGTCTGCGGTGGAACAATTAGTAAAAGGATTAGGAGAGATTTATCCGTATGATTTTGAAGTAAAAGAAGTTAATTTTGGATTCCGTCCTACCGTGAAAGATAGAAGGCCTATTATTGGAAAGCATAACGAACATTCTCAAATGTATGTATTTAACGGATTGGGGGCAAGAGGAATCCTCAATGGATGTTATTTTTCCAAGGTACTCTATGATTTTATTGAAAATGAATTGCCACTCCCTGCTGAAGTGAGTATGGAAAGATTTGCCAATTAAATAAGAAAATATCGAGACTGTAAAAAGACTCGATATTTTTTTTATATATGTAATTGTGTTTAATTGCTAAGGACAAATTTTGCTAAAGGAGCCATTCTTGCTCTGTTAAGAGTAAGAGTGTTACCGTTTACAGAATAATTATCAGCAGCTAATAAAGCTTTTGTAAACAACTGCTCAGTTTCAAGATCTTCACAAGCCATCATGGTAGACATTCCTTGGTTGAATTTGATACGCATGATGTCCGGTTTTATTTCAAAACTTCCTCCTACACCATTACATCCTCCATGTCCCTCATATCTCATCTCTTTCGTGTTTAGCTTAAAATAAGGATTGTTTTTAGGGTTTTTTAGCTGAATAGGTTTGCCATTAATTTCAGTAAGTTTCCAAGTTTTTTCTGTGATATCATTAGTTGATGATTGCTTCTTGGCGCTATTGCAGGAAAAAAGAAATATTGATAAGACGAAAATGATAATGTAATGGTGTAGATTTTTCATAGTAATAAAATTTTGATTGATATAGTTTGGTGTGATTTGCTTTAGTAAGAAGCCATTTTTGTAGGATCATTTTGTTTATCTTTCTTGTAATGAAACAAAACCATATCTGCATCCTTTTTCAGGAAAGTAATATTTCCTCGGATATTAGAATATTGATATTGATCATTAGCAGCAGTATAATCAGGTAATTCATCAACTTTTTTTATGTCATAAGTTTTACCTTCAAGAAAAACTTTGGCTGTATTTTGAGTATGATTGATCACAACTTCCATCTGATCGCCGAAATCATCTACGAAAGCTGCTCTAGTAATGCTGTCATTGGCTATTTCTGTCGGAACCTTTGCTACTACGATTTCGTTTTCTTTTGTAGAGTGTTTACATGCTATTGTAGCAAGCCCAAGCATATAGAGGATTAAAAATGGAACCTTTTTTTTCATAATAATTTATTTTTACGTGTTTCATTGGTGTGATTTGGAAAGTAAAGTTATAATTTTTTTATATAAAAACTGTTAAATTAATATAAATTATATGGTTTATTTAAAATTAGTAAAATATTTTGTATTGAAATTACTTTATAGAGTTATTATTTTCCTATAATTGATGATGCTTTTGAATTTTTTTTTAATGATTTGTGTTTTAAGTGTCTGAAAATCATATTTAAATAAATTTATTTCTTATGGTGGTTTTAAATAATTACAAACTATAGGCTATTATTCAGCATATTTTCAGGAGAGTTAAATATTGTTAATATATGTCATTTGTCATGAAATTGTTTTTAAATGTATCCAAACTAAAACCTACATTTGTGCCTTGAAATCATGAGAAATTATATAGTATATTTTTTGACCACTCTTTTTCTGCTATTCGTAGTGGAAAGCAAGATGAATGTCAGAACGTTGAAAAATGACTATAATACTCATTCTTCTCATAACTTACCCAAAAGAGCCAACCGTCTCAATCAGACTTACGAAAAATTATCTATCCAACAATCGCCGGATGATGTAGACAATGCTTATTCTCTGGAATTGGCAGAAGACGATTTTCAATGGTCAGATACTTTACAGACTATTGCTGTTTTCGCAAGCGTTTTTAGCTTGGTGTATATTTTTGGGCTAAAAAGCTTTAAAAGATCGAAACCAAACATTCATGGTTTCCTATCCAATCTTTCTACAGTTAAAAGATTCATT
Organism: Chryseobacterium taiwanense; assembly: GCF_000813825.1. Classification (GTDB taxonomy): domain Bacteria; phylum Bacteroidota; class Bacteroidia; order Flavobacteriales; family Weeksellaceae; genus Chryseobacterium; species Chryseobacterium taiwanense. The sequence goes on from NZ_JWTA01000014.1 coordinate 148,260, forward strand.
CTAATTCGTTCTATCAGAATTTAAAAACTCACTTTTTCGATGCATTTTTCTGTCTTAATTCCAGGCGGGAAATGTTCTGCGTTGTGCTTTGGTTGGTAATCCGCACATCGTAACTATTCTCATTACCAAATTTTCATATTAAAACATTAACGATTTATATAAACTCTAGAATTATGATGACAAGAGTTGTCGCAAGCATTGCGCTAAGCAGTATTTTATTGTTCACAAGTTGTAACAAGAAAAAAGAAGAAAAAGAAGAAGCTACGGTTTATCCGGTTACCTCTCCAGTAGTAATGGATACGGTGATAGATAAAGAATTTGTAGCTCAGATCAGATCTGTGAAGAACATTGAAGTTCGTGCACAGGAAAAAGGTTTCCTTGAGAAAATCTTTGTAGACGAAGGTCAGTTTGTACACCAAGGTCAGACTTTGTTCCGAATTATGCCGAAACTGTATCAGGCTGAATTACTAAAAGCTCAGGCAGAAGTTGCTCAGGCTACGATTGAACTGAAAAATGCAAGTACATTAGCCAACAACAACATTGTTTCTAAAAACGAAAGAGCAATGGCAAAAGCTAAACTTGATGCAGCCAATGCAGAAGCTAAATTGGCTCAGATTCATTTATCATTTACGGATATCAAAGCTCCGTTTTCAGGGATTATTGACAGAATTCCATTGAAATTGGGAAGTTTGGTTGATGAAGGAGATTTATTGACTTCTCTTTCTGATAACAACGATGTGTATACGTATTTCAATGTTTCAGAACCTGAATATCTAAATTACCAAAGAAATGTAGCGACAAGAGGAAGCAATCAGGTGGCTTTGGTCATGGCAAACGGAGATATTTTTCCTCAGAAAGGTGAAGTTCAGACTATCGAAGGAGAATTTGACAGCGAAACCGGAAATATTGCTTTCAGAGCTAAATTCCCAAATCCGGATAAATTATTGAGAAACGGAGAGACAGGAAAGGTTAGAATGACTTTACCGCTTAAAAATGCTTTAATTATTCCTCAGAAAGCAACCTATGAAATTCAGGATCAGAAATATGTTTTTGTAGTAGGGAAAGATGGAGTAGCTAGATCTAAGAATATTAAAGTTGCTTACGAGCTTCCGGATTTATATGTGGTTGCTTCCGGATTGGCAACGGGAGATCAAATATTGTTGGAAGGAGTTCAGAAAGTAAAAGACGATCAAAAAGTTCAGTCGAAATTCCAGGATCCTAAAAAAGTTCTTCAATCATTGAAATTAAAAGCAGAGTAAGGCTCTATAAATGAAGTAGTATGTTTAAGAAATTCATTCGCAGACCTGTTCTGTCTATCGTAATCTCTTTGATTATTGTATTTATGGGGATTTTGTCCCTGGTTAAACTACCAGTTACCCAGTTCCCTTCTATTTCTCCGCCAAAAGTAAACATCACCGCAGAATATCCGGGAGCGAACAACGAATTGTTGATTAAATCCGTAGTTATTCCGTTAGAAAGAGGTTTAAATGGGGTACCGGGAATGAAATATATGACTTCCGATGCCGGAAACGACGGGGAAGCTTCTATTCAGGTGGTTTTCGATTTAGGAACCGATCCTAACGTAGCAGCAGTAAACGTTCAGAACCGTGTATCTTCGGTTGTAAATAAACTTCCGCCGTTGGTAGTGCGTGAAGGGGTGAAAATTACCCGTGAAGAACCTAACATGTTAATGTATATTAACTTGTATAGTGATGATCCTAAAGCTGACCAGAAATTCCTTTTCAACTATGCAGATATCAACGTAATGTCTGAATTGAGAAGGGTAAGCGGAGTTGGTTTTGCAGATATCCTAGGAACAAGAGAATATGCAATGCGTATCTGGCTTAAACCTGACAGATTAACAGCGTACAGTATTTCAGCAGATGAAGTAATGGAGGCGTTGAATGCGCAGAGTTTGGAAGCTTCTCCCGGAAAAACAGGGGAGAGCTCAGGAAAAAGATCTCAGTCATTTGAATATATTTTAAAATATCCTGGTCGTTTCAATAATGAAAAAGACTATGGAAATATTATTCTTAAAGCAAAACCGGACGGAGAATTTATCAGATTAAAAGATGTTGCAGATGTAGAATTCGGATCTTCAATGTATGATATTTACTCTACATTGAATGGTAAACCTTCTGCTGCAATCACCGTAAAACAATCTTACGGTTCCAATGCAAGTGACGTTATCAAAAATGTAAAAACTTTGATGGCAGAACTTCAGAAAACGACGTTTCCGAAAGGAATGCATTATGATATCAGTTATGACGTATCCAAATTCTTGGATGCTTCGATGGAAAAAGTTGTGCATACGCTATTTGAAGCCTTTATTTTGGTGGCAATTGTGGTATTCCTTTTCTTAGGAGATTGGCGTTCAACATTGATTCCGGCGATCGCAGTTCCTGTTTCGTTGATTGGTACTTTTGCCGTGATGTCCGCGTTTGGAATTACACTAAACATGATCTCACTTTTTGCCCTTGTAATGGCAATTGGGGTTGTGGTCGATGACGCGATTGTGGTAATTGAAGCGGTACATGCGAAGATGGAAGAGAAGCATTTATCTCCGTTAAAGGCAACAGAAGAAGCAATGCATGAAATTAGTGGGGCAATTATCGCGATCACTTTGGTAATGGCATCCGTGTTCATTCCAATTGCATTCATGTCAGGTCCGGTTGGGGTTTTCTATCGTCAGTTCTCCATTACTATGGCTTCTGCGATTATCCTTTCAGGGGTAGTAGCATTAACGTTGACCCCGGCTTTATGTGCTTTGATCCTAAAAAATAACCACGGAAAAGCTAAAAAAAGAACTCCGATTACGATTTTCTTAGATAAATTCAATGGAATATTTACTAAAGGAGCAGGAAAGTATGAAAAAATGCTTAATAAAACAGTAACTAAAAAAGCATTTACATTACCATTATTATTGGCATTCTGTGCGGCGACATTCTTTTTAAGTAACTCTTTACCTTCAGGATTTATTCCTGCAGAAGATCAGGGGATGATTTATGCCATTATTCAGACTCCTCCGGGTTCAACATTAGAAAGAACAAATCAGATTGCTAAAGAATTATTAAGAGAATCTGAAGATATTGACGGGGTGCAATCTGTTTCTTCACTGGCAGGTTATGAAATCCTGACAGAAGGTACGGGTTCTAACTCGGGTACCTGTTTGATTAACCTTAAAAGTTGGGAAGATCGTAAAGAATCTGCTGCGGAAATTATAGAAAAGCTTGAAGAAAAAGCTAAAAATATTCCTGGCGCGAATATAGAATTCTTCCAGCCGCCATCAATTCCTGGGTATGGTGCTGCAGGTGGTTTCGAACTTCGTTTGTTGGATAAAGCAGGAAGTGGAGATTACCATAAGATGGAACAGGTGAGTAACGATTTCGTAAAAGAATTGAAAAAACGTCCTGAACTGGGTTCTGCATTTACCTTCTATTCTGCGAGTTTCCCTCAATATATGTTGAGAGTGGATAATGATCTTGCTGAGCAAAAAGGAGTGACAATTGAGAATGCGATGGATAATTTATCAACCTTAATTGGTTCGAATTACGAGACGAGTTTCATTCGTTTTGACAGACCTTATAAAGTAATTGTTCAGGCAGGTCCTCAATATCGTGCATTACCGTCAGATCTATTGAAATTATACGTGAAAAACGATAAAGATCAAATGGTTCCATACTCAGACTTTATGCATTTGGAAAAAGTGTATGGTTTATCGGAAATCACGAGACATAATATGTACAATTCTGCCGAGGTAAGTGGAACTCCTGCACCGGGATATAGTTCCGGACAGGCGATTGCAGCCATTAAAGAAGTAGCAGATAAAACATTACCAAGAGGTTTCGGTATCGACTGGGCAGGGATTTCTAAAGACGAGGTAAGCCGTGGAAACGAAGCAGTGTTTATTTTCTTAGTGTGTTTAGGATTCGTTTATTTAATTCTTGCAGCACAGTATGAAAGTTTCATTCTTCCGTTACCGGTAATTTTATCCTTACCAACAGGTATTTTCGGAGCGTTTTTATGCTTGAAATTATTAGGATTAGAAAACAATATTTATGCTCAGGTAGCGATGGTCATGTTGATCGGTCTATTAGGTAAAAACGCCGTGTTGATTGTAGAATTTGCCGTGCAGAAGAAGGCTGAGGAAGGAATTCCTGTAGCAAAAGCTGCGATTGAAGGAGCGGCAATCCGTTTCCGTCCGATTTTGATGACATCATTTGCATTCATTGCTGGTTTGATTCCTTTGGTAATGGCAACCGGACCGGGAGCAATTGGTAACCGAACGATCGGTACAGCAGCAGCAGGAGGAATGTTGATCGGAACTATTTTCGGATTGATGATTATTCCTGGATTGTACTACATTTTCGGAACAATTGCTGACAAGTCGAGATTGTCGAAATATGAAGAGGAAAATCCTTTAACAGAACAAACAGAACCGTATCAACACGATGACAAACATGAAGATTTATAATAAATATATAGCAGCCATCGCCTTATCGCTTGTTTTAACAAGTTGTAAGGCGCCAATGGCGACCGTTATAAAAGACGAGGTAAAAGAAAATGTGCCTCAGAATTTTAATCAGGAAGATCAGGGAGACGCTAATAATAACAGCGGAACAACACCTTGGAGACAATTCTTCACGGATCCGAATCTGGTTACTTTAATTGAAACATCATTAAAGAACAATCAGGAGCTTATGATCACTTTACAAGAGATTGAAATTGCAAAAAGTGGAGTATTAGCGAAAAAAGGAAAATTGACCCCTACAGTTACTGCCGGAATTGGAGCAGGATTGAAAAAAGCAGGACGCTACACCAGTGAAGGAGCAGGTGATGCAACTACGGAAATAGAGCCAGGAAAAGAAATGCCTGATCCGCTTGGGAACTTCGAAGGTGGTTTAATGGCGAACTGGGAAATCGACATCTGGAAAAAATTAAGAACAGAGAAAGAAGCGGCAGTTGCTCATTATCTTTCAACAGTTGAAGGAAAGAATTTTGTTCTTTCAAACTTAATTGAAGAAGTTGCGGATAATTATTACGAATTGCTGGCTTTAGATAATCAATTGGATATTATCCAGCAGTATATTAAGCTTCAGCAAAAGGCGTTAGAAATTTCAAAAATTCAGAAAGAAGCTGCGGCAACAACTGAATTGGCGGTGAAAAAATTTGAAGCCGAATTAGCAAAATCTAAAGCAACAGAATACACAATCCGTCAGGAAATTACAGAAAAAGAGAATCAGATTAATGCTCTGTGCGGTCGTTATCCACAACCGATTGTAAGAACAAAAGAAGATTTTATGACCACTATTCCGCAAACGGTATATACAGGAATTCCGTCTCAATTATTGGCGAACCGTCCTGATATCAAACAAGCAGAATTGGAATTGAAATCATCAAAACTAGATGTAGAAGCAGCGAGAAAAGAGTTTTATCCTTCATTGGAAATCTCAGCAACATTGGGATTAGAAGCGTTTAAGCCTTCTTACTTAGTGAAAATGCCGGAATCTATTGCTTATAATTTAGCAGGCGAATTAGCAGGACCGCTGATTAACAAAAGTGCGATTAAAGCGAACTTTCAGACTGCGGATGCAAGACAGATTCAGGCTTTATATGAATATGATAAAACGATTTTGAATGCTTATTTAGATGTGGCTAATCTGATGTCTAAAGTGAAAAATATAGACCAATATTATCAGTTGAAAGCACAGGAAACAAAATCGTTGGAACAATCAATCGATATTGCAAATCAGTTATTTAGAAATTCAAGAGCAGATTATTTAGAAGTTCTTTTGAACCAAAGAGATGCATTGGATGCAAAAATGGAACTGGTAGAAGCGAAAGAAAAACAGCTGAGTACAGTTGTGGATATTTATAAGAGCTTAGGCGGAGGCTGGAAGTAATTGTAAATCCTTAATGTTTTATTTTGGGAGATCGTCATCTTGACGGTCTCCTTTTTATTTTTACAGTCAGTAGAATTTTTCTTAAAGAGCCTGTGGATGAAAAGAAAACAATAGAGAAAAATGAAGGAAAATGAATGTAAATCATTGTAAACTAATGATGTTTTTGTTGATTGGCGTGGGCGAATTGTTAAAAGCGTTTAGTATATTTGATTACCAAACTCAATTACTATGAAAAAAATACTTTTAATATGCTTAGCTGTCATCTTACTTTTAATTATTTTTCTCATAATAAGAACCCTCACTTATCCATTTAAAAAAAATGAGGTTTCTACTGGGAAAGCTTGGGATATTGTCCGTAATGATTCTGCGGTTCAGCGTTTGTCAGGAGGGATAAAAATTCCTACAGTTTCTACGGGCGAATTAGGTGATTTTGATTTTGCTCCGTTTGAAAAATTTAAAACTTATTTAAAAGAATCTTATCCTTTAGTATATCAAAATACTGAAAACTATGAAATCAATACCTATGCATTGGTTTTTAAAATAAAAGGAAAAAATAGTTCTTTAGCTCCTATTTTATTCTTATCCCATATTGATGTAGTTCCGCCAGGTGATGCAGAAGTTACGAACAAGAATGAAAATATAAATCAATTTAATGATAAACCAACGCTGAGAATTTCAAAAGTGGCGGAAGATTGGGAATATGGTCCGTTTTCCGGAGCAGTAGCAAACGGGAAAATCTATGGGAGAGGAGCGATAGATATGAAAGGAATGCTTTTCTCCTTAATGGAATCAGCAAATGCGATTATTGAAAATAAAATACAACCCGAACGGGATATTTATCTGGCTTTTGGTTTTGATGAAGAAGTGGGAGGGAAGAAGGGAGCGACTCAAATTGCTGAACATTTTAAAAAACTGGGACTAAAATTTGAAGCCGTTTATGATGAAGGAGGTCTTATTTTGGAAAAAGGAAATGTTGCCGGAATTGATAATGATGTTGCAGTTGTTGGATGTGCAGAAAAAGGCTTTCTTTCAGCAAAAATAAAAGTAAAAGGATTAGGTGGTCACTCTTCTATGCCGCCAACAGAAAGTGCTATTGGCAAAGCTGCAATTATCATGCAGCGACTTGAAAAAAATCAGATGCAACCGATCATTACTCCTTCTATGGAAGAATTCTTTAAAAATGTGGGAGGAAGAATGCCTTTTTTAAATCAAATGGCGATTGCGAATACATGGCTGCTTAAACCCATGTTGTTTTCTCAACTTACAAAAAATAATACCACAAATGCTTTGGTAAGAACTACGACAGCGCTTACCATGATGAAAGGAAGTGACGGAACTAATGTTCTTTCTCCCGAAGTGGAATTTGTGGTTAACTTTAGGTTACTTCCGGGGAATACCGTTAAAGACGTTAAAGAACATATTGCAAAGGCTACCGAAGGTTTTGATGTGGAAGTAGAAGAAATTGACAATACTAGGGAGGCTTCTGCGGTTTCGCCTACCAATAACCGCGCTTATAAAATAATTCAGGAGGGTGTAAAGCAAATTTATCCTGAAGCGATAGTTACTCCTTACCTTACTGTGGGAGGAACAGACGCATATAAATATCAGATCGTGAGTGATCATATTTACCGCTTTATGCCAATTAAAATCAATCGTTTTGAACAACAGAGCATTCACAGTACTAATGAATATATCAGCATTGAGAACTATCTTAGAATGATTCATTACTTTGAATTCATTATGAAAAACTACGATCAATAAGAATTGTCAAATATTTTTTTTGGTTCATTTTAATACGTCAAGTTTTGTCGTGTTAGCAGAATAGTTTTGTAGTATCAAAATAACAAAAGCTATGAAACTGCCATTGTATTTAACTTTTAATGAATTTGAAAACCATTATTACGACGATTTAGAAAAATGGTTTGAAAAATATAGTACTGCAAGTGAAATTGATTATCTGAAAGCTCTTGCCGATGTTTACAGTCCTTATTTGTACTATAATTTTGCGAATGACAAACTTCAGGCAGATGCGACCATTCAGATTAAGGATTGCTTTTTCCCTTATCGAGAAATTATAGGACTTTCCTTTTGTACAGGCTGTGAAAATGACAAAAAAACTCAGATCTTAAAAGGAATCAATCATGAATTCGAGTGGAAAACAATTACCATGATGGAGTATGCTCAGCATATTTTGGATAAAATAAACAGGCATTTTTCTAAAAATAAAACGGAGGGAAATGTTCTAGATTTTATGAATGATTATCAAATTATTACTTCCAGAGAAGGTGCCGGATTTTGCGTGAATTATAATCTACATCAGCAAACCCTCCCTTTTTTGAAAGCTTATCTTCCAACCTATGGAAGAACTGTAAATATTGAAGTATATAGAAATTTTATTTTCTCGGTAGTTCAGATCGCAGAATTTATCGATCAGAAATTAAAAGATGTTCAGGCTTTTGAGTATATGATGTATTCAAAATTAAAATCTGAAGCTAAATTTAAAGTGCAGATGAGCCACCAGTTTTTAACAATCTGTAATTAATTTTTATACCACACATTCATATAACTAAATTATAGTTTGAAATTTTTCAAACGAAAAAATCCTGATCAATTGATCAGGATTTTTTTTGCAGAGAGGAAGGGATTCGAACCCTCGATACAGTTACCCGCATACTACCTTTCCAGGGTAGCTCCTTCAACCACTCGGACACCTCTCTTTTTCAGATTGCAAAAATAGAGTAATTTATTGAATCTGCAAATTATTAATGGGATTCCTCAGAAATTTCTCCACAAAGACTTTGGGTGAAGTTTTTAGCAAAGTTTCCTTGGTAAGAAGGATTATCGATGAGGTGCATTGCTTTTGTGATTGCACATTCAGCAGTCATATCTTTACCGCTTATTGCTCCTATCCTTGAAAAAATATTACTGTTTTCATATTTTCCAAACGAAATTCCTCCGGAAATACACTGACTTACCACTACGATCTCCGTTCCGTTGTTTCGGATTTCCTGTAGTGTTTCTTGTGTTTTTTCGTTGTTGAAAATAGTTCCGGATCCAAAAACCTGAAGAATCAATACTTTCATTCTTGGAATTTCTTTAAAATGACTCAGATGCATTCCCGGAAAAATTCTCCAGAATAAAATATCTTCGGAAATATGTTCATCCACATGAAATTCTATGCTGGGATCACAGCGGTAAAGATTGTCTTTAATAATATTCAGGTGTACCCCGGATTGTCCTAAAATAGGGTAGTTTGGACTTGAATAGGCATCAAAAAACTCGGCAGAATATTTTAAGGTTCTGTTTCCTCGAAGTAATTTATATTCAAAATAAATGGCAACTTCCTGAATTACGGCTTCATTATTTTCATACAAACTGGCATAATATAAACTGGTCAGAAGATTTTCTTTGGCATCAGTTCTTAAATCCCCGATAGGAAGTTGTGATCCCGTAAAAATAACAGGTTTTCGTAACCCTTTTAACATGAAACTCAGTGCAGAGGCAGTATAAGACATCGTATCAGTTCCGTGAAGAACCAGAAAACCATCATATTCGTTATAATTTTCACGGATATAATTGGCAATCATTCTCCATTCTTTCGGTCCCATATCTGATGAATCCAGTGGCTCTTTGAAAGGGTGAAGAGAAACTTCGCATTCCATCAATTTCATTTCCGGCATTTTTTCAAAAATATTTCCGAAGTCGAAAGCGCGGAGACTTCCTGTTTCATAGTCTTTTTCCATACCAATGGTTCCACCGGTATATATTAGCAGGACTTTTCGTTTCATGTAACTTTTATTAAGAATTTAGACCATTGTCGGGTTCATTCCTCAAAATTACGTTAATTTGCAAAGATTTGAAAATGAATGGAAGATTTAGTAAAAACATACGAGTACCTCAAACAGTTTTTAACGGAAGAAAGATTAAAAAAAATTGAGCATTTTGCTCCTGAAAGTTCAGATTTTGTACTGCCGGTTTTAGAAGATGTTTATCAGTTTAGAAATGCTGCTGCAATTGTTCGATCTACGGAAGCTTGCGCTTTTCATAAAGTAGTTGCATTACAGGAAGAACATAATTTTGAACCCAATCTAAGAGTGACTAAAGGTGCGGATACCTGGGTGGAAGTAGAAAAACTCCCCCGAAATATGGAGTCTTTCCAAAAGATAAAAGACAGAGGGTATAAAATGGTGGCAGTATCGTTAGAAAAGAATGCTAAATTTTTACCTGAATATGAAATCACAGAACCTATGGCTTTGATTTTCGGAACTGAGATGGAAGGTGTTTCGCAGGAAATTTTAGACTTAGCGGATGAAACGTTGGCTATTCCGATGTATGGTTTTACCAGAAGTTTTAATGTTTCTGTAGCAGCTTCCATCTGTTTGTACGAATTAAAACAAAAACTGATGAAGTCCGGAATAGATTATAAGCTTAATGAAGAAAAATTACTAAGGATGAAAATTCTTTGGGCGGTCAATTCAATGAGAAGTGGAAATCAGATTTTTGAAAAATATTTAAAGGATAATAATATTAACTTTTAAAAGTTATAGTTGAAAGTAAAAATGTGCATGACAAGATTATTCCCTCTTTTGTTTCTGTTTTTTTCAGGATGTTTATTTTCACAACTGAAATTTGATACATTATCCCACAGAAGGTACAAAACAACGATTACTCCTGCAATATTGGTTGGATATCACTATGCGGGTGATGCCAAAGACAATACAGAGACTTTCAGAGCTTCACAAATGCACATCATTGAATTGGTAGTGGGGAGAATAATCGATTACGGTGGAAATCACGGAGCCGCAAAAGTTTATTATGCAGGAAGTGATTTTATTATTAATAACAGACATGGTTTTTTTATGGCACCTAAAATTGGTGTTAGTTCAAGTGCCGGAATTTCTATGGGAGCTGAAGTTCAGTTTCAGACCAATTTTCAGAAAGTTATTCCAAGGGCTATGCCTTATTTAGGATTCGGTGGAAGTGGTGGAAAGCTTACCGTTGGATATAATTTCAGATTGTTAAAAGCTGAAAATTTTCCAATTAATACACTTCAGATCGGGTTGACAATGCCTATCAAAAGATTTAAAGAGAAAAGTTAGATCATTTTATTGTAGTTCCATGCCGCTACAAAAAGTCCGGCAGTTTCTGTTCTTAACCTTTGGTTTCCTAGCGAAACAGCTTGTATTTTATTGTCTGCTAAAAATGAAATTTCTTTTTCAGAAAAGTCTCCTTCAGGACCAATTAAAAAAGTGATACTTTCCAGATGTGGAATCTCTTTAAGATGAGTTCTTTCAAGATTTTCGTGACAATGGGCTACAAAAGTATTTTCAGGATTGATTTTTTTTAGGAAATCCGAAATCTTTATTGAATCATTAATGACAGGAAAATGAAAACGTAAACTTTGTTTTGAGGCAGCAATAGCCTGTTTTCGCAGCTTATCTATATTGATGTTTTTACGCTCGGTTTTTTCGGTTTGCAGAATACTAATTTCGGAAATTCCCATTTCTACAGCTTTTTCTACAAAAAACTCAATGCGGTCAATGTTTTTGGTAGGAGCAATCGCAATATGAAGTTTTGGGTTGAAATCAGGAAGGTTTCCTTTGATTTCAGAAACTTCAATGTTTGCTTTTTTTCCTTCAATGATCAGTTTTCCAGAGGCAAGATTTCCGTTTCCGTCCGTTACATGAATATCTTCACCGTTTTTCATACGAAGAACCTTTACAATATGCTGCTGTTCTTCCTCATTGATGATTGCTTTTCCGTTATTTATCTCTCCAAAAAAAAGTTTCATAGAAAAAAGTGTATTATTTCTTAAAAAAAGATCTCATTCTCGCTCAAAAATGCAACTCCGGTTTTTATCGTAGTATAAATATCACCTTCGCAGTCTCTGTAAGAACACATGTAAATTTCTTCAACCCAATTATTGTTCATGAAAATCATGTTCAGATATTCATTTTTTCTTAAATTATTTTTGATGGATAAATAATCTCCTTCTTTCGGCTCATAAGCAAAGCTGAAAACATTCTCCGAATTTATTTTTTCTAAAACCTCTTCCTTAATATTTTGAATATATCCAATTTCTGAACTCACCATTAAATAATCATCGTCTTCAGTTTGGGCAACGACTTCATTTTTTCCTGTAACGGTTTCTAAAACCCAATAATATTTTGAGTTTTTTTTAGAATGCGTTCCCAGTACTTTTTCTTCTAATAATATCTTCATTATAAATCGTATTTCGCCGTCGCTGTTGTTCTTAGATCAGTAAATTCACCTCTTTCAAATTTCAGCTGAGCTACCATGGCAATCATTGCAGCGTTGTCTGTTGTATATTCAAATTTTGGGATATAGATATTCCAGCCTAGTTTTTCATGATTGTCCTGCATCACTTTTCTTAAAGCTGAATTGGCAGAAACTCCACCGGCAATTGCCACTTCTTTTATATTTAAGTCTAGTGCCGCTTTTTCCAGTTTGTTCATCAAAATTTCAATGATGGATTTCTGAACAGAAGCGCATAAATCATTAAGGTTGTTTTTAATAAAATCAGGATCTTTTTTTACCTCTTTTTGGATGAAATATAATACTGAAGTTTTAATTCCGCTGAATGAATAATCGTAATTCTCCAGCTTAGGTTTATTAAATTTAAAAGAATCAGGATTTCCCTCTTTTGCCAATCGGTCAATAATAGAACCTGCAGGATAATCCAGATCAAATATTTTTCCGATTTTATCAAAAGCTTCCCCCGCAGCATCGTCAATGGTTTTTCCAATGATTTCCATCTCAAAATAATCTTTCACCAAAACGATCATTGTATGACCTCCACTTACGGTAAGACATAAGAAAGGAAATTTGGGCGGCATAGGATTTGCATCCTCAATGAAATGTGCTAAAATGTGTGCCTGAAGGTGGTTTACCTCAATTAAAGGAACATCTAAACTCATAGCCAATGACTTGGCAAAAGATGTACCTACAAGAAGCGAACCCAAAAGTCCGGGACCACGTGTAAAGCCTATGGCAGAGATTGCATTTTGTTGTATATTTGCTTTGAGTAAGGATTTTTCAACAACAGGAATAATGTTTTGCTGATGTGCTCTTGAAGCCAATTCAGGAACCACACCACCATATTCTTTATGAATTGCCTGATTAGCGGCGATATTAGAAAGAATAGCATTTCCTTTGATAATAGCTGCTGAAGTATCGTCACAAGACGATTCGATACCTAAAATTATAGAGTCGCTCATAATAATGGCAAAGTTAGAGAATAATAACGAGAATGAGAACAAAAAATCAGTAGCTGAAAACTTAGGGAATCAGGTACAGAAAACTGTGGAAAATGTTCAAGAAACCGTAAAAGAAGCTTCCGAATTTGCCTCAGATGCCATAAAACATCCTTTGGATGCCGCTCAGGAAATAGGAAAGCAGGCGGCAAAAGATGTAACGAGCTATTCTTGGTGGGCGCGACTTTTACTGATTCTTTTTTGGTTTGTTCTTAGTGTCGTTGTTCTTGCTTTTATTGCCATTAATCTTCCCATTACCAAAAGATGGGCTGCAGATCAGGCGTTACAAATTGTAAACAGAGATTTTAAAGCAGATATGTCTACCGAAAGTGTTGAGGTAGACTTTTTCGGAGATGTTACTATTAAAGGCTTAAAAGTAAAAGATTATAAAGGTTTTGAATTCATAAAAGCTAAAGAATTTATTGCCAATTCAGACTGGTTTTCATTAGCGACCAATATAGGAAAACACAATTCTTTAAGTTTTAACGGATTGATCCTTAAAAATGCCGATGTAAAAGTAATTACCTATAAAGGCGACAGTATTTCAAACTTCATACGATTTACAAAATTATTCGACAGCGGAAAAAAAAGAGATCCTAATAAACCTCCTTTTCAGCTTAATTCCCGATTAGAGATTTTGGATTCCAAAGTTTCTATCATTAATCAGAATTCACCTGGAGAACCGGGAAAATGGCTTACTGCGACCAATGTTAATCTAAAAGCTCCAAAAGTAAGAGTAAATGGAGCAAATATTGCTGCACAAATCAACAATTTCACATTTACGACCAAGAGATGGGGGAAATCTCATTTTGTAGAAACCTTTTCTACGGAATTTTCTATGACAGAAGATTTTCTGTTGCTTAAAGATTTGACTTTAAATACCGATCATTCCTTACTACAGGGAGATATTAAATTTAATCTACATAAAGGTTCTTGGGCTGATTTTACCAATAAGGTAAAATGGGAGATGAATATCAATCAGGGAAGCCAGCTTAGCGGGTATGATATCAGTTATTTTGTAACCAATTGGGATAATTTTATTCCTTTCAATCTTTCCGGGAAAATGGAAGGGCCGCTAAATCAATTTACTTTAGAGAACTTTCTGATTAGAAATCCTGATGTGAATATTGCGACAAAGAAACTGAAAGCGGATAATCTTCTTAAAGGAAACTTCCTAATACAAACTAACGATCTTTCTGCTGATTTCACCTATAAGGACTTAAAAAAGATGATGCCTTCTTTCATTTCGAAGAAGATGAAAAACTTTGCAGATGATTTTGGAAAACTGAAATACAACGGAACGGCTAAAGTAAGTCCAAAGCAGGTCTATGTCTCATCTGGAAACCTTATGACAGGAATCGGACAGGCTAAAATCACAAATTTCACATTATCAGATTATAGTTCTTCATTACCAAAATATGTTGGATATGCAGAGATAAAAGATTTGAATACCTCTGTAATCACAAAAAATAAGTCAGTAGGATTAATTTCAGGTAAATTTAATATCAACGGACAAAGTTTTGATGTTAATACCATGAAGCTGAGTACGAAATCTCAGATTTCAAGTGTTGAGATTATGAATAAAGAGATCAATAACGTGTATTTAGACGGTTTATTAGATCATAAAAAATATAACGGGCTCATTACGGTGAACGATGAGCAGGCAAAAGCTACTATAAAAGGATTAATAGACTTCAGTACTTCAAGAATTTTTGCCAACGTAGATGCCAATGTGAATTATTTGAATATGAATTACTTCACGGGTAAACCGGGAAATCAAATTGTAAGCGGACAAGTGGTTGGGAAAATGGCAATGTCTACCATTAATGATTTGAATCTAGATGTAGAAGCTCATAATATAGATTTTGCAACGGCAGACCAACGATATAAAATTCCTAACGCAAAACTTAAAACGTATCTGGAAAACGGAGGAAGAGTAATTGATGTGAATGCTCCGGGAGCTCTTGATGGTAAAATTTCGGGGAGATATAACCTTGCAGACCTTGTTGGAATGGTAGAAAACGGATTAGGAAAAATCTTAGTAGGTCCTCCACCAAGAAAATTGTACCGAGGTGAAAGTTTTGCAATGAATTTTAATGTCGAGCAAGGCTTGATCAGTTATTTTATGCCGGATTTGAAACTACCGCAAGGAGCTAAAGTGGAAGGTGAATATGATGGTAATTCTAATAATTTAATACTAAATCTTGATGCAGCTTCTCTGAAATATGTGATGACCAAAGTAGAGGAAATTACAGATGCAGATAAAGCATTGGCTGCGGCGAATCCTTCCTATAAAATTAATGAGAGGGAAAATATTACGAAAGACAGCGCTATGGTCGACAGTGTTATGGTAAGAATTAATACGGCTAATCTTGATCAACAGCTGTACGCTAAAATAAATAAGATAGAATACAATAAAAATATACTTCGGGATATTACCTTAACCGGTAAAAATGAAAATAATACCATCCTTAGAATTTCCACCAATTTTAAACATGGAAGTCCTGAAGATGATATGGAAGATAAGTTGAAAAGCTATGCGATCAATTTCAATCAGTCTACGAATGCAGCAGGTGATTTTGTGTTCAGATTCGAGCCTACGGAAATTGCCTTTAATGATGTAGTTTGGAGAATAGATACTGATCCGAACTTAGATCATTCTATTGTATATAGGAAAAAGACATCCGACTTTGAAATAAGGAATCTGAGAATTTATTCAGATAACAGTTCATTGCAGATTAATGAATCAACCTTTAAATCTGCAAAAGACTTTTATGTAGATGCGGAAGTAAAAGACTTTTCAATAGAGAAACTTTTAGAAATGCAGTCGGGAGGTAATTCTATGGGAATAAAAGGACTGGCAAATGGTAACGTAAAAATCAGAATGGATAAAAATACGTTGCAGCCTCTTGTAGATATGACCATAGATGATATCATAATGAATGGGAACGACATGGGAGATATTACCATATCGGCGACCAACAGTTTTTCTTTAAATGTTTATGATATTGATATAAAAGTTGCTTCGGCTGGAATTATTGGAAATAACAATCTACATGTTACCGGAACTGTAAATAACAATACTTCGACTCCTATTATCGATCTTACGGCTGAAATGAGAGATTTTGATCTGGCATTTACCCAACAGTTTGTACAATCCATTTTTGGAAATATGCGTGGTAAAGCAACGGGGGATCTTAAAATCAGTGGAAAGCTGAATGATTTGGATTATAGTGGAGATATTGATTTGAAAGGATTTGGTTTGAAACTTTTATTTACCGGAGTTGATTACTCTTTTGATGATACTACAATTCCTCTGTCAAAAGGTTTAGCAGTTCTTAATAATATTGGAGTTCATGACGGAAGAACAAATTCTCAGGGAACTATTTCAGGATATATCCGTTTTGAAACTTTATCTTCCATGCAGGTCGCTTTGTTCTTTAATGCGAGTAATCTGATGGTGCTAAATTCAACCCAAAAAGATAACGATTTGTTTTGGGGAAGAGTGTACGGACAAGGGGAAGCTACCATTTCTGGGCCAGTTTCGGCATTGGATATTGAAACCAGTCCACGAACACCATTTAAAGCCTTATTTGGAAGTACCTTTACTTTTAATTCCGCTTCTACCAGCAATGTGGAAGAATTTAAAATGCTGAGGTTCTTAAAAGAAAATAAGATTGGGGAAATCGTACTGGAAGAAAAGAAGAGATCCGGAGCGAATATGAATATTGATTTAAGCTTAGATATTGATAAAGGAACTACCGTAAATGTTTTGGTGGGTGATGATGTCGGAAATATTTCTGTGAAAGGGACTGCGAATAATCTGAAATTCCAGATGAGCAGACAGGGAAATATAGCGATGAACGGAGCTTATATGGTGGATACCGGAACATTTATTTCTAAAGCGATTCTTAATAAAACTTTCCAGATAGAAAAAGGAAGCAGTATTCGTTGGGACGGTGATGCTATGAAGCCAGCTTTAGACATTACTGCAAATTATATGAGAATGGTTTCCAATACCGGAGAATATCTGAGTATGAGTGGTCTTCAACCGATTAAAATTCTTCTTCAGGCTAAGATTACCGAAAGTTTGACAAATCCGGATGTAGAATTGGGGTTGACGGCTTTAGATGTCTCTAGTCAGGTAAAAGAATCATTAAATGCCAAATTAAGTCAGGATGGTGAAAAAGTATTGCAGTTTGGATCTATTTTGCTGCTTAACAGCTTTAATATGACGACGGGTGGAGTAGGTGTAGATTTCGCAGGAGTTGCTGAAAGTTCCGGATACAATATGATTTTAAAACAATTGGGTTCCGCTTTGAATACAATGAGTAATGAATTCCAGATCGACTTAAATTATGTAAAAGGAGATCAGAACTCAAATACAGGAGACAGAGCCAATGCCGGTGTGAGCTTCGAAGTTTCCCCAAGAGTGAATGTGAAAACGGGTCTTGGAATTCCACTTTCTAAAACTGATAATACAGATACAAATAACTTCCTTTCCGGGGAAGGGTCTATTGAATATGATATTTCTAAAAAGAATGACGGTACTGTTCTCTTAAGAGGATATTCTAAGCCATCTAATATAGGAATGGGAACAGGTCTTAATGCGAATGGTTCAGCAAATCAGTCATATGGAGTGGGGGTCGTTTGGAGTAAAAGTTTTAATTCTCTGTTTAAGAAGAAAAAGAATAAAAAACAGCAGCCTGCTGAAACTGAAATAAAAACAGATTCTGTAAAATCAGAGGTTAAATAATTAGAATATTTTAATGATTTTTATCATCCATGTTAATTATTGTTAATGTTTGCTATAATTTTTTTTGCTAAATAATTTTTACTAAATTTGCAAAATATATATTTGTTTTTTACAAAAAATACAATCAGACTAATATGAACTATCAACTGGACGAAATAGACAAGAAAATTCTTGATTTCTTAGTAGAAAATACAAGAATGCCTTTTACGGAAATTGCAAAACAAATGGATGTTTCTGCTGGAACAATTCACGTAAGAGTGAAAAAAATGGAAGATGCGGGTATTATTTTGGGATCATCTCT
The DNA here is from genome assembly GCF_000813825.1 of Chryseobacterium taiwanense. GTDB lineage: Bacteria > Bacteroidota > Bacteroidia > Flavobacteriales > Weeksellaceae > Chryseobacterium > Chryseobacterium taiwanense. The sequence goes on from NZ_JWTA01000014.1 coordinate 166,494, forward strand.
TAACATCGATTACGGAAAGCTAGACTATCACTTCACAGCTTTTATCGGAATTTTATTGACAAAATCTAACAGAACTCAAGAAGTTTTGAAAGAATTGTCAACTCTTCCAAATGTAATCGAAGCGAGCGTTATTTCAGGAAAATATAATATTTTCTGTAAAGTAAGAGCTAAGAATACTGATGATGCTAAAAGAATTATTTATCAAATAGATGACATTCAGGATGTAATGAGAACTGAAAGTATGATCTCTATGGAGGAATTCTTAAGCGACAAAAACAGATTGATTAACGCTATCTCTATTTAATCAAATTTTAAACGAATTATATAAAAAGAACTTATGAAATCTCTCATAAGTTCTTTATTTTTGTACCTATGGAAGAATATAGCTATTTTGATGAAGATCCGAAGAAAGGATGGGGTTTTATAGGGGCATTCGCAGCCTTGATGTTGTTTACGATCATGGGATTCGGAATCGATCTTGATGAATATCTGCAGCATGAAACATTAAATATTCCGGCTTGGTATTCTTATGCTATTTTCACGATTGACGCGTTGATGGTTGTAAGTCTTGTTTTAATGTTTTTTTACAGAAAAATAGGCATCTTTGCATTCCCTGCGCTGCTTGTTCTGCACTTCTTTATGCACAATTATTATCTGTCAACTTTTCTGTATACAGATGTTACCAATCTTTTCCTTTTTACAGGATTCGGGATGTTGGCAATTATTCCGAAATGGAAGTTTTTTAAATAACCTTAGGGTATATTATAATATAAAAAGAAACGGGCTTTAAGCCCGTTTCTTTTGTTTAATGATCTTTTGCCGATTTAAAAGTGAATTCTTAATGGGGAAGAAAACAAGTTTAATACTAAAATTATTTAGGGTTTAGCTTATCCAAAATTTTCTTGGCATACATTTGACCCTCCGGATTATTGTAACTTACAAAACTGATAAAATTACCATCCTTATCCAAAATAAAACTTGTTGGATAAAAAGGAATTTCCATTAAGTTTAATAAAGGGTGTTGGTTGGATAAGTGAACAAAATTAAAAGAAGTCTTCTCCAAAAATCTTTTTACAATAGTCTCTTGATCAAAAGTAACGGCAATAAAGTTTACTTTGTCCTTATATTCTTCCTGTAGCTTATTGAGATCAGGAATTTCTTCAACACAAGGTTTACAGTTTGTGTACCAACAATTGATAAAATAAGGCTTAGATTTATTAATACTTTTATTGTTGCGGACTTCTTCTAATCCTATAAAATTGACCTTCTTTTTAAAAATTTGCTCAAAGTATACTTGATTGTTAAAATAGTATCGGGTAGTATGGTCGGCTAATTCAACTTTTAGATTGGGGAGAGCAAAAGTACTGTCGTTCTTTTTGAAAACTAAAGCTATTTTCTCTGTTAACTTTCCTTTTGTAGAAATATTATCTTTAAACTTTTCATAGCTGGTTTGATTAAAAACCTGATTTCCATTTAAGATATGATATTGATTTTGTGCAAATAAGAAGTAAGTGTTTAAGAAGAGGAGAAGAGAAAAGAGTTGTTTCATTTGTTTTAGTTTTATAACAGCAAAACGTATTTTTTAGAATATTTATTGTTGAAATTTGATCTCAATGAAATCTAAAATAAAAAAGCATCCCCGAAAGGATGCTTTTCATATATATATGTAAGAAAATATTATGCTAAAATTCTCTTTACTGCTTCTTTTACAGCGGCAGCATCGATTTTATATTTCTTCATCAATTCAGCTGGTGTAGCAGACTCTCCGAAAGTATCATTTACAGCAACGAATTCCTGTCTTGTAGGTCTTTTTCTAGCTAACATTCCTGCAACAGACTCCCCTAAACCACCAAGGTAGTTGTGTTCTTCAGCAGTAACGATTTTACCTGTTTTTTCTACAGATTTTAAGATGATTTCTTCATCAAGAGGTTTAATTGTGTGGATGTTGATTACCTCACAAGAAATACCTTCTTTTTCAAGCTCATCAGCAGCAACTAAAGACTCCCAAACCAAGTGACCTGTAGCAACAATTGTTACATCAGTTCCTTCCTGTAAAAGAATTCCTTTTCCGATTTCGAAAGGCATATCTTCCGGAATGAAAACAGGAACAGTTGGTCTACCGAATCTTAAGTATACAGGACCATCGTGCTCAGCAATAGCAATAGTAGCAGCTTTTGTCTGGTTGTAGTCACAAGGGTTGATTACAGTCATTCCAGGAAGCATTTTCATCATACCGATATCTTCTAATACTTGGTGAGTAGCACCATCTTCTCCTAAAGTAAGACCTGCGTGAGAAGCACAGATTTTAACGTTTTTCCCAGAGTAAGCGATCGATTGACGAATCTGATCATATACTCTTGAAGTAGAGAAGTTAGCGAAAGTTCCCGTAAAAGGAATTTTTCCTGTAATGCTAAGACCTGCAGCAAGACCCATCATGTTTGCTTCTGCAATACCAGTCTGGTAGAATCTTTCAGGAGCTTTTTCAATGAACTTCTCCATTTTCAAAGATCCGATAAGGTCTGCACAAAGTGCTACAACATTAGGGTTTGTATCAGCAAGTTCAGCTAATCCGGCTCCGAATCCTGAACGTGTATCTTTTTTTTCTGTATATGTAAATTTCATTTTACTTAAGTTTTTAATAATTGATAAATGATAGGTGATTAATGATATTTTAAAGATTTGCAATCATCATTTATCGTTGATAATTTATCATTTATAATTAATAATCAGCAGGAGCTTCTAAATATAATTGTTTGAATGCTGTATCCAATTGCTCATCGTTAGGAGCTTTTCCGTGCCAAGCATGAGTTCCCATCATAAAGTCTACACCTGCTCCCATTTCTGTATGAAGAATGATTGCTACAGGCTTTCCTTTTCCTGTTTCTGTTTTTGCTTTTTCAAGAATAGCGATTACAGCTTCAAGATCGTTACCGTTTTTCTCTTCCAAAACTGTCCATCCGAAAGCCTCCAATTTTGCATGAAGATTTCCTAAAGAAAGTACATTTTCTGTACTTCCGTCAATTTGTTGTCCGTTATAGTCAATCGTAGAAATGATGTTATCCACTTTTTTTGCTGCAGCATACATAAATGCTTCCCAAACCTGACCTTCCTGCAATTCACCATCTCCATGTAGAGAGTAAACTAAAGAGCTGTCTCCGTCTAATTTTTTACCTTGAGCCACACCAAGAGCTACAGAAAGACCTTGTCCTAAAGAACCAGAAGCGATTCTTACACCAGAAAGACCTTCGTGAGTGGTAGGGTGACCTTGCAATCTAGAATCTAATTTTCTGAAAGTACTTAATTCTTCAACAGGGAAAAAGTCGAATCTAGCTAAAGTAGAATAGAATACCGGAGAAATGTGTCCGTTTGAAAGATAGAAATGATCTTCATTTTTACCTTCCATCGTGAAAGGAAGATTATAGTTCATTACCTTTCCATAAAGGGCTGTGAAGTATTCAGTACAACCTAAACTTCCACCTGGGTGACCAGAATTTACAGCGTGAACCATTCTTAAAATGTCTCTTCTGATTTGCGTAGTAAGAGATTTTAACTCTTCGATACTTTTACTCATTTTATAAGATTTATTTGCACGCGAATTTACAATTTTTTACTGGGTTACGGAAATGCAAAAACTCTGAGATTAAAACTCAGAGTTTTAGTTGTTTAAATATTTTTATTATTGAACGGGTTCAACGGCTTTCTTCCCATTTATGAAACCAGTTCCATAAGGGATGAAAATTTATTTTTTTCTAATAAGCCACAACCCTACGAAAGTAAGAAGACCATTGATAATTAATAATTCCAACCCGATTTTGAATTCCCCGAAGATCGTTTCCTGATATTTATCGATAAAGAAAGAAATTACAGGGGCTGCAATACAAATGAAAGGTACTAACTTGTCTTTAACTTTATATTTTGTGAAAATTCCAAAAGCAAATAATCCTAAAAGTGGTCCGTAAGTAAAGCCGGCAAGTTTTAGGATAAGCCCGATCATTGAGTTGTCATTGATGATTTTAAAAATAATCACCATGATAAGGAATGACAAAGCAACCAATAAGTGGATGTTTTTTCTGAATTTTTCTTTCTTTTTATCGTCCCAGTCTTTCTTCTCTTTCATTCCGAAAATATCGATACATAAAGAAGAAGTAAGAGCAGTCATTGCACCATCTGCACTTGGAAATAAAGCCGAAATCAAAGCAATAATAAAGATAATCGAAATAAACGGAGGCATATGATTCAATGCAACGTCCGGGAATAACTGGTCACCTGCGCTCGTCACATTTTCCTGTGCTCCGTAAAGATGAAGAAGTCCGCCCATATAAAGGAACAATGAAATTACACCCAACAAAATAAAACCAAGCGTTACCATGTTTTTCTGAGAATCTTTTAATTTGGTTACAGATAGACTTTTCTGCATCATTTCCTGATCAATTCCTGTCATCGTAATCGTTATAAAAGCTCCTGCCAGAATTTGTTTAAGGAAAAAGCTTTTCTGATTCGGATCAAAATCAAAGATTTTTGTGTAGCCTTTTTCGTTCATAGCTGTCAAACTTTCTCCAACATTTAATCCTAAATGATTTAACATATAAATTGTACAGATAATTAATCCCAACAACATACAAGAAGTCTGTAACGTATCCGTCCAAACGATGGTTTTTACACCCCCTTCATACGTATAAAGGATAATCATTGCTAAAATAATCAGTGTGGTTACAATAAACGGAACGCCTAAACTATCAAGAATTGAAACCTGTAAAATATTCACTACCAGATATAATCTTGCCGTTGCACCAACCAATCTGGAAACGATAAAAATCCATGCTCCTGATTTGTAGGAAAGCTGTCCCATTCTTTGCTGAAGGTAGCCGTAAATTGATGTTAGTTTTAATCGATAATATAAAGGAAGAAGGACGTAAGCAATAACAATATAGCCAATCAGATAGCCTAAAGTAATCTGTAGATAGGCAAATTTATCATTTCCAACAGCTCCGGGAACACTCACAAAAGTCACCCCAGAAAGTGACGTTCCTATCATCCCGAAGGCCACAAGCATCCAATTACTTTTACGGTTTCCGATGAAGAAACTATCATTATCACTTCCTTTTCCGGTGCGGTAAGCTACCCAAAGTAGCAATGCGAAATATACGATAATGATGGACAGTAATATAATTGGAGACATATGTACTCAGTTTTAATTTCAGCAAATATAGTTTTTTTCTGTTCTGTTGGAAAAGAAAAAACCTTTCAGATTGCAATCT
>NZ_JWTA01000015.1 GCF_000813825.1 Chryseobacterium taiwanense
TCGTTATTCCAAATATGAGGACGGACGTTCTGAGGCTCCTTACGAGCTACTCATTAGAATTTCAAAATATTTCAATTTGAGTATTGATTTACTTCTCACGGTAGATATCAGAAAGTATCCTTTGGAAGATATATTAAAACTTCCGGATAACAGAATTGTATTACCAGTTGTAGTAGACCAATTGGGTAATAACAGTATTGAAATTGTTCCGCAAAAAGCTTCTATGGGTTATTTATCGGGGTATAGTGACCCTGAATATATTGAAAGCTTACAGAGAATTTCTTTACCTTTTTTAACCAATGGTAAATACAGAGCATTCCCGGCTCAAGGAGATTCTATGCCACCATTTAAAGATGGTTCGTATATTATTGGAAAATATCTTGAAAACATTAATGATCTGAAACCAAATAAAAGTTATGTTTTTGTTACGTTAAATGATGGTATTTCTTATAAAAGACTTACTTCCAGAAATAAGAAATCAATAACTATAACCGCTGATAACTCATTCTATAAACCTTATGAAATTCCATTGGGAGAAATCGTTGAAATATGGCAGTATGCTTCAGGAATTTTTCCTCAAGATTTTGAACCCGATAATTTTGAAAACTATAACTTGAAGGATATGTTTTTAGTTTTAAGAAAGGATATTGAGCTGTTAAATGATAAACTATCAAAAAAGTAATTATATTTTACTGTGGTTACATGTCAAAATGGCACACTAAAATTTTGGATAAATTTTTGCATATTTTTTATTTAATTATTAATAACAATTATTATGGACGAACAAACAGCAAATGAACTAAGAGAATTATTAAACAGTGTAAGCGATGATACATCTTTGCAAGAATCAAAGGATATAATTGATACTTTACATACAGGTAATAACCCAATTTGGATTCAAGTTAATGGAGGTTTTGCTAAAACCAAAATTGACGAACACAAGGTAAAGATTCAAAATTTAATTGATAAACTAAATCAGATTCTTTAGCAATAACATTTAAACGTTCACTAAAAGATCAGAACTAAAATTGTGTTCGAAAATCGCTTCTGTTTTTTTATTTTGCTAATGGCTACCAGTTCCGGAATGGATATGTTCTTTCCGGAACGATTTTAACGAACTAAAATCAGATCACCTGAATTAATTTAAAAACAGCTCTTCTAAAATAGAAAAACTGTTTTTTGTTACTTTTTTGCCTCAATATCTATTGTGAATCCATTAAGGAAGTTGAAATTAAAAGATCCATTAAATCTTTTGCTCCTAATAATTCCTAGACAAAATAATGCTATCGTATATATTAATACTACTGTAAATGAATCCATAATCTTAAATATTTAATTTTAACGAACTTTCAACTTTTGAAAGTTTTCGTATTTTTTAGTTCCACAAATTTTATTAGAATTTTAAAATTTTCAATTATCTATTTTGACATTAATTATTCTATATTCTTTATATAGCACCATTTTGTTAACAGCACCTTATGATGGTCCTTTTTATTTAAAAAAAATTTTCACATTAAAAACATAATAATAATAATAATAATAATAATGAGTACTAATAACGTTTCAATTGGAAAAACTACTGATTCTTTCGAAGATCTTCAAATCTTAAGTCAAAAAGAGGCTGAAAAAATTGCCAAAACACTTGATATTAAAGAAGGAGAAAAACTCAATTTTGGATTTTGGACTTCCGATTTTCCAGAATTAATTTGCGTAGCTGTATTTGGCAAAAATGAAGTAGGTAACGTAGAATTCGAACTTGATTTTGAACAAACAACACTATAACTAATCTCAAAATACGATTCGATGAAAAATAAAAATCTACTCTATATAACATCTTTTCTATTCTTAATAGTGTTTCTTTTGTGTTTTATTTTAATACAGATAGAAGTGAGAAATACATATATTGATATTATTTACTCAGCGGTTATCTTATCAACTATGGTTACTAGTGTAGCTTTATTTTTTTATCTAATACTAATACTAAAGCTAAAAGATAAATCTAAAAAAATGATCAAATGCAAGAAAAGCAAATACTTATAGATTATTTATATCAAAATACGATTTAAAAAAACAACCTATTATAATACTATGGATAAATCAGACGATTTCTTCTTAACTTGGGGAAAGAAAATAGATTGGAATAAAAGAGTTACTTCGGTCTGTAAACCTTGTTGGGAACTAAAATATTGTCCCTACGGTCCATTAGTTGAAGATTTTCCTATTCAAACTGAAAATGACGAAAAAAGTTGTCGGATTTTCGGACATGACTGTCCGGTTTTTTATGTTGCGGAACCATTTACGGAAACAAAAGAATTAAGAAGAATTTCCCGGACCATTCCAAGAACTATTCAATTTAAAGTCTTAAAAAGAGAAAATCAAATTTGTCGTAGTTGTGGAAATGCAGTTTTAGATGAAAATATTCATTTTGACCATATAATCCCGTGGTCTAAAGGTGGGGCAACAGAAGAACATAATATTAGATTATTGTGCTCAAAATGCAATCAGAAACGCAGTAATAATTTTGAAGAAGAATATCTTGTAAAAGATTTCAAAGAACTCATGGGAGAACCTTACGATGTTGATATTGTCGAATTTTTCACAATGGCAATAAGTTATGGTCACGAATTCAAAAAATTAAATAATGAAAATCCAACGGCAAAAGATTATGCTGAAAGATTTGCAAATGGAGACGTTTCATTGTTTGAAGAACATATTGCAACAATTTATAGCGAATTAAGTGCATTTTTTAATTCCAAAAAGCCCGCAGAACTAAATCAAAATGAATTTGAATTATTAAAAGAAAGATGGGGATTTGCTGATTCAGAAATCTATTATCTTAAAGACATGTGCGAAGTTTATGAAATTGAAATAGAAAAAGGAGTAGAAATAGAAAAAACGTTATTCAAAAGAATTGGAATTCGCGTAAAAGATCGCAGAACAGATTTGAAAAAATGGTCGAAATATTAGATATAACTAAGTCTCACAAAACGATGTTTTGAGCCATTAAACTTCCATTCGATATTCATTCGGGGTTTTTCCAGTCTTTTGCTTGAATAATTTTGAAAAATGGGAAGGACTTTTAAACCCCAATTCATAGGCAATCTCTCCCAAAGATTTTGAAGGATCGGCTACTTTGTTTTTTGCAACATTTATAATCGTATTTTGAATGTACTCGTGGGCTGTTTTTCCAGTTTCTTTCTTAATCAAATCACCAAAATAATTAGGTGATAAAAATAATTCTGATGCACAATAATTTACTGTTGGTAAACCTAAATCGGTGGGTAGTTCAGACTGATAATAATTTCTTACTAATTCTTCAAAACGTTCAAGGATACCATAGTTCATTTTCTCTCTGGTTATAAACTGCCGATCGTAAAAACGGATACAGTAACTCAATAACAGTTCGATAGCAGAGATGATTACTCTTTTGCTATGCTGATCAATAGGTCTTTCAATTTCTGATTTTATCCTAGCAAAGCAATCAAGTATATCGGTTTGCTCTTTTTCGGACATATAAAGTGCCTCTTTCATTGCGTAATTGAAAAAAGTGTATTCGTGAAAGTTTTTGAGTAGTGAGGTTCTGTGCAGAAAATCTGGATGAAATGCCAATGCATAGCCTTTGGGTTGGTGTAGTTCTTCCGTTTCCTCTAAACGAATTACCTGTCCTGGAGAGAAAAATAAAAGGGCTCCTTCATTATAATCGTACGAACTTCTGCCGTATTCTATTTCACCGCAGTACTTGTCTTTAAAAACAATAATATACAAGCCAACATTTAATTGAGTATAACAATTCAGCGGTCCTTGCGATAAATCTACAATACTCACCAAAGGATTCATAGTGGTTTGACCTCCGTATTTATTGTAACTATCAACCGTATCAAAGTTCACTGTGTTATTCATTACATTTCTATTTCTTAATAGCAAATTTATTCAAATTATTATAATGTGAAACAGAATGTTAGCTATTTCCGTAAAATGTAACAGTATATCTGTAATTGGTATAAGTAGCTCTACTTTTAAGCTGATAATTTTGTAAAAACAAAAAAATTAAAACAATCAAAAATGGAAATATCATTCAAAAATAAAGTGGCATTAGTTACTGGTGCAGCTTCAGGGTTAGGGTTAGAAACAGCGACACAATTTGCAGAGTCAGGTGCTTCTGTGGTGTTGTCTGATTTCAATCAGCAAGCATTAGATGAAGCAGTGAAATTGCTTTCAGATAAAGGGTATAATGTGATAGGTATTAAATGCGATGTAAGCAACGAAGCTGAAGTAAAAAGTATGCTGGAAAAGGTAGTTCAAAAATTTGGAAAGTTGGATGTTGCTTACAATAATGCTGGTATGCACGTTGCCGTAGCTGAAACAGCCGATGCCTTATCTGAAGATTTCGACAGAGCAATCGCTGTAAATCTAAAAGGTATATGGCTTTGTATGAAATATGAATTACAAGTAATGCGTCAACAGGGTTCTGGTTCTATTGTTAACTGCTCTTCGCAAAGTGGAATTGTGGGAACTGCCAATTTGGGCGCTTACACTGCTGCCAAACACGGTGTTGTAGGACTAACCAAAGCAACAGCGCTAGAATATGCTCCCAAAGGAATTCGTGTGAACTGCATTTGTCCGGGAACTACCAATACGCCAATGGTTGCGAATGCCGTGGCTGATCATCCCGAACATATGGATGCTATCATTAGTAGTATTCCAAGAGGGAGAATGGGAAAATCTGAAGAGTTAGCTTCCACTGTACTTTGGTTATCAAGTGAAGCCGCTGGATTTATGATTGGCCAAGCCGTAGTGCCTGATGGAGGATACACCATTAAATAGAACTTTAAAACACCTAATCAAAGTAGTTATGAAATCAAAATTTTTAAAGATGACTGCTATGATATTGCAGTTAACAACCCTGAATTTCTATGCTTAATCATAAACTGACAATCAAAATTTTTCAGTGGAAAGCATTCTAAAATGTGCAAAAATAAAAAAAAGTAAGGTTGAACTTGAGGAACAAAGAGCTGTTCATATTGAGTTTCTTAATAATAAAGGATATTTAAGTTTTCTGCCGATAATAATGATCAAATCAAGGCGATTTTAGCAGAAATTTTCAAACATTATCAAAGTAATTGTGTTAAGAATACAAATCTCACTCATCTTCCAAATTGTTCTTGGGAAGTTATTACTATTGCTCATCCATCAACTGCAATATATCGTTATTGTAAGCTCAATGATCATATGATGTATTGGTAGACTTGCGAATGCACAACTTGTTATGCTAACAATTCTCCTGTTAAACAATAACCTAATATTTACACAAATACAAAATATAATATTATGACTAATCGAAGAGATTTTATCAAAAAAGCAGGACTAGCATCTGGTGCTTTAGCTGTATCAAGTGTTGCTTCTGCAGGTTCAATTTTAAATAGTACTGCTATGAATGTAAACCAAAATGCGGACATAGTACCCGCAAAAAGTCCAACCATAAAGCTTAATAACGGAGTTGAAATGCCAGTTTTGGGTGTTGGGTCTTTTGCTTTACCTACGATTCAGGCGGCAGATGACATTGCTTTCGCATTACAAAATGGATATCGTTTGGTGGATACTGCCACCAATTATGGAAACGAAAAAGAAGTAGGTGAGGGAATAAAACGAAGCGGAGTAAAACGCTCCGAATTATTTGTCACTACTAAATTGTGGATTGAAGATTTCGGTTACGACAATGCTATAAAAGGATTTGAAAATAGTTTAAAATTGTTAGGATTGGATTATATCGATTTATATATTTTGCATTGGCCGGTACCAACAGATTTTGACAAAACGGTACAAGCTTACAAAGCTTTGGAAAAATTATATGTTGATAAAAAAATCCGTGCCATCGGTGTTAGCAACTTCACTATTGAGCATCTTGAAAATCTAATGAAGCAAACTTCTGTTGTACCAGCAATTAATCAAGTGGAACTACATCCTTATCTTATTCAAAAAGACTTGAGAGGCTTCCATAAAAATCACGGAATTGTAACGGAATGTTGGGGACCAATAGGTGGTGAGCTTACAAATAGTGCAAGTAATCCAACAGCACCTATTAGACTTTTACAAGATTATACAATCGTCAAGCTCGCAGAAAAGTACAAAAAAGTAACGGCTCAGATTGTTCTTAGATGGCATGTTCAAAACGGAATGATTGCTATTCCTAAATCGCAACATTACGAACGTCTGCTATACAACATCGATATCTTTGACTTTGAGTTAACTGCTGATGACATGGCGGCAATCGACAATCTAAATAAAAATTTACACGGCGGACCATTGCCTAATCTTTTTGATGTAGCGGCCTTTAAAAAAATTATAGCAGGTAGAAAAACGAAAATACAAGCTTAGAGATATCATTTTATTCATTAAAATAACAAAATAAAGAAATGGAATTTATAAAATTAAATAATGGCGTAGAAATGCCTATGCTTGGTTTTGGTGTTTACCAAATGAATGACCTGGCTGAATGTGAAAAGAGCGTAGAAGAAGCTATTAAAGCAGGCTATCGCCTAATTGATACCGCTTCAAAATATGGAAATGAAGTAGCTGTTGGAAAAGGTATTAAAAACAGCGGTGTAGCTCGTGAAAAACTTTTCATAACGACAAAACTTTGGCTGCAAGATGCCGGCTATGAAAATACAAAAAAAGCATTCGAAATATCTCTTAAGAATTTAGGGTTGGATTATTTAGACCTTTATCTGATTCACCAACCTTTCAATGATGTGTATGGTTCTTGGAGAGCTATGGAAGAATTGTACAAAAAAGGGGAAATCCGTGCTATTGGTGTGAGTAATTTTCGCCCGGACAGAGCGATGGATTTTATGCTATACAATGAAATTAAACCGGCTGTTAACCAAATTGAGACACATCCCTTTAATCAGCAGATTGAGAACAACAGATTTTTATCAGAAAATGGCATATTGCACCAATCGTGGTCACCATTTGGTCAAGGAGTATTGAACGTTTTTAATAATGACGTATTAAAAGACATTGCTAGTAAATACAATAAATCGGTAGCGCAGGTAGTGTTGCGTTGGCTTATTCAGAGAGGTATTGTGGTCATTCCAAAGTCTGTTCATGTAGAGCGTATCAAAGAAAACATTAATGTTTTTGATTTCAAATTGGACGATTCCGATATGGACATAATAAAATCTATTGACACGGGAAAAAGTACATTTAAAAACCATACAGAACCGGAAGTGGTAAAATGGTTTAGTGAATTATAAGGATAAAAATATGTAATTTAGAAAAAAGGATTTAAAGGTAAGTACAGTTGATTATTGCTGGTTTAATTTCATTGGCCTTGATATTTTACGGCAATGACTTTATTTCGCCGATACTAGGAGCAAGAAAAAAAGAATATATTGCAGAAAATCAAAGTGCAGAGGATGTTATTCTTACTGATGGTGAATTTAAAAATATGCAGCAAGAATTGGATAAAATCACCATTTACGATAACCGAACGGATGAGGATATTGCTAAGGAGAGAAGTAAGAGCTGATTTTTATAATCAGCTCTTAAATTTTAACCTAAACTATGGGTACAGAATTTACAAATGCCACGAAGTCTTGTAATTACTCTAACCTTTTAGTCTTATAACCAGAAACCAATTTAGTTTTTGTACCCTTGGGTACTTGGATGGAGCACGAATTTTCCTGGCGTTTTACTTATGCCACTGTTGTCATTTTAGGATTGCTCACTTGTTTCCCTATTATATAATATGTTACCACATATTGAGAATAATACAAATGGAAGCATTAAAAGTGAATTGTTCATTTTCAAGTCAGTAAAAGTTTGGTTGTCACTATTGATTATTTTTATTGGAACTGGCGGACTATTCGCCTAGATTACCTATATATCTCCTTTAAAAGTATCATATCATACTTGATGATTCTAGTAGAAATCGGAATGTTTGTTAGTAATTTTTGGAGCAAAACTAAGTGATCTTAAGCATCTTTTTATTTTCGAAGAATTATTATACTTCATTATTCTTAACATTTTGTGCGTGAACCCTCTCCGTATCAGTAGCCGATCCCATTCAGATATTGATGATCCGCAGTGCTAAAAATGCCGAAATCCTTGGAGAATCTTTAACTCAGGTAGGATTTAATATTGATAATTCTTTAGGTGCTGTTTTAGGAGGTATTCCAATATCAATGGGATTTGATTATCAATCAGCAGCACTTGTGGGAAGTTTTTTAGCAAGTTTCGAGAATTGTTTCGCTTTGGCTTTTAGATATTTTGAAAGAAAAATCTTAAAAAAAGTCAAAATGTAAATAAAAACCATATCGAATACTGAATGTTTGATGTGTGTCAATCAACAAAAGAATACGTACTACATTATTATCAAAACATTTTTATCAAAATTAAAACTGTTAATCAGAAAATTAGCAGCCAAATCCTTATTTACTTTTGATAAACAATAACTTTCGATAACAGGAAACAAAGAAATTGTTGCAATCTACTAAAGCATACATGATTCAAAAAACGGAACATTTCAATACACAAAATTATAACTTTTAAAGCAGAATAGTATAATTATTTAAAATTTTAAAACTAAATTAAACAACTGATTTACAAAAGATTAATTTATTTTAAATACGTCAAGTTTTGTCGCCTCTCAAGTTTAATTTTGTCTTCCAAAAACGCTAAAAAATTGATACTATGGATAAAGTAACGATACAGAGAATTGAAAAACTTCACCCTTTGGTAAGAGAGGAAGTCAAGCAGATTATTCAGGAATGTGATAAAGCATTAACCGGAAGAGCAAAAGTGAGAATTACACAAGGATTAAGGAGTTTTGAAGAACAGGAAAAACTCTATGCCATCGGAAGAATTACCTCAGGAAAAAAAGTAACCAATGCCAAAGCGGGACAAAGCATCCACAATTACGGGCTTGCAGTCGATATCTGTATGATGATTGACGGGAAAACCGCAAGTTGGGACACGGTAAAAGACTGGGACAACGATAAAGTCGCAGATTGGTACGAGTGTGTGAAAATTTTCGCAAAACACGGTTGGGATTGGGGTGGAAACTGGAAGACTTTTAAAGATCTCCCCCACTTTGAAAAGAAGAATATCCCAACTAAGAAAGGCTTGGTGAAAACGAGCTGGAGAGCGTTGTTGAAAATGAAAATGGATAAGGATGGATATGTGATTTTACCATAATCAAAAAAGAATAAATTTGTAGTTAAATGTCACAATCTGATGATAGCGATTCTCATATTATACATACTTCCTTTTTATTACATTCTAAATAAATGGATTATTCCCAAAAGAAAACAATCCTTAAAAATAGGAGTTAGTATCATTTTATTTATATCTGTAATATTTTGTTATGGTTATAAAATCCCTTGGGTTGATAAATATCCGGAAATAGCAAATCTTCCAGACCACACTAATAAGAAAGAGATTACTATAAAAAAAATCAAAGAACTTAAAAACTTCACAAAAAAGGATTTTGATAAATTCCCTATTTCAATTATTGATTACCAATGTATGGATTGTAATATTCAGAATAAATTGTATTCAAAAAATCTTAAAAATATAGCTTTAGATAATCAACAGGTAATTAGTAATCATTTTAATTTTGATAATCCTATTGTTAATGGACTAAAAGGAATTGGTAATGGTGGTAGTAACTCAAGATTCCCTGATGAAACTCCAAGTTGGAACTCATCTTTTTATCAAAAAACTAAAGATTACTTTAAAGTAAAAATTGGAACAAAAGAAACCATTTTTAAAGGAATTAATAATATGGAATATTATTACCAACTAAACAATCCAAAATCAGATAAAGATACTCTCTACTTTATTGAGTTAAATACTTTATATAAAGCCTATGTAATTTATTTTTTAATACGACAAGTTCTGTCGCCTTCTCAGGTTATCTTTATTGTATAGAAAAACACTAAAAACTTTATTATGACAAGTTAAAACCAATAGTCATTTTTCTGAAAACTATTGGTTTTACTTGTCTAAAGTTGAAAAGTATTTCTTAAAAAAAGTAAAAGAAACATATGAAAAAGACAACCATTCTTTCTTTGGACGGAGGCGGAATCAGAGGAATCATCACCTGTATTATTCTACGCTACATCGAAGAGCAGCTTCAGCTTCATGATCAGCCGAATGCGAGACTTGGTGATTATTTCGATCTTGTGGCAGGAAGCAGTACAGGAGGATTGATTGCATCCATTATTCTCTGTCCTGATGAACACCGAAAGGCAAAATATTCAATCCAAAAAGGATTAGAATTATATGCTGAAAAAGGGGGAGACATATTTCAGGTGTCTTTTTGGGAACGTTTGGTAAATCCCTTCGGATTGCTAAATGAAAAGATCTCTCAGGAAGCTCTTGAAAAAAATTTGAATGATTTTTTCGGAAATTTAGAACTTAAAGAATTGATAAAACCATGCTTAATAACCAGTTACGACATCGAAAACAGAAGAGCCAAACTATTTAACTCATGGAATGCTCATTTAAGCGCCGATAACTTTTATGTAAAAGATGTATGTAGAGCTACTTCTGCAGCGCCTACTTACTTTACACCAGTTCAGATCAAATCGATGTACGGACAGATCTTCAGTTTAATTGATGGCGGAATGTTCGCCAATAACCCTGCTCTGTGCGCCTATGCTGAAGCAAGAAAAATTCCTTTTGCCGAAGTGCTCAAAAATCATCAGAAAGCTAATCATCCGAGTGTAAATGATATGATTGTCGTTTCTATCGGGACAGGAATTGAAGCAAGACCTTATTCTTTCAAAAAATTGGAAAAAGCAGGAAAAATAGGCTGGGTAAATCCTATTATTGACATTTTAATGTCTGCAAATGCGGAAACTGTAGATTATCAGCTTGGTCAAATGTTTCAGACATTGGGATTGAGAAATCAGAAAAATTATTATCGACTAAATCCTTCGTTGAAAAATGCTTCTCCCGCAATGGATAATGTAAGAAGATCTAATATTGAGAACTTAATACAGGCCGGATTAAGCTATATTGATGATAACAGAGAGGTATTGAACCAAATTGTACAGAAATTGATAAAAAACAAAATATAAGCTATTTAACTTATAAAATAATAATATAAGCTATTTTGATTATATTTAAATATATAAAGTCAAGTAAGAATTTAAATGAATAACAATATGAAAGCAACATTAGCGTCAGTTTTTATGAGCATACTATTTTTCATTTTTGGTTGGTTTATTTTTTACTTTTTATTTGATTATTTTAATCCTCCTATCACAAAAGACGGACATAAATATATGCCAATTGGAAATGTTTTTAATTCCGGAATTACATCATTTATTGTCTCTATTTTATTTTTCTTTCTGATTAGAAAGTACTTAAAAAGGAAATGATTTTTTTTCTAAAATATTTTAATCACGTCAAGTTTTGTCGCCCCTCACTCCTACCTTTGGAATATAAATAAAACACAAAAAATAATCCTTAAAAACTAAAAAATAACTTTTTGAATTCAACATTCCAAAATGCTGAACAGCCAAAATTCTGTTCGAATCTCAACCGAAGCACCAAGACACAAAGCATGGAAACATCAAAACACAATCCAAATATAACCTTCGATGAAGATCTCTATACTATTGAATGGAGCGATATCGAAAATACAGAGATAGACTACGACAATTATCTCAACGACATTGAAAATTTCTTCCGGGAAGATTTTGAGAAAGATACCCTTGAAGAAGATAGTTATTAATTGTCTCTTGTTTTTAACATAGTTCTGGAACTTCCAGTCATTGCTTTTAAAGCATCTATAAAACACAAATCCATTACATAATATCTCAAAAAACCTTTGAATTCACCATTCACAAAATGCTGGACAGCCAGAACTATGTCTAAAAACTAAGACCCAATACATAAAACAATGAAACAAAAAATGTAAACAAAAAGGTGGAATACTTTGCTGGAAAACCACTAAAAAAACTAGCAAAACAGAAGCTATTCTAATAAAAAGAAGCTTCAACATTTAACTTTTAAAACCCAAAAATTACAAAATGGCAGAAAATGAAACTCCTGCAACGCCAATTGCAGAAAACACACCAACACAAACATTATTTAGATTCGTAAGCTTGAGAAGCCCTCAACTTTCTGATGACAAAGATCAGGACAAAAGATTTATTTTAATTCCTGATGTTTTAAAAACCGACAATCATTTTTATATCCCCGTTACTACAGGAACCGGAACAAAAAAAGAACTTTTAAAAGGATCTGCTGAAAATTATTCCACAAGCACTCAATGTATCACCGATGTAAATTATCTAAAAAATGACTTTAGTGATCTTTATAATTTCGCAACATGGTTAGCCAGAAATAAGAGTACTTGCACTTATACAGAATTTCTTGTTAAGAAAGAGGAAATATTCCCTCCTATTTATGCACTTCCCGAACTCATTCAATTATGGAATAACTTAATTTATCAGGTTGTTGCTCAGAAAGATTTCTACATTAAGGAAGTCGTTATGCAAATGCTTTTCGCTATGCACAATTTATCTGTAACGAATGAAGAAGATTTCAAATTAGCAATAGCTGCAAGAATTGTACTTCCAAAAGAATTAATGTTAGATGAGAACCCTTCTTTATCTCAAATCACATCAAGAATTGCCGATAATGCTGTAAGAGAGAGCTTCCCAACCGAGGAAATGAAGCAACAACAGGAAATTTCTACAGCAAAAATAAAACTTAACCGAATTGAGAGTTTAAAGAAAAACCTTATTGTAGTTGAAAAGCAGTATAATAAGGAATATCAGGCAGAATATAAAATTCAAAACACAGCTCATCAGGCAACGATTGAACCTCTTATTCAGGAATATAATGAAGCCGTTGAAGCTGCAAGAACAGAATATTGTGAAGTAAGACCTTCGGAAACAGAATATAATCCGGAAGATCCTTGCCAACAACCGAGAGCAATCCCATTTCCGAAACTTCCTGATTTTGAATTTAATTTCAGAGATGAGGTAGCTGCAGAGACTCTGGTTGATTCATTAAAATCGGAAAATCTTGACGCGTTACTGGATGTTTTAGGTCATAAATTTGAACAAACGGAAACGCTTTCCGAGCGCTCTTCAGAACAAGATATTGCTGATCTTGAAGCATCATTGGAAGGTAGAAATACATTTGCGGAAGTCACTTCAGCGATCAATGAAGCTGAAGAAAGGCTTAATACCGTAATTCTTGAAAATACACAAGGGAATGAAGAAACCTATACCAGTATTGGAGGTATAATCGTTCCTGTTGCCAGAACAATTTCAGTTCCTTTTACTTATCAGGTTTGTGCAAAGTATGTTTATAAAGGATATACTCAAAATTTAGCCTTAACAGTACCGGATTTATCATGGGATGTAAGCTACATTTCTTATAATTTGATTCCTAATAATTCACCAACAAGTATTGACAGTGATTATTTTGTAAAATCAAGAACAGGAAATACAATTTTCTTAAATGATCTGCATTACCCCGGAGTAGATTTTTATAGCATTCAGGATGCTTCGTTGAGAGTAAAGATTGTCTTTTCAAATGGAAGAATAACTGAAATTTTCGTTCCCGGAATTCAAGCAAGAACATGTAGTTCAGGTTCATTTGAATTGGAAGTTGAGGAAGGTCAACCACCTGTAGTTATTGAGGATGAAGATAATTTTATTCCATCTGGATTTGGCTTCAAAAATATTGGGGTTGCAGATTATTTAAAAGTCGAACAAAGTACTCATGCTTATGTTGAAGGGGAAGTAGCGCACATCGAAAATGTAATGGCCAGAGAATATCGTGAGAAATCTACCAGAAGGTTAAGAAGAAGTGAAAATACTACAACTTCATCTACCGATACTGAAAGAGAACAACTTACTGATACAACAACTGCAAATCGTTTTGAAATGCAGAATGAGATTTCTAAAATGATGCAAGAGTCTACCGATATTGGTATTTCAGCAAATGCTCACTTAGGATTTACCAGCAATTACACATTAGACTTAGGAGCGAATTACGCAAATCATAAGTCTAAAGAAGAAAGCACTAGACAAGCAACAACACAAGCTCAAGACATAACCTCAAGAGCAATGGATAGAATTGTCACAAAAGTTCATGAAGAAAGAATTGAAAAAATCATTGATGAATTTGAAGAAACAAACTCTCATGGTCTAGATAACAGAAAAGGAGATAAACATGTTGTAGGTGTTTACAGATGGGTTGATAAATTGATGAAAAATCAAATTTATAACTATGGGAAACGTATGATGTTTGAATTCATGGTTCCAGAACCTGCCAAACTACACTTGCTAGGAATGACGAATATTAAGAGCGCAGATCAAACAGATTTAATACTTCCGGAAGACCCTAGAACATCCACAACAATGCAGATGAAAGACTTCTCTGTATTAGGAACCTTAAATGGGGATAATATTGTTAAATATTGGGCAGGAAAATATAATGTTGAATTAGATCAAAAACCAGATCAAACTATTTTTGTTTCACATTCATTCTCAGACAGGAACCAAGGATTTGATGATAATGGAACGGGAAGATGGACTGGTGTTTATAACAATAACGATTTTAAAATCCCTGAAAACTATGAAGCTATTTTTGTAAAAGGAACTTTAAATGTTGGAAGAGGGACATATAACAATGGAAGTATGAATCCAGTTTCTCATGTATATATATGTGGAACAGAATCCGGGGGAAATGTTTCAATGCCTCTAAGTTCAGTTAGAGAAAAAATTACAATTTCTTCGGTAACATGGGATATCAAAGGAATCTCTGGATCCCTTGTTGCCACATGCCAACTTAATCAAGAATCTAAAATTGCGTGGCAGCAAAAGGTATTTAAAGCAATTATCGACGCATATGAGGAAGCCTTAGTAGACTATAATAATAAACTTGCAGAAGAACAAAGCAAAGCCGTAGAAATCAAAGACTCAAACCCGAATTTCTACAGACAGATTGAGAATACCGTATTGCGTAAAAATTGTATTTCCTACATGGCAGACAGAGCAACTGATTCTACACATGGTTATGGTTTATCAGGATTAACACAAGGAAGTACTTTTAAAGACTATGAAACAACTCTCTCCTCAAAATTAGATAAATACACGGCTTTTGTAAAGTTTATGGAACAGGCTTTCGAATGGGATAATCTTTCTTATTATCTGTATCCTTATTATTGGGGGAATAGACAAAACTGGACAGATCTTTATCAGTCTGAAAATACAGATCCTTTATTCAGAGCTTTCATGCAAAGTGGAATGGCAAGAGTAATTGTAACAGTTCGTCCGGGATTTGAGGATGTTGTACAATTCTACTTAGCAACCGGAAAAATCTGGAATGGTGGTGAAGTTCCTGTAATTGGTGATGATCTTTATCTGTCACTTGTTGATGAAATGAAACAACCAAAAGGAGAAAAACAAGGAAAAGCATGGTTAACAAGACTTCCTACAACCTTGAATATCCTTCAGGCAGAAAGTATCGGATTGAAAGTCGCCCATGCATTACCATTTACAACTGAAAATCCAGATGATTTTGAAGTCCCTTCTGAAGTAATCACTGAAGAAAAATTCAATTTTGAAACCAATGATCATCTTCTTGGTATCCAATCTGAGACTAGTGAAAGCGTCATTACAGGAGACTGGGTTTAACTAAAAAAAACAATAAAAATGTCCGATATAGGAAAAATTATAAGAGTAAATGCATTGCCTCCTCCGAATGAAAGAGAAAACAATGTCATTTACCAAGTAGCTGCACCAGGTGCAGCTACTTATAAAGACTATGCCATTGATGCTAATGGGGATCTGAAAACGCCATCTTACATCCCATTAACAGGAACAGAAGAAGGACAGCCTTTAACTAAAAATATAGAAGTAGACCCAAGTGAAGAAGGAAGCGTAGGATTTATATCAAATACTCCTGATGTCTCTGAAGCTGTTATAACTATTCAAGAAGACGATAGTATACTTGTCGAATCAATTAGCAATCCAGAAAATAACTCTTCTTCTATTCATGTACATCATGATACCGGTATAGAAATATCAGCAACAACACCAGATGACCAATTTTCAGCAATTATAGATGTATCAGGATTACAGGGTGATGATTACGTATTACCAACAAGTGATAAACATTATGTCCAAAAAAAATACGTAACCGATAATTTTACTTCACAAACTACTTTAAATAATACATTGGCTGGCTATTATACATCAGCACAAACAGACAATTTATTTTACGATAAAACGGAAGTAGATGCTAAATTATCTGCAGTATATCGTCCTAAAGGTTCAGTATCCAATTTTGCTTCATTGCCGTCATCTGGAAATACAGAAGGTGATGTCTGGAATCTCCTTGATACTGGTGCAAATTACGTATGGGTTATTAATTTAAATAATACAGGAGTTTCCGGATGGGATAAATTATCAGAAACGGTTGATCTTACCAACTACATGACGCTGAATACTGACCAACCAGTAACAGGAAAAAAATCTTTTATAACTGATGGAGGCAATGTGTGGAATAATAATTCAGCCAGAATTTTTGGTATAAATGGATATGATGCAGGATTAACATTTTATAAGGACGGGGTTGATATTAGTCAAATAAGATTTGATGGAGGAGGATTCCACTTCAATAATGGTGATAACTCAGGTTACTTTCAAATCAAGGCAGGTGGTTTCATTAAAGAATTCTCTAATGATTCTCTTGTATTACTAGGAGGTGGTGGTCATAAACAAGTTTCTGATTTTGTCGATAGAACATCAGGACAAGATATTACAGGGTATAAAACTTTCTTCTCATACTTAGGGGGTGATATAGCAAATAACAGATTATGGGTAAGGTCTAGTGACGGTTCAAATCCAGGTATGTCATTTATTAAAGACGGTGTAGATAATGCTCAAATTACATATAATGGTGCAGGTTTTCTATTTTTTAATACAAACTCATCAGGGTATGTTCCAATAGTAGCAAACGGTTTTGTTAAAAACGGTTCAAATGACAATTATTTCTTGCTTGGTGGAGGTGCTCACGTACCTAGGTCAGCTTATGTAGATACTGATACCGTAGGACAATCAATAAACTCACGTAAAATATTTAGTATTCAATCAATAACAGGAAATGATTACTTAGGTGCGGGATTAGAAATTGACGGTAATGGTAGTACGTTTTACCCAACAATAAGTTTTCATCAACCAGGAGCATATGCATTAACAATGAGTGTTAGAGGCAATGGCTTTAATTTTATGGATTATAGTGGTACTTTACTTACTGATGTTAATGCTGCTAAATTCATAAAAGGAGGCTCAGATGACACTAGAGTTTTACTTGGAGGAGGAGGGGACAAATTAATTTCTGATTTTGTTCTTGATGCAGATTTGAATAATTATGTAGATAGAACTACAGCTCAAAATGTAGGAGGTGAAAAAACTATGACCAGTGCTACAAAATGGATAAAAGATGGAGATTCAGTATCAAATTCTGTAGGTATTATTGGTTCAGGGGATACTAATTTTGATATAGGTACTTTAAATGATAAAAATGTAGTAGTATATAGAAATTCATTACAGAAAATAATTGTTGGTGATACAATAACTACTTTTAATAATAATATAAATGCTTTAACTATTTCTGCCCAAAATGCTACTGACAGACTTATATATGATAACATAGAAAATTATGGTTCACCATTAAAAATTAATGCTAATGCAAGTCTAGGTGTTTTATTACAGGCTAATGGGTCTACTGCTTTAGGGATTTATTCTGATGCAATAAATGTAAATCCAAATATGTATTTATCAGGCGGTGGTATTATTTACACCAATGGAGATATTGAACATAAACAAAGTATTACAGGAGGTAATGCAACAGGAGCTATTTGGAGAAATAAAGATGGTTCAGGAGACAGAATTGCAGGTATTGGTGTATATACTGAGGATGGGGATTTTAGGTTTAATTATATTGGTTGGGGTACATCTCCTTGGCTTCTATCTACTAATTTAGCTGTAGCTAGTGATAGATTTACTTATAAAGATAATAACGTATGGCACTCAGGTATTTTACCTGATTATAGGGATTATGGTCTAGGTAGAACAGATGCAGTAGCTACTGCTGATTTAAATAATATAACCTATACATCTATTCAGGATATTTTTGATACTACTTTAAACAGACCGCCTGATGGATTTGGTTATGGTTCAGTTTGGACGCATAGAAAAGGTGGAGCCGAGTTTACTCAAATGGCAGTAAATGTTCTTGATGGAAGATTATATACAAGAGGTTGGTCAAATGGTACAGGAGATACTGGCTGGAATAGAACAGCATTATATTCAGAAGTAAGTGGGAAAGCAAATGCGTTGGAAAATGCAACAGGTATAGGATTTAGTTCAGGACAATTACCTTCAGTAGATGGCTCACAATATCCTTATTTTTATTTTGATGATGGAACAAATCAATCATATATTGCTATGGCAACTCAAGGATGGGTTAATTATAGATTTAGCAATCTTAATAATAGCTATGTAACAATTGATGGTGCACCACAAAATATTTTAGGTGATAAGAGTTTTGCAAGTTCATCAGATGTTTCTTTTGAAGGAGTAGATTTAAATCACATTTATGCATATAGACAAACAACAGGTAATGTAGGTCTAGTATCAGGTCATGAATATAGACACTATGATACAAGATGGTTAATAGGTAATAAAAGAGGTGGTAGCACTGAGACTTTAGGTCTTGCTGTTCATTTATCAACAAACAATGGTTCAACATATGATGAGAAATTTTTATTTACTCCTGATGGTAACATATTAACTTCTGCATATGGAGCAGCTAGTGACTGGAATGCTAAAGTTAGTCAATCACAATTGACAGGGTATGTCTCATATACAGGGGCAAATCAGCCTGTAAACATTGGTTCTCAGAATTTAAGTACTACAGGTTCTATTTTAGCTACTGAGTTTCAGGGAAGAATCCTGTCTTCATCTGTATTAACAGGAGATCAGGTAATAAATGCAAATCAAAATAATCAATTATATTTTGGTAATCATTCAATTCCTGATGTTTATTATTTAGCTGATGATAATCATAGATGGTATGTTAAAGGAAATCAACAAGCTATATTAAATGATTCTGGTTTAGCAATAACTGGAACTTTAAATGTAAATGGTTCTTCAGTTATCACAGAAGTGCAAAGAGGTGTTGCAAACGGTTTTGCACCATTAGGTTCAGATGTAAAAATTTCTTCAGCTTATTTACCAAGTTATGTAGATGATGTTTTAGAATTTGATAATCTTCCATTATTTCCAGCAACGGGAGAAACTGGTAAAATTTACATTGCAAAAGATACTAATTTAACATATCGTTGGGGAGGTTCTTCTTACACTCTTATTTCTTCTGGAGCTGTTCAATCTGTAAATGGGCAGACAGGAATTGTAAATTTAGCTAAATCAGATATTGGTTTATCAAATGTAGATAATACTTCAGATGCTACGAAAAATGTTTCCTCTGCAACAAAATGGACAACCCCTAGAACGTTATCGTATACAGGTGATGTAACCGGCTCTGCTTCTGTTGACGGCTCAGGAAATGTAGGTTTTGCCATGACATTAGCAAATTCAGGAGTTTCTGCAGGCACTTACAATACTGTAAATGTTGATGCGAAAGGTAGAGTTTTATCCGGCAGTAATATCAATTATGCTACAGAATCTTACGTAACAGATCTTTTACAGCAAAATTATTTTAATCAGGCTGTTGCAGATGAAAGATTTGTGAATACAGAAGGGGATGAAACAATCAATGGTAATAAAGCATTTACTTCCAGCCCAGCTATTCCGGCAGCTACCAACGGAGACCATGCGGTAAACCTGGAACAATTAACAGCAAGTTTATCAACCGTTATAAGCGACAACGATGGCTTTAATGTATTAGAAGTATACAAACTAATAGATAGTAATCCTTTCTATATTGACGACATCCGCATTAAAAAATATAACATCGTTTTTGATGGTAGTTCAAATGGATCTGTCAATATCATTCAATTAAGGGATAATCAATATTACCAGTTCTCCAACATATCAGGTTCAGGTGCTGATTTAAGGTTAGATGTAGAAGGTTATGGCCTTGTAGATATCATTCCATCAGGTAAAACAATCGTATACATGTCATGGGGTGATGGAAAACTCTTGAAAATATCTGAAAATTCAAACGTTTCGATAATATAAATACTGTCCTGAATTTTTTAAAAAAAAATTGCTAATAAACCACTTATGCAAAATCTCCCTAATCAGCTATTCCAAAATGTAATAGTAAGAGCATTATAGGAGATTTTGTTTTCAATCAAATATTAACTAAAAAAATAAAAAACAATGTCCAATATTGGAAAAATTATAAGAGTAAATGCATTACCTCCGGAAGGAGAAAGAGAAGTAGATGTCATTTATCAGGTAGCAACACCGGGCTCTACTACTTACACAGATTATGCAATTGACGCCAACGGTGATTTAAAAATTCACACCTCTACGGAAACAAAGAATTATAAAACTTATGTAGCAAGATTACAGATTGATTCTTCTTTTAATTTAATTGCAACTGTTCTGGATAACAATTTAGGCACTATTACCTGGAGCAAAACAGGAACCGGAGCTTATAAAGGTGTTTTGACAGGAGGGCAATTCGTAGATGGCAAAACCATTGTTATGATGAATATGTCTTTAACACCTCCATATTTCGCGGCAGTTACTCCAGCTTATAACTTCCCTTCTGATACTGAAATTAGCTTTTCATTTACAGCTAATAACATAGAGATGCCTTTAGGAATGATAGAAATTAGAGTATATAATTAAAAAACTCTCTCATTTAATTAACCAAAACTGGCAGAGCCTAAAAACTCTGCCTTTACTAACACAAAAATCACAAAATGAGTTTAGAAATAAGTAGCAAACCATCTTTTAAAGAGTATTCAAAAAACAATTGGGAGGCATTCGGTTTAGAAAATTCAAATAAGAATGAAAAACTTACAACACAACAAATGGCTGATCAATTTTTTGGAGGAAAACCATTAATCAAATCTGAAGGATATGAAGTTTATACCGACGAAACAGATCCTATTAAAGAGCAACAAATTGAAGAAGTACTAGTGTATAAATATTATAAAGGGATCTTCGGAGATATTACTGTTAAACTTTTTGCAAGCAAAGACGGAGTTTTTTTATTAGAGAGATTCCGACAAATTCAAGAACCTACAGATAAAACCATTGTACTATTTATGGAAATAGATGATGAGTACAATTTGTATACAATAACGAGAATGAAAGTCTCAAAAGATTTAAATGATCCTAAAAAAATCCCTTTTGCCGAAGCATTAAACTTTGTAAGAGAACACGAAATCACAATTTCACCAAAAGAGATGAGAAATCTTCTCGAAAAAAAAGTTTTAGCAAATAAAAAAAGCTTTTTAAACTGGCTGATGAAAATTATAAAATCCCCTATTTCAGATGTATTTGATTTTTTCACAAATGAGATATTTGAGAAAGGAGCAAATTATTTTACAGGGATAGCAAAAAGTATTGAAAGCTTGAAAATAAATGAGTCTGGGTGGAATCCTAAAACAGAAGAAGGGGAATATAATCCAAAACTAATTCCTCAAAGTGTTTGGGAAAAAATAAAGCCTTTTTATGAGCATCAAAATGGTACCCCAAATGAAAATGTACTAAATAGCCAAAAAGTAGTATCAAGTATTTTTGATAATCTATTTGAGTTAGTAGAAGGTACTCGAAAAAATTTCAAATCCATAATCACTGGTATGGAATCATATCTCCCAAAATCTATTTACAACATCTTAAATATAGAAATTAATGTTTTTTTTAATAAAATAGTCAATGTAAAAAAATCTTTAAAAAGTTCATTACCTTCTCTTCAAGCTGTCATTTATAAAAATTTCACTACAGCCAATGCATTAGTATGTGGTATATATAACAGTTTAATTGATGTTATTGCTGGTATTTTTTCCCTTATTGGCTTCTTCTTCAAAGCAAAAGCTGAATGGGATAAAGTAAAAGAAGAAGCTTCTAATGATATGATGCTTTTTATTGAATACTTCCTTGAAATCATAGAAGGTATAGTTGAAAGTATAAGAAATTTTGATATTGCTGATTTTCTTATTAATAGCATTGCTTTCCAGACACAAGCAGCATATAAACTTTATCAATGGCTGACAACAAGTTCCGTAGAGGTCACCTTAGAACAGGTTTTTTATTATTTAGGATATATTATCGGGATGATCATAGACATTGTTCTGGAAACATTACTTACCGGCGGTGTCGCAGATGTTGTAAAACTTTTTGAAGGTGTAGCATCTTTTATGAAAAATCCTTTACAAAATCTTGGTAAATCTGTAGCAAGTATTATAAAGACCGCCGGTGACGCATTTTCTATGGGTATCGAATTTATCCGATTTATTATTAAAAAGCTAAAAGAAGGAAGCAAAGCTTTATTTGAGCAATTATCGAAATGGATTGATGATATTTTTAATCTTGGTGGAAAAGTGAAAAATTTTGTAAAAGAAATTTATGATGAATTTTTCAGTCCAAAAGTACGAGAATATTTGGAGAAGATCGGATTACAACCTACAAAGTTGGAAAACGGTGTATTTAGTATGTGTCCAATATTTTAAAAAGAAAGTACATGGGAAATATTAAGAAATGTCTTAAATTAGAAACTGAAATAAAAAATGGTGAAAAAGTATGCCATATTCTAAGAAATAATGTAAAAATTGCTGAAAATATTCCTGCCGAACAGATTGATAATTACTTTGTAAGAATGGAAAAAGAGGCAAAAAAAAACAAACAAACATTAGATCAATACTTAGATAACTTATTGGAAACTGTTTTTATTTTGGGACGCAAGTTCGACGAACATATTGAGATAGGTCATGTTACAATAGAAATTGTAAATGGTAAACTTCCTAAGAAGATTAAAATTAAAGGAAAATTTAGACCCAATCCGGATTATATAATAGAAGAATATAGATATATTTTAGGAAAAGGTCGATCACAAAGTACTATTAAACCACCTTATCAAGCAAGAATAAAAGGGTCGGGAGGTTCTCATATTATTAGTAAGATAAATAATCAATTTGTTAGAATTGTGGAAAGCGGAACTCACGTAATACCATCCGGAGAGACTATTCGCATAGCTACTATCAAATATTGGATAGAAGAGAAAAGAATTTGGAAACTAAAAGATGACATGCATACATTCTTTCCTTCGAATTGGAATTTAGAGAAAATAAGAAGTATAGTACAAGAAGCAAGTGGGAATATTATAGAAAAGCAAGGTAATCGAGTTATTGGTAAAACAAAAAATGGAGTAAAAATAGAAATGAGAATAGATTTAGAAACAAGAGAAGTTTTAACCGCCTATATTGTAATTAATTAAAATGAAAAAAATAGAATTTAAAAAGATTGATGATGGTTTCAGAACCGTACATCCAAATGATCCTAAATTTATTTTACTGAGTTTATTTATTGGAAAATACCGCTTTCCTAAAAATATTCAACAAATCATAGATTTATTAGAGTCCGTTAATGATAATAGTAAAACATGGGAAGAAGCTATTGAACCCTATTCTGACGACACGTTGGATATAGGATATGGAAGTGGTGAACTAGATATCCAAGAAAATACCGCATATTTTTTCTCTAAAAATGATGAAGAATCTTTTGACATGCCTCTTCAAGAACTTATAGATGTTATGAAAGAATGGAAAGGTTTTATGAGTTAAAAAAAATGCAATATTAGTGTCAAAATTTATTTTCTTTTCACATTTATTACGTAACTAAAAAATCGTACAAAAATAATCCTATAAGTACATAAGAAAATTGAAAAAAATAAAAACATGACACCTTTTTTCGCATTAAGCCCATATATTTGTCATAGAAACTTTTAGCATGAAACGCCTGCGTTCCATTCGACAAAATAAAACGAAACAAAGCTGCAGCATAAATATCCGATTGAAAAAAAATTTCACATGACTAGATATATCTTAAGTAAAACAATAAATCTAATATCCACGAAACAATAATTTTTGCGGATTTTTATTAACTATTTTTGAAAAAAGTCAAAAGAATAAATGAAAAGTATACCATCCGACTAATATCTATTTAGAAAGAGTTAAACAATCAAACTATGTTAACAGAGCAACAGATTACGACTATTGCCCAAAATCATATTGACAAATATGGTAAAGAATCAGGCATTCGACTCTCGCTTTTTAAAGAAGCCACTATAAAAAAAACTTATGGAATAATTTTTTTCTATGTAAGCAAAAAATTTTATGATACAGGAAATGAAAAGTATAATACACTACTTGGAAATGTTCCTTTCTTGGTCAAAAATAATGATGGAGAGATAATAGAATTTGGTTCAGGGAACACTATCGAATATTACATCCAAGAATATGAAGCTGGAAGATATGCTTAAATTTATTCTTTATCTTGCTGCGCAAAATATCTAGATATTGTATGATCAAAACAAATAATTCTAAAATCAGCAAAACATTAAGTTTTTGCTGATTTTTCATTAACTATCTTTGATAAGAACTAAATAATGAAAGATTAAATCAATTATGAAAAATATTACTTTTGCTTTTTACGCTTTTATACTGGCTTCATGCTCAAATGAAGAAATAAAAATTGCTCCTAGCAAGTCTTCTCAAAAATCATTTGTGTCTTATATGATTGTCGGTGATAATAAAAAAAATGAAAAAGTAATTGAATTACATATTCCTTTAGAATTTTCAATTCAGAATACGACAAGCAAAGTCATTACAATTCCCGCTATTGCAGACTTTACATCACCTGTTTGGAATAATAATATTAAAGGGGGACTTAATTCAAATTTCTATCTCAATAAAAAAATCTTGGTTGAAGAAAAATTAACCTTTCAACCTAATGAGCATAAAAGCATAACTTTATATTATACTCTTTCAATTTTAAATGCTAAAAAAGAGTGTATTTCTAATTTTGATTCTCAGCTAAAAAAAAGTGACACAGTGTTTATTGATAAAGAGGATTCTTGTTTAAAAAATTATTCTAATTATATTAAAAGTACAAGTACAAAATTTCATTATTTATCAAAAGATATTGTTATATCTAATACCCAACAGTAAATTATTTTAAATGTACAAAGTCTTACGATTATATAAGATCAAATAATATTTAACCTCCGAAAAACGTAAATTTTTTCGGAGGTTTTTATTAATTATCTTTGAGAAAACCAAAAAATGGAAAATTCAAAGATAATAATTTTACTAGCTCTTTTATTTATAATTATTTCTTGTAAGAAAAGCTTAAAAGAATGTCAAAATTGTGAAACTAATAAGGATAGCATAATCTTTATTGACAAGGATCTAAATGAAATTTATTTTAGAACAAAAGCTATTGAACGTCATCCTAAATTAGAAAAAAGCTTAAAAGCAAATGACTATTACGTATTCTATAATAGAGTCAATATATACTCTTTAAATAAAGAGGTAAATTTACAAGAAATTATTAATGTTGAATCTTTTAGAAAAATTAATAGTTATTATTTTGAAGATAGTGAATTTATCTATTTTATTCCACAAAACCCTACTGGAAGCTACTTTAATATCCTAGACAAAAAAGAAAATATAAAGTTTAGTAAAAGTAAAGATACAATTTATAGTCAGTATGGTATTTTTTATAAAGGAAACTTAGTTACCCAAACACTCTCCACAAAAAAATAAAACACGACACCTTTTGTCGCATTAAGCCCATATATTTGTCTTATAAAATTCATCCATGAAACGCTTGCGTTCCATTCGACAAAATAAAACGCAGCAAAGCTGCAACATACATATATCCGAATGAAAAAAGATTTTTACCTGACAAGATATGCCTTAATTATAAAAAGATTAGAAAGTTCTCCGGCTACCTATTCGCAGCTGGAGGACTATCTACTCAACTCTTTCGAATTTCAAGACGCAGATATCAAGAGCTACTCTATACGTACGTTACAGAGGGACATTCGGGAGATTTCTGATCTTTTTAATCTTTCCATTCACAATAAAAAGAAAGGGGATAATCGGTATTATATCGAAAGTCGCCCGATCATGGAAGTGGATGAATACAACCAGAAATTGCTAGAGTCTTTTCAGGTAAGCAACGCCATGAATACACACCCGGATTTTGCTGATTTTATCTTTTTTGAAAGCAGAAAACCAACCGGTGTTGAAAATTTCTATGATCTGTTTTTCGCCATCCGAAACAAAAGAATCGTTTCTTTTGAGCATTACAACTACAAAAACAAACTGATGACTTCCCGAAAAGTTCATCCCTTGGCTTTAAAAGAATCCAAAGACAGATGGTACCTGATTGCTATTGACACCAAAGATAAAATGCTGAAGTCTTTTGGATTGGATCGAATCAATTATTTGGATGTGAATGACAAACAATACCGCGAAAAATACAAATACAATTTCAGAGAACATTTTAAAAATGCTTTCGGTGTGATGAATCTTTCAGAGCAGAATCCGGAAAAAATCGTCCTGAAATGCAGCAGACATCAGGGAGAATATATAAAAAGCTTTCCGCTACATCAGTCTCAGAAAGAACTGAAAGAAACTCCCGAAGAAATTTATTTTGAGTTTTTCCTCCACCCTACTTATGACTTTATGCAGGAAATTCTTTCCTATGGAAAAGAAGTACGCGTTTTAGAACCTAAAACTTTAGTTGATGACATCCGTAATCATCTACAACAGTCTTTAAACAGCTATCTTAACGAATAAAAAAGAATGGAGAATTTTGGTTATTTTTGATTACATTTACATAAATATTTCAATTTGAAACCTATATTCTTTTGTCTGTTTTGCCTTATTTCTTCTTTTTGTTTTTCCCAGCAGACAGAGGAATTCAAAAATGTAAAAAACTTTTACAACCAGCATCGAAGCATGCTCAATACTGAGTTTAAAAAGAAATTTGAGGCAGAAGCCAATACTTTTACCAAAGCTGCCATCAAACAGGATTATCTCCTGTTCATGAAAAAGATGGACAGCATTGAAAATGTTGCCATGATCGGAGCTTTATTAAGAGTTAAAAATCTGGAAGATCTGAAAAGGATCAATCAGAAAGGTGATAAAATAGAATTATCCAATACCCAGTCAAAAGAAAATCTAGCGATTACCAAAAACGCAGATTATCCAGGAGGGATCAACGCCCTAAGACAGGAAGTTGCTCAGATTTTTTATACCCCCGGTGTATATTCTGAGATCAAAACCATTAAAGCTAATGTTGATTTCATTGTCGAAAAAGACGGAAGCATTAGCAATGTAAATGCGCAGGGAGATAATTTCACATTCAACAGGCAGGCTGAAATTGCCCTCTACTCTATTCCTGAAAAATTCTCTCCGGCAACCATCAATGGAGAATCAGTGAGATTCAGTTTCAAGCTTCCGTTAACTATGAATATTGAATAAATGTTTACCGACGAATATTATATGAAAATGGCTTTGCAGGAAGCCGAAATTGCGTTAGAAAAAGATGAGGTTCCCATTGGATGTGTCATTGTTTCTAATAACAGAGTCATTGCAAGAGCACACAATCTTACCGAAACATTGAATGATGTTACCGCTCATGCAGAAATGCAGGCTATTACTTCTGCTGCTAATTTTTTAGGCGGAAAATATTTAAAAGACTGTACGCTTTATGTAACTCTAGAACCCTGTGTGATGTGTTCAGGAGCTCTTTCATGGTCACAGATTTCAAAAGTGGTGATCGGAGCCAGAGATGAACAAAGAGGATTCATCAATAAACACCTGTCTCTTCATCCAAAAACGGAAATTTTAACCGGAATCATGGAAAACGAATGCTCTACGATTGTAAAAGAATTCTTTAAATCTAAAAGATAACTCCTTCATTTTCTATCTATAATAGATTTATTTCTTGAAAAATAATTCCAATTTTATCACTTAGTATTGAATTATTTATTACATTTGATTGAATTCAAATTAAAATAATTATTATGAGAAAATTATCAAGAAAAGAAACTGCCAAAATCAATGGCGGAATTGGAGTTAATCAATGTTTCTACATCGACGAAAACGGAGTAAGAAAATTAGGATGTAAAATCGAACCTTTCCAAGATGAAAACGGGACATGGGTTTATCCTTTAAAAACTTGTGATTCTTGTACAGGTGGTTTATAAAATAAAGAGAGCAGCTTTTGTAAGCTGCTCTCTTATTATTTATCTTTTCCTAGGAAATAAAGTCCTTTCAGGGTATGCAGTCTGTCCGCAATATGAATTTTATTCGTCAGAGGTTTATAAACATGAGAAACTCCTCCTGTTGCTACAACAAAACAGTCATCATTAACCTCATCATTAATTCGGTCTATAAAGCCTTCCACCATTCCTAAAAATCCGTATACCATTCCGCTTTGCATACAGGTAACGGTATCTAATCCCAAAACAGATTTTGGTTTTTTTAATTCAATTTCAGGAAGCTGAGCAGTTTGACTAATCAATGAGTTCAAAGAAGTTACAATTCCCGGAGCGATAATAACACCCATTGTTTCTCCATCTTCGGCAACACAGCTTGCGGTAAGCGCTGTCCCGAAATCTAAAATTATTTTTTTTCTCCCGGGATACAAATTATGAGCAGCCACAAGATTGGCATAAATATCCGTTCCCATTTGTTTCGATTTTGCCTGAACTTCAGAAGGAGTCGTTCTATCAACAATCACAGGAGTAATATCATGGATTTTCTTGATGGCAGAACTCATCACTTTGGTAAGCTGAGGTACTACTGAGCCAATAATTACTTTCTCGATTTCCTGAGGTTCAATTTTATACGTTTGATACAGCATGAGCATTTGAACATACAATTCATCTGCCGTTCTGTAGGGCTTTGTGTTGATTACCCATGAAATATCACAGTTATCATCATTAAAAAGACCAAATCTAATATTGCTGTTTCCTATATTTATGACAATCGAATTCATTGATTTGTTTTTCAATCAGACTTTTGAATTGTTAAAAATTAACGTCAAAAATCCATATAATTTTCAGGGGCTAAAATTAATCATTTTTACGAAAAATACCTTTTACAATTTCTAAAACGACTCAAAATTTTTAGCTTTTGAAACAATTGGCTATCTTTAAACTCGCAATTGCTCAACCTCTTATCTGATCATCTATGAAAAAGCTTGTTCTTATATTTTTTCTGTTTATTAATCTTAGTCTTTTTGCACAAAACAAAGAATCTGTTCAGGATATTTTCCAGAAATTAAAACAGCAGTCCAACATTGATAAATCCGACAAAACGGTTTACAATCTCCTAACCGAATTTTATGAAAAAAATCTCCAGGCAGATGAGGAAATCATGACTCCCGAAGATATTCAGCAAATTGAAAAGCTACTTTCAGATCCTAATGCCAAGAATCTTCATATTCTTATGCTTTTTCTAATGTATCAGCAGCACATCAGCCAAACGGCGGCTGTAGGAAAAGAACCCGATTCAAACTTTCAGATTGAAACCATGAATCTCTTAGAAAGTGAAACAAAAGATGTTTTCGGAAAGATTCCTGCAATTATTTACATTTACAAAGCTGAAGCATTAGAAAGCGGCAAAAGAAAAGAAGATTCACAAAATACGGTTGCTCAAGGATTAAAAGAATATCCGGATTCAATTCCGCTTAAAGTATACAGCTACATGAATACACATGATAATGCCATAAAGAACGACCTGATTAAGAATCATTCAAAACATTGGATGGTACAGCAATTTGAAATCAAATAGATCAACTCATAAAAAAAGTCTCTGAAAGTATATTTTCAGAGACTTTTTGTTTTTATAAATATGATTTTTATTTTACCTCAACAAAATTATTTTCCATATTCACATCTGCCATTCTTTGGCTAAAATCAATTCCTAATGCAGACAATTGAGATTTTGTGTAAGGAATCGTAATAGAATATTCTTTCTGTGTCCAAGGCCAATACGGCATTGTTTTAAACTCTCCGTAAGCATCCTTTTCTTTCCACGTATGCGTCATGTTCATTGGAATCTGATAATTTACTATCTTTTTATCTGTTGTCATGACACTGAAATCAATTGGCATTGGAACCTGTCCATTATTTACCAAAGTGATCGTGGTAGATTTTGCCTCGTATTTTACATCTTTAATTCCGTAATCGATCGTTTTTGTAGTATTGATCCAATAATTCTGGAACCATTTTAAATCCATTCCCGAAACTTTCTGAGCAATGTGTAAGAAATCTCTGTCAGAAGGATGTTTCATACTCCACTGATCATAATATTGCTTCAATGTTTCTGCTAAATTCTGTTCGCCCATAATGTAGCCCAACTGCACCAAATACAACTCACCTTTTACGTAAGAAGCATAAGTATAAGCTGTTCCGTTATCATGATGATCTCCTAACCAAACTGCAGGTTCTTCGATTCCTTTTTTAATGAAATTTCTATACGCATCTAAAGAATGCGCAAAAGGATTGGGTAGATCTTCCGGAAACAACTGATACATCACATAGTTTTCTGCATAGCTTGTAAACCCTTCATCCATCCACGGACGCATCGATTCATTCGTTGCCAACATTTGCTGATACCATGAGTGAGCCCCTTCGTGCGCCATCAATCCCATCAATCCTTGAATATCTTTCGCTTCACCTAAAATCATTGTACACATTCCGTACTCCATTCCACCGTCACCTCCTTGAATGAAAGCATAAGTTGGATACATATATTTCCCAAAGTGAGAATTCATCAACTGGAAATATTTGGTAACGTAAGGTTGAGCCTGTTCCCAAACTTTTGTCTTATCATTATTCTGATACACCAAAAATACTTTTGGACCTTGCGGAACATCAAAACTTTTTACGATATAGTCTCTATCAGCACTCCATGCGAAATCCAACATATTTTTTGCCGTCCATCTCCATGTTGCTTTATTTTTATCAGCTTTGATCTTTGCATTGGTATCATAGCCTTTCACTTCCGTAGGATTCTCAAGAATTCCTCCTGCTCCCACTACATAATCTTTGTTGATTTTAATCGTCACATCAAAATCTGAAAATGGTGCATGAAACTCTCTTCCGATATAATCGAATGTCGCCCAACCATCGTAATCATATTCTGCGATTTTCGGATACCATTGCGTCATTGTCATATCAACTCCTTCCCTGTTGTTTCTTCCGCTTCTTCTGATTTGCTGAGGAATTACCGCGTCCCAATCCAAAGTGAAAGTCGTAGTTGAATTTGGCTTAATCGGTTCTGCCAGATATACTTTCATGATCGTCTCCTGAACTTCAAACTTCAACGTCTTCCCGTTTTGTTTGATCCAGTGAATATTTTGTGCACCTTCCTGATCTTTCGGAATAGAAGCCAGTCTTGAAATTCCGTCTTTCTGCAATCTTGAATCCCCGTTTTTTCCTTGTCCGGCAACTCTCTGATCCATCATTGAATTCGGTTTAAAAGCATTCCAATACAAATGGAAATAAACGACATTAAGCTCGTCCGGAGAATTATTGGTGTATTCTAAAGTCTGATTTCCCTGATACGTAAATTTTTCAGCGTTTACATCAATATCCATCTTGTACTTCGCACTCTGCTGATAATAAGCTCCCTGTTGAGCATGAAATTGTGAAATTATAAACGCAAATAGGATTGCAACCGATTTTTTCATTTAAAATTTTTTATTTTTTCTAAAGGTATGTATTTTAAGTAAGAACCTCAAATATGGAGGTATTAGAACGATTTTGCTCTTCTTCTATAGTTTTAGATTGATTTTATCTTGTTTGTTAAATTTTATCTCGCAAATTTTACAGATTATACAGATTTTTTTTGCTCAAAAATTCGCTCAATTTGCTTGATCTGTGAGCGATTAATTATTCAATAACTTTTTAATCAAAGTAATCTGTCCCAAATGATAATACGCATGTTCAATCATCCCGTCAATATTTCTTAAATAGGTACCGTATTTTTCATCGACAAAAATTTCATTCATTTTAGAATCGGGCATTTGTTCCAATAAACTAGCAAACTTTTCAGCATCATTCCAAAGCTTATGTAAAAGTTCTTCCCATTGCTGTTGAGATTTAATTGGCGGAAGATCGAAACTATATTGATCTCTAATCTCTAAGCCGCCACCTTCAAAAACATGAATCAATCCTGCAATATAATAATCGAGATGAAAAACAAGCATCGCAATCGTATTCAAAGAGCCGACTTTTGTTGTTGCCTGTTCCCATGATACATCTTTCAACTGATCCTTGAAATTGGTATTGGCAATCCACAAACCATCCAGTATGACTTCGCGGAATCTTTTTGCTAATTGTGATGTTGAGCTCATTGTTTTTAATTTTTTTAAAGATAATTATTTTTATTCTCGCGGATTTTGCAGATTAAGCAGATTTTTAAATCCAAACATCATAAAATTTGAGCGATCTGCGAAAAATAAAAAACCTCAAATGAAAACATTCGAGGTTTAGATTTTATTTGAAATAATCAAATTATTTTTTAGCAGAAATTTCTTTCTTTCCACTTTGTAAGATCTTTTCTAAGATTCTTAATGTAATCAGATAGGTTGGTTTTACACCTGTAAGACCTAAACCGCCTGAAGAAAGTGTACTTCCCGTTTCCAAAGGATTATCCGAAGCATAATATGCGTACATTACAAACAGATCCGGTGAAATATGATGTCTGATTTTAGACGCCACCTGGATCGCTTTCTGATAATGAGCTCCTTCCATTTCAAGACCGATTGCTTTCCAGGAAGTATTCATAAAGTATGATAAAATATCTCTGTTTTGAAGTGAAGTTCCCAATACGGTAATCATTGGCCCTTCAAAAGCTTTCAACTCATCATCATGGAAATCTGCCAATTTCAAAGTATTTTCAAATGGATAATTATCAGCCGTTCCTTCAAAAATATGCGAAGTCGGAATCATAATATCTCCTTTTCCTCCTTCAAGAATACCCGCTTTCCCCATGATAGAAACAGATTTTACTTTCATCATGTACACTTCTCCTTTATGTTCGTAAGGTCTTAATAATTCGTCCATTACTTCATAAGCTTGTTCACCGAAAGCATAATCAAAAACCATGATCACATCATCGCCACCAAATTTAATATCATTAAAAGGCGTATTTTTAAGATTGGTTTTACTTAAATCAATGATCTGAACGTCAATATTACTTCCGCTCTTATCATTAATATAGATCATTCCTTCCTCCAAAGCATATTTTGAAACTTTATCGCGAAGTTCCTTTTTATCAGAAATTTCTCCGTAGAGTTTGTAATCTACTTCTTTAGTATCTTTTTTCTTTAAAGCATCATTTCCGTACAGCATATTTTTTACAGAATGCATGTTGGCAGAAATAATATGAAGTGGACGCATATGAAGATTGTTTTCAAATAAAACTTCCTTCACTTTATTGGCCCATTTTTCACCGAAATAGTGATGTCCTACTCTTTCCTTTAATATCGAACTGAAATGAATTTCTCTTTCTCTTGTCTGTTTTGCATCCTCCAAACTTACTTTTCCTAAGTTGTAGATGATTTTAAATAAACGATCAGGATTGCTGTCATCTCCAAAAGTATTGTAAGCCGTTAAAGTCTCATCAAAAGTTCTTCCGATTAAAGAAGACAAATGAATCAAAGCCACTTCTTTTTCCCTTCTACTGAATTTCTTTTCGCCTTTTACTACTTCTTCGATAATTTTAAAAGCACGTGTCGGTTTCCAGTTTTCATCCTGAATGAAAGCTAAATTCCTGATTTTATCTGCTTCTATAAATAAGAAGGTTAAGTGAGTCAAAATATCATAGATCTCTGAACGTCCCAAAAGAACTTCAATATTCATTTGGTGCTCATCAATTCTATAACAGTTTCTTCTTCTTTTCTTAGGTACAATTGGTTCGAAACTTCCTTTATCAAAACCCTCATCTGATGTCAGATGAATAAAAGCGCATTCTTCAATTCCCTCCGGAAGCCTGTCTAAAACATACATCAACCCATCCAACTCTACTTTACTCGGAACACTCATAGTTCCGTAAATTTCAGGATTGATGGTCTTTAACAAACTTCTGATGCTCTCCCCCGAAACACCGGCAGGTTTAAAAAAACCTCTGTAAAAGAGGTGTCTCATAGAAATATACAATCTTTCAATTGCTTCCGTTGTTTCTCTTGCTCTAGAATTTGTCATAAAATAAATTTCACACAAATATACAAAATCTGCGCCCAACTTAGTTTAAGTATCTTTTAATAAACGATTTAACATAATATCCCAATCGTTGCAAAATAAGGAGCTTTTTCCCGCTTTCTGCTGTATCTTTTTTGCCAATGCCTGCTTCCATTTCAAAAAAGGATGTCGCGACAATCGGGGCTAGAAAATGATTGCGTTTAAAAACCACCC
The DNA here is from genome assembly GCF_000813825.1 of Chryseobacterium taiwanense. GTDB lineage: Bacteria > Bacteroidota > Bacteroidia > Flavobacteriales > Weeksellaceae > Chryseobacterium > Chryseobacterium taiwanense. Next base: position 34,462 of record NZ_JWTA01000015.1, read on the forward strand.
CGTCAAAAATTTCAAAGAAATTTTTGCCACCCCTCCAAAGAAGGGGAATTCTTGCTTTAAAATACTATCATTAGAGGCTAGTCATACACTTTTGTCATTCCGTAGGAATCTAAACTCAGATTATTTTATAGTAATATGACTTAAATTCTTATAGAATAACAAATTAGTGAAACAGTACTATTTAAAAGAGATTCTTCACTCCGCTTTGTAACGTTCAGAAATACAGAAGAAATAATCAAATAAAATTACAGTATGTATTATTTAAATTCGTAAATTGTACATATATAATACAAAGTGGTCATTCCAGTTCTTTTCAAAAGACAACGCACTTTATTTTAGCTTCAAAAAACAACCCACCCCTCTCAAAATTCAAATCATCGTTTAAAATTTAGTTAAATTTCAAAACACCCCTTAAATTTTTAGGGTAAAAATTTTTTCAATTCATTTTTTTTGTAAATTTGCACCGTAAAAATTAAATCTAATATGTCAACTTTAAGATTCAAAGCGTTAGAAACTTTACCATTCAAGGACTTTAGAAGAGATAATTCTGTTGAAGTTCCTGTAAAATTGTCAGAATTATTCTGTCAGAATGTTTTCTCAGAAGAAACAATGAGAGAATATTTAACGAAAGAAGCATTCCAATCTATTTTGGATGCAATGAAAAAAGGAACTAAGATCCAAAGACACATTGCAGACCAAGTAGCGGTAGCAATGAAAGACTGGGCAATGAGCAAAGGAGTGACTCACTACACGCACTGGTTTCAGCCATTAACAGGTACAACTGCTGAAAAGCACGATTCTTTCTTCACTCCAATCGAAGGAGGTAGAGCTATCGAAAGATTCAGCGGAAACTTATTGATCCAACAAGAACCGGATGCATCTTCTTTCCCGAATGGTGGTATCAGAAACACTTTCGAAGCGAGAGGTTATACAGCTTGGGATCCTACATCTCCGGCATTTATCATGGGAACTACACTTTGTATTCCTTCAATTTTCATCTCTTACACAGGAGAAACTTTAGATTATAAAGCACCTCTTTTAAGAGCATTGAACGCGGTAGACGAAGCTGCAACAAACGTAATGCAGTATTTCGACAAAAACGTAACAAAAGTAACTCCTACTTTAGGTTGGGAGCAAGAATATTTCTTGGTTGATTCAGCATTATACCAATCTCGTCCAGACCTTGTATTAACAGGGAAAACTTTGCTAGGACATTCTCCTGCAAAAGGACAACAATTAGATGACCACTATTTCGGTTCTATTCCTACAAGAGTAATGAACTTCATGAAAGAGTTGGAAATCGAATGTATGAAATTGGGTATTCCTGTAACAACAAGACACAACGAGGTAGCTCCAAACCAATTCGAATTAGCTCCAATGTTTGAGGAAGTAAACGTTGCGGTTGACCACAACTCTTTGTTGATGGACGTAATGGCAAGAATTGCTCACAGACACCATTTCCACATTTTATTCCACGAAAAACCATTCGCAGGAGTAAACGGAAGCGGAAAACACAACAACTGGTCTTTAGCAACTGATACAGGTGAGAACCTATTAAGCCCAGGGAAAAATCCTAAGAAAAACTTACAGTTCTTAACGTTCTTCGTTAATACAATTAAAGCAGTTCACGAATATGCTGACCTTTTAAGAGCAAGTATCGCTTCTGCAAGTAACGATCACAGATTGGGCGCAAACGAAGCTCCACCAGCAATTATTTCTGTATTTATCGGAAGCCAATTGTTCAGAGTTTTGGAAGAGCTAGAGAAAGTAACTGAAGGAAAACTTTCACCAGACGAAAAAACAGATCTTAAATTAAATGTAGTTGGAAAAATTCCTGAAATCTTGTTAGATAACACTGACAGAAACAGAACTTCTCCATTTGCATTTACAGGAAATAAATTCGAGATCAGAGCGGTAGGTTCAGCAGCAAACTGTGCAGAATCTATGACAGTAATGAACACGATCGCTGCAAAACAATTAATGGACTTCAAAAAAGAAGTTGATGCATTAATTGAAACAGGTCTTAAGAAAGACGAAGCAATCTTCAACGTATTGAGAGAGTACATCAAGCAGTGTAAAAACATTATGTTTGAAGGTGACGGATATTCTGATGACTGGGCAAAAGAAGCTAAAAAGAGAGGGTTGAACAACTTAAAAACTACTCCGGAAGCTCTTAAGCAGGAAATGGATAAAAAATTCCTAGATCTTTACGAAGAAATCGGAGTTTTCACTCACAGAGAAGTTGAAGCAAGAAACGAGATCAAACTAGAAAAATATTCTACTGTTATCGATATTGAAGCAAGAGTGTTAAGTGATATCGCAAGAAACCACATCATTCCTTCAGCTTTAAATTATCAAAACAGATTGATCGAGAACGTAAAAGGTCTTAAAGAAATTTTCGGAGATAAAGAATTCAAATCTTTAGCTAAAGAACAAATGAGCTTAATTACAAGCATCTCTGAAAACGTATCTAAAATCAAATTAGGTGTTGAAGATCTAATCAAAGCTAGAGAAGCAGCAAAAGCTGTGTCGGATAGCCAAAAGCAAGCAGAAAGCTACTGTAACAAAGTAAAACCTCTATTCGATGTTATCAGAGAAGCATCTGATGATCTTGAAATGATGGTTGATGATGAGCTTTGGCCAATGACAAAATACAGAGAAATGTTATTTACGAAGTAACATTTGTAAAGTTCCATATTAGTCAAGCTTCCCGGATTTTTTCGGGAAGCTTTTTTTATATTTTTAACATGTTGAAAATGTAGACTTAAAAATCCTTAGTGTTGCTTAACAAAGCAAACCTTATTTATTTTGTTAAAGAATCTTAATAAAAAAAACCGCACACTTGCCTAAAATAAGCGGTTGCGGTTTGTTTTTCTTTAACATACTTAAATAATATGTTAAAATGTGTTAAATAAAGAACCTGACAATTATCATATCAGGAGTCTTTTTCTCGGAATCTCTATTTTTGTAATGCTTTTGAAAAATAACTATTCCTTTTAACACGGATAATCAAATATATATGAAGAAAAGAGTTTTGTTTTATTTAGTTGCTTTAGTTTCTACAATGTCACTACAGTCGTGTGTTACAAATTATGTAGTTTCAAAACCAACAACTTATACTAAAGAATACAAAACAGATGCCAAACTAGCTTCTTTCGACACTAAGAAAGCTGAGCTAGATAAGCAAAGATTAATTGATTCTTTCCTTGCTGAAAAAGCAGCATCTATTGCAAGTGCTAAAAACACAATTAAAAATTCTGAGATTGCAAAAGCAATCAAATACAATACAACAATTGACAATATCTTATCTGAAGCAGCTACTTATTTAGGAACTCCTTACAGATATGGTGGAACTACCAGAAACGGGATTGACTGTTCTGCATTTGTTCTTTCAGTTTTCGGTGCAGCAGCAGGACTTAGCTTACCAAGAGTAGCTTCTTCTCAGGCACAGGAAGGTGAGAAAGTTGAAAAAGAAAACCTACAGAAAGGAGATTTAATTTTCTTTTCTCACGGAAGAAGAATTTCTCACGTAGGAATTGTTGAAAGTGTTTCTGAAACCGGAGAAGTAATGTTCATTCACGCTGCCACTTCAAAGGGTGTAATGGTTTCTTCTCTTAATGACTCTTATTGGGGACCTAAATACAGATTCGCGAAAAGAATGATTAACGAAAACGGAGAAGCTTACAACAACTTAGCAGCAACAACTCCAGTATCAACAGGAACAAATTTTTAATTTTAAATAATTGATTTAAATAATGAAAAGCCTTCAAAATTTTGAAGGCTTTTTTGTTTTTATATTCGATAAATTTTCGGAAGCTTATATTTTATAGTATTTACTTCAAACATTAAGCGCCTTTCCTATTAACTATTCTTATCAATTTCTATATTCAATTTATAAAGAAGACCATGGATTTCAGAAAGTGAAAATTTGGCCTTTTTAAGCCTGTTTTGAGAAGGATCTATTGAATAATTAACCGAAGTCCTAAAATCAGCTTTTTCAAGGTTAGTATTATCGAAAACAGCACCTGAGAAATCACACATATTAAATATTGCATTTGACAAATCACATTCCGTGAAATCTACCTCAACAAGCTTTGAATCTTTAAATACAGTTTTCTTAATAGATGTTTTATAAAAAACAGAACTATTCAAAGAACAGCCCTCAAATCTGAAAGACAATCCGAAGTCATTGCAGTCATTAAACTGAAGCCCGAACATTTTACATTCCTTGAAATTAACATCTCGAAAAGCTGTTCCGATAAGTTTTACCATGCTTAAATTACAGCCTACGAATTCACAATCGTTAAAATTAAAGCCGGAAAGATCCAGATATTCAAAATTACAATTCCTGAATGTGCAGTTTTCGTATTCTCCTTTTTCTAAAAGTTTTTGAGTAAAATCTACGTTCTCAAAATTTTCGTCTGAGATGTATATATCTTTCATGGAATATTTTAAAGTGAGGTTATTTTATTTCACGCAGATTTTGCGGATTGAGCAGATTTAGATTTACAACAAAAATAGAATAGGAACAATGAAAATTCCCATTTCCAAACCTTTATACCAAACTGTTTTTATCTGAATAATTTAGTTTAAAGAAAATAAAAGTCATGATAGAAAAGGCAAGCAACGAACTTCCTCCATAACTAAAGTATGGCAACGGAATTCCAACTGTAGGAAAAAGCCCCATAACCATCCCTAAATTGATCGTAAAGTGCATCAACAGGATCGAAGCAAAGCAATATCCAAAAACACGGTTAAATGAGGATTTTTGTTGTTCCGCAAGGTAATAGATACGTCCAATGTAAATCATATAGAAAAGTACCAGAACAGCACTTCCTACAAATCCCCATTCTTCTCCTACTGTACAGAAAATATAATCGGTTTCCTGCTCCGGAACAAATTTCCCCTGCGTAACCGATCCTTCACGATATCCTTTTCCAAAAAGTCCTCCGGAACCAATTGCTGTTTTTGAATATAATAAGTTGTATCCTGAAGTATCTCTGAATGCTTTTTCACCTTTGTAAAGAACCTCAATTCTTTCTCTTTGGTGTTTAGGCAACTTTTCTAAAATATATGGCGAACCAAAAGCCAGCCCACATAACACAAGAACTGAACCTACAATACTTGAAATTGAAATCACATTCCAGGACATTTTGTAATAGTTCATAGCAATCCAACCTCCAACAATCACCAATATGGCAATCACAACAATGATAGGAGGAATAGCTAATGAAACCAAAAATACTCCGGCAAAAAGGAATCCGACAGCGAATAACATTCCGCTCAGACCTTCACGGTACAATGCGATGAAAAACGCAATGAACACCAACATAGATCCAACATCGGGAATTGCCAATACTACGGCTGCAGGAATTCCTACAATAGCTAAGGTAGTATATAACGATTTTTTATTTTTTAAATTGAATTCGGGACCTGAAACATAATTGGAAAGCATTAATGCCGTTCCAATTTTAGCAAATTCTACAGGCTGCATGGTAAAACTTCCGAATTTATACCAGTTCTTTTGCCCCAAAATTTCTTTACCAAACGGGAATAAACCTATAAGAAGCAAAACTCCTCCAATGTAGATAATTCCGGACATATTCTCGAAGAACTTGCTTCTTCCTACAAAAATAATCAGTCCAACAAACACAGAAATACAAAAGAAAACAAGCTGTTTTTCACCCAGTTTTTGGTCAACACTGTAAATATTTGCAATTGCAAAAATACAAAGCAGAAAATACAAGCCTAGACCTAATTTATCTATTCCCTCTGTCCACTTCATTGTTTTACCGTTTTAGTGTTTTTATTATTTTTTGCTTTTTCGTCTATCTTTTTTTGCAGCCTAGCTTTCTGTTCTTTAATGAATTTAAGACTGTCCTGCATTCTTTTAAGCTTTATTGAATCCGGCTTAGGTTCTACATACAATCCTTTACGTTTCAAATCGGCAATCCATTGTCTTTTATATTCAGGCATGAAGCTAGACGTCGTCATTTTTTTGTACAGATAGTCTCTTTTTATATCTCCGGTCAAATATTTTTCAGCAATTAAAGTACAGGCAGGTCCCGCCCAAGTGGCACCGAAACCGGCATGTTCCATTACAGCCACAACCACAATTTTTGGTTTTTCTGCAGGAGCAATCAGCACAAAGATTGAGTTATCTTTTCCCTGAGGAACCTGTGCCGTACCCGTTTTAGCTAACTGAGTAAAATCCTGAGATTTCAATCCTGCCGCTGTTCCACGAAGTACAACCGCTTCCATTCCTTTTAAAACAGGTTCAAAATGTCTCTTATCTACTAATGTCTGATGCTTCACTTTAAATCTTGGATCAGGATTTGGTTTCCCATCAATAGATTTAACAATATGAGGAGTGTAATACCAACCACGATTCGCAATTGCCCCTACATAATTAGCCAATTGAATAGGGGTTACAAGAACATCACCTTGTCCCATTCCATTATAGATAGCTCCCGTAGGCATTTCGTCCCAGTTTTTAAAATCCTTTCTCTGCGATCCACTTGCTTTCATGATCGCTTTGAAACGTTTTTCGTAGAAATCTCCCGAAGGAATTCTTCCTTTTGCTCCTACTGCAAAATCGTTATTTAAGAATTCTCCCACTCCAAAACTGCTCATAATCTTTTTCCATTCGTCAACTCCTTTTGAAGGATTTCCCGGATATTTTTTAATGATGGCTATGAATGCGTATGTGAAGAAACAGTTACTCGAAACCTGAATAGATGGGATAAGAGGATCTGCACCTCCGTGTCCTTTAATTCTTTTTCCTCTGTAATAAAATCCACCTCCACATGGAAAAATGGTCTTTTCATCCATCACTCCCATCTGCATAGCTGCCAAAGCGGTAAGTAATTTAAAGGTTGATCCCGGAGGATAAGCCGCCTGCAATGAACGATCGAAAGTGGGTTTATTTTCGTAAATGGTATCTTTTGACAGCGCGTAAAGATTTTTAGATTTGTTCGGACCTGTAAAAAGATTCGGATCAATATCCGGACCTGTAGCCGCTACCAGAACTTCTCCATTATTAGGATCTAGCGCAACCACAGCACCATGTTTATTGACCAACATTTCTTCTGCTATTCTCTGGAGATCGTAGTCTATCGTTAACGTAATGTCCTTTCCTGTTACAACTTCTTTATCTAAAGAGCCTTGTTTATAAGGTCCAACGTTTCGAAGTTTAATATCTTTTTGGATATACTTCATTCCTTTTACACCACGTAATTCTTTTTCATAGGCTTTTTCAACTCCTGTTTTTCCTATGAAATCGCCCGGTAAATAATACAGAGAATCTTTTTTAATTTCACGTTCATTTACCTCACTCGTATATCCTAATAAATTCCCAGAAGTGGAAACTTCATATTGACGCTGAGGTCTTGATACGATACTGAACGCCGGATATTTGAAAATAATCTCCTGAACTCTTGCAATATCTTCCCTGCTCAAATCCTTCATGAAAGTCATGGGAGTAAGCTTGGAATAATATTTTTCTTTTTTTATCGCTTCAATTCTTTTGGTAAAATCCGGTGGCGTAATTTTCATTAAATTACAAAAACCCAATGTATCAAAATCAGGTTTCATCAACGCTTGTGTAAATGAAATCTCATAGGCAGGCTGGTTTCCTACCATGATTTTACCGTTTCTATCAAAAATGACACCTCTTTGAGGAATCACATATTCAATTTTAATGGAAGTATTCGCCGCATTCAAGGCATAACGATCTGTAAACAACTGTAAATAAGAAAGTCTAGCCACAAAAATCAAGGCTATAACGACAAGAACGGAAAAAATCTTTAAATAACGTGTGTTCAAACTTTTTGTTTGATTTTAAATATTAATGCATAAATAACTATAAATATAAACGAAATTATACTTGTTACCAATACATTAAGTAATATTTCAAAAAATCTACTCAACTTGAAGAATTCAATATACTGTACTAAAAGCTGATGTAAAAAGATACTAGAGAACAAAAACAGCAAAAACTGCGCCCATTGAAGAGACTGGAAAGAAAAAAAGTCTGTAGATGTATCTGTAGACGTTCTGAAAATCAAAGTTCTGAAATAGGCAATCAAGGTTGTTGCAAATGCATTAATACCTCCTGAATACAAGAGAATATCAATGGATAGACCTATTAAAAAACTTAAAGCTAAGAACTGAAATTTATTTCTAAAAAAAGGATAGAACATGACAAACACGGGATACAAAACCGGAGTATATTTACCGAACAGCGTAATTCTGTTCAATACAAAAATTTGTAATGCAACCAGAAAAATCATGATCAATATATCCGTAAATAGTGTTCTGCTAATCATTTTCTTTTTTTATTACAGCTTGCATGGTATCCTGAATTTTTTGCACTTCTGCTTTTTTCAGGTTTTTGATCACATATACTTTACTCAATGCTCCCATTTTCTCGCTTAGTTCAACCGAAATATCCCAGAATCCTGTTTTATGATCCACAGAATATCCGGCAATGGTTCCTATCATTACCCCTTTTGGAAAGATTGCAGATTTTCCATCTGTAACTACAGAATCTCCAATTTTTAAAGCAACGTATTTCGGAATATCAGCAAGATGCATGACACGGGAATTATCTCCGTTCCATGACAAAGTACCAAAGTACCCTGAGTTTTTAAGGGCAGCATTAATTCTAATTTTATTAACACTTAAAACAGACTGAACTAAAGCATAGCTATCGGTAGAATTAATGACAATACCTGCAATTCCTTTAGGAGCCATCACTCCCATTTGAGGATATACCCCATCTCGTCGTCCTCTGTTTATGGTAAAGTAATTATTCCTTCTATTGATGCTGTTGAAAACGATCTCACCATCTACGAAGGTATAAATCTGTCCGCCACCCAATGTATCATGAACTTTTCTGAAAAGAGGATTCTTTGTGCCTTGTTTTCCGTAAAGCTCCATCATTAAAGCTTTGTTTTGGGCCACAAGATCTTCATTGGTCTGTTTTAATTTAAGGTACGAAACTCCTTCATCGATATATCCGGAAACCCAAGAATTCAATGCAGCAGACTGTCCCGCAATCCAAGATCGTTGCATTGCGTTTTTAGAAAATATCAGAACCAGAGCAATAATTTGCAGAAATATAAAGAAGACAAAAAGAGCATTCTTTGAAAATAATCTCAGCAAAAATCCCATTCAGATGTGTTCGTAAAAAGGTTAGAATTATTTTATTAAGAAATTGAATTTATCCATATTCTTAAGTGCAATACCGGTTCCACGAACAACTGCTCTCAACGGATCTTCAGCTACAAATACAGGAAGACCTGTCTTTTTGTGTAGTCTGTCCGCAAGACCTCTCAATAATGCACCACCTCCTGCAAGATAAATACCTGTTTTGTAAATATCAGCTGCCAATTCCGGAGGAGTCAAAGAAAGAGTTTCCATTACAGAATCTTCAATTCTGATAATAGACTTATCCAAAGCACGGGCAATTTCTTTATAGCCCACCATAATTTCTTTTGGCTTACCTGTGATAAGGTCTCTACCTTGTACCGGGATATCATCAATATCAACTTCTAAATCTTCCACTGCAGAACCTACTTCGATTTTAATTCTCTCAGCTGTTCTTTCTCCAATGTAAAGATTATGATGTGTTCTTAAGTAATAAGCAATATCATTTGTAAATACATCACCTGCAATTTTCACAGATTTATCACAAACGATACCTCCTAAAGCAACGACAGCAATTTCTGTAGTACCACCACCTATATCGATAATCATATTACCTTCAGGCTTCTGAACGTCGATCCCAACTCCGATTGCCGCAGCCATTGGTTCGTAAATCAAACGTACTTCTTTAGCATTTACTTTCTGAGCAGAATCTCTTACCGCTCTTTTTTCAACCTCTGTAATTCCGGAAGGGATACAGATTACAATTCTCAACGCTGGTTGAATAAATTTACCTTTAATTCCAGGAATTTTTTTGATAAATTCTTTAATCATATGCTCAGAAGCATGAAAATCTGCGATAACTCCATCTTTCAACGGACGAATCGTCTTAATATCTTCGTGAGTTTTCCCCTGCATATGTTTTGCTTGCTCTCCTACAGCTATAGGCCTACCCGTAGAACGTTCAATTGCTACAATTGACGGCTGATCTATAACAATTTTATTATTATGGATGATAAGGGTATTAGCTGTACCAAGGTCTATCGCAATTTCTTGCGTAAACATATCGAATAAACTCATATTTTACTTCTGATTTTTTTTTAAAGATTTACAAAGATATAAATTTAACACTACCAAAGACATTCCAAAAGCATATAATTTGGTTAAAATTTTATTAAATTTTCTAACCGCTTATTAACTTTTACGTTAGATGTTTACGAACTTTGAATTAAACCAGATTTAAGATCTTTTGTAGTCATAAAGGGACAATACGAAAGTTGCAAGCATTTAACATAATACATATCCAAAGTTAAAATACCATGATAAGTCTTAAAACTTTTAACATTCTAATTTAAAGCTTTTAATCTATAACCACAGGTAGCAACGAAATAGTTTTTTACGATAATTATCATATACACTTTCAGAGTATCATTAATTAAAAAAAACGTAAATTTGCTGCGCTTATGTTACAGTATTCCAATATCCATCAAACAGCGAATTTCTCGGTACTTTCCATTAGCTTTGAAAAGGCCGATGTAGAAACCAGAGGGAAGTTTGCCTTCTTTGATGAAAACATCAAAAACTTTGTTACCCGAATTCATGACGAGAACTTAGGGGATGCATTTGTGGTATCTACCTGTAACAGAACCGAAATCTATACAACTTCACCTAATTATCTTTTAATCGCTGAAGAATATTGCAAAACCATTGGTGTAAACCTGATGGATTTCTTACAATTTGCCAATATTTTAACTAAAGAAGAGGCGTTAACCCACTTATTCAGAGTGGCAGCAGGTCTGGAAAGCCAGATCATCGGTGATTTTGAAATTATCGGGCAAATAAAAAAGGCATACAATCGATTTAAAAAGGAAAGACAAAATTCCAATCCTTTTTTAGAAAGAGCAATCAATTCTGCGATTCAGATTTCTAAAAGAATCAAAAACGAAACGGGAATTTCTAACGGAGCCGCTTCCGTTTCTTATGCAGCAGTTCATTATATTTTAAACAGCCAGAAAAGAATTGCAGAAAAAAACATTTTGCTTTTAGGAGTTGGTGAAATTGGACAAAACACGGTTGAGAATCTGGTGAAACATGTTTATCAGCCTAAAATTAAAATTGCCAATAGAACTCAGGAAACAGCAGCAAAAATTTCTGAAAAATATAATATTCCTCATATTGATTATGCTGATTTTGATAAAGAACTAAGCGGAACCGATATTTTGATCGTTGCAACCGGAGCAAGACATCCCATCGTTAACAAATCTCATTTCCCGAACGGAAAGGAAACTTTGGTAATCGACCTTTCTATTCCAAACAACGTGGATAAAAACGTAATGGAAAATGAAAATGTGACGTTGATTGATGTTGATGAACTTTCAAAACAAATTCAGGAAACCATTCAGCAAAGAGAAAAAGAAGTTCCAAAAGCCGAAGGTATTATCAAAGATCTGACAAAAGATTTCCTTGAATGGGAGAAAAAAAGAAAGCTTGCTCCCAATATTCATCATTTCAAAGCGGTTTTAAAAAACATGGAACGCAACGAAATGCACAATTTTTACAGAAAAAATAAATACATAAACATCACGGACATGGAACTTTCCGACAAAATGATTCAGAAAATCACCAACCGTTTTGCAAAATATATTATCGACAACCCGTTAAAAGCCGAAGAAATTAGTAAATTAATGCACGAAATATTAGTTGAACAACCAAACAACGAATTCAATGAAAAGCATTAGAATCGGAACCAGAAACTCCGCCCTTGCTCTTTGGCAGGCAAGAGAAGTTGCGAGGCATCTTCAAAACAATAATTATTTAACGGAAATTGTTCCTATCGTCTCTTCAGGTGATAAAAACCTGACCCAGCCTCTTTATTCTTTAGGAATCACCGGTGTTTTCACCAGAGATCTTGATGTCGCATTATTAAATGACGAGATCGATATTGCCGTGCATTCTCTAAAAGATGTTCCCACTCAATTGCCTCAAAACATTAAGATGATTGCTTATCTGGAAAGAGACTTCCCACAAGACGTTTTGATCAGAAAGGAAACTGCTAGAAATAAAGAATTCCACGAACTGAAACTGGCAACAAGCAGCTTGAGAAGAAGAGCTTTCTGGCTAAAGAACTTCCCAAATGCAGAGTTTTCCGATATCCGTGGAAATATTCAAACCCGTCTTCAGAAATTGGAAGAGGGAGATTTTGATGCAACCATTTTATCATTAGCCGGAATCAAGAGAATGAAAATGGACATCGATTATGAAATGCTACCATTTTTAATCCCTGCTCCATCACAAGGTGTAATTTCTGTAGCCGGACATTCTGATAAAAAAGAAATTAATGAAGTTCTGAAATCCATCAATCATACTCCCACTCAGATTTGTGTAGAAATGGAAAGAAATTTCCTAAGCACATTGGAAGGAGGCTGTACAGCTCCAATCGGAGCCTTTGCAGAGATTTTTGAAGACCAGATCCGTTTTAAGGCAGCACTTTGTTCTTTAGACGGTAAAAACTGTATCGCAACAGACGAAAGCTTTGTATACAGCGAAGGAATCAACTTTGGAGAAAAGTTTGCAAAAGTAGTTCTTGAAAACGGAGGAAAAGAGCTTATGACGGAAATAAAAAGTCAAATTTAATTGATCTTAAATTTCCAGAGTAATGAGAAAGTATTTCACTATCCTTATCATTATATGTTGTGTTTTTATTTCAAAAGCACAAGCTCAGTTTGCTTATAAATTATCTGATGCAGCTTTAGGACTTACTAAAGACCGAGTAACTTACGATCCTGCTTATTTTACGATAAAATATCCGAACGGCGACGTTCCTTCGGATAAAGGAGTCTGCACTGATGTTGTGATCAGAGCCTATCGAAAATTGGGCATTGATCTTCAGAAAGAAGTACATGAAGATATGGCGAAAAATTTTTCAAAATATCCGAAAACATGGGGTTTGAAAAAACCGGACACCAATATTGATCACCGAAGAGTTCCGAACTTACGAGTATTCTTTGCCAAATTCGGTAAATCGAAATCCATAGAGGCAAAACCGGAACTGTATGTTCCCGGAGATATTGTAACGTGGATTTTACCCGGAAATTTAACCCACATCGGAATTGTTGTCAATAAAAAATCAGCAGACGGAAAAAGGTATTTAATTGTACACAATATCGGAGGAGGACAGGTTATTGAAGACTGTTTATTCAAATTTACCATTACCGGACATTATCAGTATCAGAAATAAAGGCTATGAAGAAGATTATTTGTTTTTTGTTTGTACTGATGATAGGTTTTGTAATGGGACAAAAAAACGAACCGAAAATAATTCATAAACCCATTAATTATTCTGAGGAAAGAGTTCGTTTAAGTTTGGAATATCTAAAAGAGCATCATGGATTGGTTCAAAAAACACCCACTATAGTTCCTAAAATTATCGTTCTTCATTATACAGCAGGCGGAACTGTAGAAAGTAATTTCAAATATTTTAATAAAAACACTCTTGAAAGCGGAAGAAGTACTTTAAAGAAACAAAGTACACTAAATGTTTCTTCACAGTTTATCATAGATCGTGACGGAACCATTTATCAGTTAATGGAGCCGACTCAATTTGCAAGACACACCATTGGATTAAATTACTGCGCAATCGGAGTTGAAAATATCGGAAGTAAAAAAGAACCGCTTACCGAAAAACAAGTTGTAGCAAATGCACATTTGGTAAGGTATTTAACTCAGAAATATAACATTGAATATCTGATTGGCCATTCTGAATATGGTGTTTTCAGAAACTCAAAACTCTGGAAAGAATCTGATCCTAATTATTTCACAGGAAAAGAAGATCCTGGAAAAGACTTTATGAACAAGGTGAGACTTCAGGTCGCCGATTTACATTTAAAAGATAAGCCTTAATGAAGATTTTATTTACCAAAAACATAGACCCATCTATTATATCCAAAGAATTAGGAGAGGATATTTCGGTCGACTGTGTTGAGGTAATTAAAACAAATTCACTGCAAATAATTCCATTTGATCTGAAAGATTATTCACTGATCTTTACGAGTTCTAAAGGAGTCAGCTCTTTTTTTAAAAGCGGCTTTAAACCCAACGAAGATTTCACCGCGAAGAATTACAATAAGATCTATTGTGTCGGCGAAAAAACAAAACGGGAAGTAAGAAAGAACGGTTTCGGAACTTTTAAAGTGCTAAAAAATGCCGATACGCTTTCAAAATTTATCATCACCCATTGTCAGCATGAAAAATTTTTGCATTTCTGCGGAAACATCGCATTGGACGTGCTTGATGAAAATCTTCCTCTACAAAACATAAGCTATAAAAAAATCACGGTTTACAATACCGAAGAACTCAATCCTTTAATAACTGAAAAATATCATGTTAACGTATTTTTTAGTCCGAGTGGAGTTCGTAGTTTTGCAAATCGAAATTCCTTTGATGATACTACTCTGGTTTCTATTGGCGAAACAACTGCTAATGAACTGAGAAAGTATACTTCAAAACCGATTTTAGTTTCTGAAGGAAATAATCTGATGTCTGTTTTGAAATTAATAAAAAAGGAAATTCTAAACAAAAATTGATATATTATAATTGTCACTTGTGGCAATGCTAGTCTAATAAAATTATGATTAAAAACGATCTATACCTAAAAGCACTTCGCGGAGAAACCGTAGAAAGACCTCCAGTTTGGATGATGAGACAAGCGGGAAGATATTTACCGGAATTCATTGCACTGCGTGATCAATATGACTTCTTCACAAGATGTCAGACTCCTGAATTGGCTTCTGAAATCACCGTTCAGCCGATCAGAAGATTTCCGTTGGATGCGGCGATTTTGTTTTCTGATATTTTGGTAGTTCCACAGGCAATGGGAATTGATTTTAAGATGAAGGAATCTATTGGGCCATGGTTGGATACTCCGATCAGAACAATGGAACAGGTTCAGAATGTTGTGGTTCCTGATGTGAATGATACTTTAGGATACGTTTTTGATGCCATTGAACTTACTTTGCAAAAATTAGACAATGAAATTCCATTGATCGGTTTTGCAGGTTCTCCTTGGACGATTCTTTGCTACTGCGTGGAAGGAAAAGGAAGTAAGGCTTTTGATATTGCTAAATCTTTCTGTTTCCAACAACCGGAAGCGGCTCATTTATTACTTCAGAAAATTACAGATACTACCATTGCTTATCTGAAAAGAAAAGTAGAAAAGGGGGTTTCTGCGGTTCAAGTTTTCGATTCTTGGGGAGGAATGCTTTCTCCTGCTGATTATCAGGAATTCTCTTGGAAATATATCAACCAAATTGTTGAAGCTTTAAGCCCTTTAACTCACGTTGTTGTTTTTGGAAAAGGATGCTGGTTTGCCCTGGAAGATATGGTGCAGTCTCCTGTTTCAGCTTTAGGTGTTGACTGGACGATCAAGCCTGAATTTGCAAGAACATTAACGAATCATACGATGACGCTTCAGGGTAATTTTGATCCTGCAAGATTACATTCTACGCCTGAAACGATCAAGAAGATGGTGACTGAAATGATCAACCGTTTCGGAAAAGACAGATATATTGCGAATTTAGGACACGGAATTTTACCTAATGTCCCGGTAGAAAATGCAGAAGCGTTTATCAGAGCGGTGGTGGATTGGAAACCAACAACTCAGTTTTAATTCTCGCAGATTTCACAGATAACGCAGATTTTTACTGTATGTTTGTCATTCCGTAGGAATCTAAGTTCAGTTATTAAAAATATATTTAAATGCGTTGTCGAGATTCCTACGGAATGACAAGCTTTAAGTTTAAATAAAATATAAATCCCCTTTCAAGTACTGAAAGGGGATTTTTTATTAATAAAAAATCAATTAAATAATTAGTTGACTTCCGTAATAAAATCTTCTTTTGATTTTCTAACTTTCGTAAGGTTTACCAACCAATCGCTTGAAGCATCTCTGTAACCTATCGGCAATAATAGAACACTTTTAAGCCCTTTTTCTTTTAAATTTAATATTTCATCCACCGCTTCAGGAGAAAAGCCTTCCATCGGCGTAGAATCTACCTCTTCGAACGCTGCAGCGATAATTGCTGCTCCGAAAGAAATATAAGCCTGCTTTGAGGCATGCGTAAAGTTTTCTTCAGCAGATCTTTGCGGGTATGTTCCCAACAGCATTTGTCTGTAATTTTCCCAACCTTCGTTTTTAAAACCTCTGATATCATTTGTCAGATCAAACATTTTGTTGATTCTTTCCTCTGTATAAGTATCCCAAGCTGCGAAAACCAAAAGATGTGAACAATCTGTGATCTGTGGCTGATTCCAAGCGTGAGGTTTAATCTGTTCTTTGATCTCCTGATTGGTAACAACGATGATTTCAAAAGGCTGAAGTCCGCTTGATGTAGGCGCTAATCTTGCTGCTTCTAATATTTTATCCACTTTTTCCTGTGGTACTTTTTGACCGTTCATTGCTTTGGTAGCAAATCTCCAGTTCAGTTTTTCAATTAATTCCATAGATTAAATTTTGACCTAACAAAAGTACTCCATGTACTACAATTCTGATACAAGGTTTTTTAAATTTGATCTATTGTTAACATCTATTCTTTATGTTGAATTCAAATAACTTTATATAAAAAGAAAAAAGCTCCCATTTTCAGGAGCTTTATCAATTATTCTTTAATAATTTTTTTCCTAATCATTTCTTTTCCATCATCGATAAGAATCATATAAGTTCCTTTCGGAAGATCAGATAAATTGTATGATCCGGATGTATCGGTAAATGTTTTCACCATTTTTCCTGACATATCAACTATAGAAATTTTCGAATTAGATTTTAGATCAGACTTGATGTAAAGATTGTCTTTTACAGGATTCGGATAGATCTGAAGCTTATCTTCATGCGAAATATCGGAAGTTGCCAACGCAGCACTTGTAATTGTTATATCATCAATTACAGCACCGTAAGAATAATCTCCAGCATCATTATACACAAACCTAAGCTGGAAATTAGCATTGATATAAGGTGTTAAATCAATGTTTGTAGCATTGTCATAAGAATTAACAACATACATAAAGGTATTAAAATCAATTCCCCATTGTCCGGAATCTCCTGCAGAGCTGAATACCTGAACCCAGGAAGTTCCGTTATAAACCTCGACTTTTACGGTAGAATCAAGGTCATAGATCATATTGGCATATTTAAATGATAATTTGGGACTTGCCACCCCAACAAGATTGATAACCGGAGATACTAATCTTGCATTAGAATTAATACTTGTGGGACCTGCATTATCATCATCGAAAAAAGCAGCACCACTTGGAAAAGTTGCAAAACCTGACTGACTGCCAACTGCCCAATTAAAGGAACTATCCGGATTGTTGACTGTCCATCCTGAAGGCATTGAGCCTCCATTAAAATTCTCGGAAAACACTTGTGCATGAGATATTATTCCACAAGCTAACAAAAAGAAAAGTAATTGTTGTTTCATGGTAACATTTTAAGGTAGAATAAATATAGTAAATTATTTTAAATCAACGAGATAAAAAATCACACAAAACATTCATTTCAAATAGGTTACAATAAAAAAAGCACTTCCAGATTTTGGAAGTGCTTTTTAAAATTTATTTTTTTTAAGAATTAACTTAGCATTCGTTGAGCTTTTTTCACCCCTTCTACAAGTGAATCGATCTCACTGAAGGTATTGTAAACTGCGAAGCTGGCTCTCACCGTTCCTGCAATATTAAAAAAGTTCATGATAGGCTGTGTACAGTGGTGTCCCGTTCTTACGGCAATTCCCATTTTATCAAGAATCATTCCTACATCAGAAGAAATCCCCACTCCTTCAAGATTAAAGGAAACAACACCCGTTCTGTGAGCTTTTTCGCCGTATACTTTCAATCCTTCGATTTCCAACAGCTGTCTTTGAGCATATTCCAATAAAGCATTTTCATGATTCTGGATATTCTCCTGCCCTACTTTCTGAATAAAATCAATCGCAGCACCTAAAGCAATATTTCCTCCTACATTCGGAGTTCCTGCTTCAAATTTAAAAGGAAGTCCGGCGTAAGTAGTTCCGTCAAAAGAACACGTTGCAATCATTTCTCCTCCTCCATGAAATGGTGGCAGATCTTCAAGAACTTCCTGCTTTCCATATAAAATCCCTGTTCCCATCGGAGCATACATTTTATGACCTGAAAACACAAAGAAATCACAATCCAATTTTTGAACATCGATTGTAAAATGTGGCGCAGACTGAGCGCCGTCAATTACGATATAAGCATTGGAATGGGCTCTTGTTTTTGCAATGATTTCTTCAATAGGGTTTACAATTCCCAAAGCATTTGAAACCTGATTTACAGAAACAACTTTCGTTTTCTCACTTAAAAACTCATCTAATTTATCCAATTGAAGAATTCCATTCTCATCGATCGGAATGACTCTTAGTTTCGCTCCGGTTCTTTCACAAAGCAATTGCCATGGAACAATATTGGAATGATGCTCCAGATAAGAGATGATAATTTCATCATCTTTTTTTAATTTCTGAGTTAAAATATAAGAAATAAGGTTTAATCCTTCCGTTGTTCCTTTTGTGAAAATAACTTCAAAATCATGTTTAGCATTGATGAATTTCTGGATCTTTCTTCTGGAAAGTTCCATTTCTTCTGTTGCTAATTGACTTAATGTATGAATTCCTCTATGTACATTCGCGTTAAGCTCTGTATAATATTTGTTCCAAACCTCTAAAACTGAATTAGGTTTTTGCGAGGTTGCTGCATTATCTAAGTAAACTAAAGGTTTACCATTCACCTTCTGATCTAATATAGAAAACTGACTTCTGATTTCCTGAATGTCAAACATTTATTAAAATTTTAAATTAAAACGTTCTTATTTAGAACTCTTCAAATTTACGGCTTTTTCTTAATACTTGCTGTTAAAGAAAAGCAAAAAGCACTTCAGATCGAAGTGCTTTTTTATATTATCAAATACTGATTAAAATTCAATATCTACTTCTAATTTCTCAGCCAAAAGCTTTGAAATTTTGTCTTTTAGTGGCTCAATATCGATATTCTGCATCGCATCGTTTGCGAAAGCATATAGAAGTAACGCCTGAGCTTCTTTTTTAGAGATCCCTCTTGCTCTCAAATAGAACAATGCATCTTCGTTTAACTGACCGACTGTACAACCGTGAGAACACTTCACATCGTCTGCAAAAATTTCAAGCTGAGGTTTTGTATCAATAGTAGCTCCTTCACTTAACAACACATTGTTGTTTTGCTGATATGCATTCGTTTTCTGAGCAATTTTATCTACAAAAACTTTTCCGTTGAAAACCCCATGAGAATTTCCGTTGAAAATACCTTTGTAGTTCTGATAACTTTCACAGTTTGGCTGATTGTGGTGAACCGCAGTGTGGTGATCTACCAACTGATCTTTCCCAATAATCGTGATTCCGTTCATGAATGAATTGATATTCGATCCGTTCTGAATGAAATCTAAGTTATTTCTTACCAATTTACCTCCGAAAGAGAATGTATTTACAGTCGTTAAACTGTCTTTTTCCTGTTTTGCGAACGTATTATCAATTAAGTAAGAAGTATCGTTATCGTTTTGTAATTTATGCCAGTCTGCTTTTGCATTCGGATACGTGAAAATTTCAGTCACAGAGTTTGTCAACACATACGTATTGTCAAAATTGTGGTGACTTTCAATGATTTCCACTTTTGCTCCTTCGTCTACGATTAATAAGTTTCTCGTGTTGTAGAATGTATTTTCTTCCTGATTCTGAGAAATGTAGAAAACGTGGATAGGCTTTTCAATCACAACATTTTTAGGAACTTTCAAAAAGAAACCATACTTGCAATAAGCCTGATTCAAATTCGTGAAAGCCGATTTATCTGCAGCAATTGTATTAAAATATTTTTCAAAAATATCTCTGTGTTTCTCATCATTCAATGCGTAATTAAATGAAAGAAATTCAACATTTTCAATCGATACTTTAGATAACTCTTTATGAAGTTTACCGTTTACGAACGTAATCCAGTCAAAGTTTTCTTCACCTAAGTGCAATTCATCTAATTGCTCTTTAGTGATATTATGACTTTCTTTCGGGAAAAAGTTATATCCTTTTTCAGTAATCTCCTTTAGGTTGGTATATTTATATTCTTCGTCTTTTTTAGTAGGAAAACCAAGTTTCTCAAATCTTTGAAGAGCCGCTTTTCTATCATCATCCAGAAATCTGTGACGAAGACTCTCCAAAAATTCATTATGATTTTCTATAACTTGTTCTTTTAATGCCATTACTGGTATATCTGTGGTTTGCACCATTTTTCTTTTTATTTGAGCTAAAATATTGTCATTCCGAGGAACGAGGAATCTAATTTTTATTAGAGATTCTTCATTTCGCTATGCTTCATTCTGAATGACAATGAGAAATTTTTAATCTCCGAAATTTTTTCTTCTTAGTTAAGAAGCCAGTCGTACCCTTTTTCTTCAAGCTCCAAAGCAAGAGATTTATCACCTGTTTTGATGATTTTTCCGTTTGCCAAAACGTGAACGAAGTCAGGTTGGATATAATTAAGCAATCTTTGATAGTGAGTAATCAAAAGAACCGCATTTCCTTCATTTTTGAATGCATTTACACCATCTGCAACGATTCTCAATGCATCGATATCTAATCCTGAATCAGTTTCATCAAGAATAGCCAATTTCGGATCTAGCATCATCATCTGGAAGATCTCGTTTCTTTTCTTTTCACCTCCTGAGAATCCCTCATTTAATGATCTTGAAAGGAAATCTTTTTTGATTCCTAATTGCTCAGATTTTTCACGAATCATCGCCAACATTTCTTTTGCAGGCATTTCTCCCAATCCGTTTGCTTTTCTGTTTTCATTCATCGCAGCTTTGATGAAATTCGTTACAGAAACTCCCGGAATTTCTACCGGATATTGGAAAGAAAGGAAAATTCCTTTGTGAGCTCTTTCTTCAGGAGCATCTTCGATGATATCTTCACCTCTGAAAATGATTTCTCCGTCTGTAACCTCATAATCTTCTTTTCCTGCAATCACAGAAGAAAGAGTAGATTTACCAGCTCCGTTCGGCCCCATGATAGCGTGAACTTCACCTGGTTTTATTTCAAGATTGATACCTTTTAAAATTTCTGCGCCATCTTCAATTTTGGCGTGCAAGTTTTTTATATTTAACATACATTCAAATTTATCGCAAGGTCAAACTTTGAGTATATCCTTTGTAACACTAAACCACAATTAACAAAGGCATTAACGCTAGCGAATGAAATATTATTTTTTTATTTTTTATCTTAATTCCCTTTTCAATAAACTAAGATTATCCTACAGATCCTTCTAAAGAAATCTCAAGTAATTTTTGAGCTTCAATAGCAAATTCCATTGGTAATTTATTTAAGACTTCTTTACTGAAACCATTTACGATCAAAGCAATTGCTCTTTCCGTATCGATTCCTCTTTGGTTACAGTAGAAAATCTGGTCTTCCCCGATTTTTGAAGTTGTTGCTTCGTGTTCCAATTGTGCAGAGGGATCTTTGATCTCGATATAAGGGAAAGTATGTGCTCCACATTCGTTACCCATCAATAAAGAGTCACACTGAGAGAAGTTTCTTGCTCCTTTTGCAGTTGGCATTACTTTTACCAACCCTCTGTATGAATTCTGAGATTTTCCTGCAGAAATACCTTTAGAAATAATCGTAGATTTTGTATTCTTTCCAATATGGATCATCTTTGTCCCTGTATCGGCATACTGATGATTGTTGGTTACTGCGATTGAATAAAATTCACCTACAGAATTATCTCCTTTCAAAATACATGAAGGATATTTCCAAGTCACCGCAGAACCTGTTTCAACCTGAGTCCAAGAGATTTTTGCATTCTTTTCGCAAAGTCCTCTTTTCGTTACAAAATTGAAAACTCCACCTTTTCCTTCTTCATTTCCCGGATACCAGTTCTGAACCGTTGAATATTTGATTTCAGCATTATCCATTGCGATCAACTCAACAACAGCTGCGTGAAGCTGGTTTTCATCTCTCGATGGTGCTGTACATCCTTCAAGATAAGAAACATAACTTCCTTCGTCAGCAATTACAAGCGTTCTTTCAAACTGACCTGTTCCTGCCTGATTGATACGGAAATACGTAGACAATTCCATTGGACATTTTACTCCTTTTGGAATGTAACAGAAGCTTCCGTCAGAGAATACTGCAGAATTTAATGCTGCATAGAAGTTATCTCCTCTAGGAACTACTTTCCCAAGATATTTTCTTACTAAATCCGGATGATTTTTAATAGCCTCAGAAATTGAACAGAAAATGATTCCTTTTTCCATCAATGTATCCTGAAAAGTTGTCTTTACAGAAACCGAGTCTATTACGATATCTACCGCAACGCCAGAAAGTCTTTTTTGCTCCTCGATATTGATTCCTAATTTTTCAAAAGTCTTCAATAACTCAGGATCAACTTCATCTAAGCTTTCCAATTCCGGCTTAGCTTTTGGTGCTGCGTAATATTTAATCGCCTGAAAATCCGGTTTTTCATATTTAATATTAGCCCATTCCGGCTCTACCATTTTCAACCAGATTCTGAAAGATTCCAAACGCCATTCTGTCATCCATTCCGGTTCCTCTTTTTTAGCAGAAATCGCACGGACAATATCTTCATTTAAACCCGTCGGGAAATCTTCATAATCGATTTTCGTTTCCCAACCGAATTCATATTTTTTATTTTCTAGATCGACTCTTAGATCGTCTTCAGTATATTTACTCATTACTTTTTTTTAGATTTCAGATGTTAGATTTCAGAGTTTCGTCTGATTTCCTTTATCTAATGTCTTTTCTATAAAGAAAAACTTTCTCCGCATCCACATGTTCTTGATGCGTTTGGATTGTTAAAAACAAATCCTTTTCCATTCAAACCTCCAGAATACTCTAGAATTGTTCCTGCCAAATAGAGGATTGATTTTTTATCTACAATAATTTTAATGTCATTGTCTTCAAAAACCTGATCTGTATCTGTTTTCTCGTTGTCAAACTTCAAAACATACTCTAAACCAGAGCATCCTCCGCTTTTCACCCCAACTCTTATATAGTCTTCAAAAGGTTTAAAACCATCTTCTGTCATCAGTTGGATGGCTTTCGCTTTTGCTTGATCTGATACTTTTATCATTGTATTTATTTAGAATGATTTACTTTCTGCAAAAATACGAACTAATTTCCGCAATCTCAAATTGAAGATATCTATTTTAATGATTCTGTTATTAATAAGATCTTTCTTAATAGGGTTGCTAATGTTAAAAAATGTATAAATTTTCGCCTTCAAATCTGCAAATTCCGTTTTTGATTTAACTTTGAGCAGTATTTTTTATCTATTAAAAAAATTAACAATGAAACAGAAATTGCTTGTTTTTTTTGTATTGTTTTCATTAATAAAGTCCTATGGGCAGACAACGCGATATATTTATGAAACTTCAGTAAATCCTGATTCCATCAATCTGGTGACCATGAAAACGGAGAGAACCTTCTTAGATATTAAAGCAAATCGATCTTTATTTATCAGCGAAAATAAATTAATCCGGGATTCTTTATTTGCGACTTTTAAGCCTGAAGAAAAAGGAAGTAAGAAAAAAGAGAACAAAGATTTTTCAAAATCAGGAAAGATAAAAAGACCTGAAGCTACTTTTTTTGAATATTTCATCACAAAAGATATTCCTGAGCAAAAAGTCTATTACCATGACAGAGTGGGTGGAAAACAGATTTATTATCCGGAAGACCGCCCGATAAAATGGGAAATTACTAATGAATCCGGAAAACAAAACGGATATCCTGCTCAGAAAGCAGTTGCTAATTTTGGAGGAAGAATCTGGACGGCTTGGTTTACAAAAGATATTAGTATTTCCGACGGACCTTATAAATTTTCAGGTTTACCCGGACTTATCGTAAAACTGGAGGATGACAAAGGGGATTATAGATTTGATCTTGTAAAAAAAATCATCTTACAAAACTCTTTTGAAGAAACAACTAATCCTGACGCAAAACTAAGCACAAGGATTAATTTTCAGGGAGATAAAGCGGCGTTGGAGTTGGAATCGATGAAAGGAAGAAAAAACATGCTCGGAAACGGAGCCGGAATGCAAAATTTCGGAGGCGGCAGAAGACACGGAGGAGGAATGAATGGCGGTGGTATGGGACAACATCCAGGAGGAATGGGAGGCGATATGCCGATGCCCAATATGAATTCGGAAAGTGGCAGTTCTCCAATGATGAACACCGCTCCTCAAAACCCAATTGAATTAAGATAAAAAATATAAATAAATGAAAAAGTTAGGAATTATAGCTTTAGCGTTGTTCATGCAGACTGCTTTTGCACAAGCCAACAGATTTGTGTATCAGGTGACCATGAAACCAGACGCTTCTAATAAAAATGACATTAAAACCGAAAATGCCTATTTAGATATTTCGGCAGAAAAATCTCTTTTCTATTCTGAAAACAGGGTTAAAAGAGACTCTATTATGCAAAAAGCCTTTCAAGGTGGCGGCGGAAGAGGAAGCTTCAACAGAGATCAAATGGAAAGCCTAAGATCAAACATCAACTACTCTATTGAAAAGGATAAAGAAAATCAGAAAACGATTTATAAAGACCGATTAGGAAGAGATATCTATGTATACGAGGAAGACCGCCCTATTAACTGGAAAATTTCTTCAGAAACGACTAAAATAGGTGATTATAAAGTTCAAAAAGCAGAAACGGATTTTGGAGGTAGAAAATGGACTGTATGGTTTACAACAGATCTACCGTATCAAGATGGCCCTTATAAATTCAGTGGACTTCCAGGACTTGTTGTAAAGGCTGAGGACGACAAAGGAGATTATTCTTTTGACTTAATGAAAAATTACAAAATCGCTGAAATCCCAGCTTTAAATCAGTTTGGAACCGTGATCAAAGTAAAAAGAGCAGATTTTGTAAAGCAACAGGAAAAATTTAAAACCGATCCAATGTCATTCATGAATCAAGGTGGTGGCGGTGGAATTGGTGCACCGATGAGAATTGGCGGCGGTGGCGGTGGAAACCAAAACCCGGGTGATATGAGAAAGAGAATGGAAGAGAGAGTAAAAGATGAAGCCAAAAGAAACAGCAACCCTATAGAAATTCAATAAAACAAAAATCCTGAAGAAAATTCTTCAGGATTTTTTATTTCGATTAATTACTTAAAAGCTGATTGAAGGTATTCCCTTGTCGGATATCTCCGGTATTGTATCCTTTCATAAACCACTCTTTACGCTGAGCTGAAGATCCGTGAGTAAAGCTTTCTTGGTTGACATATCCTTGTGATCTTTTTTGAATATTATCATCTCCCACCGCTTCTGCAGCATCTATCGCAGACTGAATATCTCCCGGTTCCAATATACGTTCTCTGTTATCCGTTTGTTTTGCCCAAAGTCCCGCATAAAAGTCTGCCTGAAGCTCTGTAGCAACGGAAACTTTATTCACCTGTGCTTCGGAATAGTTTCCACTTGTTCTTACTTTATCGGTTTCACCCAGCGTTCCCAAAAGATTCTGTACATGATGTCCCATTTCGTGAGCCATTACGTAAGCGATGGAAAATTCGGTTACCTTAGCTCCGAAACGCTGTTCCAATTCTTTAAAAAAACTCATATCCATATACACCGTCTGATCTGCCGGACAATAAAAAGGCCCCATTGCAGATTGAGCTGTTCCACATCCTGATTGTGTTGTATTCTCAAATAAAACGACTCTTGCCGGTTGATATTTCAATCCGTTTTCCGCGAAAACTTTAGTCCAGGTTTCTTCATTTTCAGCAGTTACCATTTCTACAAATTCTCTTATTTTAAGCTCATTCTCGTTAAGTTGTCTTTGTTCAGTTGCTGCTCCTCCACTTCCCATACTTCCTGAAGAAAGAATAGAAGAAGGATCGCCTCCCAGAAAAAATACAATCGCTGCAATGATAAGAGTTCCAAGCCCCCCTCCTACAATTGCTCCGCCACTGCCAGAACCTCTTCTGTCTTCTACGTTGCCGCTTCTATCGTCTGTCCATTTCATATTTAAGTTTTTATTTTATATGTAAATTTAAAATAATATCATTACTAAATAATTACTTTTGTGAAAAATTAAAACTAAAGTGAAAAAAATTCAAATTTTCCTTTTATTATTGGGAGTATTGAGCTTACAGTCTTGTAATGAAGAATATAAAGAAGATGAAGTAAACAGCATCGACAAAAATGCATCTATCGAAACAGAACTTTCTGTAAAGCATATCGACTCCGCAGATGTTTTAATCACCAAACATAAAATCTGGAAAAACAACAAACTTTTCAAAGAGATTATCAAGACCGATACGATTCCTTCTTTGGGAGATACTCTCGTGAGTGGTGAGAACAAGGAGGGTTATGATCAGACTGCAAAAACCAAAAAAGATTACGAATTTTATATCACCGTTCAGTAATGAAAAAATCAAGTTCTATACAATTGCTTTTTGTAACAGGAATTCTTGCTTCATGTACCCAAAACAAACCTGAAGACCAATGGAAGAATGAGAAAAAAGTATACATGAGATCTGATTCTACAGCATCTTATACCAGAAGCCATGGTTTTATGCCGGGATTTTTTTGGTATCATGCTTTCAGACCTTATGGTTCATTTCATAACGGCTCTTATCAGAAAGCAGGATATTACAGTGATGCTATAAGCTCAAAATCGAATATCGGCAGAAGCACTTATAAAGGAAATGTAACAAGAGGAGGATTGGGAAGAAGCGGATTTAGAGCATCATCATAATTATGGAAAGAATTACCTCCGGTTTCCGAAAAAACTGGGAACACAAACTTGAAAATTTAGGCTTTGGATACCATTCTTTAGAAGGTCTTTATTGGGATGAAAGCCATTATTATCAGTTCTCATCAGAAGAAATCAACAAAATAGAAAATGCGACTGCCGAGCTTTGGCAAATGTGCCTTGAAGCGGTAGATTATATTATTGAAAAAAGTCTTTGGCACCGATTCAATATTCCTGACTGGTTTAAAAACTATATCATTACAAGCTGGGAAGAAGACCATCCTTCTATCTATGGTAGATTTGATTTTGGTTTTGACGGTACTAACCTCAAACTTTTAGAGTTCAATGCAGACACTCCGACATCTTTGTATGAAGCTTCTGTAGTGCAATGGTACTGGCTTCAGGAAATGTATCCGTACAAAGATCAGTTCAATTCTATCCACGAAAAGCTGGTTGATTACTGGAAGTATCTTAAGAACTATATGAATCCTCATTATATCTATTTCGCATCGCTTACGAATATTGAAGATGCAACGAATGTGGAATATATAAGGGATTGCGCCACTCAAGCCGGGTTTGACACTGAATTTATCGCGATTCAGGATATTGGCTGGGCAGAAGACATTGAAGAATTTATTGCAGGAGATAAAACCATTATGGAATATATCTTCAAATTATATCCTTATGAATGGATTCTTGAGGATGGTTTTGGAGAAAAGCTTATTAAAAATAATTTCAGATCTCAATGGATAGAACCTGCCTGGAAATTATTGCTTTCTTCAAAAGCTATTTTACCTATTCTTTGGGAACTTTATCCTAATCACCCTTATTTACTTGAATCCTATTTTGAGCCCAAACATCTAACTGATTTCGTAAAAAAACCTATCTATTCAAGAGAAGGCGCCAATGTGACATTGTTTAAAAATAATATGCCTTTGGAGCAAAATGACGGAGTATACGGGAAAGAAGGCTATATCTATCAACAACTGTTTGATCTCCCTAATTTCAATGGAAATTATCCTGTTATCGGAAGCTGGATAATTGGTCAGGAATCTGCCGGAATTGGCATCAGAGAATCCGTTAATTTAATTACCAATAATCAGAGTCGTTTTATCCCTCATCTGATTGATTAACATAAAAAAGGAGCTTGATATAAGCTCCTTTTTTATTTTCTTTATTTCTATTAAGAATGTCCAAATCCGATATTTCCTTTTTTCCCGGATAAATTCTTCTTAAAATCGATCATTCTTAGAGCGGTTACTGCTGCTTCCACGCCTTTATTTCCAAGATCTCCTCCACTTCTTGCAATAGACTGCTCTTTGGTATCATCAGTCAGTACACAGAAGATGGTAGGGGTATCGGTAAGGATATTGCAATCTTTGATCCCTTGAGCTACTGCAGAACAAACGAAGTCAAAATGAGGCGTTTCTCCGCGAATAACGCAGCCAATCGCAATTACTGCATCATATTTTCGCTCTTTACAAAGCTGCATACTCGCATAGTTCAATTCAAATGCTCCGGGAACTGAGAAAAGCGTAATATTCTCACTCTTCACCCCTTCTTTTTCAAGAATTTCCAATGCTGCATCACGAAGGTTGTACGTTACAAAATCATTCCACTCAGAAAAAACAATGCCGATTGAAAACTCATCGGCATTAGTTATATGAAGTGGCTTGTAATCGGAAAGATTAACTGTTGCCATGTTTTTAATAATATTTAGTCATTTCGATATAAGAATCAGACATTCCGTTGTCGTAGTCCTGATATTTCTCGTCAATTGTAGCAAAATACTTTTTAGCTTCGGCATTTTTCTTAAGACCTAATGCTACGATTCCTGCTTTTCTTGTGAAATAATAGGCTGTGTAAGGATCATCAGAAGCAGAAGAAGCTTTATCTAATAATGCAAGCGCTTCATCATTCTTGTTAAGACCTGATTTTGCATCTGCCATTGCTCCGAATTTCATTGCCATCAACGTTTTGTTGTCAGAAGAGAATTTATCTAAAAGATCATATGCTTCCTGAAACTTCCCAGCTTTGAATTTCAATAGACCAGCATTGTAAGCTGAAAGCTTTCCAACTTTAGTCCCAGAATAGTTCTCATATGTTCCTAAAAACCCTGGATTAGCGGCAGATTTACCACCAAGAGCTTCTTTATCTTTTCCTTCAACAGCATATTTCTGTGCAGCAAGGTAACTTTTTACAGCTTCTACGTTCTTTGGAGCCTCTACAAATTGCTTATATCCAAAAAAACCTAAAACTCCCAAAACTAAAACTCCGAAAACGATTCCGATTTGTTTTGAGTATTTTTCAAGAAATCTTTCAGTGTTTAAAGCTTCTCTGTCAAGATCTTTAAAAAACTCTACTGTTTCTTTACCTTCTTGCTCATTCTGAGCATTCTTTTCCAATTTTGCCATAAATTTTTAAAAATTGAACTGCAAATTTAATTGTTTCTTAGTGATTTACAAAATACTTTGTGCGTATTATTGATAAAAGTGAATAAATATTCCGTGAATGAAGTAAATTGCTAATCGTCATTCATTAAAAAAGCTTCATAAATCACGTTTATGAAGCTTTTAACTATTGTTTGAAAATTTTTAATATTCTAAAATATGATAGATTTCGGCGTTGAACTTTTTCAGTTTTTCATCACCGTTCAATCCTTTTAACCCAATCAGGAAACTGAATTGTGCAACTGTTGCACCTTGTTTTTCCACTAATTTTGCCGCGGCTTCTGTAGTTCCTCCTGTTGCTAAGAGATCATCATGAATCAAAACTCTTTGCCCCGGCTTTATTTGCCCTTCTCTAGTCTCAATAATCGCACTTCCATATTCCAGATCATATTTTTCTGAAATAATCGGTGGTGGAAGTTTTCCTGCTTTTCTGATCAGGATAAACGGAACTTCCAATGCTACTGCGATGGCAATTCCGAATAAGTAACCGCGACTTTCAATTCCGCAAACGGCATCTATTTTTCCTTTGCTGAAAGCTACCAAGTCTTCAATTACTTCTTCGTACAATTTTGGATTCAGAAATATGGGAGAAATATCCTTAAACTGAATTCCGGGAATCGGAAAATCAGGGATATTCTCAATTGTGCTTTCAAGCTTTTTGATAAGGTCTGATGAAGCCATTTATGGGTTTATTTTATAACTTGAGATCTTCCAATCTCCATTTACATTTTTAAGTCCGAAAGTTACTTTCAAAGAAGTTGTTTTTCCGCTTTTATCGGTAACGTCATATGTTGCATTCACACTTGCCCCATTTGCGTTAGATCCAGTAGTTGTGATGTTTTTAACACTTACATTTTTCACCGCTCCAAATCCTGAATTTGGATTTGAAAATGATTCATAACTTCCCCAGCTTGGATTGTTTGAAGAATTGTAAGCCGCTTTCAAATTCTGTGAACTCACATTATTTAAAAAGCTGTTTACTGTTGTTCTTGGATCCGCTGTCGGTTGTTTTGGAGCTGCCGGAGTTGGTGTTGGCGTTGTTGTCGCATTAGGATCTGTTGGAGTCGTTGGAGTTGTTGCTCCAGGATTATTCGGATCAATTACAGCCGGATCCTGATTTACTGCCGTAGAATCTACTTTAGGAGCTTCCGGAACTTTCAATGCTGAAGGATTAACATCTAATCCGATCTTTGACATTTTGAAAGTTTTAGCCGTCGTTTTTACAGAAACCGTAATATCAATTTTATTATCGATCACCTTAGCTGCCGGAATTGAAGAGAACTTTAAATTAAATCCTTTAAAGTTATTATCCTGCATCAGGTTTTTTGCTGTTGCCAGTTTTTCTCCATTACTGAAAACTTCAAGAGTTGCTTCTAAACCTGCTCCTGTAAAAGCTACAGGGTTTCCTGCGTTATCTACCAATCTTGGCACAATCTGAAGCGCTGTTGGAGCTCCTGCCCCATCGTCTCCTGTTGGTCTTGTAATAATACTTAATGAGCTTGCTCTTACATCATTTGGATCGCTTTCTTTTGCCTGATCATCCCCGAAAATATTCATTTCACCCAAAGATGGCGGTGCTGTACTTGCCCATTCTATCCCATTTTTTTGAGCCACTTCATCTGCCAAAGCCAGGATTTCCGGAACTTTTTTACCGTTAATCAATTGTCCTAAAGCTTTAAGCTCATTGATATCTCCATCTGCATCTACTCCAAATGTTTTCAAAATGTATAAGGCTTCATTAAATTTAATCTGCTTGATCGTAGGCAGACTTGAAGTCATATCATTAATACTTGATTGTAATGTTTTTGTATTCGTTGCATCTACATGATCTTTTTTACATGCTGTAAACAGCAATAAACTGAGAATTAGTAGAAAAGAAAACTTTTTCATTTTTTTCGGGTTTGCTGCAAATTTAGTAAAACCATTTATTAATGGAGATTTTATTTTTTATTTTCTTGTTCTTTTAGATCGTCTTTAAAGAAAGAACTGAAAATAGTCTGCATGTTTGGAAATGATGAATCCTCCCAATATTTTGTTGAATAATTACTCACGTCTTTATCGAATTTTACTTTCTCAACATCTTTTTCATTGCTAAAAGAGAATTCGGTAGGGTAAAAATTTGTGTATAAAATCAATTGATTATAATCCGGTTCGCTTTTGTGTTTTACTTTAAGAAAAGCGATCTCATTAAATTCTAAAAAGTCACGCAATGTTTTTTTTGAGTTCTTTTCATAAGAGGCATTCAAAATACTTTTCAAATCGAAAAAACGGTATCCAAGAAATGCAAATTCTTTTTTCTGCAATGCTTCTCCTGTAATTTCAATCTGGTCTTTTTGGTCTCCTTTCAGTTCCTTGATCACAGAGTTTTTCTTTTTATAGTCTAAGATGTTTCCTACATCCTTCAAATCCGGAAGCTCCAATGAATTGGTAAAGTCGAAAGTAATCGTACGTTTTCTTTCAAGCTGTACATTTTCTAATTTGAATACTCTGTACTGTTCTACATTTTTACTTTTAAGTTTTTTAGTTTCGTTATCGAAGATGTAAGTTATGATTCCGTCTGTGTAACTGTTCAGCTTATTGTTTACAGTAAGATATGAGTTAAAGTTTCCTTTTATGATAATATATTTAGCAGGCTTGCCGTTTTTGATTATAACAGGTTCAATATCTTTTACACGATCATTAATTTTAATGGTTCCGTTATCGAAATCAGAATAGGCCAATGAAGCTACGGTAAAGTTATCATAAACTATCTGAAACTTTTCTTTGGATGGGTCTAAGTCCTTTTTATCTATTTTCCCGTCAATATCAGAAAACGCCAAAATATTTCCATCACTTCCAAGAACTGAAACCTTAGGAAGGGGCTTGTTATTTTTCTCGGAAACAAAGGTGATGGTTTGTGCATTGAAGAATTGTAATGCAAAAATAAAAAGGATCTGAAGCAGCAGTTTTGTTTTCATGGCAATTTCTTTTTAATGTTTTATTTTTAATACTAAGACCTCTGAAATTAAAAAAGGTTACACAAATGATTATAAATTTTCAATTATTCGCATAAAAAAAGACCGATTGTTTAACAATCAGTCTTTTATAATTTTATTTTGTTACAATATTCCTTAGAAAGGATATTCGTAAATCTCAGATTCGTGTAGGAATGGGTTTCCTGTAGGAATAAGTTTTAGTTTCGATAATGCTGAAAGCACTGTGAACATAAATAACCCTGCTACAAATAGGATTGCTCCCAATACTAATAAGAATACTTCAGGAGTGTTCCAGTATGGACCAACCGTTCCCGGCATTACCATGTTGAAGTAATCTAAAATGTGACCACAAATAACCACTACAGCCATTGTTGTAACCACTTTATAGTTTCTCTTGATACTGCTACTTACTAATACTAATAATGGCAACAAGAAGTTAACAATAAGCATTGGTAAGAACGTTGGAGAATAGTGTTGGAATCTTCCAAAGAAGTAGTTAACCTCTTCCGGAACGTTCGCATACCAATAAAGCATGAACTGAGCGAACCATGTATATGTCCAAAGCATACTTGTAGCGAAAAGGAATACTCCTAAATCGTGTAAGTGATTATCATTGAACTGTGGAAGGAATCCATTTTTCTTAAGGTATACACTTAGTAAAATGATTACTGCAATACCACTTGATAGGCAGCTAACCATTGAATACCAGATATACATTGTAGAATACCAGTGAGGGTCAATAGACATCAACCAGTCCCAAGCCCAAGCTGCAGAAGCAAATCCGAAGAATGCGATATATCCAACTGCCCATCTGTAAAGCATTTGATATTCTACTTTAGATTTAGTCTCATCTACTTTCTTAGACTGAGCTTTCAGTTTCCATGCGAAGAAAGATGCTCCCAATACATAGATGAAAGTTCTTATTGCATAGAAAGGTATATTTAAGAATCTTTTCTTTTCGAATAGGATTACGTCGAAGTGAGCAGACTCAGGGTCTGTCAATTCAGGATCCATCCAATGGAACAAGTGACCATTATGCGTGATATTTAAAATCATTAAGATAATTAAAATAGCACCACCCCAAGGAATATAAGAAGCAATAGCTTCCATTACTCTTGTAATAATGATTGGCCATCCTGCGTGTGCAGCGTGCTGAATAGAATAGAAGAATAATACACAGCAGCTAACTCCAAAGAAAAATACAGCTACGAAATGTATTGCTGCTAAAGGCTGGTTGTGAACCTGTAATGTAGCATGCTCAAGGTGAGCAGCATGATCCTGAGGTCCTACCATTTCACTTGAATGTGTAGGTGCAGTATGACCAGAAGCATGAACAGCCTCCATCATTTCTCCTATTTTCTCAGTAGAGATTCCTTTGTTCATAAAGAAACCAATACCAAATAGAACTAAACCTACAACAAGAAGGATTATAGAAGTTGATTTTAATTTTGGTGAAAAACTATACATTTCTTTTCTTATTTTTTAGTTTCGGTAGTCGTTTCAGTTGTTGCTGGTGCCGCTGCTGGTGCTGCCGCTCCTTTTTTGAAAGCACTCATCACATACATAGCTACTCTCCATCTATCTCCTGCATTCAATTGACCTGCATAAGATCCCATGTTGTTTCTACCGTTCGTTAACACATAATGAACAGATCCTACAGTAACATCTCTGTCAGCATAGTTTGGTACTCCAGAATATGCTCCACTCTGTACAATAGATCCTTGTCCGTCACCACCTACACCGTGACAAGCAGCACAAGTTTTCTCAAATAACATTTTCCCTCTTTCGATATCTTTTTCTGCATTTGCAGGATTCAAAGGAGAAGCTGTTACTGCTTTTGAAGCTTCATAACCCGCGTTGTACTCGTCAGTTGTTTTAGGTAATTTTCCTTCTTCAAAAACTCCGTCTTTATTTTGAGGCACCGATCCTTCTACTGGAGAAAGACCTGTTGCACCATTATTTTTAACAAATGCTGGAATTTCATTTTCATGATCTGAATAAGCATCCTGAGCTTTCATCAATGGATCGTAAGCTACCGGGAAATACATATCCGGGAAATACACCAATGGAGTATTTTCTTTCGGTCCGCAAGAGTTAAGTAAAACTGTTGTTAAACCTAAAACTGCTGCAATTCTTAATACGTTCTTTTTCATTTTAAGCGTCTTTAACAGTTATTTCTTCAACTCCAGTTTCAATTAGTAACTGTTTTACAGATTCTACATCTTCAGTTACGAATTCCATCATGAATTTATCATCCGTTGTTCTTGGATCAGGGTTTTGTGCAGGAGCTCCAGGATACATTTTGTTTCTTACTAAGAAAGTTAATGACATCATGTGAGCAGCACAGAATACCATAAGCTCGAACATTGGTACTACGAATGCAGGCATGTTGTGTCCCCAATCGAAAGCTGGTTTACCACCAATGTTTTGAGGCCAGTCATGGTTCATCACATACCAAGTTACAGTAGCACCGATAGTAACACCGTAAAGAGCGTAGATGAAAGCAGCATCAGAAATTCTAGTTTTCTTTAAACCTAAAGCTTTGTCTAGTCCGTGAACCGGAAATGGAGTATAAACTTCATTTATAGCGATTCCTTTATCGTTGAATGCTTTAACGCCGTTCATTAAATCGTCGTCGTCAGCATAAAGTCCGTATACAATTTTAGTGGTGCTCATCTCCTTCTTTTGCTTTATAAGTTTCACCTGAGATTTTCAAAATCGATTTTAATTCAGCCTGTGCAATTACAGGGAATGTTCTTGCATATAATAAGAATAATACAGAGAAGAATCCGATAGTTCCTAAGTATACACCTACATCAATGATCGTTGGTTTAAACATTGTCCAAGATCCTGGTAAGTAGTCTCTAGAAAGGTTGATAACGATGATATCAAAACGCTCAAACCACATACCGATGTTGATGATCAATGCAACGATGAATGTCCAGATAATATTCGTTCTCAATCTCTTGAACCAGAATGAAGCAGGAACAACAAGGTTACAGATAATTAGTGACCAGAAAGCCCACCAATAAGGACCAACAGCAGCACCTGGAGAAAGATAAGTAAAGTCTTCGAATCTAGATCCAGAATACCATCCGATGAAATATTCAGTTGCATAAGCTACAGTTACCATACCACCAGTAAGGATGATTACGATGTTCATAATTTCGATATGATACATTGTAATATAGTCTTCTAAGTGACACACTTTTCTTGCAACTAACAATAGTGTTTGTACCATTGCAAATCCTGAGAAGATCGCACCGGCAACGAAGTAAGGAGGGTAGATTGTAGAGTGCCATCCTTTAATAACCGAAGTTGCGAAGTCAAAAGATACGGTAGTGTGTACTGAGAATACAAGTGGAGTTGCCAAACCTGCAAGAACCAAAGAAAGTTCTTCGAATCGTTGCCAGTGTTTTGCTTTACCTCCCCAACCAAATGCTAGGAATGTATAAATTTTCTTAGTCCAAGGCGTTTTAGCTCTATCTCTGATCATTGCAAAGTCAGGGATTAGACCCATGAACCAGAATACAGTTGATACTGAGAAATACGTAGAGATCGCGAATACGTCCCAAAGTAGAGGTGAGTTAAAGTTCCCCCAAAGAGAACCGAACTGGTTTGGTAAAGGGAATACCCAATATCCTACCCATACTCTACCCATGTGAATTACTGGGAAGATAGCTGCCTGTACAACCGCGAAAATCGTCATCGCTTCCGCTGATCTGTTTACAGACATTCTCCATCTCTGTCTAAATAATAATAATACCGCTGAGATTAGGGTTCCGGCGTGACCAATACCTACCCACCATACGAAGTTGGTGATATCCCAACCCCAGTTAATAGTTCTGTTAAGCCCCCATGCTCCAATACCTGTTCCGATAGTATAAGCGATACATCCGAATCCATAGATGAATAGAACTAAGGCTGCATATAATGAAATCCACCATAATTTACCTGCTCTTTCTTCGATAGGTCGTGCAATATCTTCTGTGATATCGTGATAAGTTTTGTGACCAATAATTAGAGGTTCCCTTATCGGAGCTTCGTAATGTCCTGACATTTTTTACCTATTTATTATTTAAACTTTATTTTTCTACTCTGTTTCTTACTTTAGTGTGATAGAACACGTTTGGTTTTGTTCCGATCTCTTCTAGTAAATAATATCTTCTGTTGCTAGAATATAATTCTCTCACTTCAGATTCTTTGTCATTCATGTCTCCAAACGTCATTGCTCCGGTAGAACAAGCAGCAGCACAAGCACAAGAATTTTTGAATTCGTTGTCTGTAACTTTTCTGTTTTCTCTCTTAGCAGCTAAGATTGTAGCTTGAGTTTCCTGGATACACATTGAACATTTCTCCATTACCCCTCTTGTTCTTACAACTACGTCCGGGTTTAGTACCATTCTTCCAAGATCGTTATTCATGTTGAAATCGAACTTGTCATTTAGGTTATATGTAAACCAGTTGAAACGTCTTACTTTGTAAGGACAGTTATTTGCACAGTATCTAGTACCGATACATCTGTTGTAAGCCATGTGGTTCTGACCTTGCTTACCGTGTGAAGTAGCCGCAACCGGACATACAGTTTCACATGGAGCGTGGTTACAGTGCTGACACATTACCGGCTGGAAGATTACATCAGGATTATCAGCAGGGTGGTTTAATGCACCTCCTTCTTTATTGAATGCAGTACCGTACAATTCAGGAACAGCTAATCCATCTTTTAATCCTTCGTATACTTCTACTTTCTGTCTTGAAGAATAGTAACGGTCAATTCTTAACCAATACATATCTCTAGACATTCTGATCTCTTCTTTACCTACAACAGGAACGTTGTTCTCAGCCTGACAAGCAATGATACATGCTCCACAACCAGTACAAGAGTTCAAGTCAATTGATAAGTTAAAGTGAGGACCGTCTGTATCATCGAAAGCATCCCAAAGGTCAATTTTTCTTGCAGGAAGTGCTCCACTGATTGTGTGATATTCCAAAGGCTTATTCCATCCTTCGTGCTCATCATCGAATGCTACGTTTAAGAATTCAGCCAAAGGAACTTCTTTAGCGATTTCATAACGTCCCATTAGTGTATTTTGAAGCTGGATACCTGCAAATTCGTGATCTTCTCCAGTTTTTTCGATTTTAGCGTTAGCAATAACTAAGTTAGAACCGTCAAATAATGGATAAGCATTTACACCTGTATCAGCTGTAGCTCCTGAATCTTTTTTACCATAACCAAGTGCAAGACCTACAGATCCGTCAGCTTGTCCCGGTTGAACGAATACAGGAACATCTTTTATTGTTACTCCGTTTACAGTAAGGTTTACTATAGAACCGTCTAACTGCATTCTCGCGTTAAGGTCGTTATCAATACCTAATCTTTCTGCATCTTTCGGAGAAATAGTCAAGTAGTTATCCCAAGACATTCTTGTCAATGGATCTGGTAATTCCTGCAACCAAGGGTTGTTTGCTTGAGTACCGTCTCCCATAGAAGTCTTAGTATACAATACCAATTCTAAATCAGAAGCTTTGAAACCACCTAATTCAGCAACAGCTTGTGCACCATTTCCTCCTGCGTAAGCTAAAGTTGTAGCATTTGGAGAAACATTGATACCATTATATAAAGCTTTGTTGAAAGAAGTTCCTCCTAAGATAGAAGAAGCATTCGCTTTTAAATAATCATAATAATTATTAGCAGCATTGTTTTTACCATTCTTCCAAACCAATAGAGATTCTTCGATCTGTCTTGATTTGTAGATTTTCTGGATGGTTGGCTGCATTAATGAATATACACCTGTTTGAGGCTCAATATCTCCCCAAGATTCTAGCCAGTTAGCTACAGGAATTACAGCTTTCGCTGCTTTGTACATTTCATTTTTCTTATCAGCAACTGCGATTACATAAGGAACTTTAGTTAAAGATTTTTTGAAATCTTCTCCTTTGTGGTAAGAATAAATCGGATCAACATTGTTAGCGATCAATACACCAACCTGACCTGCATTTACCCATCCTAGGAATTCCTGGAATCTTGCTTTATCGAAATCTTTTAGGAAGTTAGCTTTACCAGTGAAAGCAACTGAACCTAATTTTTGGTTAATTAAGTGTGCTAAAACCTGAGCTCCTTTAGAACCATCAGCGAAAACAACAGCTTTGCTACCTTTTGCTAATAATTCTTTAGCTAGTTCAGAAGCAGTCTTATCTGAAGTACCACCTCCTACGATTGCGTTGTAAACTTCAACTAAAGTTTTGTTTACAGCACTTGGTTTTAATCTTACTCTTTCGTCAGCATTAGCACCAGTGATTGACATGTTTGATTCCACTTGTACGTGTCTCAACATGTTTGCTCCCGGCTTTCTTGCTGCTGCATAAGAAGTTTCTAAGCTTCCTGCGTTATAGTCTCCTAAGAAATCAGCTTGGAAAGCAACTACTAGCTCAGATCCTTTAAGGTCATAAACAGGTAATGCTCTTGTTCCGAATACTTCCTGAGCCGCGTCTAATGCTGCAGCATAAGGGAAAGCATCATAAGTTACTAATTCAGCTGTAGGATATTTTGCTTTAAATTCTGCAAATAATTTCTTGAAAGTAGGTGAAGCAAAAGAATGTGACAATAACACGATTCTTTTACCTGCAGCTTTCGCTTCCTCCAATCCTTGGATTACAAAACTATCTACTTTATCGAAAGTTTCGTCTTTACCTTCAAACTTAGGTTGTTTTACTTTATCATTATCATAAAGAGAAAGTACACTTGCCTGAGCTCTCGCGTTAGTTTTTCCTAAATCACCAGCAGCTGGGTTAGGATCAATCTTAATAGGTCTTCCTTCTCTAGTTTTTACTAAAACACTAGCAAAGTCAAAACCGTCGAAATATGTTGAAGCGTAATAATTTGGAACTCCCGGAATAATATCATGTGGTTTTACCACGTAAGGAATCGTTTTAATTACCGGAGCTTCACAAGCAGCTAATGTTACTGCCGCCGTAGAGAAACCTAATAATTTCAAGAAATCTCTTCTTGAAGTGCTGGAACCATTCTGTTCAGCATCTCCAAGGAAATCTTCTACAGGAATTTCTTCCTGGAACTCTTTCAGAGCCAGCTTACCATTTAAAGCTGGATCTTTAAGTTCATGAATACTTCTAAATTGTATTTTGTTTGAAGCCATTTATACTTCTAATTTTTTAGTTATTAATAATGACATTTACCACACTCAAGACCTCCAATTGCATCTACAGTAATCTTACCACCATCCTGAGGATATTGTTTTTTCAACTTGTCGTGTAGATTTTTGAAGTATTCTTTATTATAACCGTTGTTCATATCAACCTCAGTAGTTCTGTGACATTCGATACACCATCCCATAGTGAAATCATTAGCCATCTGAACAACATTCATTGTATCGATCTTACCGTGACAAGCTTTACAAACAACATCAATTTTGTTCGTAGGGTTCTTTTTGTTGAAAGAATTGATAATCGCTTGCTCACCTGCTACTACGTGCTGAGAGTGATTGAAGTAAACAAAGTCTGGCATGTTGTGGATTCTTGTCCATTCAACCGGCTGAGTTTTCCCTGTATACTGTTGTTTTGCAGGATCCCAACCTGTAGCTGCATAAATTTTCTGGATTTCTCCGTCATAGAACGCCTTATCTTTTCCAGGCTCCATATAATGATCTGCGTTGTACTCACCAATTGCTTTGTGACAGTTCATACAAACATTCATAGAAGGAATCTCTGATACTTTACCGTATTTAGCACTTGAGTGACATAACTGACAGTCAATTTTTTGTTCTCCAGCGTGAATTTTGTGAGAGAAGTAAATTGGTTGTTCAGGCTTGTATCCTTTATAAACACCAATCCACATAATCCAGTTCCAAACACCGTAAGTAGCTAGTAACGCTAGAATAGCGATTAACCCTTTACCTACGTAGTGGTACTTTTCATAAACTTCGCTGAAAGATTTTACTCTTGTTTCGTTTAGCCCTGCTAAGTCTTCAGATTGACCAAGTTTTACTAGCTGTCTTAGTTTTATTAAGATCCAAACTAATAAAGCTGCAATAGCTAAAAGGGAAATAATTACAACGCTAGTTGTAGTGCTGCTTACTGGCGCCGCCTGTTGTGCATCTCCTGTTACACCCGGTGTTGCAGCATCCTTTTTAGGCTCTTCCGGAGCCGGAGGATTAGTTGTGTACGCTAAGATATCATCGATATCCTTATCTGAAAGATTAGGAAACAACTGCATCTCAGTCTTATTAAATTTTTCAAAAATCTCATTGGCGTACTTATCGCCAGATTCTCTGACCTCCTTGTTATTTTTGATCCACTTGTGAAGCCACTCTGTATCTTTGCCACCCTCTGTCTTAACTCGTTCTACCACTCCTTTCAAAGGTGGACCTACAACTTGTTTGTCTAGCGCGTGACATGCAGTACAATTCGCTTTGAAAAGTTTCTCTCCGTTTTTAGGATCGCCGTCTTGCCCGTAAATTGAAGCACTGGTTGATAACAATAAGCCTATTGCAACCAACGTTTGTTTATAATGCTTTCTCCAACTAATCATTTAAATTATCTTATGTTAGTAAAATA
Organism: Chryseobacterium taiwanense; assembly: GCF_000813825.1. Classification (GTDB taxonomy): domain Bacteria; phylum Bacteroidota; class Bacteroidia; order Flavobacteriales; family Weeksellaceae; genus Chryseobacterium; species Chryseobacterium taiwanense. Next base: position 75,401 of record NZ_JWTA01000015.1, read on the forward strand.
TTGAACATTCAATCAATTCCGCAAAAATAATATATTTAACAGAAATTTAACGGCATATAGAAAGGGGAAAATATCATTTCAGTTTAATTTGTATTGATTCTAAATAACTCAGTTTGGTATAATTTTTTATTTGTATAAATTTGCTGAAACAACTTTTAAATGAAAAATTTGATAAAATTATTTTCGATATTATCTATAATCAGTTTTTATAATATTGATGCACAACAGGTTGTAAAAAAAGACACTTTATCCGGTACGGAGCTTATTATGAGCATGGACGCACGAGTAAATGATGCTTTGACGAGTCTGGAAGATAAATGTTCCAAAGTTTCTTATGGTAAATCTTCTAATGTGATAGATGACGACACCCCATCGAAACCAACAAAAATTTTAGTTCCGAACAGAGAGCTAACCAATGCAGAAATTTGCAGAAAAAATCCTAGAATTTTAGGTTACAAAATACAAATCACTACAGTAAAGAGTAATGATGAAGCGAATGAAATCAAAACATATTTCAGAAAAAGATTTCCGAATCTGAAAGTGGAAACCGACGCTTCTTTACGACCAAATTACAAAATCTTGGCAGGAAGTTATTTCAGTAAGCAAAGTGCCGCTTCTGATCTTTCTAAAATCAAAGAATATTTCAAATCTGCAGTAGCCGTACAGTACAGAATTTTCTGTGCAGAAGCTAAGTAATCAAAGAAATACAAAAATAAAAAGCTGAGAAAGTTCTCAGCTTTTTTTATTGATAGAATGTATCCAGAAAGTCAAAAAACTCTTCCATTCTCAAATAATTATTATATCCCAAATACACCAACAGGACTCCCATAATCGCTGTAAGAAATGACAACATTTTCGGAGAGGATTTATAGGCATAAAAAAGCCATCCTAAGAGCAAAACATATACAAAAATAAAATGCCCTCCATAGATGTACGAAGTATGAAGACCAAATCGCATAAAGCAGTGTATGATAATATCTATTGCAAAAGAAATTGTAATAATCTGAACTAATTTGTTCTTAAAGTTTTTACAATAACTCCACAAAAGCAAACTCAATACAACAAATACAAACAGATACGAAATCGGCGACGAATAGACGTCCATAAACAGTCCTTTGTAATGAAAGCCTTTCATATTATGTTTATCTCTTATGATAAAGCTTGAGAAAAGCATATTTCCTCCGAAAAAGAAAGAAACGATCATATCCCAAACTGAAGCGGGTTCTGCATTAGAAAACTTCTCATACTGACTACTGGTTTTAGAGAAAATATTCTCATACTTAAATTCAATTCTGTTCAAATACAACAAAACAAAACAGATTACCATCACCAAACCTCTTATCAATGCATCCAAAAGTTTTTTCCAGTTTTTAAACAGATTTTTCTCAAAAAACACAGGAATGAAAACCTTTACCAAATTGGTAATTGTAAGCCCTCCAATAGTAACACCACCCGCAACAAGAGCCAAAGGAGAAATCTTTTTATCATTTTTAATTCTGACTGCCGCATAATAATTAAACAGCATCAGAAGAAATAATGTGTAGGTAAAGTTCTCAGGAGTGAATGAAAGCAGAATAGATGTTGAAAAAAATGAAAAGAAAACAACCAGTAAAAGAGTAATTACCAGTGGCAATCCAATAATATTTTTCAAATATTTGAAAATCTGAACAATACTTAAACTGACCATCAAATTACTCATCCAAGCTAGGACCAATCTAAATGTATCATCTTTCTTTCCATCCGAAAAAAGAAAAGCCAGCTCACGAAGCCAATTAAAGAAATAATACGACAAAGGATGGCGTTCAAAACTCCCTCCCGTCATCACAATCGAGCGATTATCAAAACTAAAATAAGCATCCCAAGGAATTCTGTCATCAAAAATAACAGTATAATTAACCGCGATATAAGATCCTAAAATCCCATATACAGACAGAAAGAAGAGAAAAACTCCGAGTTCTATATAGGTAGAAGGAAAAACTATTTTAAAAAAACTATAAAGTTTTGATTGTATGGACACTGTTAATTTTTTTGCAAAAATAAAAAAACACAGCCTGAATTGGCCAACTATTTTTCATTTCGCAATAATTTAAACATAATAAGCTATTTTATTTCAAGCATTAAGAGCTACAAGAAAGCATAGAACACCCCGATACATCATCATATTTTGAAGGTCTTTTTACTGAAAATTCAGGGAATTTTTCTTCATAAGGATTTTCCAGAGCTGTGATTAATTTTTCTAGTAGAGTTGTTTTTCCGTTTTCAATTTCTTCAATGCACTCATAGAGAAGATAATTCCTCAGCGTGAATTTAGGATTATTTTTTTGCATCAATTCCAGAGATTCTGCTCGCGAAATTTCATTTTTTTCAAGTCTTAATTCATATTGATTGATAAAATCTTTGATTTTTGACAAAGCTTTCTCATCTAATGGAACATAGGCAATTTTCTCAAATTCAGTTTTCAAATCGGAAGTTGCATCTATTTTTTCCAGCAGATTAAAAAAGAGTGTGTAGTCAAGTTGAAATTCCTGCATCAATCCCTGCCAATTGACAAAAAAATCTTCATCGCTTTCTAATAATTGGTCAAATCCAAATTTATTACACAACATTTTATCATGCTTTTTCCAAAAATAATCTCCGAATTTATTCAAAGTATCTTCCAAAAACTTTTCATCTTTTATCATCGGGTGAAGAGCATTTGCTAATTGCCAAAGATTCCATTGAGCGATCTGCCCCTGTTTTCCAAAAGCATATCTTCTTCCCGGAAGATCTGTCGTATTAGAGGTAAAATTCAAATCATATTCATCCATCATTGAAAATGGTCCATAATCTATCGTAAGCCCTAGAATCGACATATTATCGGTATTCATAACGCCGTGTACAAAACCTACCCTAAACCACTCGACCATAAGATCAGCGGTTCTTGTGGAAACATTTTCAAAAAAGTCTTTATACTTTTGTATTCCTTCAGATTGAATTTCCGGAAAATAGTTTTGTATTGTAAAATCTAGAAGATTCTGCAATGTAGTATATTCCTGTTGGGCAGACATCAGTTCAAAATGCCCGAACCTCAGAAAACTTTCCGCCGTCCTTACCACTACAGCTCCTTTTTCTTCCTGAGGATTCCCGCTATATAAAATATCCCTTACTACATTTTCCCCTGTAAGGGATAAGCTTAATGCTCTTGTTGTAGGAACACCCAAGTGATACATTGTTTCGCTCATAAGATATTCTCTAACCGAAGATCTAAGCACTGCTCTTCCATCTGCATGTCTGGAATATGGTGTTGCACCTGCTCCTTTCCATTGAATCTCCGTTATCTTTCCTTCAGCGTTGTTAATTTCCCCAGCATAGATTGCTCTTCCATCTCCCAATTGTCCTGCCCAATTCCCAAACTGATGTCCTGCATAAGCAGTTGAATAAGGTTTAATATTATCCGGCAAGTGATTTCCTACCAAAAAGCCAAGATCTTTCTCTTCATATTTCCCCAACCCAATTTCTTCTGAAAGTTTTTCATTAAAAATAATCAGTTTAGGTTTTTTAAAATCAACCGGCATGACACTCGAAAATAAAACTTTAGGAGTATTTCTCTGTAATGGGTTTCCAGAAAAATCTCCCGGAAAAACCTCTGTAAACGGCTGTTTTATATTAGTAAGATTCATACCTCAAAGATATTAATTTGATTACAAAAAAGCCTCCCATTTCTGGAAGGCTATATCTATTAAAGTTATCTATTTATTATTAAAATCAACTTCTTCTCCTTTATTCAGATTTTCGTTGACATTCTCATCTTTCTTTTCAGGATTCTTTTTAGGGGAGGGATCCGCAGGTTTTGGATTTTTAATTTCATCCATAGTTTGCAATCCTCCATCATCTCCGTATCCACTTCCAAGACCTTTCAGATTAGAACATCCGTCTTTCCATTCAGAAGGTTTTATGAACTTATCCTGAGGGGAAACTCCTAGGCTTTTATCCGCCCATACTTTTTTCATATAAATCGCCCAAATTGGTAAAGCCATTTTAGCTCCCTGTCCTTCTCCGGTTCCAAGGAAGTGAGTCGCTCTGTCTTCCCATCCTACCCAGGCTCCTGTTGCCAGTCTTGGAGTAATTCCCATAAACCAACCATCGGAGTTATTTTGAGTTGTTCCTGTTTTTCCAGCGATTTCCACATCTTTCGAAATTCCTTTTCTTCCCAACTCTCCTGAAGCCGTTCCGTACTGTGCAACACCTTTCATCAATTCAATCATTGTGTATGCATACAGAGGATTCATCACTTCTTTTGGCTCTACATTTACTTCTTTTATTACTCTACCGTTTGCATCTTCTATTCTCCAAATCATTTCCGGCTTGTTGTAATTTCCGTAATTAGCAAAAGTACTGTACGCTCCTACCATTTCGTAAATAGTAATATCTGAAGCTCCTAACGCCATTGGTAAACTCGTTGAAATTTCTTCTGTAACTCCTAAGTCTCTTGCCGTTTGTATTACACTTTGCGTTCCGGTCATTTCAGCCAAACGTAGTGCAACAGGGTTTTGAGAATGTGCTAAAGCATCTTTTAATGTAAGCATACCTCCTCTACCCGGAACATGATAAGTTCCTTTATTGAAACTCGCATTTGATATCGTAGAACAAGGCGTTAATCCTAACTTCATAATTGCTGTTGCGTAAACGAACGGCTTAAAGGTAGATCCCACCTGTCTTTTTCCTTGTTTAATGTGGTCATACTGGAAATGTTGCCAATCAATACCACCAACCCAAGCTTTAATTTCTCCGGTTCCCGGAACTACAGACATTAATCCTGCCTGAGCAATTTGCTTATGCCATTTGATAGAATCCCATGGAGACATTTCTACTTCTTCTTCTCCAGCCCATGTGAAACGAGAAGTTTTAATCGGTTTTTTAAACTCTGCAATAATTTCTTCATCGGAACGACCATCTGCTTTTAGCAGTTTATATCTTCCGGTTCTTTTCATTGCCTGAACCATCAAATCATTAATCTGCGTACTATTAAGATAATAGAAAGGTCTGTCTTTTCTTCCTCTTTGCTCTGCATCAAATCTTTTTTGAAGATCTGTTAAATGCTCCTTAATTGATTCTTCCGCATACTTTTGCATTCTAGAATCAAGAGTTACATATATTTTTAGGCCATCTCTGTAAAGATTCAGTTTTTTACCCGTTTCCTTTTCGTAGTCCTCTAAATATTTATCAATTTCTTTTCTCAGATAATGCTTATAATATGCTGAATACCCTTCTGTAATACTTTTTATAGGATTAAAGTCAACTTTTACAGGTGTTTCTGTTGCTTTATCATAAGTTTCTTTATCAATATATCCCGTCTCAAGCATTTGAGAAAGCACAACATCTCTCCTTCTTTTAGCTCTTTCCGGGTTTCTCATTGGATTATTAGCCTTGGGAGCCTCAAGCATCGCAACGAAAACTGCCGCTTCCGGCAATGTAAGTTCAGAAGTTTTTTTATTAAAATAAACTCTTGATGCCATTTCTATCCCATTGGCGTTATAAAGGAAGTCAAACTTATTGAAGTATAAGGTAACAATTTCTTCTTTAGTATATCTTTTCTCAAGACTTACCGCAACGACCCATTCTTTCAGCTTTTGAATAGCTCTTAATACAGGATTTCTTGAAGGTTCTTTTGTAAATAAAAGCTTCGCCAGCTGCTGAGTAATTGTGGAACCTCCACCTCTGTCACCACCATATCTTACTGCTCTCAAAATAGATTTCAAATCAATCCCAGAGTGCTCTTTAAAACGCTCATCTTCTTTTGCCTGTAAAGCATACACAAGATACGGGGGAAGATCTTTATAAAAAACAGGTTGTGTTTTTTCTTTTTCAAACTTTCCTAAAACAACTCCATCTGAAGAAATAATCTCTGATGCTACATAAATATTAGGATTTTCAAGTTCTTTTACATCCGGCATTTCTCCCAAAAAACCTTGAGATACAGCAAAGAAAAGTCCTGAAATTCCTAAAACGACAGCAATGAATCCTATCCAAACTACTTTCACCCACTTTTTCCAAGAGGTGTCTTTCTTTTTTTTAGGCGGAAGGGGAAATGTTTTACCCTTATTTCCGTTATTTTGTTTGTTCTCTTCCATGTATGGTTACGGTTTAGCCGTTTCTATTTTTACTCCGATATCTTCTACTCCAGGGAGATTATCATTTCTCATAGCCTGATTAACTCCGATTTCATATTTCCCTTTTTCCGGAAACTTATAGTTCAGTTTATATTGAAAAAAAGTTTCCTTCGTATCTCCAAAACCTGTACCAAGCCATTCTCCGTTTGGTTTTGCCAGTACATAATTCAACGTATCAACGTCTTTTTTCTTATTTTGAAGATTGGTAAAGTTTACAATAAATCTAATATTGCTGTAAGGATATTCATTATTATTCCTTACCACAAAAATAATATTTTTAGGATTTTGCGGATCTGAAATTTCAAGATTAAATTTTTGCTCCTGCTTTTTACCCCATTTATTATCAATAGAATTCATTATAACATCTTCTCCTGAAGATTTACAACTCAATAGAAAGATAAAAGTTAATAATCCTAAAACTTTACGCATTGTTATCTTTTTTGGGAGGAAATTTCTTTTTGAATTTTTTCTTATTCGGGTTTGCTTTTTTCTCTTCTCCATCAGAATTTACCGTCGCTACTTTTTCCAACTGAGTTTTTGGCTGTTGAGCTTGTTGAAGCTTCTGAGACCTTTGCTGGTTATTTGCGTTAGGTTTCTGTTGTCTTTCAGGTCTTTCAGATTTTTCCGTTCTCTCAGGACGATCTTGTCTTTCAGGTCTGTTACCGCTTCTTTTTTGATTTGGGTTTTGACCTTGAGGAGACTGATTATTCTGATTATTATTAGATCTGTTATGATTTTTAGACCTATTGTTGTTTCCTCTATTTTTCTTCTCGAAACGGTCTACATTATTTTCCTGAATCAAATCAATACTTTTCAGTGAAGTTTCAGGTTCTTTAAGATCTTCGAGTGGCAATGTTTTTTCGCCTCTTTTATTTTTAGAGATTAATTTCTTTACCAAGTCGATATCGAAATCATACCAAGCCATAGAGTTTTCAACGTAGGCAAACCACATTTTCTTTTTGAAAACATCGATTTTAATACAAAATGCTCTTCCTTTCTCCGTATCTAACGTCGTAGATGAAGACGGGAAATTACTTAATGCATCCAGATAACTGTCTAGTTCATAGTTTAGACAGCATTTTAGTTTACCACATTGTCCTGCTAATTTCTGAGGATTGATGCTAAGTTGCTGATATCTGGCAACATTTGTATTTACCGATCTAAAATCAGTAAGCCAAGTAGAACAACAAAGCTCTCTTCCACAAGATCCTATTCCGCCCACTTTTGCAGCTTCCTGTCTGAAACCGATCTGCTTCATGTCGATCTTCGTTCTGAAAGCACCTGCATACTCTTTTATCAGCTGTCTGAAATCGACCCTGTTGTCTGCAGTATAATAAAATGTAACTTTTGAAGCATCTCCCTGGTATTCAACATCGGTAACTTTCATTTCAAGTCCCAGTCTTTGAGCTATCTTTCTTGCTTCGATCTTTACATTATCTTCTTTTTTTCTGACTTCCTGCCAAACCTCAATATCTTTTTGGTTAGACTGTCTGTATATTTTAAGAGCAGATTCATCAGAAGCTTTCTTCTTTTTCATCTGAATCTTAACCAATTCTCCGGTGAGACTTACCACACCTATATCGTGTCCGGGACTAGATTCTACTGTTACTACGCTACCTATATGTAAAGGAATATTATTTACATTTTTATAAAACGATTTCCTATCATTTTTAAATCTAACTTCAACAAAATCACACCTATTAGATACCGGATTTTGTATATTAGATAACCAATCGAAAACACTTAATTTATAACTATTACCACAGGTATTTACATTTTCACAACCATTCGCTGTCTTTTTAGGACCACACGAATGCGAAGAATCGCCGGATGTCTTACATCCACAACTCATATAACAATTATTTATTCTTGCAAATTTATAGATTTTTATTTTTATCCGATTCTAAAAATACTAAATATTAAAATCAGTATTTGTTTAATTTTAAACTTAATTTATATTAAAAAGTAAATTACCCCACAAAAACTTAATAAACAAAACGTTAGATACAACTAAGCAAAACATATTATTTTAAACATAGTTTTCTTTTAGTATATTGTTTAAATTATTAAGAAATTTTAACAAGCATAACTAAAATAATTTTATATTTGGGTTATATAATAATAGTCTATGAAAAAAATATTAGTATCAACCGCTTTATTGGCAGGTGTTCTATCCTACGCAGGAGGTTTTAGAGTTTCTCTGCAAGGGATAAAACAATTGGCAATGGCACATACGAGTGCTCATGCTGAAGATGCAAGTGTTGCATTTTTCAATCCTGCAGGAATGTCTTTCATTCCTTCGAAACTAAGTATCGTTGCCGGAGCATTTGGAGCAAGCAACAAAGTGACTTTTCAAAATTTGAATACATTACAAAGCACACAAACGGACAACCCAATGGGAACTCCTCTGTATGCTGCGATCACTTATAAACCAATAGAAAAACTATCCGTTGGTTTTAGTTTCACTACTCCTTTTGGTAGTACTATTGAATGGCCAAATGACTGGGAAGGAAAAGAAATGGTTCAAAAACTTGAGCTAAAGAGTTTCTATTTCCAACCAATGGTTTCTTATAAATTTAACGACTGGTTGGCTTTTGGGGCAAGTTACATTTACGCAAGAGGGCAAGTAAACTGGGATAAAGCTATTACCCAATTTGGCGGCCAAATTAATATTAAAGATGAAAAAGCAAGCGGTCATGGTTTCGGATTCGGTTTTTATTTCAGACCTGATCCAAAATTAGACGTAAGTATTGCTTACCGTTCTGCCGTAGATATGAAAGCAAAAAACGGAACAGCAACCTTTAACTTCCCATCGGCTTCTATTTATCCTTTACTAGGATTAGATGCTGCAAAAAGAACAGACGGCTTTACTGCAACATTACCTTTAGTAGACGAGTATACAATAGGTTTAACTTATAAAATCACTCCAAAATGGTTAGTTTCTGCAGATTTCAACTACCACGGATGGGAAAGATACAGCCAGCTAACATTGGATTTCGCAACAGCTCCAATCGGAAACCAAGCAGATCCTACAATTTCAGTTTCTCCTAAAAACTTCAGAAACTCAAAAACATTCAGACTGGGAACTCAGTACGCCTTCACGAATATGATTTATGGTCGTTTGGGAGCATACTATGATGAATCTCCTTATACTGACGATCATTTCATTCCGGAAACACCTTCATTCAACACTTTTGTTGTAACAGGAGGAGTTGGATTCAAATTAAAACAATTTGGAGTTGACGTTGCAGGAGGTTATGCAATGCCACAAGCAAGAGACGTAAATAATTCTACTCTTGGATTCTACGGACAAGCAAAAGCAACTGCCTTCTATTTAGGTCTAGGTTTATCTTACAACCCTTTTTAATTGAAAGACTATGAAAAAAATTATAATTTCTACATTCGCTATTTCCGCACTTCTTTTTACAACAAGTTGTGAGGATGATTTTGATACAGACGTACAAGATGTTGTTGTAACCAGAGGGGAAGCCGACTTTTCAAACTACGTTTCTATCGGAAATTCATTAACATCAGGATATAGAGACAATGCTTTATATATCGACGGACAAAATGAATCTTACCCTAACATCATTGCGGGTCAGATGAAACTTGCCGGTGGAGGAAACTTCGTACAACCTTTAATGTCCGATAATAATGGTGGTTTAATATTGTTAGGAAACACAATTCAAGCAACAAAACTTTATATTAAGTCATTTACAAATGGCTCTCCAGATATTGCCAATGTTGCAGCAACACCTACAACGGATGTATTAACTAAAATAACAGGACCATTAAATAATTTTGGGGTTCCAGGAGCAAAATCATACCATTTGGTTGCTGCCGGATACGGAAATGCTGGTGGTATTTTATTAGGAACTGCGAATCCTTATTATGTAAGATTTTCAACAAGTACAACTTCTACAGTGGTTGATGATGCCGTATTAAAAAAACCTACGTTCTTTTCTTACTGGATCGGAAATAATGATGTTTTAAGTTACGCAACCAATGGAGGCACAAACTCAACTACTGTTGGTGGAGTTACAACTTATACTCCCGCAACGGTACAAACCAGCGTAGATGCTACTACTTATAAGCCTAATGATATTTCCAGCCCAACTCTTGTTGCCGGCGCTATAAAAGCAGGTTTAGACAAATTAAAAGCAGGAGGAGCAACAAAAGGAGTTATTGCAAATATCCCTTATGTCACTTCAATCCCTTTCTTTACAACTGTTCCTTACAACCCTTTGACACCAGCAGCTTTAGGTTCAAACCTTACAACACTTAACACAAGTTTATACGGTCCATTGAAGCAAGCGCTTACGGCTTTTGGGGCAGGCGACAGAATTAATTTACTTTCCAGCACGGCTTCAAATCCTGTCTTAATTAAAGATACTTCTCTTGCAGATTTATCTGCACAGCTTACAGCTGCTTTAACACCTTCTTTAGGTCCTGTAAATGCAGCTGCATTCGGGCAAATCTTTGGACAAGCCAGACAAACAACTGCAGATGATTATATCCTTCTTACTACAAGATCAATCATTGGAACAACTGTTTCAGGAGCACCTTCTCCGGTAAATGTTTATGGAATTTCTTATCCATTGCAAAACCAGCATGTTTTATCAAAAACAGAAGCAGGATTTGTGAAAACAGCTGTTGATGCATACAATACCGCAATTAAAGGATTGGCAGATTCTTACGGATTGGCATTTGTAGACGCCAACAAAAAAATGGTAGAACTAAACGGCCAATCAGGAATTTCTTGGGATGGTGTAAAATATTCTGCAAAATTTGTAACAGGAGGAACATTCTCATTAGACGGAGTTCACCTTACAGGTAGAGGATACGCAATTGTTGCGAATGAATTTATCAAAGCGATTAATACCAAATATAAATCTACTCTTCCACAGGTAGATCCTAACAAATATTCGGGTGTAAAATTCCCATAATAATTGGTAAAATAAAAACTTAGAAACCACAGGAGTAAATCTTGTGGTTTTTTTTTTAAATTTGCAAAATCTTTAAAAAGTAAAAATGGCCGATCAGTTAAGTTATCTATTTTGTACAAGGACGAGCAAGGACTTGGCAGAAAAAATTGCCCAACATTATGGGCAGGAATTAGGAAAAATCAACTTCCAGGAGTTCAGCGACGGAGAATTCGAACCTGTTTTGGACGAATCTGTAAGAGGAGGAAGGGTTTTCTTAATTGGATCTACATTCCCTCCAGCAGACAATCTTTTAGAACTTCTTTTAATGATTGATGCTGCGAAAAGAGCTTCTGCTAAGAGCATTACAGTAGTACTTCCTTATTTCGGGCTTGCAAGACAAGACAGAAAAGACAAGCCAAGAGCTCCTATCGGTGCAAAATTGGTGGCAAACCTTTTGACAGCTGCAGGTGCAACGAGAGTAATGACAATGGATCTTCACGCAGATCAGATTCAAGGATTCTTCGAAATTCCTGTAGATCATTTATATGCTTCTACTATTTTCGTAGACTATATCAGAGATTTGAATTTAGAAGACCTTACGATTGCTTCTCCTGATATGGGAGGTGCAAAAAGAGCAAAAAACTACGCAGGACACTTAGGTGCTGAAGTAGTAATTGCTTATAAAGAAAGAAAAAAAGCAAATGTTGTAGAAGAAATGTTCCTTATCGGAGATGTAGAAGGTAAGAATGTTATCCTTATCGACGATATGATCGATACAGCAGGAACACTTTGCAAAGCTGCCGACATCCTTATTGAAAAAGGAGCAAAATCTGTAAGAGCAATGGCAACTCACGGGGTACTTTCAGGAAAAGCTTACGACAATATTGAAAACTCAAAATTGCTGGAAGTTATTGTAACTGACTCAATTCCTGTGAAAAATAATTTGTCATCTAAAATAAAAGTGCTATCTTGCGCCCCATTATTTGCAGACGTTATGAAGATGGTTCACGAGCACCAATCAATTAGCAGCAAATTTGTTATTTAATTAACAATCAAGCATTTGCAAATAAAAAAAAGAAACAATTTTTTAAATTTTTATAAATGAAATCTATTACAATTCAAGGTACAAAAAGAGAAAGCGTGGGCAAAAAGTCTACAAAAGCTTTACGTGATGCTGAATTAGTTCCTTGTGTTGTTTACGGAGGTGGTGAGCCATTGAACTTCTCTGCAGAAGAGAAAGCTTTCAAAGGTTTGGTTTATACTCCTGAAGCACACACGGTATCTATTGAAGTTGACGGACAGGTAATTCCTGCTGTTCTTCAAGATATTCAGTTCCACCCAATCACTGACAAAATTCTTCACGCAGACTTTTATCAATTAGCTGACGATAAGCCAGTTATTATGGAAGTTCCTGTAAGAATTACTGGACGTTCTAAAGGTGTTGTAGCTGGTGGTGTTTTACGTCAGTCTTTCAGAAAACTAAAAGTAAAAGCGATCCCTGCAAACTTACCTGATGAGGTAGTTGTAGATGTTACTCCTTTAAGAATCGGTAACAAAATCTATGTAGGAGGTCTTAAGCCTGAAGGATATTCTTTCATGCACCCTGACAATGCAGTTGTTGTAGCTGTTAAGATGTCTAGAAATGCAATGAAAGGTGGTGCAGCAGCAATGGATGATGAAGATGAAGAAGAAGAAGTTGTAGCGGAAGAAGGAGCAGCTCCAGCAGCAGAAGAAACTGCAGCAGAATAAGAATTCCTTATTAAGCAAAAATAATAAACCTGTCTTTATGACAGGTTTTTTTATTTATATAGCTTTTAATTACTTTTCCAAGAGCGGTTGTCTTTTTTATCGGAACGCTTTTTCCCTCTTTCAAGATTATAAGCAAAACCAATCCCTAATGTTTGTTTTAGCTGTGTTTTTTGGATTTGATTATGATCATACAATAAATCTAATGTTACATTCGCCGAAACATATTTATTGATTTTCATACTTAACACTCCGTTGTAAGAAAGAACTAGCCTTTCCGGGTGATCCAGATAATTGGAAAAGACAGAACCTGTACTTACTAAGTTAATATTTTCCATTATTTTTAATTTGTATACAGCAGAACCTAGAAAACCAAATTGGAACAAACACGCATCACCATCATTTTTCAATCCATAAGTGCCTGCGCGTTGAAGATCTTCATCTAAAACCAAAGTCCATCTCGCGTTGGTAGGTCGAAGCGTAACGGTAAGATTATCACTTGGTCTATACGTAATACCGGCACCTAAATTGATATATCCCGGAGCCATAAAACTTGATATTTTAGCTGCTGCAGGATTATTTCCATCTTCATAACCCGACGCAAACTGAGTTTGTAAGCTAGCTCCCCCTGAAAGATACCAATGTTCAGCGAATCCTTTCCCAAAATTGGTAGAAATATTCACCACATCCTGGGTTTTCCTTGTCCCTATTCCCTTCGTATTATTTTGTCCAAATCCTAGAATAATAATATTCTCCCACAGCACTCTATCCTTTTCATAGGTAATATTATAATTCGCTCCGGCTAGCCAACCTACATTATTGGCCCCTCCACCTACCCAGTTTGAAAACGCAGCCTGATTCAGCATCAGTGTATTCTGTGCATTTACAGACCATACTTTCACAGTATCTACAACTGGCAATTCCTCCTTTACATCTTTTATTTCCTGCGCCGCAATTGATACCCCAATTAAAACAGAAATTCCCGATAAAACTTTTCTCATAGTAAAAACAATATTTCTATCCGCATTACAATAGCAAAAGAAAGACCTTTTTCTTCAGCACACCTCTTCTACTTATTGAATTTCCAAATAAATAAATGACAAAATTTTTTATAAAATTAAAAAACCGGTCTGTTTTGTCAAAATAAAAAAAGATAAATAACGTTTTTCGACAAAATTTCCGAAATTTATTACTGGCTTTTTATTTGACAGTCATTTAGTATGTTCAAGAATATCATTCACAAAAAAGCAATCATATCCCCTCTACTTATGCTTTCAGCAATGTGGCTGGGTTTTCTTTTGCAGGCAATGGGCTTTTTTACCAATTGTACAGGAGCCATCATTCCTCTTCTTCCGGAAGGCCTTGTTGGAGTTGTAACCTCTCCCCTCCTTCACGGTAATTTAGAACATATTGTAGGCAACTCTATACCTATTGCCATTCTAATGCTTTTATTATACCAGTTTTATCCTTTGGTAGCCAATAAAGTTTTCTTTTTGGGATGGATTTCTACAGGGCTACTCCTTTGGATATTACCTCCTATTGATATTCTGACGGGAGATTATATGTATACCTGTACAATCGGAGCCAGTGGAGTTGTGTATGTCTTAGCTTTTTTCCTGTTTTTCAGCGGGGTATTTAAATGGAATGTGAAATTGCTTACCATTTCGCTTCTTGTGGTGCTTTACTACGGTAGTTTGGTTTGGGGAATGGTCCCGGAAGAATTATTCTATGAACTTCCGGAGCCAAGTAAAATCTCCTGGCAAGCCCATCTTTCCGGCGCTATTGTAGGGGTTATTCTTGCATATACTTTCAAACAGGTAGGTGACAAAAAAAAGAAATACATTTGGGAATTCCCTAATTATTACAATGAAAAAGACGATAAGCTCTGGCAAGAATATAAAGAGAATCATCCAGAAGATTTTCTAGATTTACCTTACAAAAAAAATGACGATATCTGGGAACATTTGGAAGAAATCAGAAAAAAATAGCGCATAATTCCTTACATTTGAATAAAATAACACACAAATGTATACGGAAGAAAATCTTTTTTCTATCGCCCTTAGAGAATGCTCTCATATAGGCGACATTATTTTCCATAAACTTGTACGGACTTTCGGAAGTGCGGAAAATGTATGGAAAGCACCATCAAAAGACTTACAAAAAATATCGGGAATCGGGCGAAAAACAATCTCTGACATTGGCGATAAAAAACATCTCAAATTCGCTGAAAAAGAAATCATTTTTTGCGAAAACAATAATATTCAAATCCTTCTTCGCCACCTGGATCAGCTTCCTTTTTTATTAAAAGAATGTGAAGATGCTCCTGCTATCCTTTATCAAAAAGGGAAAATTGATTCTAATTTATGTCCTGTAAGTATTGTAGGCACCCGTAAAATAACATCATATGGAAAAAGCTTTATAGAGACCTTTTTTGAAAATTCTAAAAAACATAAATTCATATCTGTAAGCGGATTAGCATTAGGTACCGACAAAGAAGTTCATGCAGAATCCATAAGGCAAAAAATCCCAACCATAGCGGTTCTTGCCCATGGTTTTCATACACTATATCCATCCAGTCACAAAAATCTATCGGAAAAAATTTTATCGGAAGACGGAGCTATGATTACTGAATTTAATTCATCAAGGAAGCCAGACAGAGAAAATTTTATCCAGCGTAATCGCATTATTGCAGGAATATCTAACTCCACTATTGTTGTAGAAACTGCTTTTGGAGGAGGATCTGTAAGTACCGCAACTTTTGCAAACAATTACAACCGAGATGTTTTTGCGCTTCCGGGAAAAATTACAGATAAATTCAGTCAGGGATGCAATCATCTCATTTTTCAGAATAAAGCGATTGCTATATCAACCATTCAGGATTTGATTAATCAGATAGGTTTTAACAGCCCTAAAGAAAAAATAGAAGAATTATTTCCTCACTCAGAGACCGCAATACAACTTTCTGAAAATCAAGAATCAATATACAATCTTATCATCAATCACCCTCAAATTTCTTTAGATGATTTAGCAGAAAAAATAGCTCTGCCTACCCATAAAATTTTGACAACAATTTTGGAGTTAGAACTTTTAGGGAAGGTAAAATCACTTTCCGGGAGACAATTTGTATCTATTTAAGATTTAATGATTTCTTAATATTGCATTATTTCAGACATAACATTTAATTTTTAATAAAATTTGAACATAAATTATCATTTTAATAATATTTCGACACATTATTATTAAATTTTTAACAATCTTCAAACAAGGTATTGTGAATCTTGAAAAAAAAATTAAATTTGTTGGCAATAATATTCAACCTTAATATATGGAACAATATAATATTGACCAGAAAATCCAAGAGTTTATTGCTAAGATTGAGGCAAAAAACCCTAATGAACCAGAATTTTTACAAGCTGTAAAAGAAGTTGCAGTAACTGTAATTCCGTTTATTATGACTAAGAAGGAATATACAGGAATGAAGTTGCTTGAGAGAATGGCTGAAGCTGAAAGAGTAATCATTTTCAGAGTTCCATGGGTTGATGATAAAGGTGAAATTCAAGTAAACAGAGGTTTCAGAATTCAGATGAACTCTGCAATCGGACCATATAAAGGAGGAATCCGTTTTCACCCTACTGTAAACCTTTCAGTTCTTAAATTCTTAGCTTTCGAGCAGGTATTTAAAAACTCATTGACCACTCTACCAATGGGTGGAGGAAAAGGAGGTTCAGACTTCGATCCACAAGGGAAATCTGATATGGAAGTAATGCGTTTTTGCCAGGCTTTCATGACAGAAATGTGCAAGCACATTGGTCCTGAAACTGATGTTCCTGCAGGAGATATCGGTGTTGGAGCTAGAGAAATCGGATATTTATTCGGACAGTACAAAAAAATCAGAAACGAGTTTACCGGAGTACTTACAGGAAAAGGACTTGCTTACGGAGGTTCATTAATCCGTCCTGAAGCAACAGGGTACGGAGTGGTTTACTTCGCTGAGCAAATGCTTAAAACAATCGGACAGGATTTCAAAGATAAAACAGTAACGGTTTCAGGTTTCGGAAACGTAGCTTGGGGAGTTATCAAAAAAGTATCTGAACTAGGAGGAAAAGTAGTAACTATTTCCGGACCAGACGGATACATCTATGATAAAGACGGTATTGACGGAGAAAAAGTAGATTATTTATTAGAGCTAAGAAATTCAGGAAACAACAGAGCTGAAGACTATGCTAAAAAATATCCATCTGCAGAATTCCACGCTGGAAAACGACCTTGGGAAGTGAAGTGTGATGTTGCTATCCCTTCTGCTACTCAAAACGAATTGGATCTTGAAGATGCTAAAATATTGGTAGGAAACGGATGCGTTTGTGTCACTGAAGCGGCGAATATGCCTTCAACTTTGGATGCAATCAACTATTTCTTAGACAACAAAGTATTGTTCTCTCCAGGAAAGGCGTCTAACGCTGGTGGTGTTGCAACTTCAGGTCTTGAAATGACTCAAAACTCAATCCGTCTTAACTGGACTTCTGAGGAGGTAGATGCAAGATTGAAAGAAATCATGATCGGAATCCACAAAGCATGTAGAGACTACGGAAAAGAGGAAGATGGCTATGTAAACTACGTAAAAGGTGCAAATATCGCCGGTTTCGTGAAAGTTGCAGAGGCAATGTTAGCTCAAGGAGTGGTATAAAAAATATAAAGGTTGGGAAAATTTCCGACCTTTTTTGATATAGCCTGTTCCCGGGATTATAAATGGGATAAAAGTAAAAAGTGAAAGGAGAAAGCGTTGAAATATTTTCAACGCTTTTTTATTTATTGCTTTATATTTTTCATCATGCTTTCTACAAATTCATAGGCAGCAGGACAAATAATTGTATTTTTCAGCATCAGATTATTGATCTGGTAAATCTTTTTTCGATCTGTATGTGGGTATTCTCTGCACGCTTTTGGGCGCACTTCATAGATCGAACATGTGTTATCATCATTCAGAAAAAAGCAAGGAAGATTTTGCAGCACTTTGTCATTATCTTCATCTATTCGCAGAAATTTAGCTTCAAAATCAGCCGTTTTCATTCGAAGATGCTTGGCTATTCGTTCAATATCCTTTTCCGTATACAATGGCCCTGTTGTTTTGCAACAGTTTGCACATTGTAAACAGTCTATTTTTTCAAAAACTTCATCATGGGTATCCTGAACTATATAATCGAGATTTTTAGGCGGTTTTTTCTTTAATCCGTCTAGAAATTTCTTATGCTCTTTCTGCTTTTGTATAGCCTGCTTTTTATAAAAGTCTAAATTCATTATTGCTGTACTTCCAATGTTGCAGGAAGTTCTGTTTTTTGATATTCGTTTATTTTATCGAGATCAAGAATAGTTGACTGGTTGTCTTTGCTCGGGGAATACATTGGAACAAATTTAGCTCCAAAAACAATTTCATCCGAAACATAAGAGGTCCTCTGAACCACCGTATTGGAAAACACTTCGTCGAATGCTCTCACCTGAACAATAATTTCAATATCCGTATTTTTAAAATCTTCTTCTGTAAAGCCATAAAATGGCGAATTTTCATCGATTTTATGAACAACCGTCCAGTTCAACGCCAATGTATTGATCTTGCTCATCTGGATCTCCAGTCGGTAAAAATTACTTTTCGGAACGCCATTTTCTATCACTTCAATTGCTGTTGAAACAATTACATCAGCATCCGTCAACGCATTATTTTTATAAGGAGCCAGCCTAAACATTAAAGCTGTTACATCCTGAAAAGGAGCAATAACAACATCATCTGAGAACCTTAAATAAGCTCTCGGTCTGGAAAATCTTCCGTAAAATAAACCTGTTGCAATCGCAAAGGTAAGCAATCCTAAAAATGCCTCAAAAGTAGCTACCAAACTCGCCATAAAACCAACCGGCGCAATTCTTCCGTATCCAACCGTCGTAAAAGTCTGAGAACTGAAGAAAAAGACATCAATAAACTCATTCAGCGGATCACTTTTATCAATTCCTGTAAGATGCTCTACTCCAATCAGATAATATATAAAGGCAAAACATAGATTTACAACGATATAGGCAATTACCAAATAAGACAGGAAACGGAATGATGACAAATTCAGCATGGTATGATACCAACTCAATTTGTTAAAAACATTCACGCCTTTCCTTTTGACGTTGGGAAAACCGTCTTTGTTGATAAACCTTCCGGAAGCATTGTTTCCAAAGCCGCTGTTCTCCGTATTTTTCTGGCGAATTTTTTGTCTGAACCCTCTTGCCATTTTTTTAATTTAATTTTGTTTGGCGACAACTTCATTAAAAGTTTCACCTCTCACATTCTGCAAAGATAAAATATTGTTTTCATGAAATTTATCAACTGTCCGAATGAATTTATGAATTGATTTTGAACTAAATTTGAATTATGAAAAAATTGGAAACCCGCGAAGACATTGAACAGCTTGTCAACTCATTTTACACTAAAGTGATTAAAGATGAGAAGATTGCATCGTTTTTCACAGACATCGCAAAGGTAGATTGGGAACAACACCTTCCTAAAATGTACTCATTCTGGGAATCCATTCTTTTCGGACAAATGACTTATAAAGGAAATCCGATGGGAGCCCACTTCCCTGTTAATGAAATCAAAGCCATGGAACAGGAGCATTTTGAACGCTGGCTTGAACTCTGGACACAAACTATAGAAGAAAACTTTGCGGGAGAAAATGCTGATTTAGCGATTTACAAAGCTCAAAATATCGCAAAATTGATGGCTTTCAAAATGGAAATCGCCAGAAGGCTTTAACCATAACATTAAGGAACAATTACCGTAAAGATATAAGCAGCAAGATTGACCAATAAAACCGTTCCGTAAAGAATATTGGTTTTTCCTCTGCTTAATGAAAGCATCACAATAAAGACTGACAAGGAAAGCAAGATAATGTCTTTTTTATCCAGTCCTAACACCAACGGAATATTGTACATGATACAAACTGTTGAAACCGCCGGAATGGTCAATCCTATACTTGCTAATGCAGATCCCAGAGCCAAATTCAAACTCGACTGAATCTGATTGCTTTTTGCCGCTCGAATCGCCGCAACTCCTTCGGGAAGTAAAACAACTGCAGCAATGATAACTCCGACTAAGGATTTTGGTGCTCCTAAACTTTGTACCATATTTTCAATGGAAGTAGACAATCCTTTTGCCATCATCACAACGATCGCCAAACAAATCACAAGAAATACAAAACTGGCTAAGGTTTTAGCTAACGAAGGAATATAAAGCTCTGCAGGATGCTCTTCAGGAATAATGAAATAACTTCTGTGTCGTACCGTCTGTACCATTAAAAAGACCCCATAAATCACAAGACACGCAACCGAAACAAAAGCCAACTGAGCCTCATTATAAAACGGACCATTCACACTTGAGGTAAAATTAGGAAGCACCAAAGTGAGCACAAGAATGGAAACGATACTTACAAGATAGGTGGTAGCAGAAGTTCTGGCAAAAAACTGCTCATAGTATTTCACTCCTCCTACCAGAATACAAATCCCCAAAATACCATTCAGAATAAGCATTACCGCCGCAAAAACCGTATCTCTCGCTAAAGTAATAGCCTGATCTCCTCCCGCAACCATTAACGAAATAATTAAAGCCACTTCAATAATCGTGATACAAAGCGCTAAAATAATGGTTCCGAAAGGCTCTCCTACTTTGTGTGCAACCACTTCCGCATGATGCACTGCAGAAAGAACACTTCCGATAAGCAAAACCCCTCCAATGATATCATACAACATCCCATGTCCCAACAATCCGGAAAAGTAATACCCAACCGCAAGAATCGGAAGAACATAAGTATAATGTAGTAATTCTTTTAGTTTCATAAGTGTCTACAAAATACAAAAAAACTGCAGAATTTGAAATACTTCAATAAATTTTAATGTTGTTTTAATGACACCAAAGGTTAAAATCCTGAAAATCGGTCAGCATATGAAGTAAAAGACCAATACCTATGATTCTTATATTTCCTTTAAAAAATAGCATCAGAAAATACACTGCAATCGCGTAATAGGAATGCAAAAAGTGAAATCCTATACTTCCCCGGTTCGGATCGAAAATAGGATCTGCAAATAAATGATCCAAGTCTACCAACATGGTAGCCAAAAGAATCAGATATACTTTTTTCCAGTCTTTACGGTAGAAAACAAAGGCGATAATCCCCGGAAAAATCAGGTGTAAAAAGTAATGAGTTACCGTTTTCCAAAAGAAACAATCCATCAGATTCTGCCTTTTAAATAGTCTTGTCTCAAGTCTTCATCGAGTTTTTCAATCGCGTATCGAAGACAGGTTCTAGGCATTTCTTTATAATATTGATTCAGATAATTGAGCAATTCCTGTTCATTTTTATTTCCCATTTCTCTCAACAGCCATCCGTTTGCTTTATGCATCAGATCATGAGAATACTTTAAATTCTGAGTTACAAATTCTTTTGTAAGCTCATAAAATCCTTTTTTCACGTAATGCATCGTTCCTACAACGGCAATTCTTTTATGCCACATTTCTTCGGAAGCCGCAAGCTTTCTCAACAATTCTTCTCGCTGATTTTCAAACGCATATCTGCCGAGAATTTTATAACAGCTTGAATCTACAAGATCCCAATTATTGACATATTTCAAATGGCTTAAATAAAAATCAATGATCTCATCTTTTACCGCTTTATCTTTTGTTTTTTCAAATTTAGAAATCAACATAAACAAAGCCGTCAGTCTATGTTCGTGATATTTTGATGAAAGTAATGTACTTAAATCTTCTAGTGAAATCTTAGCATAATATTCTTTTGCTACCGATCTCTGATCCGGAACCGTTACGCCTAAAAACAGATCTCCTTCACCATATTCTCCTTTCCCGGTTTTGAAGAACTTTGGAAAGAATTCTGCTTTTTCAGGAATGGATAAGACCGCAAGAGCTTCTTGAATTTCTTTGACCATATTACGTACTTATTTGCAATGCATTAATGAGATTCATCTAAAGCAATACTTTCCTGCTCTTTTTCTTCAGACTCTATCTTTTTCGGATTCGCCACTTTTGCAATAGTAAGTCCCTGAACAATAATAGAAAAAACCACCACACAATAAGTTATACTTAAAATAATTTCGCTGTATTCACTTTTAGGAATAGACATCGCCAACGCAATGGAAACTCCTCCACGAATTCCTCCCCAAACCAATACCTTTACCGTTTGCGGATTGAATCGGGTTCTCAAAGACATGAATTTTGTAGGTCCCCAAATGGAAATGAATCTAGCAATCAAAACCACTACAATAGCAACCAATCCAGGAATCATAAAATGTTTCAGATCTTTGATCATTAAAAGCTCAAAACCGATAAATAAGAACAATACGGCATTCAGAATTTCATCGATAAGCTCCCAAAACTTGATCAAATAATCTTGTGTTACGGATTTCATTTTAAATCTTACATTAAAATTCCCCATAAATAATCCTGCTGCAACCATCGTTAAAGGTCCTGAAATATGCATTTGTCTTGCAATAAGATAACCACCCATTACCACAGAAAGTGTTACCAAAACAGAGATAATATAGTCATCGACCTCTCTCATTAATCTGGAAGTCACCCAACCTAATAAAACTCCTAACAACAATCCACCTCCTGCTTCTTTCATCAATAAAAGTCCAATATTTTCAATCCCTAAATCGACTTCTTTTCCGACTGCTAATTGCAATACAACGGTAAAAACAACAACCGCCATACCATCGTTAAAAAGAGATTCTCCCGCCACTTTAGTTTCTAATGACTTGGAAACATTTGCCTGTTTTAAAACACTTAAAACTGCCACAGGATCGGTAGGAGAAATCAAAGCTCCAAAAACCAAACAGTAGATGAATGGCATCTGTAATCCGACCAAAGGCAACAGATAAAACATTCCGAAACCGACGATAAATGTTGAAATTACCACTCCTGCCGTAGAAAATATCACAACGGGACGCAATTGTTCTTTTAAATCATTGATATTGATATGAATTCCCCCTGCAAAAAGAAGGAAGTTAAGCATTGCCCCCATCAGAACTTCTGTGAAGTCAATACTGTTCATCAGGTTATTAAGATGTCCAAAAGTTCTAGGAAGAAAATTCTCTCCGAAAAGAACTAATATAATCGACACGACAATGGCAATTACCATGATCCCAATCGTACTTGGGAGTTTAAGAAACCTGTAATTTAGGTATGCAAATATTGATGCTAAAACGATTAAAGCTGAAAATGAATAATATAACTCCACTAAGCTGTTTTTTATAGATTTTTTAGTTAGTAGTCCAAATACAGGACTTTGATGTATACTTTATTGTCTTCTTTCTCCCAAATATCAAGCATTCCGTCTTTCATAGCTTTTGAACTTCGTGTGTAATCTAGTCCAATATTCAGCATGTTCAACAGAATATACTCATCACCAACAGAATTGACATTATAAGCAGTCTTTTCTGTTTTTCCGTCTCCTGAACTTCTTATCGCGTCTGCTAATACCCTAAACTGGCTCAAATGATACACGAAATTGTTCACATCCTGTATTGTATCATAAGAGCGAAGTAAAATCAGGAGTACATCCAAATTCGTAGGATCTTTGTAATAAAGGATTTTCCCATATTTAATACTGTTTTCCCAGTCTTTGCTTTTGAAAGCTTCTGTCAGGTTTTTAAAATCTTCATTTTCAGGAGAGACAACATCTTCGAAATTTCTTCCATAGTAAAGATGTTGCGCTTCTATTGTATCTAAAGATTTTGGCAGTCCTTTGAACTTGAAAATCAGTTTTTCGTAATTGTAAGGCGATTTGGAATCTTTCAAATTTTTCTCAATGCTCTTAAAATCAATCTTCAATTTCTGACCGGTAGCCGAAATTGAAAATATGAAACTAAAAAGGAGAAAAATATATTTCATTAATTACTATTTTCTTCTTCATCATTATCAAAATACTCAAAGAGGAAATCATTGTAAGGGAATCTCGAGATATGAATTTTCATCACCTCATCGTAGATCATCTTTTTCATTTCCGGGAAATTTTCTTTCGTTAATGCCGAAATAAAAACCGTTGGATATTTTGATTTTGCCATCCAAGTGTTTTTCCATTCATCCAAAGAGATATTCTTCTTGGTTGACGGAGTCAGATCATCCTCATCTTTTTTCTCATAGCTGAAATCATCAATTTTATTGAATACCATGATCATCGGCTTTTGATGAGCATTGATTTCCATTAATGTCTGATTCACAGATTCTATATGATCTTCAAAGCTTTCATGAGAAATATCCACTACATGAATCAACAAATCTGCTTCTCTCACCTCATCCAAGGTAGACTTGAACGACTCTACAAGCTGTGTCGGTAATTTTCTGATAAAACCTACCGTATCTGTTAATAAAAACGGCAAATTTCCAATTACCACTTTTCTTACAGTGGTATCAAGGGTTGCAAATAGTTTATTTTCTGCAAAAACCTCAGATTTAGACAAAGCATTCATCAAAGTAGACTTACCAACGTTGGTATATCCTACCAAAGCTGCACGCACTACTTTTCCGCGATTATTTCGCTGCGTTGCCATTTGCTTATCTATGGTCTTCAGCTTATCTTTTAACAATGAGATTCGGTCACGAATAATACGTCTATCGGTTTCAATTTCCGTTTCACCGGGACCTCTCATCCCAATTCCCCCTTTCTGACGCTCCAAGTGAGTCCACATTCTTGTCAATCGAGGCAAAAGATATTGGTATTGAGCTAATTCCACCTGAGTTCTTGCATAAGAAGTTTGAGCTCTTTGAGCAAAAATATCGAGAATAAGATTCGTTCTGTCAAGAATTTTCACTTCGATTTCTCTTTCCAGGTTTTTCAGCTGTGAAGGAGATAGTTCGTCATCAAAAATTACGGTTCCTATTCCATTTTCTTTTACATATTCTTTTATTTCCAAAGCCTTTCCGCTTCCAATGAAAGTTTTGGAATCCGGCTGTGTTAATTTTTGAGTAAAGCGTCTGTCGACTGTACCTCCAGCTGTATAGGCCAAAAACTCCAGCTCATCCATATATTCCTGTAGTTTTTCTTCATCCTGATGCTGAGTAACAACCCCTACCAAAACCGCTTTTTCGTAATTATGTTCTTTCTTTTCTAGCATTAAGTTCTATCTATGTTTATGAGATTTACAAGTTACCATTTTTTAAGAAAAAAAACAAAATGAATCTTTGCGTCTCCATTCTTTACATTAATTTAAAACTACAATACTATTGATTTATAGAAAATTACTAACTTTATCCTATGATTTTAAGTTGTATACATAGAATTTAAAATCATATAAAACTAATACCAAGTATCATGATTGCCAATATTAAATGTATGATTATTGATGATAATGAACTGGACAGGCTGTTTCTGTTTCATCATCTGAAACAATATGAAAATATTGAAATTGTAGCCTCTTTTAATTCTGCGAAAAAGGCAATTCCTTATCTTGAGCATCCAATCGATCTTCTCATCATCGAAGCCGACCTCAAGGGAATGAACGGACTAGAATTCAGGAAAATAGCTCATAAAATACCTGCCTGCATTTTCACCAGTTTGCATCTGGAATTTGCTATTGATGCTTTTGAACTGGACACCTTAGATTTTATCTCAAAACCTCTAAAAACAGAGCGCTTTCATTATTCAATACAGAAACTGTTTGATTTTCTTAAAATGAAAGAAAAATGTGACTGTTTCGATGCTTTGGTGGGTGAAAACAGCATTAAAATAAAAGAAGGCTCCAATATTTTTCTGATAAAAATTACAGACATTCTTTATCTCGAAGCTCTAAAGGATTACACGAGAATTATTACTCCAGAAAAAAAACACTGTATTCTTGATTCTCTTGGAAACCTTTTACATAAAACTACCTTCGATTCTTTTATAAGAATTCATAAAAGCTATGCCGTTCCCCGTCATTTGATCAGAAGTAAAAATGCTCATGAAGTGGAACTTACCCATCAAATAAAACTTCCTATTGGTAGATCTTACAAAGAAAATCTTTCTTTTTTCCAACCCTAACTTTCTCATTTTCCATTTTGTCGTTGGTCGATTAATCATGTCGTTGGTCGATTTTTTAAATATCCGGTTTTCATATATGGTAATTTAGTGTTCCCAAAATTCATTCAATTTTCGGACAAAATCATTTATTAATAACCACTAAACTTTTTTATATGGAAAGAACATCTATTCAATGCTTCTTTTTCATACTTCTTCTTGTTCCCTTTTTTCTGCTGAAAGCACAATCGGCAGTTTTGGCTACAGGAGCAGATGCAACAGGAGGCAACGGCTCGGTTTCTTACAGTGTGGGACAAATTGACTACCTCATAAAAGGGAGCAATCGGGAAATTTCTGAAGGCGTACAACAGGTTTATGAAATTACCACACTTTCAATCAATGAAACTGTAACATCCACTGAAAACGACATTTTACTTTATCCGAACCCTTTCAAAGATTATTTATATCTGGACTTTACCGCCAATAATTTCAAAGGTTCCGAATACCAAATTTTTGATGCTCAGGGGAAACTTATTAAAACGGATAAAATCATTCAGTCTAAGTCTGAATTCAACTTTTCTTTTCTTCCCTCCGCCATGTATATCATTAGAATCAATCGAAACGGAGAGAATCTAAAAACATTCAAAATCATTAAAAAATAACAACGATGAAAAAAATATTATTCTTAATGGGAATTGTGTTGGGCTCATCTATAGCCTTTGCACAAGTTCCGGAAAAAATGAGCTATCAAGCGATTGTCCGAAATGCAGGAGGACAGGTTTTGCAGAATCAAAGTATTGCAGTAAAAGCCAGCATCTTACAAGGCTCTCCTGCCGGAGCAACCGTTTACTCGGAAAGACTTACCGGAAACACGAATACAAACGGACTTATTTCCATGGAAATAGGTTCAGGAACTGTACTTACAGGGACTTTCAATACAATAAACTGGTCAACAGGAAGCTATTATTTAAAAACTGAAACCGATTTGGCAGGTGGAACAAACTACACCATTACAGGAACAAGCCAGCTATTAAGTGTTCCTTATGCTATGTTTGCTAAATCTGCAGGAACTGTAAACGCAGGAAGCTTTGTTATTCCTTATGTAAACACATTTAATAATGCCGGAAATTTATTTTCACTCACCAATGACGGTGACGGAACTTCAATTGAGGGAGTCAATAACACTACAACTTCAACTATTGCTGCTGTAAGAGGTATTGTAAGCAATGTTGCTCCCGGAGGATTTTCTTCAGGGGTTCGCGGAATTAACAACGGAACAGGAGGACTTGGGGTAGGTGTCTACGGAAGCCAGGCAGGAAGCGGATGGGGAGTTTATGGAGTAACTCCAAACGGATTGGGGGTTTATGGAAATTCAAGCGCCAATGGCTATGGGGTTTACGCAAATAGTAATACCGGAACTGGTTTAAATGCAACCAGTAACAGTGGTATTCCAGCCAATTTTTCAATTTTTAATAATGCCAACACCAATAATGTGATTGTTGCCAATACCGTTGGAAACGGAACAGTGGTAAATGTGAGCACTACAGGAACCGGAGCTGGGGTAAGAAGCTCTACAGGTTCAGGATTTGCTGTACAAGGGATCACCTCTTCTCAATCTTCTGCCGGTATTATCGGGGATAATACTGCTGCTGGCGAAGCCGTAGTTGGTAGAACGACAAGCGACATTGCCGGAGCCGTAGTCGGTAGAAATGATGGTGGCGGTTATGGCGTAAGAGGTTTTGTAGCTACAAATACTACCGGTACAGGTATCGGAGTTTACGGACAAGTTGGGATAAACAGCAGCAAAGGCCGAGCCGGAAGGTTTGAAAATTTTAACCAAACAAATACGACAGGAAACACCTTTGAGGTAGAAACCAACGGAAACGGAAATATCCCCGACAACACCCAAGGAAACGCAGCCTCTTTCTTAGTGAACAACACCAATAGTGTTGGAGCAGCAGTAAGAGGTGAAGTCAATACCATTTTCGGAAATTTTGGAGCAGCAGGAATTTTTGGTAAATCTTCCGGAACAGGAGGTTTTGCCGGGTTATTTCATGCCTCAAATACTTCAGGAAACGGAGCCGCTTTAGTTTCTATTACAGATGGGAATGGAAATGCCATCACAGCAAATGCAGGAAAAGACGGAAATGGTGTAGAAACCAATATTGACGGAGCCGGAAATGCTCTTTATGCCTGGGTTCCGAGCTTTGCAACAGGACGTGCAGGAAGATTCAATATTTTCAATGATGCCAATACAAGTGACGTAATTACAGTAACCACCGTTGGAAACGGAACCGCAGGGAATTTTAAAGTGGATAGAGTAACTGGTACATCTCCTGCGGTAAAAGGAGAA
The DNA here is from genome assembly GCF_000813825.1 of Chryseobacterium taiwanense. Classification (GTDB taxonomy): domain Bacteria; phylum Bacteroidota; class Bacteroidia; order Flavobacteriales; family Weeksellaceae; genus Chryseobacterium; species Chryseobacterium taiwanense. The sequence goes on from NZ_JWTA01000015.1 coordinate 103,611, forward strand.
GTAAATTCTCAATTTGCCAATTTCGGAACAGCCGGTATTTATGGAATATCCTCCGGAACAGGAGGTTTTGCTGGATTATTCCATGCCAGTAATCCTGCCGGAAACGGACCTGCTCTCATCGCCATAGCAGATGGGAATGGAAATGGTATTACCGCAAATGCATCCAATGGAGGAGACGGTGTAGAAACTACAGCAGACGGAACGGGAAGTGCAATCTTTGCCTGGATTCCTAATTTTGGTAATGGTCGTGCTGCAAGATTTGTCAATTATAACACAGCAAATACCAACCCTGCTCTTACCGTAGAAACCCATAGTGCAGGTTCAATCGCCATATTCAGATCAGGAAACCCCGGTTCTGTAAATGTTGCCAGAATCGGTAATGACGGAAGAGGTTATTTTAACGGAGGAACTCAAAGCAGCGGAGCCGACGTTGCCGAAGTATTTGATGTTGTAGGAAATTCTTTAGAATATGAACCCGGTGATATTTTAGTGATTTCCACAGACACCGATAGAACAGTCGAAAAATCTTCAAAACCATATTCAAGTCTTGTAGCCGGAGTTTATGCTACAAAACCAGGAGTTCTTTTAACTGAAGAAAATATTGATGCTGACTTATTCGGAAAAGTGCCTATGGGAGTAATCGGAGTCATTCCTACAAAAGTATGTCTTGAAGGAGGAAAAATTAAAAGAGGTGATCTTTTGGTAACGTCTTCACAATCCGGAGTAGCTATGAAAGCTGATCTTGATAAAGTAAAAATCGGACAGGTTCTTGGCAAAGCACTTCAGGATTACGAACAGAACAGCATCGGAAAAATAAAAGTATTAGTAAACATTAAATAAAACGATCATGAAATCATTATATATCATCTCTTTTTTAGTGGTAAGCATAGGCGTTTACGCACAGCAGGAAAAAGTTGTTTCAGAAATACAAGAAGCTCCAAACTATAAAGAATCAAAAGAACTTGAAGCAAAAATGATGAAAGAAGCACAGGAAAAAGCACTTCAAAAAACAACACCGGTAACACTTGCATCCGAACAAGGTCTGGAAGTAAAAAAACAACCTACAAAGCAAGAAATTGAAAATAGTTCAGGAAAACTCCTACCTAATACAGCAAGTCTTGATGAAATTTTAGCAACCATTCCGGGAAGACAAGCACGTAAAGCAAATATTCCAAAGAATGCGAATAAGAATGTACAAGGATTAGTAAGCAGTCCGGATTTAACTTTGGAAGACATCAAGAAAACGATTCCTAAAAATTAGTACCTATTTAGATTTTTCAACAATAATGAAGAAAGCCCGCCTATTGACGGACTTTCTTTTTTTATTTTTTAGATTGATTGATTACTCTTTATTTTTTAACGCAAAGATTTTTATTCAATGCTAAATATGGTAAAGGAGCAAAGAATGGAATCAATTTCATTGATTCTTAATAAGCGAACTTCATCAGTGACCTTATCTCCAATCTTTGAGGCTAAAACATTAATCCCAGTCAGAAGCTACAAACTTCATCGCATTTCCTTTATTATCATATAAGGTAAGAAAATGACCTTCTACCGTAAATTTTGTCATGGTTTCAAACTTCTTCTGAAACTCACTTTCCAGTTCCATATTTTGGCAAGCTTTCATCGTAGATAACAATCCTAAAATTTTCACCTCTCCATTATTTTTAAACTCAGCAGTAAAAGACATATTGTTACATCCCATGTAAGCTCCGCCTCTAATTTTTCCTTCTTCCTCTTTTGCAGTCAAATCAATTTTAGCTTTTTGTTTCATCAAATCAGCCTTAGTAAAATTCCCTAAAGACACCAACATCCACTCTCTTTGAATATGAATTTTTTGGGTGTCTATTGGCGCGTTTTGCTTCGTTACAGAAGTACAATTAAATACTATTCCCAACAGCAAAACAGGCAAAACCGAAATTAATATTTTTCTCATGAGAAGACTCATCCCATTTTCATACCAATCCCGGACAGAATATCGTAAAAATTAGTAAATTAGCGACACAAAAATTATTTTATAAAATGAAAAGAATACTTCTACTATTCACTTTCTTATTGAGCTTTGCTCAAATGAGGGCAGATGAGGGGATGTGGCTCTTAATGCTCATCAAAAGACTTAATGGTGTTGACATGCAAAAAGAAGGTTTGCATTTGACTCCGGAAGAAATTTATTCAGTTAATAACTCTAGTTTAAAAGATGCTATCGTAAGTTTTGGTGGTTTCTGTACTGGAGAAATTGTTTCTGATAAAGGACTTATTTTCACCAATCACCACTGTGGTTATGGTGCTGTTGCTGCTGCTTCTACTCCAGAAAAAGACTATTTAAAGAATGGTTTCTGGGCGATGAAACAGAAAGACGAATTTAATGCAAAAGATCTTTATGTTAGATTTTTAGTTAGAATGGATGATGCTACACAAAGAATCACTTCTAAACTAAATAACAATATGTCCGGAGCTGAGAGAAAGGCTATTATTGATGCTGAAACTAAAGCAATTCAGTCTGAAAACTCTGAAAACGGAAAATACACTGTAGTTGTAAGAGATTTCTTCAACGGAAACGAATTCTATTATTTCGTATATCAGGATTACAAAGATATCAGATTGGTAGGTGCACCTCCTTCATCATTAGGAAAATTCGGTGGAGATACTGATAACTGGGAATGGCCAAGACACACTGCTGACTTTACTGTTTTCAGAGTATATGCAGATGCTGCAGGAAATCCTGCTGAATTCTCTCCAAGCAATGTTCCTTTGAAGCCTAAGCATTTCTTACCGGTTTCTCTTAAAGGAGTGAAGCCAGGTGATTTCTCTATGATCTTAGGATACCCTGGAAGAACTAACCGTTATTTAACATCTTACGGAATCCAACAGATGGTAAATAAAGATTATCCAGCTTGGGTAGAAGCTTCTAAATTAGCAATGGATGTTATGAAGAAGTATATGGATAAAGACAAAGCTACTCAGCTAAACTATGCTTCTCAATATGCTTCTGTAGCTAACTACTGGAAAAACAGACAAGGAACGATAGATGCTGTTGACAAAAACGGAACTATCACAGATAAGCAAAATATCGAAAAAATTTACAGAACTTGGTCTATGCAAGCTGGAAACGGAGAGTATGACGGAGTTTTAGAAGATATCGATGCGTATTACAAGCAGGTTTCTGACAGAAATGTTGAAAGAAATTATGCTTCACAGCTTACAAGAAACGCAAAATACATTAGCTTAGCTTTACAAGTAGGAAGTGTACTTAAGGCATATGCTGCTCAGGATATGGCAGGAAGACTTGCTATGAAAGCAAAAACGGAAGCGGCTCTTAAAGCGGCTTATGAAAACTTCAACCCTTCTTTAGAGGGAGAAATGCTAAGTTCTATGGTAAACCTTTACCAATCAAGAGTAACTAACAAAAGTGTAGGTTCTGCTACCATCTTCGGATTGGATGCTAAAAACCTTTCTAACGTAGCGTATTCTTCTATTTTTGCTAACAAAACATCTGCAACAAACTTCTTGTTGAACCCAGATGCTTTAAAACTTGATTCAGATCAGCTTTGGAAAATCGCAAACGGTGTAGTTGCTGACCAAAAATTGGTAACAGAAAGCTATTCTAAAGTAGATGATAACTTTGCAAAAAACAATCGTCTATTCTTAGCAGGTTTAATGAAAGCTATGCCTGAGAAAAAATTCTACCCGGACGCTAACTCTACGATGAGATTGACTTACGGAACTGTAGATAAATTACCTATCAGAACTGACAGAAACTATTTCGGAGTTACTGATAACTACTATACTGATATGACTGGTTTGGTAGGGAAATACAAAAAAGGAGATGAAGAGTTTGATCTTCCACAAAGAGTGATCGACCTTTATAACTTAAAAGATTTCGGACAGTATGCAGATGCTAAAGGATATATGCCTGTAAACTTCCTTTCAAACAATGACATTACTGGTGGTAACTCTGGTTCTCCTGTAATTGATGCAGACGGAAACCTTATCGGTATTGCTTTTGACGGAAACAGCGAAGCATTAAGCGGTGATATCGTTTTTGAACAAGAATGGCAAAAAACGATCAACGTAGACGTTCGTTTTGTTCTTTGGACAATCGACAAATACGCTGGTGCAAGAAGACTTGTTGACGAGTTAAAACTTGTAAAAGATGAGAACACTCCTGCTGATACAAAAACAAAAAACTCAGGAACAACTACTCTTCCTAAGAAAACAAAGAAAAAATAATCTTATCTGATTATAATTTATAAACCGTGAAATGTATGTTTCACGGTTTTTTTTATTTTTGAATTAAACTTAATAAAATATCACATGAAAAATCAGACAGTAGAATTTAGCACTATTATAAAGCAAAACGGAGAAATGAACGCCGCGTTTGTAGTGTTTCCGTTTTCTACGGAAGAACTTTTTGGTAAAAAAGGACAGGTAAAAATTAAAGCTCTTTTTGACGAAAAAGTAGAATATCGTGGAAGCTTGGCAAAAATGAAATCAGACTGCTATATTCTAGGCTTGACACAGGCCGTCAGAAAGCAACTCAATAAAACATTTGGTGACAATGTTTTGGTCTCTTTAACGGAAGATAAAGAAGAAAGAACTGTTGAAATAGCAGATGACATTGCATTGGTCTTTACTCAAAATCAAGAAGTCAAAACATTATTCGACAATATGAGCTATACCCACAGAAAAGAATATATCCGCTGGATTGAAGAAGCTAAAAAACCAGAAACACGAGAGAACAGAAAACTAAAAATGATCCAAATGATTTTGGATGGAAAGAAAGGCATTTAAATATTCCAAAACTCCCGATCCAAACTTCTATACTGTATGGCTTCAGAAATATGATGAGACTGAATATTTTCAGAGATCTCAAGATCAGCAATTGTTCTGGCTACTTTCAAAATCCGATCATACGCTCTTGCCGAAAGATTAAGCTTTTCCATCGCCATTTTTATTAATCCAAAAGAAACCTCATCCAGTTCACAAAATTGCTCTAATTCTTTAGAACCCATTTGAGCATTATAACTTATTTTCAATTCTTTATACCGTTCATTTTGGATTTCACGGGCGACAAGAACACGCTTTCTTATGTCTTCACTTTTCTCACCCTTCCTTTTTTCCGCCAACTGTTCAAACTCTACTTTCTGTACTTCAATATGAATATCTATTCTATCTAACAATGGCCCTGAAAGTTTATTCATATACCGCTGCATTTCAAAAACGGAAGAAGTATTATTCGGATCATCAGGAAAAAATCCACTTGGACTGGGATTCATTGAAGCAACTAACATAAAGCTCGAAGGATAATTTACCGTAAATCTAGCTCTTGAAATAGTGACTTCACGATCTTCCAACGGCTGTCTCATAACTTCCAACACTGTTCTTTTAAATTCAGGCATTTCATCTAGAAATAGAACTCCGTTATGAGCCAGTGAAATTTCTCCAGGTTGCGGATAGCTTCCCCCTCCTACCAATGCAACATCAGTTATTATATTAAATGTGGGGGTATTTAAAAATACAATTAAAACACTATGAAACAGATAAATACATCTAAAGCATTAAAATAATTTTAACATTTTTTGTTATTCCAAAATCGCTCACTAAAATTGCTAAATGAAAACAAAGAAAGACAAAGAAATGCTAAAAAACGAAGAACAATTTTATTTCAAAAATAAAGGTTGGAAAAGTAATCAACAATTATTATCTGTTAACCATAAAAAAAGAAGCTATGCAGGATAATTTGAGAATTTATTTTAAAGACAAAATACATTTTGAAAGTTTAATTAAGAAAAATAGAAAATTCAATTGTACTATTGACAGTGAGGATCTAAAAAATGATAATCCAGAAGCCCTATATTATCCAATTAAAGGAAAAATTGGGTCATTGGTGTATGTCATAAATCCCCAAAGTGCTTATATTGAAAATTCTATACATAAATATTATAATTTAATTATGACAGGAAAAGAATACAATTATAATGATTTTTCTTATTGTGATCTGGTACAAACACTAGATGAATTATTAAATGAATTTCCTGAATATGATTTCTTAGATACTAAAATTACATCATTGGAATTTGGGTTCAATCTTGCAGTAGATATAAACGTAAAGGATCTGATTGAAAAAAATGTCTTATTATATAATTTTAAGCCTCATTATGTTTTTGAAGATAACAAAAACTTTGTACTTAAAAAGTTTAAATCAGGAAACCACATCTTTAAAATATATGATAAAGGCAGACAAAATAAGCTTGATTATGAACTATTAAGAGTCGAATTGAAGTATAACACGAAGGAGCTAAAGAAATTAGGAATAATCAATTTTCTTGATTTATATAACCCTAATAAAAACTTGGGTCTATTTAATGATTTTATGAAAAAGTTTGATGATCTGATTATTATTGATGATCGATTTACTGAGGGACTTTCCAAAGAAGAAATTGCGAATCTCGGCAACAAACTTGAATACTCATATTGGAAAAGAAAAGATTTTTCAGAATCTACTAAAAGTCGACACAAAAAGAAGCTGTTAAAGTTTATTATGGATAAAAAAATGGATAAGAAATTTTTATATATTAAAGATATGATTATTCAGAAATTTAATCAGTTATTCAAAGACTGTAATAAATCTTACCCAATGCTTACTACTAATTAAAAGTCAAAATGACTGGTTTTACTATAGTGTTATGGGTAGTAAAACCAGTCATTAAAATATTAGATAGTAAAATACTATTTAACTAATTTGATACTGATTAATTTTGGTTACAGTATCAGTTACCTTTTTTTGTAGGGGGTACATTTGAATTAGTAACTTTAAAACGATTCTCTATTTTATTAATCTTCACATCTTGAATCTTATTTAGCGAATCAATATACTTTTTATTACCAATCTCTTTTAAAGCTCTAGATTTTTCTAATTCAAACTTATCGTCAAACATATTTTTATACGTAAACAATAAAAGTAAAATGCCTAATGCTCCCAAATAAGAACTGATAATTACTTTCTTCTGATTTAAAATTTTATCTATCCCTTTAGTAGATATAAAAATTAATAACACAAAAGTTAATAATGAAATTGAAAATATTAAAATAAAAATTAACGCCTTTACAAATGAATCTATAAAGGAAAATCCTGAAACAGTACCAACTATAAAAGATATTATAGCAGTAAAAATCGTCAAAGTTTCTATTGATTTTTTATCTGATTCTTCCGCTTTAGATCTAATTTCTTTAATGACACCAAATTCCTTATCTAAAGAAGAGAGAATTTCAAAGTGATTAAATTTATTTTGAAACTCAATTTTAATATCAAAAAATTCTTTATTTATTTGTTCAACTGAAAGGGGAAGCAAAAATGAAGATGCATAATATACTTTGTCAATATCATCAGCATTATAATCTACTAATGATTCATGATATGGTAATTGATAAAGCAAATTATGATGGCTCTCAGACCATTCTATTTTTCTTTCACAAGAAATAAATAAGTTTCTTATTTCGTTAATTTTAGAAAGAATTTCAGCTTTAACTTCTAAAGCTTCTCTGTTTAAAATGAACTCGTTAAGTTTTTTTATACAGTATTTTAAAAACTTAAAATCAACAAAGAAATTATCATACCCTATTCTATTTTGTAGCGAATCAATTTTATTCTTTAATTGTTTTACTTCATCATCATTAATATCCGATTGCTCAATAAGCATTGAGAATTGATTATTCAATGCATAATTTAAATCTTTAAAAAAAAGGTATTTATTATCTGTGAACTCTGTTTCTCGACTTGCAAATTTTTCAACAGTTTCCTTTAAGTTTTGGTAATTTGGTTTTACATCTTTAAAATATTTAATAAGAAGATGCGTATCAAACAAACTTAGGGAATCATCATTTATAACGATGTGATTAATTTTGCTATTGTAGAAGTTAGAATTATCTATAAATTCATAGTGACAATCAAGATATTCTTTCCATTCTTTGAGTTTACTAATATCATTAATAAATTGTGGTTGTTGATGAATAAAAATTAATTCATCATCAATTATATATCCCTTTTGGTGATTAGTTGTTTTAAGGTATTTTGCAGTTGTTATCTGCCGTACTGACCATTTATACTTTAAAAAAACTATTTTATCGTGCATTATACCAAAATACTTTGACGGAGTTTTGGTTGCATTAAGTCTATTTTCAAAATTTAATAAGCTTTTAAAGTAACTAATACTTTCATCAAAAAAGTGGTCATAATTTGCTAACCCAATTAATTGAAAGACATTTAAACATCTCTGTATTACTTCATCATCAAATGTTGATGAGAATATAGAATCTTCCGAAAAATCTTTTGATGTTGTAAAAACAATTTCCGTATTAGGGTTTGAAATATGAATAACAATTTGTTTTGAAAACTTTAAATATGCAGAGTTGATATCCTTTATGATTTTTACAAATTTTTCAGTAAAGGTATGCAGCTGTATGTTTTCAAAAAATAAAATATTTTCATAAATCCTATTACAGCAACTCATAATTTCAATTAAAGTAACCTGTACATCAGAATATACATATTCTCCAACAATTATAGATTTACAAAGATCATCAGAGACCTTATTTAATTTATCTGAAAGGAAACTCTTTAGTTCAGATTCTTTTAATGTATTAGGGTCATCTATATTATCAAAAAAAGGATGATACCACCCCGCATTTTCAACAAACAATCCATTAAGATCATCTAATATAGGTGCAATCATAGTATTCTATTACAATTGATAAATCTTAATTTCTCCCTTGATTTCCTCTTTTGGAATTGGAGTACTAAAATAACCTTTGGATTTTGCTATTTTAAAGTTCTTTTGCCAAGAATACCATCTATGACTTAATTCAACAAGCTCAAACGAAGATAGTTTTATCAAATCAAAATTTACCTCTTTTAGCAATTTTATTGATTGGTTAATTTTCTCAGCAACAACTTGATTAACTAATGAAAGTATTAAACTTGAATTAATAATGGTAGATTCTGAAGTATCTAAACTAACATTCTGTAATTGCTTGTTTTTAATCAGTGAATAAACATCGCTTTCTACATGACCATATGGCATTGCACAAAAGTTATCAAAAACATCATCAATTAAGGTGTCGTGAGAATTCTTATCCACTCCAACAGCCGAAATAAAAAACAATAATTTTAGAACTTTCAAAATACTTAAATCATTTTTTTCAGTACTGCCATAAGCCTCCTTGTACCAATTATGTAATTGATATACAGTATACTCAAAAGGGTTAGCTTTTTTATTCATTTAGTTTTTTTCCGATGCAAATATACTTTAAATATAAGATTTTATATTCTAATATTAACTATATTTTGTTATTTTCTGGTAAAAATAAAAATGGGCAGCGACACAAACTGTCGTATTATAATATTTTATATTACAAAATTAAACTTTAATTTATAGGTATTTCAATTAGAAAAATTTGCATTATCAAAGAAATTATAATAAAACTTGAAATCATTATAAATAAAATAGATTTGATGACTGTTTTTACCATTAGAAAACATAAGCATAATTGTGCAAGGTCTTAAATCTTTATCTAACCCTGAAAATCTTATATATTTATTATTTTTAGAATTATATCCTTGATCAATTACACTTTGAATAGTATACCTTTGAGGAATGTCAGAATCAATTCTAAGTTCTTCATTCTTTTCATCAATCGTTATTAAAACTTTAGTTTGAATCTTTTTACTCCATTGCCCCCAACCCTTATTTGTTTTTGATTTATAGGCATAAGAGGTAGACTGAAAACTCCTTGATTGTGCATAAGATATTATATTTAATGCAAACAATAATACTGTAAATAATCTTTTCATAATTAAGGGTTTTCGATCAAGTAGGTATTTCTTTTTTTACTTGCACTTGCATAGCTACCAAATGAATAAGTTTCTTTAGATACTACATTTCCAGAAAACGCCCTCATTGAATAATTTTGTATGATTTCATCTTCAAGCATTGCTTTTTTATCCTCATTATAGTCGTAAATCTCATTAATCCCAGAAACAATCTGCTTTTGACTGTATTTTTTATAATCAGCACCAATTTCTGTGGGTTCACTAACATTTAAGACTACAAACACAAATTTCTTATTTTGGTAATTGCTACCGTTATCTATGACAGTTGTATTATTGCTGAAGGATTTCGTTTTTTGAGGCCTGTTTTTTACTATTGAATCAGCAACTTTCTTCGTAGTATTCAGATGACCTTTTACGACCGCCATCATTGAATCGGACACTCTCGTACCGTCTTCACTAAACATTCTGTTATTTGAGGAAGGTTGTTCTTTTTTACAAGAGATGTTGATGGAAAATATAATAATCCCAGTAATCAATAAACTTTTTTTCATACTATTGAGTTTAGTAATTAATTTACGGATGGATCAAAAATAGTTTTCTCTTCATTCCTCATAAAGGCATTTCCCAACCTTTTATACTTCATTTCTCTACCTTTTACACAAACGGAGTATAAACCATTCACTTTTTGTTCAACTATTCTAAGAAAAATAACATCTTTCTCTTCACAGTCATTATCTAGTGCAATATGTTTCCTTAAATCTTCAATAGTAACAGCTCCAAAACGTTTTATCCATGATTGAATTTTTTTGTCTGGTTTTGGTTCTTGATAATCTTTAGGAAGATCACATTTTTTATTTTGCTCTGTCTGTTGGGCAAAAGTCATTGCTGAAGCTGCAATCATTAATGCTGATAAAAACTTTTTCATATAACTAATTTTTGAATTTATGATTAGCTTTTACGGTAAACAGCTTTTCTGGAAAATAGAAAAGCAAGTGGTTCTCACTTGCTCTAGTTCTGAAGGCTCGGCAAAGCCTATGTTACATAGAAACAGGATAAGCCACTTGCCTATAAGACAAGTGTGCTGAACTGTTTGCATTTTGTAACATTTTAGAATTTTGCCGATTCACAGAACAAAAGCAAAAGTTTTACACTTTTATTTTCCGATAAAATTTGAATTACAAATATATAATTTTTGATTATTAAAATTTTGAATACATCTGTAAATCCTTTTCAAATTGTTCTTTGAAATACTTTTCTTTTAGATTATTATCTATACTTTTATAACCTAGCTTCATTTCTTTAATAATATCCTGCTCAATTTTATTCACAAAACTCTCCATTTCATGTAAATGAGGAATGATAGCATTAGACTCTATTTTCATTGCATAACCTTCAGAATACACAAACATGTACATATTGTAGTATAAATCAGATATGACATGAATTCTTATTTTTAAATTACCTCCTTTAATTGAGTTCGATAAATAAGCATTTGATAAGATTTTTAATCTTGATATTTTATCAATAACAATTTCTCTTGTCATTATTTCGATTAAATTATCTTTATATTTTTTAGCTTCTAGCAAAGATTGTGTCTCATTTTCCTCCGTGGATTCATAAACACCTCTTTTCATAAAAGTAAATGCACGAAATACAGAAGCATAATAACCTTTCAAAAAAAATGTTATTTCGAGAATTTCCTCTAACTTACTTAATCTTAATTGTTTTTTTAAATTTTTCTTAGTTATAATAATTGTAATTATAGACATTAAAATCGCTCCTACTGAAATTATTTTACTCCAATCTATTTGCATCAGTTATATTAAAAAAATTATACTTCTAATTTATCAATTAGACTCATCATTTTTAAATTTTCAATATCCGTTTTTAATAAATCTTTTACTTCAAAAGGGATAAGTTTTTTTCTTAAATCTGCTTTATTTTTAAATAATCTTCCAATCTGATAGGTCATTTCTATATAGTTGGTCGTATCAATTGCTAAATCTTTACTTCCAAATGATTTATCATAAGTAAGAATTTTGATTTTCTTACAATTTGAGCTGTTAAAAATTGAGCTTAACATAGTTTTATCAGACATTCCACATGAATGCCCCATAATATAAACCTCAAACTCATCAGAATCAATAAACTTTAAAAAATTCTCATAATTAGGTGTTCTTAAATACCAATATGTCTTGACATATTTTAAACACTCATCGTATTTTTCTAATATTTCAAAATTAGTTTCCTCTTCATCTCCATATCCGAAAATCATGGGATTATTATTATCATTGAGTTTGCCATGAATATAAAGAACATCCGTATTTGGAACTGTTTTTTGAATTTCTTTTATATAATCCCCAATAGTAGATGTATAATTAAAATTTAGAAACAAAATATTGTTAGGCTTGGGTTTAGGTTTCTCATTTACTCTTCTTTTACTTTGGATCTTTCCAGTAGTTGCATGATAACTTATCTGATCTTTTGGAGCAGCATTATGTTCTATTGGCTCTAGTAATTGGTTTATTAATTTACTTTTTGAAACATCATATTTGTTAGATAAATATTCTTCCTCAATCCTTATCAAATAATCGTACAATAAATTTTGAAGAAGTTGAAAACAATCATTTAATTCTACAATTTCTTTCTCTTTATTCTTGGATGATAACTCACAAAGAATTTTATAATACTCATTTTCAATATCGACCCAATTGTATTCTTTGCAAGAAGATAAAAGTATGGACATTAAATTACTTTTTATCTTTAAAGTATATTCATATTTTGGAGTCCGTTCTCTGTAGTCATTGGTCGAAATATTTCCAATGTAAATATTCATACCACTATCCTTCTCGATATAATCATAAAAGTTTTTCAAATCCCAACTGTTTATAGATGGGTTAGTATTCAATTCTTTATTAAAAAAGTTATTCTTTTTTAATTTTAAAAATTGATCTTCGTATATGGTTTTATTTTTTGCTAGATTAAAAGCATTTTTTAAATAATCAAGTATAAAATCTTTATATGAAGTTTTGATTTTATGTGCAATATCAAAGCCATTGCCAATAAGTATAAGTCTATTCATGTTTTAGTTTTTTACAAAGATAATTTAATCTATAAAGACTTTTTAATTGACACTCTAAAAAGAAATGGTGGTAAATCCCTAGTGCCAAAAATACTCTTCTCTAAGCCCTCTCCAAAAATTAGTCATCCCTTTATAGAAGAATTTGCGACAATTTTACACCAAAATTTATAATGGGTGTAAAGACATAAGCCTCTATGGACAGTGCAGTGGGATGTAAGAGTCGTTTTTTTTGGCCCCCCTCCTGATGGTTAAGTTTTTTTCAAGAACAAGCTTTTGTTTTTATTTAGTTCTTTATTTTCCACTTACATTTTACAATTAATATTCTTCAAGCTATACATTTTATCGATATTTTTTGACAGTTTTTGTTTGTTGCGCTTAGGGTTATTATATATCCCTTTTTTTTTAAAAAAACTATACTTGGCATAAATATTGACTTATACATGTATCAAATATAGACTATACTTTAAACATGATACATTTTTTTTTCTAATTAAACAAATTATTACTAAGTTAGAAATGTATCAAATATACCCACATCAAATTTAACACACTTTATAACGATTTCAAATGAAGGCAAGATACATAAGGGTTTCCACTGGCAACCAAAAAATAGAAAGACAATTACAGAAAAGTTATCCTGATGAGAAATTATACATTGATATTATTAGTAGTGCAATTCCATTTAAGGAAAGAGAAAAAGGAAAAGATCTAATAAAGGATATTGAGAATGGAAATATAAATTATATTAGTGTTCATTCCATCGATAGACTAGGTAGAAATTTATTTGACATTTTAGCCACTTTAGAGCTATTTAATGACAAGAAAATTGTTTTAAAGGTAGATAACCTCGGAATTGAAAGTTTAATCGAGAATAAGCCTAATTCTGCATTTAAATTAATTATCTCTGTAATGGCTAATATTGCAGAAATGGAAAGAGAAACATTGCTTGAAAGACAAAGAGAAGGTATTAAAATTGCCGTTGCTAAAGGTGTTTATAAAGGAAGGCTCAAAGGCTCTGTTGAAACCAATGAGCAAGTTTTAGAAAAATATAAGGAAGTTGTTAAGTTTTTAAATAAAGGACAATCCTTCCGAAATACAGCTAAACTATGTAATGTTAGTTTGGGGACAGTTCAGAAGGTGAAAAAAATTCTTAGTTCTTAAACCAGTTTTTAATCCAATCGGCAAAAGGTTTATCCTTATACAGTTTATACTCTTTACAAAAGAATATATAAGAATCTTTCTCTTTTGAAATAGATAATGTATTTAATCCTGATTCTTTGCATAGTAATTCAGGATTATTATTATAAAACTCTACTACTTTTTCAATAGTCCAATCGTTAATGTTTCCATACGGGAATATGGAATTACTAATAATTTGTAAATTTTCTCCATTTTGAATAAAAGGTGGTAAGACAAATTTTCTTTCAGATGGTATAAAAACAATATTTTCAATAATTGAATTACCAATAGAATCTATACTCTTGTCTGCTTTAGTGTTAAAATATTTTGAAAATAAAAGTTCATTATCTGTAATAGAATACAGTAAATCTTTTTTCCTAAAGAATAAATAGTGTTCTTCTTCTGATTTGATTTTAAATCTTATAATTAAAGAATAAATATCATGATTTTTTTCAGAAGAAATAACTTTTATATTCTGGATGTATTTATTTACTATCTCCTTTTGTTGTAAAAATGAAAGTGAACCTTTAAATTCCCCAAATTCTTCAACATAACTATTTATCAATTCATTGCTATTAACAACATTACTTAATTGTAATTCGTAATCTTTTAACAAAATATCAATCTCTTTTATTTCAGAATCAATACTATTCTTTTGTTTTTTTATTTCTTCTTCACTTAACAGCCCCTTTGATACAGCAATAACTAGGTTCTCTTTTTGTTGTTGCAAATTTGATAACTGCTTTTTTGCTTTTATAATATTTTCTGAAATGAATTCTTTATTATCTTTCTTCATTAGAAGATCATTCTTTAAAAGATTGAAGAGATCATTTCCTTTAAAAAACCTTGACCAAATTATACCCTCAATTTTATCAATATTAATACTTCTATTCCCACAACTTTCTCCTTTATATCTTTTGGATGAGCATTGATAAGCATGGTCTTTTTTATTCTCTCTACTTCTTCCAACCATATTCCTTCCACATTTTCCACAGCGGATTAATCCTTTTAATAAATATCTATAATTAACCTTTTTGCCAGTATTATTAGAGTTATTAATAAGATTATCATTCACTTTATTCCAAAATTCCTCTGAAATTAAATTTGGAGCTTCATAGATTTCATCTTTCCATTTTCTTTGCCCCTTATATATAGTATTTTTTAAAATACTCCTTATCGTGTTTCCTCTCCATTTTGCATCTATTTTATTTATTTCTTTAATCTCTCCTGTATATTTATTTTTTGTTGTATATATACCTTTTCCAATTTTATTATATGATGTTGGGATATTTTCATCATTTAAAATATTTGCTATGGTATCCGTTCCCTTACCTTCTAATGAGAGACTGAATATTTTGTAAATAGTTTTTTTCTCTTCTTCATCTATAGTCAAAAAACCTTCGGAATCTTTTTTATATCCATAAGGTGGTATTGCATGTACTTTGCCTTCCTCTATATTTCTCTTTAATACACTTTTTATTTTTCTACTTCCTATTTTGATGTAAAAATTATTCATCAAGGAAATAATATGTGACTGTAAAAAGTTTTCATCCCTATTCAAGTCAAATTCTCCAATATTATCATAGAAAAGTTTAATTTTTTTATTTTGAAATAAATTGTAGAGTTTTGCCCAAATATCTTTGTTCCTTTCAAGCCTTGATTGATCGAAAGAAAAAACATGAGTTATTTTATTATCGAATATATCTTCAACTAGTTTTGCCAGTCCTGGACGGTTATGTACATCAAGAGTTCCAGAATATCCTTCATCGATATATATTTCGTAAGGAATATCCAAATTCTTGGCTAAAGACTTCCCTAATTCAACTTGATCATTAATTGATCTATCCTTACCATCTTCTTTCTCTTTCGATATTCTTGCATAAATGCCTAACATACAAACAATTTTATACAAATATATAAAATGGTTACATTTCAAACAATAACATCTGAAATCGTATGATGAGGTGATCGAAATGGCCGAACCGTCATTAATGAAGTTTCTACACCCATTTTCCCTGCTACAGAATGAATTTTAGTCGTTTCTAAGGCTTCTTTCAAGGTTAAAGGCGGCAAAATACTGGGAACTCTTTTAGCCAACATCGTTTTACCACTTCCGGGAGGACCAATTAAGATAATATTATGTCCTCCTGCTGCTGCAACTTCCATTGCTCTTTTGGCCGCTTCCTGCCCTTTCACTTCTGAAAAATCAAACGGAAACAGGTTGATCTTATCCTGAAATTCTTTTCGGGTATCTAAAACGGTTTTTTCTAAAATCTTTCCTTCATTAAAGAAATCAATGACTTCTTTTATGTTTTCTACTCCATACACATCCAGATTATTGACAATGGCAGCTTCGCGGGTATTTTGTTTGGGAAGTATTATTCCTTTAAAGCCTTCTTCTCTTGCCTGAATCGCTATAGGTAACACACCTTTTATTGGCTGTAAACTGCCATCCAAAGACAATTCTCCCATAATAATATATTCCTGAATGTTTTCTGCAAGAATTTGATCAGAGGCAGCTAAAATCCCAATAGCAATGCTAAGATCATAGGCAGAACCTTCTTTCCTAAGATCAGCAGGAGCCATATTAATCGTAATCTTTTTTCCAGGTATTTTGTAGCCCACATTCTTTAATGCAGCAGAGATTCTGTAACTGCTTTCTTTGATGGCATTATCAGGTAATCCAACTAGATGATAGCCAACCCCTCCTGTATCTACATTGACCTCAATAGTAATAGTCTGAGCCGCAACTCCATGAATTGCGCTTCCATAAATTTTAATCAGCATGTTTGTGTTTTAATGTAAATGTAAAAAGATTTTCCCGATTTAATTATATGAATTTTGATTATTTCTTAGTTAATTTTTTCAAGATAAATAATTTATTATCAAGAGTATGAAATAATAAAAACGGCACAAAAAACTGTGCCGCTTCCAACTAACCATTTGAAAAAACCAATCTCTCAAACTAAGAGAATTTATTTTTTTATAAACTTATTTTTATATGTTTTTCCTTCCACACTTTTGGAAACAACAAGATAAGTTCCTGCCGACAATGCATTCACATCGATAGCTTGTGTGTATTTATGATCTTTTTTTTGCAATACCAATCTTCCGGACATATCGATAATAGAAACTTCAGTATATTTTTCAGACTCTTTTCCGATATACAAAAACTGAGTAGCAGGATTAGGATAGATACTCAAATTATTTTCTTTTGTTTTTACCTCGCCTGTTCCTAGATTACAAAAGCTCCAGTTCCCAAAATTAAGCTGTATAAACGCCATATCGCTTAACATTTCACACATATCAGGACAATATTCTGTACAGGCATAAAAACCATATTTTCCTGATGTAGTCGCCGTATAAGAGTCTCCTGTAGCCCCATTGATGATACACGGATCGGTAGGTGACGGTGGATTGCTTCCGGGAACACATTTGAACCAGGTATGCAAACCATATACAACTGGAAATCCATTTTCAAAAACTACAGATGCTCCTGAGCAGACATTATATTCTCCCGGTGCTATTTCTTCGTAGGTTCCCGGTGTAAAGTTGGCTATCAGGAATGGAAGACCATAAGCATATCCATCTGCCAGAATTGGATCACTTTGTGCCACACAATCCGTCCCAGTAACTTCTACTTTAAAATAATACAGCATATCTGCAGAACCGTTTATAGTCAAAGACTGTGAGGTTGCCCCAGGAATTGCTACCCACGGATTTGGATTAGGTGTTTGCCAATCCCACATCTGCTTATACCATTGGTAACTTCCATAAGTTTGAGTAGTGGACAAAGTTTCGGTCTCTGTGGTGCAAAAAACAACTTTATCCTGAAACATAGTTCCCAGTCTCGGGCTTGTAATAGTTGGTGTACATTGTTGTGATTTGACATTGAAAAAACAGGAAAACAAGACTGTTAAAAAAATCAATTTTAATTTCATATGTATAATATTTAATAAGTTTTGCCGGTGTTATTCAGTAAAAAATTGGACGCAGTTGTTGAGGAACTGTATTTTTACAGTTCTTTCGTTTAATGGTTTATATAAAATGTTATTTAGTCTATGATCAGTCTGATTCCGAACTTCACATTGAAATTCAGAGGCTTTTCTTTATAAATGGTTTGTAATGAACTGTTGTCCTTGAAATGATAACTCACCCCCGGTTCAGCATAAATCCCTATATTTTTTATCACTTTCAACTGCAATCCTGCTGCTGTATTTACCGATACTTGAACAGGTTTTTCACCGATTTCTTCTTTAGATTCTTCTTTTACAATTCCATCAACGATATATTTAGTTTTAATATCTCCGGAAACCGCTTTTTCTATTAAACCTCCTCCTGTAATATATCCTGTAAATGCTCCTTTTTGAATGACATTATAATTTACCTGCACCGGAACTCCTACGTAATGAATATTCTGTTCACTGCTTATAAAGTTCGAACCGCTTCCTGAAGTAAGCTCGGCAGACAGTTTTGTATAGTTCACACCCGTACCAACAGACCATTTTTTTCCGATTCTTTTTGAGACAGAAGCTCCGAACGTAACAGGAGTTTTATGTTTCACTTTTGCATCTACTTTTTTGTCCTGATTTGCCAATAAAATCGCCATTAATGGGTTTTCCGCATATTCCGAAGTCCAGATTTCAGGTAAGCTTAATGTCGCTCCGGTTAATGTCGCATATCCGGGAAACTGCTCTGTTGAACTGGAAGCCGTATTACCTGTAAGCAATCCTACTGCCCAGGATTTTTTATTTTTGTTTTTCGCAAGTTTTACCTTTTCGGCCTCTTCTATTTTCTGTTTTCTTTCTCTTTCTTCTTTTGTAAGGAGCTCATACGTTTCTATTTCTTCACCAACTTTTTGTATTTCAGGATTTTCATGCTTCTGTTCTGTACTATTTTGTACATACAGATCAGATCTCTCCTCCTGCGTAGATTCTTGGTTTTTAAACGGATTACTTTCTTCTGGTCGTTTTATTTTATTTAAGATATTTCCGAAACCTTTTACAATAAATTTTTGACTAAGACTATTCGGATTACCTTTCTCCAAAAGTATTTTCTTTTTAAAAGAGCTTTCATTAAATTTCGGATCAGAAGAAATTTTTTCTACATGATTTTCTTTTATTATATCTGTATTTACGAATTCCTTTTTACCATTAAAAACAAGGAGCTTGCCCACAATAAAGAATAAGGCAATAGCTGCCGCAGCACCACAAATACGATAAAGTAGAGGTCTATGATTTATTTTTGAAACAACTGTATTCTGCGCTTTCAGATTATCACTCATTACCATAGGAATAATATTCTCCGTCTTATCTTCCACAAACAATTCGTTTCTGATATCATCCCACAATCCATCCGGAACATCTTCTGTATGATCTTCCATTTTTCTGCGCAAATCATTTAGCCATTCATTATTATTCATAGTGCGCTGTTTTAGACATTTTATATTCTTTTATTTTCTGGGCAAGCATTGTTTTTGCTCTGTGTAATTGTGAAGCTGAAGAATTTTCTGCAATTCCCAGCATCTCTGCAATCTCTTTATGGCTTTTCGTCTCAAAAACATAGAGATTGAACACTGTTCTGTAACCATCCGGAAGAGAACGAATCATCGTCATGATTGTATTTTGCGAAATTTCTTCCAGATTCGGATCTTCATCATTTTGTTCGTCCGCAATTTCAAAATCATCAGAAACCGTTTTCAAATCAGGATTCTTTTTGATATGTTTTAATGATTCTGTTACCACAATTCTGGTAATCCATGCTTTCAAAGAGCCATTTCCTCTATATTCAAAAGATTCGATCGAACGAAACATCTGAATAAAACTATTCTGCAGAACATCATGAACATCTTCCTTATCAATAATATATCGGGAACAGACATAGGTAAGACCACCTGAATACACTCCGAAAAGTTCTTTCCAGGCCGCTTCTTCCTTTTGCAAAAGGCGGGACACCAAAATCTGCTCCTTATTTTCTTTCATTCACTAATTACAATCGCAACTCAGTTTAATTATTGATTTTCAGTAGGCAAAAATAGGCAACCTCTGTTCGAGGTCTTGCCTATTTTCATTAATTATTCATTCTTTTAATTCTTAATACTAATCGGGATCTCGTATTTTATGGTTTCATAAGGAGTAAGTTCAACTCCATCCACCATTATTTTTTCCGCTTCCAAACCAAATCTCATTGACCAGTCATACCCTACAAAAAAACCTTTTTGTTTTGTAGCCAGTTTCACAACTGTATTTTTAATCGTTCCGTCTACCGGAATTGGTAAAGTCAAGGCCTTTGGTTCAAATGTTAATTCTACCACATTCTGATCTGTATTGAGCTTTGAAGTATAGTTCAGTTTATATTCAATTTTTCCTAAGCTAACTATTGCTGCTTCAGCTTTTACAGGATCTTTCACAACCGATGTTACAATTTCCTTCACCGGAAAATCTTTGAAAGTAATGATCGAATCTTTCGCTGTAAAATCAATAATTTTTTCATTGGATTTTCCTCCTTGGGAAGTCACTAATCTTGCTCTGTAATTACCATTTACATCACTCAATTTCAGAGGAACCGGTTCATATTTATCATCATTACATGACGTTAAAGAAAATCCCAAAAAGGCAATTATGGCAATCATTAGAGATTTAAGTACTGTTAATTTCTTCATTAATTTTAATTTTTTAGCATTACACATTATTCGTTTGAGTACTCATTTATATAAATCCGGTTTTTAGGAAATCTTGCATAAGAATTAATAAAATTTCAACAAATAAAACATAATCAAATGATTTACAACTTCATTAATTTACTCTCTCATCATTTCTAAGTTTCATTATTTTAATACATTTGTTAAAACATATTGTTGTGATGAATTTCGAACAGGTCAAATTACATTTGAGCGCCTATAAAGAAAACAACCAGGTCATTGATGCCGCTAAATATTTACTGTATTCTTTCGATCTGGAGCATGAAAACTTCGCAGGCTTTGGTCTTCGGGAAGCCATTCCCAACTTAGTCCTCCTGACAACTGAAGGAGAGCTGGGAGAACCACAAACAGTAATGATTCCACCGAATTTATTTGATTTTGACCTCAATCTCATTTTAAATGTGGTGGCCCACGAAATGCTTCATGTAAGACAAAAATCTTCTATACAAACTGTTGAGGATAAAAATGAAAGAGAGTTTCAGGCCTATTATGAAATGCTTTTCCACAAAGTTTTTCCAAAAATTCCGGATGCCTCAGATTTTCATAAGAAAATTTTTGCCGATAAAGCATTCGAATACTATAAAAGAATGGGAGAAGGTTCAACATTACAACAAAAATATGCCTTACAAAAAATAGAAATAGAACAACTGATTAACGCATTATCATGACAATAAAACCTGAAATTTCCTGGACAGACTTTGAAAAAATAGACATAAGATGTGGAACCATCATTTCTGTTAATGATTTTGAAAAAGCCAGAAATCCGTCCTATCAATTAGAAATAGACTTCGGAAGCTTAGGCATCAAAAAATCCTCAGCGCAAATCACAACATTATACAAAAAAGAAGAACTGGTCGGAAAACAGATTTTAGCTGTTGTCAATTTTCCCAAAAAGCAAATCGCCAACTTTTTCAGTGAATGTCTGGTTTTAGGAGTATATGGAGAAAATAAATCGGAAGTAACATTGCTCACAACATCACTTCCGACTAAAAATGGTTTTCAAGTAGGTTAGGACCTATTGATTTAATGTTTTTGTTCCTAAATTAGTAATTTGTCCAAATACGACAGATACATTATTGGTATTTTCATCTAGATATCCCGTTGTGTTATCTGCATCATAAGAAACCGTATAAGTACCTTGTTGCAATCCGGAAAACATAAAAAATCCATCCGGATTTGGTATCGCTGTAGCAATCGTATCTGATGCCATAATAGCATGTACTACAGCGTCAGCTGCTAAGGGCTGTACATAGCCTTTTATTTGTCCGTTTGTTAGTTCCGAAAATGTTCTAATAACCGGTTTTAAAATGTAAGAACCATTTCCTGTAGTTACAACAGATCTTCCTGCATCAAAATCTATCCATACTGTGTAAGCTCCATTAGCAGCTAATGTCTGGTGCCAATTAAACTTCAGGCCACTTTGCTGTGCCGAAGGAGTTTGCAGTGGATAACTAACACCATTCACGACTAAAGTATTATTGGTTCCTAAGACCATTCTCATTTGAGAGACGTCTCCTGCAGGTAATACAGCCTGACCTAGAACTACATCTGTTCCGTTTTTAAAATTAAGAAGATTATAAACACCTGGACTCGGAAAATTGAGTGCTACCCATTCTCCATTATTATTGATCTCTATTCGTTGAATATCAATATTAACAGCATCATACGCTGCAGGACCATCGGTAAGTCTCACATTAACTGTAGCAGTATCACCTCCCTCAGAATCATTGCATGAAGCTAAGAAAAGCACACTTATACTGCTTCCTATTATGAATAACCTTTTCATAAAATAATATTTTGTTCTATTAAAACGTTTTTGATTATTCATTTATTATGTCATACCTTTCAGTTTAAAAACAGGAAAATGATAAAAAACATCCCCCTAGAAAGGGTTTTATTTATTGATATTGAAACCGTTCCCGGATTTGGATCTTGGGAAGACATGTCTGAAACCGAACAAATGCTTTGGGATAAAAAAACCAGATACCAAAGGAAAGATGAGATTTCTGCAGAAGAATTCTATCCTGAAAGAGCCGGAATTATGGCTGAATTCGGAAAAATAGTCTGTATCACTATCGGAATGCTTGAAAAAAATGACACGCTGAAAATCAAAAGTTTTGCAAGTGATGATGAAAAGAAGATGCTGCTCGAATTTGGCGAAATTTTTAACAGCCCGAGGCTTCGCGATGTTATTCTCTGCGCCCACAACGGGAAAGAATTTGATTTCCCATGGATTGCCAGAAGATATTTAATCAACGGAATGCAGCCTCCTACTCCTTTTCAGATGTTTGGAAAAAAGCCTTGGGAAATTCCTCATATAGATACCATGGAACTGTGGAAATTCGGAGATTATAAAAGTTTTATTTCTCTGGAATTATTGGCTCATCTGTTCGGAATTCCCACTCCCAAAGACGATATTGATGGCTCAATGGTTTCATCAATTTACTACATAGAGAAAGACTTGCAAAGAATAGTTGACTATTGTGAAAAAGATGTCTTAACTTTGGCAAATATTTTCCGACGTATGCGTCAGGAAGATTTGTTGAAAAGGTATATCAATTTAGATTAAAAAATGAAATTTACAGACGATCAGATTGCTGACATCGGTGAAGAAATCATTAGCGTCTTAAAAACCGTATATGACCCTGAAATTCCTGTAGACATCTACGAATTGGGACTGGTTTACGACGTACAGATTTCTGATGATGCCGATGTAAAAATTATCATGACACTTACCACTCCGAACTGTCCGGTTGCAGAAACACTTCCTCAAGAGGTAAAAGACAAAGTAGCAGAAGTAGAAAATGTAAAAAGTGTCGATTTAGAGCTTACTTTCGAGCCAAGCTGGAACAAGGATATGATGAGTGAAGAAGCGAAATTTGAGCTGGGAATGCTTTAAATTTCGGATTAAAATAAAACAGGCTGCCAAATTTATTTGACAGCCTTTTATTTTATCTTTTATTCTTTAAACTTCTTTCGCAATCTCTTCTACTCCATTCACTCCAAGAACCTACATATAAATTCGGAATATCAAATCCTGCATAATTTAATGCTAAAATGGTGTGACAAGCCGTGACTCCAGAACCGCAGTGAATAATCAGATTTTCAGGTTTTCCCTGTAGCAATTTTAAATATTTTTCTTTTAAGGCTTCTGGTTTCAGGAAATTTCCGTTTTCATCAAGGTTTTCAGAAAAAGGAATATTGATCGCTCCTGGAATATGACCTGCAACCAAATCGATGGGTTCAGATTCTCCATTATAGCGGTAAGCATCTCTTACATCAATCACTGTAGAAGAATGGTTTGTTAATTCATTTTCAATATTTTCCAGCATCGAAGTAGGAAGAAGCCAATTGCCTTTTTTTATGAATTCAGTTTTTTCAAACGTTTCTTCGCCTGAAAAAAATTCTAAACCTTCTTTTTCAGCACTTTGAAATCCGCCATCCAAAACCTGTACATTTTTAAACCCAAAAGATTTCAGCATCCACCAAGCTCTTGCCGCTGCGTTTGATCCATTTTTATCATCATACACAACAACATGAGAACCTTCTGAAACTCCAAGATTTGAAAGCGTTTTTGCAAATTTTTCAACACTTGGCAGGGGATGTCTTCCGCCAAAAGCAGCGTCTTCTCCTATGTATGCCAAATCTTTATCCAAATCGATGAATCTGGCTCTTTTAATGTGCTTATTCAAATAATTTTGATAAACATCTTTTCCTACTCTTGCATCTAGGATGATGAGATTTTCGGTTGGAAGTTTTTTTAATTCGGATGGAGTGATTATTGGTAACATTTTGTTGTTGTTGTTGCTTAATTTGAAATATGTTTTGGCTAAAGCCAATTTGAATTTTGAAAAGTAAAGCGGACTAAAGTCCGCTCCTACTGATTTCTTTATTTTGCTTTTACATCCTTCGACAAGCTTAGGATGACACATTGCTAATACTAACTGAATATTTTTTAAAAATGAAAAATATCCTTCGCTTTATTATAAGAACTTTCGAAGTTTAATAAATTCAACTTATGATTTACTTTCTCTACACTCATAAAATTGATGACCTGCTCAGTTGGCATATTTCCTACCAAATCATCTTTTGCCATTGGGCAGCCTCCGATTCCTTTGATGGCGCTGTCAAATCTTGTACAGCCTTTATCGTAAGCAGCTTTTAATTTTGAGTAAGAATCTTCATATCGGTTATGAAAATGTCCTCCAAAGTTAATTTCAGGATATTTAGATGGTATTTTTTCAAATAAAAGAGCAATGGTTTCTGGAGTTGCAACCCCTGTTGTATCAGAAAGTAAAATATCTTTTACTCCTATTTCTGAAAATCGCTGTGCCCAGAAATCTACATCTTCCCATTTCCACATTTCTCCATAAGGATTCCCAAAAGCCATGGAAAAATAGATGTTCAGCTGTCTGTTTTCACTTTTTACAAGCTCCAGCATTTTAATGATCTCATTAAAAGCTTCTTCCTGGTTTTTATTCGTATTTCTATGCTGGAATGTTTCAGAAATAGAAAACGGAAACCCGATAATATCTACCGACTGATGCTTCAATGCTTTTTCGGCACCTCTGTAATTGGCTACAATTGCAGAGACTTTCGAATTGGAACGGGATTTATCAATATTTTCGGCAACCTCATCAGAGTCGGCCATTTGAGGAATTGCTTTTGGAGATACAAAGCTCAGACAATCCAATACATCAAACCCAACATCCATTAAAGAGTTGATATAATCTATTTTTTTGTCGGTAGGGATAAATTCTCCCCAACCCTGCATTGCATCGCGCGGACATTCAGTAAGAAACATTTTTACGTTTAGATTTTCTCAAATATAATAAAACTAAATAATTTGATATAACACACTCACAAATCTAACATTATTTTGATTTTCAAAGATTTATATCCGATTTAAAATTTCAATAGCTGATATTCATCCCCAAATAAATTATTCTGAGCATCAAAATTGCTAACTTTGCCGGAAATTTATACTAATAATGAGTACAATAGAATTCAACCAAGTGTGGAAAGAAAAGTTACTGAACCGTTTTCTTAGCTATGTAAAAATATATTCAACGAGTGATGCTGAAAGCGAAGCTACGCCTTCTACGGAAAGACAGTGGGATATCGCAAACTTCATTACTGAAGAGCTGAAAACGATCGGTCTTGAAGATGTATCGATTGATAACAACGGCTATATCATGGGCTACGTTCCTTCAAATCTTGAAAATGATGATAAACCTACCATTGGATTTATTTCGCATTATGATACTTCACCGGATTTCAGTGGTGAAAATGTACAACCTCAGGTTTGGGAAAATTATGATGGTAATGACCTAATTCTAAACCAAACAACAGGTTTCAAGCTGTCTCCTTCAAAATTTGAAAGTTTAAAAAAATATATCGGTCAAACGTTGATCACTACAGACGGAACAACGCTTCTTGGTGCCGATGACAAAGCAGGTTGCGCAGAAATTGTAACAGCTGCTGAATATTTAATGGCTCATCCTGAAATCAAGCACGGAAGAATCGCAGTTGGATTTACTCCTGATGAAGAAATCGGAAGAGGGGCACACAAGTTTGATGTTGCTAAGTTCGGAGCTGAATTCGCTTACACTATGGATGGCGGAGAAGTTGGAGAACTGGAATATGAAAACTTCAATGCAGCAGGAGCTATAGTAAAAATCCACGGATTGAGCGTTCACCCGGGTTATGCATACGGAAAAATGGTAAATGCCGCTTTATTGGCTTCTGAATTTGCTCAAATGCTTCCGGCTAACGAAACTCCGGCAACTACGAAAGGTTTTGACGGATTCTATCATTTAATGGACTTAAATGCAGATATTTCTGAGGCTAAACTTCAATATATCATTCGTGATCACGATGCGGATAAATTTGAAGCAAGAAAGAAATTCATGGAAGAAAAAGTAGCTGAATTTAATCAAAAACATGGTGAAGGAACTGCTGAAGTTGAAATTAAAGAGCAGTACAGAAACATGAAGCAGCAATTTGAAGGAAAAATGCACATCATCGACCTTGCAGCAACAGCGATGAAAGAAGCGGGAATAGAGCCTAAAATTAAAGCGATCAGAGGAGGAACAGACGGAGCTCAATTGTCTTATATGGGATTGCCTTGTCCGAATATTTTCGCAGGAGGAATCAATTTCCACGGACCTTACGAATATGTTGCTTTGGAAAGTATGGAAAAAGCAATGGAGGTTATTTTGAATATTGCAAAAGCGTAAAATCTTCCCATTTTAAATAAAATAAAATCCAGCTCAAAACAGAGCTGGATTTTTTAGTTTCCGATAACTAATAATTCTTTATTTTGTTCTTTAACTTCAATTAAAAATTGAAAAAAAGCATCAAAAGAAAAGTCTTTATTTTCTCTCATTGATTGAATTAAATAAAAAATGTGATTTTCATGTAATTTAAAATCACCATATTCATCAAACAAATTATTGTATTTTAAATTGAATAGGTTTATTATATTATTGTACTTAACAATTTCTATATCAGAAATACTAAATAATAATGTTTTTTTATTTTCTAAATCGTAAAAAGTGATTGCCATAATTTATTTTAATTCATATCCCATCTTTCCAAAGTTTTCCTTTAATAAATTAAGATCTTTTTCTGAAAGATTTACCATTAAAACATTGTAAGATGTGATTCCATTAAAAGATTCTATTCCAAATCTTATTTCATAGTCATTAATTCTCGTAAAGTTAGTAATATGAAAGCTTTCTGAATCTTTACTTTTTATTGAAATGGGACCTTCATAAATTTTAAGCAAACTTCTCATATAGAGATAAGCAGTATCTTCAGAAAAATAAAACTTTATGTAAGTAATTGTATTACCACTATTTGTGGAATTTTTATATCTAAAATTTGGTGTTCTGATATCTGCTGTAGACTTCAAAGCGTCAAAGCTTATTCCTTTCGGAGGGTGAATCCTCTTAAAATAATTAATTATAGCCAACAAAAAAAATCCACAACAAACAGCAGCTAATAATTCTATACGTTTTACATGAATAAAACCTTTTTTCGCAAGTAAAAGTACAATATATCCTCCTATTATTAAGACTGCAAAAACGTAAGGAAGAACATCAACACCTTTTATTATAAGCTTTACAGGCCTTTTCATTATTATTAATTTTCTTGCAAATTAAAACAAAAAAACCACTACAAAAGCAGTGGTTCACAATATTTAAAATTAAATAAAATTTAATCGTTTTGTTGATTTCCTAGAAAAGCATCCCAACCTTGTGCTGTTAAAGCAACCAACTGATTAGAACCTCTTGCCACCATAAAATTACCATCTTCTTTCTCTACAGCATGACCAATAATGGTGAAATCCGGATGATTTTTAATCTTATCAAAGTCGTTTGGTGAAATGGTAAACAACAATTCATAATCTTCACCTCCACTCAAAGCGGCCATTACAGGATTCAAATTAAAATCATCTGCCGTAGCAATCGTAAGATTATCCATAGGAACTTTCTCTTCATACAATCTGAAACCAACTTTCGACTGGTCTGAAAGGTGCAGGATTTCTGAAGCCAAACCATCTGAAATATCAATCATAGAAGTTGGTTTAATATCCAGTTCTTCTAAAATCTCTTTTACATCTGTTCTTGCTTCAGGTTTTAACTGTCTTTCAAGAATATAATCGTAACCTTCCATTTCAGGCTGCATATTCGGATCGGCAAGGAAAACAGCATGTTCTCTTTCCAGGATCTGAAGTCCCATATAAGCACCTCCCAAATCTCCTGAAACCACAAGAAGATCGTTTGGTTTTGCACCGCTTCTTTTGATAATATTCTCTTCATTCTCCAATCCGATCGCTGTAATACTCATTACAAGACCTGCATTAGAACTTGTAGTATCACCACCTATCAAATCTACTTTATATCGCCCACAAGCAGCTTGAATTCCGGCATATAATTCTTCCAGTGCTTCTACCGGAAAACGGTTGGAAACAGCCAGAGAAACTAAGATCTGCGTTGGAGTAGCATTCATTGCTGCAACATCACTTAGATTTACAACAACAGCTTTATAGCCTAAATGCTTCAAAGGAACATATCCTAAATTGAAATGCACTCCTTCTGCCAACACATCTGTTGTAATAACTATTTTTTTATTTTCAGGATTAATAACTGCCGCATCATCTCCTACTCCAAGCTCCGAAGAAACATTAGATAAAGGAAAGTGTTCTGTCAAATGTTTTATTAACCCAAATTCTCCCAATTTGGAAATCGGGGTTAATTCCTGTGATTTATCTTCAAACATATCTTTTTAGTTTAATTGATGTTGATAAATGATATTGATATTACTTTTCATCAACGATCATTTATCGCTTATCATGTATTTAATTGAAAGCGGACGGATCAATATTTTCAGGGCGGAAAGGTAATTTTTTAAAATCTTCTCTCGTCAAAACCACTGTATTTTCAGTTTTATATTTATTGATCGCTTCTACCACATCATCCGGCGGAGTTGTCATTTTTCTCAACATGGTATCAATCCAAACCCCCGTTGCTTCAGAAGTTGCACAGTGCTCTCCTTCAGGAGTATAAAACTTGTGTACAAATCGATAAATAGAACAATCGTCTGCACAAGCATCCACTTCAAGACTTACAATAACTGTCTGATCTGCGAATATTTCTTTAAAGAAAGAAAATCTTTCATGCATAATAACCGGACCAATTCCCCAACGGCTCATTTGTGTAACCCCCATTTTTTCAAGCTTCATAAAAGCCATTCTGGTTTGAGCACAATATTGAACGTAAGATGAATTTGCTAAATGTTTGTTGGCATCAAGATCGCTCCAACGCACTTCGAATTTATGGTAGAATATCATTTAAATTATATTTTTAATACTGATGTTTATTTTGACGGTAAATTTTAACCTCCTTACTGTCATTCCGGAGGAATCTAAGCCGTATTATTCAATAACTCAGTCGAGATTCCTACGGAATGACAAACTGGATAGATAATAAAAATCAGAGATTAAAACAACTTAAATTACGCTAATAATTTTCACTTTAAAAATGAAAAATTATATTCTCCAAAATTACTCAAATAAGATGGTTTATAAAAATTGTAGTTTTGTAAAAATAATCTTGAGCATAAGATTAATAAAACTATGAAACGAATTATCATTATCGGAGGCGGTGCAGCAGGATTTTTCTGTGCAGCAAATCTTGACGAAAGCCAATATAAAATTACCATTCTCGAACAAAATTCAGATGTTCTTCAGAAAGTAAAAGTTTCCGGAGGAGGAAGATGCAATGTAACCCATGCCTGTTTTGATCCGAGAGAACTTGTTCAGTTCTACCCTCGTGGAAATAAGGAATTACTAAGTGTTTTCACCAAGTTTCAGCCGGGAGATACCATGGATTGGTTTGATCAACGAAAAGTTTCGTTGAAAATAGAAAATGACAACAGAATTTTTCCGGAAAGCAATTCCTCACAGACCATTATCAATACTTTTTTACATGAAATTCAGAAAAAAAATGTTGAAGTAAAGACAAAATGTTCTGTCAAAGAAATTGAAAAACTAGATGAAAAATATTTGGTTAAAACCAGTTTAGGAGATTTTGAAGCCGATTTTATCATTTATACTACAGGAAGTTCTCCAAAATCGTTGAAAATGATCGAAAATTTAGGACATAAAATCATCGATTTAGTTCCTTCACTTTTCACGTTCAATATCAAAGATCCTCTATTGAAAGACTTGGCAGGAACAAGCTTCGAAATGGCTGAAACCTCTATTCCTAAATTAAAAACAGAAGAAAGCGGGCCATTATTGATTACGCATTGGGGGCTTTCAGGACCGGCAATTTTGAAAATATCGGCTTGGGAAGCGATTAACTTAGCAAAAGTGAAATATAATTTTGAAATTGAAGTTAATTTTATTTCTAAAGATCTAGAGGATGCTGAAGAATTATTTCAAAAATTCAAACAGTCCAATCCGAAGAAAACAATCGGGCAATCGAAAATTTTTGAGATCACGAACCGCTTTTGGCAGAGAATCCTTGAAGTTTCAAATGTAGATTTGAATAAACAGGTTGCCAATATTTCAGGAAAAGAAACGCAGAAGATCATTGAAAATTTATGCAAAAAGAAATTCAATGTAACCGGAAAATCAACTTTTAAAGATGAATTTGTAACGGCAGGAGGGGTTAATCTAAAGGAAATCAACTTTAAAAATATGTCTTCGAAAATTCTTCCTAATTTTTATGTTGCCGGCGAGGTTCTGAATATTGATGCCGTGACGGGAGGCTTTAATTTTCAGGCGTGCTGGAGTGAGGCGTGGTTGATTGCGCAGGATTTGAATCTGAAATAGTTGATTCATAATAAACCTGTCATTCTGAATGGAACAAAGTGAAATGAAGAACCTCTATAAAACCAGCTTAGATTCTTCCTTCGTCAGAATGACAAACTAAATACATAATTTAGTAAAAACACAAATTGCAAAATGTTTTCAGTCAAAAGAAATATTTCGTCCATTTTTAAAATCCTTTTGATCATAGGGTTCGGATATTTCTTTTGGCTGATGTTAAAAATTACCTTAGAATACATTCCTTTGAGAACTAGTGTTAGTTTTTTAATGATCAAACAGACTGAAGTTATCCAAAGAAGAGAATATTTATACTTTTTCTATACTCACGTTTACACAAGTATATTTGTCTTGCTGAGCGGGTTTTTGGCTATTCTCAGAAAGGATTTCGGACTAAAAAGCTTTCATAAAAATGCAGGAAAAATTTATATTCTTCTGATTCTGTTTCTCGCGGCTCCTTCAGGAATTTACATGGGAATGTTTGCGAATGGAGGAATCTATTCTAAAATATCATTTGTCATTTTAGGCGGTTTATGGTGGTTTTCTACGTACAAAGCCTATCAATTAGCTAAACAAAAAAAATTTAAAGAACATAAGCAATGGATGTGGCGGAGTTTCGCTCTGACCGTTTCTGCCATCACCCTGAGAATGTGGAAAGTAATTATTGTATATTTATTTCATCCAAATCCCATGGATGTTTATCAAATCATTGCATGGATGGGCTGGATTCCTAATCTCATTTTAATCGAATATTTAATCACAAAAAAACACCTATGATATCGCTTTATCTTTTGTTGTAAGGCCAACATTTTATTCTGCGATTGCATATAACCATTAAAAATCAACAAAAAAATCACATATGAAAATTTTAAAATTAACTTTAATTTCCTTGTTTACCATAAGCTTGGTAAGCTGTAAAAAAGAGACAAAAACAACAGATTCTTCAAAAGACAGTCTTACTGCAAAAAAAGATTCGGTGGTGATTCCTGAAGTGTATAAGGAATATTACGGAATTTATATGGGTGATTTTGCAGGAAAGGAAATGATTACCCCGGAAATCGGAGAAGAATATGAAGGTGATGTTTATAAAAAGATCTCTTTAAAGATCAATAGAATCACAAAAGATAGTGTTTACGGACAAAGTATCGTCAACGGAAACCAGCGTCCTTTCCGAGGCGTTTTTAACGAAGAAACAAAATCCTTTGTGTTGGATGAACCGGGAAATGATAAAACCGATGGTAGATTTGAGGTTAAATTAACCAATGACAGTCTTACTGGAAAGTGGAATGCCTTCAATAAATCTGCGGTAAAAGCGCCTTTAAAAACATTGAAACTGATCAAAAAAGAATTTGTTTACAACCCCAATTTCATGCTGAGTGAAGACAGCGATCTCATTGACTGGGAGAATCCAAAAGATTTTATTGAGAAATATACTGATGAGGAGACCGGAAAAACAGAAACCTATACTGCTTCAAAAAACAGAATTGCTTCTGATGCGGTTTTCAAAATCAATGCATCTAAACAAAAATTAACTGAAAAAGACCTTAAAAATCTTCGAAAACTGGATATGGAAATTATCAAAAATTCTGTTTTTGCAAGACATGGTTATGCTTTTAAAAAGCAGACCTACAGAAACTTTTTTGAGCAGACCGACTGGTATATTCCTGTTTCCAATAATGTCGATAAAGACCTTTCTCCTATGGAAAAGGAAAACGTAGCGCTATTGAACCGTTTTATCAAATATGCTGAAGATAAATATGACAGTTTCGGAAGATAATTTAACTTAAAGCTTGTTGTATCGACTGGGTTTTCACATAAAGATAAAGCAATAAGCATCCAACACCATAGCACAAAATATCAATCCACGAAAACGAATTTCCAATGACAATATACATTAGGCTTCCAGGTTGGAAGCCTAGTTTTTCTGCGATATTAAAATATTGAGCCAACTCAACAAAGCAAGAAAAAATAAAAATTCCAACTATCAGTTTTTGGTTATTTACTTTAATAAAACTTTTAACTAAAGTATACAGAAGCATTACAACAATCACATCTCCAAGGTAGGCTCTCACGAAAAAGATATCTTTTAATTTCGTTGCAATCAGCACCTCCACTAAGAAAATTATAATGGTTAACAGGAAATATTTAAGGCTGAATTTTAATTTCATCATAAATTTTTATTATAAAAAATCGACATCCAATAGTGAATGCCGATCTATCATTTCAAGTCACAACTCTATTATTTCTTTACTTTCACTGTACATCCAATGGCAACCGTTTTGGTCATTTTTATCGGCTCGTTTTTCAATAAAGCATTTACGGCATCTTGAACATAATATTCTGAAACATCGTTTGGATTTTCATAATTGTTATCAATGGCACCAATGTATTTTACAATATTTTTACCGCCTTCTTTTTGAAGAAGAAAAACATGGGGTGTTTTTGTAGCTCCATATTGAGGGAAGATCTTTTGTCCTTCATCCACTAAATACGGAAAAGTAAAACCTTTTTGTTTTGCTCTTTCAATCATTTGCGAATACCCGTCTTCAGGTTGTACAGAAGGGTCATTGGGATTGATCGCGATTACAGGATAGCCTTGAGATTTGTATTTTTTATCTAAAGCGATGATTCTTTCTTCATATTTCTTTGCATACGGACAGTGATTACACGTGAAAACAACAATAAACCCTTTTGCTGATTTAAAATCACTCAGAGAAACCATTTTTCCATCAACATTTTTCAGCTTAAAATCAGTTGCCTCATCTCCTACTTCATAACCTCTTGCTGAAGATTTGCTTTCTTTTTTAGGTTCATTTTTATCATGATTTGTTGTGGTAAAACTCAAGAGTCCCATTCCAACAACAAAAGCCATTAGTAAGATTTTAAAATTTTTCATAGTATTTTGTTTAGTTTAAATGCTTAGTAATTGTATTTTCCAATTCTTCTTTGCTCATTTCTCCGTCATTGAAGCCTACCTTCTCCCCATTTTTATAAAAGATCGTTACAGGAATATTTCCGTCCCAATTCTTTTCAAAATGGGGAATCCAAGTGTTCATTCTTTTAATATCATCCAGCAGAATAACTTCAGCGGTAAGGTTTTTCTTTTTTATAAATTCTATAACACGGTCTTTGTCTTTTGCGCGATCTAAAGACACGAGAAGCATCTTAAATTTCGGATTATTTTTAAACTTATTGTTTACTTCC
This sequence comes from Chryseobacterium taiwanense, assembly GCF_000813825.1. GTDB lineage: Bacteria > Bacteroidota > Bacteroidia > Flavobacteriales > Weeksellaceae > Chryseobacterium > Chryseobacterium taiwanense. The sequence goes on from NZ_JWTA01000015.1 coordinate 137,944, forward strand.
ATAAAATGCGGAAGTTCCTTTACGCATGGAGCACAGGTTGTTGACCAAAAATTCAATACTAAAAAAATATCTTTTTCTTCTTTAATCTTATTTTCCAAGAGCTCATATTGAATCGTGGGAACATTATTTACAACTATTTGTTCCTGCCCTTGATAAAAAGACCAACCAAAAGCAAAGACCATTAAACTTAAAAATTTCTTCTTCTCAAAATTAAGAAAATCAAGATATTAGTTTACAGAGACTTATTGTTAAATTTTGTTAAGAACTTTAATGATCTTTTAAATTTCTTTAAAAATAATCCCTATATCGGGAAGGATAATTATTTTTGTGGAAAATTATATTATGAAAATAAGGTTATTGCTGATGATTTCTTTGTTTACGGCTTCTTTTGCTTTTGCACAGGAAACTCCTGAAACGAAAACAACTCCGGCTCCTGCTCCGGCAACCATTATCAATGTTGAATCACTTCCACATTATAACGAACTGAAAAAGAGAATTAACCTTACTGGAGTAGTAATGACTGCAGATAAAGAACCGGAATTCCCTGGTGGAATGGCTCTTTTTCGTAGAAAATTCGCTGAAAACATGGAGGTAATTTATGCAAAAGGAAAAAAAATAGATACGCGTGTTTACTTTATCGTTGAAAAAAACGGCTACGTTAATAATATTGCTGCTATAAGCAATAATAAAGATCACGCAAAAGCAGCAGAAACCGCTTTAAAGAAAATGCTTGTTCGTTGGAAACCCGCTTTAGTAGCAGATAAACCTGTTCGTTATTTGTACAGCTTCCCGCTTTCTTTGCAGAAGTTTTAAGTCTTCAACATCATGATGAGAAAAATAATATTTGGAACCTGTATTCTTCTTAGCTTTTTTTCTTTTGGACAAGAGTCTGTAAAAGGAACTGCAGAGCTGAATGAATTAGTTTTAAGCGAAAAAAATGGTAAAGTAAGAGTAGATGCTGAAAAAATGGCTTCTTTTCCTTTAGGCTCAATAGCATTTCAAAACATGATAAGTAAGAACTTCAAAATGAAGAATGTTGTGACCAATAATGCTGAACAAATAAGTTGTGAACTCATTTTTATTATTGATACAGAAGGTTCTATGATAGATATAAAAGCTATTGGAAGTAATGAAAGTTTTAATAAAGAAGGAATAAGAGCCATTTCAAAAATTAAACAAAAATGGATTCCTGCAGAAATAAATGGTCAGAAAGTTCCTTACAGATTCAAAATTCCTTTAGCGGTACGTTTTGATAAAAAAGAGATAGATTAAAAATGATTGGATTATCCTCCAATCATTTTTTTTATCGAATTAAGCTTCATTAAAGCTTCTATTGGTGTCAAAGTATTGATATCGATTTTCGTCAGTTCTTCTCGAATATTCTCCAAAACCGGATCGTCTAACTGGAAGAAAGACAGCTGCATATTTTCTTCTGTCACTCTTTTGATACTTTCTGAAGAACTTCCCTGAGTACGGCTTGCTTCTAGGGTTTTCAAGATTTCATTGGCTCTGTTAACCACTTTGGCAGGCATTCCGGCTAATTTGGCCACATGAATACCGAAACTATGCTCACTTCCACCAGGAATCAGCTTTCTTAGGAAGATAATATTTCCTTTATTCTCCTGAATAGAAACGTGGAAATTTTTTACTCTTTCAAAATTTACGGTCATTTCGTTCAGCTCATGGTAATGCGTTGCAAATAACGTCTTTGCCTGCGTAGGATGTTGGTGCAAATATTCCGCAATCGCCCAAGCAATGGAAACTCCATCGTAAGTAGATGTTCCACGGCCGATTTCGTCTAATAAGATCAAACTTCTTTCGGAAATATTATTCAGGATATTTGCAGCCTCGTTCATTTCAACCATGAACGTTGATTCTCCTGCAGAGATATTATCCGTCGCTCCTACCCTTGTAAAAATCTTATCTAACACCCCAATTTCAGCATGTTTTGCAGGAACAAAGCTTCCAATCTGAGCCAACAGACAAACAATCGCTGTCTGACGAAGAATCGCCGATTTACCCGCCATGTTCGGTCCTGTAACCATGATGATCTGCTGAGAATTTTTGTCTAAGAAAATATCGTTCGGGATATATTTTTCGCCTAAAGGAAGAGCATTTTCAATAATCGGGTGTCTTGCTTCTTTTAAATCGATCGCAAACGTTTCTGTCAAAACAGGTTTTGTATAGCTTTCAGAAACCGCCAATTCCGATAAACCAACGGCAACATCCAGTTGAGCAATAATATTTGAATTTTCCTGAATCTGATCGATATAAATCATAGTTTCAGCACAAACATCTCTATAGAGTTTGTTTTCTAAAACTCCGATTTTCTCTTCTGCTCCAAGAATCTGATTTTCATATTCTTTTAATTCCTCTGTGATGTAACGTTCGGCATTGACCAATGTCTGTTTTCTCAACCAGTCACCTGGAACTTTATCTTTATGGGTGTTTCGGACTTCAATATAATATCCGAAAACATTATTAAAATCTATTTTAAGGCTTGAAATTCCCGTTCTTTCGATTTCTCTCTGACACATTTCATCCAAGAAACCACGACCTTTAGACTGAAGACCTCTCAATCGATCTAATTCTTCAGAAATCCCTTCTTTAATGACATTTCCTTTCGCTAAATTGACAGGAAGCTCCTCATTCAGATGGTTTTGCAATATTTTAATTAATTCATCCTGATCGTACAAAGGTTCCAGCCAAGCCAGAATATCTGCATGAGGATGAAGCAATTCTTTAATTTTATGAATATTAACCAAGCTCTGACGAAGATATCCCAATTCTTTGGGTGAAATTTTTTCTGCCGCCAGTTTTCCCATCAATCGATCTAAATCGGAAATGGATTTTAATAATTGGGAAATCTCATATTTAAGATAGTCGTTCTCGTTTAAAAAATCAATCAGGGAAAGTCTTCTGTTGATTTCACTCACTTCTTTAAGAGGCAAAATAATTCTTCTTCTCAACAATCTTCCTCCCATCGGAGTAGATGTTTTATCGATAATATCTAATAAAGATTTTCCCTGCGGATTGCTTGGATAAACGATTTCAAGGTTTCTTAATGTAAAATTATCCATCATCAGATAATCTTCCTGCGGAATCACCTGAATTTTGGTAATGTGAGCCAATAAATTATGATGGGTATCTTCTACCAAATACGCGAAGATTGCTCCCGCTGCTGTAATTGCTAGTGGCTGATTTTCAACTCCGAAGCCTTTTAATGAATTGGTTTTAAAATGACCCGTCAGTTTTTCGTAAGCGAAATTATATTGATACGCCCAGTCTTCAAGCTTGAAAGCATTTTTATTTTTAATCTGCTCTGGGATCTGAACACTTCTCTGATAAATAATTTCACTAGGATCAAACGTATTGACGATATGAAGCAACTTTTCCAAGTTCCCTTCACTCACCAAAAATTCTCCCGTAGAAATATCCACCAAAGCAATCCCGAATTTCTCTTTTTCTTTGTGAAGAGACAACAGGAAATTATTCTTTTTTGAGTTAAGAACCTGATCATTGAACGTAACTCCGGGAGTCACCAGTTCCGTCACTCCTCTTTTTACAATTCCTTTGACCATTTTTGGGTCTTCCAACTGATCACAGATCGCTACTCTCATTCCCGCTCTCACCAATTTTGGCAAGTAAGAATCTACTGAGTGATGTGGAAATCCTGCCAATTCGATATGTCCTTCTCCATTGGCTCTTTTCGTTAAAACAATTCCTAAAATCTGAGACGTTCTTACCGCATCCTGCCCGAAAGTTTCATAAAAATCCCCCACTCTGAATAGTAAAAGCGCATCAGGATATTTCGCCTTGATGGTGTTGTACTGAGTCATTAACGGAGTTTCTTTCTTCACTGCCTTTGCCATTAAAATCTGTCTTAAAAAATTAGGATGGTAAAAGTAAGAAATAAAATAGTAGAAGGAAAGCTTTTGAAAAACTACGTTTGTAATCTCCCACAGATTTACACGGATTTACACAGATTATTGTATCTATTTTTTTCTTTTTTTAAACAAAGTAAAACATAAACATCTGTGCAAATCCGTGTAAATCTGTGGGAGAAAAAAATTATTAAGAATGTCTCGCCAAAGCTTTCGAGCTTTTCTTATACGCCCATTTCTGTTTGTAATCTACCCATTTAGCCTTAAAAATCTTTCGCATTAATTTATCAGTATATCTCATAATAAAAACATGATACAGCATACTCGCAAAAACATTCGGCTTATTTGGAAGCGCACGAAGCGACATCGAAAATCCAGGCTCCAGATAGCGATTGAAATGCCAGAAAGCTCCTGGAATAAAAAGCGCATCTCCGTGTTCCATGAAAATTTCAAAGCCTTTCGCGTGTTTCAACGCCGGAAACTTTTCATAATCAGGATTTTCATAATCAACATCGTAGATGGTGTGTACTGATAAAGGAACTTTATATAAAAAAGCAGACTGCTTTTGATCGAATAATAGAATCCTCTTTTTTCCTTCGAAATGAATATGAAGAAAATCTCCTAAATCTACATCATAATGCATTAAAACATGCGCTTCACTCCCTCCGAAAAATAAGGTAGGAAGTCTTTTAAAAAACTTCATTCCCAAATCGGGATACGTAAAGTTTTTCAGCAATTCCGGAAGTCGGTCTGTAATAATGTAAAAGAAAATTCTGAGATCTGAAGGATTATTTTTTATCGTATCAATATAGTCCTTCATTTTCATCTTTGTAACCGGAGCATCTGTACTTTTGTTGGCATCTGCAGGTTTGTTATCATATAAAGGAACTTCCTGTTCACCGGCTTTTTCACGGATAAAATCAAAATTCCATTGATCAAAAGCATCCCATCGGCTCGCAAAATTCTTGATCAAAAGCGGTTTATGCATTTTGAAATAATTTTTCTGAAAATCTTCTTTACTGATATCTGTGACAACATCTACACTTTCGAGAATCATTTTGTGTGGTATTTTTTAATGCGAAATAAAAATAGTGTTTTTTTGAAATTTACAAAAGTTTTAAAATTAATATCAGTTATCATTGCCTTCTTATTCCTACTGAAAGTTTAAATGATTATAAATAAGGATAAAAACGAAAATTTTATCTTTGTAAGGATTAATTGAGTTTATGAGAGTTTACGACACCAAACATTTTCTAAAAATTCTTTTCAGCCTGCATAAAAGTGATACTTTGAAAATCCTTTTTCCAAGTATGATTATGGTCGGTTTATATTCCTGGGGAATTGAATATTTAGAAGTAGAATATTTTCATCTGACTTCAAAATCAGGAATCAGCAATGTAGGAATGATCCACTCTTTACTTGGTTTTGTCCTTTCTTTATTATTGGTATTCAGAACAAATACCGCTTATGACAGATGGTGGGAAGGAAGAAAACTTTGGGGAAAATTGGTAAATGATTCCCGAAATTTTGCTATAAAAATCAATTCTATTCTTGAAAATGACAGAAAAGATGCTGAACAAATTGCGAGGTACCTTAAGTTTTTTCCTCACTTTTTAGCCAAGCATCTTTCTAAAGAGTCTACGCGATTAGTATTAGACGAAGATTATTCAGAAATTGAACAATCTATAAAAAACCATGGACCCAATGAAATTATCATTCTTTTAACCCATAAGCTGAATCAACTAAAAAAGGAAGGAAAAATTTCTGATGTAGAAATGCTGTATCTGGATACACAACTTAGTGGCTTCTTAGAAGTTTGCGGAGGATGTGAAAGAATTAAAAACACTCCGATTCCTTATTCGTATTCTTCTTTTGTGAAAAAATTCATCATCCTTTATGTATTGGCATTACCTGTTGCTTACGTAATCAGCATTGGTCTTTTTATGATTCCTCTTACTGTTTTTGTCTATTACGTTCTGATGAGCTTAGAAATTATTGCGGAGGAAATTGAAGACCCGTTCAACAATGATGAAAATGACATTCCGATGGAAGCATTGGCACAAAACATTGAAAGAAATGTGCATCAGATCATGGGTTCTAAAAAATAAAATCAAGCCTTAAAGCTTGATTTCTTTCATTTCACCGTCCTGTTTTATTTCTACAAATTTACTTTCGCGGTTTCCTGCAGAATAACCGTAGAAAAACGTCTGATAAACGGGAGTAGAGTATAAATATCCGCCATAAGCGTTGTAAGCGTTTGATTGTCCTGTTTGTTGCTGATAACTTGCTGTTGCCGTAAAATTGATAATGGTTTCCAGATAATATTTTCCGGGTTTCAATTTTTCGAATTTAAATCTTCCATGATCATCCGTTAAAGCATCAATTCTGTATTTAAAAGCTTCTTCAGACATATAAACCGTTGTTTTTTTGTTTTCATACTTTTTTCTCATCTTATAAAACTCCTCAAAATAAGGTGTTACAGGAAAAAGCATTACTACAGTTCCTTTTTTAGCATAATGTTTCTCAGCCAATAAAGGTTTCACTCCCCAATTATTCTTCTGTTTTGTGGAAGCCACTCCTTCAAGGGTAGAATTTCCGAAACCAATCATATCCTGAGCAAGTTTTTTATCAAAGAAAGCTTGTGGATAGTATGTATTTTGTGCTTTGGTAAAACTAAAAGCTGATACGATAGTCATTAAAACGAGTGCATTTTTCATACTTATATTTTAGCCAAATATAGGTATTTTATAACCCGGAATAAATACCCAAATTTGGGGAGAAAATGTTAATTTTTAATGATACAGATTACATTTCATGCATATCATTTCAACAAGTATTAATTTTAACCCAAAAAAAATAAATTATGAAATATTCACTTTTATTAGCCGTTTTTTCTTTTTCAATAATGAGCGCTCAGAAACCGTGCGGATTTAAAGACGGATTACAGGAAGGAACCTGTAAACAATTTTTTGACAACGGACAGGTAAAAGAAATCGTCGAATGGAAAAAAGGAAAAACGGAAGGCGATGCTATTTTTTATTATGAAAACGGAAAAATTCAGGCAAAAGGAGAATTCAAGAAAGGATATAAAGTAAAAGAATGGGAATATTTTGATAAAAATGGAGTTTTAACATCAAAAGAAACCTACAGAAACGGAGAAAAAAATATTTACGACAATAGCTCTACCGCTACATTTTATTCTCCTTCAGGTAAAATTGCTGAAGTTTCAAATTATAAATTTGGTAAATTGCACGGTGAAAGTAAATTTTATCATGAGGACGGAAAGTCTGTAAAACAAATCGGAACTTATGAAAACGGCTTGGCTACAGGAAAATGGAAAGCGCTTTACCCATCTGGAAAAATCCAAAGGGAAACAGAATTCGTAAATGATAAATGGAACGGAACCAGAGTTCATTACCGCGAAAACGGAAGCATTGAAAAAACAGAAGTTTACAAAGACGGAAAATTAATCTCTACAAAATAAAAAATTGGTACAAAAATTAAAACTGGAAGAACTCAACAGAATAGATGTGGAAACATTTAAAACCGTTGAAAAAATTCCTTTGATCGTTGTTTTAGATAATATCAGAAGCATGCACAATGTAGGTGCTACTTTCAGAACTGCAGATGCTTTCCTGATTCACAAGATCATTCTTTGTGGTATAACTCCGCAACCACCCCACCGTGAAATTCATAAAGCGGCATTGGGTGCTACGGAAAGTGTTGATTGGAGTCATGAAAGCGACATCAACACCACTATTAATGATTTAAAATCTCAAGGTTTTGAAGTGGTAGGAATTGAGCAGACAACAAGCAGCCAGATGATTACAGATTTTACCATTGATTCGGCAAAAAAATATGCGATTATCTTAGGAAATGAAGTAGAAGGAATCAGTGATGAAGCACTTCCGAATATTGATACTTTCCTAGAAATTCCACAACTGGGAACCAAGCATTCTTTAAATGTAAGTGTGTGCGGAGGAATCGTAATGTGGGAGTTTGCAAAGGTCTTAAAATAAAAAAACTGCATGTGTCTAAAAGACAGTGCAGTTTGAAATAAATCTAATAAAAAGTAAAAATGAAAGGCGACAAAGATACTTCTTTTTCCCTTACAAACAAATTTTAACATCGCTTTTCAAAAAAAATCATTAAAAAAAACAGGCCTACAGAAAAAATTTAGTTTAATTTTTTATAAATTAGCACCATGTTTATCAAGGACTATATCTCAAAAGACTTTCCGTGTTTTAGCCTGACTGATTCAATAGAAGCAGCAAGGGAGATATTAGAAGATTTTGGATATTCTCATGTTTTCATTAAAAAATCCCATCATTTTTACGGAGCCATTGCTATAGACTTTCTTTATGAGGAAGAAGGCACCTTAAAAGATCTGGAACATCAGATAGAGCGTTTCGCAATATTGGAAGATAATAATATTATGGACAGCATTCGACTGTTCCATACTTTTGACACCAATGTGATTCCCGTTATCAATAAAAATGAAAAATATTTAGGATATATTATCTGTGATGATATCTTTCAGGATTTATCAAAATATCCTCTGTTTTCTGAAACAGGAGCTATTCTAACGATAGAAACGCCTGCAAGAAAATATTCTATGACAGAAATTGCCAATATTGTAGAAAGCAATAATTCTAAATTTTACGGGGGCTTTATCAGTTTCATGTCAGATGAAGTAATTCATGTTACCATAAAAATAAGCAATGAGAATCTCACCTCGATAGATGCCACATTCGATCGATACGATTATAAAATTGTGGAGAAATATTATTCGGACGAAAAATCGGATTTGTATAAAGACAGATTCGGATTCTTCCAAAAATTCCTAGAAATCTAAGCATGAAAGCAGCCATATATTCTCAGAAAAAAGATCTTGACACCTTTTTGTATCTCAGTAAATTTATTTCAGAGCTCGAAAGCAGAGGCGTAACATCTGTTCTCTATGACGAAATGGCTGAAGCCCTTCAGTTTTCAAAAATTTTCGAAACCTTCAATTGCAAGCAGGATCTTCTTGAGAAAAAAGTTGATCTTTTTTTCACATTCGGAGGAGACGGAACGATCGTAAATTCTTTAACATTTATTGAAGATCTTGAAATTCCCGTTGTAGGAGTAAATACAGGAAGATTAGGTTTCCTGGCAAGCTTTACAAAGGAAGAAGCTTTCAGAGAATTGGATGCTATTTTGAAAGGAGACATCAAAACAAGCCGCAGATCGGTGATTGAAGTGGTTTCTGAAGGCTTAGAAGAAGGTTTTTTCCCTTACGCATTAAATGATGTCACGGTTTCCCGAAAAGAAACAACATCGATGATTACGGTAGATTCATATATTAATGATGAATTTCTGAACGTATTTTGGGGAGACGGCGTAATCGTTTCCACACCTACAGGTTCTACCGCTTATTCATTAAGCTGCGGTGGCCCCATAATCTCTCCCAATAACGAAAACTTTGTGATCACTCCTATTGCTCCTCACAATTTGAATGTGAGACCTTTGGTGGTAAATGACAGAGTAAAAATCAAATTCAGAGTAGAAAGCAGAGTACCACAGTATTCTCTTTCACTAGATTCCAGATTAATACATATAGAAACAGATAAAGAAATCATTATAAAAAAGGCTTCTTTTCAGCTCCTTTTGGTACAGCCCAATAATTTAAGTTTTTATGAAACCATCCGCCAAAAGCTACTTTGGGGACGAGACAAAAGAAATTAGTTATTGAGCAAAAATCATTACCTTTACAGGAATTTTAAAAAGACCCTAATAATTTATATAAAAAGTAAAACATGAGCAGAATTTTTCCGGCAGGAGTTGCCACAGGTCAATTAGTTACCGACATTTTTCAATATGCGAAAGAAAATAAATTTGCATTACCAGCAGTAAATGTAATTGGTTCTAGCAATGTAAATGCAGTTATGGAAACGGCAGCGAAATTAAACTCTCCTGTTATTATTCAGTTTTCAAACGGTGGTGCTGCTTACAATGCAGGGAAAGGATTAAACAACGATGGTCAGAAAGCAGCTGTTTTAGGTGCTATTGCAGGAGCAAAACACATCCACACTCTTGCTGAAGCTTACGGAGCAACTGTAATTCTTCACACAGACCACTGTGCAAAGAAATTATTACCTTGGATTGACGGGTTAATGGATGCTAACGAAGATTTCTTCAAGCAAACAGGAAAATCTCTTTACTCTTCTCATATGTTGGATCTTTCTGAAGAGTCTTTAGAAGAAAACTTAGAAATTTCTGCTAAATATTTCGAAAGAATGGCTAAACTTCAGATGACTCTTGAAGTAGAAATCGGAGTTACAGGAGGTGAAGAAGATGGTGTTGACAATTCAGACGTAGACAACTCAAAATTATATACTCAACCGGAAGATATCGCTTATACATACGAAAAGTTGAAAGCAATTTCTGATAACTTTACAATTGCAGCAGCATTCGGTAACGTACACGGTGTTTACAAGCCAGGAAATGTAGTTCTTACTCCGAAAATCCTTGATAATTCTCAGAAATATGTTCAGGAGAAATTCGGAACTGGAGCTAAGCCTGTAAACTTCGTATTCCACGGAGGTTCTGGTTCTACTTTGGAAGAAATCAGAGAAGCTATTGACTACGGAGTAATCAAAATGAACATTGATACTGACCTTCAGTTTGCTTATACAGAAGGAATTAGAGACTATATGGTAAACAATGTTGAGTATTTGAAAACTCAAATCGGTAACCCTGAAGGAGAAGAAAAACCTAACAAAAAATTCTACGATCCTAGAGTTTGGATGAGAAAAGGGGAAGAAACTTTCTCTACAAGATTAGTTCAGGCATTTGAAGATTTAAATAACGTAAATACTTTAAAATAAAAATTTGTAAAAAGTAAAATGTATACTATAAGAAGCAAGTTCAATACTTTCTCATTTATACATTTTACTTTTTTCATTGTACATTAATATATTACAAAAATGGCAGCATTCGACTGGTTTAAAAGAAAAGCAAAAAACATTACGACTTCTACTGATGAGAAAAAGGATGTTCCAAAAGGTCTTTGGCACCAAACTCCATCAGGAAAAGTAGTTGAGCATGAAGAACTAAAAAGAAACAACTACGTTTCTCCTGAAGATGGATTTCATGTAAGAATTGGAAGTGCAGAATTTTTTGACATCCTTTTTGATGAAGGTAAATTCACTGAGTTAGATGCTAACGTTGAAAGTATTGACATCCTTAACTTTAAAGATACAAAACCTTACGCAGACCGTCTAAAAGAAGTAAAAGCGAAAACAAAACTTACAGATTCTATCAGAAATGCTGTAGGAACTGTAAAAGGAACTGAAATGGTAGTTTCTTGTATGGACTTTGCTTTTATCGGAGGATCTTTAGGTTCTGTGATGGGAGAAAAAATCAGAAGAGCAATAGACTATTGTATTAAGCACAAACTTCCTTACATGATCATCTGTCAGTCAGGAGGAGCAAGAATGCAGGAAGCAACTTATTCTTTGATGCAGTTGGCAAAAGTACAGGCAAAATTGGCTCAGCTTTCTGAAGCAGGACTTTTATACATTGCTTACCTTTGTGATCCTACTTTTGGTGGTATTACAGCTTCTTTTGCAATGACAGCAGATATTATCATGGCTGAACCTGGAGCTTTAATCGGTTTTGCAGGACCAAGAGTTATCCGAGAAACTATCGGTAGAGATCTACCGGAAGGATTCCAGACTTCTGAATTCTTACAGGAAAAAGGATTTGTGGATTTCATCGTGAAAAGAACTGAAATTCAGGATACAGTAGCAAAAACAGTAAATTTATTAGCAGTACGTGCTTAAAATTTGTAACAAAAATACAATCATCTCTCTCTAATTAAGGGAGAGATTTTTATTTATGAGAACTTTTAAAATATTTTTTGATACGATTCGAAGTATGAGCTTTAAAAAGATTTTGCGTCTTTTATCTCTCCTTCTTCCCCATCCTCTTTTTTCTTTATTAAGTTTTCATGCCACCGTAAAAGCATTCACGATTGCCCAGAAAAAATTCCCGGAAACAGCGTCTAACAATGGTATTGGCAATGCTTTCAGACACGCTCTTTGGTGTTGTTTTATCATGATGTACTGCTGTAAAATTTCCTCTCCTCAAAAAGCATTGAAGTTCTGCAAAAGAATGACCGATATGCACGAGGAATTATTCCCCAATCAACCCTTAGAAACAAAAATGGACCTCCATAACAATAAAATCGGAATGGATTATTTTATGGAGCTACTTCCCGGAATTCACCGCCAGTTCTTTGAAAAAAGCTTTTTCATCGAGGCTCTGGAAAAGAAAATGAAAAATGCGAAAGTCTTAAAAAATCTGGATGATAATTTTGAGGGCTTTTTGGTTTATCTTGATGAAAAGAATTAATCTTGTATTTAATTCTACTTTCCCTGTCATTCTGAACAGAGTGAAGAATCTATAAACAGATTACTATTCGCCGAAATGACAGCTCGTCTCAATGACTTAAAATCTCTTCCTTTCTTTGTAATCTGAAGTTTTTTTGATAAGTTTAAACAATTATAATTTAATCAGATGGTTCTCAGCAGAATTTGGTCCGCATTTATCATTGTTGCCATTGCTATTGCAAGTATAAAATACATCTCCTCAAGCCACTACAAAACCATTTTTAACGATATGGTTGTAGGAAAAGGCGGAGACACCGTGCAAATCGCAACACAGAAAATAAATACACTTTCTCCGATTGTCCGAGATAGTTTGATGAAAAAACCTGATTTTGCAGAAAGTAGAATTCATTATAAAACAGATTCACTGAAGCAGGATGTGAAAGTTTACCGCGTTCAGGAAGCAGACGGCGTAATCGGAACTTCTGAAACCGCTGTAAAAATCTGTTTGGGGCTGATTGGAATTATGACTTTATTTATGGGTTTTATGAGTATTGCCGAAAAAGCAGGCGGAATCAATCTTTTAAGTCGGTTAATTCAACCTTTTTTCTCAAAATTATTCCCGGAAATCCCTAAAAACCATCCGGCTTTCGGACATATGCTGATGAATTTCAGCGCCAATCTTCTTGGTTTAGATAATGCAGCCACTCCTTTTGGTTTAAAGGCAATGGAAAGTCTTCAAACCTTAAACCCGAATAAAGATACGGCCAGTAATTCCCAGATCATGTTCCTGTGTCTTCACGCAGGAGGAATGACATTGATACCGGTTTCGATTATTGCAATCAGAGCTTCTATGGGCTCGAAAACACCAACCGATATTTTTCTTCCGTGTATGATTGCAACCTTTGCGGCAACTTTAGCAGCAATGATCATTGTTTCTTTATATCAGAAAATTAATCTATTAAGACCTGTCGTTCTTGCTTATGTTGGAGGAATTTCAGCAGTTATTGCATTATTGGTTTTGTATCTGGTTCAATTGAGTAAAGATGAACTGGATGATTTCAGTAAAGTATTAAGCAACGGATTAATTCTCTTTATTTTCCTTTCGATTGTTCTTGGGGCAGTTTACAAAAAAATTAATGTTTTTGATGCTTTTATTGAAGGCGCAAAAGAAGGTTTTACCACTTGTGTGAAAATTATCCCTTACCTAGTCGGAATGTTGATCGCAATTTCTCTGTTAAGAACTTCCGGAGTTTTTGATGTGATTATCGATGGAATGAAATGGGTAGCAAACGTTGCACATTTTGACCCTCGATTTGTAGATGGACTTCCCACTGCTTTAATCAAGCCATTATCAGGTTCAGGAGCGCGTGGAATGATGGTGGATACAATGACAACCTTCGGAGCAGATAGTTTCCAGGGGAAATTGGCAGCCGTTCTTCAGGGAAGCTCAGATACGACGTTTTACGTGATCGCTGTTTATTTTGGAGCAGTAGCTATAAAGAATACAAGATACACGGTAATTGCCATGCTTTTAGCCGATTTAGTAGGTGTTATTACTTCTATTGCGTTGGCTTATCTTTTCTTTGCTTAATAATGGAAGAAAACAAACCTAATATCTTTGAAAAATCAACAGAAGTGATTGGAGGATTTCAAATCTTTCTTTCTCCTCTTTTGATAGGAGTTTTAATTGCAGCGATCATTTATTTTCCAAATCCTAACAACTTCACCTTAATTATTGCAGTTGCTATTGTTATCTTAGGAATTGTTATTGGATTAATATTAGCTTTAAGAATTTATAAAAGTAAAGAAGGTACAATACACTTCATTTCTAAAACAGCCTCCACTCCTGAAATCGAAGAAACAACAGAAAAAAATCAAAAAAAATGATTACAGATAAAGAATTCACCTTAAGATTAATACGTCAGTTAACTCAAGCATTAGAAAAACTAATTTTGGATAAACCGGAAGAGAGCTTGATGCAGAAAGAGTTGGATTTCGAGACTTTGATGAAGGATATTTTCAAATTTGATTTCACCACTCTTTCCTCAAAAACGAAAGAAGAAATTATTGGAATCGTCAACGAAAGACAGGAAAGAGATCACAAGGATTATTACGAGATGCTGGGAAATCTGTTCTATTTTAATGGGAAAGCGAGCGGAAATAAAGACTTTTTAGATAAAGCAAAAACATTCTACGAATTGTATCTTCAGACAAGCGGAATTTTTGCGTTACCGATCATCAACAGGATTAATGAACTGAAAAATTAAAAGCCTCATATATAAATATTAGAGCGGCCTTAAAAGGCCGCTCTAATATTTTAATTCAATAGCTGTAAGATATTCTTCTTTTCCAAAGTGAATTTCTTGTGAGATTCATTTTCTATCGTGATCGTTTTAACCTCATCCATCATCTTTTTTATTCCGCAGAACGTTTCATTATTCACTCTTGATACATCAATATCGTTTATTTTAATAATTTTTTCTGCTAATGTTAATTCTGACAATTGAGGAATCTGCAGCTTATTGACTATAATAAGAGCATCTTTATTCACTGCAAACGAAACACCGAAAGAATTATATTCAGGTTGAATACTATTCGGATATAGAATAATTTTTTTATTGATACAATCAAGAACTACTAAATAGTTTTCCATGAACTTAGTTCCCAATAAATTTGTCGCTTCCAAGCTGCTATCTATGATCTGATTTCCGATGTTTACGTTACCTATCTGGACTTCCATGAAATCCACCTGTTTTTCTCCCTTGCTTATACTATTTAAAGATTGCGCCAATAGTCCCTCAAAAGTCAAAAAATCATGATCTTTTATCTTGTTATAAGATTGCTGAGTGAGAGAAAAGCTCATCCCGGAACCCGTATCAAATACATAATCTAAGACTTGTCCTCTTATTTTAACTTCAATTTTCGGAACACCGGTAAAGTGTTGTTCTGTGAAAGGAACTATTACTGAGCTTAAAGAAGAAGCGTTTTCTATTTTGTCAGATATTGTTAGCGTTTTATTTTTAAAATTAATTTGCCATACCTTATCTTTCATCATATTCGCTCCTAAAATCCCACTTATTTTTTTACAGGCACGAGAGCTCATCCAACTAATATCAGCAAACGAGAAGTTGACATTTTTGATGCTTAAATCCGCTACCTTTAGAGTATTAATGGTAAAAACGTCCATTTTAGACTTCGCATTATTGGCATCTATCCCCTCAAAAATGATATTACTTTTTTTGGCGTTAATTTTATCCTTCAGTTCGTCTGAAATAATAGTAAAAGCTCCGGTATCGAATATAAAATGATGCTGATCGTTCTGTATCGTTACATTTAGGACAATCTTTCCCTCTATTAATTCAAAAGGAATTACAGTTGCTTTAAAGAAAAACGGGCAAAATAACAATAAGATGAGCAAGGAGTTTAATTTCATATTTCTGTTGTGATTTATCATGGTATAAGCAAATATAAGCACTCCTTCAATTTCTTTCAAATAAAAAACCGTGGCAAAGTCGCTAAACTTTAACACGGTACTATAAAAATTAAATTATTTTTCTTAGAAAGTAATTTTATACGTTCCTGTGGAAGAAACATTGGCTTTTTCAGCCTTTACATATTTTTTCACCCAGGCAACTGAAGTAGATGCAACGCAAGGATCTGAAACACCTCCCGATCTTCTTGCGGAAACCACATTCCCCGCTTTATCTACAGTGTAAGCAACGGTAATAGATCCGCTTGCTGTACAACTGTGAGAAGGTTGTGCACCACCTCTTCCCATTGTTCCGGGAATATATCCTACCAATTTTCTGTCAATTCCTACTTTACTATCTCCATTTCCGTCACCTCCTAAAGGATCTCCCGCATTTCCAATGCCTTCTCCATCACCTTGGCTTCCTGCTTTTGTTCCCCTTCCTCTTATTAAGTTTCCAATAGCTGCCGTTCCTTTTCCGTCACCATTTCCTGTTTTTGAATTGGCAGTAACAGCACCCGATTTTTTAGTGTTCTTAGAAGCACTTGTACTTGCAGCAGTTTTTTTACTATCAGCTTTTACTTCCTCTTTTTTTGGAACAGTTACTTTAGAATTATTACCTGTGATAATTTTCTCCTTAGCTTCTGATTTTTTAGTTTCAGGCTGTGGCTCCGGTTTTATGATGGTCTTAGTTTCAGGAACTGCTGTTTCTACCGGTTCCGGAGTAACTTCTTCCGTAGCTGCAGCCAGACTTCCCGGCTGATCTGCGGGTTCTTCTACCCCATTTCCATTTCTGTTATCCCCAAAATTCACCAACATGGTAGTAACAACCTCCGGTTCAGGATCCAGTTCAGGTTTTAATTTATATAAAAAAACAAACAGCAAGATGGCAGACCAAATAAGAATAGAAAGCAATGCGCTTTTTATTCTGTCTCTGTTTTCTTCTTGTTTATTAATGACGTAGCTCTTCATTTTTTAAAATAATCTTGTTCCGGATAATCGTTGATTATTTATCTTTTACCGTTGCAATCGCAATATTAAACTTATTCTTTTCCGCAATTTCCATCGCAAAAACCACATCTTTATGCATCGTATTTTCGTCTGCCCTTATCGTAAAAGATTTGTTGGTCTGGTTAGCCAATTTATCAACGATGATTTGCTCCAGTTGGTCTTTCGTTACAGGATTATCGTCTACAAAATAAGAACCGTCTGGCTTTATACTTACCGTTAAAGGATTAGGAATATTATCATCTACCGCTCCGGCTTTTGGTAATTTCACATCAATCGCACTTTGATTAGCTGCAGAAGATGTTATCATAAAAAAGATCAGCATCAGCAAGATAACGTCGGTCATCGCTGCTAAACTGAACTCGGGGTTCGCTTTATTTCTTCTCTGAATTTTCATCTGGAAAGATTTATAAAGGTTTATTGATAAGATCTAAAAATTCACCCGACATATTCTGAGCTTTCAATACAAACTTATCGATTCTTGTTAACAATATATTGTAGAAAAAGTTAGCCGGAATTGCCACTGCAAGACCTACCGCAGTCTGTCCCAATGCTGTATAAATACCCTCAGAAAGCGTTTTTGGTGAGAAAGATCCTGTTGCATGAGAAAGATTAAAGAAAGCGATAATCATCCCGATTACCGTTCCTAAAAGTCCCAACATCGGAGCAATACTCGGAACTACCGCCAAAAGATTCAGATTCTTTTCCATATTCGCCACCTCAACCTGAGCCTGCGATTCCATTGCGCTTACAATGTCTGAAACCGGACGTCCTAATCTTGAAATTCCTTTTTCTAAAATTCTGCCCTCCGGAGAATTTTGTCTTTTGCAGTAGTCTAAAGCAGACTCTATTTTACCCTCTTTAATGAAATCTTCAATATTATCCATAAAATTGGAATCCGTTTTTGAAGCCAGCCTTTTAATAAAAAAGAAACGTTCAAAAAACAGATATACTGAAAACACACCAAGTATCAGTACAGTTACCATCACTATTTTAGCGAAAGCACCTCCGTGAAACATGATTTTCCAAAATGAAAATTCTAAATCTTCTGTATTCACTGCCGGTGTAGCAATTTGTGCAAATAAAATCTGAGTAAGTTCCGTTAACAGCATTAATATCTAGTTTTATAATGGTTTTAAACGACAAAAATAATAGAATATTATTAATTGATGTCTTAAAAAATGCTTAAAAAACAACTTAAAATTAAGTTGCCTTTTACAAATAGCAAAATTCTTTCCAAAAAAATTGAAAAGAACTTTATAATATAAAAATATTGAGATCGATGGATATTAATCCTCGTCTACCTCAATATCATCTTGTTTAAATTCACATTTAAGTCTGAAAGGCAGCGGAGTATCCGAACCGGTATAAAAATCATCAATCGTTCCTTTCCAGATAACCTGAAGTTCCCCTTCTTCATTTTTTTCGAACAGAAGTTCATTATCATAGATAAATGCTTCTTCATCGTCAAAAAGATCTACTTCGGTGTAGCTATCTTCATCCGAATCATTGATTTGAATCGTTTTCCCTTCTATTTCCGCAGATTCAATAGGAAAATCGAAAACTTCAAGCGAGAGCTGTGGAAAATTGTACTGTAGAGAATCATCGTCAACATGATCCAAACTGTCATCCGTAATAACTTCAACCTCTAAAAAATGTTGCTGGTTGCTATAGACCGCTTTGCAATAAGTGTTTCTGATATTGTATTTTAGCGTTTCGTCCGGATGGTAAATTTTTAAAATCCCTTTCATTATTTCTTAAAAAAAGAACTGTAATAGTATGATTGTTAAACGTTTTCAGCAAAGATAAAAAATAGATTGAATGTGAAAAATATTTTGAAAAATATTTTTGCAAAATCCACCCTTAAAATATCTGTTTTTGTTAATATTAATTACTTTTGTTTCTCAAAGATTCCGAAAATGAAAAATATTCTATTAAAAAGCATCGTTGGTCTGGGATTACTCATGAGTGTCGCTTCTTGTAAGAAGTCTGATTCACCTCTAACGAAGGTAACTCCCAGTAACTTAGATTCTATCGCATCGAACTATTACGAACAATATCTGAAACTTTATCCTCTTGAGGCTACTTCACAGGGTGATCTCAGATACAACGACCAATTGCCGATCAATATAGATAAAGATTTTATTTCGGGGGAAGTTTCTTTTTACAATTCAGTGCAGAAACAATTGGAAAATGTTGATTATAAGAATCTTTCTGATGAAGACAAAGTTGTATACGATGTACTGGATTTCATGTTGAAAGACAGAATTGAAGGCTATGCCTATCATCCTGAGTACATTCCGTTTACACAATTTGGGGGATTGCCTTTAAGTTTTCCTCTTTATGGAAGCGGACAGGGAAGCCAGCCTTTCAAAACAGAAAAAGATTACAGCGCCTGGCTAAAAAGAATGGAAAAGTTTCCGGAGTGGATGAATGCCGCTACAGATAATTTCCGTGAAGGAATTAATAATAAAATCGTACTTCCCAAAAAACTGGTGGTTAAAATGATCCCTCAAATGAGAGCGGAAGAAATCATTACGCCGGATTTAGACAAAAATATATTTTACGGACCGATCAAAAATTTCCCGAAAGACTTTTCTAAGGCTCAAAAAGAGAAGTTTTCAGAACTTTATAAAGAAACGATTCTCAAAAAAATCATTCCTGCCTATGCAAAAATGGGTGATTTCTTAGAAAAAGAATATCTTCCGAAAGCCAGAGAAACCGACGGATACAACAGCTTACCCAACGGAAAGGAAATCTATCAGTACTATGCAAAAAGTTGGACAACTACTAATAAATCACCTGAAGAAATCAACAAAATAGGTCTTCAGCAAGTTGCCATGCTTCGCGCGGAGATGGAAAAGGTAAAACAACAGGTTGGTTTCACCGGTTCGTTGGAAGAATTCATCAATTTCGTGAAAACAGATCCTAAAGCAATGCCTTATAAGACTTCAAAAGAAGTATTGGCAGCATTCAATGGAATTTTAACGAAAATTACTCCGAAACTGAAAACGATGTTCTCAGTAACTCCAAAGACCGGTTTTGAAATCAGACAGACAGAAAAATTCAGAGAAGCCAGTGCAAGTGCAGAATATATCCAGGGAACTCCAGATGGAAAAAGACCGGGAATTTTCTATGTTCCGCTTCCCGATCCTTCAAAATTCAATGTAACTTCAGGAATGGAATCTCTTTTCTTACACGAAGCTATTCCGGGACACCATTATCAGGTTTCTTTGCAGCAGGAAAATACCAAACTTCCTAAATTCATGAGATTCGGATGGTTTGGAGCCTATGGTGAAGGATGGGCGCATTATTGTGAAACTTTAGGCCCTGAATTCGGGTTGTATACAGATCCTTACCAGAAAATGGGCTATCTGAGCGACCAAATGTTAAGAGCCGTGAGATTGGTTGTAGACACTGGTTTACACACAGGAAAAATGACAAGAGAAGAAGCTATTAAATATTTCCTGAGCAATATTTCTTATGATGAAGCGGGTGCAACTGCCGAAGTTGAGCGATATATGGCAATGCCGGGACAAGCTTTAGGATATAAAATCGGTTCTTTGAGAATCCGCGAACTAAGAGAGAAATATCAAAAGGAATTGGGGACAAAATTCAATTTGGCAAGCTTCCATGATGAAGTACTGAGCCAAGGATGCCTTCCGTTGGACGTTTTAAATAGAAAAATGGAACTTTGGGCTAAAAAGCAGAAGTAATTCCTCACTAAAATAGTAAAGTCACAAATTAATTTTTGTGGCTTTTTTGTTTAGATTTGTTGAAACTAAATCATGAAGAGAACTTTAAATTTTTCATTTGTATTCATCTTTTGCTTATTCATTTTAAGTTGTAAAAAGGAGGCAAAAGCAGAATGGGCTTTTGAGAAATTTAGCGTTGATAAAGATCTTCCTAAAAACAATAACATAAAGCTTCTATCAAAATATCCTGAACTTCATTTATTTAAAAGTGAGAAATTAGAAAGCTCAACAAGGACAGCCAATATCGTTCAGGAAGACGGATTCTATATAAGATGTTACACAGAAAAAGAATACAGATTTTTTCAATTCAACGATTATAAATGCAAAGCAGAATACAAAGGAGATACCATCAATATTTGGCTTAATAATTACAATGGATATTTTGGAAATGGAGTTTTGGTGAAAGTGTTTAATCACCAGTTTTTAATTAAAGATATTGACCCGAAAGCGTTGAAGGATGAAATTAAATTTATTGAAACTCATCTCAATTCTCAGAAGCTGATTCTCAATAAAGCCATATTTCGGAAGAATGACAGTATTTATGGATTTATAGATTATAATGCGAGTCTGGATTCATTAGTTACAAAAAATTTTAGAGGATATTTTAAAACAATTATTAAATAGAAAAATGATAACAGAAAGTCTGCAATCACTTTATACAAGAGATTTAAATAAACTAAAAACAGAAATTGAGTCCTATCAAAACGAAGAAACAATCTGGAAAATTGATAAAAACATTTTAAATTCTGCCGGAAACTTATGCCTTCATTTGGTTGGAAACCTTAATCATTTTATTGGGGCACAGCTTGGAAGTTCAGACTACATCAGAAACCGTGAACTTGAATTTTCATTAAAGGATGTTCCAAGAAATGAGCTTATTGAAAAAGTTGAAAGAACATTGGAAATCGTGGTTTCAACACTTGATAAATTGACTTCGGAAGATATGGAGAAAGAATATCCTCTTGAAGCATTGGGATACAAAATGACAACTGAATATTTCCTGATCCATCTATTCGGTCATTTGAGCTATCATTTGGGGCAGATTAATTATCATAGAAGATTGTTGGATATTTAATGTAACCACCCCGTCAAAAATTCTTTGAATTTTCGCCACCCCTCCAAAGGAGGGGAATGTTGTGGCGGTCAATTTATTTTTCAAACATCATTTTCGTAAGGAAATCCTTCTCTCCTTTTCCTCTCGCCGGAGAATATTCTCTTCCGTAAAAAATAATCTGAAGGTGTAATTTATTCCATACTTCTTCTTTCCAGATATTTTTGGCATCTTTTTCCGTTTCTACAACGTTTTTTCCGGAAGTGAGCTTCCACTGCGTCATCAATCTGTGAATGTGCGTATCGACCGGAAAAGCAGGAAAATTGAAGGCCTGACTCATTACCACCGAAGCCGTTTTATGACCGACCCCGGGAAGAGCCTCTAATTCTTCATATGTTTGAGGAACTACTCCATTGTGTCTTTCTAAGAGAAGTTCTGCCATTCTTTTCAGGTTTTTGGCTTTTGTATTCGCTAATCCTATTTCTTTGATCAGTTCTTTGATTTCAAATACTTCTAGTTTTGCCATTCGTTGTGGCGTTCCCGCTACCGCAAAAAGATCGGGAGTTACCTGATTTACTTTTTTATCTGTCGTTTGTGCAGACAATGCTACAGCAACCATTAAAGTATAAGGATCGGTATGATCCAACGGAATAGGAACGACTGGATATAGTTTTTCTAATTCTATCTGAACAAGTTCGGCTCTTTGCTTTTTTGTCATTTAACTATTAAATTTGAACAAAATTAAATCATTATGCTGAAAGTTGGAGATAAACTACCACAATTTGAAGGAACAAATCAGAATGGAGAAACGGTAACCTCTGAAAAATTAATCGGAAAAAAACTTGTAGTTTTCTTTTATCCAAAGGCAATGACTCCAGGCTGTACAGCAGAAGCCTGTAACCTCAGCGAAAACTATGAATATTTACAAAAGCAAGGCTTTCAAGTATTGGGTATTTCTGCAGACTCCGTAGCGAAACAAAAGAAGTTTCATGAAAAATATAATTTCGCTTATGATTTAATTGCTGATGAAAATCGTGATATCATCGAAAAATTCGGTGTTTGGCAACTTAAAAAATTCATGGGAAGAGAATTTATGGGAATTGTTCGCACCACTTTTATTTTTGATGAAAATGGAATCTGCACCGAGGTTATTGAAAAAGTAAAAACCAAAGAACACGCTTCACAGATTTTGAAAGGATAGTTATTTCGTTTCTTTCATTATTAAAAAAAATAACCATTAAGGAATTAAGAAAATTAAGGAAAAATCAATGATACTTTCATTGCATCTCATCTTAATTCCTTAATGGTAAAAAATAAAACTGAATAGTATTCGTTATTCAGTTTCGTAATACCTCAACTCCTCATCTTCCCCCGGAAGAGTTACATGTTTCTTGAATTTTAAGCCTAATTTTTCGATTAATTTCTGAGAAGAAAAATTCTCTTTTGCAGTAATGGCAGAAAGCTTTTTAAGCCCAAAATCATCCATTCCGATAGATTTTACTTTTAAAGCACCTTCATAAGCGTATCCTTTGCCTTCATATTCGTCTAAAAGAGAAAAGCCAATATCTACAATATCTAATCCGTCACGTTCGAAAATTCCTACCCCTCCTATTTTGTGGTTCCCCTCTTTTGTTATGAGCAAATAATTTCCAAAACCAAGTTTTTCAAACTGAGGAAGAAACTTATTTCTGATATACTCTTCTGCATCGGAAACCGTTTTTATATTTCGATCTCCAATGAACTGAATAAACTTAGGTCTGTTATAAAGATCAAGAATAAACGCTCCATCATCCAAAGACATGGGACGAATGATTAATCGCTCTGTTTCGTAGATATTATCTGCGTTTTGTGGAGGAGTTTGATTTTTTAGGCTCATCTTTTGGGGTTTCTTTTTTCTCTATTTTTAAAAGCCTCGGATTGTTGGTACATTTCTTATTATAAAGCTCTATATAGGTTCCATCGTCTTTTGTATTTGTAATTTCACCCTTAGCTTTACTCACCGTTATATTAAAATGCTTTTTTTGATAAGGACATTCTTTTGAAGTAAGCTTTCCTACCTCCAGATAATAATTAGCATTATCTTCTGAGTAATTTCCTGCTAAATCATTAAATTCTTCATCTACAAAGTATCCTTCAGCAGTAAGCATGATGGCCGCTTCTTCTACGTTATCAATTTTACCTATAAATTTTTTAACTGCAGGAAGATCGGTTATATATTCAATCTTTCCGCCTGAAGAAGAAACGATATAAAAGAACCCGTTTTCATCAGGAAACAGATTAAATCCTGAAGTTTGTGGGGTATAATCTTTTTTAGTTCCTACAGTCTTTACTTCCTGATTCTTGCCATAACTGCTATGAACCAAAATCCAGAAATCTGTTTTCTGATTAGGAATAATACCCTGTAGAATATTAGAGTAGCCTGTAAAGTGTTTTTTCTCCTGAGAATAAGCGGTTATTCCCAAAAATAATAAAGAAAAGAGTCCAAATTTTAAAATTACTTTTATCATAGCTAAAATAAGAGACATAAAGCATGCCATTTTAATTACATAAAGCGCTCTCCTTTTTTGAAGTTTTTAAGATCTAAAACATAATCTTTTATCAACTGATCATGATCTCTGGGACAAATAAGAAGTACTTTATCTGTATCTACAACGATATAATCTTTTAATCCGTCTATCACCACCATTTTATTATTTTTAGTGTGAATGATGTTTCCTTCCGCATTATACGTTAAAAGATGTTTCTGATTTACCGAGTTTTGGTTTTTATCTTTCTCTGTATTTTCATAAACTGAAGTCCAGGTTCCCAAATCGCTCCATCCCAGATATGCAGGAATTACGTAAACATTCTTTGCTTTTTCCAGAATCCCGTTATCGATAGATATTTTCTGAACTTTTGGATAAATAAGTTCTATACAGCTCTGCTCATTGCCTGCATTATAATCGCATGCCATAAAGTGCTGTGTCATATCCGGAAGATACGTTTCGAACGCATTATGAATGCTTTTAATATTCCAAATAAATATCCCTGCATTCCAAAGGAAGTCTCCACTATCCAAAAAGCTTTGTGCTATTTCTAAAATAGGCTTTTCAGTAAACGTTTTTACTTTGAAATACTCCGCGTTTTTCTTTTCTACAAACTGAATATAACCATATCCCGTATCCGGTCTTGTTGGCGTAATTCCTAAGGTTACCAAATACTCGTTTTCAGATGCCAAATTAAAAGCCAATTCTAATTTTTGTAAAAAGACATCCTCTTTAAGAATTAAATGATCGGCTGGCAAAACAACCATCGTCGCATTCGGATTTTTTTCAGCTATTTTATTAGCCATATACAGATTGCAGGCCGCCGTATTTTTCATCAATGGCTCTCCCACAATATTCTCTTCCGGAATCTCCGGCAATTGCTGATGAGACACCCCTACATATTCCTTATTTGTAATTACAAATATATTCTCTGAAGGAATTATTTTACTGATTCTGTCATACGTCTGCTGAATCATCGTTCTTCCCGTTCCCAAAATATCCTGAAACTGTTTCGGGAATTTTTGTGTACTTAAAGGCCAAAATCGGCTTCCAATTCCACCGGCCATTATTACACAGTATTTATCTGACTGTAACATGTTTACATACATTTTTCTACCCTAGCCAACGGTTTGAAAGAGTACTTCCTTCCGGTAACCAGATTCTTACAAAGATAGTTTTTTTTAATAAGTCCTTCCTGCAGATATTTTTGATTTTGATAAACAAAAAATCCTCCGGTCTCTATTTCTTCGATATAGCAAGAATTATCATCTGCCGAATTCCCTGAATGAAAAAACTTTACCAGATCCGGACTTGCCATAAAATTGGCTTTGGGAGATTTTGAAAACTTAATTATAATAGGTTTTAATTCATCTTCATACACCTCAACGCTTTCCAAAAGCATTTCTCTGAACGTATGTTTCCATTCGTTTCCGTGAGGCGATATCCTTCTTCCATACTTCTCAAAAGCAATAAGATGTGCCAACTCATGAGTCAGCACAAAGAAAAAAAGTTGTGGAGATAATGTCGAATTTATTGTTATTTCATGGGATTTATCCGGTAATTTCCTATAGTCTCCCAATTTTGAACTTCGGTCTCTGGTAATTTTTATATGAATATAATAATCAGAGAACCATTTCTTCAAATATGCAAGTGTATTTTGAGGTAAATATTTTTCTAATGACTGAATTGACATTCTACAAACTTAGTGGAATTCCTGCATAGAAATTCAATAATTTTAAGCTAAATAGATAATTATATTTTGCCTGTGCTACAGAACCTTGCGCATTCGCATAATTATTTCTGGCAACATTCAGATCAAAAATAGTCGTTCTTCCCGCAGCATAACTTTTCTCAGCAAAATCCATAGAAAGTTTAGAGCTTTTCTCGGCTTCCACTGCTGACAAATAAGTTTCGTAATTTGCATCAGCATCAAACTGTGCTTTCTGAACATTTTGTCTTACCGTCTGCTTCTGTTGTTCAAAAGAGTTTTTGGCAACACTTTCGTTAATCTTTGACTGCTCTACCTGAAGTTTTGTAATTCCTTTATTAAAAATCGGAATATTGACTGACAAAGCTGCCTGCTGTCCAAAGTTATCTTTATACTGCCCAAATAAATTTCTTTCGTAAACAGGCCTTGCCAAATCATCCACTCCTACGATATCCGTATTAAGCAGGTTGTTGTAGAAAGACCCTATACTTGCACTTGCCGTTACTGTAGGCCAGAAAGCAGTTTTTGAAACTTCTGTCTGAGCTTCCGCAGATTTTATTCTACTTTCTGCTGCTTTGATCTGAGGCTGAGATTCGTAAGCCGTTGCTAAAACCTCATTAACCGATTTCAACTCCGGAGTCAATTGACCAGGAACACTTACGTCTTCTACATCAAAGTTTTTATAATCCGGCAATTGTAAAAGCTGAGCCAAAGCAAATTGACTTCTCCCAACATTAATTTCAGCCGTTTTAAGGTTTTGTTTTTCTCTAGCCAATGCTGCTTCAGCTTCCGCCAAAACAGTTTGCGCCGTAGTACCTACTGATGTTGTTATTTTCGCTTTGTCATATTGCTTTTTAGCGTTTGCAACTGTACTTTCAGAGATCTTTACAATTTCCTTATTCAATAACGTCGTTAAATATTGTTGTGCAATTTGTAATGAGATGTCATTCTTAATGGTTTCTACATCATATAAGCTGGCTTCTAAATCATACTCAGTTTTTCTAAGTGTTTTATCTAGTCTTCCGTTGTTGTATACCAAAATTTCAGCTCCTAGGCTTGCGCTGTTTCGAAAGACATCATTTCTTAAACTTCCTGTTCCGAAAGATGTTTGTCCAAAGCTAACGGTATTTCCTATACTTCCGGAAACAGTAGGGAGATAATTTTTTTTGGCAATTTTTAGGTTGGCATCCTGAGTTTGTTTTGAGTATTCATTTTGTATTACCTGCAGATTATTTTTCACAGCATAATCTACACATTCTCTCAATGACCACCTTTTCTGAGCATTTAGCCCCAAGCAACTCAACCCTAAAATAATTACCAAAACTTTTTTCATAATTCAGCTTTTTTTCACATTAGACGCGAAGATGTAAAAAAAGTTACAATTAAAAAAAATTAATGTCCCTTTTTAAAAAACTTTTGAGAATTTTGTATCATGACAAATGAACAATACCAAGAAGCCGTGGAATGGCTTTTCGTACAAGCTCCTAATTATCAAATCGATGGCCAAAAAGCATATAAACCAGGCCTACAAAATATAACCAGACTTTGCGATTTCTTTGGGAATCCTCAAGAAAAAATAAAATGTATTCATATTGGAGGAACAAACGGAAAAGGATCTTCAAGTAACATGCTTGCTTCTGTGCTTCAAGAAGCTGGTTACAAAATCGGACTTTACAATTCCCCTCACCTGATTGACTTTACAGAACGTATAAAGGTAAACGGTAAAAATTGTGATAAAGAATTTGTCTTTGAATTCATTCAAAAACTAAAAAATCTTCCGGAAGATATTCGTCCTTCGTTTTTTGAATTTACTACCGTTATGGCTTTTGAATATTTTTATCAGCAGAATGTTGATTTTGCCATTATTGAAGTTGGACTAGGCGGAAGATTGGATTCAACAAACATCATTAAACCATTAGTTGCAGCCATCACAAATGTTCAGTTAGATCATCAAAATATTTTAGGAGATACCATTGAAGAAATTGCTGGGGAAAAAGCCGGAATTATTAAAAATCTGATTCCTATTATTTCTGGCGATGAAAATGATGCTGTAAAAAATATCATTCAAAATAAAGCAAATCAAGAAAATGCCCCTTTTATTGATGCTACTTTGTTGAAAACAGAGCTTACTTCAGATCTAAAAGGAAATTATCAGTCTAAAAACATTAAAGTGGTTTTAGCTTTAATTGAAGAACTAAAAAAATTAGATCTATCCATTTCTGATAAAAATATTGAAGAAGGCCTTTTACACGTTCATCAAAACACCAATTTTATTGGTCGTTGGTTTGAATTCTCTAAAATGCCCTTGACAATCTGTGACACAGGACACAATCAAGCCGGATTAGAGTTCGTTTTTGAACAGTTAAATTCTATTGAGAAACACAAACATATTGTTTTAGGCTTTGTGAATGACAAGAAAATAGATGAAGTAACCAAAATTTTACCCGAAAATTCTGAGTTCTATTTTGCAAAACCATCCATAAACAGAGGAAGGCATCCTAAAGATTATGAGAATTTACTGATTGAGGCAAAAATTTCTTATAAAATTTTCAATTCCGTACAGGAAGCCTATCTATCTGCGAAAGAACAATGTACAAACGAAGAAATGATTTTTATTGGCGGAAGTAACTTTGTAGTGGGAGAATTTTTAGAAAAAAATTTGGAGGTTTATAAATAAGTTGTATATTTGCACCACTCTAAACGAGGAAACAAGTACAGAGGGTTCTTAGCTCAGTTGGTTCAGAGCATCTGGTTTACACCCAGAGGGTCGGGGGTTCGAATCCCTCAGGACCCACAGAAAAGGAAACGAAACCTTTCAAAAAAATTCGGGTTCTTAGCTCAGTTGGTTCAGAGCATCTGGTTTACACCCAGAGGGTCGGGGGTTCGAATCCCTCAGGACCCACAAAAAACTCTCTTTTTCAAGAGAGTTTTTTTATTTTTATAATTTCAGCTTTTCGCAAGAATCTTCCTTGGATTAAATCCTTACAAATCATATTTATTTAAAACTTATTAGAAGGGTTAATTTCCTTTCATTTTTCACAAACCTCTCCCACGTGCCAAAACACTTCTACAAGGTCAAATTCCTCATCAATAAAGCTGAATACAGTCTTATAAATTCTTTTCTACATATTTTTTAGAAAGATTATTATTTATTCTGGCCCGGCGCATAGGGTTTTGCGGATTTAGATCCTGTCACTTTTTTCACCTGACCCGGAGGCAGACCATGGTTACCGTTAGACTTTATTCCTACACAGGATGTAAGAAACAAACCTAGTACAACCATTATACCTATTTTTTTAAATGTTTTCATGATGAATTCTTTTATTAGATAAATAAAAAACTATGCCATTATAGCATTAACGCATTTCTTTCAACAGCAATCCTAGTTTATAAAAATCTAAATATCTAAGATTAACATTTCCTTTTAAAAGTTTTTTTTCTAAACCAACTTTTATTATTTGAAACAAATTTGCAAATAGAATTATTAAAAACTTTTCATTTATTCGATTATATGCTTTTACAATCTTAATTTCAGTCAAGTTTGATTTCAAATTTTTATCCTGTAGCATTTTTGCTAAACTTTCCATTGACTCGTTTACCTTGATTAAATACTTCTCATTCGTTTCCAGATCATTATTAAAAATAGCATTCTCAATGTGATCAATCAATACACCTTCTCTTTTTAATTCCATTGCAAAAAGGAGATCTTCGTAACCATATTTTTGAAATTCAGGATTAAAAGGTATTTTTTCAAGAACTTCTCTGTTAATAATGAAATTATTAGTTTGGAAACACAAATAAGGCTTTTCTTGTCGTTGCTTAACGGGAGGATTTTCTCTTTCTATCGCAAATTTCCATCGGAGGCGATGGTTTTTATCTGGCGGAAAATTTGCAACTTTTCGCCCTCCATACACAATATTTGCGCCTTTATTATTTACTATAAATTGAATATATGATGATAAGAAAGTATTTGAAATAATTTGACCATCACAATCAAGAAACAAAAGATAGTCACCTTTTGTATAATTTAAAAACAAGTTTCTTATTCTTGTTCTCCCTATATTTTTTTCGAGAAAAACAAATGCTTGTACCTCCTTCTGAAGCTCAGAATTGATTATTGTAAAGCTTTCTTCCGATGCATCATCAATAAGAATAATTTCGGCATCTATTTTATTATTTTCAATTTCTTTTTTTAAATCAAAAACCAGCTCTCTTACATCAAAATTATATACAGGAATACAGATAGAAAGCTTCATTGGATTAAATTTTTTCGACAATTTTTTGCACGTCAAGTTCTTCCAGACACGCCCAATCTCCTCGATAGCATTCTTTATCTCCAAAAACAGAACACGGCCTGCAAGTCAGATCCTCTATCTGAACCACATCATCTTCACTTTGCCCAAAGCCTAAAAATCCGGCATAAGGGTGCGTCGATCCCCAAATAGAAATACATCTCGTTCCCATCAAACTTGCCAAATGCATATTTGCAGAATCCATAGAAATCATCAATTCCAGTTCTGAAATTTTATTCAATTCTTCTGAAAGACTCAATTTTCCTGATAAGCTATACGTATTCGGAATCTCCTTCTCCCACTTTTCTAAGGTTTCCGTTTCTTTTTTTCCACCCCCGAAAAAGTAAACTTTCTGTTTTTGGGCTAAAATCCTTGCTAATTCATAAGATTTTTCCAAGGGAAGCATTTTCCCTTGATGTTGAGCAAAAGGAGCGAAACCAATGCCCGATTTATTTTTTGAATTCGGTCTTAACTGATGGGACAGATTTACTTTGAATCCCATTTCCCGGAAAACATCTGCATAACGTTCAACCGTTTTTTTCAACTGAACTTTATTCAGATTCCAAATATCTGTCAATCGTTCCTTTTCTTCTTTTCCTTTATTGATTTTAAAGACTTTAAGTCCTTTTCTTCTATAAATTTTATCTAAAATTTTTGTTCTGATCACATCATGAAGATTGGCGATCAGGTCAGGTTTAAATTCTTTAATTAATTCATTTGCTAATCTGTTGAGTCCAAAAAAACCTTTGTAATCATCGAGATTGATTCCTTTGAATATAACATTCGGAATATCAGCAAATAAACTCTCAAAATTTTTCCGGGAGACCATTATAATCTCCACATCCGGATTTTGTTCCAGAAATTCACGGAAAACCGGAGCTATCATTGCAACATCACCAAAAGCCGAAAAACGATATGCTAAAATTCTTGTCACAATTACGATTTCAACTGATAAGCAACTGCGTAAAACTTAATTTGCTTGGTCATAGCCATTAAACCATTGGCTCTAGAAGGAGAAAGAAACTCCTGTAAACCGATTTCCGAAATAAACTCGAAATCAGAATCCAAAATTTCCTGTGTAGAGTGACCACTGTAAATACTCACTAAAAGAGAAACAATTCCTTTTGGTAGAATACCGTCAGAATCAGCATTAAAAAATAATTTTCCGTCTTTGAATTCTGCATCGATCCAAACTTTACTTTGGCAGCCTTTGATTAGATTTTCATCAGTTTTTTTATCCTCAGAAAGCCCTTTCAGCTCCTTTCCAAGATCAATGATATACTCATATTTCTGCTCCCAATCTTCAAGAAACGCAAATTCGTCGACAATTTCCTGCTGTTTTTCCTTAATGGTCATGTTCTATACTTTCTTTATGCAAAGATACTAAATTTTAGAGTTTTTACATTTTATGTTAAGTTCAGACCAATCCATTGGAAGAATAAATGATAGATTGAAATTGTAATTAATTGTTCTGATTTTTAAATGTAAAAACAGTTTAAGAATAATGAGAAGCCATTTCAAAAACCTGCAGCAACTTTATCTCTTCATTTTCCCAGCAAAGGACATCTGCAGCTTTTTCAAGCTCAGTTTGATAATCTTTACGTCCTTTATTCAAAATACTTTTTAGAGCTTCTGCAATGGTGGAAGGTTCATGATTTTTAATGATTTCCCCCACATTAAACTGATTTTTGATATTCAGCATTTCCGGAAGATTTGCTAAAAGTAATGGCACTCTGGCCTGAATGCAATCCAGCACTTTATTCGGTAAAGAATAGTAATAACTTTCTCCCCCATTCTCTTCGATGCTCATTCCGCAATCTACAGTCAGAGTAATTTTTCTTAAATCATCGGGATGTAATTTTCCTAGGAACTTAACTTTATGCTGAAGATTCTCTTTAAGAACCAATTCTTCATATTCCTTTTTCCTTGGTCCGTCTCCAGCAATTTGAAAAACAACATTTTCTACATGATGCATTGCCAGAATTGCTTTATCAATTCCCCGAAAAGGATTGATTGCTCCCTGATATAAAAGAATTTTAGGATTATTATCCGGAATTTCTTGATTAAAATCTAATTTTCTTGGTGCATTCTGAACCACAACAGGATTAATTCCGTATCGATTTTTAAACCAATTGGCATATCCTGAACTTGCCGTAATCATCAGTTTAATCTTCGGAACAATTGTCTTTTCTAAGTATCTCCACAATTTTTGTGACATTTTGCCCTGAATTGCAGGCATTTCTGAAAAAATTTCATGACTGTCAAAAACCAATGGAATATTTAATTTTTTAGCAACCAGATAATTCGGTAATAAGGCATCCAAATCATTGGCATGAAGGATCGTATGTTGATCTGCTTTTTTCTTTAATTGATGGTACAATTTCCAGTTGAATTCAAAGTAAGCTGTTTTTAAACTTTTTGAAGCTAATTGTATTCTGGAAAATGGATAAGGTCGAGACATTTCCTCCGCCCCATTCCAATCATTTCCGATGAGTTCAATATCGTACCCGTTTTCATATAAAGTTCTGCAAACCTTTTCTATACGCTGATCTGTATACAAGTTGCTAAACGCAGAAGTGATAATTTTTCTCTTACTCATTGCTTCTTTTTATCCGCCAAAAGATGGTAAATTTGTATAAAGCAAATTAATCCGTTGGGAATAATTACCGGCCAAAGCATTCCGCTGAAAAAGCCATAAATGACAAAACAGATACAGCCAATCATATTCACAACCCTGATTTTTCTTATATCTTTCAATATGAAACTCAGCACAATAAAAAGTGAAGCGGAATATCCGATATAAGTAGCAATTTCGGGAATCATGAGAAAAATTTTGAGAATAACAAACTTAATCATTTTCAATAAGATAATAAAATTTTTTCTGCCATAAAGTCATTTATTGATTTTTGGTAAAATATTTGTAATTTAGATAATGAATAAATGGCAATGTTGCTTTTATTCTAATGAGATATATTATGGATTATAAGTTTTCACAAGGTTTGAGCCAGGTGTTCAAACAAAGCAAAAGCGAAGCTAAAAGGCTAAAAAGTGAATTTCTTAATACAGAACATCTACTTTTAGGTATTATAAAAACGGAAAACTCTGCGAAAGAAATCCTTCAAAACCTTAATGCGGATTTAACACAAATCAGAAGAAAAATTGAAACTCTAAATACAGCAAGTCTTAATCCTATTTCTGAAGAGGTTACCAATATTTCTTTCACGAAGATGGCGGATCACGCTATCAAACGTGCGGAGTTAGAATGCAGACAATATAAGAGCAATGAGATTAATACCGTTCATTTGCTTTTAGGCATTCTTTATAAATATGAAGACCCTACTTCAAATATTTTAGGCGCTTACGATATCGACTATGAAGGTG
Source organism: Chryseobacterium taiwanense (assembly GCF_000813825.1). Classification (GTDB taxonomy): domain Bacteria; phylum Bacteroidota; class Bacteroidia; order Flavobacteriales; family Weeksellaceae; genus Chryseobacterium; species Chryseobacterium taiwanense. Next base: position 171,392 of record NZ_JWTA01000015.1, read on the forward strand.
TTTCAAGAGAATATCAAACAATGCTTAAAAATTCCGGACAGGCCCCTCAAATGAGTGCTTATGACGATGATGATGAAAGAGAGGAATTTGAGCAAATGAGAAAGCCTACAGGAAATCTAGGTTCTGCAAAAAGTAAAACTCCTACTTTGGATAACTTTGGTAGAGACTTAACTTCTTTGGCAAGAGATGGAAAATTGGACCCTGTAATCGGCCGAGAGAAAGAAATTGAGAGAGTTTCTCAGATCTTATCGCGTAGAAAGAAAAACAATCCGCTTCTTATCGGGGAGCCGGGAGTTGGTAAGTCTGCGATTGCGGAAGGTTTGGCATTAAGAATTCAACAGAAAAAAGTGTCCAGAGTTCTTTACGGAAAACGAGTGATCACTTTAGATCTGGCAAGTTTAGTTGCCGGAACTAAATACCGTGGTCAGTTTGAAGAAAGAATGAAGGCTATCATGACCGAACTGGAAAAAAACAGAGATGTCATCTTATTTATTGATGAGCTTCACACTATTGTAGGTGCAGGAAGTTCAACAGGAAGTTTGGATGCATCAAATATGTTCAAACCGGCTTTAGCAAGAGGAGAAATTCAATGCATCGGAGCGACTACTTTGGATGAATACCGTCAGTATATTGAGAAAGACGGTGCGTTAGAAAGAAGATTCCAGAAAGTAATGGTGGAACCTACTTCTATTGATGAAACCATTCAGATTTTAAATCAGATCAAAGACAAGTATGAAGAGCATCACAATGTAATTTATACTCCGGAAGCAATTGCGGCGTGTGTCAATTTGACATCAAGATATATTACAGACCGTTTCTTACCGGACAAAGCAATTGATGCGATGGATGAAGCCGGATCCCGTGTTTATATTAAAAACATGAAAGTTCCTACTGAAATCATTGATTTTGAAAAGAAAATCGAGGATATCAAAGAAATGAAGCAGAAAGCTGTAAAAGCTCAGGATTATCTTGAAGCCAGAAAGTTGAAAGATGAAGAAGAAAGACTTCAAATGGAACTGAATTCAGCTCAGGATAAATGGGACAAAGATGTGAAGGAGAAAAAAGAAACCGTAACAGAAGAAAATGTTGCAGAAGTAGTTTCTATGATGAGTGGTGTTCCGGTAACGAAAGTTGGTAAGAATGAGCTTGATAAATTAGCTCAGATGGATGAAAAACTAAATGGAAAAGTAATCGGTCAGGAAGACGCTGTGAAAAAAGTTGTGAAAGCAATTCAAAGAAACAGGGCTGGTCTTAAAGATCCGAACCGCCCGATTGGTACATTCATTTTCTTAGGGACAACCGGAGTTGGTAAAACTGAGTTGGCCAAAGTAATGGCAAGAGAATTATTCGAATCTGATGAATCTTTGATCAGAATCGATATGAGTGAATATATGGAAAAATTCGCAGTTTCAAGATTGGTTGGTGCGCCTCCGGGATACGTTGGATACGAAGAAGGTGGACAATTAACTGAAGCTGTAAGAAGAAAACCTTATGCTGTGGTTCTTTTGGATGAGATCGAGAAAGCTCACCCAGATGTATTCAATATCTTGTTACAGATCTTAGATGAAGGTCACGTTACCGACAGTTTAGGTAGAAAAATTGATTTTAGAAATACTATTATCATCCTTACTTCAAACATCGGAACAAGAGATCTTAAAGATTTCGGAGACGGTGTAGGATTCGGAACATCTGCTAAGAAAACAAGTTCTGATACCAGAGCAAGAAGCACGATCGAAAATGCTCTTAAAAAAGCATTTGCTCCTGAATTCTTAAACAGAATTGATGATATTGTGATCTTCAACTCTCTTGAGCAAAATGACATCAAGAAAATCATTGATCTTGAGCTTGGTAAATTGTACAGCAGACTTGAAAAATTAGGATATAAAGTTGAATTAACTGACGAAGCAAAAGACTTTATTTCTGAAAAAGGCTGGGATAAAGATTTTGGAGCAAGACCATTGAAACGAGCTATCCAGAAGTATATTGAAGATTTATTGGCAGAAATGCTTGTAAACAAACAATTAAGTGAAGGAGAAACTGTAATTCTTGATCTTAATGAAGCAAAAGACGGATTGATCGGAAAAGCACCAAAAGCGAAAAAATCATCGGCTGAAAAGTCTTCTCAATCATAAATACATAGTTTGATCATATTAAAAAACTCCGAGATAATCTCGGAGTTTTTTTGTTTTAAATATGTTTGATTAAGATTTTCTCCCACAGATTTCACAGATTTTCACAGATGTCTAATCTATTCTTACAGGTTTTACAGATTACGCAGATTTTCTTCACAATCATCCGTGAAAACCTGCGAGATCCATGAGAAGTAAAAATTAAAGTCCAATCACAAATCCTATATTCGGAACCAAACCACTCGAAAAAATACTTGAGTTTTCTTTCCAAAGAACATTATACATTAATCCGATTTGCATAAAAGAATTATTTCCGATTCTCTGCATATATCCTCCACCTAGATATAATGCTTCTTCATCTTCATTTGCCTTAAAATCGTAAATTTTATCTTTATAATTAATGAAATAATGTTGGTAATTGGCACTTAGATAAAAAGTTCTTGCGATATAATAATTCAGAAACGGCCCAACCCCAAGCATAGTAGAGCTATATGCATTGGATTTCTGCCAAGAGATGCTCCCTAAAACTCCGCCTTCGAGATCATTGGTAAGCCTGTATCCTACTCTTGGAGCTGCTGAAAGGTTAAAGTAATTGTTACTTCCAAAGCCAAAGCCAATTCCACCTCCAAAAGTCCAGCGGTTGTTGTTTTGTGATGAAGTTCCTACCGAAACCTGAGAAAATATTGTTCCTGAAATCATCAGAAACAAGGGAATAATAAACTTTTTCATATTAATATTGTTTTTGTCGATGTTTAAAATTATGGTTTTTTTACGAATTTTTTAGTTGTATTTTTGCGGCGTCAAACTAAGAACTCCCGTTAAGAGTTTCGTAAAATTGAAATACAATGAAAGTAGTAGTAGGCCTCTCCGGAGGTGTAGACTCAAGTGTGACAGCATATTTGCTGCAACAGCAAGGTCATGAAGTCGTGGCTTTGTTTATGAGAAACTGGAATGATGCTTCGGTAACGTTAGAAGACGAATGCCCTTGGATTGAAGACAGTAATGACGCTCTAATGGTCGCTCAAAAGCTTGGAATTCCTTTCCAAGTAATCGATATGAGTGAACTTTACAAAGAAAGAATTGTTGATTACATGTTCGATGAATATCAGAAAGGAAGAACTCCGAATCCTGATGTTTTGTGCAACAGAGAGGTAAAATTTGATGTTTTTATGAAAACAGCAATGTCTTTGGGTGCAGATAAAGTAGCAACCGGACATTATGCAAGAGTGGATTCAACCACTGATGAAAATGGCAAAGAAATTTTTCATTTGTTGGCTGGAAAAGACAACAATAAAGATCAATCTTACTTCTTATGTCAATTGAGCCAGGATCAATTATCTAAAGCCTTGTTTCCGATTGGAGAGCTTACAAAGCCTCAGGTAAGAGAAATCGCTAAGGAAATCGGATTGGTAACAGCGGATAAAAAAGATTCTCAAGGACTATGTTTTATCGGAAAAGTAAGTTTACCACAGTTTTTACAACAACAATTGGTTCCGAAAGAAGGTGAAATCGTAGAAATTTTCAAAGACTCTCCCCTTTTTGCTCAGGAAATTCCTGTATTTACTTCAAAACAAGAAGAACTTGAATATCTATGTCAAAAAATTAATTATAAAAAAACGGACGGAAAAGTAATCGGAAAGCATCAAGGTGCCCAATTTTTCACGATCGGACAAAGTAAGGGGTTAGGAATCGGCGGACACAAAGAAAGCTGTTTTATCATCTCCAGAGACATGGAAAACAACATCCTTTTCGTAGGAGAAGGACATCAGTTTCCGGGACTACTGAAAAAAGCTCTTAAAATTGATAATTCTGAGCTGCATTGGGTTCGTGAGGATCTGAGACTGAAAAATGGTGAATCTATGGAAGTAATGGCCAGATTCAGATACAGACAGCCTTTGCAAAAAGCCACTTTATACCAGTTTGAAAGTGCTTTCTATGTAGAGTTTGAAGAACCTCAGTCTGCAATAGCAGAAGGACAGTTCGCATCATGGTACAATGATGAGGAACTTTTAGGAAGTGGAGTTATATCATAAAACGATATTTTTTCATACATCGATCAAATTTCATTATTCATCTATAAAAAAGGCTTATACTTCTATAAGCCTTTATTTGCGACTATTTCAGGCATATCTCTTGTTTATTCTAAAGTAAGAAAAACAAAAAAAATATAAATCTTAAAATTTGATTATTATGAAAAAGTTAGTTTTAGTAGTAGGTTTATTTATCGCATTCGCTACAAATGCACAGCAAAGACAAGACGGTTTTAGAAATAACCAGGTAGAATTTCACCAAAACCAAAAAGATTTTGGAGGATTGAAATTGACTCCTTCTCAGGAAAGAAAAATCAATGCACTTTCAAGAGAGAGATTAAGCCAAAGAGATTATGAAATACGTCTTAAAAAAATCCTTACAAGAGAACAATATTTTAAATATACTCAACAGCACGGAAAAGACTTTAACAACGGTAAAAAAGTAGCTTTCAACCGCTCTTTTAGAAACTAAGCTAAAGTCATACTTTAAAATCACGGGAATAGTATTTCCGTGATTTTTTATTTTTTTGAAATTTTTCTGTAACGAATTTTAAGTTTTCATACTTACTGATTAAATAACAATAAAAATAGTCATATGAAAACTTCAATTTCAAAAAATCAATATGTAGCAGCTCATAGTGTTTTACTTTTTCTAGTATCGGTACTTATGGGCTATAATATTTATCAGGAAATCTGTCATCCGGAAAAGTCTGATCTTTTTCTATCTGCAGTTTTAGTTGCGATTACTGCTGCAATGGTAAGAAAATACGGACTTAAAACAGAAGAAAAAAAAGAAGAGAAATTTTAATTTTATAACATATTTGCTAATCCGGAACGTCATGTTTCGGATTTTTAAATTAATTCATCTTTTGATTTATATGGGATAATTTAATAAACAGTATTACAATAATTTCCATTACTAAAATCATGATCAGAAATCCGACTGGTTTTCCCAATAAAATTCCTTTAATCAGTTTTATAACTCCTAAAAGAAAAATGGAAATCATAAAGTACACTGTTGTTTTTGAAAAATTTTCTTTGAATACTTGTAAAGCGACAACTGAAAGATAGAATCCGAAGACCAGCATTAAATAGAATTTGAGAAAATCAGGCCCCCTCAAAGAAATTGGATTGAATGTATGATTGACTATAAGGAGCCATAGAAAACTGATAGCCATCGGAACTGTGTGAATGAGTATTTTTTTCATAGTGTCTCGTCTTAATTATCCTCCACTGCAACCGCCACAACCTCCGCCGCAGCCACTACTACAACTTCCTCCTCCATTTCCACAACCCGTTGTTCCACATCCACTTCCATCAGAACTTTTCATTTTCTTTCCCGGATCGTGAGCAATAGAAATTAAATAGATGATTAGAAAAAGAAATCCCGTAACTAATGTTTTGATAAAAACTTCTATAAAACTATCAGAAAAACAGATAATTATTAAAGAGATAATCGCCAAGAATAAAAATTTCAGTTTTCGGAATCTTCTTTTCTTTATTTCATCAGGTTTCCAGATTTCTTCGGGAGGCTTTTGCTGAAAAGTATCTTCATAGTTCTTCAACGTATCTTCAAACCAGTTTTCATGCTTTACTTTTTCTATAAAACCACCCGAAGAAGGATGATGATGAAGCTCTTGCTGTAGAATATTTGGACAGAATTCTTCCCAGTAATTTTGAGTGTACATGAGATGCATATGCCAAACTTTATCTACAATTGTACTCGGTGAAGCTCCTTTTGGCAAGATACAGCATAGATAAACGAATTTCTTATATTCTTCAATTGCTTTGTTCGTGAAATCTAATGTCCAATTTTCTTCTTTTGCCAGTTTTTTTGAGAAAGGGAAATCAGCTATCGGATCATCTATTGAGAATTTCTGGATCCTGTTCCAAAGAGAATCGGTTTGTAATACACTATTTGTTTCCATCGTTTTATCATTTATTTTCTACTCAAATATCTATGATTAGAAAAATATAAAAGTCTTGGAAAAATCTTTTTTGGTTTTAAAAAAATCTTAAATTAGTCTTATGAAAAAAGAAGATATTCTGCATCTAGAGAAATTAATGAATTTCTTAAGCCTGCATTTTTTAAAGAAAAATGAATGGGAAGACGTTTCAAAAACCGAATGGTCTTACATCGTTGCAGAGTTGAATGATTTAATTATTCATAAAAACTCCGAAAAGGAAATCAAAAAGGAACCAGATATATTGGGTGCCAATTACTTATATGAGCATTTGATTATCAATAAATTAAAAAAGTATTACCAGAATGAAAATGCAATTTTAAGCAAACCGAATCTGGCAAAATTAAGTCTGATTGTCAAAGCATTAGGATATTCAAATTACATTGATTTTATTAATTCAAATACGGAGGCATTTAATTTTAATGATCTCAGAATTGACATGAACAATGTAAAGCAGAATGCAGAAGTACTTGATAAATTAGTCGGCTGTTGGTATTCTTATAACAGAAATCTTCCGGAAAACCCTTTACAGGCAAAAGAAGACCGAATCTGGCGTTCTGCAGTGGAAATCTATAAATCTGAAACTTCGGGCGAATATTTTGTTGAAAGAAGCGGAGGAGATCACCACAAATATTTCGGGAAAGTAACCGCCTATTCAGATTATGTTTTCATCATCATGAACAGCAATACATTCATCCGTCAAAGACATTTTATTTCAAGAATAAAAGACATCAATGAAAAGCTGAAGAATCCAGAATATAAGCTCCATGAGTTGCATTTTATAAGTACATGTATTAGTTTTAATCAAGAGCCTATTGCTCTGTTTGAAATATTCCAAAAAGCAGACAGAAAAAACTTCATTCCCGATTCGATAAGCTTCCCTATTGACAGTAATGAGATTCCGAAATCCATTATAAAACAGCTTGAAGATACGGAAGCTAACCGAATAGATTACAAATAGTTATTTATTAAATATTTATTCTGCATCAGCTTACTAACCAGTCTTTGAAATCTTTTACACGGTCACGACTTACGGTAATCTCTTCCTGCGGCTGAAACTCCAGCTCTACTTTATAGTTTGGGGAAGTATGAATGTTTTTAATGTAATCGGAATTGATAATAAACTGTCGGTTTACCCGAAAGAATTTTTTCTCATCAAGAGTTTCTTCCAGCTCATCCAATGTAAAATCTGACGGAAAAGATCGCTCCTGAGTCTGCAGATAAACAATTTTATTTTCACTGAAAAAACAGCTTATTTCCTGGGTCTGTACAATTTTCAGGTTGTATCCAATCTTTACTAAAATCCTGGAAAGCGTTGTCTTTTCTTTTTTAATTAACTGCTTAATTTCTTGTGAATTGACAGAGCTATCTGAAGGAATAAATGATTTATATTTTTCAATCGCTCCTCCCAGATCTTCGTCTAAAATAGGCTTCAAAAGATAATCAATACTGTTTAGTTTGAAGGCTTTTAAGGTGTACTGATCAAAAGCTGTGGTATAGATAATAAAACCCTTAGTGGGAACTTTTTCAAAAATATCGAACGATAAACCGTCTCCTAAAACAATATCCGAAAATATAAGCTGCGGATGCTCGTTTTCTGAAAACCATTGAACCCCTTCTTCTACGGATTCTATTTTCCCAACCAATTCAATTTCAGGAAATTCATTAAGCATTCTTTCTAATTTCCTTGAAGCCGGTTTTTCGTCTTCGATAATCACTGTTTTGATCATTGTGTTCCTGATTACGTTTTAAAATTTTGAAATAAAAGTAGTTAAAAATACTGGTTTTTAAAACTTAATCGGTTCTTTTGATTTTCTCATTTCTTTTTCGATCACATTTTTTTCCCACTGAGAATCTAATAGGAATAATTTCACTGCCTTTACGGTTAAAATAATTCCCCAAATCATTAAAATAATTGATCCGTTCCACTCTGAAAAATGTAAGATTCCTTTTTCAAAAATATCGTCAAAGTAAATGATAAAGGCAACGATTCCGAACCATAGAAGGTTTTTATAGAATTTTTTAAGGTCGCTTACTCTTTGTTGTGCTTGATTGTAATCCATTGTATTAATTTTTAGTTGGTTATTATTTTTTAATTAAAGTGTTTTTGTTCTGCTTTTTTCTTCTTCCATCAGTTGTTTGATCTTTCTTTCTTCCCAATCTTTTCCGATTCCGAAAGTGTTTACAGCATGAGCTAAAAGTCCGATTCCCCAACCTAACATTGGCCAGTAAAACCATAAATGTTCAGGTGAAGTGATAATATTTAAAATAAACAGGAAAGGAATCACAAGACAGTAAGAACTAAGATTTCCGTAGAAACTTTTAAGATCTTTCACTCTTTTTGATGCTTTTTCGTAAGCCAATACTTCTTTTTGATAAGATAAATTTTCCATAATTATAATTTTTAAAAGGTTTAACTGTTTGTTTTTGTTGATACAAATGTAGTTCTGCCAAGAGCCTCAAATCAATTTTATCTTACCGAACCGTAGAAAATGGTTCCTGAATTGTAAAAATCCCGACTCAATGGAGAATCGGGATTTTACTTATAATCTGTTTATGATTTATTTTGCCTTAATAAATAAAGGGAATTAACCTTTTTGTTTCTTTTCTGTATTGAATATATTCGTCTCCAAACTGTTCAATCAAAGCCTGTTCTTCTACTTTAATCCTATAATTGAATGCTAAAAACGGAGGAATAAAAGCTACGGCAAATGAAATCCAGTTGTTCAGAAACAAACCTAATCCTACAAAAGTAAGCAGTGCGAATGTATAAGAAGGATGTCTCATGTATTTGTAAAAGCCTTCTTTCTTAATTTTATGATCTTCCCGGATACTCACATCTACCGTAAAATATTTACCTAAAGATCTGATAATAATCCATCTGAAAAGAATTCCGATCGCAATACAACTCTCACCGAGAAAAAAGATCCATTCTCCTTTACTGATGGGAAATCTCGACACGTCTGAAATGAATATGGCAAGAGATATCGACGGAATAATAACGATCCATAAAACATTTAATGTCGATTTATCTTTCTTCTTAGCGTTCTGAGCGGATGTAAATACTTTTTTGTAGTACAACTCACTTAGAAACCAAATTGCCATCGAAATATAAAATATGACCGTAAGCTCTTTCATGTTATTTTTCTTTATCCATGAGTTCTTTTATTTTTTTCTCTTCCCAGCGTTTTCCAAGCACAAAAGGCGGTAAAAAAACGCTTAATCCGTGTGCAGCGAGACCAATTCCCCAAAACACTGGCAACTGAAGCATATTCCAGCTCCATTGTTCTTTATCATCAGTATCAAAAAACTCAAGGGCAATGACAAAAAAATTCGTAAAACAATATACCATGAGGTGGATATAAAATCCTTTGATCTTTTTTACCCGTTTCTCCGCTTCTTTATAGCGGATATCGTTTTCATCTATATTAATCATCTTTATCGGTTTTTGTGTTGATCTTGTTTTTCTAATATTTCCCGTATTTTTTTCTCTTCCCAAGTTCTTCCAATTGAGAAAACACTTATTGCATGGGCTACAATCCCGATTCCCCATCCTAACATCGGCCAGTAAAACCATAAGTGTTTAGGAGAAGTTATAAGGTTAAGAATAGCAAGGAATGTAATTACAATGATGTATGAGAAAAAATTTCCGTAGAAACTTTTAATCTCTTTTACTCTCTTTTGAGCTTTTTCGTAGGCTTTGTCTTCAGATTCACTTTTTATACTGACTATACTAGGTTTACTAGACAACATCGGAAGTTTAACTTTAAAATAATCCTCCGATTTTTCAATAAAAACATTTCGTTTCGTCAGCAAAGAATATCGCTGAACAATATTGGCCAATCCTATCCCCGCGCTTTCTTTCATCTGTTCTCTTACCTGAAGATTGTTTTCAATACAAAGTGTATCGTTTTCTGAAAATACTTTGATCACCAAAGGTTTTGAAGAAGTGGCAAAATTGTGCTTGATACAGTTTTCCAAAAGTAACTGTAAGGAAAGCGGAACGACCAATTGTCTTAAGTCTTCATTTTTAATATCAAATTCAAAGTCTACGCTGTCCTCAAATCTTGTTTTTAAAAGGTCACAATAGGTTTTTGCAAATTCAATTTCGTCTTCTACGGTAACTAATTCTTTGTCTTTCTGCTCCAAAACATATCGGTAAATTTTTGACATTGAAGCGGTAAATTTCTGCGCCTGTTTCGGATTCTCATCAATTAAGGAGCTTAAAACATTCAGGGAATTGAATAAAAAATGGGGGTCTAACTGATTTTTAAGACTTTCAAACTGGGCATTTGCTGATTTGGCTATCAACTTTTGTTCTACGACTTCTTTTTTGGAGGTCTTTTTCAGCTCTTCCATAAAACCTCTTGCATGGAGGAATGCCGAAATTAAAAGCGCTACATTGATGGTAAACCAATTGATAAAATTATATTTCCCAGAAAAGTATTCTTCTACTGTAGCCGCCTTCTGTATAACCACAAAGTTTAAATAGTTACAGAAATACACCAAAATAATATTGGCAATCAGAATCGAAATAATACTGATAGCTGCTCGTTTTGTGGTGGCTTCAGACCAAGGAAACCTTTTATTAAGAAAATCGTTAATCAGCCCGTTTCCTACGCCCAAAACAAAGGAATAGATAAATGAAATAAGAATGGTGTGTACAAAGTTTTCAATATTTTTCTCATCTGTAAATACAAAGAAGAAGAACATTGAAGTAGCCAATGATACCCAAAATAACGTTATGATGTTTTTACGTCTCATATTCAGAATTTTCCTGATCAAAAATCAGGTTTATATAAAATTTGGTCTCCCTTTCTAGAAGACCAAGATATTATTTTTTATCTCCCATACTCAAAAAATATTCTGCTTCAGATTTTCCCCAGTTCGGATCTAAAGCCGTTTTTGGCTTATAGGCATTGTATTTTTCTAAAGCGACTTTAAAAAGCTCAAGCCCTTTTGCTTTACTTCCCCCATATTGTTCCGGAGTAAAATATACATCTTCTGCTTTTATTAAAGCTACTCTCGGGTTGGATGCATCTAAACTTTCAGCTTTTTTCAGCTCTCCTGCAGCCTGCATTCCGAATGTCATATATCTTTCCTGAGGATTCACCATCATTTTCAGAGAATAGATCATTTTTTGCAGCAAATGGATTTCAGAATTGTTTGTTTCTGTACTTCCTGCCATATCAATAAATTTTTGTGCCTGATCTGCCACCTCATCAAGATCATCCATTTTCCCTTCTCTCATCAGTACTCTCCCTTTTTGAATAGACGAAAATGCGGCGTAGTAATTCGGAAGCCATTTTCCTTTTTCTTTATCGCCAATTCTTTGAAAATCATTTGCCAATGTCTGAAATTCTTCTATAGTTTTGCAGGTTTCAAGTTTAGCGATTTTCTCGGTCATAATTTTATCATAACTAGCCTGAGCAAAAGTAATTAAGCTAACACAGCTTAAAGCAGCAGTTAAAATGTATTTTTTCATAGGTTCTAAATTTTTATAGATTATTTTTTATTTAAATGTACTTGTTTTTTATAGATTATTGTTAATAGCATCTTGTGTTCTGTCTACTCCAAAGCTAATGAATGCTCCCACAAAGACAAATGTATTCACAGGAGGAACAACTGCCGAACTTTGATTTCCGTTTCGGGAAAAGTTATATCCATAGATATTTTTTGAGCCCAACACGTTTGAAACACTCAGTACAAGAACTGTAAATGCTTTTGCATCTTTTTTACCTAGGTTCGGAAGATAGTTAAAGCTGAAATTTAGTGCGCTATAATCTTTTAATCGTCCTTCATTTCGAATAAAATTAACATCTTCCCCATTTACCGATTTTGTAGCAATGTCATAATAAGGTCTTCCTTTGGAATAGCTGTAGGAAAGATTCGTCCCAAATTTCAGTTCCGGGAAAAACCTCTTCGCTACGACTGAAACGGTATGTTCTGATGCAAAATTCGGTTTCAGACTCATCGGATAGTTCATAAAATCCCTTTTAGAATCCAGATAAGAATAGCTCACCCAATAGTCGATATTTTTGAATGTTTTCTTATCTCTCCAAAAAAGCTCCAGTCCTTTTGCAAAACCATATCCATTATTGTTTACAGCCGTCTGAACAGTTTGATATTGTCCGTTTATTTCTCCGATATTCTGTACTTTAACCAGTTCGTCATATTTTTTATAAAAAGCTTCCAGTCTTAAACTTCTTCCTTCAGATGCTCTCTGAATCTGGAAAATATAATGCTGCGACTGCTGAAAATCAAGATTTGAAGGTGAATTGATGTATTTACTTTCCGGATTTTGGTAAAATAGACCATAAGCAAGAGAAGTCGTCCAATCCTTTGCTAAACGGTAAGCAATTGCAAAGCGGGGAGCAACATTTGCTTTGCCTAAGAAAGAAGAATATTCTCCTCTAACTCCAATTTTTGCAGAAAGTTGATTACTGAATCCTAAATCTGTTTCTACAAAAGCTGCTGAGATCAAATCCTGATAGTTTTTTTGAATTTCCTGAAAATTCAGCTGTTCACTGGCATTATTCAGTTCAAAACCTCCTCTTAATGCACTTATTTTATTAATTTTTCTTTCTAAAACAGCTTTAAGGTTGATATAATTTCCGTCATTTAAAATCTGCGTTTTTTCTGATTCAAGGTTATTTGTTTCTGTTGAAAAATTAAGATCAGATCTGTTAAATGAATAAGACGTTCCAACGTTCAACAGATATTTTCCGAATTTTTGTTTGAAAGATAAATTGTGATAGGTATTTTTTCCTTTTAAACGAACCAGCGCAAAATCATATTCAGGTTCAAGACTTTCTGTTTTCACCCCCATTTTATTGGTATTGTACATTCCGTAATATTTGAAAAGTCCGCCGGATTTGGTTTTAATCCTGAAATTAGCATCTCCATTGAAACCTTGTGGTGCATCAATAAAATCGGTATTGAAATCAAAGACTTTCTGCATTAGGCTTAATAAAGAATATCCTGCACTTGCGCCATAAGAATACGTTTTTTTATCGTCTAGTTTTTGAAAACCTGCATTTAAAAAGATGGGTGAAATTCCGAAATCATAAGAACTCTGATCGGGAAGATCTACACTTTCCAGCATTAATGCTCCAGAAAGGGCCTGTCCGTATAACGCAGAATATCCTCCGCTGGAAAATACATTTCCTTTAAAAAGTGAAGTATTGAACTGATCTCTTCCAGCAATTCCCGGTACTGAGTTGGAAAAATAATTGTTGATTAAACTTCCGTCCATGAAAATTTTTGACTCCGTTCCTGTTCCTCCACGAATAAATAATCCTTCCGACTCTCCTACTTTCTGAACTCCCGGAAGGTAATTTAACGCTGAAGAAATCTGTCCGTCTGCTCCTGCAGTGGTATAAATATCAATAGGAGTTAAAAGCGCCGTTGCTCTTTTTTTATCACTTGCCTCAATAGATCCTGCAGAAACAACAACGGCATCTATTTCATTGATCTGTTCCTTTAAATCTGCATTCATCACTACATTCTGATCGCCAATCGTAATATTCTTATTGACTTCAATATATTTGGGATGAGTAAAACTCAACATATGATCTCCTTTTTCTGAAGTTTCAAAAGAGAAATTACCTTCCGCGTCGGTTGTGGCACCATCGTATGTATCCTTTAAAGTAACATTTACCTCTTTAATTCCTTTATTTTTAAAGCTTACTTTCCCTGATATTTTTACCTGGGAAAAATGTAGTATAAATGAAAGAAAAGCTGTCAGAATAAATATTTTTTTTACTTGAGTTTTCATGTTTTTTATTTTCGGTTCAAAAATAATATCAAAATTCTCTTCTTCTGTTTTTTTCTTACCGAGTTGTTAAATTTCGTTTCTGAATGGTAAAAAAGGACTGTAATCGTAGATTGCTTTGGTAAATCTTTTTTAATTTTATCACAAAATCATTTACAATGAAAATACAAACAATGTCATTATTGATAGGGAGTGCATTTTTGGCAGCGTCGTGCTGTACTACAAAAACGTTCACCGTAAACCCTAAAAGTGGAACACAGACGGAAGGGACTGCAAAGTTTACTCAGAAAAAAGATGAAGTGACGATGAAACTGGATGTAAAAAACCTTACTCCGGGAATACATGCGGTACACATTCATGAAAAAGGAGACTGCTCTGCAGCTGACGGAACTTCTACAGGAGGACATTGGAACCCTTCTAAGAACGATCACGGTAAGTGGGGAGCTGAACACTTCCACATGGGAGATATTGGAAATTTGACGGCTAATCAGGACGGAGTGGCTACGCTTACTTTCAAAACTGATAAATGGTGTCTAGGATGTACAGACGAATCTAAAAATATCATCGGGAAAGGTCTTATCATCCATGCTGCAGCTGATGATTTCCATACTCAGCCTACAGGAAATGCAGGAGGAAGAGTGGGATGTGTAGAGATTAAATAATATCAAACCACGATTACAAAAAAATAGCCGCTAAGAAATTAGCGGCTATTTTTTTATTGTTTCACATTCATGTCTGCGAGAATGTTCATCGCTTCTTGAAGGTAAGTATCTTTTCTAAGGTTCTTCACCCACATTTCAGATTTTTTCTTGAAGGCTTCATCTTTCTTCTCTCTTTCAACTTCTGCAGGGAACATTGAAAATTTAAGTCCGTTATCGAATTTCGTAAGCACTTTGAACTTCTCGATCTGAGCTTTTCTCTGCTTCATCAATTCATTAAATTTATTGATATTCAATGTAATTGTTTCTTCTTTATCCAATTGCTCTCTCCATTGTGCAGATTCAATCAATAACTGATAGTTTGAATTTTTTGCCATTCTTGCTGAACTTGCTTTTTCCAAAGCCTGAATATTGAAATAATTCAGTTTTTCGAATTTTGTAGCAGGAATTTTATCCCAAGCTAAAGCATAATCATCATATCTCTCTCCTATTTCTGCATAGGTAAAGAAGTCTTTCATCTGAATATCTGAAACCACTCCTTTTCTTTGGGTTGATTCTCCGGTAATTCTATAGAACTTCTGAATCGTCAGTTTTAAAGATCCGAAATCATCTTCTGTATTTAAGAATCTGTTCAAGTCTACAAAAGTCTGAACGGTTCCTTTTCCGAATGATTGTGGAGATCCGATTACCAAAGCTCTTCCGTTATCCTGCATTACACCCGCAAGGATTTCTGAAGCTGAAGCTGAAAGCTCATTTTGCATAATCACCAATGAACCTGTCCAAATCGGAGTTTCGTTCTTATTTTTAAGCGTCTGGATTTTTCCGTTTCCGTCTTTTACCTGAACATATGGACCTGCATTCATAAACAGTCCCATAATATCTCCAACTTCCGTTAACGATCCTCCACCGTTATTTCTTAAGTCTAAAACAATTCCTTCGATGTTTTGTTCTTTAAGTTTGATAATTTCGTTTTTGATATCGTCAGAAGCATTTCTTCCTTTCTCATTTTCAAAATCAGCGTTGAAGCTTGGCAGGTTAATGAAACCATATTTTTTACCGTTCGGAGCATTTACTACAATACTTCTTGCAAAAGTATCTTCTATAGCTACTTCTTCACGGATCATCGTAACATCTTTTATCGTTCCGTCTTTCTTCTGAACCGTTAAAGTAACCGGAGTTCCTTTTTCACCTCTGATCAGTCTTACGGCTTCATCAGAAAGCATTCCTACCACATTTACTGCATCTTCTTTCGGTTTTGATTTTACTTTAAGGATCTTATCTCCTTCTGAAAGCTGTTTTGATTTCCAAGCCGGAGCTCCAATCGTAAGAGCACCTAAATAAAGATTTCCTTTTTTCTCCTGAATAATTGCTCCGATTCCAATTACTTTTCCTGTAAAGTTAGTATCAAAATCTTCTTTATCTTTTGGAGAATAATAGTTGGTATGCGGATCAAAAACTTCTGTATAAGCATTCATGTATACAGAGAACCAATCCATTTTCTTTCTCTTCTTAAATCTCGTAAAGGTTTCTTTTACAAGATCTTTCACTTCATCTGTTGCCTGCTTGATTTTCATTTCTGGAGAAAGAGGCTTGTATTTGATGGTATCTTTTAAATTGTATTTCTGAACAGAATCTTTCTTTTCTTTCTGAGCTTCTTCTTTGCTGTTCATCGATTCAACTTCCTGAAGGATATTGTATTTGATGAATTTCTTCCATTCATTATACTGCTCCTGCTTATTAGCCGGTACTTTCTTTAATTTTGGCTCAAGAGTAAGCGTTTCGTCCTCTTCAAGATTGATAGGTTTACTGAAAATATCCTGAGTGATTTTATCGATCTCATCCACTCTTTGATACAATCTGTCCACCGTAAGTTTATAGAACGTCAAATCTCCTTGGTTCAGATAATCATCCAACTTCGTTTCATGTTTCCCAAACTCATCCATATCCGACTGCAGGAAATATCTTTTTGCCGGATCGATCATTTCGAAATAATGCTTGTATACATCTTTGGAATACGCATCATTAATAGGTTTTGGACTGTAATGTAAGTAAGATAGGGTGTTTTTTACACTCACCATTATCGTCTGCATTTTCTCATCATCATTTTTAGGCGAATTGAAGCAAAACATTAGACTTGTTAATGGAATTAGGAGTAAAAATTTATTCAGCTTAAAATTTTTCCACATAAACTGTCTGTTTTTATTAATTTTTTTAAAATAGTATAGTTAATTAGTAGTAACAATTAAATTTCTGTTACAAACTATCAAATTTAGCACCTTATTTATAAATATCGAATACTTTTAAGTATTTTTGTTAAAATTATATTTTTTTTATGGAAAGACCACTTATTCTGGTTACTAATGATGATGGAATTACAGCACCTGGTATCAGAAATCTTGTAAGCTTTATGAACGAAATCGGAGAAGTAGTTGTTGTAGCTCCCAATTCTCCTCAAAGTGGAAAAGGGCATGCCATTACCATTAATTCTACATTAAGCTACGAAGAAGTACAATTAGATGGGCCTCAAAGAGATTTTTCTTGTAGCGGAACTCCCGTAGACTGCGTGAAAATGGCTCTTGATAAAATCTTACCAAGAAGACCGGATATTGTTGTTTCAGGAATCAATCACGGAGCCAATTCTTCAATTAACGTAATTTATTCAGGAACAATGTCTGCAGCTGTTGAAGCCGGTGTAGAAAACCTTCCTGCAATAGGATTCTCTTTATTGGATTTCAGCTGGGAAGCTGATTTTACACAAGCTAAAGAATATATTCAAAGTATCGTTAAAAAGACGTTGGAAAACCCAATGCCAAGAGGAATTGTTTTAAATGTAAACATCCCGAAGCTTTTAAAAGAAGAAATAAAAGGCGTAAAAGTTTGCAAACAAGCTCATGCAAAATGGGAAGAAAGTTTCGATGAAAGAATCAATCCGCATGGTAAAAAATATTACTGGTTAACAGGTTATTTCAACAATATGGATGAATCTCCGGATGCTGATGAAACAGCTTTAGCCAACGGATATATTTCTATTGTTCCGGTAAAATTTGATTTAACCGCTTACGAGTATATGAATACTTTGAGTGAGGTAATGAATTTTGATTAAAATATAAAGGCGTAAAATTATTTACGCCTTATTTTTTCTGTTTTAGATTTTTTATTTGGAATTCTAATAGTCTGCCCAAACACGATTGCCATAGCATCTACAATAGAAAATCCTACATTTTTACATTCATCTAACTTTATATTTTCTTTTATTTCTTCATAATTTGAGTAATTGAAACTTGAAATTCTTGCAATTACTTCATCTTCTCTTACAATAAACAAGCCTTTATAATCTTTTAATTTTGAGTGCTCTATTCTTTCAAAGTAAAAATTCAAATCTTCAAAATTATAACGTTCTGTTTTGAAAAACTTTTTAATTATAATATTGTTTTTTGTGATTAAAATCTTTGTATGAATATTTATAAAAAATAGCCAAATAACTATCAAACCAATAATTATAAAAAAACTTTTAAGTATCAATAAAATACTGAATTCATTTTGCAGATCTTTGATATTATTAAACAGAATTGCAGAAAAAACAATTGACATCATAAAAGTTAAAGAATAAATAATCAAAAAGGATTCAATGTTGATTTTTGATCTTATTTCTTGTTTCATTTTCATCATTTTTTCTTAAAATAAAACCCTATCCTCTTTTCTCAATTCTTCCAAATATTTGCTTTTATCATCTCTGTAGAAAAGATTCATCGTTTCAAAAGGAATTAATTTTAAATCTTTATTTACGATGTGAACGCAAGATTTCTTTACTGCGCGAACATCAAAATCATGAGCATCCATAAAGTTCATAATAATAATCCTGAACAGATTATCATAATCCAAGTTCGGAGCGGAAACTTCAGGAAGACAACACAATAACTGATTTACTTTAGGTTGCACTTTATCTACGGAAATTCCAGTACTGAAGATATCTAAAAGCTGCATCTGCAGCCCGGTATCCTGTTCATAGACAATGGTATTTCGGGTTTCATTATTCAGCAGATCTGCAGGATTAATATATCGTGTTAAAGGAATCGTTTCTCCTTCCAGTTTTAAAATATATCCCATTGCCAAAGCATCCGGATTACACGGAACAGGAATAATATCATCTGAATTCAATAAAGGAAACTGGTTCAGAATTTCCTGTCTTACCTCCGTCAATGTGATTTTTTCGTGAGCAGAATCTTCTCTGTTTCTTCCTGCAATTTCAACAGGCTGAAAAGTAATTCCACGGACACATTTTTGTTTTAAAGCAAACTCAATGATCTTTCCGATTTCATCTATATTTTTATCTTTCTGAAGAACGATTACAAGCGTTGTAGAGAGATTTAAAGCATTTAATTTCTCCAAAGCCTTCATTCTCACATCTGTCAAATCTTTACCTCTAAAATCCTGTAATACTTCAGGTTTAAGAGAATCAAACTGAAGATAAATTTCAAATTCGGGAGCATACGTAGCCAATTTCTCTGCAAAACCCGGATCGTTAGCAATTCGAACTCCATTGGTGTTCAACATTAAATGTTTTATAGGTTTTGACTTGGCAATATCCATTATTTTGAAAAACTCAGGATGAATCGTAGGTTCGCCTCCACTGATCTGTACCACATCCGGTTCGCCTTCATTTTTTACAATGATATCAAACATCGCTTCAATCTCTTCCAGACTTCTGTGACTTCCATAGTGAGGCGAAGACATTGCATAACAGGTCGGACAGGTGAGATTGCATCGATCTGTCACTTCCACAATAGAAAGACAGCTGTGCTGCTCATGATCTACGCACAAACCGCAATCATAAGGACATCCGTATTCTACATCTGTTCCAAAATGTACAGGCATTTCAGAGGCTTTATTGTAGTTTCTGATGTTTTTATAGTACTGAACATCGGAAGCAATTTTGGTTTTGAAAAAACCGTGATCAGGACATCTTTTCGTCATGAAAACAGCTTCATCTTCAATGATAATCTTTGCACCTACTCTTTTCAGACATTCCGGACAAAGACTGATTGTATAATCGTAATACGTATAGTTTCTTACTGGCATAATATCGAATTAAAGTCCACCACCACAAATAGCACCACTCACCAAACCACAAAGAAGCAGACAGATAAGCATTGTCTGCCAAAATTGTTTTTTGGAAAACTTTCTGCTGTCCTTTGATTCATAAATTAACTTCACAAAAGTGGTGATCATAAATGAAACAGAAAGTGCTACAAGAATTATGATCCCAATAATCATGATGACCACTCCTTCCAAACTTCCTACTTCCAGTAATGTTAAAGTTTTCATATGGTGAATTTTAATGTGAAATTACGGTTTTTGTTTTTCTGATTTTAAAAATATAATAAATAATTACACCTACACATACCAACTGAATGGTTCCTAAATTTCCGATAAGTTCTAACCTCGGTTTAATAAAATCCAACAAAAACCTGAATGTGAAATAACTCAACATAAACACTTGAAAAACAAAACCCGAAGGATGTTTTTCTTTCCTCTGAATCTTTTTTAAAGCGATCCAAAGAACAATTAAAAAAGCAATTTCATACAATGCAACAGGATGTCTCAGATAAGAATCTCCAAGATGCATTCCGAAAATAGATTCTGTCGGTAATCCGTAGGTTTCTTCGTGAATTCCTGTCAGAAAACATCCGATTCTTCCGATAATCATAGCCAACATCAAAGGAAAAACAATCAAATCTCCCGTACTTTCTTTATGTCCGACAATTTTTTTAGCCAATTCTACTCCCATTAAACCAAAAGCAAGTCCCCCTACAATTGTATTATTGGTCCAGAATGTTTTCAAATCAAAATGTTCGAAGAGTTTGTAAGGATTTTCGAGGTTTCCTATCAGTTTTGAACCCAACAAAGCTCCTGCTGTTGCACCAATCAACACCGCTGCGGAAGTATTGAATGATACTTTTTCTTTTGATTTTCGCTTTGAATAGAAATAAAACCGCATTCCGATGAAAATACCCAGTGTTTCAAACACGGGATGCGCAAGAATCGTTTTACCGAAAATGTGAAAGGTAACAGGAAAATCCATGGTTTCAAAAATATTGTTTTTAATTAAAATTTTAATACTTTTTCTATTGTCAATTCTTCTTTTATTTCCCACAGATTTTCACAAATCTTCACAGATGATTCTGTAAATCTTGACACAAAAATGACTTAGGAAAATGTAGCATCAAGAAAATTAACTCTGTGAACATTAAAAAATTCTACTGTTTGAGCGTGAGACAAAATTTAAACCGAAGAACAAATACTGAATTCACGCGAGTTTTAGAATTTTTAGAGAACAGAATTAATTTTTTAGCGAAAGTTTCCAAGTCTTGAACTTTTGTTTTGTTTCAAGACAAAAGAAAATTAACTCATAAATTATTTATAAAATCTTTTTAAATCAAATTTCAAATCAATCTTTTTCCTAATTTTAAGTAAAATAATTTTCCAAATTATGAGAATAGAATATGATATAAAGCTGGGTTTTAAAGACGTAATGTTTCGTCCGAAACGTTCTACGTTAAAATCCCGTTCAGAAGTTGATTTAGAAAGAGAATTTACTTTCAGACATACCCAAAAGAAATGGAAAGGAACCCCCGTTATTGCAGCCAATATGGATACGGTGGGAACTTTTGAAATGGCCGTGGAACTGGCAAAAGATAAAATCATCACTGCCATTCATAAGCATTATACTCCTGAAGAATGGACTCATTTCCTGAATAACCAACCAGAAGAAATTTATCAATATATCGCACTAAGTACCGGAACCGGAAAAGCCGATGAAGAAAAAATAAAAATGATCCTCGAAAAGCACCCAAAAATCGAATTTCTCTGCATAGATGTAGCCAATGGTTATTCTGAGCATTTCGTTCAATTTGTGAAGAAAGCAAGGGCTAATTTTCCTGATAAGATCATTATGGCAGGAAATGTAGTAACCGGAGAAATGGTAGAAGAGCTTTTATTGGCCGGTGCAGATATTATAAAAGTAGGAATCGGACCCGGTTCTGTATGTACGACGCGTGTAAAAACGGGAGTCGGTTATCCTCAGCTTTCAGCCATTATAGAATGTGCAGACGCAGCACATGGTCTGAAAGGTCATATCATTGCAGATGGAGGCTGTAAAGTTCCCGGAGATGTAGCCAAAGCTTTTGGTGGCGGAGCAGATTTTGTCATGCTCGGAGGAATGTTTGCCGGACACGATGAAAGTGGCGGTGAAATCGTGGAAGAAAACGGTAAAAAATTCAGATTATTTTACGGAATGAGTTCTAAAACGGCCATGGATAAGCATTCAGGTGGTGTCGCAGAGTATCGCGCTTCTGAAGGAAAAACTGTAAAAGTGGCTTATAAAGGTCCGGTTTCTGAGACCGTAAAGGATATTTTGGGGGGAGTTCGCTCTACTTGTACTTATGTAGGTGCATCTACTTTAAAAGAACTGTCTAAAAGAACAACTTTCATCCGAGTTCAAGAGCAGGAAAACCAAGTTTTTAATTAATGCTTTCGAAAAGTAGAGTTATTAATTACTGCCTACTTCTAACTAACTGATAATAAAAGAAAAAGATTCTCATGATATTAGTTTTTTTGGCTTTAGTTTAGGACAAAGGTACCTTTATGATATACACAAAAAAATACCTCAAATGAGGTATTTTTTTGTAAAAAAGGACAAAATACTTGTCTTTTTATGCTTTTTATGTATTAAGTAAGCAATCCACCGTCAACATTCAATGTTTGTCCTGTAATGTAAGAAGACATTTCGCTTCCTAAGAAAACACAAGCATTTGCAATATCTTCCGGCTTTCCTAATTTCTTCATAGGAATTGCTTCGTTCCATTTCTGAGTTGCTTTTTCATCCAGAGCTGCAGTCATTTCAGTAGCGATAAATCCTGGAGCAATAGCATTACAACGAATGTTTCTTGATCCTAATTCTAATGCAACTGATTTTGTAAATCCTATCACTCCTGCTTTAGAAGCTGCATAATTTGCCTGTCCTGCATTCCCACTGATTCCTACTACAGAAGTCATATTAATGATAGATCCTGATCTTGCCTTCATCATTGGTTTGATCACCGCTTTTGTAAGGTTGAAAACAGAGTCCAAGTTTACTTTGATAATAGTATCCCAATCGTCCTTAGACATTCTTAATAATAGGTTGTCTCTGGTAATACCTGCATTGTTGATCAGAATATCAATTTGTCCGAACTCAGCTATTACTTCGTCTATTAATGTTTGAGCCGCATCAAAATCCGATGCATCAGACTGATACCCTTTAATTTGAGTTACAGAACTTAAAGTTTCTTCTAATTCTTTCGCTTTGTCTACAGAACCGGCGTAAGTGAATGCAACTTTTGCCCCTTGTTGAGCAAATTTTTCAGCGATTCCTCTTCC
This sequence comes from Chryseobacterium taiwanense, assembly GCF_000813825.1. GTDB lineage: Bacteria > Bacteroidota > Bacteroidia > Flavobacteriales > Weeksellaceae > Chryseobacterium > Chryseobacterium taiwanense. The sequence continues at coordinate 194,366 of NZ_JWTA01000015.1, forward strand.
GATTCCTCTTGTAGCTCCCGTAATTAGCGCTACTTTTCCTTCTAATAGTTTCATATTTATTGACAATTATTTCTTTTTTTTAACTTATCAGTCTATTTTTTGAAAGCAGACTAATAGGTAATTATTTTACAGAGATAAAATTTAAATGTCCGCAAAGATATTATAATTTGTTATTCAATACATTTTATCCTGTCAAATTATAGAAATTTTAAGTCTTTTTATGATTATATATCGTTTTATTACAACTTATTATCACTTCCGGAGTCTGTAAAATACAGATACTCTGTCCCTTTGTCTTTTGTAAGTTTTATTCCGTCCTTGTCTACTGCAAATTTATCATATACCACTTCTTTCAATGGTTCATTCTGATAATTAGTAACTCCAAATTTCTTTTCTCTCTGAACAACAACTTCATTATCAGGAAGAAAAGCATTAACATCATCATAAATGAATGGAACAATTTCTTTTCCGTTTTCATCAATAATTCCGTAGAAATTATCTTTGTTTTTGCAAACTACTGCCGGAAACATATTTTGAGGATAATAAAAAATGCCGTTTTCTTTTAAAGCAGCAATATTTTTCAGTTCTTCATATTTTTTATCTGTCGCCGAAAATTTGTAAAACACTCCTTCTTTTCTTAATATCAGACTGTTAGGAAAGATCTTTTCAATCTGATATCCAGGTTCTAAAACATCTTTCAAATCTTTATCCAGAAGCCTTTGTTCATTTCCTTTTATCAGATAAATGAAGTTATTTCCAGCAATTTTTATGCCTTCAATATTATCATATTCTTTTGGAACTACAACTTCTCCGTCGATGCGTATAACCGCCATTTTAGGATTTTTAAGGCTTTTTTGAGTACTGAATAAGTCGTTAAATAATGATTTTACATAGTCGAAATCTGTAGAATAGATCTTCTTAGCCTCTTTTGAAAAGATATTTATTTTTTCGTTTTTAATAAAGTAAATATATCGTGTTCCTAAAAATACTTCATCATAGATTTCATCCGCAAGACGATTTTCCTGCGTATCTATAACTCCGTATTTGTTGGTAGAAGGGTTTTTCGTTATCAAAAAGGGATATCCTCCGATATTATCTACATTACTGTTGGATATAGTGTTCAGGGTAACACCGTCGTTATCTATTATTTCTCCCTGTTTTTCTCCGGTGGGGATATAAACCTTGTTTTTATAAAAATGAAGGTTTTCTTTAAATTCTCTGTTGCTTTTTAATTTCCCTTCAGCATCATAAATCAGCCAGATATTATCTTTTTTTACGAAAAATCTATTTTCTCCAGCAAATTTTATTTTATCTGAATAAGGAATGATCTCTTTTCCATCGTAATTATATATCCCCTCTTTCCCGTCTTTGGATGTAATAAGTCTTTGGTTAATGCTCCAGGAAGGACTTATTTTTTGGGCATCAAATGGGATCAATAGTTTTCCTTTCTGATCAATCAATGCCATTTTTCCTTTCGGGTCCCCATCTTTTATCTTAACAATGAATCGGTCTTTGTAAAGATGTGATATTTCATTTTTAGCCGGCGCAGTATAGGTAATCACTCCTGTAGAGTCTACAATACCATATTCTGATGATTCCGCATCGATCGTGATGCCATATCCATTTGAGTAAAATTTTACTTCTTTGCCAAGCTTTTTTGACAAAAGTATCTGGGTGTATTGATCGGTTTGTTGTGCTGTACAAACCGATGATAACAATACAAAAACTAGTGTTTTCAATTAAAATTAAATAGCATTGTTTACAATAAGAACAATTTCTCCTTTTAAAGTTTTTGTTTTGGAGAACTCAATTAATTCATTGATTGTTCCTCTTTTAGTTTCTTCGAATTTCTTCGAAATTTCACGACTTAAACTCACTTTGGTTTCCTCTCCGAAAAACTCTTTAATTTGTTCCAAAGTAGTATTTATCTTATGTGGACTTTCGTATAAAACGATCGTCTTCTTTTCTTCTGCAAGCTGTTTAAGCTTTGTCTGTCTTCCTTTTTTTTGTGGTAAAAAACCCGCAAATAAAAACTCATTATTGGGTAATCCGGAAACTACCAAAGCCGGTACAAAAGCTGTCGCTCCCGGAAGGCAAATCATTTCAATATTATGATCAGAACCTGCTTTAGCCAATAAATAACCCGGATCTGAAATTCCGGGAGTTCCTGCATCCGTAATAATAGCGATATTTTGTCCGTTTTTAAGGTCTGTAATCACTTTTTCAGTCGCCTGATGCTCATTATGCAAATGATACGATTTTAAAGGCTTAGAAATTTCAAAATGTTTTAATAAAATTCCTGAAGTTCTCGTGTCTTCACATAAAATATAATCAACTTCTTTCAGTATGTTGACTGCCCTGAAAGTCATATCTTCTAAATTTCCGACCGGTGTCGGAACAAAATAAAGAATCCCGCTCAAAATTATAAAAATTTATTTTCTACCAATATCCATAGTCTCTGAGCATATTCATCCACTTTATCCCATTTTCTATCATAGTATAAGTCGCTCAGATATTCTTTTGCCTCTTCCAGATTTCTAAAGCTGTTCAGGTCTGCTACGACCTCATTCAGTTCAGACTGACTTCCTCCGAATAGCATTTTTGAAAAAGCCAACCTGTCATTTAAATCCAGTTTAAATTCAGGCTTTGTTTTTTCCTTTTCTTTCTCCATATATTCTGTCGAAATGTTCGTTTTCAACAGACTTCCTGTATCCTCTTTTTTTATTTCTACAGGCTTTTCCTGATGGGAAGCTTCTGTTTCTAGGTGATCATCATCAAAAAGGGTTTGTACAGCCTTCAATCCTCGAATGTTGGATAATCTTATCTTTTTATCCTGATGATATTTTTCAAGATTTTCAAAACTTTCGTCAGATGCCAGTTTTTCTTTCTCTGCTGAAGGAATCGGGGTTTCAAAATCTACAATTTTTCCTCTTCTCGTTTCTTCTTCAACAAGTACTTCTTCTTGCACTTCGAATGTTGAATCATTATGTTTTATCTCGGTCAGAATATCTTCAACATTGGAAGTTTCCATGATCATTTCCCCCTGCTCTACAGCAACATTGGAAATCAAAAACTGATCTTCATCCTCTTCTGTCAAAATAGCTTCTTCTTCAAAGATTTCTATATCAAACATGCTAGGAATCGTTTCTGTAACCTCTGAAGATTCAGGAGTTATTACAAATTTTTCTTCATTCAAAACTTCTTTTTCCTCTTCATTATTATTTTCAACTTCATCAATTTCATTCAACTGATTATTAAAAATCGCTTCTTCCTCTGTAACTTCCTGATGGAACATTTCTTCTGAAATATCTTCAGCATCATCCGGTTTTGCATCAGCAAGAATTCTTTCTTCATCTACAAAATCCAATGCACTCTCATGATATTCCGAAAGACTGTTTTCTTCTATTTCTTCTAACTGCTCATTATAAACAATTTCTTCGGCTGTTTTTTGATCGTATCCGGAATTAGAAGATTCATTATCAACATATTTAGGTTCAAGGTTTTCACCGATAAAGCTTACTATATTTTCGTGATAGTCATTTTCAGTGATCTCATTAAGCTGATTATTAAAAATAGCCTCTTCTTCATCTGTACTTCCTGTAAAAATTTCTTCTTTTTCTTCAATTTCATTCAATTCGTTATTGAAAATAGCTTCTTCTTCAATAATTTCATTGTTGGTAAGCTCACTATTTTCTGAAACAGAAGACGAATTTTCCGTAATGAAATACTCAATATTTTTTTCAAGCAACCTCAAAAATGAAATTCTGTTAGCAAGCTCATCCACAAGATCCTGCTTAGAAAGCAACTCATCTACGTTATTTATTTTTTCCAAAATATCAATGATATTCTTGGATTCAAAAAAAATCTTTTCCTTTAAATCTTGGATGTTTTGCATATTAAGAATCTTATTAAAATTGCTTACTTTTGATCTTAAAAATATACGGCTAATTTAACAAATGTTTTTAGAAAATACAATTAATCACTCCAAACAAAGCGGTTGGATGGAAGTTATTTGTGGCTCAATGTTTTCCGGAAAAACCGAAGAGTTGATTCGAAGGCTTAGAAGAGCAGAAATGGCGGGGCAAAATGTGGAAATTTTTAAACCAAAACTGGATACTCGTTATTCTGAAGAAGACGTAATTTCTCACAATCAGAATAAAATACGAAGCACACCTGTAGATAATCCTAACGAAATTCTTTTGCTGGCTTCCAATTGTGATGTGATTGGAATAGATGAAGCACAGTTTTTTGATCAGGGTATTGTAGATGTAGCCAATCAGTTGGCCAATAGCGGAATAAGAGTCGTTATTGCCGGATTGGATATGGATTTTTTGGGACGACCTTTCGGGCCTATGCCTAATTTGATGGCAACGGCAGAATACGTAACAAAAGTGCATGCTATTTGCAAGAGAACAGGTAATCTGGCCAATTATTCCATGAGAATTTCTCAAGGCGATAATCTTGTGGAATTAGGCGAAACAGAAAGTTATGAAGCAGTAAGCCGTCGTGTTTTTATTGATGAAGTACTTTTGAAAAAGAAAAATAATTAAATTAGACATTAGATTAGATTTTAGATCTGGTTAAAATATATTTTGTCAAATATCATCATGTAAAGTCATTTACAATCCTTATTGTAAACAAAAATCTTTGCGTATGTATAATTGACGAACAAAAAACAACACACAAAATAGTAGCAGAAAGGGCACCAATGAACTATACAGTAAATCAAATTGCAGAGATCACCAGTTCTAACGTAATTGGTGATGGAAATTTAGTTATCAAAAACATAGCTTTTGATAGCAGGATTATCTATTCCACAAAAAACACCGCATTTATTGCCATCAATACGCATAAAAATTCCGGTGAAAAGTTCATTGAATCTGCTATTGACAGAGGTATCAATGTCATTATTTCTGAACATCAATATCCTCAGTTCGAAAATATAACCTGGATTCTTGTTGAAAATTCTGTGAGTTTTCTTCAGAAACTGGCGAAATTTCATTTTGAAAATGCTCATTTAAAATCTATAGGAATTACAGGAAGTAATGGAAAAACGATTTTAAAAGAATGGTTATACCAATGCCTCTGGAACGAATTTCCAACAGTTAAAAGTCCGAAAAGTTTCAATTCTCAGATCGGTCTTCCTCTTTCTCTGCTTCAAATCAATACTTCTCATGAACTGGGAATTTTTGAAGTTGGAATTTCCAAACCGAATGAAATGGATAAGCTGGAAAATATTTTCCATCCGCAGATCGGTTTACTGACTCATATAGGAACCGCTCACCTCGCCAATTTCAAATCGGAGGAGGAATTAATCAATGAAAAAATCAAGCTTTTCATACACTCTGAAGTTATCATTTACAATGGAGACAATTCATTGGTTGATAAAAAAGTAAAGGAATTATATTCAAGTAAAAAATTAATCTCTTACGGTTTCAAAGAAAATAATCATATCTCTTTTAAAAACAATATTTCAAAAGACGAAAATGTTGTTGTGCAATATTTTGATGAAGAAATCTCATTTCCCGTTCATCAGAGAGACGAAGCGACGTTAACCAATGCTTTGGCGCTTGTAACTGTCTTAAAGGAGTTAGGAGTCGAAAATAAAAAGATCGTCGAAAAAATCAACGCTCTGAAGGCCGTCGAAATGAGGCTTGAAGCCATCGAAGGAATTAAAAGCAATATTATCATTAATGATTCTTTTAATCTTGATTTGGATTCTTTGAAAACAGCTCTTCAATTCTTAAACGAATACAACAAGCAAAAGAGATCTTTGGTACTTACTGATATTGTAGGGGTCAATTCAAATTCAAAAGAACTGTACGAAGAAGTTTCCGAGTTGGTGAATGAACAAAATTTTGATTCTGTCTTCTTAATCGGGAATGAAATATCAAAATTTAGTGAATTATTCAAAGCTAAAACGTTTACTTTCATCAATACTCAAGAATTAATTGAAAGCAAACATCTTACAGAAATTGAAAATCAGATCATCTTACTCAAAGGGGCTAGAAAATTTGAAATCGAAAAGCTTAAAGATATTCTTGAACTCAGAAAACATGATACGGTTTTAGAGATCAATTTGAATGCAATTTTGCATAACATTAATTACCATAAATCTTTACTAAAACCAACCACAAAAATGATGGCAATGGTAAAGGCAAATTCTTACGGTTTGGGTAGCTATGAAATCTCAGAATTCTTGCAGCACCATCACATCGATTATTTAGGAGTTGCATTTGTAGATGAAGGGGTAGAACTCCGAAAAAAAGGAATCACCGTTCCCATCGTTGTAATGAATCCGGAACAGCATAGCTATGAAACAGTCATAGAATACAATTTAGAACCAGAAATCTATAGTTTCAGGGTGTTGGAGTTATTTTATGAAGCTGTTCAGAAATCCGGTTATGATAAAAAATATCCAATCCATATCAAACTGGAAACAGGAATGCATCGTCTTGGTTTTAAAGACAATGAACTGGATCATTTAAGTGAAACTTTACATCATAAAAATTTAAAAGTTCAAAGTATTTTCAGCCATCTTTCGTCTTCTGATATACCTGAAGAGAAGGAATTCACTTTACATCAACTGGAAAACTTTGAAAAAAATTCAGGGTATTTAATTGAAAAATTGGGCTACACTCCTATCCGACATATCTTAAATTCATCAGGAATAACAAGTTACACCAGTCATCAATACGATATGGTGAGAATTGGAATAGGAATGTTAGGAGAATCACCAAATAGTGAAATACAAAAACAACTAAGATCGGTTGTCAGTTTTAAAACTGTAATTTCTCAAATATCCATAGTAGAAAGTGGTGAATCAGTCGGTTATAGCAGACGATTTAAAACCGATCACAAAACAAAAATAGCCACCATTCCTGTAGGATATGCAGATGGAATTCCAAGGTTAATCGGTAACCAAGTGGGAAATGTTGGAATAAATAAAACATTAGCTCCTATTGTAGGAAGTATTTGCATGGATATGATGATGATCAATATAGATCACATTCCCAATGTAAAGGAAGGCGATACCGTTACAGTTTTCAACTCTTATCCTAGTCTTAAAGAATTTGCGTCGTACTGCAAAACGATAACTTATGAAGTATTAACCTCTATTTCACCCCGAGTGAAGCGGATCTATATAAAAGATTAACTATGAGAAAACTCCTGATCATTTTATTTGCATTTCAGCTCCTCTTGATCCATTCTCAGGTAAAGAAAGATCTGGTCATTCCAAAAAATCCAAGAATTGGACTTTCACTTGCCGGTGGTGGAGCTAAAGGATTTTCTCACGTAGGTGTACTTAAAGTATTGGATTCCTTGGGAGTAAAAGTAGATTATATTGCCGGAACTAGTATGGGAGCTATTGTAGGAGGTCTTTATGCAGCAGGATATTCCGGAAAAGAGATCGAAAAGATCGTGATGGATACAGATTTTTATTCATTAATCATGGATCCCAAAGCAAAACGTCAGGAAACCTCCTTCTATAATAAATCCGTTGATAAATATCTTTTATCAATTCCTTTAAAAAACGGAAAAATCACTCTCCCATCTTCCATCAGTACAGGACAAAAAAATGTTTATTTGCTTAAAGAACTCTTTAAGAACGTTTCGAATATTGATGACTTCTCCAAACTCCCAATTCCTTTCATGTGTGTGGCCACCAATTTGGAAAGCGGCAATATGCAAATTTTTGAAAAAGGAGATTTGGTACAATCCATTATGGCGAGCTCAGCGTTCCCTTCTTTGATGGATCCGGTAAAAATTGGAGACAGTATTTATATCGACGGAGCAATGACGGTAAACTATCCTTCAAAGCCATTAAAGGACAAAGGAATCGATATTGTGATTGGTGTGGATCTTAACCAGGATCTATCCAAAAGAGAGGATTTAAACAATATTATAGCGATTTTAAATCAGGTCATCGATTTCGGAATTAAAAAAGATACCCGAAGACAGTATAAATACACTGACATTAATATAAAGCCTGACCTAAAAGGTATGACGGCAACAAGCTACGATGAAAAGAAAAAAATTCTAGACAGCGGATTTGTTGAAGGCTTAAAATATGTCGATATTCTGGATCAATTGCCAAAGCGTCCGTTTGACCGTCTCAGACAGCAAATAAACCCCATTTATTCCAACGTCTATAAGATTGACAGTATTTCCATAGACGGAGGCAAAATATACGGTAAAAACTACGTTCTCGGTAAAATGGGACTACGACTCCCCTCTCTTGAAACTTACGGAAGTATCAATAGAAAAATAGATAAGCTCGTTGCCACCAATAATTACCGTTTTATCAATTACGACATCGTTCCTGAAAACGATGCCAATTATCTCAAGTTATACGTGACGGAAGATGAAACCCGTCATTTTTTGAAATTCGGATTACATTATGATGAAATTTTCAAAACAGGATTACTCTTAAACTATTCCGCCAAACGCCTATTGTTTAAAAATACAAATCTTTCTTTAGATGTTGTCGTAGGAGATCAGCCTAGATATTACTTAAACTATTTTATAGATAACGGATATATTCCAGGATTGGGAATTTATTCATCAGGAATGAGCTTCACCCTTAGAGATATTAATAATTACGATATAGATAAATGGGAATGGCTTAGAAATGAACTTTACATTCAATCTATTTGGAAAGATAAATTTGCGATTGGAGGAGGATTAAGTCATGATTATTTTGAAGCAGAATCTAACGGTACAAATAAGAGATATAACAGATTTATGAATCCCTATATCTTTTTGAAAAGCGATACTCAAAATGATAAAGACTTCCCTACCCGCGGAATTTACATCAATGCTGAAGGAAAAGTTATAGATTTATTAAAATCAGAGGTTGAAAAAAGACTCGTTCAAGTAAAAGCAGATATCAGAATTAATATTCCGTTGACAAAATACTTTAGCTACCGTCTTAATCTTTACGGAGGAATTACTATCGGAGAAAACCTTCCTCAATTCTATCAATATAGGTTAGGAGGAATTTTCGAACAAAATGTAGTTAATTTTAAAAACTTTGCAGGATTCAATTTTGCTCAGCTGAACACCAATAATGTAATTTTAATTTCCAACGATGTTCAATTTAAGTTTAATAAGAACTATTTCGTCAGCGGAAACTTCTCTTTTGCAAACCTATCAGACGATATTAGTTTTGAAGATGCTGTAAAGTTGAATTATAGTTCCCTGGGAATTACAGCAGGCTATAAATCTCCTTTCGGACAGATAAAACTTAATTTCAGTCACTCACTTAAAAATAATCAAAAAGGCATATTCAGTGTTATTTTAGGACACTGGTTTTAAAACAATGATACAATTCTTCTACGAAAACCTACCCGAATCTGTAAATACAGACTACACAGCTTGGCTGAAAGATATTATTCTTTCAGAAGAAAAAAAGCTTGGTGAAATCAATTATATCTTCTGTGACGACGAATATTTATTGAAAGTAAATCAAGACTATCTACAGCACGATTACTATACAGACATCATCACCTTCGACTATGTGAAAGGTAAAACAATAAGCGGAGAGATTTTCGTATCTTTGCAGCGCATTTCAGATAATGCTTCTACCCTATCCAAAGATTACGAAGAAGAATTAAGAAGAGTTTTGGCTCACGGTATACTCCATCTTTGCGGATATAAGGATAAAACCGAAGAAGAAGAAAAAGAAATGCGTAGAAAAGAAGATCATTATTTAGCAAAATACAATTGACAACAAGCTAAATAAAACGCAATACAAGCTATTTTAGCACGTATTTCAAAACAATGTTTCACGTGAAACATTTATAAAAAAGATTAAAATTTAAGGCTTAAAACAAGCAATAAAAAGATGATTTCAGAAATATATGATGTAATCGTAGTTGGTGCCGGTCACGCAGGATGTGAAGCAGCAGCTGCAGCAGCCAATCTGGGTTCAAAGACTCTGCTTATCACAATGAATATGCAGACGATCGGACAGATGAGCTGCAACCCTGCGATGGGTGGAATCGCTAAAGGACAAATTGTAAGAGAAATCGATGCAATGGGAGGTTACTCAGGAATTGTAGCAGATAAATCTGCCATCCAGTTCAAGATGCTAAACCTTTCCAAAGGTCCTGCAATGTGGTCTCCAAGAACACAAAATGACAGAATGCTTTTCGCAGAAGAATGGCGATTAGCATTAGAAAACACACCAAATCTTGACTTTTTCCAGGATATGGTAAAACAACTTATCGTAGAGAATAACAAGGTAGTAGGAGTTGTTACTTCATTGGGAATTGAGATAAAAGGACGCTCTGTAGTTCTTACAAACGGTACTTTCCTTAATGGATTGATTCACGTTGGAGATAAGCAATTAGGAGGTGGAAGAATGGGTGAACCAAGAGCATTTGGAATCACTGAACAGCTAGTTTCTTTAGGTTTTGAAGCCGGAAGAATGAAGACAGGTACTCCACCGAGAGTAGATGGTAGAAGCTTGGATTATTCTAAAATGGAAGAACAGAGAGGAGATGAAAACCCTCAAAAATTCAGCTATTTAGATACTCCTAAGTTAACCAAACAATTAAGTTGTCATATCGTTTATACAAACGAAACTGTACACGATATTTTACGTGAAGGATTCGATAGAAGTCCTATGTTCAACGGTACAATTCAAAGTTTAGGACCAAGATATTGCCCAAGTATTGAAGATAAAATTAATCGTTTTGCTGAGAGAAACAGACACCAGTTATTCGTAGAACCTGAAGGTTGGAGAACCGTAGAAATCTATGTAAATGGATTCAGTTCTTCCCTTCCAGAAGATGTTCAGATCAAAGCAATGAAGCATATTCCAGGATTTGAGAACGTAAAAGTATTCCGTCCAGGCTATGCTATTGAATATGACTACTTCCCTCCTACCCAATTGAAGCATACCTTAGAGACAAAATTGATCGATAATTTATACTTTGCTGGGCAAATTAATGGTACCACAGGGTATGAAGAAGCAGCCGGACAAGGTCTTATTGCAGGGATCAATGCTCACAATAAAGTAAAAGAAAAGGATGAATTTATCTTAAATAGAGATGAAGCTTATATTGGGGTTTTAATCGACGATCTGATTACAAAAGGTACAGAAGAACCTTACAGAATGTTTACTTCGAGAGCCGAATACAGACTCCTTTTAAGACAGGATAATGCAGATATTAGACTTACTCAGAAAGCTTTTGATTTAGGTTTAGCAAAAGAGGACAGATTACAAAGAGTAAATGAAAAAGTAGCTAAAAGTGAGGAACTTGAGAACTTTCTTCGAGAAACGTCTTTAAAACCGGGAGTGATTAATCCTATTCTTGAAAGTATTGAAAGTAGCCCTGTTGACCAAGCTTACAGAGCTGCTCAAATCCTTACAAGACCTAATATGACATTGAAAAAATTGGATGGAATTGACTTCATTAATGAAGTTTCTTCTACATATAATGATGAAGTAAGAGAGCAGGCGGAAGTAAATATCAAATATAGAGGTTACATCGAAAAAGAAAAAGAGAACGTAGCAAAACTAAATCGTTTAGAAAATATCAAGATTCCTGAAGACTTTGATTATACCAAAATCTCAAGTTTGTCTGCTGAAGCGAAGCAAAAAATGACAAATGTAAGACCAAAAACTATCGCTCAAGCAGGAAGAATCAGTGGAGTTTCACCAGCCGATATAAACGTTTTACTGGTCTATTTAGGACGTTAAATACAAAATGTTTCACGTGAAACATAGATAAAATAAAAGCAAAAATTAAGGTATTTATGAGCTTATTTTAAACTCTAAATATCTTAATTTTTATGATTTAAAGAAACAAATTCAATGAAAATTAAAGATCATTTTCTTTCACAGGAAATATTTGAAATTAAAGAAACAGAGACAAAAGGAGTTTTTAAAACCTCCCCTATCCCATCAAATATTTCTAAATATTATGAAAGTGAAGATTACATTTCCCATCATCAGGATTCAGGAAGTTTAAAAGAAAAGCTTTACAAATTTTTACAATCATTCAATTTACAATACAAAAAAACAATCCTTTTGGATAGAATTCAGAAGGGATCAAGAGTATTGGATTATGGATGTGGTGCTGGAGAATTCGTAAAATATATAGAAAATGATTTTGAAACTTTCGGATTTGAACCAGATTCAGATGCCAGAAAAGCAGCAAAAAATAAAATTTCAAAAGCTACAATTTTAGATAATATCAATGCTATTGAAGATAAAAGTTTAGACGCAATTACTCTTTGGCATGTTTTCGAGCACGTAGAAAATCAGGATGAAATGCTTGAAATTTTCAATAGTAAATTGAAGGAAAAAGGACTTTTAATTATTGCAGTTCCCAACCCTACTTCTTACGATGCAAAACATTATAAAGAATATTGGGCAGCTTATGATGTACCGAGACACATCTATCATTTCTCAAAAATGGGAATGGAAAATCTGATTGCAAAGAAACCAAACTGGAAAATGAGAAAAATTAAACCGTTGGTTCTTGACTCTTATTATATCTCGATGTTGAGCGAAAAATACAAGAAATCACCTCTTTTTTGGCTAAAAGCTACGATCTACGGAACGATTTCTAACGTAAAAGCTATTTTTTCCAACGAATTTTCAAGTTTGATATACATTATCGAAAAAAAATAGAAAATCGATTTTTGGGCTATTTGTAAAGGTCATTTTTTCGAATTTTTAGTATAAAAAGTAAAACTCAGAATTATTTTCTGAGTTTTTTTATTCTGTTCAACTACTCCCCTACTCCATATTCTAATTAATATTTTTTCTAAAAGATAAAATTCTAAAAATTGAATATTCAATTTTAAAAATATGGACAATATGTTAGTAAGTATTCTAATTACTAAAAATATAAAATATTCAACAAATAAAACTAATAGCCTGAGAATCGCTTAAATTATTTTTAATTAATAATTGTACAGTATAGAAGAAAGAGAATAGTACAATTTAAAAAGAGAAAAACCAAAAAAATCAAAAATTTACGTTTCTTGAAAAGATCAAAGCTAATTTGGAAAAAATAACTGAAGTCAAGAGTACAAACTAAGGCTCTGAGAATGCCACAGATTTTTTTTAATTAGTAATTGTTCAGTATAACGGAAAGAAAATAGCAATCATTTAGAAAAGAAAACATAATTAATTTGAAATTTTACTATTCATAAAAAGATTAATGAGATTTTCAAGATGTAGCCATTTTCAAACTTCAAACAAACCCTCTGAGAATCGCGTAGATTTATTTTAATTGATAATTATACAGTACAACAGACAGAGAAAACCTAAAAATTTTCGAGAAAATACTCTTTTAGGCAAAGCAAACTGCCAAAAGTAAAGATATACTAAAGAAATTTTGGAAATTTGAAGCAGAAAAACAAAAGTCTGCTATTGTATAGCAGACTTTTAATATATTTTTTAACTTTAGTTGTTAATGGCAGCAACTCCAGGAAGTTCTAAACCTTCCAAACTTTCAAGCATTGCTCCACCTCCAGTAGAAACATAACTTACTTTCTCGCCATAACCGAATTGTTTTACGAAAGCCACACTGTCTCCTCCTCCTACTAAAGAGAAAGCTCCTTGTCTTGTTGCTTCAGCAATACTGTCTCCAAGAGCAACAGTTCCTGCAGCAAAGTTTGACATTTCAAAAACTCCGATCGGACCATTCCAAAGAATTGTTCTTGAATTTAAAAGAACATCATTAAACTGATCTCTAGATCTTGGACCAGCATCCAATCCCATCCATCCTTCAGGGATCGCATAGATATCTACTTCTTTTTTCTCAGCATCATTACTGAAACTTTCAGCAATGATGGTGTCGGAAGGAAGATAGACTTTTACATTATGTTCTTTTGCTTTTCCTAAAATCTCAAGAGCTAAAGGCAATTTATCTTCTTCAACAAGTGAAGTTCCAATCTTACCTCCAAGAGCTTTAATAAAAGTAAATGCCATTCCACCACCAATAATTAAATTATCAACTGCCGGTAAAACATTTTCTATAATTGTAATTTTAGTAGAAACCTTAGAACCACCAAGTATCGCAGTTACAGGACGTTCACCACTTTTCAAAACTTTATCGATTGCCTGAAGTTCTTTAGCCATCAATAAACCGAAAAACTTAGTCGAAGGAAAGAATTTAGCAATTACAGCAGTTGAAGCATGTGCTCTGTGAGCTGTACCGAAAGCATCATTTACATACGCATCAGCTAATTTTGAAAGCTGTTCAGCAAATCCTTCATCTCCTTTCTCTTCTTCATTATGAAAACGTAGATTTTCCAATAATAGAACCTCCCCTGCTTTAAGTTCAGAAGCAGCCTTTTCAGCTTTTTCTCCCACACATTCCTCAACAAACTTAACTTCTTGTCCTAAAACACTAGAAACCTCGCTTATGATATGTTTAAGTGAAAATTCATCTTTTACTTCTCCCTTAGGTCTTCCTAAATGTGCCATTAAAATTACAGAACCGCCATCTTTAAGAATTTTATCTACAGTAGGCTTTACAGCAACAATTCTTGTATTATCCGTAACATTCAGCTGATCGTCCTGAGGAACATTAAAATCTACTCGTACCAGAGCTTTTTTATCTTTAAAATTAAAGTCATTGATTGTTTTCATATATACTGTTTATTTCTATAGTCATGCGTCGACATTCCAATATCTCCCAAAGCAGGAAATCTTGCAGAGCCGGTTGTCATAAATAATATTGAATTTTCTTTTCACAAATGTAAGATTTTAAAATTTTTGAAAAGCCGCAACCCTGTAAAAGTTTTCAAAAAAAATTTCCCCACAAACCCAACACTCATTAATCAACAATTTATTTTCTTTTAAAAAAAAGAATACGGTATTGTTGTTGAGTGTTGTGAGTTTAGGGGATAACTTTTTAGTTAAAACTTGATAACATGAAATTTTTATTCAATTCACATTTTATTTACAATATAATTTCCTGAAAATGTGAATTTTCATTTGGTTACTAACAAATATTAGTAACTTTTCCCCAATCCTCTTTATTGATAACCGATTTATGGAAAAAATACAGATTACTTGAAAAAAAGTTTTTAAAAATTTTGGGTTGATTTTTTTGGAGTAAGTTTCATTACAAATTTTATCGAACAAAAAAAAAAATATTTTTAGCAAAGTTATCCACAGTTATTCACAATACTCTTAACACTTAATTAGAATTTAACTAACAATTAGTTAATAAGTGTAAAATTTTAGATTTGTGAAAAATCAATAGATTGAATATCAATATTTTGATTAGTTTTTCTAGTGTTTTAAGTGGTTTTGGAAGGAAAATTCTACAGGTGGAGCTTTAAAATGAAAAAAGAGAAAATCTTTTAAAACAGCGGAATTATAAGATATTTCTTCTTTTATGATGTTTTTCAAAATGGTGTTGATTGGTTCCAGGAAATATTTTAATGTATTTACCATAATATAATTAATAAATTTAAAAACTAAATATTTAGTTTAATTAAAAATTAACTACATAATAAATAGAAAAATATAGTTGAGAGTAATAATGATATTACGATACACTTTAAAGTAAATGGACGTATTTTTCTATCTATGGAAGTAACTATAAAAATAAGAATCTTAAACCTTCATAATTCAAGTTATGATAAGGGTTCTAATTCTCTCCTTGGAATTTTAATATAAAAGCTCATGAAACAAAGAAGATTAAAGTTGGATTTAACGTAACTTTGTCAAAGATTTAATTCAGTAGATATAAAATAAAAGTAAAAATGAAAAGAAAAATTGCTATTGCAGGAGATCATGCTGGTTTTGAATACAAGCAGATCCTTATCAAACATTTAGAAGAAAACTTTGAAGTTCAGGATTTCGGTACTTTTTCTACGGACAGTGTTGATTATCCGGATTTTGTACATCCTGCAGCAACTTCAGTAGAAAACGGAGAAAACGAACTTGGAATCTTAATCTGTGGAAGCGGAAACGGCGTTCAGATCACTGCCAACAAACATCAGAAAATCCGTTGTGCACTTTGCTGGATGCCGGAAATTGCGGAATTGGCAAGACAACATAATGATGCAAATATGATCTCGATCCCAGCAAGATTCATTGCAAAAGAAGTAGCGATAGAAATTGCAAATAAATTTCTTTCTACAGATTTTGAAGGTGGAAGACACCAAAATAGAGTTAATAAAATTGCAGTTTGCTAAAATGATAAAGGCTTGTAAATCATATTACAAGCCTTATTTATTTTTTATTTTATATCTTTGCAATGTCCAATAGATTTTACCAGTCTATTATTTCCTACGGAATCCTTTTAGTATGTAAAAAATATTTAATAGAAGGTTTTCTCCTCTCTTCTCCATTTTTGTAGTAATTTTATACAAAGTCAAGCTTCCATTATAAGTTAATTGGAAAAAACTATAATGTATTTAATTTTAAAAATAAGTATAAAACCATTGAACGGAACTATATGAGATTGCTATTCTTTTGTTTTTTATTAATAGGAAATTTTTTTAACTCTCAAATTCGAAAAGATACATTGGGAGAAATTAAATATCCTGATTGTGTAGAGTTTGATAAAAAAGATAAAGAATATTATGACCGTTTAATGGAAGAATCTAAAGAAACTGATTATTCAGGATTAGCAGATGTGATTATTAAAAATATTAATACAAAAAGCTTAAAAACTAAAAATTTAAAATTATATATTCGGAAAATTAGAACAATTTGTGGTAATGAAATTGATTATTCTGTTTGCTCTTCTAAGATAAATATTATAAATCCAATATATAATGAATATAAATTTTGGACTGAAAAATCAATAAAAGATCTCAGTAAAAAATTAGATAAAAACCTGATATTTGCTGTGAAATATTATGGTTTTGGTAATTCGGAAATTTTTTTAAATGAAGAAACCTATTCTGATAGGTATGTATCAAAAGAAGTAAGAAAATTTATTACAAGCCAAAAGAAAGGAACTTATAATGAAGCAAGTTTTTATTATATCCCTTCTTCAGAAAAAGTAAAGACTGAGGTTGAAAAAGCAGATTATTTGAGTCTACATTTTACAAACCACTTAAAAAAAATTGTAGTGGTAAAATATAATATTAATGGTGAAGATATCTATAAAACGTTCCAATATGATCATAAAAAATGGAAGGTAATAGATAATAAAAATGAATTTAAATTTATAAACTAATGAAAAAAAGAAAATATATAAGTCAAAAAAATGACCATAAACTCATGGAAATCGGAAGATTAATCTTGCGTTTCATGAATGAAAATTCCACAAAAATCTATAACTATAAACAGATTGCTGATGGAATAGATTATAAAAATCCAAGACAGAGAGAGCTTGTGATTCAGGCTTTACATAAGCTTCAAGCTTCCGAAAGAATTAAGGAAACTGAAAAAGGAAAATATATCATCAATCTTAATATAAAAGGAACGTTAACAGGGAAAATTGATTTCAATCAATCCGGGAATGCTTACGTAAGTGTTGAAGGGTTGGAAGATGATATTTTCATTCATTCTAAAAATGTAAAAGATGCGTTGCAAGGAGATAAAGTTTTAATTGTAACCTATACTTATAAAGGAAAGAAACTGGAAGGTTCTGTGCTGGAAGTATTGGAAAGAACCAGAACGGAGTTTGTAGGAACTTTACAGGTGGTTACTCATAAAGATTTCGGATTTGTTGTTTGTGATAAAAAATCGATCAATACAGATATTTTCATTCCAAAAGGAAAATTTGGAGGTGCTGAAGACGGTGATAAAGTCATCGTAAAAATGACAGAATGGAAACCGGGAGATAAAAATCCGGAAGGTGAAATTATCCAGGTTTTAGGAGCTCCGGGAGAACATGAAACAGAGATCCACTCTATTCTTGCAGAATATGGTTTGCCTTACGAATTCCCTGAAGAAGTAGAAAGAGATGCCGATAAAATCGACAGAAGCATCAATGATGAAGAAGTGGCAAAACGTTGGGATATGCGTGGAATTACAACATTCACCATTGACCCGAAAGATGCAAAAGATTTTGATGATGCGTTGTCCATCAGGAAATTAGAAAACGGAAACTGGGAAATCGGAGTACATATTGCGGATGTTTCACATTATGTAGTTCCGGGAACTATTTTAGATGATGAAGCGTACCAAAGAGCAACTTCGGTGTATTTGGTAGACCGTGTTGTACCGATGCTTCCGGAAGTATTGAGTAACGATGTGTGTTCGCTTCGTCCGAATGAAGACAAGTTTACCTTCTCTGCGGTTTTTGAATTGAATGATAGTGCTGAAATCAAAAAACAATGGTTTGGGAGAACAGTAATTCATTCGGACAGAAGATTTACGTATGAAGAAGCACAGGAAAGAATTGAAGGGAAAGACGGAGATTTTAAAGAAGAAATTCTTGTTTTAGATAAGCTGGCGAAAATTATGCGTCAACAAAGAATTAAAAACGGAGCGATCACTTTTGACAGAAGTGAAGTTCGATTTAATTTGGATGAAAACAACGAGCCTATCGGAGTTTACTTTAAAATAAGCAAAGATTCCAACCATTTGATTGAAGAATTCATGTTGTTGGCGAATAAAAAAGTATCTGAATTTGTTTCAATAAATAAAAAAGGAGATATCACTCAGAATACCTTTATTTATAGAGTCCATGATGATCCGGATCCGGCAAAATTAGAATCTTTAAGAGATTTCGTTTCTACTTTCGGATATAAAATGGATCTTGCCAATACCAAAAAAGTTGCTGAATCTTTAAACCGATTATTGCATGATGTAAAAGGGAAAGGCGAAGAAAATATGATTGAAACATTAGCGATGCGAAGTATGAGTAAAGCGGTGTATTCTACGGAACCAATTGGTCACTATGGTCTTGGTTTTGATTATTACAGCCACTTCACCTCTCCTATCCGTCGTTATCCGGATTTGATTGCTCACAGATTGCTTCAACATTATCTGGATGGAGGAAAGTCTCCAAACAGACCGGAACTGGAAGAAAAAGCAAAACATTGCAGTTCTATGGAAAGATTGGCAGCAGATGCAGAAAGAGATTCTATCAAATTCATGCAGGTGAAATTCATGGAAAAACACTTGGGAGAAACTTTCAATGGAGTGATTTCAGGAGTTGCTGAATTTGGTTTCTGGGTTGAAATTCCTGAAAACGGTGCAGAAGGTTTGATTAAATTGAGAGATTTAGTAGATGATTCATACATGTACGATGCAAAAACTCATGCTGTATACGGAATGAAACATGGAAAAAAATATCAATTGGGAGATCAGGTTCAGATAAAAGTGGTAAAAGCGAACTTAATCCAAAAGCAATTGGACTTTAAGATAGTTGAATAATTAAATCATAAAGTTTAAATTTGTATAAAATGAAATGGAAATTTAATTTTTCATTTTAAAAAAATACTGAATGTTTGAACTTATATTATCTGCTATTGTATTAGGATTCATGTTGAGTCTGGTTTTTATAGGACCTATCTTTTTCCTTTTAATAGAAACCAGTTTTTCCAGAGGTCCGAAACATGCTTTAGCATTGGATTTAGGGGTTATTTCTGCCGACCTATTATGCATTTTAGCAGCATATTATGCGAGTGCAGATATTGTAACCCTGATTGACAAACATCCTGGATTTTATAGAATTACCTCTATTCTTATCTTAGTATACGGAATTGTAATGATGGTCACGAAAACCAAAATGCATATTCCTGGTGAAGAAAAAATTATTAATCAAAATTATTTTAAGACTTTTATTAATGGTTTTTTCTTCAATCTTTTAAATGTTGGAGTAATCCTTTTTTGGCTGGTAACGGTGATTTCGGTGAGAAATCAATATCCGGATACCGGCAATTTTGTTTTATACATCGGGGTTGTGATCGGGACTTACCTATTCATAGACCTTATCAAAATATTTTTAGCCAAACAATTCCATGATAAATTGACCCAAAAACTGGCAAATAAAATCAGAAGAATTGTAGGCGGAATCCTTATTATATTCAGTTTCTTTATCTTTTTACAAAGTTTCAAAATGTTTAATCAGTTTGATAAACGATTAGAAGAAGCAGAGAAGACTGAAGTAAAATATCAAAAAGCCAAATGACAAAAATAATCTTTCCGAAAGCTCTTTCAAAAGGTGCTAAAATAGCCGTAATTTCTCCTGCAGGAGCCGTAGAAGCTTCTCAACTGGAAAAAGGAATTGAAATGATTAAAAGTAAAGGGTACGAACCTGTTTTGGGTGAACATCTTTACACCAAATTTTCAAACGGATATAATTACGCCGGAACGGAGCAGGAAAGAACAAAAGATATCAACTGGGCTTTAAATGATAATGAAATAGCGGCAATCTGGGCTTCAAGAGGAGGATATGGCTGCCAGCATCTTATTCAGGATCTAGATCTTAAAAACTTTACGAAAAATCCGAAATGGTATATCGGATATTCTGATAATACGGTGATTCAAAGTTATTTGTTGAAGAAAGGCTTTGCTTCTATTCATGGACAAACCATTAAAACATCAAGTTTTGGAGTCACTGAGGAAAGTTATGAATTGATTTTTGACATTCTAAAAGGAAAAACTCCAAAATATAGTCTTAAATCGCATCAATTTAATAAGCAAGGAACTATTGAGGGAGAATTAGTTGGAGGAAATTTAGCCTTAATTTATGCCCTTTTAGGAACAAAATATTCTTTTGACTTTAAAGATAAAATTTTATTCATTGAAGATATTGGAGAAAACTTCTATGCACTCGACAGAATGATCATGAGTCTGGAACTCGCTGGAGTATTTAATAAGATTTCAGGATTGATTGTTGGAGGAATGACCAATATGGGCGATGAAAAGGAGAATAAACAATATGAAGAAAGCTTTGATGATTTTGCTTATCAGTTGATTTCATACAGAATTTCAAAGTATGATTTTCCCGTCGTTTTTGGTTTTCCTAATGGACATATTAAAGACAATAGACCTTTGATTATCGGTGGAAATGTGAAAATGAGAGTTGAGGATAAGGTTAAGATTGAGTTTTAGGAAATGGGCTTCTTATTTCTTCGTACTCTAGGCATGTATATAGTCTATTTTAGATCTTTAATAAAAGATGATAAATTGAGTCTAAGGGAAATTTGGAATAAAAGAGAAGAATATAATCTTGCTTTATATGGATTATTATTTTGGATCATTTCTCTGATTATATGCTTTTGTACATTAGCTTATTGCGTTAAAAATAATCTTACGGTTTAATGGCAACTCACAACGATTTCGGAAAAAAAGCAGAAGATCTGGCTGTAGAATTTCTACAGAAAAACGGCTATAAAATCTTGGCAAGAAATTTTCGATTTCAAAAAGCTGAGATTGATATTATTGCTGAAAAAGATAATCTCATTATCGTTGTGGAAGTAAAAGCACGTTCGACGGATGCTTTTATATTGCCTCAGGAAGCTGTAAATAAAACCAAAATAAAATTGATCGTTTCAGCAACCGATCATTATCTGGAAGAATTTAATAAAAATCAGGAAGTGAGATTTGATATTATTTCTGTTCTTCCCGATGAAAAAGGAAATTTAACTATAGAGCATATTGAAAATGCTTTTGAAGCGTTTGATGCCAACTAAAAATAATTATACATTTTACAATAAAATGAAAACAATATTAGTAACCGGAGCGACTTCCGGAATAGGAAAATCTACAGCGGAATTATTTGCTAAACAAGGAAACAGAGTTATCATTTGTGGAAGGAGATCTGAGGTATTAGAATCAGTAAAAACTGAATTATCAGAAGTCACCGAAATATTTAGTTTAAATTTTGATGTAAGGAATTTAGAAGAAGTAGAAACGGCTATCAATTCGCTTCCTGCAGAATGGCAAAATATTGATGTTCTGGTTAATAATGCCGGAAACGCACATGGTTTAGACCCTCTTTCGGCAGGGAAAACTGACGATTGGGATTCAATGATCGATGGAAATGTGAAAGGTCTTTTATATGTTTCCAAAAAGATTATTCCAGGAATGAAAGAAAGAAATTCGGGACATATCGTAAATATTAGTTCTGTTGCTGCAAGGCAAACGTATGCTAACGGAGTTGTGTATTGTGCAACAAAAAAAGCGGTAGATGTAATTTCTGAAGGAATGAGAATTGAATTAACAGAGTTTGGAATTAAAGTAACCAATATTCAACCGGGAGCTGTAGAAACTGATTTTTCTATGGTAAGATTTAAAGGGGACAGTGATAAAGCAGCAACCGTATATGCAGGATATGAGCCTTTAAAAGCCGAAGATATTGCGGATTCTATTGCGTATTGTGTAAATGCTCCGAAACATGTTTGTGTTTCAGATATGACGATTTATCCAACTGCTCAGGCAGAACCGAGAACAATTTATAGAAAATAGTCTCAAAATAATGGTTTAAATTTGCAGAAATATTTAGCATTTTTAATGGCTAAGTGATTAAATTATATACTGAGAAAATGAAAATTTTATATCTAGAAACTTCTTCAAAAAACTGTTCAGTAGCGATTTCAGATGATGAAAAACTTCTGTGTCTTACGGAAGAAGTTTCCGATAATTATAAGCAGTCTGAAAGTCTTCACACTTTTGTAGAATGGGCGTTGGAAGGTGCCGGAATTTCCATGAAAGAGATCGAAGCGGTTTCTTTAGGAAAAGGTCCGGGTTCGTATACCGGATTAAGAATTGGTGCTTCATCTGCAAAAGGGTTTTGCTATGGACTGAAGATTCCATTGATTGCGGTTAATTCTTTAGAAAGCATGATAGAGCCTTTTTTAGATAAAAACTATGACTTTGTGATCCCTTTGATCGATGCGAGAAGAATGGAGGTTTATACAGCCGTTTATGACGGGAAAACAGGCGAAGAGATTTCTGAGACGGAAGCCAAAGTGTTAGATGAAAATTCTTTTGAAGGATTTAAAGAAAAAAAAGTGGTATTTGTAGGTGATGGTGCTAAAAAAGCGAAGGAGATTTTACAGCTTCCTAATGCAGATTATCATGAAGACATCTACCCTTCTGCTCAATATTTAATTAAAAAGAGTCTTGAAAAACTCAACCAAAAAGAGTTTGAAGATACAGCGTATTTTGAGCCTTTTTATCTTAAAGATTTTCATGGAGTAAAGAAAAAGAAATCGGAAGATTCTTAGTAATACGAAATAACAGATATAAATAAAAAAAGCGAAGAAATTAATCTTCGCTTTTTTATTTTATTTTGGTTTTGCCGGAACCGCATTGGTATTTGGGATCTGCATTCCTGGAGGATTATTATTCGGTTTTTTCGGAGGCTTGTTACCACTGCTCTCGTTTAATGTACCTACCTGCTGTTGTTGGAGATTATTAGGTTGCTGAGGAACATTATTATTTACCTTATTTTGAGGGATCGTATTTCCTTTATTATCCGTTGGCTGGAATTTGATATCACTCTTTAAGTAATTAAGCATTTCTTTAGCCTTTATTCCTTCTGGTGTTTTAGTATAATTTAAAGCTATCTGCTCCAGCTGAAGAATCATCACCTCTTTCCCACTCGATTTTCCTGAATTAAAAGCATTTAAAAGATAAAGCTTAGGAATCAGTGCATCTTTAGGATATTGCTGAATTGCCTGATCGAGAACGGCTTTACTTTCTGCAAATTTTTCAGATTCATACAAAGAAAATGCCTCTTTGTATTTGTTTTCTACATCTTCCGATGATTTTACGAACGTATTGTTTTTAGGATTTCTTACGAATTCTGCATAAGCAGTATATGGATAATCTGTAAGAAGGATCTGTTTTGCTCTTTCGGCTGCTTGAGGATTTTTCTCATAATTCATGGCAAAAATCTCATAAAGCGCCTGTATCATTACTTTTTCTTCAGGTTTTACATCTACCAGATCATACAATGTTTTTGTAGCTAAAGGAGTATTGGTAAAGTAATTCTGATACATCACTCCCAATCCTAAAGAAGCAGTGTCTCTGTCTTTCTTTAATTGGCTTATATCACTCGGAATTTGCTCAATGTAATAGGAAGCTTCAAAACGTCTTGGATTAGGCGTAGAAGTTGTTCCTAAAGCCTCGTTTTTCATATCTTCAAGAGTCGCCATCTTTTTAGAATAACGCCAGTTATCTGAAAGGGCTCTATCTCCCCAAGTCTGTCTAAAGGAAGATGTTCCTTTGCTTACCGTACCTGTATTGGCAAAATAAAAACCTTTAGCGGCAACCCCAAAATCTTCAAAAGAATTAGAGCTGTTAGCGAAAATAGAAGTAGAATTATAATCTCCCGTATCAAAACCTTTGCTTCGTTCTGCACGTCTTCTTTCCAGTTCTTCTTTCTCTTCTTTAGCTTTTATCTTTGCAATATACTTTGTGAAAAAATCAGTTTTTTGCTCAGGGCTCATTTTAGCTAAAGAAATGATACTGTCATTTTTCTTGATCAGATAATAGTTTTTAGAAATCTTCTTGATGTAAGAGGATTGATCTTGCAAAAGGATTTTAGAAGGTTGATACGTCATTACTGCTAATGCAGAATCATAATAAATTCCTGCTCCTATGTAATCATTTTTATCTAAATACCCCTTTCCTATTTCATAATAAGTTAACCCGCGAAGCTGTTGATCTGAAACCTTTTCTTTCAAAGATTTTCTGAAAAACTGCTGAGCTTCATCTGCTTTTCCGGCTTTGTTGGCCATTAATCCTAAAGCATAGTAAAATTCATTCTTTCTGGAACCATAAGTTCCTTTTTTACTGATGTTTTCAAGATATTTTCTCGCTCCGCTATAGTCTCCTTTTCCATTGAACGTTTTTGCGATAGCAATCTGAGATTTTACCTCAAATTCAAAATCATTGGCATATTTATAAGCGGCTAAAAAGCTTTCTCTGGCCTTTTCATTTTGTCCAAGATTCTCCAAAACCTGCCCTCTTAAATAAGCAATTCTACTTTTTAGTTTTCTGTTATTGTTTACTTCAAAAGCAAGGTCTAATTCTCTTACAGCCTCTTCTTTTCTTCCGGCATCCAGCAAAGATTCTGAATGGAAAATGGTCAAAAGCTTCTTATAATCTTTATCTATTTTCTCATCCTTAAGTCTGGCAAAGATTTCGTGAGCTTTATTATAATTTTTCATTTGAGAATAAGCCAGTCCCTGATAAATATATGCCAAAGGAATTCTTTTATCTCCTTTCATATTAGAAAAGACATAGTTTAAAGCATCCAGAGCATCTAAAGATTTATTCTGATAAATTCTCGATTGGGCAAGAATCATATACGCATCAAAAATGGTTTTGTTTTTTTCTTCTCCATTTTTAATGACTGAATATTTATTAATTGCTTTTAAAGCCTTTGCTTCAGCAATTTCTAATGCACTTGCTCCTTTTGGAGTTGACTGATTCGGATCCTGTGGATTCCCCGGCATCCCAGACATTCCTGGTATTCCTTGAGGCTGATTTGGGGTTGTTCTTGCACCATCTGTTCTATTATTTACCCCTCCCATTTTCATGGAATTTTCGGCAAATGCAGATGATTGACCCAAATCGCTTCCTAATGGCTGATCTTCATAGGTAAGAATAGGAATATAAGGAGCATAAAAATTGTCCTTATACGCCTTATCACGGGTTTCAAACTCAGAGTTTAATGCATCTTTAGCATTAAAAAGAGTGTTGTAATATGTGGAAAATCCTTTTAAAAATTTAGATCGTTGTTCCGGCTTCTTGACTTTCATTCCGCAAGAAATTACGATACAGGATGTTAAAAGGAATAAAATTTTCTTTTTCATTATTCAATATAACTCGCTAATCTACTTTTTATTATCAGCAGATTTGATGATTCTGTAAAAATAATAAAATTTTATATTGAAACTCTTTATATTTCTTTCAAAATTTTGTAAACTAAATGGGTAGGAAGTCCCATAATGGTATAAAAACTACCATTTATCTTTTTAATTTTAGCCATTCCGAGCCATTCCTGTATTCCATAACTTCCGGCTTTATCAAATGGTTTGTAGTTTTGAATGTAATATTCTATTTCATCATTTGTTAAATCATCGATTTCTACGTCTGCAACATCGGTTTTGGTGATGGTATTATTTATAGTTTTAATCGTAATTCCTGTATAAACCTGATGTGTTTTTCCTGAAAGGAGTTGAAGCATTTTTCTTGCCTCTTCTTCACCTATAGGTTTTCCAAGAAATTGATTATCAATAGCTACAACGGTATCTGCTGTCAGCAAAACTTCATTTTCTTCCAGCGTTCGAAAGGCACTTGCTTTTAATTCAGACAGATAACCAGCCGCCTCTCCTACTTGTATGTGCCTAGGAACAATTTCTTCACAATCAATTTTCACCACTTCAAAATCGAAGCCTAAATTTGATAAAAGCTCTTTCCTCCTAGGTGACTGTGATGCTAATAATATCTTCATTTTCAGAGATTAAATAGATTGAGTGTTATCATCATGCCATTTTCCTTGAACTTTCATTACTTGTTCAATCACATCACGCACTGCCCCGCTTCCTCCTTTTATCGTAGAAATATAATCCGAAACTGCTTTCACTTCCGGAACAGCATTTTCAGGGCAAGCTGCAATAGCAGAGTTCTCCATGATATGAATATCCGGTAAATCGTCTCCCATCGTCAGAATTTCTTCGTTTTTAAGATTATATTTCTTTTTAAAATCTTCAAAATCTTCCAATTTATTATGTGATTTCGGATAATAATCTTCAATTCCAAGATAATTGATTCTGTGCTTTACCATATCGTCATTTCCTCCGGTAATTACTCCAATTAAATAATTGTTTTTTAGAGCTTTAACGACTGCGTAACCATCAAGGACATTCATTACTCTGCACATATTTCCTCCGGGCATCAGATAAACGCTTCCGTCTGTGAAAACACCGTCTACATCGAAAACAAATGCTTTAATATCTTTTAGTTTCTCTTTATAACTCATTTTATTTTAATTTCTTGAAATGTTAATTTTCCCAGCTTAGAATCTCAAGCGGTTAACATTTCTATAAATTATACATTTTTTGAATAGAATGATTCATGGTCTTATAAATCTCAAGACTTTCATCCTTCAGCAATTGTTCATGCAGTTCCAGGATTCTCTTGTCATTTCTTACCGCAGGTCCGGTTTGTGCAGATTCAGGCTCTATTTCATGAATTTTCTGTACCGTTTCATCAATCAATGGTAAAAAATAATCAAACGGAATTTCCTGAGAATCTGAAATTTCTTTAGCCCTTGAAAAAAGATGATTGACAAAATTACAGGCAAAAACAGCTGTCAAATGAATGTATTTTCTCTTTTCATGAGTGCTTTCCATTACTCTTCTAGAGATTTTTGAAGCCAAATCAAATAATATTTTCTTGTCTTCTTCATTTTCTGCCTCTACAAAAAACGGAATATTGGAATAATCCAGTTCTTTTGATTTTGAAAAGGTTTGTAACGGATAAAGACTTGATTTTCTGTACTCCCCTGCTAGAATTTCTTTGGGTAATGATCCCGAAGTATGGGTAACCAGACAATCTTTTTTGGTAATGATCTTAGAAACGGCTTCTACAGAATTATCACTCACACAAATGATATAGACATCTGCATCTTCCAATTTATTAGTTGAGAAGGGAACTTTTAATTCTTCAGAAATTTTTTTCAGTTCCGTTTCGTTTCTTCCAAAAATCTGTGCTAATGGAATAGCATTCAAAACAAAAGCTTTTGCCATATGGTAGGCAACATTTCCGGAACCAATGATTACAATTTGCATAAAACAAAGATAAGGTTTTAGGTTTAGTTATAGAAAATAAGACCAATGAAGGAATATATTTCTTCTTGTAAGGCTAATAAACATAACTATCTGATATTATTTTTGATATTTGGACTAAAAATTGAATAAGTAATTTAACTTTTAGATATTTTTGTAATCCAAAACAGTGAAAGCATCTTATGAAGATTAAGGACGCGGAAATTATTTCGTTGATGCAAGACCCACGAACTCAGGAGAAAGGAGTTCGCGCATTGATGGATGCTTATCAGAGTAGATTGTATTGGCACATAAGAAGAATTATTGTGGACGGAGATCTTGCTCAGGATACTTTGCAGGAGACTTTTATTAAAGCTTATCAGAATTTTCACCAGTTCAAAAACGATAGCCAATTGTATACATGGCTATACAGAATTGCTACCAACGAAGCATTACAGCAGGTAAATAAAATGAAGAAAATGCAAAAATCTGATGAGGATCCGGAATACCACATGCAGAATCTTATTGCCGACAATGCTTCAGGTGATGCAGAAGAAATACAAATATTACTACAGAACGCCATACAAAGCCTGCCTGAAAAGCAGAAACTGGTATTTATGATGCGGTATTATGATGATTTGCCTTACGAAGAAATATCTAAGATTGTAGATATGTCCGTAGGAACCCTAAAAACAAATTATCATTATGCCAAACAAAAAATAGAAGAATATATCAAAGAGAATTACGAAGATAATTTTTGAGAAACAACGACATGAAAGACTTTGATCTGGAAAAATTAAAACGTGAAAATATCTATAAAGTTCCTGAAAATTTGTTTGAAAATATTCAGAACGAGGTATTGAGCGGAATACATAATTTTGATCTGGAAAAAATAGAACGTAAAAACATTTACACAGTTCCTGAAAAATTATTTGAGAACGTTCAGGAAAATGTATTGAATAGTGTATTGCCGGCGAAAAAAGCACCGATTTTCAAACTGAATTGGGCTTATGCAGCTGCGGCATCAATAGCATTGATTTTTGGAGCGACTTTTGTTTTTAATAATGACAATCCTAATGATGTGCAGCAGAAGTTTGCGGTTAATAATAACGAGCCTAAAACAGAAAGTGAGCTTGCGTATGAAACTTTAAAATCTGATTTAACTTCCGTTGAAAATAATAATCAAACAACTGTAAATCAGAATAATAATTCTTTTGTACAGAATGAAGCAAGTGGTGAACAAAAGACAGTAACGAAAACAGTAAAACCTGTTTCGAAAAAAGAGGAAACTCAGGTAAACGAATATTTGGATTCTTTCTCTAATTCTGAAATGGCAGAATTAGCAAGTAATTCAACACAGGATGTTTATTTGGATTTATATAATTAAAAAAGAGATGAAAAAGATATTATTTACACTTTTTATCATTTATGGTTTTGGCTTAAATGCACAAAGGACAGACTATGACTGGAAAAAAATGGATCCCAAACAAAGAAAAGAGGTGATCAACAATCTTTCTCCGGAAGAAAGAAAAGCGCTTCTTACTAAGTTCAGGAACAATATGGTGATGGATAATTTGAATATTGACCCGAGTGATAAAACTGAATTTACAGAAATTTATAACGAATATCTGGAAAACCAAAAACAAATAAAAAGTCAGTTTAATTCTAATTTTAATCCTGAAACTTTATCTGATGATGAAGCTAAAGCTAAATTGCAACAAAGCTTTGAAGTAGGGCAGAAGTTATTGGATAACAGAAAAAAATATGCGGATAAACTGCAACAAGTAATTCCTTGCCAGAAAGTCTTGAAGCTGTTTCAATCCGAGGGAATGATGAGAGATAAAATGAATGAAAGAAAACCTCATGGAAACGGGAATGATTCAAGACCTAAGCAATCCCCATAATAGTTTATTTTTTTAATGTTGGACGCCCCTCGCAATTTATTTGTGAGGGGCGTTTAATTTTATTTATTTTCAGTAGAATAGGAGTAGGGAAAGTCTTTTTCATTCGTTCCACGGCTCTTATTAGGCTTATTATCCATATTAAACTGTAAAGTGGTGCCTTTCATTAGTTCTGCATGACTTAGCCAGTTTTTGGAATAGCTTTTACCGTTCATATTCAATAATTTTACGTAACGGTTTTCGTCGCTGTTATCATCCGCTTTAATTTCAATATTCTTTCCGTTTTCTAGATGAATAGTTGCACTTTTAAACAAAGGAGCTCCCAAAACATATTGATCTGTCGCCGGAGTTACAGGATAAAAACCTAGAGCAGAGAAAATATACCAAGCGGAAGTTTGTCCGTTATCTTCATCTCCGCAATATCCATCCGGAGTCGGCTGATATAAGCGATTCATTGTTTCACGAACCCAATATTGTGTTTTCCAGGGTTCTCCCGAATAATTATACAGATAAATGATATGTTGAGCAGGCTGATTTCCGTGTGCATATTGTCCCATATTAGCATTCACCATTTCCTGAATTTCGTGAATGGTTGAGCCATAATAAGAGTCATCATAAATTGGAGGGAGTTCAAAAACCTGATCCAGTTTTTTTGAGAATTCTTTTTTTCCACCCATTAATTTTGCCAAGCCTTCAATATCCTGAAAAACTGACCATGTATAATGCCACGAATTTCCTTCGGTAAAAGCATCGCCCCATTTAAAGGGATTGAAAGGAGCCTGAAAACTTCCGTCCTGATTTCTTCCCCGAGCCAATTTTGTCTCCGGATCAATCATTTTCTGGAAATTCTGAGAACGTCTGTAATATTCTCCCCATTCAGATTCGGGTTTTCCTAGAGCTTTTCCTAATTGTGCAATCGCGAAATCATCATACGCATATTCTAATGTTCTGGCTGCATTTTCATTGATTTTTACATCGTAAGGAACGTAGCCCAGTTTTTTATAATATTCAATTCCTAATCGTCCTGTTGCTTGTGGACCTTCATTATTGGCTCCATGAAGTAAAGCTTGGTACAAAGTTTCAATATCGTAGCCTCTTAAACCTTTCAAATACGCATCTGCAACCACAGAAGCAGAATTATTTCCAATCATAATATCAGAATAGGATGGACTTGACCATTCCGGAAGCCAACCTCCTTCTTTATAATCGCTAATTAATCCTTTCTGCATTTCAACGTTGATGCTTGGATAAACTAAATTTAAGAAAGGGTAGAGCGCTCTGAACGTATCCCAGAAACCTGTTCCTGCAAAACGATATCCTGCTTCGGTTTTCCCTGAATACGGGCTGTAATGAACAACTTTTCCGGCTTTATTGATCTCATACATTTTATGAGGGAAACAAAGCATTCTGTACAAAGAAGAGTAGAATGTTCTCATTTGATCGATGGTTCCGCCTGCAACTTCAACCCGTTTTAATTTTTCATTCCAAGCAAATTTTGCTTTTTTAAACGTATCATCAAATGAATCTTTATTGAGTTCTCTTTGTAAATTCAATTCTGCCTGTTCCAAACTAATGAATGAAGAAGCAACTTTTAAATTCACTTTTTCACCTTTTTTAGTGGCAAAACCAACGACAGCTCCGCAATGATTTCCTGTAATTTCTAAGGAATCTTTTACAAAATCTTTATCCTTCCAAGTTGAATATTTTGTAAAAGGTTTATCGGAATAAATCACGAAATAATTTTTAAAACCAGTCAATTTTCCTCTTGAATATCTTGTCGAATACCCTATAATTTTATTTTGAGAAGGAATAATCGTAATACTGGAGCCTTTATCAAAAGCGTCTACTACAAACCATGAAGTTTCAGAATCAGGATAGGTTAGGCGAAACTGTGCTGCTCTTTCTGTTGGTGTAATTTCTGCCGTTACATTATGATCAGCCAAATAAACACTGTAGTAATAAGGTTTTGAAGTTTCGGATTTATGGGAAAACCAACTTGCTCTTTCTTCTTCATTAAAACGCATTTTTCCGGTTAGTGGCATAATGGAAAACATTCCGTAATCATTCATCCATGGGGAAGGTTGATGAGTTTGTTTGATTCCGCGGATTTTATCGGCATCGTAAGTATATTGCCATCCGTTTCCGTTTTTTCCGGTTTGGGGCGTCCACAAATTCATTCCATGCGGAACTGCAACTGCGGGATACGTATTTCCATTGGAAAGGGAAGGTTTTGAAAGTGAACCAATTAAAGGATTCACAAATTCTTCCGGATTTTGTACCGCATTTTCAATCCATTGTGACTGCATTTGATTGAAAGGAATGATTAAAAGAAATAAAAGAATTTTTTTCATTTTAAAAATGATGGTTGAATTTTTAAACATTTTCAAGGGGAAAGTTAAAGATTTTCTTAGGAATGATAGCAGATATAAGATATAATTAAACTTATCGATCAGAATATAGTGATAGAAAAGTAGGTTAGGTCTATCTTTGTTTGTAAATTGATATTTCAAATTTTATTGAATTTTTAATCCTTGATGAACAAATCGATTGTAATCTTCATTGTATTTTTAAGCTGTTTTTCTTTTTCTAATGCACAGGAAAGAAAAGATTCGATCTATTATAAAATTGAAAAATTTTCAGATAAAAGAAAAGTTACCAAGTTCTTTCATCGTCTCCTATTTCGTAGAGAAGCAGATTCTACTTCTGTACGAACAACCACTGAGAAGCTTTTGCAGGAAACGCATAACGGGAAATATATCAGAAATATTCAGATTGAAACAATCGACCCGTTTGGATATGGCTCTCAAAATAAAAAAGAAAAATATAAGTGGTACGATTGGGTAACCAATCATCTTCATGCGAATACGAAAAACTCTGTCGTTAATAATTACTTACTCTTTCAAAAAGGAGAGGAATATAATGCACAGAAAATTTATGAATCCGAACGTTTACTGAGAACAATGCCTTTTATAAACAGGGTGAATATAAGCGTTTCTGACAGTACTTCTACGAAAGATTCAATTGATATTATAGTTAAAGTTCTTGATTCCTGGAGTTTAAAACCGAGAATCAGTTATTCGGGAAGTAAAATTGGGTTGGGAGTTACCGAAGAAAATGTTTTTGGATTGGGACATGAGTTCGATTTTCTGTATCGAAATGATTCCAAAGAAAAACAGAATTATCTTTTGGGAAGTTATACAGCCTACAATCTTTTTGGCTCATATATTAATGCCCAGATTCTGGGAGAACGTGATTTTTCAAAAAATGAAAGAATCGACTTTAATGTGACCAGGAATTTTTTCTCTCCGTTGACGAAATGGGCGGGAGGTTTTAGTTTCGAATATTTTATGCGAAATGTTTTACTTCCTATAGGATCTGAGACGCCTTTTCCGGAAGCTCAGATAAAAGTGTATAATCAGGATTTATGGGGAGGATATCAAATTCCTGTTTCATCAAACCCAAGTGAAAAAGTTTCTAGTAATATTGCCTTGATAGGAAGGTTTCAGAATTATCAGTACAAAGACAGCCCTGAAATAGATCAATATGAATATTTCAGTTCTTACAGCAGTTTTTTGATGTCTATCGGATACATTCAACGAAAATTTTCAATTCAAAAAAATATTTTTCAATATGATTTGCCGGAAGATATTGCCTATGGTAATTCTGTCAACATCATTGCAGGAGCTTTATCAAGAAGTAATGAAGTTATCCCATATACCGGAATTTCTACATCTTATGGGGATTTTACAAAATTCGGATACTTTACTTTGAGGGCTCAGTTTGGAAGATTCTTTAACGAGGATAGGCAAAACCGCGAGTCTTTCCGTTTGGATGGAACCTATTTTACCAATCTTATGGATTGGAAATTTGCAAAAGCAAGGCATTTCTTTTCTCCGACTTTAGCACTGGGAAATCCGCAGTATAATTATTCTTATAAAGACAGGATCAATCTTTCTGCAAATGATGAATTTCCTGTGTACAATGGTGATTATATCGGAACAAGAAAATTGGTCTTAAGATATCAGCTTCAGCTTTTTGTAAATAAAACCTGGAAGAATTTTCATTTTAGTCCTTACTTAACGGCTGCAATCGGTTGGTTGGGAATGCCGGATGAAAAATTATTGAAAACAACCGCAAACACAAAAATCGGGATAGGGGTTTTGATTAATAATCCGTTTCTGGTATTTAACAGAATTCAAATTTCTTTCACTTATTATCCTCGTGTACCTTTCGATAATAATTCTGTTTTTGATTTTAACAGCAATCGAAATAATCTGTTACCGATGAATAGTTTTGCGACGGAGATCCCTCGTTTCGTAAATTTTGGAAATTAAAACTATGATTTCTGGATGAGCTGATAAGCTGAATGTTTAAAAATTCAAGTTCTATTTATAACTAAAAATTAAATTTTGTCTCTATAAAATTAAGGATAAGGAATTGTCCTGCTTTTTTTTATCTTTGCAAATTACATAGTTCTTAAATGAAAAACATACGAAATTTTTGCATAATCGCTCATATTGACCACGGTAAAAGTACTTTGGCGGATCGTCTTTTGGAGTATACCAATACGGTGACTCAAAGAGAATTACAGTCTCAGACGCTGGATGATATGGATTTGGAGAAAGAACGTGGGATTACAATCAAGTCTCACGCCATCCAGATGGATTATGAATATAAAGGCGAAAAATTTATTTTAAATCTAATTGATACACCGGGACACGTTGACTTTTCTTACGAAGTTTCCCGTTCAATTGCTGCTTGTGAAGGAGCGCTTCTTATTGTAGATGCTGCACAAAGTATTCAGGCACAAACAATTAGTAATTTATATTTAGCACTGGAAAATGATTTAACGATCATTCCTATTTTGAATAAAATTGACCTTCCTTCTGCAAACCCTGAAGAAGTAACAGATGAGATCATGAATCTGATCGGTTGTGAATATGAAGATGTATTGAGAGTTTCAGGTAAAACGGGAGAAGGAGTTCACCATTTATTGGAGCAGATTGTTGAAAGAATTCCGGCTCCGGTTGGAGATCCGGATGCACCGCTTCAGGCTTTGATTTTTGACTCAGTTTATAACCCGTTCAGAGGTATTGAGGCTTACTTTAAAGTAGTTAATGGAAGCATTACTAAAAATGAAAAAATTAAATTCTTCGCTACCGGAAAAGAATATGGAGCTGATGAAGTAGGTACTTTGAAGTTGAAGCAGGTTCCAAAGAAAACAATTGGTTGCGGAGATGTAGGATATTTGGTTTCTGGTATTAAAGATGCAAGAGAAGTAAAAGTAGGAGATACTATTACTTCTTTTGAAAAACCGGCAGCAGGACCAATCGATGGATTTGAGGAAGTAAAGCCAATGGTTTTTGCAGGTATTTATCCAATTGATTCTGAGGATTTTGAAGAATTAAGATTCTCTCTTGAAAAACTAAGATTGAATGATGCTTCTTTGGTTTTCGAACCGGAAAGTTCTGCAGCTCTTGGTTTCGGTTTCCGTTGCGGATTCCTGGGAATGCTTCACATGGAAATTGTGCAGGAACGTCTTGACAGAGAGTTTAATATGAACGTGATCACAACGGTACCGAACGTTTCTTATTTTGGATATACTAAAAAAGAACCGGAAGTTCCGATCTTGATCAATAATCCATCGGAAATGATGGATCCTTCAACGATGGACAGAGTGGAAGAACCTTTCATTAAAGCTTCTATTATCACAAAATCTGATTTCGTAGGAGCAGTAATGACACTTTGTATTGAAAAAAGAGGAGAAATTGTTAACCAGAGTTATTTAACATCTGAAAGAGTAGAATTGGTTTTCAATATGCCTTTGGCAGAAGTTGTTTTTGACTTCTATGACAGATTGAAATCTATTTCTAAAGGATATGCATCATTTGATTATCATCCGATTGGCTTCAGAGCCTCTAAGTTGGTAAAAATGGATATCCTGATCAACGGAGATATGGTAGATGCTTTATCATCTTTGATTCACGATTCTAATGCGTATTACATTGGTAAAAGAATGTGTGAAAAGCTTCGTGAGCTGATTCCGAGACAGCAGTTTGATATTGCAGTTCAGGCAGCTTTAGGAACGAAAGTTATTGCTAGAGAGACCATTAAAGCATTGAGAAAAGACGTTACCGCAAAATGTTACGGAGGGGATATTTCCAGAAAGAGAAAACTTTTGGAAAAGCAGAAAGAAGGTAAGAAGAAAATGAAGCAGATTGGTAGAGTGGAAGTACCACAATCAGCGTTCATGGCTGTATTAAAGCTTAATGATTAAGAGTCTACAAAAAGGCAAAAGATAAAAGTAAAACCGCTTCAATTTGAAGCGGTTTTTTTATTTATTTCTTACGAGTGAATAATATTTCCATTGTTTTATATTCCTTTCCGGTTTTGGAATCCGGGCCGTACATTTCCAGTTTTTGAGTATTATCATCAACAAAAGTAAAGACTTCTCTTATATCACAATCTTTGCCGGGTCTAGCTGGATCTGTCATTTTTCCTTTAAATTCAATAGATTTTGTTGAAGCATTCCATTCTCCTTCAGCTGACATAATTCCTGTTCCCATATTATCAATCCAGGTACTGACAAATTTTTTCTTTGCATTGTCATATCCTACAATACTCATTCCTTCAAAAGGCATTCCCATGAAATTTCCTTTGTGCTCGCTTACCTGATAACGACCACCGAAAATCATCTTATTTGTGGCTTCAGAGGTACTTGTAATTGGCTTTCCTCCATTTTCCATCCAAGTGGTGTTGGCTCCGTTCCAAACCCCGTCAGATTTTGCAAGCATTTTATGCATTTCTCCAGGAGTTGCATAGTCCATCCAGGCTTTATTTGCTGTTGCTGAATCTACAGGTTTCCACTCTTCAGATTGTGTAGTTTTTACATCCATTTTCACTTTGTCACAAGCTATAAATAGAAAAGCAGTACAAGCTGCAAAGAATAAATTTTTCATAATCGTTTAGTTTTAAGTTGATTATAAATGTAATGAAAATTTTGAAGCAAAGTTTTTTTATTTTATTCTTGAAAGTAATCAGTGTAAGTTGTAATTTTGTGTATTCATAACGCAAATTAATACAATGGAGTCTCCAAAAAAATTACAGGATATAAAAGTTGCTGTAGACGCAGTTATTTTCGGATATTTTGATAAAAAAGACCTTCAAATTCTTTTAATTAAAAGGAATATTGAGCCTTTTAAAGGAGGTTGGGCGCTTCCGGGAGGATTGGTTTTGGATGATGAAGATCTGGATGATGCAGTAAAAAGAGAATTGTATGAAGAAGCAGGCATAAAACCCGATTTTTTAGAACAACTCTATACTTTTGGTAATGTGGGTCGTGATCCTCGAAATAGGGTCGTTTCTATAGCTTATTTGGGTCTTGTGAATCCTTCTTATCATGAGCTCTTTGCTGATTCTGATGCGGAAGATGCACAATGGTTCAGTGTGAATCAACTTCCAAAGCTGGCTTTTGATCATCAAACAATTATCGATATTGCGTTAAAAAGACTTCGTACAAAAATTCAGTATCAACCGATTGGCTTCAATCTTCTGAATGAAGAATTCGCTTTCTCAGATCTTGAAAACCTGTATAAAACCATTATTGGTAAGGAAATCGACCGCCGAAATTTCCGTAAAAAAATTATGAGTTATGGACTTCTTAATGATACCAATATGCTTAAAAAAGAAGGCAGTGGAAGACCCGGAAAACTGTTTACTTTCAATCAGGAGAAATACAAAGAGCTTGAAGAACAAGGATTTTACTTCGAAATAAAATAGTTATTAAAATAAATTTTTATTTCTGTAAATCAATTACTTAAAATATTTAGTGTAAAATTAACACAAATAAATTTGGAGAATGAAACTATATTCTTTTAAATTTGTGTAAAAATAACGCAATAATGAAATTTACATTAAATAATATAATTGAAAGATACCAGAGAAAAGAAAAATTAGAATTTCTATTCTTTTGGGGACATACAATGAAGGATGAAATTACAAAAGCTTGTTTCAGTCAATGGTTTCCTTTTGTGTTTCAGGAAAATAGAATCATTTATAAAACTGCCGAACATTATATGATGGCTGGAAAAGCGAAATTATTTAATGATCATGAGGTTTTAGAGCAAATTCTAAATGCAGAAACTCCAAATCAGGCTAAAAGTTTAGGAAGAAAAGTCAAAAACTTTGATCCGAAGATTTGGGATGAACATAAATATGAAATTGTAAAACAGGGAAATCTGTTGAAGTTTTCACAACATGAAAAATTCAAAGAATTTCTGCTTTCGACAAATGATAAAATTCTGGTAGAAGCCAGTCCTTATGATACAATTTGGGGAATCGGAATGTTAGAAACAGATCCGAGAGCAGAAAACCCTTTACAATGGAATGGTGAAAATTTGTTAGGGTTTGCTTTAATGGAAGTAAGAGATGAGTTAAGAAGGTAAAAACACAATAATCAAACACAAAATATTAAATATGAAAAAAATAGAATTACATCCGCAGATATTTTTGATTGAAAATTATCTTTCAGATTCAGAATGTGATCATTATATAGAATTAACCAAGGACAAAGTTTTCGAAGAAGCTAAAATCAATATGGGAGGTCGTCAAATGATGAGCAAAGGAGTCCGAAATAACGATAGACTTATGATTTTTGATAATGATTTAGCTAAAAATCTTTTTGAAAAAGCAGTTGAATTTCTTCCTCAGAATCATGAGAATTATAAGGTTTTGGATTTTAATGAAATGTTCAGGATTTATAAATATTCTTCAGGACAAAGATTCAAAATGCACAGAGACGGAAGTTATATCAGAAATGAAAATGAGAAAAGTTTTTATACATTTTTAATTTATCTGAATGATGACTTCGAAGGTGGAGAAACAGAATTTGAAAATCTGTTCACTGTGGCTCCAAAGAAAGGTTCGGCATTGGTTTTTTACCATCCGTTAAGACACGAGGGGAAAACTTTAATTAGCGGACTGAAATATGTTTTAAGAACAGATGTAATGTATTTAAAAACTTAAAAAATGAAAAAGATATATGTTTCAGGAAATGGAAATCTGTCTTGGGAAAATTTTCATCAGTTTTATATTGAACCGTTAAAGAAATTTGATCTTTTAGAATGTGAATTTATCATTGGAGATTTTTCAGGAACAGATACCTTAATGATGGAATTTTTAAAGGACAAAACTGAAAATGTGACGATTCTTCATGTAGGAAGAAGACCAAGATATTTTGCCAATTCGTTTAAAACAAAAGCAGAAAAATGGCATGTAATAGGAGGTTTTATGACTAATTATGAAAGAGATATGTTCGGAATTGATCTTTGCACCCATTTTCTTGCTGTTGATTTTAATACAGATAAAAATAGAAAAAGCGGGACATTAAAGAATATTGAAAAGTGTTTTGCTTTAAATAAAATCAAAGTGAAAAAAATTTTACCCATAATTTGCGTAAAAAATACACGAAATTAATAAATTGTTTCATTAAAAATCTTAAAGCTATGTTTGGTTTCAGACACATCAAATTCGATTCAATGACTTACGTTCTTCATTTTAAAAATGGAAAAACC
This sequence comes from Chryseobacterium taiwanense, assembly GCF_000813825.1. GTDB lineage: Bacteria > Bacteroidota > Bacteroidia > Flavobacteriales > Weeksellaceae > Chryseobacterium > Chryseobacterium taiwanense. Next base: position 233,511 of record NZ_JWTA01000015.1, read on the forward strand.
GTAAAAGAGGGAAGAGGCTTATCATTCTTTTATTTTGCTCCCAATTCGTCTATTGTTGCGATTCCGATGGGAAGTAATGATTTGCCTTTTATCTTTAATGAAAATACACACGATTATCAAACCGTGAAGATTCAGGGACAGATCAGTTATAAAATTACAGATCCAAAAGCACTTTCCAATACATTGGATTTCACCGTAAATGAAACCGGAGTATATAAGAAAAATGATATTGAAAAGCTGAATCAGAGAATTATCAATCTCGCTCAGACTGCAACTTCTTCTTTTATTCATCAATTAAGTTTAAAAGATGCGATCCGCTCTGCAAAACAGATTGAAGGTAATATTTTGGAAGGTTTGATAAATTCTGAAGCCATAAAAACAATGGGAATTGAAATTCTCGGAGCGAATATTTTAGCGGTTCAGACGACTCCGGAAATGGCAAGAGCTTTGGAAACGGAAACTCGTGAAAAGCTACAGCAACAAGCGGATGAAGCGATTTATGAAAGAAGAAATTTTGCTGTTGAGCAGGAAAGAAAAATCAAAGAATCTGAACTGAATACGGAAATTGCAGTAGAAGAAAAGCAAAAGCAGATTGAAGAAAAAAGAATGGAAACCGAAGTTCAGCAGGAAGAAAACAACAGAATTCTGAGAGAAATGAAAATTGCTGCCGATATTTCTGTTGAAAACCAGAGAAAACAACTGATTGAACAAAAAACAGAAAACGACAGAAAAGAAGCAGAAACGCAAGGCTATATTCTGGAAACTTCTTTGAAACCTTACAAAGAAATGGATTGGAAAACTTTAAGCGCTTTGAGTGGAAAACAGGATGCCAAAAATAATATTGCCTTAGCTTTTAGAGAATTGGCAGAAAATGCCGGAAAAATCGGAAATCTGAATATTAGTCCTGATTTACTGGACAGTATTTTGAAACATTAAGAATATTTAAGTTGTTAAGAATGATTAAGTTGAGCTTTGCTTTAAGTTTTAAAATCTGAATGATTTTCTTAACTAAACTTTAATTCTAAATCAAGCTTAATGGTTTAAAAATATTTAAATTGAAATACAATGAAAATAGAATACGCCATCATCATCAAAAATAAAACAAGACTTGAATCTTTAATTGAACGCTTCAATACCAAAGCTCAAGCAAAGTTTTATATTGAAAGTTCAGGAGGAAATTTTCAGGAGTATGTAGATGAACATGAAAAATTTCATCAGTCATTTATAGAAGTTCAGACGAAACTTTCAAAAGTGATTAAAAATAAAGTGATTGAAAGAGAGTTTGTTCCGTCCTATATTTTCTCAGAAAACAATTTGATTGTGGTGGTTGGGCAAGACGGTTTGGTTGCGAATGTAGCGAAATATTCCAAGCATATTCCGATCGTAGCAATCAATCCCGATCCGGAAAGATATGATGGAGTATTGCTTCCTTTTACGGTAAAAAACTTCTTAAATGGAGTCAATTCTGTCATCAACGAAAGTTTTAGTTCAAAGAAGATGAAGTTTGCAGAAGCTGTTTTAAATGACGGACAAAAACTGTTAGCTGTGAATGATTTGTTCATCGGAATTTCGTCTCATTCTTCGGCAAGATATAAGATTCTGCTGAACGGAAAAGAGGAAACCCATTCATCCAGCGGAATTATTGTCTCTACAAAAACAGGAAGTACCGGTTGGCTGAGTTCTATTTTCAATATGGCTTTCGGCATTTTAGGAGAAAGTAATTTGAAATATCCGAAACTGAATGAAGATGATCTGTATTTCGCGGTAAGAGAACCTTTTAAAAGCATTAAAACGCAAACCGGTATTTGCAACGGGAGGTTGAAGAAAGGAAGCAAGCTGATCATAGAGTCATTAATGCCGAATAATGGTTTTATATTTAGTGATGTAATTGAGCAGGATTTTCTGCAGTTCAACAGTGGAGCAACGGCGGAAATAAGACTGTCTGATGATGAAGCAGTTTTAGTATTAAATTAAAAATAACCATGAAAACTATAACATATTTAAAAGGAGATGCTACAAATCCGCAGATAGAAGGCAATAAGATCATTACTCATATCTGTAACGATATTGGAGGTTGGGGAAAAGGTTTTGTTTTAGCAATTTCTACTCGATGGAAAAACCCTGAAAATGAATACAGAAAATGGTTTCAAAACGGTGAAAATTTTACACTTGGAGAAATCCAAATGGTTCTGGTTGAAGACAATCTTTGGGTTTGCAACATGATTGCCCAACATAAAATCATTACCAACTCAAAAGGAATTCCGCCTATAAGATATGAAGCGGTTGAAAAATGTATGGAAAAGCTTTCTGATGAAGCTTTAAAGTTAAATGCAAGCGTTCATATGCCACGAATTGGTTGTGGTTTAGCAGGTGGAAAATGGGAAGAAATTGAACCTATTATTGAAAGGACGTTGCAGAAAAATAATATAGAAGTATTTGTTTACGATTTTGAATAAATTAATTATTTGAGATTTGACATCATAAAATATTCTTTATGAGCTTAGCTAAGTGAAACGCCTTTGCGAACTTAAAAATATACATCAAGTTTTAAAAAGAAAATCTTTGCGGACTTTGCGTTTTAAAAAAAATAAAAAAAGCACAACATGAAAACAAAAACATTATACAGACCTGTCGGAGAAAAAGAAATGCTTTTAATTATAGAAAGCAATTACAAAAAATTTCCTCCAAGGCTGGAATGGCAACCCATTTTCTACCCTGTTTTAAATGAAGACTATGCTTCCGAAATTGCAGAAAAATGGAATACCAGAGATGAAGCGGGAAATTATCTTGGATTTGTAACCGAATTTGAAGTATTGGAAAATGAAGTGAGTAAATACCCTGCACAAAATGTCGGAGCAAGAAATCATAACGAGTTATGGATTCCTTCGGAAGAAATGGAAAATTTCAATCAGGCAATTGTAGGAAATATTAAAGTGACAAAAGTATTTATGGGAAAAGATTTTAAGAAGCCTGCAAATACTGATGTAGAAGATTTATTATTAAACATAAAAAAACTAACGATGACGAATAAAGGAATGGCAAAAGATACATTGGAAATTCTTGCCAGGAAATATTATATAAACGAACACAACGAAAAAATAACTATAGAAAACGAACTGGAAATTTCCACAAAAGGAACCGTTCTGTTTTACCCGGAAGAGCTTTCAGAATTGGAAAACAACGAACTTCCAGAACTCAATTTTGAAACGCAGTTTGAAGTCTGGAGATGCAGTTCTGTAAAAGCAATTTTACAATTAGCCGAAGAAGAAAATCAGGAAAAAATCATGTGTCTGAATTTTGCATCGGCAAAAAATCCGGGTGGTGGTTTCATCAATGGGGCGGAAGCTCAGGAAGAAAGTCTGGCGAGAACTTCAGGATTGTATGAAAGCTTGCTTCAAGGTTGGGATTATTACAAAATTCATCGCGAAATGGAGTCCTGTTTCTACACCGATATGATGATTTACAGCCCGAAAGTTCCGGTTTTCAGAAAGGATAAAGGTGAATTGTTATCGAAACCCGTTTTGTGTAATTTCATCACATCTCCGGCGGTGAATGCAGGTGTTGTAAAACGTCAGGAACCGGAAAGAACTCACGAAATTTTCGGAGCGATGGATGTAAGAACGGATAAAATGTTGGGGTTGGCTTTACATCAGGGGAATAAAACCTTGATTTTAGGAGCTTGGGGATGTGGAGTTTTCAAAAATGATCCGAAAGAAATCGCGGAGTTATTTAAAAAATATCTTCACGGAAAGTATAAGAATAAATTTAAAAGAGTGGTTTTCGCGATTCTTTCGAAGAAGGAAGAGATGATAGAGCCGTTTGAAGAAATATAATGGAAATCAAATTAAAAAAATATAAAGAACAACTAGAAGATTGGCCAGAAAAAGGACATCACATCATGGCTCAATATGATGATGAGAAAATCATTGTTTATCAGTCTTATCGAAAAGAAATAGGTGAATTTGCTGTCAAAAATCAATATTTTGGTGGAGCATTCAGCTTGGAAAGAATGACTTGGATAAAACCGAATTTTCTATGGATGATGTATCGAAACGGTTGGGGAACAAAAGAAGGTCAGGAATATGTTTTAGCGATTCATTTAAAAATGGGAGCTTTCAAAAGATACCTTGAAAATGCAGTTTATTCTTCATATAATGACAGATTGGGAATTTCAAGAGAAGAATGGCAAAATCAGGTGAAAGAATCTTCTGTGAGGTTACAATGGGATCCAGATCATGATCCTTTTGGTGGAAAATTGGAAAGAAGAGCCATTCAGATTGGTTTGAGAAATGAATTTACCCATTCTTTTGCTAAAGAAGATACTCTTTTAATTGAAAATATTTCAGATTTTGTAAAAGAGCAATATCAATTTGTATTAAATGATGACTTAGATAATTTAATTCTTCCTGAAGAAAAACCATTGTTGTTTGATGATGAAGATTTAAATAAGAAATTAAGGTTAAAATAATGAAAGATAAACTCCTACTCGCTTCAAAATCTCTATCGGGAATCTCTATCGGAGATGCTTTTGGTGAAAGCTTTTTCGGAGAAGAAAGTTTGATGAAATCATATATTCATCAGAGATTTATTCCTGAAAGTTCTTTAGATTTTACTGATGATACAATTATGTCAATTGCTGTTTTCAAATCTTTGGAAAAATTTAGAGAGATCAATCAAGATTTTTTAGCGGAAGAGTTTACCAAAAATTATTATTTGGATATCAACAGAGGTTATGGACCTTCGATGCATCAATATTTCAGAGCATTGAAAGACGGAGAAAATTGGAAAAAAGTTTCCTATTCAAAGTTTGAAGGACAAGGGTCAATGGGAAATGGAGGAGCAATGAGAGCATCATTGATTGGAGCTTATTTTTATGACGATTTGGATAAGCTTAAATTAAATGCAGAACTTTCCTGCGAAGTTACCCATGCTAACAAAGAAGCGATTGAAGGAACAAAGGCAATTGCATTGGCTGCGGCTTTTGCAGCTCAGGAAAAATTAGGATTAATAAAATTAAATCAACAGGATTTTATTCAAAAAATTAAGGATGAATTAAATGATTCCGATATGAAAAGTAAGCTAAACAAAGCCTTATATTTAGACGGAAACCGAAGTGTTGAATTATTAGTTAAAACATTAGGAAACGGAATCAAAATGACCGCTCAGGACACAGTCCCGATTGTTATTTGGATGCTTTCGAGATATAGAAACAATTTTGAAGAATGTCTTTGGAATACTGTTGCAGCCTTAGGAGATAGAGATACAACCTGTGCAATGGCTGGAGGAATAAGTATTTTATGTTGCGATGAAAATTCAATTCCAACTTGGGTTAAAGATGTTGAACAATGGAAAAATAGCAAATTTTATGAACATTGAATTAATAAAGGGCGATATCACTAAAATACAAACAGACGCTATTGTCAATGCAGCAAATTCATCATTGTTAGGTGGCGGCGGAGTTGATGGTGCAATTCATAGAGCAGGCGGAAAACAAATTTTGGATGAATGTATTGAAATCAGAAACCGACAGGGAAAATGTAAAACAGGAGAAGCTGTGGCCACAACTGGCGGAAATCTTCCCGCGAAATATGTAATTCACACAGTAGGTCCGGTTTGGAATGGAAATGAAGGAAAAGAGTCAAAATTATTGGCAAATTGCTATAAAAGCGCATTAAAATTGGCTGAAAGCCTTGAAGTGAAAACTATTGCTTTCCCGAATATTAGTACAGGAGTGTATAGATTTCCAAAAGAACTGGCGGGAAAAATTGCTGTTGAGGAGGTGAAAAATTTCAAATCGGCGATCGTAGAAAAAGTTATCTTCGTCTGCTTTGATAATGAAAATGAAGAGATTTATAGAAAATTATTAGAAGAGTAAATTAATTCTAATTTACTGATTGAAAAGCATTTGCGAGCTTAAAGACAGCTAGTAGTAAAATAAAATCTTAGCGGACTTTGCGTTTAAAAAACTAAAACAAAAAAACAAATGAAAAAACTAACCATATTAACCGGTGCCGGAATCAGCGCCGAAAGCGGAATAAAAACATTCAGAGATGGAGACGGTCTTTGGGAAAATCATAGTATAACAGATGTGGCGAGTCCGGAAGGATGGCGAAAAGACAGAGCGTTGGTTTTGGAATTTTATAATCAAAGACGTCGCCAACTTCATGAAGTGGAGCCGAACGATGCCCACAAATTAATTGCCGATTTGGAGAAACATTTCGATGTTCAGATTATCACACAAAACATCGATGATCTGCACGAAAGAGCAGGTTCCAGCAATATTCTCCATTTGCATGGAGAATTGTTCAAATCATGTTCTTGTAACAATAAAGCTTTGATTTACGAACAAAAAAGCGACATCAATATCGGAGATAAAGCCGAAGATGGCGCTCAATTGCGACCTTTCATTGTTTGGTTCGGAGAAGATGTTCCATTGATGAAAGAAGCCACGAAAAAAGCCACGAAAAAAGCAAAAGAAGCAGATATTTTCTTAGTGATCGGTACGTCGTTGCAGGTGTATCCGGCTGCAGGTTTGCTTCATGATATCAAAGATGATTGTCTTTTAATTGTCATCAACCCCAATGAGACAGGTTTTGGATATGGGCAAAGAGCCGTGGTCATGAAAGAAACCGCAACCAAAGGAATGAAACTATTGTATGATAAATTGTTAAATCTTGCCTAATGGAAAATGTTGTAAAAGCAGGGATTTTTGGAGTTTGCATTGGCGATGCTTTGGGGGTTCCTGTGGAGTTTAAAAGTCGAGAAACCTTAAAAAGTTTTCCTGTTGTAACTATGCAGGAATTCGGATCTTGGAATCAGCCAAAAGGAACCTGGAGTGATGATAGCTCATTAACTCTTTGTATTGCAGAAGAATTGACAAAAGGGTATGACTTAGAAAAAATCGGACAAAGCTTTGTAAAATGGGTGAAATATGGACATTGGACAGCCCATGGAAAACTTTTCGATATTGGCGGAACAACCAGACATTCCATTGCAAGATTAATTAAAGGGGAAAGTGCCAGATTTTCAGGAAATATCTTTGAAGAAGATAATGGGAATGGTTCTTTAATGAGAACGCTACCCTTAGCTTTTTATCTTAAAGATGAAGAAAATATTGAAAAGTTATATCAAATAGTAAAAGAAGTTTCATCCATTACTCACGGACATTTCCGTTCTGTTTTTGCATGTTTTATCTATGTGATTTTTGCCATTGAATTAATAAAAGGAAAAAATAAAAGAGAGGCTTATTATTATACACAAAAGTTAGCTTTGGAATTTGCAGAAATTCAAGGATTTAACCCAAAAGAGATTCAGCTTTTTGATAGGATTTTAAAGAATGATATTTCAGATTATCACGAAGATACAATTAGTTCTGATGGTTACGTTCTTCATAGTCTAGAAGCATCATTATGGTGTTTTCTAAATTCTGAAAGCTATTCGGAGGCGGTTTTAAAAGCAGTCAATTTAGGAGAGGATACCGATACAACAGGAGCTATTACAGGTGGAATTGCAGGAATTTATTATGGTTTTGAGAATATTCCTGAAGAATGGGTTGATGTATTGGTGAGGAAGGAGGATATTGAGAATGTATGTATAAAATTAGAAGATAAATTAATGAAGTAAAAAACACAAACCATGAATGAACAACAAATGAAAAAAATAAGCAAATTTATAAGCTTAGTTCTAAGACATAAACCAGAAATCATCAATTTAAATTTAGATGAAAACGGTTGGGCAATCGTTGATGAATTAATCACAAAATCAAAAAGAGATTCTCATCAGGGTTTCACTTTTGAAGAACTCGAAGAAATTGTAGAAACCAATGATAAAAAACGTTTTATTTTTAATGAAGATAAAACTAAAATCAGAGCCAATCAAGGGCATTCTATTGATATTGATTTGGCTTTGAAACCGCAACAACCACCTGAATTTCTATATCACGGAACAGCTCAAGCGAATCTCGATTCTATTCTAGAAAAAGGGATTGAGAAAAGAAGCAGACAGCATGTTCATCTAAGTCAGGACAAAGAAACAGCAACCAAAGTCGGAATGCGCCATGGAAAACCGATTATTTTAATCATTAAAACGCAAGAAATGTTTGATGACGGAATAGAATTTTACCTTTCCGAAAATAATGTTTGGCTGACGGATTTTGTGGATGCAAAATATATTTCAATGTGACAACTACAAAGTTTGAATTATATAGTTTAAAAAAGGACAACCTTACAATTTCAATTACGGTTTCAATAACCGATCATATTGTAATTTATGGTTATGAAAATGGTGAAATAGTTAAAAATATTACAGGCGATTTTGATTATGAATATTATCTGATTATCAATAAAAGAAATACAAAATGGTTAAAAATAATAAGAAGATTAAAATCATCTGACGAAGTAAAAGAACTTTTTATTAAACTTTTTTCTCATGAAGATTGTATTGAACAAATCAAAAAATTCTGTTCAAGAAACTTTATTAAATATGAATTTAATGTTTGGAAGTAAAAATGAAAAGAACATTAACAATAGGTGACATTCACGGTGGTTTCAAAGCGTTGAAGCAGGTTTTGGAAAGAGCCAACGTAACTGAAAATGATAAACTAATTTTCTTGGGAGATTATGTTGACGGCTGGAGTGAATCTTCCCAAATCATTCAGTTTTTAATAGAACTTTCAGAAAAGCAGGAATGTATTTTTATTAAAGGAAACCACGATGCTTGGACGGAAGACTGGCTTTCTTTGGGAACGGCTCCCGATGTCTGGCTTTTCAACGGTGGACAAAGTACAGTTGATAGCTATTCCAATTATTCTTTGGAAGAATTAGAAATTCATTTGGAGTTTTTTCAACGAATGAAAAACTATTATATCGACGAGGAAAACCGTTTGTTTATTCATGCGGGGTATTCGTCTATGCATGGTCCTGAAAAAGAAGTGTATTCCAGTAATTATCGTTGGGACAGAACGCTTTGGGAGACTGCGGTTGCAATGGATAAGAAGCTATCTAAAAACTCAGAATTATATCCTAAAAGACTTCTTTTGTACAAAGAGATTTTCATCGGTCACACACCGACTTTACATTTAGGGATTAAAGAACCAATTAATAAAGCGAATGTCTGGAATTTGGATACAGGAGCTGCTTTCACAGGAGCATTGAGTATTATGGATGTTGATACCAAAAAGTTCTGGCAAAGTGATCCGCTTCCAAAGTTATATCCTGATGAAAAAGGGAGAAACAGAGATTAAAGTTTTTTCTGTTATTCTGAATGACAAATCCCATGTTAAAAACCAACAATCAGTTTCCAAACTTTGAGTAATTTTAAAGCTCGAAATATCACCTCAATGAAACTGAAATATCTCCTATTCTCCTTTGCTTCATCTTTGCTTGTTGCACAAAACAATTTTCAAACACCTTTTGAAAAAGGCAACGGAAGTCAAACCGTTACTTATGCAGAGATGAATGCTTATTATCAAAATCTTGCTGAAAATTTCACAACGATTCAGTATCTGAGAAAAGGAGAGGATGACAATGGAAAACCGATTTATGTGGTTATTTATAATCCTTTTCCTGAAAAAGATTTAAATCAATTAAGAAAAGATAAAGCGATTCTATTTGTTAATAATGGGATTCATCCTGGAGAACCGGACGGAATTGATGCTACGATGATGTTGATGCGTGATCTTGCCACAAAGAAAATTAAAACCCCTCAAAACTTTATCATTGCTGCTATTTCAGCGTATAATGTAAGTGGTATGCTGAATCGGGGATCATTTTCAAGAGCAAATCAGAATGGACCGGAGCAATACGGTTTCAGAGGAAATGCACGGAATTATGATTTGAATCGAGACTTTATTAAAGCAGATACAAAAAATGCAAGAAGCTTTCAGGAGATCTATCAATGGTTGAAACCGGATGTTTTTATCGATAATCATGTCAGTAACGGAGCAGATTATCAATACACATTTACCTATATTTCTACATTCAAAGAACGCTTGGGAAATGTATTAGGAGAATATTTTTATAATATTTATCAGTCAAAAAATCTTAAAGATTTAAAGAAATTAGGGTATGAAAGTACACCTTATGTTAATATTCATGGGGATGTTCCGGAGGTCGGATTTGCTTCATTTGAAGATTCTCCTAGATATTCTACGGGTTACACAACATTGTTCAACTCTCTGGGAACCGTTCCGGAAACCCATATGTTGAAACCGTATGATAAAAGAGTAGATGCGACCTATAAATATATGCTTGTAAACCTTCAAAATTTAGATAAAGAGTATAAAAAGATTAAACAGCTCCGGATTGAAAATTTAAAGCAATATCAAGCCGGAAAACAATACGGAATTCGTTGGAAAATTGATTCTACAAAATATTCAACGATGGATTTTAAAGGTTTTGAAGGACAATATAAGCCAAGTGAGATTTCCGGAAAACCGAGATTATACTACGATAGAAGTAAACCCTTTACCAAGAAGATTAGGCTGTTTACAACAGCAGTTCCGACGGGTTATATTACCATTCCGAAATACTATGTAATTCCTCGTTCGCAATATCGGGTGATTGAAGAATTTAAAAGAAATAAGATTCTGATGAAACCAATTCAGAAAGACAGTACCATTGCGGTGGAATCATATAAAATTAATGATTTTAAAACAGTGAAAAATCCTTATGAAGGCCATTATCTGCATTTTGAAACAACGGTTGATACATCAAAGAAAAATTTGAATTTTTCATCTGGAGATTATGTGGTTTCAACCAATCAGGATGGCGTAAAATATATCATTGAAACATTAGAACCAGAAGCGTTGGATTCTTTCTTTAACTGGAATTTCTTTGATGGAATTTTAGCACAGAAAGAATATTACTCAGCATACATTTTTGAAGATACCGCAGCAGAGTTGTTAAAAGAAGACAAGGATTTAAAACAAAGATTTGAAGCTAAAAAAACATCAGATAAAAACTTTGCAGATGACGGAACTGCTCAATTGGACTGGATCTACAAAAATTCGCCTTACTTTGAAGAAAAAACATTCAGACAATATCCGATTTATAGAATCTTATAGATTTTAAAATTTGATTTAATTTATTGATAATCAATGTGTAATTCCGTATATTTCACATTCGGAATTGTTGTTTATACTGAGGGATTTTGATTTTTATCTCCCGAAATTTGCTTTGTAAAAACCAATAAAAACTACAGTTATGGCAACTAAAAAGCAATTTTTCGTTTCATTGGAAGGGGTTGACCTTTCTGACGAACAGCTAAAAAACATTGACAGAGGAATCCAAAATGTTGTTCTTTCTGAACTTTCAAAAGTTGATAATACACAAGCTTTTGGAGCGTACAGAGATTTCAGAGGACTGTTGAAACCTATGAAAATTAAAGACTGGTTTCCTTGGGGAATCATTATCTTCAAACACGGAATTGATATTCAGAACCAGATTAAAGATATCCAGACTCAGATAAAAGGTTATGGAGGCTAACTTTAATTCTTCAAAGAAGATGTGTCCCAGTTATGTTGGAAAAGTTGGGGCACAGCTTTTTGGAGTAGTCAACAAAGACGGAAAAGTACAGTTTATCACACCGCTTACCGTTACAGAAGAGTTTATTCAACAAAATGATAACCTCGAACAAAGATTTCGGTTTACAGGAAAATGTGTTGAAAAAGGATGTACACAATGGGATAATGAAGAATCTAAGTGCTCCTTATCCAAAAAAGTTCAGGATTTAGATACCATCAAAAACACAGAATTATCTTTTTGTCCCATTCGTTCACAATGCAGATGGTTTTCTCAGGATGGAAAAGATGCCTGTTTTTCTTGCAATGAAATTACCAGAAATATGGAAGAATTATTATTGAATTTTGAAAAATAAAAAAGACGCTTCAAATAGAAACGTCTTTTATTTTATCTGGGTAGACCTCTTTTTAAGGCGAGTTCAGCTTTTACCACTGCTTTTTTCTCCTTCCAGTCCATATAATTTTTCTTGAAGTTCTTCTTCATGATATCGTCAAACTTACGTTGTACAGTAAGATTCCATAAAGAATTTGCTTTTACTGCCCAAGATTTATCCCAGGCTCTTAAAGAAATTGAGAAACTTCCGTCCAGGTATTTCATCCAGTGCCACCATCCTGTCGGCATAAATAAAGTATCGCCATGTTCCAAGAAACATTCAATACCTTCTACACCATCTAAGGCCGGGAATTTAGTGAAATCAGGGTTTTCAATATCATAATCTTCCAATGCATAAGTAGCATAAGGAAGTTTATACAATCTATCTTTCCATTTATATTCAAAAAGCAAAACATGTTTTCTTCCGTTAAAATGTGTATGGAAAATATGAGCTAAATCAATATCATAATGAAGGAAAGTAACAGAACCTTTTCCTCCAAAGAACATTGAAGGATATTTATCTAGAAAACCTCCCATTAATTCTTTTGGAGAAATATAATCCTGAAGTAGGTTTTTTGCATGCTTTATAGGATCAAAAAAGAATATTCTTAAATCAGTAGGTTCTCTTTGAATAAGGTCTATATAATCAGCAAACTTCATTTTTGCAGTTGGAGCATTGATGGGAGCCGCAGGATCAGCTTTTGAGCTGTCATATAAAGGAACTTCTACATCTCCTACAACCTCTTTCACATATTCCATTGTCCATTTTTGGTAAGCAGGCCATTTTTTTGCCATATTTTTGATGACAACAGGCTTCCTCGGCTTTAGATATTTTTCGATGAATTCTTCTTGTGTAATGTCATCTACAACATCTATAGGCTTTAAAATAATTCCCATTCTAATAAATTTATGTTACAAAATTATTAAATTAAAATATACGGAGTACGCTTTAATTTTATTTTAATCTATGATTCAAATCACTAATTTAAATAATTAGTCTAAATAAAAATTAATTATTTCAACTCTAATTTTCAAAATATCGTGAATAAATGTATTTAGTTTTTAAAATATAACTATTTTTGTAGTGATAATTGGATTTAACCTTTAAGGTAAAAATACATCTTTATAAAAGTGTAACAAAAAACGGTAACCATTAACTAATTACACAAATAATAATTATGAGAAAAAATATTTCTTTATTTCTAATGTTGTTTTTCTCTGTTTTGTCTTTTGCACAAAAAACAGTTTCAGGAAAGATTACGGATGAAGACGGTGTGGCTATCCCAAGCGCAAGTGTGACGGTGGAAGAACCTGGAAAAGATGCAATTCTGGCGTACGGAATTACCAACTCGAAAGGAGAATATAAAGTAACTTTCACAACGGGAGAATCTAATGTTGACCTAAAAGTAAAAGCTTTTAATCAGAAGCCAATCACAAGACAAATCAGTAACAGCGATCAGAGTCTAACTTTTAAAATGGAGTCTGAAGCGACTGAAATAAAAGAAGTACAGTTGAAAACCAAAATGGTGACGGCAAGAGGAGATACAATTTCGTACGATTTGAAGGCTTTTGACAGTAAAAATGACCGAAGTCTTGCAGATGTTCTTAAGAAAATGCCCGGAATTGAAGTCAATGCAGACGGAACTATTCTTTATCAGGGAAATGCAATCAACAAATTTTATGTAGAAGGAAAAGACTTGATGGAAGGAGGATACGGAACAATTAGTAATTCTCTTCCGAAAGATGCTGTTGCAAAAGTAGAAGTATTGGAAAATCACCAACCGGTAAAAATTCTTCAGGATAAAGTGCCTTCAGATCAGGCGGCAATCAATATCAAATTGAAGAAATCTGTAACGATGACCGGTCGTGGAGAAGTAGGTATTGGTGCAGATCCTTTTCTTTGGAATGTGAAATTAACCCCAATGTTTTTCAGCAAAAAAAGCCAGTGGGTGGCTAATTATAAAACCAATAATGTGGGAGATCAGGTTGAGAACGAAGGAAATATTTTGGCTTTCGGAAACAGGTTTGAGGGAAGAAGAATCAATGCTTCTCAAAATGATTGGCTGAATGTAGAAAATGCAAGTACACCTAATCTTCCGGTAAAAAGATATTTAATGAATAACGTTCATTACTTATCAGCGAATTATTTGACCAATATTGATAAGAAAAAAGAATGGGAATTAAAAGCCAATGCAAATTATACGAACAACTCTGTAGAAAGAGAATCTAATGTTGTACAGAATCTCTTTACTGGAGAATCCAATACGATCAATATTCATAATAATTTTTATACGGATAAAGCAAAAGGAGAGCTTATTTTTACAAAAAATGCTAAAAAAGGATTCTTTAAAAATACAACAAGCTTCTCTCAATATTGGAATGCAGATCGAGCAGATGCAAATAGAATCAATAATAATACTCTGACAGAAAGAAATGGAGCACAGGCGGTAGAGTCTCCTACAACTTCTTTCCAAAACTCATTGAGTACGATCATTCCTTGGAAGGAAAAAATGGTGAATGTGTTGTCTTTTATAAATTACCAGACAGATAAACAGACTTTGGATGTTTCACCTTCTTCTTATCTTGCTATTCCGGGATATACAACGACATCTTCAGACTTTGTCCGTCAGAATTTAAGATTAAAAACTTTTGAAGCGAACCATTCTGCAAACATTGGATTCTCTACAAAAGGATGGACATTTACTCCGGAGGTCGGATTTAATTTTAAATCGACAGATTTGGTTTCAGATTTATTCAATGTTAAATCAAAAGCTACAACCCCGCCTCCTGCGACACAATATAGCAATGACCTTAGCTATACAACGGCTACACCATATGGAAGTCTGGGAGTAAATTATAAGAACGATTCTTGGATGTTATATGCTAACTTCCCTGTAAATTCTAATAATATTAAAGCAGAAGATCCTTTAAGATTGGTTTCAAGAGAATTGAATAAGGTTACTTTTGAACCGAGTGTTTTTGCTCAATACACTTTTGCTTCTTTCTGGAAAGCTTCAGTAAATGCGAATATCAATAACAACTTTGGCGAAATTAATACTGCCTATTCAGGGTTCTTAATGACTTCACCGTCGGGGATTAATGTTATGGATGCTACAAACCCAATTCCTCAGAACAACAACAAGTCAGCCGGAACAAGATTAGAATATAGAAACCCACTGAATAATTTATTCTTTAATATCAATTACAGATACTCAGATGCCAAAAGGAATTTAATTGGTAGTCCGACTATCGAAAACGGATATACGGAAATGAAATATAAAGTGCAGGATAATAATGTGTTGACTAATGCGTATAGTGTAGAAGCAGGGAAATATTTTCCGAAATTTAAAACCAATGCTTCATTAAGCTACAGCAATAGTACATCGAAATCTGATGCATTTCTAAATAATGACGCTTATACCAATAAGAATAATGGTCAGTCATATGGTGTGAAATTCAACAATACTTACTTTAGCTGGATGAGCTTGGACTATAATGCAAGCTTTACAAGAACGAATCAGACCAGTGTAGGGGACGTTAATTCAGGTGCTAAAACCACAGGATTCAAGCATAATTTAGGAGTATTCTTTTATCCGATCGAAAATCATACAGTTGGATTCAACTGGGATCAGGTGAATTCAACTGTAACAGCTACCGATCAAAAATACCATAACGGATTCTACGATCTTTCCTATCAGTTTACATGGTCTAAAAAGAATATAGATTTTGAATTGAAATGGATGAATATCGCCAATAAAAAAGTATTCGAAAATTATGAAATTAATTCTCAAGGTACTTCTTTTACAAGAATACAACTTCGCCCAAGCCAGGTTATGTTCACAGTAAAATTCAACTTCAAATAAAAAGTAGAATAATAAAATATAAAAACCAATCTCCTTGAGATTGGTTTTTTGTTTGAGATATATTTAAAAAAGCTTTTAAAAGCTTTGGTCATCAGCGGAAGGTCCATAACTTCCCGGAAGAGCAATGTCGTTCAGTCTGTAATAAACACCAAGCTGAGCTCTGTGATGGGTAATTTGATTTAGGCTATGACGTATAGATCCATATTTGCTCCATTTTGCAAGTTCATGACCATTATGTTTTAATGCCCATGTTTGATTTAAATCTTCTTCCTTAGCATTTTCTAAGGCCTCAACTCCTTGTTTGTAGTTTTCATCTAAAGCTTTTAGCAGATCTTCTTTTGTGGTGAATTTCTTTGGTTGATAATCATTATTGGCAAAATCCAGATCTGAGGTTTTAAGCATGGTATTCGGCCATTCAAAAACTTCTGCAATATGAGTCGCAAGAGGCATCATTTTCATACTTTTTTCATGAGGAGCAAAATCATTTTTTGTTTCAGGATAAATTTCAAAAAACTTTCTGGTTGTTTGATATTCTTCCTGAAGCTCATTTTTTAATTGTGATAAAGTGTCCATATCGTTTTGTTTTTTAGTGGATTAAAGTTAAATATTTCAGGGATAAAACTGTTTTAACGAAATCATAAATTTTATTATACGAAAAATAAAACTCAAAAAACTGTAACAAAAATTAAGAACCACGAACTAATTATATAAACATTAGAAAAAATGAAAAAGCTATTTTCAATATTCTTTATTGCCCTTTTCGCTTTTGTAAGTGCTCAGGATAATGATTCAAAAGAAACAGCAAACCGATTTTTTTATGAGCTGACTTTTAAGCCAAGAAAAGACTCTGCAAAACTTGAAAAAGTAATCATGGCTCTTGATATTGTTAAAAACAGATCAATTTACAGAGACTTTACTGCAGTAGGACAAGATTCTATTCTTAAAGTTCAGATTGAAGCGATGCAGAAAGCAGGAGTTTTCAAAGATATTTCTAAGTCTTTCAAAATGCCTAAGTTTTCTGAAAAGATCGTAAAAACATATCCGGACATGAAGATGCAATATATCGACAGAATTGCAAGTGGATTTACTCCAATGAATATCGGATATAATGAAACCGTAAAATTCGATTGGAAAATATCTAACGAAAAAGCGAAAATCGGAGCATATAATGCACAAAAAGCAACAACGGAATTCGGAGGAAAAAAATGGACGGCTTGGTTTAGCCCAGATCTGCCTTTTCAAGACGGACCGTATAAATTTTCAGGTCTTCCGGGGCTAATTGTAAAGATTGAAGATGAAGGGAAAAACTATTCTTGGGTACTTCAGGGGAACAAAAAAGTTCCAAACTGGCAAGAGCTAACCGAAATGGAGAAGATGTCGAATGTAGGTTTAAAAGTAACCGAAATGCCAAGAGAAAAATTTGAGAAAACATTCAATGAATTCAAAAAAGATCCTTTTGCAACAGCAAGACCAATGATGACGCAGGAAATTATGTCTAAAACAATTCCTGGAATGGATGGTACTATTGGAGATATGATGAAAAAACAGGAGAAAATGTACAAAGACTTTTTTAATGCAAATGATAATCCAATCGAGCCTCCTTACGAAAAATTGAAAGTAGGTAACGTAGAAAAGGTAGGAAAAGAAAACTAAACAAGTTTCTTATCAACTAAATTATATTGTGAGTCAACCCAAACGCAAATAGTGTTTGGGTTGATTTTTTTCATAAGGACAGGTTATTTAGATTAAATTTAAATAACGTATATTTGCAAACACAAAAAATTGGCTTTGAAACAGACGGATTTACATAAAATGAGTAGATTTCCCAGAAATAAAAAGGGAAAGATAGTTGGGTATGATAATGACGATCTGAAAATGCCTAATAAAATCATTGAAATGGGGCTTCTTCCGGAAACTTCGTTCAGGATTTTGTATCAAGCGCCTTTTAGCGGACCGATGTATATAGAATTTGGGGATGAAAAAAGTCGTATTGCTCTTCGTGAAGAAGAAGGAGATTATATCATTGTTGAAGAATTGAATTAATGCAGAATACTCAGAAGAAACAAATACTTTTAGTCGGAAATCCGAATGTAGGGAAGTCAACGGTTTTCAATGCACTTTGTAATAAGAAGCAGAAAACGGGGAATTATGCGGGGGTTACTGTTGCGAGTCATTCAGGAAATTACACATTTAAAAATGAGGATGTTGAGGTAATCGATTTGCCGGGTTCTTACAGTGTATATCCAAGTTCAGAAGACGAAGCTATCTTTTCTAAATTCCTTATTGATGAGCAGAAAAACTATGCAGGAGTTGTTTATATTCTTGAAGCATTAAGCTTAAAAAGAGGACTTTTATTATTCCAACAGATTCAGGATTTGGGAATTCCGATGATTTTGGTCGTGAATCAGATCGATCAGGCAGAAAGAAGAGGAATTACTATTGATATTCAAAAATTCTCAGAAGCTTTAGGTATTAAGATCATTCAGACCAATGCTAAAGAAAATATTGGAATTGATGATATTAAAGAGGCTGTTTTAAATAATCAGTTTGTACAAACCAATACACCGTCATTCGAAATCCCTAATGAGCATAAAGACTTTATTCAAAAATTGGCTGCTCACAAAGGTTTTGACAATGAATATAAAGCCTGGATGAGCCTTTCTTTAGGAACAGACTTAGGAAAGATAGAATCGATCATGGAGCTAATCAATGAGCCTGATTCTAAAAGCTTGGTTCCGAAAAGATTGCAGGTTCAGGAAACTGTAAGAAGATATCAGAATGTAGATAAGATTTTATCCGATGTAATCTCTAAAAAAACTCAGTTTAAAGAACTGTTGACAGAGAAATTAGATAAAGTTTTAGTCCATAAATTCTGGGGATATGTTGTCTTTCTGGCAATTTTATTAGTCATCTTCCAAAGTGTTTTCTTTTTGGCAGAATATCCGATGAACTGGATCGATGATTTATTTTCGTGGTTAACTGCTTTTACGACGGAACATTTGCCTGAAGGACCAATCAATTCGCTTATTTCAAATGGAATTGTTCCGGGAATCGGAGGAATTGTAGTCTTCGCTCCACAGATCGGGATATTGTTGTATTTCCTTTACCTATTGGAAGATTCCGGATATATGGCAAGAGTTGTTTTCCTGATGGATAGAATTCTAAGACCTTTCGGATTAAACGGGAAAAGTATTGTTCCATTAGTTTCAGGAACGGCTTGTGCGATTCCGGCAGTAATTTCTACCAGAAATATAGAAAACGTAAAAGAAAGATTGTTAACGATTTTGGTAACACCTTTTATGACGTGTTCTGCAAGACTTCCGGTGTACAGTATCATCATTGGATTAATCATTTCAGACGGAACATTTTTAGGAATAAAATACAAAGCATTGGTATTAATGGGAATGTATTTACTAGGTTTTTTAGTAGCGTTGCTTTCTGCCTCAATACTTAAAAGATTTATTAAAAATAAAGGAAAAACGTACTTGGTAATGGATTTACCGACTTATAAAAAACCACTTTTCGGATACGACTTTAAAATGGTTTTAGGTAAAGTTTGGGACTTCATTACAGGAGCGGGAAAAATTATTTTCATTGTAAGTATCATCATTTGGTTCCTGAGTTATTTCGGACCGAAACAAAAACCGGATCAGTTTGTGGCAACAGATGTTCATCTTGACCATTCTTACCTAGCAAAAATGGGTAAAGGAATTGAGCCTGTAATTGCTCCTCTTGGCTACGATTGGAAAATGGGAGTTGGGATTTTGACAAGTTTTGTGGCGAGAGAAGTTTTTGTAGGAACAATGTCTACATTATACAGCCTTGAAGATGATGCTCCGGAAGTGAAAGTAATTGATAAAATGAGACGAGATGTAAAACCTAATGGTGAAAAAGTTTTCAGTTTTGCAACGGGAATTTCAGTGCTCTTATTTTATGCATTTGCAATGCAGTGTGTTTCTACACTTGCAGTAGTCTACAGGGAAACCAAAAGCTGGAAATGGACCGGTTTACAGGTTGCTATGATGACAGGTTTGGCATACTTTGTGTCGATGATAGTATATCAGATTTTGAAATAATGGACTCTTCATTAATTTTACAATACGTAATTGTTTTACTCATCGTTGCATTTGCCTGTTACTCTTTATTCAAGGTATTCAGGAAAAATTTTGCACCGAAGAAATTTAGCTCCAAAAGAACAAACTGCGACAAAGACTGCGGATGTTCATAACTTTCTGAGGTAGTGTGATAAATAATATCTAATTTTGCTTAGTTTTTAAAAAATAAATTAGAATTAAACACATAAAACACTCAGAATGTCATTAATAAAAAGTATTTCAGGAATCCGAGGAACCATTGGAGGAAAAGTAAATGATAACTTGACTCCGCTTGATGTGGTAAAATTTGCTTCGGCATTCGGAACCTGGTTACAGAATAATAAAAATAAAAAAGATTTAACGTTAATCATCGGAAGAGACGCCAGAATTTCCGGGCAAATGGTTTCTTCTTTGGTTACGGCAACATTGCAAGGTCTTGGAATCAACGTGGTTGATTTAGGACTTTCTACGACTCCTACCGTTGAAATAATGGTTCCGGAATTGAAAGCAGATGGCGGAATTATCTTAACCGCTTCTCACAATCCAAAACAATGGAATGCGCTGAAATTATTAAATGAAAAAGGAGAGTTCATTACCGGAGAAAATGGAGCAGAAGTTTTAGCATTGGCTGAAAGTGAAGATTTCAACTATGCAGAAGTAGATGATCTGGGAAAATATGAAACAAGAGACGATGCTTTTGATATTCATATTCAGCAGATCCTTGATTTACCAATGGTAGATGCTGAAGCTATTAAAGCTAAGAATTTCAAAGTGGTTTTAGATGCTGTAAATTCTACAGGAGGTATCGCTATTCCCATGTTGTTGGATAAATTAGGTTGTGAAACCGTAAAATTATATTGTGAGCCTACAGGTCATTTCCCGCACAATCCTGAACCGTTAAAAGAACATTTAGGAGATATTTGTGAATTGGTGAAAAAAGAAGGAGCTGATTTTGGAATCGTGGTAGATCCGGATGTTGACAGATTAGCTTTGATCGATGAGAAAGGTGAAATGTTTGGAGAAGAATATACGTTGGTTGCTGTTGCAGATTATTTATTGAAACATAAAAATGGGGTAGCAATTTCAAATCTTTCTTCTAGCCGTGCATTGAGAGATGTTGCGCACACTCACAACTCAGAATATTTTGCAAGTGCTGTAGGAGAAGTGAACGTGGTTACGTTAATGAAAGAGAAAAACGCTGTAATTGGAGGAGAAGGAAATGGAGGAATTATCTATCCTGATTTACATTACGGAAGAGACTCTTTAGTAGGTATTGCATTATTTTTAACCCATTTAGCAAAGGAAAATAAAACGGTTTCTGAGCTGAGAGCAGGATATCCAAGCTACTTCATGGGTAAAAAGAAAATAGAACTGACTCCGGAAATTAATGTAGATGATATTTTAACTAAAATGGAAAAAGAATATCAAAATGAAGAGGTTTCTACCGTAGACGGAGTTAAAATAGATTTTGAAAATAATTGGGTACACCTTAGAAAATCTAATACGGAACCAATTATCAGAATCTATACAGAGGCTAAATCTCAGGAGGAAGCTGATAAATTAGGTGATGAAATGATAGCTAAAATCAATAGTTTGATTTAATAAAATTAACATCTATTTCATCATTTTAAAAAGAATTATTATTAAATTTATAGTACTAAGATTTTCAGAACAGAGTATTTGTATATCTCATATCTCAAGTCTTAAATCTTAAAACTGTTTTATATTGGAAGAATATTTTGGAAATGAACTTGTAAAAAAGTTCGAGGAAATGATGGAAAACAATGATGAATTCTACTTTGATACAGAAGAGTTAGAAGACATTATTGTTTATTATTTGGAGCTGGGAGACTTTAATTATGCCGATACAGCGGTTAATTATGGTTTAAAGCTTCATCCCAATTCTTTAGATATCAAGATCAAAAAACTTGAAATTTTATTAGAATGGGAAGAATATACTACGGCAAAGGAGCTTATTGATGAGCTGAAGGGGTCTTCTATGGAAAACACAGACTTTTTGGTTTGCTACGCCAAGTATTATTCTAATTTAGGGAACCCTAGAAGATCTATTGATATTTGTAAAAAAGCATTGGAACTGAAAGAAGAAGAAAACTTCCTTCACAACTTTATTGCAGATGAATATGTAAACCTGGGTGATCCGTTTAATGCCCTTAAACATTACAGGAAAGCTCTTAAAGAAGACCCTACAGATGAATATTCGTTAGAAAACTGTATGGTTTGCTTTGCTGATCTGAATAAGAACGAAGAAGCAATAGCTTTTCTAAATGAATATTTAGATGAGTTTGCCTATTCAGAAGTTGCTTGGTTTGAATACGGACAATTTTATTTCAACAGAAAGAATTATGAAGAAGCCATAAAAGGATATGACTATTTATTGGCGATCAATTCAAGTTCTGTAGGAGTCTATGCTAATAAGGCAGCTTGTTATGAAGCTTTAGGTCAATACAAAAAGGCTATAGAAGTCTATGAAGAAATGCTGGAGTTAGAATATACGAAAGCATTTACATTCTATAAAATCGGACTTTGCTATAAAGCATTAAAACAGCCGATTATGGCACTGAATTCTTTTCAGAAATCGTTGAGAGAAGATCCGCAATTCTATCTTGCGATGATGGAGCAGTCTTATCTTTACGAAGAAATGGGAGGAATGTCTGAAGCGTTGCATTTTGCAAAAGAAGCAACCCATCTGAATGAAAATAATCTTGATTATCAGAAAAGATTGGCGTTTTTATTTATTGATTCAGGAAAGTTTGAAGAAAGTCTTTCTTGCCTGAAAAAATTGGTAAATACAGAACCATCAAGATTTTATAATTGGTATGCCTATTCGGAAGTATTGATGCTTTTAGGTGAATACGAAGATGCGATAGTGGTTTTAAACAAAGCATTAAAAGCCCATTATAGAGCTGAATTGTTCTATCAGTTGAGTAACTGTTATTTTAATCTGAAAGAGCAGGAAAAAGGCGTAGAGTCTCTTCAGCAGGCATTAGATTTAGATCCTACTTTGGTAACAGATATGCAGAAAAAATATCCGTTCATTAAAGATGAGGTGAAAAAGGCTAAAGCTAAGGTTAAGAAGAAAAACTAATAAGGTTGAAAAAATCTTAAAGTAAAATCAAATAAAAATCCTGCAGAGATGCAGGATTTATTTTTTTATAACGTTTGGTTTTGCCCTTAAAAAGATTAATCCGGCGATAATGACCACTGCTCCTACAAATTGTAAAGAACTCAGTTTTTCACCATCCAGAAAGCCCCAAATGATTGCTACAATCGGCATTAGTAATGTAACGGTAGATGCAAAAAGGGGTGAAGATACTTTCAATAAACGATAATTCATCATCATGGCTAAACCTGTCCCGAAAATTGATAATAAACTTACGAACATCAATCCCGTTAAATTATTTTCATTAAGACTAAATGTTGAAAAGAATCCAGTCCATGTTAAGGCAATAACTGATGGGAAAAATAAAACAAAAGAGAATACAAAAGCAGATAAAACAGTAGAGGAGACTTCCATCAATTTAGATTTTACCGTAGTTGTACTCATTGCATAGCATAACGTTGCCAACAATAACAGTAAAATAGGGATTAACTTAAATTTTCCTCCTTCACCGTCTCCGCCGAAAGCCAATAAGCAAACTCCTGTAAAACTAATTAAAGTTCCAAAAATCTGCTGTTTTGTCGTCTCAAACTTCCAGACCAAAGCTCCGACAATAATCACGAAAATAGGCATCATAGAATTAATGATTCCTGCAATACTGCTGCTGACTTCCGTCTCGGCAATAGGAAATAAAAACATAGGAATGAAATTTCCTGTAAATGCAGCGAGAATAAGCCATTTTAAATGCTTTTTCGGAAATAATTTATATTTTGAAATCGCAATAGGCATTAAAATAATTCCTGCAATCAGAACTCTTAAAGCGCCGACCTGATACGGGCTGAAATGTTCTAAAGATTTTTTAATTAAAATAAAAGAAGATCCCCAAATAATACTCAGGATAATCAAAAGAATCCATTTTTCTTTATCTGCGTTCATTGTTGTGGTGTAAAATTTTTAAAAACTCTTTTTTAGGAATCATCTTCGCTCCCATACTTTCAAGATGCTCTGTATGAGATTGACAGTCAATTAATTCTAAATTTTTATTTGTTTCGATAAAATGAATAAATCCGGCTTTGGAAGCATTGCTTACTTTGGCAAACATACTTTCACCACAGAATACATTTCCTATTTGAAGTCCATAAAATCCACCAACCAATACTTCGTTTTGCCAGACTTCAATACTTCTTGCCAAGCCGTATTCATGCAGCTGAATGAAAGATTCCATGAGTTCATCCGAAAGCCATGTTCCGGTTTGTCCTTTTCTGCTGACTTCCTGACAATTTTTAATGACTTCTCTGAAATTTTGATTTTCTGAAAAGGTAAAAACATTTCTGTTCAATATTTTTCTCATCGATTTTGAAACTTTCAGCTCGTCAGGAAATAAAACAAATCTCGGATCGGGGCACCACCAAAGAATTTCTTCCCCCGGATTGTACCAGGGAAAAATACCCAACTGATAAGCAAACCAAATCCGTTCTATAGAAAGGTCACCACCAAAAGCAATAATACCTTCGTGGCCATCATAGATTTCAGGATCGGGAAATGAAATCTCATTTTCGTCTAATCGAATCATATTTAGGAAAAAAAATCCCACTTAAAAAGCAGGATTAATATTTTTCAGTATTATCTTTTAATTAAAAAGGTAAATCATCATCGTCATCTCCAGCAAAAGGATTCTCATTTGAAACCGGAGCTGCAGCATGTGACGGAGCTGCTTGTGTAGGCTCTGAACCGTTATCAAAAACTTTTTCTACTCTCCATCCTGTAATAGAGTTGAAGTATTTAGTCTCTCCTTGAGGAGAAACCCATTCTCTTCCTCTGATGTTGATTCCCACCTTTACATTTTCTCCTTCTTTCAGATTATCCAATAAACTGATCTTATCAGACAAAAATTCTATGTTTATTGGTTGCGGGTATTGTTCCTGAGTTAAAATAACCATTTCTCTCTTTTGGAAGCCGCTCGCAAATGTCTGAGCATCAAATATTTTCTTTACCGTTCCTTGTAATTCCATATCGTAATTATTAACACGGTAAAAGTAAGAAAATCAATCGTAATAAAGGGTACAGGAGAAAAAAAATGTAAAAATTTTAATTTTTTTTCGTGAAAAGTTTGGAGGTAAAAGAATTTATCCTATCTTTGCACCACTGAAAACGGAAAACGAAACAAGTTCTTTAAAAATAAGTTTTCAGATTAACAACAACGCGGATGTGGTGTAATTGGTAGCCACGCCAGACTTAGGATCTGGTGCCGAGAGGCGTGGGGGTTCGAGTCCCTTCATCCGCACAGTATGCGAAAATAGCTCAGCTGGTAGAGCACAACCTTGCCAAGGTTGGGGTCGCGGGTTCGAATCCCGTTTTTCGCTCCACTCCATGCCCTGGTGGTGGAACTGGTAGACACGCAGGACTTAAAATCCTGTGCCTCTTTTGGCGTGCGGGTTCAAGTCCCGCCCGGGGTACTAAAACCCTCTGTAATTTAATTACGGAGGGTTTTTTGTTTTTATGCCCTTTGTAAAAAACCATCTATTTTCTCAATACATTTATTTATTGAATCTGTATCCATAAAAATACAAACTTCTGTATCTGTGTCTAAAAAAGAATAGTCTATAACTTTGCTGAAGTAAAGCAAGTAGAATGAAAACGACTCTTCAATATCAGGATCGACTTCACTATGCTGAAGTCTATGCATCAGACATTTTAGAACTGAAAAATATTTTTCTTCAACAATTAAACCTTAATAAGATTAATAAAAACTTTGGAATTCCTTTTCTTTTGGTTAGAAAAGGGAACAAAATTATGGCATTTGCAAGTCTTATTATTAATCAGGAGAATCAGATTGATTTTGAAATTCATGGGAAATTTGATTTACGAATCAATGAAAGGGAAGATTTTATGAGTAAGGCTAAAGATTACTGTATAAGAAATACATCAGATAATTTTAGAAATCCGGATGAACTGCAATACAATATTCAAAGGATGGTTGATTGGCTGAATAATTAAAAGAACGGCTTAAAATTGTAACTTTACTTAAACAGATCTTTATGTCCAAAGATGTTCTATACCTGAAAATTGCAAACTCTGTAACAGAACAGATTCATAGTGATACTCTACAATTTGGAGACCGATTGCCTTCATTAAGAAGTGCTCAGAAACTCTATAATGTAAGCTTGAATACAGTAAAACAAGCTTATATGGAGCTTGAGAGCCGGTCTTTAATAGAAGCGCGTCCTAAATACGGGTATTTTGTAAGTCAGACTTCTCAAAGAAAACTGGCGCTTCCTTCCATTGCAAAAATTAAGGATTCTGTCATTGAGAAATCACCTGAAGATCTTATCGATAAGGTTTTTGGAACAATTTCTGGAAAAGATGTTACACAGTTTGCATTAGGAATTCCGGGTGAAAGTTTTCTTCCGTTGGCAAAGCTGAAGAAAAGCATTAACAATGTCATTAAACGAAAAAATGATAGCGGAACAGATTACGAACCTGTGCAAGGAAGTGAACATTTACGACGTGAGATTGCGAAATGGGCATTGGTTTTAGAAGGAAAAATTACGGAAGATGATTTAGTAATTACGTCGGGAGCGATGAATGCGGTTTACAATTGCTTGATGGCGGTTACAAAACCCGGAGATTCGGTAGCAGTGGAAAGTCCGGTTTATTTTGGGATTTTGCAGGCGATAGAATTATTGGGACTTAAAGCCGTGGAAATTCCCACGCATCCCATTCTTGGAATTGACTTGGATGAGTTGAAAAAAGCGCTTCCAAAATTGTCAGCCTGCTGCTTTGTGACGAATTTTAATAATCCTCTTGGATTTCAGATGCCTGATGATAATAAAAAGGAATTGGTAAGATTAATTACGGAATACAATGTTCCTTTGATTGAAGACGACATCTACGGAAACGTTTATTTCGGGTCAGAAAGACCGAAACCTTGTAAGTTTTATGATGAAGCAGGATTGGTGATGTGGATTGGCTCTGTGACCAAAGTATTGGCTCCGGGATACAGAATCGGGTGGGTTGCTCCCGGAAAATTTAAAGATAAAATTATTCGTCAGAAATTGGTGCAAACGGTTTGTAGTCCTTCGCTGTATTCGGATGTGATTGCCGATTTTTTGGAATATGGAAGATATGACCATCATTTGAGGACATTCCGAAATAAACTACACGCCAATTATCATCAAATTCAAAAGTCGGTGGCGGCTTATTTTCCAGATAATACTAAGATTTCTGAGCCAAAAGGAGGTTTTATGCTTTGGTTGGAACTGGATAAGCGGATTTGCACGGAAGATTTGTATGATGAAGCCTTCAGTCAAAAGATCAATTTTGCGCCGGGAAGAATGTTTTCACAATATAACCAGTACCAGAATTGTATGCGATTAAATTATGCTTTAGAATGGACAGATCGTGTAGAAAGTGATCTGGAGAAGTTGGGGAAAATGATTAAAAATAGAATTTAATACCAATAAAACAATGAACGATAATAATAATGAAGTGAAAATTGTTGATTATGATTCAAAATATCAGCTGGATTTCAGGAATTTAAATGAAGAATGGATCAGTAAATTTTTTAAAATGGAAGCAAGCGACTACAAAATACTTGACAATCCGGAAGATTACATAATCAATAAAGGTGGACATATTGTTTTTGCTCTTTTAAACGAAGAGGTTGTAGGGACGTGTGCGCTCATAAAAACATCTGAGGAGCCTTTGATTTTTGAATTGGCAAAAATGGCAGTGAGCCCGAAAGCACAAGGGAAAAAGATTGGATATTTAATTGGTGAAGCATTGATTGCTAAAGCCAAAGATGTAAAAGCTAAAGAAATTTTTCTTGAAACCAATTCTTCGCTCGTTCCTGCGATTAAACTCTATGAAAAGTTAGGTTTTCAACATATTACGGTGACCGACTCTCCTTATGAGCGTTGTGATACAAAAATGTTGTTGGAACTCAATTTTTAGATATATTTCAATTTTGTTAAAGAGGAAGCACACTGATTTTTTCAGGGTGCTTTTTGTTTGTAAGCTTTTATGATTTGGTTTTCTGCTTTTAACCTCTTCTTCTCAACCCAAATAAATTTTCTATTTTTGTCTAATTCCTTATTTCAATGAAAAAAATAATCCTCATCGAAGATGAAATGAGTGTGGTGTCCTTTATAAAAAAAGGATTACAGGAGAACGGGTATGAAGTTTCTGTGGCTTTTGATGGGCGCACCGGTGTACAGTTGGTGCAGGCAAACGATTTTGATTTGGTGGTTCTGGATATTATGTTGCCCGAAATGAACGGACTTGATGTTTGTAAGGAGATCAGAAAAACCAATCAGCATGTTCCTATTTTATTTCTGACGGCATTGGGAACTTCTGAGAATATTGTGCTTGGACTGGAAAGTGGTGGTGATGATTATTTGGTGAAGCCATTTAAATTCATTGAACTTGTGGCTCGAGTGAAATCTTTACTGAGACGAAGTAATAATGGTGGATCGGCTCCGGAAATTATAGAACCTGAAGTTGATAATGAACATGTTTTCCAGTTTTCAGATTTGATTTTAAATGACTACACGAAGAAAGTTACGCGTGGAGGAGAGGAAATTTCACTGACTTCAACGGAGTATAAATTATTAATGTATTTCTTAAATAATCCTGAAAAAGTAATCTCTAGGACAGAAGTTTTGGAAGCAGTTTGGGGAGTGAACTATGAATTGGGAACCAATGTTGTGGATGTTTACGTGAATTATTTAAGAAAAAAATTAGATAATCAAGAAGATAATAAGTTGATTCATACTGTGATAGGGATGGGTTATGTATTGAAAAAATCATAATGAATGTTTAATAAAGTTATCACAAATCAGACCAAAACGATGGTGCTTTTGATGTTGGTTTTTACCGCCATCATATTGCTGTTCAGTGGTTTGGTTTATTTTTCGATTGTCAACTTTTCCCATCAGAGGTTTTATGAATTATTAAAAATCCGGGCAACTACCATTGTTCAGATTGAAAAAAGTAAAGATGATCTCGATCTTCCTGAAAATTATATTTTAAACAGTCTGAATGATGAGGAGCTTCCAATGGAGCGAGATTATGTTTTTGCGATTCCTTCGGATTCTAATTTTAACAAAATATCACACGAAGTTCATATTCCGGATTATTTCTTCAAAAGCATAGCGAAAAATGGGGAGGCCAACTATAATGATAAAGAATTCTATTATATTGGAAAATCCTTTAAACACGATGATAAAAATTATATTGCGATAGCTTCTGCCAAAAATCATTATGTAGTTTACTACCTAGGATTCTTGAAGCGAACATTGATAACGTGTATCGTGCTGTCATTGTTTTTCAGTATGATCTTCTCTTTTTATTTATCGAAGACCTTATTTAGACCTATTTTAAAAATCACGGGAAAGGTAAAAGAAATAAGCTCAGAAAATCTTCATTTACGTCTTGAATCTCAACCTGATAATAAGGAGCTGAACGAGTTGGTTGATACTTTTAATGATATGCTCAACCGTATCGAAACTTCTTTCGAAACTCAAAATCACCTGATCGGAAACGTTTCTCATGAGTTGAGAACACCTTTAACGTCCATTATGGGGGAAGCAGATGTCGCGCTTTCTATTTCCAGAACCAATGATGAGTATAAGGAAACCTTAGGAATCATTTTAGATGAAGCTGAAAAATTAGACAAGAAAATCAAAGCTTTGCTGATGATTGCGCAGACCGGTTTTGATGGAAAGATCCAGAAAATGGATAAGGTGAGAATTGATCAGCTGCTTTGGGATGTTATTGAAACCTTACGAAGAATTGATTCCAGGAATAATATCTATCTGGATATAAGTATGTTACCGGATAATCCGAAAAAACTGAAAGTTCAAGGGAATGAACAATTGCTTCATCTTGCCGTTACAAATATTATTCAGAATGGCTGTAAATATTCTAATTTTCAGCAGGTTAAAGTTTCGTTGGGAGCGACAGATATGGATGTCTACATCATCATAAAAGACAACGGAATCGGAATTCCTGAAGAGGAAATGAATAAAATCTACGATCCGTTTTTCCGTGCGTCTAACACGAAAAACTATGAAGGCTATGGAATCGGGCTCCCATTGGCAAGAAATATCGTAAGAATGCATCATGGTGAACTGATCGTTAGTTCTCATGAAAATCAGGGAACGACGGTACAACTACGTTTTCCTAATTTTTATAGTACATTGAAAGAAGAGAAGTTGGATTGATGAGTTCTGCATTACAATTCTAATCTAGCTGTTTATTTTTCTATATATTTTTTAGCGATGTCATGCCGAGCGAAGTCGAAGCACTCATTCCTTTATTAAGGGTAGTATAGTAAGAGTTCTGTTTAATTGTTGTTCCAATATTAATTCCTCTTAACAATTTTCTAATCTCATTCTAATCTCTTTAATGACATTTTAATTCCATTCCAAAGAGCTTCTAATTTGGTCATTCTAGTTTTGTATCATCAAAATAAGATAACACAAAACTAAATCTTAAAGATATGACTAAAACAATTTTAATAGCGACAGATTATTCTCTTGAGTCTCTACATATATTAAAGGAAGTTCTTAAAGAAAAAAATGCTTCTGAAGACCAAAACCAGTATACTATCTTTTTAGTTTCAGGTTATGAAATGGGAGATTCTATTCGAGACCTTCTCTTTAATACCAAGAGTACGATTTTTAATAAAATTAAACCGCAGGAGTTTAATGATGCCTACGAGATTATCAAAAACAAATACCCGCATCTGATAGAAAAGATTATCTGTGATGTTTTTACAGGGAGTTTTCAGAGAACCTTCGATAATTACATCAAGGCAGGGCATATTGAAGAAGCTTACTATAGCTCATCAATAAAAAGTAAAGGAAAAGGGAAGTTTGATCTTATTCCTTATATCAAAAAATGTAAAAATATTCAATCTCAGGAAATTGCGATTGAAACTCACGAGAGACTTCCGGAAAGAGGAAGACTTGCTGAGATTTTTGCATAATTCTAATTTTCTAAAAGATAAAAAATGTTAAGAAATTATAGTAACAGCAGAACGTTGGGAGATAACATAAAATTGGGAACGCTGACTGCCTTCACGGCAGGGACTATAAATATTGCTTCTCTATTGATATTTCTCTCATTTACGTCGAATGTAACGGGACACTACGCTATTTTAGCAGCGGAAATAAGTAAAGGAAACTGGACTCAGGTAATGGCAGTTGGAGGATGGATCTTCCTGTTTTTCTTCGGAAGCTTTCTCTCTAATTTTATTGTTATTAACTTTAATAAAAAGAGTAAATATTTTGCTCATGCATTGCCTATTGTCTTAGAGATCATCTGTCTATTGTTTGTGGGGGTGTATGGTCAGTTTTTTTATCAGAAAACATTGGCTGAAACAGAATCATTGGTTGCTTTAATGTTATTTGCGACAGGGCTTCAGAATGGTTTAACGGCAAGTATTTCCAATTTCTCGGTGAAAACAACCCACCTTACCGGAACAACAACCGATCTTGGAATTTTGTTTTCGATGTTTACCCAGAAAAAGTATAGAAAGAATCCGGAATTGATTGCAAGAGCTAAATTATTGATGAGTATTATGCTGGCTTATGTTTTAGGAGCTGTATTTTCCGGGCTTACGTATTATTATCTGGAATTTAGAGTGTTTTATGTTATAAGTCTATGTCTTTTGGTTGTCATAGGATATGATGCTTATAAAATTCATGTAAGACATTTTAATACCAAATACAGATATTCAAAAATCTATAAAAGACCAAATTTGTTGGCATACCTATATGATAAAATCCATGGAATCCCCAAAAGAAAAGAAAAAAGAAAACTTGCTTTTGAAGACTAGTGGTAGAAAAATAAAAATACTTCAGTATTAATTTTGTGTAAACAAGCTGTGAATCAATCCTCTAATTGTATAATGCGATTAGGGGATTGTATTTTAAGAAAATATCATTGGAGTGTCACTTTGGCTAACGTGTAAAACATGGCTAGGTTGTTGATATGTTAATAATTAAATTGTAATTCGGGGATAGAAAGTTTTTATTCCCATTTTCATTACTTATTTTTGTAAGTTGATTTTAAGTTTTTTATGTCAGATATTATTCAGCTTTTACCGGATCATGTAGCCAATCAAATTGCGGCAGGAGAAGTCGTGCAGAGACCAGCGTCTATTGTGAAAGAACTTTTGGAGAATGCAATAGATGCAGAGGCGACTAAAGTAGAATTGATTATAAGAGATGCCGGGAAAAATCTTATTCAGGTAGTAGATGACGGAAAAGGAATGTCAGAAACAGATTCCCGACTGGCTTTTGAAAGACATGCAACTTCTAAGATCAGAGGAACAGAAGATATATTTAAAATTGCGACAAAAGGTTTCAGAGGTGAAGCTTTGGCTTCAATTGCAGCCGTTTCTCAGGTTGAATTGAGAACAAAGCAAAAAGACGCTACGATAGGAACAAATATTTATATTGAAGGTGGAGTTTTCCAGTTTCAGGACCCTATTCAAACCGCAGACGGATCAAATTTTTTAGTTAAAAATCTTTTTTACAACGTTCCGGCAAGAAGAAAATTTCTGAAAAATAATAATATTGAATTCAGACATGTAATTGATGAATTTCAAAGAGTTGCTTTAGCCCATGAAAACTTGGAATTCTCTTTGTTTCACGATGACGAAGCGGTTTTCAGATTGAGAAAAGGAAGTCAGATGCAGCGTATTGTAGATATTTTCGGCAGGAAACTGCAACCGCAATTGATTCCGATAAAAGAAGATATTATCTGGTGTAAACTTCACGGATTTGTTGCTAAACCTGAAGGCGCTAAAAAAACAAGAGGTGAACAATTTCTTTTCGTTAATGGAAGATACTTTAAAAGTCCGTATTTCAATAAAGCCGTTCAGGAAGCATTTGAAGGACTGCTTTTACCAGGATATATTCCAACATTTTTCCTTTTCTTAGAACTTGATCCTGAGAAGATAGACGTCAATATTCATCCTCAAAAAACTGAGGTTAAATTCGAAGATGAGCATCTTATATTTGCCTTGTTGCGTTCCACGATTAAGAGATCGTTAGGAATTTATAATGTAGCCCCAAGTCTTGACTTCGAGAAAGATCCGCATTTGGATGAAATACTACAAAAAACGTTTCCAAGCAAAAGTAACAGTGGAGGAGGAAGCGGATTTATTAAAATGCCGGAAATCATTGTAGATAGAGATTACAATCCGTTTTTGGAAGAACGAGGAGCAATAAAACAAGCTGAAATTCAGAATCTGGCAGAAATGTATCATCAGAATATAGCTGCAGAACCTTCAAAAATCAATTTGTTTGAAGATGAAGACTTTGATGAAGATCTGATGAGGTTACCGAATGGATATTGGTTGTTCAATAAAGGAGACAGAACTTTGATGCTGGATTTGGGAAGAATGCATAGATTAACGGTTTCGGAAACCAATAAATCTGACAAAAAAGGATCAACTTTGAGTCATGCCCTTCTTTTCTCTCTTGAATATCACATGAATGAAATTGAGAAAAACAAATACAAATCAATAAAAAAATACCTTCCCGAACTTGGATTTGAAATGAGTATTGCTCATGAAAACGTCTTGAGAATAGATGCTGCTCCTGAAGGATTAAAGGAAACTCAGGTAATGAAGTTTTTAGAAAACCTTTTTGATATTCTGGAATATAAGACAGAAGAAGAATTTATGCAATTCTATCAAAATCAATGGAATAAAATGCAGTCTAAATCCCGCTTCGATTTTATTTATAAAAAAGATGCGGAACAGCTTATCAGAGACTTTACAGCATTAGGTTTCCCGGAATTTCTTCCTAATGGAAAAAGATGTTTTTATGAAATACCATTTAATGATTTTAAAAACAAATTTTAAAGATGTTTAATAGTATACCACCAATTACAAGAAATATTATCATTATCAATGTGCTTGTTTTTATTGTGACATTTTTTATGATGCCGCAATTATACAATACATTGTCGGGGTTTTATCCCTTCTCTCCAAACTTTAAATCTTGGCAGATTATTACGCATATGTTTATGCATGGTGGTTATATGCATATTATCTTTAATATGTTGACATTGTTTAGTTTTGGACCCATTTTGGAACAATCATTAGGAGAAAAAAGATACCTTATTCTATATTTTTTAAGCGGTTTAGGGGCATTCTTTTTATTTAATCTTTGGAGCTTTATCGAAGTTCAGCAGATTGTTTCTGGATTGGAAAACTTAGGATTAAATGTGTCTGAAATATATGCAAAAGCAGCAATCGGATATTCAGGTGATATGAATATCAGTGCAACAACTCAAGAAGGAAAAGAACTTTCACAGCAGCTTTATGATGTGCTAAGAACCCCTATGGTTGGAGCTTCTGGTGCAATCTTTGGTGTTGTGACGGCGTTTGCAACATTGTATCCTGATGCAAAAATTGGAATTATGTTTATTCCGGTTCCTATGAAAGTAAAATATGTGATGCCCATCGTAATTGTTATTTCTATTTATTTAGGGGTTTCAGGAAGTGGAGGTGGAATAGCTCACCTTGCCCACGTTGGCGGAGCTTTGGTAGGCTGGGTTCTTGCCCGAATTTGGAGAAAACATTTGTATAGATTTAATTAAAATCATTCTGTGAAAGTTTTTCGTCTCATCCTTTTCATAATACATATAGGAATATTCATTCTCTTATTAGGAGTACTGATGAACAGTTTTGTTCCGCCTCAAGTATTTCCTTGGTTCAATTTACTCTCTTTAGGATTTCCTATTTTAATTAGCGCATATATTCTCATTACTTTTTTCTGGATTATAAGTTGGAAAAAACGAGCTTTTATATTTATTTTGTTGGGGTTATTGTTTTTTAAACCGGTTATAAGATGGGTGAATTTTACTTCAAAAAAAGATGAAATAGCAAACCTTAAAATTGTTTCTTTAAATACAAAAGGTGGGAAATTAGGAGTAGAGAATATTGAAAAATATATCAATCAGCAAAATGCAGATTTGGTTCTTTTACAAGAAGATGGCGACTTGAATTATCAATTTGAAGGATTAGAAAGACAAAAGAAAGTACCTGTCGTTTCTTTTTATTCAAAATTTAAAATAATAGATCATAAAGACCTGCAACTTTATCAAAAGTTTAATGCATTTGCGGAACGTATTGATATTGAAATAAAAGGAAAAAATTATAGATTCATCAATATTTACTTACAGCCATTTAAGTTTGAGAAGAACATGGTAAAATTAAATGGGAATAGTGATGA
The DNA here is from genome assembly GCF_000813825.1 of Chryseobacterium taiwanense. Classification (GTDB taxonomy): domain Bacteria; phylum Bacteroidota; class Bacteroidia; order Flavobacteriales; family Weeksellaceae; genus Chryseobacterium; species Chryseobacterium taiwanense. Next base: position 268,731 of record NZ_JWTA01000015.1, read on the forward strand.
AGATGAGGCTAAGATTAAAAATATAATAAAGAGGCTAATTCCAACTTTTAAAGACCACCAAGAGCAAATTGATATTATAAAACAAGAAATCGACAACTCTCCTTATCCTGTATTTGTTGTTGGAGATTTTAATTCTGTTCCTAATTCTTATGAATATTATAAAGCTTCAGAAGGTCTTAATGATACTTTTGTAGAAGTTGGAAGAGGAAGTGGAACGAGCTTCCATGATTATAAATTTCCTTTACGTATCGATTATGTTTTTACTTCAAAAATAATACAGCCAATAAGTTACAGAGTAGATCGTAACGTAAATATTTCTGATCATTTTCCGGTAATATCTACCTTTAAATTAACAGATTAAAATCATAAAAAACGTTAAATAAAATCAATTGGTAGGGTTTTTGTTAAAACAAATGTGATTACACCGTTTTTTAATGAAGCCGAACCAGATATTGTTGTTTTCCCATATCCTTGTTGCGATTCTATTGTTATGTACTTTAGGAAATGCTTGGATTGCTCCTAATTTATTGGGTAATTTAAATCTACTTTCTCTAGCATTTCCGTATCTTATTATTGTTCATATTTTATTTACCATCATTTGGTTTTTTAAAAGAAAGAAAGTTGCCTTACTATTTGCTTTGGGAACTCTTGTTTTTTTTAATCCCATTCGAAGATGGATCAATTTTTCTCCTAAAACGGATAATGTCAGAAGTATAAGAGATATCAAAGTATTGACTTTTAATGTGAAATACGGAGATTTTGGATGGGATAAAGTAAAAAAATACATCACCGATCAAAATGCGGATATTATATTGGTTCAGGAAAAGGATACGAATAGAGCTTTGAGAAAAGACATGGTAAAATATCCTACCGTAATATTAAAAACAAAACATAGAATTGTAAGACAAGAAGAACTGATTACCGATAAATCGCGAGGAAATTCCTTTTATGCGGATGTCGATATCAATGGAAAAATTATTCGTGTGGTAAACGTATATCTGGAACCTTTTAGACTAAATAAAGCGATGTTTAATTTGGCTGATTTTGGAAAAGAAAATAAGATAAGTGCGCTGCTTTCACATATGATTCCTACGTTTCAGGCGCATGAAAATCAAATAAAAAAGATTCGTAAAGTGGTTGATCTGTCTCCTTATCCTGTGATTTTGGCGGGTGACTTTAATTCTGTTCCTAATTCCTATGAATATTATAATCTGGGAAAAGACCTTCAAGATGCTTATTTAACGGCAGGAAATGGCAGCTCTACCAGTTTTCATGACTATAAAGTTCCGCTTAGAATTGATTATATATTTAGCTCAAAATCAATTATTCCTCTTAGCTATAAAGTAGATCATTCGGTTAAATTGTCGGATCATTATCCGGTAATTGCAGAATTTCTGCTAAATTAGTTCCATGAAAAATATTTTCTCGGCAATCCTTCTTTTATTCATTTTTTGTGCTTGTTCAAAAAAAGAACCGGTGTATGTTGACAATGTGCAAGATCTACGACCTAGATATGATACTACGGCAATAGATTCCTTTTCTGCAGGAGCAACTTCTGAAGCAGTGATTATGAAAATAAGAATGTCTTCACAGAAATATCAGGATTCGGTAAAAGAAGCTATAAGACTTCAGGCGGAAGAAAAAAGAATTGAAGAGGAATTAGTAAAAGAAAATAAGAAAAAGGAGGAAGAGGAAAAGGAAAAGAAGAAAGCCAATGAAGAAAAAAAACAAAAAGCATTGGAATCTACAGAAGTAAAAACAGAATAGAACTAAAAATATAAAATATGAAAAACCAAATTTTATCTGCAGTGGCTATCTCCATTCTAGCAGTTTCTTGTACCAAATCTACTACGAAAACAGAACAGGTAGAAAATCCGGACGGATCCGTAACAACAACTACCACTACAGTTACTGAAACTTCTGCAGGAGTGGATTCTACAAAAATCAATGAAACGAAAAAAGAAATACACGAAAAAGTAGAAGAAACAGGCCAAAAACTGGATAATACAACTCAAAAGGCTAAAGAAGATATTCATAATGTTGGAAAAGACATCAAACAAGGAGCTCAGGAAATTGGTAAGGATGTAAAAGATGCAGTAGCAAAAGGAGCTGAAAAAGTAGAAACTGGAGCTAAGAAACTGAAAGAAGACTAAAAGAAATAGATTTATATTTCTTTGTACATGAAAAATATAGAAAAAGCTCCAATTTCTGGAGTTTTTTTATGTTTTTATTGAAAAACAGCTTAAAATTATTAGATATTAAGCTGTTTCAAAATATTCTCTTGGCGTTTTTCCGAACCTTTCTTTAAAAGCTGTAGCAAAAAACTCAGGTGTTCCAAAACCCAGATATTTGGCAATTTCTTTTATTTTTCTTTCTTTAAAGTCGAGATCACTTTTTAGCAGGCTTTCAAGATGCTTGAAGCGAAGATCATTGATGTAATTGTTAAACGTCTTTCCCGTTTTTACTTTAATGATACGACTCAGGTATTTATCATTGGTATTAAACCTTTCAGCTAGTGTATTTAATCTTAGATCTGAAGCAAGGTATTTGTTTGATTTTTCAAAATCATCTAAACTTTTGAGAAGTTGCTTAACTGTAAATTTATTGATCGGAAGATAAGCTTCATAATCGATTTCAGAAGTGTTGTTCTTTTGTTGATTTTGTGAACTGTAAACAATGGAAATTTCTTCTTCAGAAGGTGTTTCCAATGGACCATTGCTTTCTTTTTTTTCAGTAATAAAGTTACTCTGTATTCTAGGTATTTCTTCGTTTTTATTTTGAGTATTACTATTCGAGTATTCTATGTTCTCTAATTCTTTTAGAACGTTAGTTTGAAGTGAAGAATGTATCTTCTTATTCTTTTTATTTTGGTACATGAAGAATCCTGTAGCGGAAATAATTCCTAAAATTCCAATACTAATGAAGCTCCAACGTTCTTTTTTTTGGTCAGAAAGTAAATCTTCTTTTTCTTCTAGGAGTCTTTTTTCATCATAATCCGTTTTCAGCTTTTGAGTAATGTTTGCTTGATCTGCTTTAAATTTTTTCTCATATCCTAAAAGTTCATCTACTGCATTAAGTAGTTTCTCTCTATTCCCATTTTTCTTATAATACTCTATAAAAAACTCGAATGCCGGACGAAATTCTAAAGAAATTTTTTCTGTTTTTTTATAATTGTCAATGATTTCTTGAAAAAAGGGAAGCGCTTTTTCATCTTGTTTCAATTTCCAATAAGACATTCCTATATAATATTTTTCATAGAAATGAGTTTCTGTATCATTATGTAGTTTTAAAGCAGCTGTAAGTTTTTGTTGTGCATTGACAAAATGTCCTTGCGAATAATCATTGAATGCATCGACAGAGATAAAACCAGGTTTATAAAGTATCATATCCCGATTTTCTGAAAGAAAAGAATAACCTTCTTTTATGAGATTTTTATTTTCTTGAACTCTTTTGAGTACTGCATTGACTTTAATTAAAGCCATTAATGAAAAGATATACTCATTTCTGTTAGAGAATGTTTTTACATTATCTTTCTTCCATCTGAAATAGATAACAACATCATCAAGAATTTTTTTTGAATCTTCATAGTCCATTAATAGAAATTTTATATTGCCTATTAATGATTTAACGCTATTAATATATTCCTTGCTACTATTATCGTTTTTTAGGTAATCATAGGCAATTAAGCTGTTTTCAAGAGAACGACTGTAATTGTTCGTTGAAAAAAAGAGACTTGAAGAATTAGAATAGGCCAGTCCTATATAACGGTCGTCTTTTGTTTGAATGGCCACTGTAATAAGACTGTCCGCATATTTTTCTTTCTCGTTATTGTTTACATATAATGGAGCAAGAGAGTATCCTGTAAATAGTTCGTCTATGTTTTTTTCATCTTTGGCTTTTTTTAAATATTTCTGTACATATGAAAAAGCTAATTTTTTATTTTTCCCTGAGTCTAAAATTCTCTTATATAGGTCTTCGTATTTCAACTCTTTCTGGTCCTGTCCCCAAGAGGATTGGAATAAAAACGTGAAGAAAACCATTAAAATGAAAAGACAATATTTTTTTCTCATCTATTTGTAATTTTAGTACTGCTCAAAGTACTCTTTTGGTGTTTTTCCAAATCTTTCTTTAAAAGCCGTGGCAAAAAACTCTGGTGTTCCAAAGCCCAGATATTTGGCGATTTCTTTTATTTTCCTTTCTTTAAAATCGACATCACTTTTTAGCAGGCTTTCAAGATGCCTGAAGCGAAGATCATTGATATAATTGTTAAAAGTCTTTCCTGTTTTTACTTTAATGATACGACTCAGGTATTTATCATTTGTGTTAAACCTTTCAGCTAGTGTATTTAATCTTAGGTCAGAAGTAAGGTATTTTTTTGACTTTTCAAAATCATCTAAACTTTTAAGGAGCTGCTTAACTGTAAATTTATTAATAGGTAGATAGGCTTCATAATCGATTTCAGAAGTGTTATTCTTTTGTTGATTTTGTAAGCTGTAAACGATAGGGATTTCCTCTTCAAAAGATGTTTTTAATGGATCATTACTTTCTTTTTTTTCAGTAATTATATTGCTTGGGATTGTAGATATTTCTTCACTCTTATTATTGGAAAATTCTGGGTTTTCCAATTCTTTTATAATATCGGCTGGAATAGAGGATTGTGGCTTCTTATTCTTTTTATTTTGATAGATGAAGAAACCTGTAGCAGAAATAATTCCCAGAAGTCCTATACTAATGAAGCTCCAACGTTCTTTTTTTTGATCGGAAAGTAGATCTTCTTTTTCTTCTAGCAATCTTTTTTCATCATAATCCGTTTTCAGCTTTTGAGCAATATCTTTTTGATCTTCTTTAAATTTTTTCTCATATCCTAAAAGCTCATCTACTACATTAAGCTGTTTTTCCCTATTCCCGTTTTTTTTATAATACTCTATAAAAAATTCGAATGCTGGACGGAATTCTAAAGAAATTTTTTCTGTTTTTTTATAATTGTCAATGATTTCTTGAAAAAAAGGAAGTGCTTTTTCATCTTGTTTTAATTTCCAATAGGACATTCCCAGATAAAATTTTTCATAGAAATGTTTATCGGAATCATTGTATAAACTTAATGACTTTTCTAATTTTTGAATAGCAGAAGAATATTTTCTTTGAGAATAATCATTGAATGCATCGGATGACATTAAATCACTCAAATAAAAACTAACATCAGAGTTGTTTTTTATAAATGAGTATCCTTCTTTGATGAGAATTTTATTTGTCGCGAAATTATTTGCTGCAGAATTTATTCTTATTAAATTACTTAAAACATACGTATAGGAAGCTCTGATACCAACAGTCTTTTTATTGTCTTTCTTCCATTTATAATATTCATATATTTCATTTGCTATCTTCTGAGCTTTTGTATTATCTCCAATTTTATTTTTGAGCCTAGCAATAGTAAACAGTCCTTCGTAAGCAAATTCTTTTGATGTATCATTTTTGAGATAATCATCTGCAATAATTGCCATTTCTAATGCTTTTTTGTAATCGTAATTTTTAAAATTAGCATTAGCCGAGCTTGCGTATGCCATGCCTATATATCGGTTGTCTTTAGTTTTAACAGATTCTAGAATTAAGCTATCAGCATATTTTACTTTTTCATTATCTGGGGCAAATGTTGTTGCAAGACCATATCCCGCTATTAATTCATCAATACTATTAATACTTTTTGCTGCCTCTATATATTTTTTTGTTAAATGGAATGCTTGTTTTCGATCTTTAGAAATAAGAGCTATTTTATTTTGAAACTTTTCAAAATCAATTTTTTTTGAAGACAATTCATTTTGATTGATAAAAGAAGAACAAAATATGACCAGAATTATATTTAGTAAAAGTAAAAAGCCATATTTTTTTTTCATTTTTTTGAACGTTTTTATTTAAAAATCGGGAAATATTTAAATTAAATGCGATTTTTAAATATGTAATTGACTATCAGTTGCATATTTTTTTATTATGCTTCTGCCTTTAAAATATTTTTCCTATTTACAAAGGTTTTGAAGAGGTTAAGCAAAGATATTTTAATTTTTTATATCCTGTGTAAAAAGGAAAATTTGTTTTAAGAAAACTTGTGATGATATATTTGGAACAACAAAACAGAACACAATTCTAAACAATAAATTAATCTGTGTTTATTTTTAATTAAAATGAAAATTTTAAAGAAAATGAATAGAAATTTTTGGTTTAGAAATCACGAAGAAACAAACTTTAATCATTATGAAAAATAAATTAACTGCTAAAAAAACTGTAATCTCAAGCTTAATGCCGCTTTCGTTTATGACCATATATAGCTTTTGGGTATTGTATAAAAACTTAGATACTCCGAGTGACTGGAAATTTTATTGTGGTGCCATAAGTTTTTTATTTTTTAGCTCCTTTTTGGGATTTGGAATATTCAAGACCTTTAAAAATCAATAACCGATGAAAAAAGAAAACATTTCTATTCTAGCATTTGCTGCTGTATTAATTATTGCTCTTGTACGTTTTTTAGATTCATCTGTTTATACCGCTCTTTTTTCAGATCATGAAAATGTAATACAGGAGTATATAAAAAAGTCAATATGGTGGGGAGTATTTTTTGGAGGAAGTATTGCTGCTATAATTGTTCTTTTAACAAAATCATTAAAAAAAACTAAATAATTATATACATGAAAAAACTATTGTTAATCACATTTTTCTTTTTTATCGCTTCATTAGGAATGAATTACTTTTTTTATTCTGATTATGAAATCAGTATGAAAGGCATTTTTGTATCGCTTTCGGGAAGCATTCTGTTTGGAGTACTGATGTCTTTTTTTATAAAGAAAAAGGAATCATAAATGTCTTTATGAAAGAAGATTAACTGTGAGATGGTTATTCTAAATTAAACACAAATCAATTATATAAACTAAAATCATGAAAACCCAATATACTCCTTAAATCAAATTAAGGAGTATATTATTTATTCATTTCCAGTAAAGGATCTATATATTCTCTGTCATTACTCAATCTAGGAACTTTATTTTGACCGCCAAGCTTACCTTTTGATTCCAGCCAGTTGTAAAATAAATTTGTTTTTGCGATATGTACGATTGGCCTTTTTAAGGTCATATTATTATATCTTTTAGCCTCGTAATCAGAATTTATAGATTTTAAATGCTGGTCAAAAATATCTACAAACTGATCTAAATTATCAGGTTGTTCACGAAACTCAAAGATCCATTCATGGGCTCCGCTTTCATTATTTTTCATAAAAACGGGTGCTCCTGTAAACTCTGTGATCTTGGCGCTGGTGAGTTCACAAGCTTTGGTCAATGCAGATTCTACATTGGTGATCATAAGTTCTTCACCAAAAGCATTGATATAATGTTTTGTTCTTCCTGTAATTTTTATTCTGAAAGGATTGATCGAAGTAAATACGACGGTATCTCCAATCAGATATCTCCATAAGCCACCATTGGTGGTAATAACCATAGCATAGTTTTTTCCTACTTCTACGTCTTCAAGGCTTACGACTTTAGGATTTGAGAAATGAAACTCATCCATAGGGATAAATTCATAGAAAATACCATAATCAAGCATAAGTAGCATTTCATCACTATTAGGCTTATCCTGAATCCCAAAGAACCCTTCAGAAGCATTATAAATCTCATAATAGTTAATGTTCTTGCCTATAATCTGCTTGAACTGTTCTTTATAAGGCTTAAAGCTGATCCCTCCATGGAAAAATACTTCAAGATTCGGCCACAATTCGGAAATACTGCTGACCTCAGTTTCTTTTACAACTCTCTGCAAAAGGACCATCATCCAGCTCGGAACTCCTAAAATACTTCCTACATCTTCATTTTTAACTTCAGAAGTGATGGCTCTAAGCTTACTTTCCCATTCACCCATCAAAGAAACCTTTTTACTTGGGGTGGTGGTTATTTCTACCCAAAACGGAAGATTATCAATTAAAATAGCCGATAAGTCGCCAAATTTTGTGTTAAAATCAGCGTATAATTCTGAACTTCCTCCTAAACGTAAGTTTTTATAATTGAAAAGCTGATTTTCTGGATGATTATTGGCATAAATAGAAACCATGTCCTTTCCCGCCTTCATGTGGCAATATTCCAAACTTTCATCAGAAATAGGGATGAATTTGCTTTTAGCATTGGTTGTTCCGGATGATTTGGCAAAATATTTAATATATCCGGGCCAACTTACATCTTTTTGCCCTTGTCTTGCCTTTTCAATATAAGGTTCAAAATCTTCATACGTAACAATCGGAACTTTATTTTTAAAATCCTGATAGCTTGATATGGAGTTGAACCCATACTTTTTACCATATTCAGTATCTTCAGCATGAAACAATTGAGAAAAAAGAATACCCTTCTGAGTCTCAATAGGATGATTCATGAAATTTTGAATCTGATCCATCCTTTGGCGGATGAACCAGTTGACTACAGTATTGAATAATGCCTTTGTTGCCATTCCAACAAATATAATGATATTTGGATTTCCTAAAAATTTTTTAAGATGATAAATAAAAAAACCGTTACAAATTTTGTAACGGTTTGATATATAAGTTTATTGTTTCTTAGCAATACTCGTCGTAAGCAGCCTGAAGGTTTGCAGCAATTGCTCCTGCAGGGTTTCCTTCAATGTGGTGTCTTTCCAGCATATGAACCAATTCTCCGTCTTTAAATAAGGCTACGCAAGGTGAGCTTGGAGGGAATGGAGCTAAGTGTTTTCTAGCCTCTGCTACTGCTTCTGTATCGAAACCAGCAAAAACTGTTGTTAAATGATCAGGCTTTTTCTCTCCTGTCAAAGAATATACTACTCCCGGTCTTGCAGCTCCTGCAGCACATCCGCAAACAGAATTGATCACCAATAGTGTTGTTCCTGATTGTTTTAATGCTTCCTCTACCTGAGTTGGAGTTGTTAAATCTTCGAAGCCTTTATCTGTAAGTTCAGCCTTCATAGGCATTACTAAATCTGTTGGATACATTTTTTGTTTTTTATAATTCTATGCAAATTTACAACATTTCTAAATGTTTCATTAATTTATAATAACTATCATTCAATTTATTAAACAAAATAGTTGTTCAATCTAGGATATCAAAACTATAATAAATTTCATTAATGTTTGATTTATATATGTTAATATTGAAAAATATTTATTAATTTTGAAAAGATTCTAAAAACAAGCTTCCATGAAAAAAAACTTATAATTATAATATAAGAATTATTATCAGTATAAACTACTGATTGATAGTGTAATTCCCTCACCTTTGTTTTATCCGTACCAATGTTTTTAGAATTAACATCGGATTTTAATAAAGGACTATAATAAAAACCTGAAACAATTTGTTTCAGGTTTTTTAATTTTTGAAATATTATTTTTATAAATAAAATGAAGCCCGGAACCATGGTTCCGGGCTTCTTTAATCAAATCGATATGCAAAGGTTGAATATCCTAAAAAATAGAATTAATACACTATAATTGATGGATGATGATCAAACATCGACTATAATTTATCAATCCTGCTTTATGAAAGTAGCTTTTTAGCCATCTCGGAAATACTTTTCCCGTCAGATTTTCCGGCTAATGTCTTTGATGCTACTCCCATTACCTTTCCTAAATCTTTTACAGATTCAGCGCCGGTTTCAGCGATAATGTTTTTCATTTCTGCTTCAAGCTCTTCTGCCGAAAGCTGTTTGGGTAAGAATTGCTCAATAATTTTCATCTGAGCTTCTTCTACTTCTGCCAAGTCATTTCTTCCTTGAGCTGTAAATTGATCGTAAGAATCTTTACGTTGTTTTACCATTCTCTGAAGAATAGCAATTTCTTGTTCTGCCGTAACTTCTACTCCTATAGCTTCTGTTTTTAGCAGTAATATTTGAGATTTTACAGCACGAAGAGAATCTAAAGCCACTCTGTCTTTAGCTCTCATTGCTGTTTTTATAGCTTCGCTGATTGTATTTTCTAAACTCATATTGTTAATTTGAAAATTTGAAAATGGAGTAATTTGAAAATAGAATAATTGCTAATGAATTATAATTTTCAAATTCCCACATTCTCAAATTAAATTTAGTCTACATCTTTATTTAAAAATCTGTTTTCTCTGACCTGCATATTTCCGTTATTGTCGGAAAGATAAGTGTTGATGTTCTGATCAGAGGCATTGGTTCCTTCAATAGAAATATTTTTTCTTTTGAAAGCCGGAACAGATTCGAATTCGCTTGAGCTATCAAAACTTTGATAACGGGAGTTGAATTCTTTTAATTTATTTCTTCTTTCAATCACTCTGTCCTGATCAATTGTTTTATTCACAAAGGTGAACTCTTCTTCTGCAGGTTTTGGAGTTTCGATTTCTGTTTTAATTTCTTCTTTGGGCAAATAGAATGTTTCAACTTTTGGAGCTGTTTCTTCAACGACAACATTTGTTGGAGTCTGGAAATCTGTTTTTGGCTGTCCAAAATCTATTTTAGGCTCATTTGCAGGCTCGTTTACAAAGAAACTAAACTCAACAGGTTTTGATTCTGAAAAAGAGTTGCTAAAAGAATCTTTCGTAGGTTCATCTTTTTTCTCGAAATCAAAAGAAAAAGACTGGATTTCCAAATCATTTGGATCTTCTCCTTCTTCTTCGTCTGAAGAGAACAAGCTGAATGATTCTTCTTCCTGCAATTCTTCGTTTCTCCAAGCTTGAGTAGGTGTATTTACCGTATCTTCTTCTCTATCAGAGAATTTTATTTCAGTTTTTATTTCTTCCTCCTCAATAATCATTTTTTTTTCAGTATGCGAAGATCCGAACTGTGGAGTATTGTTGTCTTCGTCATCTAATCTGAAAAGGTTTTTGCCTCCGAAATTGTAATCTTGCTCTGGAGCAGATTTTCTTTCTTCTCTTGTTTTAAAAGGTGATTCTTTTGGAGCATCAAAACTGTCATTTAAGCTAATTTTGATTTTTTCCGTAGGTCCTGCGAATTTTTTATCATCGTTTGAGAAACCTGTTGCGATAACAAGAACACTTACTGCATCTCCTAGTTCTTCATCTGCTCCAACTCCGAAAATAATATCAGCAGTATGTCCTGCTTCTTTCTGGATGTGGTCCATGATGATCCCGATTTCGTCCATGGTTACTTCTTCAGCACCGCTTCTGATCAGTAATAGTACATTTTTAGCACCAGTAATTTTGTTGTCGTTCAACAATGGAGAGTCAAGCGCTTTTCTTACTGCTTCTTCTGCTTTATTTTCACCTGAAGCTGTTCCAGTAGACATCAATGCCGTCCCGGAATTTTGAAGCACAGATTTAGCATCTCTAAAGTCAATGTTTACATCAAAATAACCCGTAATAACTTCTGCCATTCCTTTTGCAGCATTTGTTAAAACTTCATCGGCTTTTGAGAACCCTTGCTTGAATCCAAGGTTCCCGAATTGTTGTCTTAATTTATCGTTGTTGATGACAATTAATGAGTCAACATTATTTCTTAATTTATCAAGTCCGGTTTCGGCTTGTTCTAATCTTCTTTTACCTTCAAAGCTGAAAGGAACGGTAACAATTCCTACGGTAAGGATTCCCATATCTTTTGCTACTTTAGCAATAACAGGAGCAGCGCCGGTTCCTGTTCCACCACCCATTCCGGCAGTAATGAATACCATTTTGGTATTTTGTCCCATTGCCGCTTTGATGTCTTCAATGCTTTCGATAGCCGATTTTTCGCCTACTTCAGGATCTGCTCCTGCACCAAGACCTTCAGTGATGGTTGTTCCCAACTGTACTTTGTTGGCAACCGGGTTATTGTCTAATGTCTGAGCATCTGTATTACATATCACGAAATCTACTCCGTGAATTCCTTTTTCGTACATGTGTTTCAGTGCGTTGTTTCCACCGCCACCTACACCGATTACTTTGATGATCGATGAATTTCCTTTTGGTAAATCAAATGAAAATCCTTGTGTACCTATATTTTCCATAACTGTTCTTTTAATAGTTGATAATTGATGAGTGATAATTACAGGTAAATCATTACTTTTTATCACCTACCATTTATATTTTTACTCTACTTCCTCGAAGAATTTTTTTACTTTTTCCATAAGCGACTGGCCGAAAGTCAGTTTTGCCGCTCTTTTGCTTTCGCTCTGCTGATTGGCAACTTCTTGCTGCTGAACGGTTTCAATGGGTTGAACAGGTTGTTGTACTGTTTCCATTGGAGCCGCAACTGTTTCGGTTTTAGCTTGAGGCTGCTCTACAACGGGTTCTTCTTCTACAATAATAATCTTTTTATCTCTAATTTTTAAACTTTCCATTAATAATCCAATAGAAGTTGCAAATTCAGGTCCTTTAAGATATTGATTTTTATCGTTCGCAATATATTCATTTGCAAAACCGATTCTGCTGTCGAAGCCTGTTGTATAGTTAGCCAGCTGACGGAGATGTTTCAGATTTGAACCACCACCAGTCAAGACAATTCCTGCAATCAGTTTTTTCTTTTGTTCGAAAGCACCGTAAGCTTTTAATTCAGTGTTTACCATTTCCAAAATTTCTTCAACTCTTGCATTGATGATCTGTGCCAGAGTTTTTAATGAAATCTCTTTATCCGGTCTTCCATGAAGTCCAGGAATGGTAACGTATGTGCTGTCTTTTTCCAATTCAGGAACTGCAGAACCGAACTTAACCTTTAATTGCTCGGCATGCTTTTCAATAATTGAACAGCCCTCTTTTATGTCTTCTGTAATAATTCCTCCTCCGTAAGGAATGACGCAGGTATGACGAATGATATTGTCTTTAAATATAGCAATATCCGTTGTTCCACCACCGATATCTACGATAGCTACTCCTGCTTCTTTTTCTTCTTTTGTAAGAACAGCTTCTGAGGATGCTAAAGGCTCCAAAGTAAGTGCTTCCATCTCTAATCCGGCTTCACGGACGCATCTTGCAATGTTTCGGATGCTTCCCATTTGCCCGACTACAACGTGGAAATTGGCCTCTAAACGTTTCCCGTGCATTCCGACAGGTTCTTGAATTTCACCTTCGGAATCTACTTTATATTCTTGGGGAAGTACATGGATAATTTCTTCACCAGGAAGCATTACCAGTTTTTTCACCTGGTCTTTCAATGCTTCAATGTCGTCATCTGTAATGAATTTATCCGGATGTTCACGCATAATATAATCGGAGTGCTGCAGAGAACGGATGTGTTTCCCTGCAATTCCCACCGTTACTTTACGGATAGGAACTCCAGCGCTGGACTGTGCTTCAGAAACAGCAGCTTTGATTGAATTAATGGTCTGCGAAATATTATTCACAATACCTTTGTGAACACCAAGACTCTTAGCCTTCCCTACACCGAGAACTTCTATTTTCCCGTGTGCATTCCTCCTTCCGACAATGGCGACAATCTTCGTTGTCCCAATGTCCAGACCTACTGAATACTCTTGATTTTCCATTTGTTTATATCGATTTGATTTTTTACTCTATTTTAACTTTTGCTTTAGGCTTTGTAGCCGCTGCTTTTTTCTCTGTTTTCTTCGCTTCCTTTGGCTTGCTGGATGCTTTTGGTTTTGAAGAAGTGGAGCTCGGTTTCTTTACTGCCGCCGTTTTGGGAAGAACTTCTACTGTTTTCCTGACAGAAGACGGGGTAGTTGAGGCTTTTGCCAATTCTTTGTTTCCTACATTCAGAATACTGTCATTTTCTTTAAAATAAGGATTCAAAGTGGTGACAATCTGATTCTGATATTTTACAGAAACCTTACTGTATTTCTGAGGATCCTGATACACCAGATATTTTTCTACGAAGGCCTTAAATCCTTTTACTTTAAATTCAATATTGTCTAAGTCCCCAATTTCTACTTTATAATTTCCTTCACTGGTCAAAAGGTTGTAACTTCCTTTATGGTCTTTTGAAATTCCGATGAAATATTTTTTACTGAAATCGTCTTTATCAATTTTTTCAACCAGTTCAGCGAGCTTTTGATATTCATTTTTTTGTACATCTCCGGTTACCAGCATACAAGGATGAGAATAGGTCTTTGAAATTGGAAATTCAGTTCCTTTTTCGTCTACATAAAAATCTCTTCCTTCTTTATTTAATCTGAAAATAGGTACTCTTTGCTTGATGTCTAAGTTTAATTTCCCATTTAAGTTTAAATAAACATTGGCACTGTCAACAGCCGGAAGATTATTAATTTTCTTTTCCAGTGCCGGAATATTCAGATCACCAACTTTCCCTGAAGGATTTTCTTTTTTTACGATTTCACGGATATCTTTTTCATCAATGAAATACACCGGAGTTTTTTCATTCATTTTTACAGAAATTTTATTGTCCGTAATCTTCTGACCGCTGAATTTCTTCAAAGAGAAACTCAACAGGAATCCTAGAATGATTACTGTGATGGCAATTTTTAATATTCTGTATTTATTTTTCATAAATGAGTTTCGGGTTCTATGTTTTCTGTTCCGAGTTTTAATTTTCTTTAATTAATCTATTTCAGAATTGATTTTACTTGATCAAAATCTTCAGCTAAAAAAGATTCATAAATAGATATTATTTCATCTATATTTTTAAATTTTCTTTTATAATGGATATCATTATTATCTTCAAAAATTCCTACAATTTCAAGATTCTTATTCATTTCCAAAACATTTTCATCATTAATAATAATGCTTACCCAAAATGCTCCATGTTCATCGTCCATTGCAAGAGTTTCATTTATTGCATCTTTAATATCATTAATCGTGATATTATCAATACTATCTCCCCATGCTTTTTGTAAATAATTTTCTGACATTATTCATTTTTACTTAACCACTCACAGATAGGATCATACAGTGTATCAATATTTCCTGCACCTACTGTAAGAAGGATGTCAAAATCTTTTTCTTTTATTTTCCTGAAAGCATCACTTAAAGTGGATACTTCTTTTTTATCTAAAGTCACTTTTTCCAATAACCAGTTTGAAGTAATGCCTTCAAAGTTTTCCTGAAGCTCTCTTGCAGGATAGATATCAAGCAAAATCAATTCATCTGACTGGCTTAAACTTTCCGCAAATCCGTCTGCAAAATCCCTCGTTCTGCTGAAAAGATGGGGCTGAAAAGCCACCAATAATTTCTTTTCCGGGTAAAAAGTTCGGATAGAGCTCATCACCGCATTGATTTCTGTCGGATGGTGTGCATAATCGTCGATATAGATTTTACCGTTTTCGTATCTGTGTTTGGTATATCTTCTTTTAATCCCTTTAAAATTGGCAATTGCCTTTTTCAATGTTTCGAAATCAACGCCCAGATTGTTTAAAATCGCCAACGCAACCGTTGCATTTTCAACATTGTGAATCCCTGGAATTTCCCAGATGAAATCTTTAATAGTTTCTGTCGGAGTATGGAAATCAAAATAGATTTTGTCATTCTCCATTCTTAGATTATCTGAGTAATAATCAGCTACTTCATTCACCGCATACGTCAGAGAAGGTCTTCCGATTTCAATTCCTTTTCTTACAAAAAGCTGTCTGTCATTCGGAACTAAGGCTGCAAACTGTCTGAAACCTTCTTCAATATGGCTTTTATCTCCATAAATATCCAAATGATCGGCATCTGTGGAAGTAATTACCGCCCAATCCGGAGAAAGGTTTAGAAAGCTTCTGTCGTATTCATCTGCCTCCACTACAGAATATTGTGAGCCATTGTACAAGAAATTTGATTTAAAATTCTCCGAAATTCCTCCTAAGAAACATGAAAAAGGCAAATCTGCTTCCTTGCACAAATGAGCAACCAAAGTAGAAGTTGTTGTTTTTCCATGAGTTCCTGCAACAGCAATACAATCTGTATTTTCTGTAATTAAACCTAAAACTTTTGCACGTTTTAATACCTCAAATTCATTAACAATAAAATAATCTAAAATCCCTAATTTTTTAATCGCAGGAGTATAAATTACCAATGTATCTTCCTTTTGAAGTGAAATGATTCTTTCATCAATGACATCTTCAAAAACAATATCAATGCCTTCGCTCATCAAAGCCGTTGTCAATTTGGTGTTGGTTTTGTCGTAGCCCAACACTTTTTTGCCCGAAGCATGGAAATAACGCGCTAAAGCACTCATTCCTATACCTCCGATTCCAACGAAGTAAAAATTTTGATATGTTTCTAAATTGTTCATTTATATTAAATTAAAAGATTAAGAAATTAAGGCATTTAGAAATTCGCAATATCTTAATCTCAGAATTTCTAAATTTTTTAATCTTATCTATTTTATTACTTTAAAAATCTCGTCTACAATCTCTTTTGCAGCATTGGGCTTGGCAAAATATTTAAGATTTTCAGACATTTCTTTTCTAATATTTTCATTTTCGCAGATTTCTGAAAGGGTATTCCAGAATTTTTCCTGCATTTCAGAGTCTTTTACCATTCTGGCTGCATTTTTTTCAACCAGATTCATGGCGTTGATAGTTTGGTGGTCTTCCGCTGCAAAAGGGAAGGGTACCAATAAAACAGGCTTCTGTGCTACAGCCAACTCTGAAATGGCAATTGCTCCTGCTCTGGAAACGATTACATCTGCTGCAGAATAGGCTGTTTCCATATCTTTGATGAACTCTTTCAACTGAATTTGAGATCCTAGATCTGAAATTTGAGATTCATTGCTCAATTCTTTATAATCTAGTTTTCCGGTTTGCCAGATCAGTTGATAACCTTTTTCTTTTAGGTTTTCTAAATTGTCTTTCCAGCCGTTGTTTAATGTTCTTGAGCCTAAAGATCCACCAACCGATAAAATGGTTAATTTATCCTGAGCCAAGCCCATTTTTTCTTTTGCCTGAGTTTTTTCCTGCATTCCTGAAACAATATTCTCACGAATCGGATTCCCCAGAAACTTTATTTTTTCAGCCGGAAAACCTTCCACTTTCGGGTAGGCTGTAAACACAGCTTTTGCTTTTTTACTTAAAATCTTATTCGTTACACCTGCATGTGCATTTTGCTCCTGAATAAAAATCGGAATTCCAAGCTTGCTTGCTTCATACAGAGCGGGACCACTTGCAAAACCTCCTGTCCCTACTGCAAAATCAGGAGCGAAATTTTTAATGATCTTTTTAGATTTAGATAAACTTTTTAAAATCTTAAAAGGCAAACCTAAATTTGAAAGCATATTTCCTCTGTCAATTCCGGCAATATCAATTCCTTCTATCTTATAGCCTGCCTGCGGAACTTTTTCCATTTCCATTTTTCCGTTGGCTCCAATAAACAAAAACTCTGTATCAGGAAATCTTTTCTTGATTTCGTCTGCAATAGCAATGGCAGGAAAGATGTGACCACCTGTTCCTCCGCCGGATAATAATACTTTTAGTTTTTTGCTCATCGTTATGCTATATCGTTAATTTCTGCAATGCTTTGTTTTTTGCCCATTCCTTCTTCATCATAGATCTGAATTCTTGAGCTGATATTTAAGATAATTCCCAACTGCAAATACGTTACCAACATTGAGGTCCCTCCGTAACTTATCAGAGGGAGAGGTTGCCCTGTTACAGGGATTAAATTCACTGCAACCGCAATATTTACAGAGAGTTGTATGAAAATCATCACACCGAGGCTGAGAACGAGCAAAGATCCGAAAAATGCGGGCATCTTACTGGCTATCATTACGATACGAATCATCATGATTAAATATAAACTAATTAAAAAAGCAGCACCAATTACCCCATATTCTTCTACAATAACTGCAAAAATAAAGTCGGAAGCTGACTGCGGAAGCATTTGTTTTAAAGCACTTTTTCCCGGCCCCATTCCTGTAACTCCTCCATGAACGATGGCTGCTTTTGCCATCATTACCTGATAGTTTTTAGCTTTTACGCTTTCATCATCTACATCGGCTGTTTTGGCTTTGCTCGAGGTGAATGTTTCGATACGGCTCATCCATGTATGAACACGGTTTCCTCCGATGAGGTTGGTATTTAACGCAACTAATAAGAAGAGAACAATAGCAATAAATGATGAGGAAATAAATCCTGCAATGTATTTCCAGTGTAGCTGACCAATAATTAAGACCACTACAGAAACCATTAAAATCATTAATGCGGTAGAACCGTTATCTTTTGCGACCAATACAAAAACCAATAAGATAGGTCCGAAAATATACATAATGTTCTCAATCGGAAGCCTTTCTCTCGTTATTTTCTTGGTTAAATATCTGCACAGATAAATAATCAACATTAAAAAGGCGAACGATGAAGGCTGGAAGGAAATTGGTGTTCCTGGGATTTTCAACCATCTGGATGCACTTGCTCCGTCAATCGTTTGTCCGGTAAACATGGTGACAATCAGCAGAACAATCATTAACCCAAGCAGAATGCTGCTGAGCTTTCCGATATATTCGTATTTCACCATTCCGACTACCCGCATAATTCCTAAACCTAAGACCACAAAGAACATATGTTTGATAACGTGACCTGTTGTAGTCCCATTATTTACAATATATTCCAGATTCGAACTTGCAGAGTATACAGGGAAAATAGAGAAAATGGAGATCACAAGAATGACCATCCAAAGCACTTTATCGCCCTTTAGAAATTCAAATCTGTTGTCTGTGTCTTGTTCGTTCATATATTATGCTCTTGGCTCTTGGCTTTTGGCTAATTGCCATTGGCTTTTAATACTTGTTCTTTAAACTGACGGCCTCTGTCTTCATAGCTTTTGAATAAATCAAAGCTTGCACAACAAGGAGAAAGTAAAACCGTATCTCCTTTTTTTGCCAGAGATTTTGAAATTTTTACAGCCTCTTCCATGCTTGAGGTATCATAGATTAATTCTTTCTTATCTTTAAAGAAGTTTATAATCTTTTGGTTGTCAATTCCTAAGCAAACAATAGCTTTTACTTTTCTTTTAACTAACTCCTCAATTTCGGTATAGTCATTTCCTTTATCTAATCCTCCAACAATCCAAACTGTTGGATTTTTCATGCTTTCTAATGCGTAATACGTAGCATTAACGTTTGTTGCTTTACTGTCGTTGATGTATTTTACTCCTTCAGCTTCAGTAACAAACTCTAATCTGTGTTCAACGGCCTGAAAAGTCATCAATGAGTTTCTAATGCTCTCATTGTTAATTTTCAGTATTTTACCAGCTATAGAAGCTGCTAAGCTGTTGGCTACATTATGATTCCCCAGCAATGATAATTCTTCAATTTTCATTGAGAATTTATCCTGAAAATCCACTTCAATATTTTCTCCGTCAATAAAACCTCCTTCAGACAACTTTTCTTTTGTGGAGAAAGGGATCATTTTCGCTTTTATCTCAAGCTTTTCAAGAAGATTTTTACTCATCTCATCATCTTTGTTATAGATAAAGAAATTGTCATTCTCCTGATTTTCAGTAATTCTGAATTTTGCTAAAGCATATTCTTCATAATTATAGTTGTACTGATCCAAATGATCTTGTGACAAGTTTAATAACAAAGAAATATAAGGTCTGAAGTTCTGAATATCATCTAACTGGAAAGAGCTTACTTCCAATACATAATATTCATGGTTTTCATCGGCAACCTGTTTTGCAAAGCTGTATCCGATGTTTCCACCTAATCCTACATTTAATCCGTCATTTTTTAAAATATAATAGATTAAAGAGGTAGTCGTTGTTTTTCCGTTGCTTCCTGTGATTGCGATGATTTTTGCATCTGTAAACTCCGAAGCAAACTCAATTTCAGAAGAAAGTCTGATTCCTTTCTCATGAATCTTGTGAATGATTTCTGCTTTTTTCGGAATTCCCGGACTTTTTACAATCCAGTCTGCATTTAATATTCTTTCTTCATCGTGGTTTTCTTCTTCAAATTCAATATCATTCTCCGTAAGAAACTGCTTATAGTTATCCTTAATGGCTCCTTTGTCTGAAAGAAAAACTTCCAAACCTTGTTTTTTAGCCAAATAAGCAGCTCCGCAACCACTTTCTCCTCCTCCTAAAACAACTATTTTCATATGTATTCTTTTGTAAAATGTAAAACGTAAAACGTACAGTGTATTTGGTGTTTTTTATCTTAAGTACTTTTTACTTTTCACAAAATTTATCTCATTTTTAATGTGATTAGACACACAATTGCCAAAATTACTCCTATGATAATCATTCTGTTAACGATTTTACTCTCGTGGAAACCGCCTTTCTGATAATGATGGTGTAAGGGTGACATTCTAAATAACCTATTGTTTTGGGCATATTCCAACCCGAATTTTTTCTTTCTGTATTTGAAAACGATCACCTGTAGCATTACAGATAAGTTTTCAATTAAGAAGATTCCGCATAATACAGGAATCAACAATTCTTTTCTTAAAATAATGGCTAAAACGGCAATAACTCCTCCTAACATCAAACTTCCGGTATCTCCCATGAAAACCTGTGCAGGATAGGTATTGTACCAGAAAAAACCAATTACCGCACCTACCATTGCGACTGCAAAAATGGTAGTTTCCCCCATATTCGGAAGGAACATGATGTTGAGGTAATCTGCAAAAATGATGTTTCCAGATAAGTAAGCAAAAAGTGCTAAAACTAAGAGGATCACCGCACTGGTTCCTGCTGCAAGACCATCGATTCCATCGGTAATATTGGCTCCGTTTGAAACCGCTGTTACAATGAAAATCACAATAGGAATGAAAACAATCCATGCCCATTCGTGAGCGTCTTTATCATTCATCCAGAACAAAATTCCACTATAATCGAATTCGTTATTTTTAGCAAAAGGAACGGTAGAAACAGTGATTTTTTCAGTAGGCATAAAGTTTTGCTCTACATTGTTTCTGTTCACTACTTTCGCATCTGCATATTTTCTTTTTACGGTAATATCAGGATGAAAATACATGGTAATTCCAATAATTAATCCTAATCCGACTTGTCCTATAATTTTGAATTTACCACTTAAACCGTCTTTGTTTTTCTTGATTTTCTTTAAATAATCATCCAAAAAGCCAATCGCACCCATCCAAAGCATTGAAATCAAGAGAAGTACAATGTAAATATTTGTAATTCTGGTAAATAACAATACCGGAATAATGGTAGCGATGATAATGATAAGACCTCCCATTGTTGGAGTTCCTTCTTTTTGCTTCTGACCGTCTAATCCAAGGTCACGAACCAATTCACCCATTTGTTTTGATCTCAAATAGTTGATGATTCTTTTTCCATATACAAGAGCAATGATCAAAGAAAGCAAAACAGCCATTCCTGCTCGGAAGGAGATGTATTTCAACATTCCTAATCCGGGAACATGAATTCCGTGATTGGTTAAATATTCGTATAGATAGTATAACATTTTCTTCTGGTTTAAGATGTAATAAGTTTTGTTTTAAATCAAATTTTTACTTACTCATTAATTTCCAAAGCTCATTGATTGTCTCTTTGTCGTCAAAATGATGTTTTACACCATTAATCTCTTGATATGTTTCGTGACCTTTTCCGGCTACAAGAACAATATCTTTAGGTTCTGCAAACTTGATCGCCATTTTTATGGCTTCTCTTCTGTCCGGAATTGAAGTGTATTTGCTGAAATTCTGAGGTTCAACGCCTGCTTCAATCTCTTTTATAATGGTTGTTGGATCTTCTGTTCTTGGATTATCTGAAGTGATGATTGCCAATGTTGATTTTTTCGTGGCAATATTTCCCATTTCAGGTCTCTTTGAGTGATCTCTGTCACCACCACAACCAAAAACTGTAATTAATCTTTCGTTTTTGGTTCTGATATCATTAATGCTGTCCAAAATGTTTTCTAAAGCATCCGGAGTGTGGGCATAATCTACAATGAAGAAAATTCCGCCGTCAGATTTAAAAGTCTCAAATCTTCCTGAAACTCTTTTCAGCTGACTGATGGCCTGAAGAATTTCATCCTGTTCAAACCCAAGTTCAGAAGCAATTCCGAAAACCAACAGCAAATTGTAAACATTGAATTTTCCTGTCAGTGTTGTCCAGAATTCTTTTCCGTTGAAATTCAACAGCATTCCATTGAAATCGACTTCCAAAAGCTTCCCGTGAAAATCTGCCATGGTTTTCAAAGCATACGTTCTTTTGGTTGCTTTTGTATTCTGAAGCATCACATTTCCGTTTTTATCATCCACATTGGTGATGGCAATGGCGGTACTTTCCAGCTGATCAAAAAATCTTTTCTTGGTCTTAAGATATTCATCAAATGTTTTATGATAATCTAAATGATCATGGGTAAGATTAGTGAAACCAGCTATTTTAAAATGTAATCCTTCAATTCTGTTTTGAGCAATTCCGTGAGAACTTACTTCCATGAAAGCAAATTCGCAACCTTCTTCCACAGCCTGAGCCAAAATTTTATTAATGGTAATTACGTCAGGAGTCGTGTGAGTCGCCGGAATAATCTGTTCTCCAATTCTGATTTCAACAGTAGAAAGTAAGGCTGAATCGTAACCTAAATTTTTGAAGACATCAAAAAGAAGTGTAGAAACAGAAGTTTTTCCATTAGTTCCCGTAACTCCGATTAATTTTAATTTTTCAGAAGGGTTTCCGTAGAAATTGGAAGCTAACTGTCCTAAAGCTTTTGACGAATCTTTTACTTTCACATAAGTAATATTTTCTTGTAAGCTTTCAGGAAATTCTTCACAAACGATTGCTTTTGCTCCTTTTTCAATTGAAGATGCAATAAATGAATGCCCATCCACAACCGTTCCTCTCATTGCGATATACAAAGAGTTTTCCGTAACCTTTCTGCTGTCGAAAACCAATTCGGAAACTCCACGAGTATCGTTACCGTGAATTTCTAAAACTGGGATTCTTTTTAATAATTCAATTAATTGCATTTGTTTGATGCTTTATATTTTAATTCTGCAGAGATAAATAAATTCTCTGGTTTCTACTTATTGTTGTGCCTTCCAATGGGAATTGCTGGGTAATTTTCCCAACTCCTTTGAAATCGACGCGATAGCCTAAATTTTCCAATTGCGGGATTACATTTTTACCGATCAATCCTACCACATTAGGCATTTGTTTATTATTAACTGCTACTTTCACATTAGGTTCCACCATTTTGTTAAGGTCTACCTTGTTGCTAACGAGCATTTCTCTTTCAATATTTTGTGGTGTCTTCAGGAAAGTCTTTCCTGCAATTTCTTTAAACACCGGTGCTGAAACAGTTCCTCCGTAAAATCCTTTTGCTGTATTCGGTTCGCTGATCATCACATAACACGTATATTTCGGATTATCTGCCGGGTAAAAGCCTGCAAATGACGCACGATATTTCATGGGACCAGGCAACCAATACTCAAATCTTGCTGTTCCTGTTTTTCCTGCCATTTTCAAATTGGGTGTGAAAATACTTTTTCCAGTTCCTTTTTCTACGGCTTTTGTTAACGCATGAGTCATCATTTTAATAGCCTTTTCAGAGGCCATTTTATTCACCATTACTTCCGGTTTTGCGTTGTACATCACCTTTCCGTCTTTCATGATTTTATCGATGAATAATGGCTTTAGCATTTTACCACCATTAGCAACTCCATTGTAGAAAGTTGCTAATTGTAAAAGGTTGATATTTGAAGCGTATCCGTAAGCTAATGAAGCTAGAGCAGCAGGATTCCATCTTTTGCTTTCCGGAGTTACAAATCTTGGTTTTGTGATTCCCGGAAGTTCTATGTCCATTTTATCGAATAGCTTCCAGCGTTTTAGATGATCCAGAAAAATCTGTGGATTATCTGAATAGTATTTTGTAATCAGTTTTGCAGAACCGACGTTGCTCGATTTTGCTAAAACATCACTGATATCATAAGTTCCGCCACCGTGGCCGTCTGAAATTCTTTGTTTTGCATACACCCAAACTCCATTGCCTACATCTACTGTTGTGTTTTCATCAATGAAACCGTCGTCCATTGCTGCTAATAATGAGATGGTTTTAAAGGTAGAGCCGGGTTCAATATTATCTTTTAAAGCATAATTGTAAGAATCTACATAGTTTCCATCATCGTCTCTTCTTAAATTAACCATGGCACGAACTTTCCCAGTTTCTACTTCCATTACAATGACCGTTCCGTGCTTTGCTTCGAAATTGATCAATTGCTTTTGAAGTGCAGAGTGTGCAATGTCCTGAATTCTAAGATCTAAAGTGGTGTAAACGTCTTCACCGTCAACAGGTTCCTGAACTTTCCAGAAATCAATTGGCTTCCATTGGGATGAGTTGATTCTCTGCTCTAATCTTTTTCCGTCGGTTCCTCTTAGATATTTTGAGAATGCTCCTTCAAGACCGGCTTTGTGTTCTCCATCATCCATTCCGATCGTTCCGGATCCGATTTCTGAAGTTGCCAATTCTCTCTTATAATTTCTGTCTACAATGAAACCTCCTTTATTTTTTCCTTTTTTGAAGATTGGGAATTTTCGGATTCTGTCGTACTGGTCAAAATCCAGGCCTCTTGCAAGAGTGTAATATTGATTTTTCTTTTTTCTTTGTTCGTCGAATTTTTTTCTGAATTCACCTCTGGACTTTCCGAACATTTTGCTTAAAGAATCTGTCAACGCACCAATGTTGTTGGTGTAAACAGTGTCTTTCATTGTTTTGAAATCCAGATAGATGTCGTAGCGCATCACTGTTGTCGCAAGAATTGAACCATCGGAAGCGAATAGGTTTCCGCGGGCAGCCTTCAGAGTGGCTTCACGATAGTTTTTATTAATGTAATCGTCTTTAATTTCCTGAACATTAGTATTTTGTAAGATAATAATTCTTGCCAAAAACATTACAAACACGCACAAAGCTACCACTGCGAAGAGGTAGCCCCATCTTAACGTTTTTTTACGTTTGTTGTCGTATTCATTTGGCTTTTGCATCTGTACTGTCCAGTTTTATTAGCAGTTTATGAGGATGGTTTTCCAAGGTCATCAAAGAATCCCGTGCAACTTCTTTCCCCAGTTCCGATTCCATTTTTACTTTTATCAGCTTACTTTGTGCGTAAGCATTTCTCGATTTATATTCTTCTGTTTCTTCTTTTAAAGCATTAACAATCTTTATCTTTTTATTGACGAGATGGTTACTGTAAATCATACTCATCATTAGGATAAACAACAGGAGGAAATACTTATAATGTATTTTGATCTCATCGCGATTCAGGAAATTTCCTTTTATAATATCTATAAAAGTTAATTTTTTCTGAGGACGATTTGTTGTTCTTTTTGCCACGCTTTATAATTGATGATTAATAAATGATAATCGATGCTTGAGATCATTTATCACTTATAGTTTATCATTTATACTTTTATTCCTGTTCTCATTTTAGCACTTCTGGCTCTTGAGTTTTCTTCGATCTCCTGGTCGTCCGGAATGATCGCTTTGCTCTTTACCAGTTCAAATGCTTTTTTATAGTTTCCGTAAATGTCTCTTTCAGGTTCTCCTTCAAACATTCCGTTTTTCAAAAATCGTTTTACCAGTCTGTCTTCTAGAGAGTGGTAAGAAATAACAACCAGTCTTCCTTCCGGTTTTAAAACATTGTACGCCTGAACAAGCATTTCTTTTAAAACTTCAAGCTCTTGGTTTACTTCAATTCTTATTGCTTGAAATAATTGAGCGTAAAACTTGTTCACTTTATGTGGCGGAAGATAACTGAATAATTTTTTCAGATCTTCTGTTGTATCAATGCTTTTGGTTTTTCTATGATGAACGATGTCTCGGGCTAATTTTCTGGCTTCTCTCAGTTCGCCATAGTAATAAAAAATATCAGCAAGCTGTTCTTCTTCATAATCGTTGATGACTCTTTTGGCATCAAGACCTTGCATCACATTCATTCTCATATCCAATGGAGCGTTGCTTCTTGTAGAGAAACCTCTTTCTGCTTCATCGAATTGATGAGAAGAAACTCCCAGGTCAGCGAGAACTCCGTCAATCTGAGAAATTCCATACATTAATAAAGAGTTTTCCAGAAATCTGAAATTCTGATTAATTAATGTAAATCTCGGATCGTCAATTGTATTTTTTAGAGCGTCTAAATCCTGATCAAAACTGAACAATCTTCCTTTGTCTGAAAGTCTGCTCAATATTTCTCTGGAATGACCACCTCCTCCAAAAGTACAGTCCACATATATTCCGTCTGGATTCGTTACCAAATCATCTACACTTTGCTTCAACAAAACGGGGTTATGATACATACTTAAGTTGTGTTTTTTTTCGCTTTAATAATCAGCGTAATTATTCTTCATCGAAAGAGCCCATTACATCTTCGGCAAGACTGGCGAAATCGGCTTCATTGGTAGAAATTACCTTTTCGTAGGCTTCTTTGTCCCAAATTTCAAACAATTCTCCAGCGCTTGTAATGACAATGTCTTTCTGAAGATTTGCAAAATGAGTCAGATCTTTAGAGATCTGTAATCTTCCTGCGTTGTCCAGTTCCACTGTTTTTACTCCTGCCGTAAACATTCTAATGAAATCAGCATTCTTTTTAATGAATCTGTTAAGTTTATTAATTTTGCCCATCACTTTATCCCATGCATTCATAGGGTAAACTTCCAGGCAAGGTTGGAACACAGATCTTTTGACTACAAACGCCTTGTCGTCGAAGTTTTCCATCTGTTTGATTAAAGATGAAGGAACTTTTAAGCGGCCTTTGTCGTCAATTTTACACTCATATGTCCCAATGAAACTTTTCATTTGGAGCAAATTTATATAATAATTTCCAAAATTTCCCACTTTTTCCCACTTTTTCCCTTAATGTTAATAAGTTTTATCAAAGATTGAGTTTTAAGGGTTTAATTATTTGATATGAAGAGGGTTGTGATTGTTATTATTTGCGCCATAACAAAGAGAATTTCAAAAAAATAGCTAAAAAAAGGATTATTATGTTATTTTTATTTTAAATTAGAGTAATCAAAATATTTTTGAGGTTTAATTTGTATTTTTGCAAGGCTTTATTACAGGCATTATATGATATTTAGTACAAAAAAAGAAAAGAAATATACCTTTGTAGAAGCGGGGGAAGGACATCCATTGGTGTTGTTGCACGGTTTGATGGGTGGTTTGAGTAATTTCGATAAGATGGTCGATTTTTTTTCAAACAGAGGTTACAAAGTATATGTTCCTCAGTTACCGATCTACGATTTGCCGGTACTCAATACCAATCTTACGACTTTAGCAAAATATATTATAAAATTTATTGAAAGCCATGTTGGAGGTCCGGTAACAATTGTCGGAAATTCAATGGGAGGTCATGTCGGGTTAATTTTGACTTTAGCAAGACCTGATTTGGTTAAAAATCTCGTTCTTACCGGAAGTTCTGGTTTATACGAAAGAACTTTTGGGGATAGTTTCCCAAGAAAAAACGACCGTTCTTATATCAGAAAGAAAACGGAAGAGGTTTTTTATGATCCTGCTGTTGCTACTGAAGACTTGGTAGATGAAGTTTTCGGAGTGGTAAATGACAGAATGAAGGGGATTAAAACCGTAATGTTGGCAAGAAGCGCCATCAAACACAATATGTTGAATGATTTGCCTAAGATTTTGACGCCAACGTGTCTGATATGGGGAAAACAGGATAATGTAACACCTCCTGAAGTTGCAGAGGATATGCACAAGTTTATTCCAAATTCGGATCTGTTCTGGATTGATAAATGTGGTCATGCAGCAATGATGGAAAAACCAGATGAATTCAATGAAATTCTTTATAGCTGGATAAAAGATAAAGTTTAAATTAAAATAAAAAATGACCATTAAGAGCTTTTTCTTAATGGTTTGTTTTTCTAAAATATTCTATAAAAATGGTTATTAAAACAGCAAACTTTGTAAAAAGTAGTGGAAAATGGCAAGATTGCCCGGAACCTACAATTCCCGAATATGCATTTATCGGAAGATCGAATGTTGGGAAATCTTCGTTGATTAATGCAATGATGAATCACAAAGATTTGGCTAAAACATCACAGACTCCGGGGAAAACACAGCTTATTAATCATTTCTTAGTCAATGAAAGTTGGTATTTAACCGATTTACCGGGGTATGGATATGCAAAGGTTTCAAAGTCAATCAGAAAAGATTTTGAAAAGCTGATCACCAATTATATTTTAAACAGAAGAAACTTAGTGAATCTTTTTGTGTTGGTAGACTCCAGACATAAACCTCAGGCTATTGACTTGGAATTCATTCAATGGTGTGGGGAAAGTGGAGTACCGTTTTCAATCGTATTTACAAAAGTTGATAAGCTGAAACCAAATATTGCGATTAAAAATGTAGAGGATTATAAAGCGGAACTTCATAAAACCTGGGAAGATCTTCCGGAGTTGTACGTGACTTCTGCGGAAAAGAAAACCGGAGGTGATGAAATTTTAAGTTTCATTCAAAAAACCAATGAATTTTTGGCTAATAATAATGTAAGCTTCGATGAGTAATATTATCTGGAAAATTAAAACTTTTGATGAGTTTACCGTTCCCGAGTTGTATGCCGTTTTAAAAGCAAGAATCAATGTTTTTGTCATTGAACAGAATTGTCCTTATCCTGATTTGGATGATTATGACCAAAAAGCAGTTCATATTTGGGCGGAAGAAGATGGAGAAGTACTTGCCAATTGCCGAATTTTCGATAAAGGGATAAAATACGACGAAACCTCAATCGGAAGAGTGTTGACGACTGAAAAAGCAAGAGGTAAAAACTTAGGAAGACAGTTGATAAAATATGCATTAGAAACGATTGAAAACCGTTTTCATACTTCTGAGATCAGAATTTCTGCACAGGATTATCTATTGAAATTCTATTCTGAGTTCGGATTTGTAGATACTGGGAAAAAATATTTAGAAGACGATATTCCGCATACGGAAATGTTGAGAAAATAAAGAAAAGCGAGTAAATTAATTTACTCGCTTTTTTTGACAGTTTTATATGGAATGTGTTTTTATGGTTATTAGTTTAATTACATTCAGAACAATAAGATCTGTCAACATATTGTTTGCAGTTCAAAAATAGATGGATAAAATTTAGTAACCTTACGGGTTTCCGTAAAAAACAAAAAAACCTTTCAAAAAAATTGAAAGGTTTTTATTTAAAGCCAGATTAAATAATTCCAATGTCCTTACAGAATGCGACCAATTGTTCGTTGCTCGTCACTTCAAGACCTTCTTTGAGACTATTTAATTTTTTCTCAACACTGCTTAAGCTATTAGGTTTGATTCCTTTTTCCTGGAGATGTATCGGAATGTATTTTTGCAATATTCCTTTGGATAATAATGAGACAAGAGTAATATCATAAGCGGTAAACTCATAGCTGTTAAGTTTTTTTACCTCATTTTTTAAATCAAATGATAAATAATCTTCATTAATAAAAACAGAAGCGATGGATTTTTTTAATTCTTTTGAATCGTTTCTGGCTTTACGAACATAACCATTGATTTGATAATCTTTGAAAAGAGTATCTATAATTCCGGACTTCTGTTCCCCGGAAAATACAATAACTTTTAGGGAAGGATGAACTTCCTTTACTTTTTGAATCAAATCTTCTCCGCCTTTGATACGTTGTGTATAATGATCTTCTTCGAAAGAAAGATCTGTGATCAACAGGTCATAAGGATCGTTCTCACGGATAGCTTTTTTTACTTTTGCCAAAGCATCATCACAATAATATACATAATCAACTTTTGGAATATTAAGATCTTCTAATGTTTTTTGGACAGAGTAGCTACTCATTTCGTGGTCCTCGGCAATTAAAATTTTTTTAAACATTTTTTTAGTTTTTAGAAAACAGGAAATGAAATGTTAATTTTCAATCCTTTCTCGGTTCTGGTGTCAAAAGTAATTTCTCCTTTGATACTTTCAATACGGAAAACCGTAGAAGAGAGACCATTTTTATAAATTACATCTCCGGAAATCCCAACACCGTTGTCTGAATAGAATATTCTGATGAGATTATTTTCTCTTTCAAATCTGAAAACAACACGATCTGCTTTGCTGTGTTTTTTCATGTTTACAAGCAATTCACGAATGATTTGGTATACTTCAATTTGTTTTTTTGAATTCAAATTTTCCCAAATTTCCTTATCGTTTCCGGCTAGGTAGGTATTGATTTCATTATTTTTAAATGAGCTGACTATTTCGGAAATTTTTTCATTAAAACTTTTTTCCTCAGTTAGGGGGTCTGCTTTATCATAAGAAATGTCTCTGGATTTTTCGTAGACGAACTCCAATTCATCCAGCGCCTTCTCTTTATCAAAATGTTCCTGATTTTCAATTTTAGTCATCACTTGATAGATTCCGTTGGCGACAACATCATGAACTTTTTTCGACATTTTAAGCTGTGTTTCTTTGATTTCGAGTTCTTTTTCCTGCTGAAGACTTTTTTTTCTTTTTCTGTATAAGAAGAAACCACAGACCAATAGTAATGATAGAGCCCCAATACCAAAATTTCTTTGCAGTATTTCTGTTTCTTTCCCTTCTTTTTCTTCTTTTATTTTATCAACGTCAAATCTGATTATTGCAAATTGATTTTGATCTTTATTTCTTATGATTTGTAAGCTGTCATTTATTGAATTAAGTCTTTGAAAGTTTTTTAAATAATTTATTGAATCTAAAATAATAAGTCTCTTTAAAGCTAATATTTGATCGCCTGCACTTTTATTGTTAATTGCAGTTTCGAGCATTTTTTTTGCAAAGTGTAAAGAAAGGTTTTTGTCTTTTGTCAAGTAGTAAGAAGATAATGTCTCAAAGCTCGAGTTTTGTCCAGGTCCATCTTTTTTTATTTTTCTAATTTCTAAAGCTTTATTTAATTCTGGTAATGGATCGTAATTTGGATTATCAAGATATTTTGCCTTAGCAATATTATTTAGCGCCTTTGAATAATTAATGCTATCTTTTACATTAATAGCTTTTTCTAAATAGCTTTTTGCAAGATTTGGTTTTCCCTGATTTATTAGTACATCGCCAATATTATTATAACATAAATACCTGTCTTCGGTGTTATCAATATATTTTAAAGCTTTAAAATAAAAATCATATGCATTTTCAAAGTTTTTAAGATAATTAGAAGCAATGGCCATGTTATTATAATTTTTGCCAAGCAATACTCTGATTGTGCTATCAGATTCTTTTTTAAGATATGTGTTTGCTTGGAGGGATGACTCAATCCCTCCTAAAAATTCACCTTTATTGGTTTGAATCATTGCCATATTTATTAATGACCTTGCTGTTCCTATTGAATCATTTGTTTCTATAAAATCATTCTTTGCAAGGTTGTAATAGTAGAATGCGGAATCATACTCCTGAGATTCTCGATATGTAAATGCTTTATGGAAATTAGGATTATTATCAGCTATAATATTGTCTTTTTTACAGGAAAACATTAGTAATAATATAATAATAGAAATTAAAACTTTCATTATATTTTAGTTTCATGCAAAATAGTAAAAAGGACAGATTTATACAATCTGTCCTTTTCTTAAATTTATGGATTTATAGATAGAGGAGGAGGTAGCTGTCCTGAATTCCCTCCTACGGGTTCTCCGTCTGGATCAAGTCTCGTTGTTGGGTCAGAATCACTCTGCACAGTTACTGTTGTTTGAGTATTGTCGTATGTTGCTGTATTGGCATTATTGTGTCCGAATGCTAAGCTTAATAGCATTATAATGAATTGGATCATTTCCGTAAAATTTGAAGTTGAAATTGTTTTTCTTCCTCTCGGAATATTGATTCCGAGCTGTACACGATTAAAATTTCGAAGCGCTTCTTAAATTTTTTTTGGGAAGTGAACCTTTAAAAACTGAGGAGAAACATCCGCCTCCCAATCGGGAGTTTTTCTTCGGTTTTGGCTGGTTATTTTTGAAAAACAGTTTTGTGAATTTGTCTTGTCTGTTATTTTAATGTTTGCTTATCAACTGATTTTCTGAAGCAAAGATGAGGCATGCAAAGACGCAGGTGTTAGTCAATTCATAGACAGAGATGGACAAAATCCGGACAGAATTATTTTACGGGAAACCGTAATGCGACATGATGGAAATTCATCTATTTTGTAATTGCTTTTAAAAACTAATTATGTTCAAGAAGAAACTATTAATTAATGAGGTGTTTGAACAAGTAAGAAGAGAATCTGGTAAAGAATCAAAAAGTGGGCAAGCTCTTTATTTATGTGTGTATTTAGAAGAAAATTTAAAATTTCTTATTGCAGATAAAACATTAGTACGTTATTATGATGCTTTTTTAAGAGATGATAAAGATTTGAATATTGATTCTCAGGTATTAGATAAGCTAAGTGAATATATTGGGTATAAAAACTTTATGGAGTTTTCCAGAACTTTTACCAAAAAGGGAGAAGAAACAAGTAAAACCATCATAAAAATAGATTTTGATGATCATAGCGAGTTTTTTTCGGAAAAACGGTCAAATATTATCGTAAATATTACCAATCTTAACACTAACGATAGTATTCCAACATTTAAAATTCCGAACGGAATTAAGCAAAACGGATTGGGTTTTATGGAGCTTCTTCTGTTAGCTTTACTTCTTACAAGCAATATCGCTTTTTCTTCTAATAACAACAGTTCAGATAAAGGAATTACAATGCCTTTTACTTTGCTGTCAAGGGTGAAGCCTCCTATTGAGAAAGATTATATGTATTGGAATGGAGAACGATATATTGCTACAGATAGCAGTTTTGTTGGTCCGGGGTTCGATGTCGTTGCGATGAATGAACATAAATATCGTTATTTTCAAAAGATTATGAGAAAAGATACTTTGAGTGATATCAATGCACTTGGGAGAACTTGGTATTCAAAATATGATAATATTGTTGAGTTTTTCACAGACGACGGTGTAAATCCGGAGAATGGAAGAGAGTTAAGAAAATCAACGCCTCAGATTCTTTATAAATATGCCGGAAGATCAAAGGATATCACAGAAATAGAAGAGTAATATTCCTTCACAATAATTTAAAATTCAATTAAAACAGTTCACAGGATATTCCTTTAATTTCGTTCTTTTTTAAAGATGAATAAAGGAATATTCTGGTTTTTACTGTTCGCATTTTCGTTGTTTTCGTCTCAGCAGAAACCTGTGCAGATTGCTTTTCTTTCAGATGTACATTTTCAGGATTTGTATGGAAGCTTTTTGGATAATGATTTTAAAGGAATTACTAATCCTAAAACAGGAAAGCCAACGATTCTGAGAACAATGGATTCTCAATTGCATTCCACAAGGATTTTCAATGAAAACTATTTTGCTTTCCTGAAGGCATTGGATGATATTGCAAAAAAAGGAATTAAAATTGTCGCAATGCCCGGAGATTTTTCGGATGACGGACAAGCGTATAATATCCAAGGATTACACAAAATTTTAGACAGCTATCACAAAAAATACGGGATCGATTTTTACATTACGACAGGTAATCATGATCCAGTGGGACCTTTTCGACAGGATGCTGGAAAAGATGATTTTCTTGGACAGGATGGAAAGCCTTTAGGAATTTACAGTAAAGAAAATATTGGGAAGATCAGTAATAAAATCATTACAAAAGACATTGCAGAATCAGGATATCTGGAAATTTTGAATGAATTGAAAGACTTCGGTTTTTATCCTAAAAAAGAAAACTTGTTTTGGAGTACGCCTTTCGATTTTCAATCTGTTAAAAATTATTCCTACGAAAAAGCCTTACAAAGTGCAGATTATTCCAGGAGAATGTATGAGGTTTCAAAAGGTTTTTCCGTTCCTGATTTAAGTTATGTTGTGGAACCTGTAAAAGGTGTTTGGATGATTGCGATTGATGGAAACACGTACATTCCGAAAAACCTAAATGAAAACCCCAATAATCCTTCAAACTACAAAGGAGCAAGTATCGGGTACAACAATGTTTTAACGAATAAAAAGCATTTGATCGACTGGGTGAAAAAAGTTACACAAGAAGCAAAGCTGAACGGAAAAACGGTGATTGCCTTCACTCATTATCCAATGATTGATTTTAATGATGGAGCTACGGATGAAATTGAAAATTTATTAGGCGAAAAAAAATGGCAGTTGGAAAGAGTTCCGGAAGAAGAAGTTGCAAAAACCTTTGCAGAAGCAGGTTTACAGATTCATTTTGCAGGGCATATGCATATAAATGATACCGGAATCAGGAAAGCAGGAGGGAAGATGTTGGTGAATATTCAGGTTCCTTCGTTGGCGGCTTATCTTCCGGCGTATAAAATATTGACTATAAAATCTTCGAATCAGTTGGAAGTAGAAACAGAAGTCTTAAATGATGTACCCAATTTTGATGAATTATTTCCATTGTATGAAAAGGAATATGAGACTTTAAAAAAAGATAATAACAAAATCCTCTGGAATAAAGATATTTTAGAGTCGAAATCTTATCATAATTTTATGCTTTTTCATCTCAAAGAATTGGTTCGTTTGAGAATGATTCCCGATGATTGGCCAAAAGATTTTATTGAAAAAGCAGAGAAATTGAGTGGGGAAGATCTGTTATTATTAGCTCAAAGTAAAAATCAATTAAAAGAAAAAAGGATTAATTCTGAATCTTTTAAAAAATGGAATTTTGAAGACGTCTTACTGGATTTATATAAGTTTCAATCTGCAGATGAGCTTGCTAAAAAAGATATTTCACAAGAAAGACAGCAGCAATATCAGACATTGGAAAAACTGTTTCAGGAGAGCCAATCCGAAGACCCGTTTATATCAAAATTAAAATCTGTTTTTAAAATTCTTTCTTTGCTTTCACATGGTGAACCGGCAGATCATTTTGAAATAGATTTGAAGAAGCAGGAGATTAAGAGGTTATAGTTTTTATTTTCCCACAGATCTCGCAGATTTGCACAGATGTTTGTGCTGAAATTAAGGTAATTATATACAATTTTACATTACTCATGCTATTTTCTTATTATGACTCTGTCCTTCTGAATGTAACGCCGTGAAATGAAGAATCTAAGCTATGATGAGAAGATTCTTCCTTCGTCAGAATGACAATGGTGTAAAACTGTCTAGAGTCTCCTAAATTAATTTAAACGCAAAGATTTAATTATTTTACCCTTTATTTTAGAAAAGCAAAAGCAAATAAATTTGCTACGCGAAGTTTGAACGAAGGCTTCATGAAATCAACTTGTTGATTCACTTTTGCTCACTTAAGATCAGAAAATTTCAAAATAAAAACTTTGCGTCAAAAATCTAAGATGTTTATTTAAAAGCAAAAACAGAAAAGACTATCAAAATCTGACAGTCTTTTCAATTATAAATCTAATCGTAAAAATGTTCTATTTTCCGGTCACAGGATTTTTTCTTTCATACGTATTGTTATCAAAACTAATTTTATAGTTTGATTTAAATAACGTACTCGGCTGATAATAATCCGTGGTAATTACCTGTGCTCCGCTTTCTTTTGCCTTTTCAAATCGCGAATAATCTTCATTTCTCGCTTCCATTGTATCTGCATCGGCTCTTGTTCGGACAATGTATCCTTGTTTTACCAGATCAGCGATTTTCGGGCTTGGATCATTCATAAATAAAACAGCAGATTCAGGAGTTCCCGGTGTGGAGTTGGTAAAAACCATTCTCCCTTTCAGAGACGGATGGTCTTTCATATACAAATCTCTGTTTTCACTATTATTGTCAAGGACGAATAAGAATTTTCCTTTAGCCTCTTTTACTTTTGGCCAGTTTTTATTTACAACGGCTTCATTCAGCGTTTTATAAGAACCGCGAATGTCATCCGGGGTAATTATTTTATTTTTGCCTAAATACTTTTTCAATTCATTATCCAAATCATCGAAAAGTTTTGACGTATAATGTTCAGGCTCTGTTCCGAACTGATTGGCTTTTCCGTCTTTGGGTTCAAGGGTAATGAAAACGGGATCGTGATCAGAATGTGCATCAGACCATTTTTTCAGGTCTTTTAAACAATCTTCCAACGTGTAATATTGAGTTTGATAATCAATATCCGTAATATGAATCATTTTATAGCCCGGGTTTTTCATTTTCCCTTCCGGATCGAAAAGTTGGGTAGTTTTTACAAGGTCTAAAATTTTCGGATGAGCATATTTTCCGCCTTTGCTGTCTGCATATACATCAATTTCAAGATTTCTCAAGCCCAGATCCAATTGTTGAGGGATTGGAATATGTTCATATTGAATTCTCGGAAGAAAATGTAAAGAATCTTTTTTTGATAAATAACTGTATACTTCCGGAAGAATTGCCTTTTTATAAGAATTGTGAGAACCAATTACCTGAATTTCATTGATTTTTAAATCATTTAAATGCTGAGATTGAGACCACAAAAGGTTTAACGAAGATAAATACAAACCTAAGAAAACTGCCTTTTTCATTACTTCAATTTTTGTAACGGCAAAATTAGCAGGTCTTTTACCAATCTTTTTACATCTTATGTTAAGTGTTTTTTATGATTATGTGAATGTTTTTAAATACAAATAAACTTTCCTTTAATAAAGGATATTTGGTGTAAAAGCTTCTTTATATTTTATTCATTTTAAGATAATATTACGTTAAACTACTTTTAGCTTAAACGTTTTTACTTTGTATGCCGAAAAATAAAAACTAACGACGGGCAGAAATGAAAACCACTGTTGCGGGAACAACAGTGGCTTTTATTAAGCAAGTAAACGTCATGCAATTACTTTACTTAATGATATGTACCACAAAATTAATTTTTTTAAGTTTAAAAAACTAATTCCGATTGCATTAATCTTCTTGGTGGCGAATCAGGCTCAAGCAGAAGAATTTTCGGTAAACTATTCTGTTTCTTCACAGGTAAATGAAACCATTACCGGAACAGTAACAGATCAAGACGGATCGAAGATAGAAGGCGCAAAAGTCACTGTCTTAGAAACCGGAGCAACAGCAATGACAGATGCTTCAGGAAATTTTTCTATTTCTGCATCTATCGGGCAAACATTATCCATTTCTTATGATGGATATGGATCACAAACGATGAAGATTTCAAGCACTTCCATTTCGGTGAGCTTAAAATCTAAAAAAGAGGCAACTTCTATCGAAGAAGTGACTTTGGTAGGTTACGGTTCTCAGAAGAAATCAGATTTAACGGGAGCAATAAGCCAGTTGAAAGCTGAAAACTTCAAAGAAGGAATGAATATTTCCGTTGATAATCTGATGCAGGGAAAAGTAGCAGGAGTTCGTATCGTTCAGACGAGCGGTGAACCGGGAGCAGGAGTTAACGTTTCTATCAGAGGGATCGGTTCCATCAGAAGTGGAAGTACTCCTTTATTCGTTGTAGACGGCGTTCCGTTGAGTAATGATGCAGTAAGCGCACAGTCTCCGAATGTCGGTCTGGGAAATACATCCGCAAAAAATCCATTAAACTTTTTAAATACAAGTGATATTGAATCTATTACTGTGTTGAAAGATGCTTCTGCAGCGGCAATTTATGGTGCAAGAGGTTCAAACGGGGTTGTCTTGGTAACGACAAAAAGAGGAAAGAAGGGTGAGCCAATGTTTACTTATGATACGTATTTAGGCTTTTCTTCTGTGATTAAAAAATTAGATTTGATGGCTGCGGATGAATATAGAGCTGCAGGAATCAATAAATTATATGATCATGGCGGAAATACAGACTGGCAGGATGAGATCTACAGAAATGCCGTTTCATCCAATCATTCGGTGTCTTTTTCAAGATCTACGGATACAGGGAACTATTTTGCCTCTCTTTCTCATCTGGACCAGGATGGGATCGTTCTAAACAGTGGATTTAAAAGAACAACAGCCCGTTTAAACGCTGAAGAATCTTTCTTTGATAACAAGAGATTAAAAATTAAACTAAACCTTACGGCGAGTGATATTAAAGAAACAGGGATTCCAAATGGTGGAAATGCAGGATCTGACGGACAGGTAATTATCCATGCTTTGATGGCGAATCCTACACGTTCTGTGTATGATGAAACTGGAGGTTATACCAATTTCAACATGAATGCTCACTACAATCCTCTGTATTTATTGAGCATCTATAATGATAAAACCAATACATTCAGAGTATTGGGGAATACAGAAGCAACGTTGAGAATCTTACCCGGATTAAATTATAAATTCAATTTGGGGATTGATAAAACAATGTCGGAAAGAAATACAACTATCTATCCGAACGTTACCGACAGAACACCAAAAGGAATGTATGTTCAGGCAAATCTTGATTCTTACAATGTGCTTTTAGAACATTATTTAACCTATGATTTTAATCTTAATAGACATAATTTTAATGTTTTAGGAGGTTTCTCTTATCAGAAGTTTAAATCTACAGGAACATATTTCGGAGTAAAAGATATTGCTGCTCAAGGAGCGGGAATTGCTCCGGAACTGAATCCCGGATATTCAGGAACGGCATTTGTTCCGGGAGCGGGATATGCTCAGGAAAATGAATTACAATCCTATTTCGGAAGGGTAAATTATAATTTTGATAAAAAATATTTATTGACAGCTTCATTAAGAGCAGACGGTTCCACACGTTTTGGGAAAAACAACAAATATGGATATTTCCCTTCTGTAGCAGTAGGTTGGACGGTTTCTAATGAAAATTTCCTTAAAGATTCTCAATTGATTAATGAATTAAAACTAAGAGGAAGTTGGGGACAAACCGGTAATCAGGAAGTACCGAACAAAATTACACAGGCAAGTTCTTCTTTAACTCAGGCTGCTGGATATTATTTATATGACAATTTAAATTTGATCAATGGAGTTTCGATCAACAGAACCGTAAATCCCGATCTGAAATGGGAAGTTGTGGAACAAACTAACATTGGAGCTGATTTCAGTTTGTTGAAAAACAAATTGTACGGATCATTGGAATATTACCACAAAACAACAAAAGATCCTATTTTAAATATTCCTTCAAGACCTTTAAGTCCTACAAGTACCGTATGGAAAAATGTTGATGCAAAAATTGTGAACAAAGGTTTTGAATTCTCTTTAGGTTCAGAAATTATTAAAAATGAAAACTTCACCTGGAATTTTGATGTAAACGGAGCTACAGTAAATAACGTGGTGAAAGATCTTCCTGTTTCTGCCATTTATTCAGGGGAAGTTTCAGGACCTGGACTTTCCGGAGTTACAGCAAATATTTATAAGAATGGTTATGAGGCGGGATCTTTTTATATGTATAATTATTTGGGAGTTGATGCCAACGGAAAATATATTTATGAAGACATCAATGCAGACGGAAGAATCGATCAGAATGACAGAAAAATCTTCGAGGGGGCAATTCCTAACTTCACTTTCGGGATCAATTCTTATATGAAATACAAGAAATTTGATTTTGCGTTTTCATTTATTGGACAGACAGGAGGGTATTTGGTGAATAATACCGCATTGGATTTAAATATCAATAACTTGGCTTCGGATAGAAACGTTTTGAAAAACTTCTATGATTCTGGAGCAAATTTCACAAACCAGCCGCAATTATCTTCTTTATATCTTGAAAAATCAGATTTTCTTCGTCTGAACAATGTGAGATTAGGATATACTTTTGATATCAATCAATTGAAATTCCTGAGAAGCATTAATCTTTATGTGAGTGCACAGAATTTATTTACCATTACAAGCTACACAGGGTATGATCCTCTTGTAGATACCAACAAACAGGTGGGAGGGAACCAATCGCTTGGAATTGATTATACGACATATCCGTCTGCGAAGACTTTCATTTTGGGAGCAACTGTTAAATTTTAATTTAAGTTAAAAGAAATCATGAAATCTAAATTTTTAAATATTAATAAAATTGTTTTATCCATTGCCGTATTATCATTAGTGGGATGTACAAATCTGGATGAAAAAGTAATCGATGAGGTTTTGGGTTCTGAAGTTGCAGATCCTGAAGCGGCTTTGGCTGCAGCTTATAGTCAGTTGGGTGAAGGAACTTTTGTTGACCATGGAAGTGTTTTCGCTTTGCAGGAATATTCTACCGATGAAGCTATATTACCAACAAGAGGAAGTGACTGGGGAGATGGTGGAAAATGGAGAGCGATGCACGAATTCACTTGGGATGCAAACAGTGATGTTGTAAAAACAACCTGGAACCAATTGAATTTTGGAATTACAAAATCTTTAACAGCTATTTCGAGTGCAAGCAAAAGTACAGGAACGAATAAAGCTTTATTTTTAGCAGAAGCGAAAGGATTGCTAGCGTTCTATACGTATACAACGATTGATTTGTTTGGACAGGCTCCCTACAGAGATCCGGATAATATTAATGCTCCGATTCAAATCAGAAAAGCGGAAACTACAATTGATGATCTTATTAAAGAAGTAGAAGGAATTCTTCCGGATTTGGCAGATATTAAAACGAAAAATACACACGCCGGAAGATTTACAAAACAGGCGGCTTATGCATTTTTGGCAGATATGTATCTGAACAGAGCCGTGTTGAAGAATAAAACTTCAGGGAATTTCAACTTTCTGGAGCAAGCGGTGAGTGGAAGTGGAACGGATATGGATAAAGTGATTATGTATTCTGATCTGTTAATTAATAATTCAAATTTCAGCTTAGAATCTAATTATTTCCACAATTTTGATATCAATAACGATACGAGTAAAGAAATGATTTTTACGATCGTTCAGAAGAAGATTGCCAACTCAGATAAAGGATCAGATAATGACTTGGCATATATGTCAATGGAAAGAATCCAGAAGCCTTCACCGGATAACAGAGGAACAAATGCAAACTGTGTTACCCCTGAATTCTATTATTCTTGGAACGGAAACCATGATGATCCTCGTTTCCAAAGAACGTATCAGTATGAAGACGGAACGTGGTTCAGAAATGACGGGACAGATGTAAGTGTACCTTCAACAAGCAAAGTAGAGGGAACAGGAAAACCTTGGTTCCATTTTAACAGAGGATTGCAGGTGGGGCAACAATACGGTCCAAAAATTCTTGCTAACGGAAATTTTGATATGACTTCTGATGGAAGAATTAAAGTCTATAAATTATTTACAGAGAAAAATACAACCCTAGCTGCGGATTTTACTCCTGAATTGAATTTTGATAATCCTTCAGAAGCGGTATTTACACAAGCTCAAATTAACAGAGGAGTAAGAAACTTTAAGTTTGAATTTGATCCAGGACTAGGAAATAACGGAACAAGTGGAATGGACGTTCCATTGTACAGGCTAGGAACGATCTACATGATGAGAGCAGAAGCGTATTTCAGAAACGGAAACGTAACGGCTGCTTTGGCTGATGTAAATAAATTAAGAACAAGCAGAACCAATGATGCTTTAAAAGGAAATACTTCAGGTGTTGCAATTACTTCTTTGGATGCAAATACATTAGTAAAAGAATCCGGATTTGAATTGTATTGGGAATTGTACAGAAGAAAGGCATTGATCAGATTCGGAAAATTTGATTTGGCAGGAACTGCGAAACCAGCTTCTCAACCTTATAGAAGAATTTTCCCGATTCCTCAGGCAACTATTGATGCATCAAAGGATTTTACCCAGAATCCCGGATACTAAAGAACAAGTTTTCTTCATATAAACGATTATTTTTGCA
Source organism: Chryseobacterium taiwanense (assembly GCF_000813825.1). GTDB lineage: Bacteria > Bacteroidota > Bacteroidia > Flavobacteriales > Weeksellaceae > Chryseobacterium > Chryseobacterium taiwanense. Next base: position 310,145 of record NZ_JWTA01000015.1, read on the forward strand.
AATAACAAAGCGAAGGAGTTTTCTCTCTTCGCTTTGTTTTTATCAATAGGAATGGGCTTTAGCCCATTTCAAAATTCAAAATTCTTATTTGGCTTTAGCCAAAACTTAAGATATTTAAAAATTATTCCGCATTCAACATTCCTAATTCTCCGAAATGTTTTTTAAACTTCTGAATTTTTGGGCCAACAACCGCGCTGCAATAAGGCTGCGTTGGGTTTTCATTGTAATATCCTTGGTGATATTGTTCTGCAGGCCAGAACTTATCGAATTTCGTTAATTCTGTTACATAAGTTCCTGCCCATCTTCCTGATTCGATCGAAACTTTGATCGCTTCTTCAGCTTTTGCTTTTTCAGCATCATCTTTATAATAAATCACAGAACGATATTGCGTTCCGATATCATTTCCCTGTCTGTTTAACTGTGTAGGATCGTGAAGGAAGAAGAAAACATCCATCAATTGCTCATAAGAAATAATCGAAGGATCGTAGGTAATTTGTACGACTTCTGCATGTCCTGTTTCTCCTGTGCAAACTTCCTGATATGTTGGATTATCTTTATGTCCTCCGGAATATCCGGAAATAGCAGATTCTACCCCTTTCAGCATATTAAAGCAGCTTTCCACACACCAGAAACATCCGCCACCAAAAGTAATTTGCTCTAAATTATTGTTATTCATTCTAAGTTGATTATGTATTTAATTGTTTTCTCTTTACAAGTTGATGTAACGAAGAAAAACCAATCAAAAATATGAAAAACTTTTTCAATTAATGTCTATTCATATTTTCTAAAAATGAATTGTAATCATAGATGAGGCAAATTATTTTAGACTAAAAATAAAATATACCAATCAGCTTGATCTGCACGATCTGCGAGATAAAATTTTAAACACAAAGAATTTACTTTAAAATTGGATATTTCAAGTGGGCAAAGAAGAATCAACAAGTTGATTGGATGAAGCTATAACAGTAGCCTTGTGTAGCAAATTTATTTGCTTTTGCCTTCTACAAATTAAACGTTCAGTAATTGAAATCTTTGCGTTTAAAATAAAAACAAAAAAAGCACCCTAAAAAGGATGCTTAGTATTATTTAAAAATGTTTCAGTTATTTTTCCCAAACCAAAGCACTTGCTCCTAAAATGGCAGCGTCTGCTTCGTCTAGTTCACTGAAAACCAATTTTACTTTATTTCTGAAAATTGGAAGAAGGTTTCTTTCCATATGAAGTTTTGTCGGCTTTAAGATAAAATCTCCTGCTTTGATGACTCCTCCAAACAAAAGAATGGCTTCCGGAGAAGAGAACATCACAAAGTTGGCTAAAGCTTCTCCTAATTTCTGTCCTGTATATCTGAACACTTCAATAGAGATTGGATCTCCTTTTAGCGCACATTCATGTACTGTTTTAGAATTGATCGCCTCTTCAGGATATTGGTTCAGCATAGACTCCGGGAATTCTGCTCTCATTTTCTTTGCGGTAATCGAGATACCTGTTGCAGAAGCATAGGCTTCAAGACTTCCTTCAGAACCTGTACTCCAATGTTTTCTACCGCCCGGTTTTACGATCGTATGACCTAATTCTCCGGCAAAACCATCGTGTCCATAGATTAATTTACCTCCTGCAATGATTCCGCTTCCTACACCGGTCCCTAAGGTAATCATGATAAAATCTTTCATTCCTCTTGCAGCCCCGAAAAGCATTTCCCCAATAGCAGCGGCGTTAGCATCATTGGTTATTGTACAAGGCAACCCAAATTTAGCTTTCATCAGTTCTGCAAAAGGAATGACTCCTTTCCATGGTAAATTGGGAGCTTGTTCTATAGTTCCTGTATAGTAGTTGGCATTTGGAGCTCCTACTCCTATTCCATCAAAATTTTTCTCTTTTCCGTGGCCGTTGATCATGGGATGAACAGCTTCGTATAAAGCGTCAATATATTCCTCTACAGTAGGGTAGGCGTCCGTTCGGATATTTCCTTTTTCAAGAACTTCACCTCGGTGGTTTACCACCCCAAATTTTGTGTTCGTTCCGCCAATATCAATTCCTAGCGCAACATGTTTTGACAAATCTACTAATGACATTTCTATTCTAAAATTCTAAAACGCTAAAATTATAAAAAAGATCTTAGTTATTAGACGATTAACCACATATTTATTGAAAAAATATTTTAAACGGTTTTGGGCGTTTTCTTTTTTCTCCTTCCCCACCAAATCATAAAGCCAGTAACTGGTAATGAGGCACATATCAAACTTACGATAAAAGCAATGATTTTTGTTGGAAGTCCTAAAATTGATCCGACGTGAATATCATAATTGGCTCCTACTGTTTTTTCTCCAAAATTTTTGTCCTTCATGTCATGAGTGTGAAGCAATTCTCCTGAATTTTCATCAAAAATTAAACTGCTGCTTTTATGATAAGAGTAGGATAAATGCTTCACATAGACTTCAAAATTCGGATGTTCATGATCATCCATATGTTCATGACCAAGATCGATTGAAAAACCGTAAGAATCCGGATATTTTGCTCTTACCGTATTGCTGATTTTATCCAATGTTCCTTCCGTTCTAAGCTCAATCGGAGCTTTAGTTTTGATGGATGAGAAATCAGGATAAGTTGTTTCCCCTCCGGAAAAAATGAAGTAAAACGCAGCCTGAACAACAAAGAATGCATAGAATAGTCCGGTTAATGAAAAGATCAAAGCAAAAATAGAGGCATAGAATCCTAATACATTATGAAGGTCGTAGTTCTTTCTTTTCCAGCTTTTTACATTTTGCCATTTGAAAGAGAAACGCTGCTTTCTTGCCGCTTTATTTTTAGGCCACCAAAGAATAATCCCGGAAATCAGCATGATTACAAAAATAATCACGGGAATTCCTACAAGATACGTTCCCCATTCCTGCTTCAAAAGATAACTCCAATGAATCATTTTTACGATCTGGAAGAATCCGTTTTTCTCATCATACGTTCTTAAAACCTTTCCGCTGTAAGGGTTAACATAAGCTGCTTTATAGATGGGGAATTCATTAAAATAATTCCAGCCTTTCGGATCATGTTCATACCAATAAAAAAGATAAGACATCTTTTTATCGATCGGAATATTCACCCAATGAACGGGATATTTTTCTTTTACCTGGGCTACGACTGCTCGTTCCAATACACGAATCGGAAGAACCTGCTTTTGCTCTATATTTTGTTCGTTGTGATAGATGACATCTTTACGGGTAAAGTTTTCAATCTCATCTTTAAAAACATATAAAGCTCCTGTAATGGAGATGATAAATATGAGAAATCCAACTCCAAGACCCAACCACAAATGCAGTTTTCCTGTCCATTTTTTGAATAGGCTTGGCTTTTTTTTATGATGATGTTTTTTCTGCATTTTTTAGAAAAATAAAATAAAACTCAAAGATAAAGCTTTAAGTTTTATTTAGATTAATTAAAATTTGTATTCAACCATGAATGTTCCTCTCATTCCCAGAGCGTTTACAAACTCTGTATCTCTGGCGTTCCACCATGCAATAGCAGGTTGATAGGTTCTATTAAACAGGTTTTCTATTCCTAATGAAGCTTTCCAGTTAGAATTGATCTGGTAAGAGGATCTGAAGTTAAAAATTGTATTTTCCGGAACATATCCTTCTCCGTAGGTGTAAAGTCCTGTTTTCGCATTTGGAGTGAATCTGTCTTGTTCAAAAGAATGCAGCATGTCTAATCCTACTGATAAAGCTTTGGTAGGCTGCAATTGTACGTATGCAAGGATTTTCGGAGCCGAAATTCTGGAATTATTGATTTTTGCAGAGTAATCACCATCGTTATTTAAAGAGGTGATACCTTCTAACCAGCTGTAGCTTCCTCCGAACTTAACCCATTTTGATGGAGAGAAATGAAGATAACCTTCCACTCCGTATACAACTTCAGGAGAACGTTGTATCGTAATTGCTCTATCTGCACTTTGGATAAATGAAGCTCCAAGTTTCGAAGTACTTACATAAGAGGTAACTTCATAATTTAGCCACTTAGTAATCTGTCCTGTAGCTCCAAATTCGTAGTTGTTCACGATAATTGGTTTGGCTTCAAGATTAGAAATGGTCGATTCTGTAGAAGTTCTTAAAATTCTACCTAATTCATTAATCGAATATGATTGTGAGAAACTAGAGAAAAGATTTAGGGCGTTGTTGATGTTATAACGCACTCCAATATTTCCTACAAGAGCATTGTATTCCAGATCTCCTCCTTTTACAAAGATACTTTGGGTAAATGTTCCATCAGCTTTTAAACTGGAAAGGGTGTTGAAATCTCCTACTTTCACCTTCATGTTTTCGTATCTCAAACCTCCTTTAATGGTTATTTTTTTGAATAAATCAAGTTTAAATAAAGCGAAAGGGGCAATATTGGTCATGTTCATGTCAGGAGTCCAGTATCTTCCGTCTTCAAGCTTTTGAACGGTTTGATCATTCAGGATATCTGCTCCGTAAATAACTTCAAGCTGAGCATTCTGATGGTTGAAAATCTGAGTGTCAAAATTGGCTCTTACTCCATACTTTTTGGAAATGATGTTAGATTGTCCTCCGTTTAAAAAAGTATTGCTGTAGCCATATACGGTTCTGAAATCCTGAGAATAGGCATTAATATTTAAAGAAGTATTCTTAAAGATTTGGCTGTTATCATAAGTCAGTCTGAAATTATGATTTCTAGGAGTTCCTTGCGGAGTAGTTTCCAATCCTTGTCCTATACCTTCTCCAATAGAGGGCGTAATTCCGTATTTTCCTGTTTTAAGACCAAGATTAAGATCAGATTTTGAAGCATACCCTATGTAAGAAGCTTCTACTCTTTGGTTTTTATTAATATCAAACCCGATCTTCAACATTCCATTGTAGTTGTCCATTTTTGCAGGGCTATACGTAGGAGTAAGGTGTACTCCGTCTCCGTCTTTCATATATCCCGTTCTTTCATAAGCCAATGAAAGCGCATAATCAAACTTTCCTGATTTTCCTGCTAAAAACTGGCTGGCTCTTGCTCCTAAAGTTCCTCCATAAGGCTGTCCGGTAATACCTACTTGAGAAACACCCGTTATTTTTTTATCAGAAGTATTCTTTTTAGTGATGTAATTGATAATTCCTCCGTCTGCACCGTTCCCGTAGATAGAAGATGATCCTTTTATAACTTCAATTCTTTCGATAACTGAAGGATCAATAGAACGAATGTCTCTTGCACCGTTTCTTAAAGGGGTAGATTGTGGAATACCGTCAATCAGTACCAAAACCTGTCTTCCTCTTAACGTTTGCCCGGAGTTCGATGTTTGTCCAGAGCTTGGTCCTAAACTGGGAACCGTATATTGTAAAATGCTGGAAATATCTGAGTTTACAGAGATTTGAGACTGAATTTGTTTTTCATTAACAATAGTAATAGAACTAGGAACTTCCTTAATGTTTTCTTTTTTTCGAGAAGCGGTAAGTACTACTTCTTCTACACTGGATGTTTTTACGCTATCGGTTTTTTGTGCAAAAGCAGTTACTGATCCTAGACAAGCTATTGATAAAAGAGCCTTTTTCATGATTTTTTCTTTCCTTGTTTTTTATATTTTCCCCACCAGATTAAAAAGCCCGTAACAGGCAATGACGTACATAGAAGTCCTGCAAAAAACCATATGATTTTTCCAAACAATCCAAAATATGAACCCGTGTGAATGTCATAATTGGCATTGGCATACTTTTCTGCGTTACTTAAGTTTTGATGAGGCTTATTTGATAATAGTTTTCCTGAGTATTTATCGTAAGCAATAAGATTTCTTTCACTAAATCTTCCGTCTTTCTGATAAACTGTGACAGGTATATTTTTTAATTTTTTTCCTTTTTTATTTTTTCCGTTTAGCGGAATTCTGAAACTGGATGCTTCCGGATATAATTTTTTAGTCTGTTGAACAGAAAGATCATAAACCGAATTGTTTTTTGCTAATAATGAATCCGGAGATTTGATCTCTTTTTCTTTTGGAAGTTCTAATGAACCTGAAAGGCTAAGATTGAATACATTTTTCACCCATGGATACGAAAAATAAATCCCTGAAACACTCATTAATAAAGCAATAAATGAAACATAAAAACCTAAAACATTATGAAGGTCATAGTTTTTACGCTTCCAGGTTTTTACATTTTTCCAGTCAAATGAAAAACGTCCTTTTCTTGCTTTTTTATTTTTAGGCCACCAAAGAACGATTCCTGTAATCAACATAATGATAAATAATACAACCGGAATTCCAACGACATATACTCCCCATTCCGATTTCAAAAGTAAACTCCAGTGGATGGATTTCAGAATAGGGAAGAGGTCATATTTTTCATTGTAAATCCCTAAAATTTCTCCTGTATACTGATTGACATAAATGAGTTTGTTAACCTTTACTTCATTAAAATAATTCCAGCCTTTTTTATCTTTTTCGTAGATGAAAAATTCGTACGATTTATTTTTACCCAAAGGAATTTCTGCCGAACTGATAGGATACTTTTCATTGATTTCCAAAGAGATTTTTTCTTTAAGAAGCTCAATGGACATAGGTTTTTGAGAAACTGTTTCTGGCTTAACGTACATCACATCTTTTCTAAGAACGTTTTGTATTTCGTCTTTGAAAACATACATGGTACCCGTTAAAGAAACAATGAAAACAATAAGACCTACAGATAAGCCAAACCACAAATGCAGCTTGGCAGACCATTTTTTTATCAATGAAGGATTCTTCTTATGATGATGTTTTTTTTTCATAGTAAAAAGCTAACCTTTTGAGGGGCTAGCTTTTAGTTATTTAGAATTTGTAAGCAATTGAGAATCTCCAGTTTCTAGGGGCCTCAGCTTGGTAGTAGTAATACGTTCCATAATTAGCACCAGAATATAGATATCTGTTGAATACATTGAATATGTTTAGATTTACACGGATTTTCGAATTTTCCCAAGAAGCTCCTGTGTCAAACTTTAGGTAATCATTCATTGCTTTTGTTGCTCCAGTTGAATCCCAAGTCCAAGATGTTCTGTCTGCTAAATAACTTCCTCCAAAAGAAAGCCCAAACCCTTCAAGGGTACCGCTTGTAAAGGTGTAATTTAACCAACCATTTACTGTATGTTTTGCATAACCAGCAACTTTATCTCCTTTTTTGTGAAGTATTTCAGTTGTATTTGTGATAGGATTAATATAGTTTATAGCTTCTTTATATTCGTTATCTGTATATGCATAATTGAAGATTGCATTAAAGCCTTTTACAATTTCTCCTTTTAGATCAAATTCTACCCCTTTTACACCTGTTTTTCCGTCCAGAATTGAATATTTGTAGGTCGGATCTGTTGGGTCGCTGCTGACAGCATTTTCTTTTCGGATATTATAAATAGACAATGTTGTATTCCATTTTCCGCTAAACCAATCTCTTTTTACTCCGATTTCGTAACTGTTTCCTGTTAAAGGTTTTGCTGTAGACCCGTCTCTAAATAAGCCGGATTGCGGAGTGAAAGACTGATCATACAATGCATAAGCTGAAGTGTTGTCATCAATAGAATAACTTAACCCAACTCTTGGAGAGATTTTGTCTGCCTTGAAATTGTCGCCATAATTATTTTGCTTGATATTAGTATATCTTGCAGCAACTGTTAAACGCAATTTATCTTCTAAGAATCCTAATTCATCTTGTAAATATACTCCTGAATAATTTTGTTCAATAGTTCCTCCTGGAGTTGCCCTTTGGTTTAAAGGAGATCCGTTGATACGATCTATCCATTCTTCATACCCATAACCATTTGTTACTGGTTGATAGGTTGAAACGTTAGTATTGAATGGTGTTGCATCTAAAACGTGGGAATACCCCCAATCTGCTAAATATTTTTTAGAACCTAAATCCAATCCAGCTAAAATTCTGTGAGAAATTTTTCCTGTCTTTTCATATCCATTTAGGTAGACTTGTCCAAATCTCATTACATTGGAGCCTTCCCAATAAGAAAGCCTTCTAATCATTGTTCCGTCTGGATTTACTGCATCTGGCCAAATATCACTAGCATTAGTATAATCGTTTAGGTAAGTAACTTGAGCTGTTAATTTCCAGTTTTTGTTGAATTGATGTTGTAAATTCACATTCACGGTATGGTCTTCTATATTTGAAGGCATAATTCCAGGATCCGTATGTGTATAATTTACAGGCTTTGTAGCATATCCTTCTGTTGAGAATACATATGCTGATCCAACTTCAGACATTTTAGCTTTTTGGTAGATATATTCTGCAATTAAAGTTGTTTTATCAGAAAGTTCTACTTTTACTGAAGGGTTTACAACATATCTATCATTGAATTCATAATCTCGGAAGCTGTTTTTCTGTGAACCCATTAAGTTCAAACGAACCGAAACTTTTTTTGATACTCTTGTATCCAAATCTGTTTCAGCTCTATACATGTCGAAACTTCCTAATGTAAATCTTGCAGAACCGTTGAATGAATTTCCTGTAGGTTTTTTAGTAACGATATTGTAAATACCACTTGGCTCTCCTGCAGACATTAGGAATCCTCCAGGTCCTTTTACGAATTCAATATGGTCAACATAACTCATATCTTCAGATAATGGTCCCCAGTTTGAAGTTACATTTACTCCGTTTAAAAAAGCACCAGCTCTAGATCCTCTCATATTGATTCTTGAGTACATTTCGCCCCAGTGTTCCAATCTTTGAGCTCCTGCTACGTTTCTCAAAAGTCCGTCTGAAATTGTAGTAACCTGCTGATCTTCTAATGCCCTATTCGTAATAATTGAAATGTTTTGAGGGATTTTGATAAGTTCTTCATTTAATCGTAGAGAAGATGATCCTTCCTTTTCAACATATTTTTTATAATATTTCCCGTTTACTACTACTTCTTCAATATTAGAAGACTTCAAAGTATCTTTTTCCTGAGCAAAAGTTAGCATAGAACCTAACAACGAGGCACAGATCAGTACATTTTTCATGAAACAAAATTTTTGCAAAGATATTGTTTTTAATTATTCTAAATAAATTACCGTATTGATATTTATCATAAAATTATTATACAATAAATAATAAAACCCGCAACAATCTGTATTGATGCGGGTTTTATATTATGAATTAATTATTTTTCTTATGCTGGAATTTCTCCTTTGTACAAGAATGAAATAATTTCTTTGTTCAATTTGTCGATCATTTCACTGAATAAGTGGAAAGATTCTTGTTTGTAAATTACCAACGGATCTTTCTGTTCGTAAACAGCACCTTGAGAAGACCTTCTTAGGTCGTCCATTTCACGAAGGTGAAGTTTCCAGTTTTCGTCGATGATAGATAAAGTGATATTCTTTTCAAAATCATTAACTAAACTTTCACATTGCGTATCGTAAGCTTCTTTAAGATCTGCAACGATGGTCATTGTTTTGTGACCGTCTGTGAAAGGAACCTGAATCATTTTAAACATTGAACCTTGATTTTGGTATACATTCTCAATGATAGGGAATGATTTCTCTTTTAATAAGTTCAGTTTCATTTGGTAATCTTCCTGAGCTGCTTTGAATAAAATATTCGTTAAGTCCTGAATATTTTTATTCTTGAAATCGTTCTCAGAAACAGGAGATTCCATAGTGAAAGTCTTAATGATTTCATATTCGAAATCTTTATAATTTCCTGTAGCCTTTCCTTTCGCAACGATAGAATTGGCAACATCGAAAATCATATTGGTAATATCATATTTTAAGTGATCTCCGAATAGAGCGTTCTTTCTTCTCTTGTAGATAACGTCACGTTGTTTGTTCATTACGTCATCATATTCAAGAAGTCTCTTTCTTGTTCCGAAGTTATTTTCCTCTACTTTTTTCTGAGCTCTTTCAATAGATTTAGAGATCATAGAATGCTGAATAACTTCACCATCTTTGTGACCCATTCTGTCCATCATCTTAGCAATTCTTTCAGAACCGAATAGACGCATCAAGTTATCTTCTAAAGATACATAGAACTGCGAACTTCCCGGATCTCCCTGACGTCCTGCTCTACCTCTTAGCTGTCTGTCAACACGTCTTGAATCGTGTCTTTCAGTACCAATAATTGCTAAACCTCCCGCTTCTTTTACTTCTTTAGAAAGCTTAATATCGGTACCACGACCTGCCATGTTCGTTGCAATTGTTACAACTCCCGGCTGTCCTGCTCCTGCAACGATTTCCGCTTCTTTTTTGTGAAGTTTCGCGTTAAGAACTTGGTGAGGAATTTTTCTTAATTGAAGAGCTTTAGAAAGTAATTGAGAGATCTCAACAGAAGTTGTACCCACTAGAACTGGTCTTTTGGCAGCTGTCAGTCTTTCAATTTCTTCAATTACGGCGTTATATTTTTCTCTGTTAGTTTTGAAAACTAAATCTTGTCTGTCGTGTCTTAAAATCGGACGGTTGGTAGGAATTACCACAACATCTAATTTGTAGATTTCCCAAAGCTCACCTGCTTCAGTTTCAGCAGTACCTGTCATCCCCGCAAGCTTGTTGTACATACGGAAATAGTTCTGAAGGGTAACTGTTGCAAACGTCTGAGTTGCCGCTTCGATTTTTACGTTTTCTTTAGCCTCGATCGCTTGGTGAAGACCGTCAGAATAACGTCTTCCTTCCATGATACGACCTGTCTGCTCGTCAACGATTTTTACTTCACCGTCAATTACCACGTATTCATCATCTTTTTCAAATAATGTATACGCTTTAAGCAATTGGCTCATAGTGTGAACTCGCTCAGATTTTTCAGCAAAATCAGAGAAAAGTCTTTCTTTAGCTTCAAATTCTTCTTCTTTAGATAAATTTTTAGCTTCTACTTCAGCAATTTCAGTTCCGATATCCGGAAGAACGAAGAAGTTAGGGTCAGAGTTTCCTTGAGACATGTATTCAACACCTTTATCTGTCAAATCAACCTGGTTGTTCTTTTCTTCAATCACGAAGTAAAGATCTTTATCTACAATCGGCATATCACGGTTGTTGTCCTGCATATACTGAGCTTCAACTTTCTGAAGCAATGCACGGTTTCCGCTTTCCGATAAGAATTTAATTAATTGTCTGTTTTTAGGAAGACCTCTGTACGCTTGTAACAATTTGAATCCTCCTTCTTTTGTGTTTCCTGCAGCGATTAATTTCTTCGCTTCATTAAAGATTGTGGAAACCGTTTTTCTCTGAACTTCAACGATTCTGTCGATAGAAGGCTTCAAAACATCAAATTCCTGTCTGTCTCCTTGCGGAACTGGACCAGAAATGATTAATGGTGTTCTTGCGTCATCTACCAATACAGAGTCAACCTCATCCACGATAGCAAAGTTTAGTTCTCTTTGTACCAGTTCTGAAGGAGAAGTTACCATGTTATCTCTCAAATAATCGAAACCGAATTCGTTATTGGTTCCGTAAGTGATATCTGAATTGTATGCTTTTCTTCTTCCGTCTGAGTTCGGTTGGTGGTTATCAATACAGTCGATCGACATTCCGTGGAATTGGTACAACGGTCCCATCCATGCCGAGTCTCTTTTTGCAAGGTAGTCGTTCACCGTTACAACGTGAACTCCTCTTCCTGGAAGTGCATTTAAGAAAATTGGAAGCGTACCTACCAATGTTTTACCTTCACCGGTTGCCATTTCGGCAATTTTACCACTGTGAAGAATAACCCCTCCGATAAATTGAACATCGTAATGTACCATATCCCAGTTTACAGGAGTTCCGGCAGCATCCCATGAGTTTTTCCAAACAGCTTGATCTCCTTCGATAGATACGAAATCTTTCCCCATAGCAGCCAACTGTCTGTCCCAGTCAGAAGCTGTTATACGGATTTCTCCATTCTGAGCCCATCTTCTTGCAGTTTCTTTTACCAAAGCAAAAACTTCAGGAAGGATTTGACTTAGAACTTTTTCTTCAATTTCGTATGATTCTTTCTTTAGAGTCTCAATTTTTGAAAAAAGAGCTTCTTTTTCGTCAACGTTTGTTGAATTTTTTATCTGCTCTTGAATCTGTTCTATTTGAGCTGTGATTTTGCTGGTTGCAGATTTAATATTTTCTTTAAACTCAGCAGTTTTCTCTCTTAAACCATCGTCAGACAATTGCTGAATAGAAGGTTCAACAGCTTTGATTTTTGTTACAACTTTTTTTACTTCTTTTAGGTCCTGCGCTTTCTTGTCTCCCAAAAACCCTTTTAGAACTTTATTTAAAAAACTCATAAATTTTTTACTTTATGCCTAAAGCGATATACTTTAAGCGTTTTTAATAACACTTATCGTGCAAAATTGATATTTAAAAAGGGCAAAAAAGCTCTAAGCTATGGCTTAAAGCTCAATGCTTTAATTAATATTCGTCTTCGTTCCAAAGATAATCCTCGTCTGTAGGGTAGTCACTCCAGATCTCATCGATTGCGTCATAAATTTCCCCTTCATCTTCGATTGCTTGAAGATTTTCCACTACTTCCATCGGTGCACCAGTTCTGATTGCGTAGTCGATAAGCTCTGCTTTTGTCATCGGCCAAGGTGCGTCACTTAAGTAAGAAGCTAATTCTAATGTCCAGTACATAATTTTCTAATTTTTTGCAAAAGTATAAAAATAGCTTATATTATATGCTTTTTTATACTTGATTTTCAACTCTTTTTATTAATTTTTGTTCATTCTCCTTTGTACAGACTGCTTTGCAATCGTTGTTGAGGACTTACTGCATGTCATTTCTCAAAAACCATTCCACAAATTTTTTTATGCCATTTTGGAACTTGGTGTCAGGTTTATAGCCGATTAATGTCTTAGCTTTTGTAATATCTGCGTTTGTTTTGAGGACATCTCCCGGTTGCATTGGCAGATTTTTTTTGATGGCAGATTTTTGCAAAGTATTTTCCAGCGTAGAAAGCATTTCGTTTAGACTGACTACTTCACTTTCCCCCAGATTAATGATTTCATAGATATTTGAATTCTTTTCTATATGATGGATAGATTTAATAATTCCGTCAATAATGTCATCAATATAAGTGTAATCTCTGGAAGTATTTCCTTCCCCATAAAAAGGGATTTCTTTTCCTTCAGTGATGAGCTTTGTAAATTTATAAATGGCTAGATCAGGTCTTTGTCTGGGGCCGTAAACGGTGAAAAAACGTAAATGGATGCTGTCAATATTATATAAATTGTGATAGACATGTCCGATAACTTCCACGGATCTTTTGGTGGCTGCATAAGGAGAAATTGGGCTGTCTACATTGTCGGTTTCAGAAAAAGGTGTTTTTTCGTTGTTTCCATAGACACTTGATGAAGAAGCATTAATGAATTTTTTTATATTGAATTCGTTACAGAGTTCCCAAAGGTTCATTGTTCCTTTTATATTCACTTCCTCATATTCTAAAGGTCTTTCTATTGAGGGGCGAACTCCAGCTAAGGCAGCTAAATGAATAACAAGATCAATGGAATGTTTTTCAAAAATGGACTTTAAAGCGTCTTTGTTACGGATATCTTCAGTAAATATTTTATAATTTGATGACTCGGTGATATCTTCAAGCTTTGCTAAATCATTCTTTTTGTCCGAAAACTCAAAAACAGAATTATTACCGATAGATTCTAAAGTATTTCTAATTTTTATTTTATAATCATAAAAATCATCGAAGTTGTCAATGTTTATGACAGAATGTCCATTTTTCAATAATTGTTCAATCAAATGAGAACCAATAAAACCACTTCCTCCTGTGACAAGATAATTCATCTGCGTTTTTTTACTTTTACAAAAACTATAAAATTAAGTTTTCAAATTTTAATTCATTAAATTTACTTAAAAAAGTAATACTATTAAATATTATGCAGTTTCAAGGGCAAATTTTAAAAATGACGAGCTTCAATGATGAGCCGATTCAATACTATCTTAACCTTTCAGGAGATTTAATTCATATGAATGAATTATTGGGGAAGGAACTAACAATAAAGCATGTCGGTTTTCAGTGTGTTAATTGTGGGGAGAATAAGCCCATCTACAGAATGGGGTTTTGTAAAAGCTGTTTTTTTGAAAGTCCTTATGCAAGTGATACCATTATTCGTCCGGAACTTTCCACAGCACATTTAGGGATTGCAGAACGTGATTTGGAGGTTGAGAAAGAAATCCAGTTGCAGCCACACACTGTATATTTGGCATATACAGGAGATGTGAAAGTGGGAGTCACCCGAAATACGCAAATTCCTACCCGATGGATTGATCAGGGCGCAACTTTTGCACTCCCTATTGCAAGAACAGAAAATCGCTATGAAGCCGGAATGATAGAAGTTGCTTTAAAAGAACATCTTCCGGACAAAACCAACTGGAGAAAAATGCTTCAGGATGATTTCGAAGATGAAATAGATTTAGCAGATTTTCAACAAAAAATAAAAGAGTATTTCCCTGAAGACTTTCAACAATTCTATAGTGAAGGAGAAAATCTTTGGAAGTTTGATTATCCTTTTGAAAAACCTGCAAAAGTAACCTCATTTACTCTAGATAAAAAACCGGAATTCACAGGAAAACTGACTGGAATTAAAGGGCAGTATCTTGGTTTTGAAGGGGGGAATTTTATCAATGTAAGAGGGCATGAAGGGTATGTGATAGAACTGCATGTGAGGAATTGAAGTTAATGTAAAATAAACCAAATCACAATTATGAAAAAATCCTGGGTTAAAAAGTTTTTGATTACAACTGCAATACTACTTGGGATTGTTTTGCTGGCAAATTTCGGGTTCAATTTTTGGCTTAAAAATAAGCTTCCCGATTACATCAAAAAAAATACAGATTACAAAGTTTCCTATAAAATGTTAGATGTAGATCTTACGACAGGAAATATTTTTGTAACCGGAATTACTGTAAATAATAAAAATCCTCAAAATACTGAAGTGATTGGACTTCAGGGAACTGTTGATACGCTAAAAGTAAGCCGTTTCGGAATTTTTGATGCTCTTTTTAATAAACGAATAAGTTCTACAGATCTTCTACTGGGCAAACCTAATCTGAATATTATTCTCGCTAAACCCGTTGATGAGAAGACTGGAAAAAAGAAAAATCCGGTGATGTTTGAGAATATCAGAATTAATAAAGGGGAAATTACGATTTTCAAACATACAAAGCAGACATTTCTGAAAATAGAACAGCTGGATCTGTACGTTGAAAATCTGCAGATGACTGAAGAATCTGTTGAAAACAAACTTCCGGTAGTGTTTGACAGTTATAGCATTAAAGGAATGAATTTTTTCTTTCAGCCGGATGATATCTATGCCCTGAAAATTGATAAAATCACGACCTCGAACGGACAAATGTCGGTTAATAACTTCAGGTTGGATCCACTTGTTACCTTTGATCAGTTTAAGCAAAAGTATCCGCAGAAAAAGCAACTTTTTCAGTTCAACATTCCTAAAATGGATTTTAAAGATGTTATTTTAAAAAAGAACAGAGTTTCTCTTACGCAGGCATCTTTTCATCATCCTGATCTGACAGTGTATACGACTGAGGCTGTTAAAAAAAATACTAAAAAACCTGTCAATTTTGAAGTCAATCTTAAGGGTATTAAAATGGACAATGCAACCGTTCAGATTATAAAACCTGACGGAAATAAACTTTTATCTGCTAAAGAATTAAATCTGAATATTAATGAATTAGAATTCAATAAAGTGACTTCGGAAGAGATGATTCCTGTGCGATATAAGGATTTTAGTATTACAGGAAAAGATATTGCCTATTTTAATGGTGAAAATATTATTTGCGAAAGTTTTGGATTAAATCCTAAAAAAGGAGAATTCAGAAATATTGAAATCACTTCTCCTAAAACGGCTACAGATTTGAAATTAAATCAATTTGCCTTTACGATTAATAAATGGGAAACTATAGATAAAAAACTCAATCTTGAAGTAAATGAAGTTTTAGTTGATCGTGCCAATGGAATCTTTAAAGTGCAGGAAAAGGAAAAAACAGTTCCTAAAAAGCTACAACTGGATGGAGTTCAGTTTCCGCTTGTCGTAAAGAAAGTGACTGTAAGGAATTCAAATATTGTATACGAAAAAGGAAATCGGCCTCTAACATTTAATGATTTGAATGCGTCTTTAAATCAATTAGAAATTAAGCAAAAATCTGACGGATCAGGATTGGGATTTGATGTAAAAAACTATATGTTCTCAACTAAAAATTTCTCCTATAAAACTAAGTTTTATAATATGTCGATCGCGAATATTGAATTTGGGAATGATAAAGTTAGAATAGATCATTTTGCAATGAAACCACTTGTTTCCAGAGCTCAGTTTATTAAAATGATCCCAGTTGAAAGAGACTTATACGATATCACCGCAAAACAGATTACAGCTTTAGGAAACTGGGATTTGTTTTCTACTAATAAATCTGTCAATGCTTCCAATGTGACGATTCAGTCTGCAGATGCTAATATTTTCCGAAGCAAAATCCCGAAAGATGATCCTAAAGAAAAAGCTTTGTATTCAAAAATGCTCCGGTCAATAAAAGTTCCGATGCGTGTTGATAATCTAGATGTGAAAAACTCGGTGTTGGTATATGAGGAAGATACTCCTGAAAGTGCAGGTCCGGGAAAACTTACTTTTAGCAATTTTAATATGAATGTTAAAAATCTGAGTTCTGCAAAAGCAAAAGGGAAACCGACAAGAGTAGATATTAAGATCGACTGCTCATTTATGAATCTTTCCCCTTTAGCTGTTAATTGGAATTTTGATGTTGCCAATACGCAAGATAATTTTGCTATTTCCGGAAGAACAACCAATCTTCCTGTGCAGGGAATAAATCCTTTTATCAGGCCATATTTACATGTAACTGCGACTTCAGGAACGATTCAGGAGATGCTTTTTAATTTTAAAGGAAATCCTAAAGGGTTGAATGGAACTTTCAATTTAAAACATAAAGATCTGAAGATTGCGATTTTGGATAAAAAGAATCATGAGAAAAAAGGAGTTCTGACAGCGGTTGCTAATTTATTTATAAAGACCGATTCCGGGAAATTCCCTGAAGAAGTGGCTGTTGAAAACGTAGAGCGAGATCCTACAAAATCATTCTTTAATCTTTTCTGGAAAGGAATTGAAGATGGATTGAAGAAGACTTTGATCGGGAAGAACGTTGATAAAACGGAAACAAAAGTAAAGAAGGCTGTTTCTGCAGTGAAAGACATGAAGAGCTCTGTAAATGAATTAAAGCAGGAAGCTAAAAATACAAAGGAACAAAAACAACAGGAAGACACTCAACCCAAAGAAAAGAAAAAAGGATTTTTAAAAAATGTATTTAAGAAAAAAGAAACTCCCGAAACAGAATAAATTCGGGAGTTTTTTATCTTTTAAAAATTATAATCATCAATTTCTTCTACAGGAATATCTCTTAAAAATGTATCGAATTGATCGCCGGGATAGTTGCTTTCGGCTCCGTAAGAATCAATGATCATTCCTCGGTTTCCTGTGATGTCTTTTATGACGTACAGCGCTACGTTGTCATCTGGACTGCTGTCGCCTTCAAAACGGTAGGTTTTTAAAATTACCAGTTCAGAAGGAAGGTAAATTTTATCAGAATTTTCAAATTTCATTTCACCCTGTTCGTTCATTCTTAGCTCTTTGTCTATCCCTCTTTCTTTAAGGGTTTCCATTACTTGGCTTAAGGTGGTCATTTGGCTCATATAGTTTTGTTTTCCTTAATTATTTCTTTTTATTACTACAATAATTAAACCATTTAATGGGTTATGCAAACGTTATTTTGAGGCAAAATCAATGTTAACAAAATTTATAATTTAAAAAATGAGAATAGGTATGCTTTTTGTAATAAATAGTGAAATAAAATGAACAAAATATGAAAAAAGAAGTTGGAGTATTATTGGCAGGAGGAGTTGGTTTTTTAGCGGTATTAAGCTTTATAGGCATTAAAAAGATATTGACTAAAAAAGATAAAAAATATAATGATGTCTACTCGGATTATCACAGACATTTTGATGGAAGAAATCATGATGAAGATTATCACGGAGTAGAGTTTTATGCAGTGAAGTAGTAAAAGAATATATTTAAATTATGTTTAAAACCGGCGCTTTTGAAAGTGTCGGTTTTTTTTGTGGAAAACTTTAGTGTTAAAACTCATTATTTTCAAAAAAATCCATTCTAATTTTACATCTGAAATGCAGAACGAAAATATCATAAAAGGTCAAGGAGCGCAGCGAAATGTTATCAACCGTTTCGACAGATATACGTATGAGCCTGAAGATGAAGATTTCGAAACGGTAAAAACATCTTTTACAGAAGTGTTTCCCAAAACCATTGTAAATCAGGTGAAAAGTGAAGATTTACCAATGGAATATTCTATGAATCCTTATCAAGGGTGTGAACATGGTTGTTCCTATTGTTTTGCAAGACCGACGCACGAATATTGGGGATACAGTGCGGGAATTGATTTTGAGAGAAAAATCATGGTGAAGAAAAATGCTCCTGAATTATTAGAGAAATTTTTCCGTAAAAAAGGGTATAAACCTGCGCCTATTTTGCTTTCAGGAAACACAGATTGTTATCAACCTGCAGAAAGACAGTTTGAGATCACAAGAAAAATGTTGCAGGTATGTTTGGAGTATAGGCATCCTGTAAATATTCTGACAAAAAATGCTTTGGTATTAAGAGATCTGGATATTCTAAAACCTTTGGCTGAACAAAATTTAGTTTCCGTATCATTAAGTATTCCAACTATCAATGAAGAATTGCGAAGGAAAATGGAACCTAGAACAAGCTCTTCAAAAAATAAACTGAAAGCTGTAGAAATCCTTTCCCAAAATAATATTCCTGTACATGTTATGGTTGCTCCAATTATTCCGGGTTTGAATAGTGATGAACCTTTGAATATTTTAAAAGAGATTTCGGAAGCGGGTGCTAAAAGTTTTGGGTATACTTTAGTAAGATTAAATGATAGTGTAGAACCTGTTTTTGTACGCTGGATTGAAACCAGTTTCCCTGATCGTGCCCAGAAAGTTTTAAATCTGATCCGCTCTATGACAGGTGGTAAATTAGGCGAAAAAAGATATTTTGACCGGCAGAAAGGAAATGGGAATATTGCTGAAATGATTCATAATACTTTTAAAATAGGCAGAAAGAAGTTTTTTGAAGGAAGAGAGTTTCCCAAATTATCTACTGAAAACTTTACCGGAACAAAGGAACAACAGTTGAGATTGTTCTAAAATTTATTAAAAATCAATTGATTAATCAGGTTTCTTAAAATTAACACGGAATAATTCCTTTATTTTAGAAATATTCTGAATGAAAGCAGTATATTTATCCGATTTACTTCTTGAAAAGAGATTGGAGAGAGGTAATGATATACCATCATAAAATTACTGAACTATTTATGAATTTTGAAAAACTAATAGACTATTTTAAGCTTGATAAACAGGAGTTTTATTTCCAATTTAGCTCACATCCTAATTATCCGTCGGCTTTAGCTTTCAGCGATACATTAAACTTTTTAGGATTAAGAAATGATGCTTATGAGTTAGATAAAGAATATTGGGATGAGCTTCCAGAGGAATATATCGCAGTAGTTGATAATTCTTTCTCTTTAGTGAAAAAAAAGGGGGATCAGTTCGCTGTATATTCTGATAAAATAAAAAATCTAACTAAAGAAGAACTTTATAAAAGCTCAAGCGAATTTGTGCTTCTTTTTGAAAAAGTGGAGGGAGCGAAAACGGGATCATCATTCAACTACAACCCGGTTATTTATGCAATTTTCGGATTGATTATATTGTATTCACTGTTTCAGTTTAGCTGGTATGAAAGTGTTTTTAATATATTGTCTTTAGCGGGAGTTTATATTTCATTAGAGCTTTTTAATCAAAAATTTGGACAAGTATCTGCTGTGGTAAATAATATTTGCGGAGTAGGAACAAATAATGCTGCTCAAAGCTCGTGTTCAAAGATCTTTTCTTCTGACAAAACCAATGTCTTAGGGTTGAAATTATCAGATTTTAGTTTGGTGTATTTCTTAGGAATAACCTTTATGGGGCTTATTTTCCCTGATGCTCAGTTCATATTACGAATTACAACTTTGGTTTCTGCGGCGGTAATTTTATATTCTTTGTATGTTCAGTTTTTTGTAGAGAAATCTTTTTGCAGAGTTTGTTTCCTGATAATATTTATTTTATTGTCTCAGATTGTAATAAGTACGGTGTATTTCAGTTGGGCAACTTCTTTGGCAATTATTTTTATTAGTGCTACTGTTTTTGTTTCATTGTTTTTTACGACCGCTTTTCTCAATAATCTACTTAAAGAAAAGGAAGAACTTAAAAAATCAAATGCTAAAAATCTTAAATTTAAAAGGAATTATGATCTCTTCAAAAGAGAGCTTTTAGACAAAGAAAGGATTGAGTTTTCTGATAGTAATACTTTTTTTGTTGGAAATAAAGAGGCAAAGCTTCATCTTTCTATTGTTTCCAATCCTTATTGTGGATTTTGTAAAGGAGCGCATCAAATAGTAGAAAATTTGCTGCATCAGTATCCCAATGATATTTCGGTTCAGATGAGGTTTAATTACTCTCAGGATCAGCAGAATGAAAAATATACGCAGCTGATTTCTGATTTCATGTACGTTTACAAAAATAAGCCTGAACAAGAATTTATTAATCTTGTGGAATATTGGTTTGAAACGAGAGATGAAGGCAAAGTAAGACAAAAAGCAGGAATTACTTCTAGTAGTGAGAATCTTACGCCAGTTATCAATATGTCAACGGAAAATAAGAATGCCGGAATTAATTTTACACCTATCATTTTAATCAATGGGTATCAGTTCCCGGATAAATATGATCGTGAAGATATTCATTATTTTATTGGTGAATTGATGGAAGATGAGGAAATTTATAAAGAAATAATCCCTGTGATATAAAGTTCACTAAATTAGGGAAATTAATAGCGGAATCCGAAAAGCTTAAAAAGAGTAGGGAATTACCAAATTCAAGTATTATGAAAAATTTAAAAAAATTAGCAAGAAACGAAATGAAAGACATTTTTGGGGCGGGACCAATCATTATTGGCTGTTCAAACAGTTGCTGCCCAACAGATGGCAGACCAAGATGTCCGAAAATGTACTGTCCGGCTGTTGTTTGCCCCCAGTATATATAAGCTTTTTCTTAAAACTATCTACGGAAAAATCTAACATTCATTTAAAGAAAGAGGTTGGATAAACTACCTCTTTCTTATTATAAATTTTGAAATCAAATTTTGAAAAAATTTCCTTTTTACCTTCAGCCAGATTCTAAAGATTGCGGACCTACCTGTCTCAGAATTATCAGTAAGCATTATGGCAAAAGCATTTCCTTACAGCAAATCCGTAATTTGTCTGAAACAACACGAGATGGCAGTAGTTTATTAGGATTGAGTGATGCTGCTGAAGATATGGGATACCGATCTTTAGGAGTACAGGTTGATTTTGAGACACTAGCTGTAGAAGTTCCATTTCCCTGTATTGTTCACTGGAACAAAAACCATTTTGTCGTGGTTTATAAAATTGACAAAAACAATCAGGTATATATTTCTGATCCTAGTTATGGACTTATTTCTTATACAAAGGAAGAGTTTATTAGAAGATGGATCGGCGAAAATGCGAATGAAAAAACAGAAGAAGGGATAGCTTTAATTCTTGAAACTACACCTGCATTTTTTCAAACAGAATTTGATGATCAGGAAAGCAAAGCCAGTTTTTCCTTTCTTTCAAAATATCTTTTAAAATATAAATCGCTTATTATACAATTGGCGATGGGGCTCTTGGCAGGAAGTTTACTTTCTCTTATTCTTCCATTTCTTACCCAAAGTATTGTAGATGTTGGGATTCAGAATCAGGATCTGAGTTTTATTTATATTATCCTTTTAGCTCAGATTATGCTTTTTCTGGGAAGAATGGGAATTGATATTATTAGAAGTTGGATTTTGTTGCATCTTTCAACACGAATAAATATTTCCATTATTTCAGATTTCTTTATCAAATTAATGAAACTTCCTATTAGTTTCTTTGATACGAGAATGACGGGAGATATTATGCAGAGAATTAATGATCATCATAGAATTGAACAGCTTCTTACCAGTTCTTCTCTGAATACGTTGTTTTCTTTAGTCAATCTTATTATATTCAGTATTGTCCTTTTGTTCTATGATTACAGACTGTTTGTAGTATACTTTATTGGAGCCGCACTGTATATCGGTTGGATCACTTTCTTCCTGAAAAAGAGAAAAGAACTTGATTATAAAAGATTTTCTCAGGTTTCCCAAGAACAAAGTAAAGTGATTGAGCTTATCAATGGAATGCAGGAAATTAAAATGCACAATGCTGAAAAGCAAAAACGCTGGGACTGGGAATTTTTACAGGTAAAGCTATTTAAACTCAGAATAAAATCTTTGTCATTAGAACAATGGCAGTCTGTAGGAGGAAATTTCATCAATCAGATGAAAGATATTCTGATAAGTTTCTTATCTGCCAAATTGGTATTAACTGGAAATCTTACATTAGGGATGATGCTTTCTGTCCAATATATCATTGGCCAGCTTAATAGTCCCTTGATGCAGCTAATTGATTTTATAAGACAAACACAGGATGCTAAAATTTCACTTGAAAGATTAGGTGAAATTCATGATAAAGAAGACGAGGAAAACAAAGACGAGCAATATGCGACGGAACTTCCTCAACAGGATATTGAAATCTCAAATATGTCCTTTAGATATGTGGGATCGGAGCAGTATGTTTTTGAAAACTTAAGTTTGACTATTCCTTATCAAAAAACAACAGCTATTGTTGGAGCCAGCGGAAGCGGGAAAACAACTTTGCTAAAATTATTAATGAAATTTTATGAACCTAATGAGGGTGAGATAAAAATTGGTAATACTCAGATGAAAAACATTTCTCCAAGATTTTGGAGGGATCACTGTGGAGTGGTGATGCAGGAAGGATATGTGTTTAATGATACCATTTCTAACAATATTGCAGTAGGTGAAGATTATGTAGATAAGGCAAAGTTGAGAAAAGCTGTGGAAATTGCTAATATTAAAGAATTTATTGAAGGATTACCTCTAAGTTATAATACCAAAATAGGAAATGAAGGTGTAGGTGTAAGTGGTGGACAAAGACAGAGATTATTCATCGCAAGAGCAGTATATAAATCTCCGGAATATATCTTCTTTGATGAAGCTACAAGTGCTTTGGATGCTAATAATGAGAAGGTGATTATGGAAAATCTAGAACATTTTTTTGAAGGGAAAACGGCAGTTGTTATTGCACACAGATTATCTACGGTGAAACATGCGGATAAAATTATTGTTTTAGATAAAGGAAAGGTTGTAGAAGAAGGAAATCATGCGGAATTGGTAGCTATAAAAGGAGAATATTACAGACTTGTAAAAAACCAACTTGAATTAGGTAATTAAACTTAAAAATAAATCAAACAATAAAGAAATATTTTTTATATTTAAACATAAATAAAAGCAGAATCCGAAAAGCTAATAAGAAAAGGAAACAAATTAAACTAAAACAATATGAAAAATATAAAAAAATTAAAGAGAAAGGATTTAAAAAATGTAATCGGAGGTGATACTACTCCTACTCGGATTGTTTGTCTTCAACTTATAACTCAATTTGTAGAAGCACTTCCTGAAGATTATTGTGCTTATCCAGAAAATGCGGCTCATATAGCATGTCAATGTAAAAGACTTTATGGTCTATAATATTGATGATGAAAGTTTAGTAATTAAAGTAAGGAGCTGGCTTCGTTCATCAAAACGACTCAAATCATGAGGCTTACCTTGTGTAAAATATTTATTTAATAAAGCTATAGCGGAATCCGAAAAGCTAATAGAGTAGGAAACAAATTAACTAAAATTACTATGAAAAATCTTAAAAAAATCTCAAGAAAAGATCTTAAATCAATTAAAGGAGGAGGTCTTTCTGATGATTGTTTTGCACAAATTATTCCTGGAGATCAAATCCCTGAAGATGGAGGATATGTTTGTCCTTGTAACCTAATTTGGTGTCCAAATACAGCATCTTGCATCTGGGAAACGATGTATGATGAACAAACTTGTGTTGGACAACTTTAAATCTTTATGAAAAGAAAGATTTATTTAAACTAAGATATTTATAATAGATATTGGTTAAATCCCCATTACTGGGGATTTAATGTATGAAAAGATGCCAACAAAAGACGTTTTAGACAACATAGAATTACGCTCAGAAAGCGTTCAGGATATTCTTACCGAACCTCCTCACTGGATGATCCGCTGGGGAAATACGATGTTTCTCATCATATTAATCATGATATTGATGATGAGCTATATCATCAGATATCCGGAGTTTGTGCCGGCTCCAATTGTTGTGACCTCACAAAATCCTCCGGAGAAAATTGAGGCGAGGAATAATTCAAAAATTGAGAAAATATTCATCAGAGACCATCAAAAAGTTAAGACTGGTGATGTTCTTATGGTCTTGCAATCGGCGGGAAACTATCAGGATATTTTAAATCTTAAAAAAATTGTTGATACGATTGCATCTAATCATTTATCATCTTTTCCTGTACAAGAAAGTTCTTATTTCAAATTAGGCGAACTTCAGGGAGATTACAACAATTTTGCAAAAGCACTTCAGGATGAGCATTTATTTACCAAGCTTCAGCCCTATGCTCCTGAAAACCTAGCGGCCAATCAAAGTATTGCAGAATCAAGAAGCCGAATTTCGACTTTAAAACAACAAAAAAATCTTGAAGCTTTAAAATATACCCTTACCAAGAAGAACTATCAGAGATCCCAAAAATTATTTAAACAGGGAGTTATTGCCGCCGTAGAGTTGGAAAATGAAAAAATCAAATATCTTCAGGCTCAGCAAAATTTAGAAAATATCAATATTTCATTGTCTCAGATGGAAGAAAGTATTTCTAATCTGAATAAAACAAAAAGCGGAACAGCCATCAATACCGAAAAAGACAAAATAAACTATTCTTCTCAGACTCTACAGTTATTTGAACAGCTCAGAAAGTCGTTAAAACAATGGGAACAAACGTATCTTATTACTTCTTCTACGAATGGAGTCGCTAGTTTTCAGCAGTTTTTTGGGGTGAATCAGTTTGTGAAAAGTGGAGATCCTATCGTTTCTATTTTGCCAGATGAAAAGGAAGCCGTGGTTGGAAGAATGTCTGTACCGACAGTAAATTCCGGGAAAATTATAGCAGGGGAAAAGGTGTTAATAAAGCTTGATAATTACCCTTACCAGGAATTCGGTATCATTGAAGGTAAAGTTCAGAATATTTCGCTTATTCCGGATTCACAAGGGAATTATTATGTAGATGTTATTCTTTCTAAAGGATTGAAAACCTCATATAACAAAACCTTAAAATTTGATAAAGAATTAAGAGGGAATGCTGAAATTGTAACGAAAGACTTACGATTAATTGAAAGAGTCTTTTATCAGATAAGAAAATTATTAGGCTATCAAGGATAAAAGATAGATCATATAAAAAAGAAACCGTTCCCAAAAGGAGCGGTTTTTTATAAAGTGTATTGAATTTCAATTAGATTGAATTATCTGGACATTTGAAGTCGTCACTGCATGTTGCGCAAACAATTGTTCCATCTGGACATGCATACATACAAAATTCAGGTTCTGGAAGGATTTCGATTCCTCCTGCTCCGGTAATAGTTTTTAATTGTGCTTTGTTTAATTTTTTTAAGTTTTTCATATTGTTTTAGTTAAAAGTTTGACACTAACGTAAAGATAATCAAAAAACTAATAACTCAAACAAATGTGGAATATTTTATAATTAAATTAATGTAAATAAAAAACCGGGCAAAAATACCCGGTTCTATTGTTTTTATTTTTTGATTAATCCTAATTCAATTAATCTTTCATGTAAAAATTCTCCTGCAGTCGTATCTTCATACAATTTAGGATGGTTTTCGTCTACACAATTTTCAAGAGCATTTAAAGACATTCCGCTTACAGGGTGCATAAAGAAAGGAATTGAATATCTTGAAGTTCCCCACAATTCTCTAGGCGGGTTTACCACTCTGTGAATCGTAGATTTCAGTTTGTTGTTGGTATGTCTCGATAACATATCTCCAACGTTGATCATCAATTCGTCCGGTTCTGCAATTGCATCAATCCAGTCTCCATTGTGATTTTGAACCTGAAGACCTTTCCCCTGAGAACCCATTAAAAGAGTAATCAAGTTGATGTCTCCATGTGCTGCAGCTCTTACGGCGTCATTTGGTTCTTCTGTAATAGGAGGGTAATGAATAGGTCTTAGAATAGAGTTTCCTTCTGCAATTTTATCATCAAAATAAAATTCATCAAGACCAAGATACAGAGCCAGAGCTCTCAGAACATATTGTCCTGTTTTTTCAAGCATTTGGTAAGTTTCCTTACCTACTTCGTTGAATTCTGGAAGTTCATCAACGATTACATTGTCCGGATACTCGCTTTTGTATTTTGAATCATCAGACACATACTGTCCGAAATGCCAAAATTCTTTCAAGTCTCCTTTTTTGAAGCCTTTTGCAGTCTCCTTACCGAATCCTACATAGCCTCTTTGTCCACCAATTCCCGGAATCTCATACTTCTGTTTTGTTTCCGTTGGTAATTCAAAAAAGTTTTTTACCTCTCCATACAATTCACTCACAAGCTTATCATCTAAGAAATGTCCTTTTAAGGCTACAAATCCGATTTCTTCATAAGCTTTTCCGATTTCATTTACAAATTTCTGTTTGCGTTCCGGTTCACCCGAAAGGAAATCACGCAGGTCTACACTAGGTATTTTGTCCATTTTAGAAATTTTTCGTGGTGCTAAATTACATTTTTTAAATTAATCTTTTTAGAGTTAAGTATTTATAAATTAAATTTGTCGTATGAAAAAATATTCTTCTAAAAGAAGTATTCAGATACTCGCACATCTTCTTCAACAGTACGGAATTTCAGACATTGTTATCTCACCAGGATCCAGAAATGCTCCTTTGGCGATTCATTTTTCAGAAATGGATAATTTTCATTGCTATAGCATTGTAGATGAGAGAAGTGCAGCTTTTGTAGGAATGGGAATGGCAAAAAGCGAGAAAAAGCCAGTTGCTATTACATGTACAAGCGGATCTGCTGCGTTAAATTATTATCCGGCAATTGCAGAAGCGTTTTATCAGAATATTCCTTTGTTGATCTTAACTGCAGACAGACCTACGGATTTTGTAGACCTTTTTGACGGACAGACCATCAGACAGAATAATATTTTTCATCAGCATTCCTACGGAGACTTCCAGCTTTTGGAAGACAGTAAAGAGAATGCAGAAGACCTGAATTTTGAAACCATTAAAAAAGCCATTGAACTTTGTTTTGAAAAACAAGGTCCGGTTCATATCAATATTCCGTTAGAAGAACCTTTGTATGAGTTGGTTTCAGAGCTTCCGACTTTCCCAACGGTGGAAAAGACCATCAAGCAAAAAGATTATGAAATTCCGTCTAATTTGATTGCAGACTGGAATACCTCTCAAAGAATCATGTTGTTGGTAGGGACAAGAGATTACAGCCCGGAATTGGAAAATCAATTAACACAGTTGGTGAAAAATCATTCTGTAGTGGTATTGAGTGAGGCAAATTCTAATCTGCATCACGAAAAATTCTTTAAACATATTGACCGTTATATTTATAATTTCACAGAGGAAGATTTTAAAACCTATGCTCCGGATTTATTGATTACGGTAGGTCAGAATGTGGTATCAAAAAAAGTAAAACAGTTTTTAAGAAAGGCACATCCAAAACAACATTGGCATTTGGATGAGGTTTGGCAACCAGATACTTATTTTGCATTAACTGAAAAAGTTGAAGTAAAGCCCGAAGTTTTCTTTTCTAAATTGTTGAAATTTGTTAGTCTTGAGCCAAAGCCTTACTTTAACCTTTGGGATGTTTTAAGAGATAAAAAGGATGCGAAACATGAGTCTTTTCTGAACAAGATCGATTTTTCAGATTTTTATTTCTTCAATAAAGCTTCTCAGACTATTCCTGAGAATTATAATATTCATTTTAGTAATAGTTCGGCAATCAGATACGCACAGTTATTTGATTTCGGAAAAAGTAAGATCTACTGTAACAGAGGGACGAGCGGAATAGATGGCTCTACTTCTACAGCAATGGGATTTGCCATTAAAAATGCGAATCCGACGTTGTTAATTACTGGAGATTTAAGTTTTTTCTATGACATCAATGGACTTTGGAATCAATACATTCCGCCATTTGTAAGGGTGATTATTTTTAATAATGGAGAAGGGAATATCTTTAAAATTATTCCGGGACCTGGAAATGCAAATCCGAATACATTAGATGAATTTATTGCGACAAAGCATCATAAGAATGCGGAGCATTTAGCAAAGCATTTTGGTTTTTCTTACATCAAAGTTGAAGACGAACCAACATTAGACAGGGTAATGGAGAATTTCTTCAAAGCAGATATCCAACCGAAAATTTTAGAAGTAAATACCTACGGGAAAAATAGTGCAGATATTCTGAAAGCTTATTTTGACTTTATGAAAGAAAATTAATTCTACCTATAAATAATAAAAAAGCATCCCTATTCTAAAATACGGATGCTTTTTTATTTAGCTATACATTCCTTTTAATTAAATATCAAGATATTCCTCATTATCCGGAAGATTGATAATTCTGTCGATAGGATAAATAAACATATCATCAAAATCATTTAAGGCGTTAATCAACTGAAAATGTGAAAACTGTTTGATGTTTTGCAAAGTGATCTCAGCTTCTTTAATTTTTTTCTGTTTTAGCAGGTTCTGTCTTTGTACCCCGTTTAGAAGATAGGTGGAAGGAGTAAACCAGTCTTTCCCTTTTAGAAATAAAAGGTTGGAGAAAGAAGTATCTGTAATGTGATTGTTTTTTACAATAATGATTTCCTCAGTTTTCGCTTTCATCTTCATTTTATCAAGCTCTTTTCGGTCTTCAGACTTAAAAGAATAATCGAAGCTGTTGTTTTCTACTAACTGAAAGTCTGCTATTTCAGGAATCGCATAAGGAATCATCTGAGTGCGTACTTTTTTATCCAGATCATACACGAATCTAAGCTTGAAAAGACCGTCTTCATCATGTTCCAGTTTTTCATATATTTTTTTCAGGTCAATAGAACCTTCCTTTCCAAAATGTGAAAAAGTCTGATTGATCCGTTTTTGGTGAAGTTCCAAAAGGAAAACTTCCTGATCCTCTACTTTAATGCTCTCAATGAATTGGGACATATATTTTGTTTTTCATTTCCTGATATTCGTCTTCTAATTTACTCATATGCGTTATTCCGCCTCCGCTTTTGAAATAAAGGTCTTCCCCTTCTTTTTCTATAAAACGTATCATTACACAGCTGTCTAGGTTTTTACCGTCAAACCAACCGCAAACGCCGGTGTAATATCCTCTTTCGTATCCTTCTGCAGTAAGGATGATTTCTAAAGTTTTAGGTTTTGGAGCACCTAAAATAGAACCGGCAGGAAGCAGTTTTTTCATAATGCTGCCTACTTTTCCATCAAATTCAGGTTTTAAAGATCCTGAAATCTCAGAGCTCATGGCAAATAAATCTTTTTGTTGTGTTTTTATAAAATCAATGTATTGGAACTTGTCTACCTTTACATCATCAGCTACCATGCTCAAATCGTTTCGAAGTAAATCGACTACCGTATAATGTTCCGCTTTTTCTTTCTTGTCATTTTTCAGAATTTCTGCAGCATTATCCAAAGAAGCATCTATGGTTCCTTTCATAGGGTATGTCAGAATTTTTCCATCGATAATTTTTACAAAAGTTTCAGGAGAAAAAAATACAAAAAAATCTTTATAAAAAACCTTGTATTTTGCAGTTGAATGATAAAAAATCTCTTCCAGTGTTAAATTTGTTTCAATTTTGGTTTTTCGCGTATAATTAACAAGATACGAGTTTCCGAAACGAATATTTTTCTGAACTTCATTAAATCCCTTTTCAAAGCTTTCTTGAGTTTCCGGAAAAGAGGTCCATTCTACTTTTTTATTTAACTCTGAGGTGCTTTCTGTGTTTGAAAAGTTTTGAAAATCAATAAGTAATCCTGATTCTCTGATGTCGGTTTCTTTGAAGACTTCCACATTCTCTCCAAGAAAATCGATGATGAAGAAATAGGGAACCTTCTGAAGAGAAAGTTCGTCCATTTCCATAAATTTTTGATGATTCATTGAAAACATTCGACAAAAGTAATTATTGATGTTTACTTTTGCACAAAATTTTTTTGATGCAGAACAAATATCCACAGAAACCGGGAATTGATTTTATTTTGAAGCAGGCTTTTTTCTATTGGAATAAGACATTGGTTTTTCAGCTTATGTTTTCAATTATTTATTTTGCCGTTTTTTTTACCTCACTTTTTTTCTTTGCTTCCAAATATGGAATTTGGGATCAGCAACAGGAGTTGATAGAAGCTTTTAAGGTAAGTACTGAAGTTTATGTTCAAAAAGCAGCTGAGTTAGGAGCTACAGATAATTCCCGATACTTCAGCTATGCATTTTTGGGAACTCTTGTTTTTCTTTATCCTTTAAATATTGGTTTTTTTCAAATTTTCAGAAAGATTGATTTAAAAGAAAAAATAGAAATCTCAGATTTATTTATAGGGTATAATGGACTTAATTTCTTTAAATATGTAGGATATTCTTTATTTTGGATTTTAATCTATTTTATGACAGCTCAAACAATTATTTTACCAGTGATATGGGTATTGGTAACGTTTTTTGTAGCGCCTCTTATGTTCTTTAATAACAGAAGAAGTTTTGAAGCCATCTCTCTAAATTTTAAAGTGCTGAAAGGTAATTTTATAGAAATTTTTGTTTGTGTTCTTGTTGCTTTTTTATTTAAATATGTTGGTTTCGCAGTATTCTTTATCGGTGGGTTGTTTACTTTCCCGTTTTGGAATGCAATGATTTATTCCCTTTATAAAGTAGTTTTTACAGATAAAAGTTAAATTTTCAGATACTTAACAGTTGTTTTATCAAAAAAAATTAAATTTGATAAACCATAAAATATTAACCATGTCTGAATTTAACGAATTTGACCAACAAGGTTCAGTGCCTAATCGGGATACAGGATCTATTATTTCGCATGCCTTCGAAATGTATAAAGGTGTTTTTCTATACGCAATTGTAAGTATGATCATTTATGTGATTGCGGATTCAATTTTAGAATCAATTGTAGGATTTAATCTTTGGAGTTTTGGAGAAACGATTAGAGACACCGACGGAGATTTTTCTAACTACAATTATCATTATTCCCCGGGTTTTTCTTTGTATTACTCTTTTTCCGGAGTTTTAGGAGCTTTATTGTCTCCAATTTATGTGGGATTAATTTATATGACCAATAAGTACAATAATAAGGCTGCAATAGAATTTTCGGATTTGTTTATCGGATATAGACAAAATTTTGTTAACATTCTTATTTACAGTTTGATTACTCATGTTTTGTTAAGAATTGCATTGGCAATGTGTGGAATTCCTTTCTTTTTGGTTTTTCCTTTCTTCTTACTGGGTTATCCTATTTTACTTTTTGAAAATGCGACGGCTACAGACGCGATGGGAAAAGCATATAATATTGCAAAAGATAATTACGGAACATTCTTTGTTGTTTCCCTTTTAGGATTAATATTAAGTTTTTCGGGACTTCTTGCATGTTGTATCGGAGTACTTTTAACAGGATCTTTCATGACGACAGTAATGTATTCTTCCTATTGTGCCTATTTAGGAAAACCAAGGCAGATAACATATAATAAATAATGATGAATAAAGATAAACAAATCAGCAGCGTTGCTATCAAGCAGGTTTCATTGCTTGCTATTATTTTAATTTTAACGGGGTTAATTTGTTTTAATCTTTCCTTGTTTATTCCTTCTGTTTTAGGAGCAATTACGATCTACGTCGTTTGTAGAAAGTACAATTTCTATCTTCAGGAAGAGAAAAAATGGAAACCTTGGCTTTCCTCATTGGTTTTGATGCTTGCGAGTTTGATTATTCTTATTCTGCCGGTTTATTTTATTGCTGATCTTTTGATTCAGAAATTAGGAAATGCACAAGCTTACATGGAGAAGTTTAATGTGTTTCTGGAGAAAATACATACCTATATTTATTCAAAAACAGACTTTGATATTTTGAGTAAAGAAAACATGGATAAACTGAAAAGCAATGTCGGTCAGTTTTCAACAAAGGCTGTGAGTGGTACTTTCAATACTCTTACAGTGATTATGTCCATGTATTTTATTCTCTATTTCATGCTGGAAAGACCTAGGTTTTTTGAAAGAATTATCGCTTCTTCCGCTCCTTTAAAAAGAGCCAATGTTGCCTTAATCGGTGAAAAAATGAGAAAACTGATTATCGCCAATGCCATCGGAATTCCTGTTGTTGCAATGGGGCAAGGTCTTGTGGCTTTGGTAGGATATTTCATTTTTGGAGCGCCAAGTCCAGTACTGCTTTTTGCGCTTACTGCGGCTGCATCAATGATTCCGGTAGTAGGAGCAGCGATTGTATATGTTCCGATCTGTATTTTTATGATTGCAGAAGGAAATACAGGACAGGGAATAGGATTAGCAGCCTATTGTATTGTAATTGTAGGATTAACAGATAATCTTTTACGATTTACCTTATTGAAAAAATTAGAAGATATTCACCCTTTAAATACTGTTTTCGGAATTATTATGGGGATGAATTTATTTGGCTTTATGGGGCTTATTTTTGGACCGATTCTGATCTCTTTAACCCTTCTTTTGATTCAGGTGTACAGAAACGAATTTTCAGAGGAAAGTACCCCGGATCTTAAACTTCCGGATAGTGATGATGAAACAGATAATAAAATTGATATAATAGTATAAAAGTGGAAGGAATAAACCCTGAAATATTAAAAGAAATTTGTGTTGTTAAAATGCCTTTCGGGAAATACGAAGGAACAATTCTAGCAGATTTACCGATAAGCTATCTTGAATGGTTTCACCGTAAAGGAATGCCGAATGGAAAACTGGGAATGCAGCTTTCAACGATTTATGAAATTAAATTAAATGGTTTGATGGATCTGTTAATTCCTCTTCGTGGAGGATCTGTAAATTATCAAAAACTCAATCCAAAAACGTTTAAATTCTAAAAACTAATTTCGGCGGCATCGAAGATGCCGCCGAAAAATAATAGTATGATTTCTGATTCAATTTATTTTTTTATTGCCGGATTAGTAGCTTTTTTTCAAGGGAGAAGTTACTATAACAATGCTAACGAGATTTATTATGAAGAATATGATAAAGCAATAAGCTGGGTAAGAAGAAAATTTCTTTTCTTACACAAACCTTCATCCATGCGGTTTTTAGGAGGTGTACTCATGTTAATAGGGATAATAAACTTTTTCCTTGTTTTTTATACATTATTTAAATCGTACTTCTAATCCCTCAAAGCTGCAATTTCATCTCTTAACTTAGCTGCCTTTATAAAATCAAGGCTTTTCGCCGCTGCTTCCATTTCTTTCTGCTTCTGGGTGATGATTTTTTCTACATCTTCAGAAGTATAAGAAGCTTTTGTTTCTGCAACTTTCTGTAAAATTTCCTTTTGAGTATATTTTTCGTCTGGGAAATCCTTACTTCGTCCCACTAAATTTTCAGATATTTTTTTGTTCAGTGCTTGAGGCACTTTTCCGTGCTCTTCGTTATATTGCATTTGCTTGGCGCGACGATATTCCGTTTCATCAAGAGTAGCCTGCATCGATTTTGTAATTTTATCGGCGTACATGATGGCTTTTCCATTGACGTTTCTTGCAGCACGACCTACCGTTTGGATCATAGATCTTCTGCTTCGTAACATTCCTTCCTTATCAGCATCAAGAATAGCCACCAATGAAACTTCAGGTAAGTCTAACCCCTCTCGAAGTAAATTGACTCCAATTAAAACATCAAAAAGACCAATACGTAGATCATGCATGATCTGAATACGCTCTAATGTTTCTACATCAGAATGAATATATCTTGTTCGTATTCCAAATTTTACAAAGTATTTCGTTAGTTCTTCCGCCATTTTTTTTGTCAGCGTTGTGACCAAAACTCTTTCATCGACATCTGCTCTTTTCTGAATTTCTTCCATTAAATCATCAATCTGATTTAATGAAGGTCTTACTTCGATAATAGGGTCTAAAAGTCCGGTTGGGCGGATGATCTGTTCAATATATTCTCCTCCGGTTCTTTCCAGTTCATAATCTGCCGGTGTTGCAGAAACATAAATCACCTGATTCTGCATACTTTCGAACTCCTGAAATTTTAATGGTCGATTATCCATCGCAGCAGGAAGTCGGAAACCATATTCTACCAAAGCCTCCTTTCTGCTTCGGTCACCTCCATACATCGCATGAACTTGTGGAACAGTAACGTGACTTTCATCAATCACCATCAAAAAGTCTTTCGGAAAATAATCAATCAGACAGAAAGGTCGGGTTCCTGGCTCTCTTCCATCTAAATATCTTGAATAATTCTCAATTCCCGAACAATAACCAAGCTCTTTGATCATTTCTAAATCGAGTTCGGTTCTTTCCTGTAATCTTTTAGCTTCTAAAGGCTTTTCGACAGAATTAAAGAAATCGACCTGCTTTACCATATCATCCTGAATTTCCCGAATTGCTCCATTCAGAGTTTCCTTTGAGGTTACAAATAAATTAGCAGGATAAATTTGTATCTGCTCAAAATTTGAGGTTACATTTCCTGAAACAGGATCAAAACTCTGTATTTTTTCAATCTCATCACCAAAAAATTGAATTCTTATGGCGTTGTCTGCATAAGCAGGAAATACATCAATGACATCACCTTTTACACGGAATGTTCCTCTTTGGAATTCATTTAAAGTTCTTGCATATAATGCGTTAACCAATGAATGAAGTAAAGCAGTTCTCGTTGTTTTCTCTCCTAATTCAAGAGAAATAAGTGATTTGTGAAATTCATTTGGGTTTCCAATACCATAAATACAGGAAACAGAAGCAACAATCAACACATCTCTTCTTCCGGAAAGCAAACTTGCAGTGGCCGAAAGACGAAGTTTTTCTACTTCTTCATTAATACTTAAATCTTTTTCAATATACGTTCCAGAGCTTGCAATATAAGCTTCAGGCTGATAATAGTCGTAGTAACTTACAAAATATTCAACCGCATTTTCCGGGAAGAATTCTTTGAACTCCATGAAAAGTTGAGCTGCCAAGGTTTTGTTATGAGCTAAAACTAGAGTAGGTCTTTGAACATTATTCACAACATTAGCAACTGTAAAGGTTTTTCCGGATCCTGTTACCCCCAATAACGTTTGATATTTCTCGCCGATTTCTATTCCATCGGTAAGCTTTTCGATTGCTTTTGGCTGATCTCCGGTTGGCTGATATTCTGACTGAAGTTTGAATTGCATCTAACAAAATTACAAAATAAAACCGTTCAGAAACTTCTGAACGGTTTTTAATCATCATCATTTGTGTTTATTGAAAATTCATTGTAAGAGGTAACTTAAAAACCGTTTGAATAGGTTTCCCATCTGCTGTTGCGGGTGTCCATGTTTTATTGGCAACAACTTCTTTTATGGTGCGTAATGCTTCATTGTTGAAAGTTTGTGTTTTTCCGTCTGCTTTTATATTGGTGATTTTACCGCTTTCATCTATTGATAAATAAATATCCGTTTTCATAGTTCCTTTTTCATCTTTTCCGAAAACAGAAGAGTCGAATTTGTTGGCAAATTGTTTTCTTAGTTCACCGGAACCTCCCGGAAATTCTGCCTGAACTAAATTTTCAGCAGGAGGTGGGGGAGCTGGAATTGCCAAATCAGTAACTGTATTATCATTAGTCTTAACTGGTTTAACTTCTATAGTTTTTGCAGTTACTTTTGTTTTGGGAGTGATAGTATCTCTTTTTGTTGAATTGCTTGCTGCTTTAAATCCCATTATGATTTTACCGCCTTCTTGTTGATATTTTTTAAAATATTCATTCGTCATTAAGTCAACCTGATAAGGCTGTGGATTTTTTTTGCTGATGGCATTTGGCGATCTTTTACTAATGAATTTATGCGAAAAGTCTGTTGGAATGTAATTTTTTAAAGTCTGATTATCCGTTTTCTTTCCATCAATCCATAATCCATATTTACTTGAATTTGTAAAATCATGCAGATCTTTAGCTGATGGTGAGCTTTTTTCAAATTTCTTTGAATTGATAAAAACAATAAAGGTTTCTTCTTTTTGTGCAGTTGTCAATTCATTATAAAGTTCAGATAATTTTTCTCTGTCAGATGTAGTAATCGCCTTTTCAAATCTTGCATATTCTTTTTTGTCTAAAAGATCAGAGTATTTTTCTAAGATCTGTTTGAAATCCGAATAGGGGTCATTCAACGTAATTGCAGAAATAAGATTTTTCTTTTCTTGAATGAAGTTCTCTGAGTTTTCTTTTGCATAAGCTTTATCAACAAAGAATACTGCTAAAGCTGCAAATGCAGGAATTGTAAGATACTTTTTTGTGTTCGCAAATTTTGAATTTTTTCTTGTCATCATAATAAATCGTTTTTTGGTGTTGTTGAAATTGAATTGGTGGATCAGTTTCAAATTCTGTTGTTTAAGGATTTCTGACAGAATTAGTTCCTGATAATTTTTGATGTTTTTATTGTGATCAATTACTTCTCCATCAGCAATAAATTCATGATTGGTCACCATTGCTCTTTTGTAGAGGTAAATAAATGGATTAAACCATGATGTTATTTTGAGAATTTCTACTAATAAAACATCCGCGGTATGCTTTTGTTTGACATGAATTTCTTCATGAAGAAAAATACTGTTCTCAATAGTATTCTCCTTAAAATAATCTTTAGCAATATAAATGGTATTCATAAAACTAAAGGGAGGAGTATTGTGCTCAAGCATTTTAACAATTCTTCCCTGATAGATAATTTTACGTCCTTTCAGACTTTTAATTTTATAGATTGAAAAGAGAAGCTTACACAATAAAATTCCTGATATCAGAAGATAAACGGGAAGAATTAAAGAAGTATAATCAAACGCTTCATGGGGTGCAGCAATCTGAGTGTAAGAAACGGTCTGCTGAATTTCTTCTTTTTGAAAAAGTATTTTTTCTGTAGGCGCTTTTTGTTGCGTTTGTATCGTAATAAAAGGAATCACATAAGAAAATACTAAGGCAAAAATCAGGAAAAATCGGTTGAAAACAAATATTTTTTCTTTGGCTAGGAATATATAATAACATCCAAGCAGAATTCCCGAACAGATAACGATTTTTAAAGCAATAGTTTCCATGTTTATTCTTTTATCTGTTGATCGATAATGTCACGAAGTTCTTTAAGCTCTTTCTGAGTCAGTTTAGAATTTGACGTAAAAAACGATGCAAACTGAGAAACTGAACTGTTGAAAAATCGATCAATCATTGAAGTCATTTCCTCTTTGAAGTATTCGCTTTTTGCCACTTTAGGATAGTATTCTCTCGAATTTCCATACAGGGTAAAACCTACCAAATCTTTATTTTGCATACGCTTTAAAAGGGTAGCAACTGTTGTAGGAGCAGGTTTAGGTTCAGGATATGATTCTAAAATCTCTTTCATGAAAACCTTTTCTTTCTCCCAGAGGATTTCCATGAGTATTTTTTCGGTAGAAGTGAGCTTTATTTCTTTCATATTTCTACGTTTTGATATTTTGTTCTACAAATGTAGAGTTAAATTTTAATTACACAAATTTTTTATGGCATTATTTTTCCTCTCATCTTTATAACCTCTTAAATATCAAATATGAAAATCAGCAATTATCTTTCAGGAATCCTTTGTATTGTAATTTTTTTGTCATCTTGTAAAAAGACCATCGCCCAACAAGCAAAGTCAGATGGAAGCGCAGAAACGCTAGAACCAAACACTTCCTACAAACCTGCTTTTGTTGGGCAAACAAGAATTAAAGCTGTAAAAACGATAACACCTTATAAAGTAGAAGTATTAACTAAAAGTTTAGGTAGACCATGGGGAATTATTAATTTACCGGATGGAAGATTTCTAATTACCGAAAAAACTGGCTTTATGAATGTTATTTCTACTGACGGAAAACAGATTTCAAAAATTGAAGGATTTCCAAAAGTTGATTCGAAAGGACAGGGCGGAATGCTTGATGTTGCTCTTGATCCTGATTTCAAATTAAATAATATTATTTTTTTCAGTTTTTCAGAGCCTTTTGGTAAAGGGAACCTAACTT
Source organism: Chryseobacterium taiwanense (assembly GCF_000813825.1). Classification (GTDB taxonomy): domain Bacteria; phylum Bacteroidota; class Bacteroidia; order Flavobacteriales; family Weeksellaceae; genus Chryseobacterium; species Chryseobacterium taiwanense. The sequence goes on from NZ_JWTA01000015.1 coordinate 348,351, forward strand.
CTGTAGCCAAAGGGAAACTATCTCAAGATTTGAAGTCTATTTCTGAAATACAAGTGATTTTCCGGGCGGAACCTTCATATGATGGCGATAAACATTACGGAAGCCGATTGGTTTTTGATAAAGATGGAAATCTGTTTGTAAGTACAGGAGAGCGTTCAGATAAGCAAACCAGAGTGTATGCTCAAAAAACAGATAATTATTTAGGGAAAGTTTTAAAAATAACGAAGGATGGAAAACCGGCGCCGGGAAACCCATTCATTGCTAAAGTTGGATATAAGCCTGAAATTTATGCTTACGGAATCAGGAATCCGCAAGGTTTGGCGATAGATCCAAACGGAAATCTTTGGGATGTGGAAATGGGACCGAGAGGAGGAGATGAAATCAATTTAATTCAACCCGGAAAAAATTATGGTTGGGGCGATGTAACCTATGGAATTGAATATTCAGGTGAAAAGATAAATGGCGGTACAACTCAGAAAGCAGGCACAGAACAGCCTGTTTATTATTGGGATCCTGTAGTGTCTCCGAGTGGAATCACTTTCTATACGGGCAATATTGAAGAATGGAAAAATAATTTATTCATCGGTTGTCTGAGTGGGGAGCATATCAACAGAATTGTGATGAAAAATAATAAAGTCGTAGGGGAAGAGCGATTGCTTTTAGATCAGAAAGAAAGATTCCGAGATGTATTGAACGGAATGGACGGAAATCTGTATGCGGTAACCGACAGTGGAAAATTATATAAAATTTCGAAAAAATAATAAAAGAAAAACGCCTGAAATTTTCAGGCGTTTTTTTATTTAAAAACTATTAATCAATCTGTTCAATCCTTCGGTAAGAATTTCCTGAGAGGTTGAGAAGCATATTCTAACGTGTCCTTCCGCTCCTTTTCCGAACCATCTTTCCGAACCGGGAACAATCGCTACTTTACCTTGCTGTAAAACATGTTGTGCAAATGCTTCACTTGACATTCCGTTTTCAATCTTAGGGAAAATTACGAAGGTAGCTTCAGGTAAATTGGGTGTTAAAATTCCTGAATTGCTCAACATACTGTGTGCAAGATCTCTGTTGTGCTGTAAGTGCGTCAAGAAATCGTTGAACCAAGGTTTTGCTCTGTCAATGGCTACACTTGCCGCGATCTGAGATAGGGTAGAAACCCCTTCAATAGTGGAATTAAAGTTTGATTTTTCTGTAAAATCATCCAAAAGATCCTGATCGTTACATAAAACAGCTCCAATTCTTAATCCCGCAATACCGAAAGATTTTGAAAATCCGAAAACGGTAAAGCTTTTCTTTTTAGCTTCTTCAGAAACCGAAGAGTAGGTGTTAAACTCTCTTTTGTCATATACAATATCACTCCAGATTTCGTCACTCATTACCCAAAGATCATGAGCTGCAGCAATCTCAGAAATCTTCTTTAAAACTTCTTTAGAATATACTCTTCCTACAGGATTGTGAGGGTTACAAATGCTGATAAGTTTGGTTTTCGGACCAATTAAAGAAACCAGCATTTCAAAATCGATGTCTCCTGTTTTAGAATCAACTGCACATAGTTTGATGTTTCCACCAACAGCATCCACAGTTTTTTTGAATAAGAAATCAACCGGATCAAAAATAATGGCTTCATCTCCGGGATTCAAAACATATTTGGCTACCATGAACATTCCCATTGCGGCGCTGTTTACCGCTAAAACATTTTCAGGAGTAAAGCTTCCGTTTTTTCCGGTATTGAAATGTTCTGCAACACTTTTTTTGAACTCAGGAATTCCTGAAAAAGGACCGTAACTAAGGTATCCGTCTTTGATGTATTCAATAATTCCGTTTTCGATTTCCTTTGACATTCTGAAATCCGGATCTGCCGCCGTAAGAGGAATAATTCCGTCTTCCAATGTTGCCCATCTTCCGTTGTAGGCTTTTCTTTTCAGGGCTTCGAAATTAATATCGTTATTTGTAAACATATTATTTATATGAAATGGGTAATGTATTTTTAGGTTGTTCGCTTAGCGGTAAAAGGAATTGATTCAGCAATGCTCTTCCGTTTTTGATGTGGATCTCAATCTCAGGTTTTCTTTCCTCTTCATATTTTTTGAAGGTTTCCTGAAGATTGTTTCCTTCCAATAAAAGCTGAGTCAATGTGTAAGAGTCTTTTAAAGCAGAAGTGACTCCCTGACTTGTAAAAGGAATCAATGGATGTGCAGAATCTCCTATGAATACTACGTTTTCATGATAGAAAGGATTTAGTTCTTCTAATTCATAGACTCTCCAAATGTGAGCATTTTCATAGCTTGAACCTTCAATGATAGATGAAATCAGAGGATTCCAGTCCCCGAAATGATCCTGCATGAATTGTTTAATGCAATCCGGAGTATAATCTTCATTGATGAAGAATTTACTGATGTCAAACTGGCAATACCAAAGAATTTTTGAAGGAGACAGTTTTAGAACTCCAAAAGTAAGACCTCCGTTTTCATGGTGAAATTTCAGGAAGTTACTTTCAATTTGACTGGCCAATTCTTCGTTTTCGATAATGTTTACCACTTCATTTTCAAGAACGGCTTTCATCGTCTCATGCTCGAAAATTGTTCTTCTGATCCTGCTTCTGGATCCGTCTGAAGCTACTACAATGTCAGCTTCTAATGGTGTATTTTCATCAAGGGTAATATCTGCTTTTCCATGGGAAAATCCATTTAAGGCAACTGTCGTTTCGTAAGAAATTTTTTCTGCAGGGATTCCTTTTGCTAAAATTTCTATTAATGCACTTCTGGAAACTACAAATACATCATCAAGGTCTTTTTCTGAGATGAGTTCTCCGCCTTGGCTGTAATGAAGGTATTTTTTAAGAAAGCTTCCTTTTGTATAAAGATCGTCAATATTAATAATGCTTGAAAGATGTTCTATCCCTTCTTTTGGAAGGATAAATCCGTGTCCTTTCAGATCGTTTGGGGTTCTTCTTTCATAGATGTGGTAGTCAATATTATTTTTTTCCAAATAATTGGCCATACTCAATCCGGAAACTCCGGCTCCTATGATTGCAACTTTGCTCATCCTTTTAATTTAAATCGTATTGTTAGTTTTGTTTTTTTAATTTGTAACGTTATGAATCGATAAAACTTGGTACACTGTAGTAAATATTTAAATCCAACAGCTTATTCCTTCTAATCGATACATGAATTGATTTCTTTAATTGTAATATGAATATCAAAAAAAGAAAAATAGAGTAATAATATCAGAGGTGTGATATTATTTTAAAAATAAAAAGATTATTCCGGTGCTTTGAAGATATTATCATCGGAATGGAATCCTGCAACACCACCGCTTACGGCAAATTTCATGGCAGAAGCAGCGGTCATACCCACTACAGGTTTGATATTTTTTTCTTCAGTTACAATTACCCAGCCGGAAATCGCATAAGAATGGGGAAGGTAGACTGCAACAAAGTTGTCTTTACCCACGTCTGCCATTTCTTTCTGTGTTAAAAAACCGATTCTCCATATTTCAGGATTTTCATTGGTTTTTACCCAAACAGGATCGTTGAATTTTTTAGTGTCTCCCACAAACGAAGACATCACGTCTTTTGTAGGGGAATAAATATGTTTAATACCCGGAGTTTTTTCTAAAATCCTGTCTATGGCATCTACAAAAAATCTGCCGACAACAAATTTGTTTCCTAAGTAACCGAGTAATGCCGTACTTAATAATAAGGAGATAAAAACTATTCCGGGAGCTTCTTTAGAAATAGAAGGGACAATATTATCTATGGAAGTGACAATATACCAGATGACAAAAACCGTAAGCCCGATTGGACCGATAATAAGCAAGCCCTGAAAAAAATTCTTCAGGAAGTAGCTCATAATATTTTCAAAGGTCGGTTTTTTCAAAATCTATTTTTATCCGTGGATGCTTTCTTTGTTTCCGTATGATTGAATGATTTTAGCTTCGTATTCCAGCCATTCTTCCCAACGTTGGTTTACTTTTTCAGGATCGCCAAGCTGTCTTGCAAATCCGATAAAAGTGGTGTAATGATTGGCTTCTGAAATCATTAATTCTTTGTAGAACGTTTTCAGTTCTTCGTCTTTGATGTTTTCTGTCAGCACTTTAAATCTTTCACAGCTTCTTGCTTCGATCATGGCTGCGAAAAGCATTTTATCAACGATTAGATCATCTCTGTTGCCTCCTTTCTGAATGAAATTAACAAGTTCATTCACGTAATCATCTTTTCTGGTACGTCCGAAAGTATAGCCACGTTTTTTTATAATCTCATGAACCTGATTAAAATGATCTAATTCTTCCTGAGCAATTGCCAAAAGTTCCGTTACAATTTCCGGATATTCCGGAAGCATGGTAATAAGCCCGATCGCGTTGGTTGCTGCTTTTTGCTCGCACCAAGCATGGTCGGTTAAAATTTCCTGAAGGTTTCCTTCTGCAATATTTGCCCACCTTGGATCGGTAGGAAGTTTCAGCTTAAACATGACTTAAAAAATTTTTGTAAAATTAAAATAATTTGCAATAAGAATATTATTTTATTTCAAATTGGCTTTTATGCAGATGTTGATGCGGTTTTCTTTCTCAAAAATTCCAGTATTTTCCATCCGAAACTGTCAAATTTCTTTAATCCGGCTGCAATAATGAATGCTAAAATGACATTTACTATGTAAATAAGGATCATTAAAATCCACCATGGCATATTTTCTTTTAACGGAACGACTAAGAAATAAACCAAAGAAGAGCTAATTCCCTGAGCGAAATAAAAGAAGATCGCATTTTTACCAATGTGAGTGATAAAGCTTTCTTTTGAAATTTTAAGCCTGTTATAAAAAACAAATAATGTGGTAAGAGAGAATAGCGTCCAGATAATATAAATAGTAGTGGGAGGGAATTTATTTTTATTGATTTTGTAGAAAACGTCTTTTCCGTAATAAGAAAACATCCATAGTAAAGCTAAGGCAACAACACTATATAATACAGGAATTAGTTTGGTTGGGATTTTTTTGCCTTTCATTTGATGAGCAACCAGGAAAACAGTCATATAAAAAGCCACATATCCTACTTGTCCCGATGGATAATATTCTGGAAATACATTAAAAATTATTGTCAGTGCAATACAGATTCCGATAAACCAGTTGATGTGTTTCGGGAAAAATTTTAGAATTAAAACACCAAAAACGCTTAATATAAAATAGACTTTAAGATACCAGAAACTTCCCATTACAACAGGAAATGTATCTGCATTGGTGTACTGGTGAAGATACCAGTTTCCGAGATTTTGCCATTGTGGCTGTGTGGAAATATTTATTGCAGCATACTTAGAACCAAAAGTGGAGTAGAAGTTGTGGAGCCATTCAAGAGAGAAAAAGGCGAGTCCGAAAACTTTAAAGAGGTAATCTAAAAAGAAAAGCAGTGTTACAAAGATCATATACGTGATCTGCAACTTTAAAAGCCTGTAAAATGTTTTTTCTATGTTTGAACCTGAAGTAATTCCGCTTAAAGCATAAAATAAAGCGACGTCAAAAACTAACGAGAAAACTCTCACTTCAGGAGCAATATAAAACTGACCGGACCAAAATGCGGTATGAATGAAAATAATCGAAAGTGTTGCTAGTCCTTTAGCAAAGTCTATATAAAGATCTCTGTTCATGATGATGTAATCTGGGCTCAAAAGTAAATAAACTTTATGAATTTTTTTGACAAAGAAAAAGAGACAGGAACTAGGCCTGCCTCTTAAGAAAGATATTTCAAAAAGGATGTTACTTTAAATTTTTAAATTCTTCTGCAGAAATTTCTCCATTCTGGATTTGTTTCAACTCCTCTAGATATTGCTTCATATAATTATCAAGCTCCGGATATTGAGAATTTTTTGCCATTTTATATGTTCCGTTCAAAACGCCCTGATAATAATAAAAGAAGTTATAATCAAAAGCAGAAGCGGAAAGATCATACTGGCCCAGCAAGAACCCCAGACGAACAGCAGATCTTCTTTGTGGTGGTGTTCCGTGATGTCCTGCGCTTGTTGTTTGATAATCTCCGATGCTTTGTGCAAATTCATAAGCCGCGGCAATTTGCGCAAAACTGGTCTGATTGTAACCGTTTGGTCTTCTCAGATAATATCCGGCAAAACCATCAGCTTCCAGTTCGTTTGGTCTTGCAGTTGACTCACTTACAGAAGGCAATCCGAATATGTACTGCAATTGATGACCATATTCATGGGCCAGAATCATTGCGTTAACAATATTTCCGCCTTTGTTTTTTGCATCTGCATAAATGGCATAACCGTAATAAATCTTTCCTGTAGAATAGGAAATTGCATTGTATGTTGAATTCGGATTGGAAGGGTCATTTACAAATCTCAATGTTGGAGCCGTTCTTCCCCACATACCAGCAATTGTGGTCATCTGAGAATTCATAAAATTAGTGTCTGCGGAATTGGGCAATGTCGTTGTGAGAACTGCAGATGAACTCCAGTACTGGTCTACATAATAACAGACTTTTTCCAGTTCGTTCGGTTGGTCTATCTTTAAGTTTTCTGTTTGCTGCTCCTGCTGAACAGGAGTTTCCAGAGTGTCGTCGTTACATGCTGATAATGAGAGTGCAGCAATTGCTCCCAATACTATTGGGAAGTGGAGTTTTCTTTTCATATATATTAAATATTTGGTGTAAACGAAGTTATTAATTTAAACGAAAAATATTATCACTTTATTGTGAAAAATTATTCAAAACATAGTTAAAAAAATATTTGAAAAAAGATTGGATTGAATTTGAGCGGATTAGAAAATATTTCTTATATTTGCACCTCGAAATAACTAAAAATTTATAAACAATGTTTGCAATTGTAGAAATAGCAGGGCTTCAATACAAAGTTGAGCAAGACCAAAAGTTGTTTGTGAACCGTTTAGCAGGAGACAAAGGAGGTAAAGTATCTTTCGATAAAGTACTTCTTACTGTAAACGGAGCAATCACAGTAGGCGCCCCAGCTGTAAGCGGAATCACTGTAGAAGCAGAGATCCTAGATCACGTAAAAGCTGATAAAGTAATCGTTTTCAAAAAGAAAAGAAGAAAAGGTTACAAAGTGAAAAACGGTCACAGACAGTCATTAACTCAGATCAAAATCACTGGTATTACAGGATTTGACGGAGCTAAGAAAGAAACTAAAGCTAAAAAAGCTCCTAAGACTGAGGAGGTTAGCGCAGAATAATTGTTAAACCACACAAAACCTTAAAATAAAATGGCACATAAGAAAGGAGTTGGTAGTTCCAAAAACGGTAGAGAATCTCACTCTAAAAGATTAGGTGTAAAGATTTTCGGAGGTCAGGAAGCTATTGCTGGAAATATTATTGTTAGACAAAGAGGTACTCAACACCACCCAGGTGCAAACGTAGGGATCGGTAAAGACCACACTTTGTTCGCTCTAGTAGACGGTAAAGTAGTTTTCACTAAGAAAGCAAACAACAGATCTTTTGTATCTGTAGAAACAAACGCATAATTTAAGCGTTTATAAAAATTAAAATCCTCAACAATTTGTTGAGGATTTTTTTTTGTCCTTTTTCTAGTTAAAGTTTTATCCTATGCGTTTGTAGACGAATTCTTTGCATGCTTGATGATGCCCCAATAAAAATGAATTACGGAGGCTGAAAAGAAAATAAAGTGGATGCTACTTAAAACAAAATCTATTATTTATTGCAGTCGAAGGGGAAAGACTTCTTTGTAAAAATGTATATATTGTGGCCTATTGCAACGGCTGTAAAGATTATCCGGTAGCATCTTAATAAAAAAACTCCTTCAAATCGAAGGAGTTTTATATTTTAAAAGCCAACCTGGAAACCGGCTTTAATACCAAATGTTGAAATATCCGGCCTGTCCAGATAATTTCCTCTCCAGTTGAAATCTACTCTGAAGATTCTAAGATTTCCAAAACCGATGTTTTCAATTCCTACTCCATATTCATAGTAAATATGTTCGCTTGGCGCTGAATATTTAAATCCTGCAACGTTAATTGCTTTTGAAGCGTCACTCAAAGTTCCGTAAGCGCCTCTAAGGAATGCAATTTCTCTTAATTTCAATTTCTTGATCAAAGGAATGTAAGAAAGGATTTTCCCGTTGAAATGATGCTCCAAATGAAGTGTTGTATAAGTATCTGCTACAAACTCATAATAATTAAGCTGTGCAAACGTATTCTGTGCTAAACTATAAGACTGGTTTCCTGGAATCACGTTTTGTAAAGCCAAAGGAACGGTGTTGAAGTTTTTTCCGGCTTCAAAATTCACTAATGTTTTTCCCCAGCTTCCGATCAGAACAGGTTTGTAGAACATGAACTGTAATTTGTTATAATTAAAGTCAGATCCGAATAAGCCTTCAATACCTCTTGTGTATTTTAAAACGATCGTTGGAGCTAGTGTTCCGTGTTCATATCGGTCGATTCCTGTTTGAGAGAATTTTGCACCCGGTCTTGCGATTAAACTTAATGTAAAGTGAGAATCGTTAGTGGTTTGTCTCAAATCTCCGTTTTTGTAATACATTAAATTAAAACCTGAAGGATTAGCAGATTTAATACTCTGCATTGTTCCGTCTAATCTGATCTGGAAGTTTTTCCAAGGTTCAATAGAAGTGAAGATATTGGTTTGATTTACAGAGCTTAATGATGCGTTTTCCCCTCTTGCAAATAACGTTGAAGAAGCAAATGTTCTTGCCATGATTCCATCGTCATTGGTCAGTTGAACTCCCAATTGTAAGATGTCTCTTCTTGTTCCTGCTCCAACAGTGAATCTGTTGACTCTGTTAAACATGAATCTTGCTTCCGCACCATATTTTACCTGTTGATCTTTGAATCCATAAGCGGTGTAAAACTGAACTCTCCAAGGGTCGTTTCTGGTGAAATAAGTTCTTGCTCCCAATCGAATTCTGTCGCCTTCTATTTCGTTCTTCCCGTAAATAGAGAAAATAGGACCTAAATCTATTCCTTTGACAACGTTATAGTATCCTGATCCCAATGTTTCGTATAACTTAACGATTCGATTGAATTTTGGTGTTTGCTGAAGTTTGTCAAGCATATCATAAATTCCCTGTTCGCTTTTTGATAGTGAATCAGGTCTTGATTTCAGCCAATAAGCATCGTCTTTATCAACGAATTTATCGTCGTATTCTTCTTCTTTTCTCTTGAAAATATTGTCTTCGAGAGGTTTGTTGAACTGATATTCTGAATAATCGACAGATCTTTTGGCGACAATGCTTTTTGAAGTTTTCTTTTTGGAAAAAGGAGTCATTTCAATTTCCGTAACAAATTTTCTAGGTAAGAAAGTGTTTTCGTCCGGATTGTCGTATTCTAATTCTGTCGAAATTCCATTAATGAAATTGACATTGATCTTCTGAGTAGATTTTAAAATTGCCCCTAAAACAGCATAGCTGTCTGTGTCAATATATAAATAGCCTTGAAATGCTAAAACTTCAGTTCTTTTAGGCTGATAACGGATTTTAAAAGCTCTTTCTCCGCGAATGGAAATGGTGTCTACCAAATTATAATCATAGGTGCTGAAACCTGTTTCTCCAACCGGACTTGGAAATCCAATGTCAAAATAGTTTAAGGTGTTATCGTAAATATTAATATCACGATACAGGTTTTTAGCAGTTAAAGTAATGATTTGGTTATCTTGGAATCCTGAGGTCTTTTGAGCAATTAAAAGCCTTTTGCTTCTTTTTGAAGGTCTGTTTTCGCCGTAGTTTTCATAGATGGCTTCATTTAAAAAAACAGGAAGTCCGATCTTTCCGCTTGCTGTAGAGTCTTTATAATCAAAAATAAATTCCAGTTTATTGAAGATCTTTCTCTTCATGAATGTGCTGTCTAGATTGTTGGCATCAAACTGAATTTTTTCATATTCTTTATATGTGTATGTGTCGAATTTGTCCAACCCATTATTTCTTTTTCTTGCCCATACTTTCTGCATAATAGCATAAGCGGGGTTTTCTTTTTTGTTTTTGAATTTCGGGCGTTCGTTGTTAATGACTACCGCTTCAATATTGCCTACTTTCTCCGCAGACATTTTAATGAGTAAATTCTCAAAGCTTGCAGGAGTAATACCTATGCTTTCTACAGCGTAATTTTTTTTCTGAAATCTAAGCTTGTAAATAATCGTGTCAGATTGTATGCTGAAGTTTGCTGATGATGTGGTAGTGTAACGAGTGTTACTGTCGTTGATAAATATATCTACACCTGTAATAGGGATATTTGTTTTCTCATCAATAATTTTTCCGGTTGCCGAGTTCTGAGCCTGTATGTAGCCGAAAAAAATAAAGGAAAAACAGGAAAGATAGTATTTAAAATTGTTAGTTAACATCATTTGTTTCTTCAAGCATTTAGCATAATCAAAAACTGTGCTGCTTTGCAAAGTATTTAAAAGGTTTTGCGGTTGGTTTATAAAACTGCAAAGTTAACGAAAATAACCCTACTAATATTGTGATAGATAGAAGGTTTCTTCAATGAAATAAAAATTATCATTTGAAAAATAGTAAGGGGCAAAAGTGAAAAAGGCTTACATCTATTTTTGTAAGCCTGTTTTAATTGTTTTTCGTTTATTGTTTAATGATTTTATGGACAGTGGTGCCTTTGTTGGTGTTTATTTTCAAAAGGTATGTTGCTCTAGGTAATGTAGAAATGTTAATTTCTATTTGAGAGGATTTCTGAGATAAAACTTCACGTCCGCTGCTGTCTAAGATGCTTGTGCTGATAATTGTATCCGGAGATATAATATTTATTTTTGAAGTTGTTGGGTTAGGATAAACTGAGATTTGATTCTCTAGAGAAGTTTCTGTAACAGAGAGTTTTTCCGGACATTGTGTATGCATGTATATAGGTGTGTTTTTTGAAATGATTGTTCCGTCTCCCAGCTGTCCGAAATCATTGTATCCCCAAGTCCAAAGAGTGTTGTCGTTTTTAAGGACGACTTGATGAGCGTTGGAATAGTTATTGACTGTCTTCCAATCATTGCTTGTTCCTTGCTGTGTTGGTATTGTTTTATTGATATAAGTTCCGTCACCTAGTTGCCCGTAGGTGTTGTTTCCCCAGCTCCAAAGAGTTCCGTTGTTTTTTATGGCTATGCTATGATAGTATCCTGTACATGCTTCTTTCCAGTCGTTTTCGGTCCCGATTTGTATTGCGTTTAATCTAGTAAATGTTGTTCCGTCACCTAGTTCTCCATATGCGTTGTATCCCCATCCCCAAAGAGTTCCGTTAGTTTTTATGGCTAGAGTATGAGCTCCTCCTGCTGTTACGGTTTTCCAATTTGTGTCACTTCCTTTCTGGGTGGGGATTGGCTGTATTCCTATTCCTCCTCCTAATTGTCCTATGTCATTATTTCCCCATCCCCATAAAGTACCGTTGTTTTTAATTGCCATGCTATATTCTTCTCCGGAAGTGATTGTTTTCCAGTCTGTATCTGTTCCAATCTGTACTGGAAGGTGGCGATTGATAAACGTATTGTCGCCAATTTGACCGTAATCATTGCTTCCCCATGCCCATAATGTGCCATCTGTTTTCAAGGCTAGGCTATGATGGAAACCGGCGCTAATGGATTTCCAGTTTGTGTCTGTTCCTATTTGTATGGGGGTCGTTTTGTTTGTGGTGCTTCCGTCTCCCACTTGTCCGCGGTGGTTCCATCCCCATGCCCATAATGTACCGTCGGTTTTAATTGCTAAAGCATGGTGGTATCCCCAGCTAGTGGCTTTCCAGTTGGTTGAGGTTCCTACCTGAATTGGTGTTGTTTGATTGTTGTTGTTTCCGATGCCAAGTTGTCCAATATTGTTCCATCCCCACGCCCATAAGGTTCCATCTTCTTTGATAGCTAAATTAGATCCGCCTCCTGAATCAAAAGCTTTCCAGCATTGGGCGTTGATAATCTGTATTACGAATAAAAAAAGTAAAATTGTAAATCTCATAGTAATAGTTTGTTGATTATTAAAGATATACATTTTTATTGAATATGTAATAAATTGGTTTTTGAATAAGTAAATGTCAAAAAGAAAAATTTTAGTAAAATAGGATAGCATGACATAAAAAAAGACCTACATT
>NZ_JWTA01000016.1 GCF_000813825.1 Chryseobacterium taiwanense
TCAAAAATAGTTGCAAGTTCATCTCAGAAAGGATAAGAATACCTCATCTGAAGTTGTAGAAAAAATAAATTCAGGAGAACAAATCGAAGTTTTAGATAATTCGGGAGATTGGTGGCTTGTGAAAACAAAGAATGGTAAACAAGGCTATGTTCATAAAAGTAGAATCAAATAATCAATACAATTAAATAATTTTAGTGCAAAAAATATCAAGTTCTATCCTTTTGATCGCACTATCATTTTTTTCCTGTCAAAAGAATGATAGCCAAAATGTAATCAAAAAAGTATCGGACAAAAATGATACATTAAAAAAACATAAAAGTCAGATAATAGAGAAAGTACTTCAAAAAAGTGATCATGAAATTAATTCAGTAGTCCAGAACAAAAAATATTCTGCCGAAGGAACATGGATGGTAGACTGTAAAAAAGGAGTTGGTAGCTTATCTATTAGTGGTAAAGAGGCATCTTTAATCCTTCTATACAATCAAATCTATATTGATATGTCTGAACTTAAAAGATATGATTATGAAAAAGGTATCGCTTATACGCTAAAAGAAATTCCAGAAGACATAGGTGAAATCGGTAGAGGATTGAACTGGAAAGAATACATGAATAATGAACCAATTGCCTATATCAAAATGATTAACGACAATACCATGTATTTCTATTGGTATGGATTTTATAATAAGAAAACAAAGAAAAGAGAATTCAAAGAAACCAATTTTCAGCAGGAAAGCAATGCAGAAGAAATCATTCTAAGAAAATGCAATCAATAAAAATACTATTTATAAGCCTTTTAAAAATAAAAAAGCCACCTGAAGAGGTGGCTTTTTTATAATGAAAAATGATAATTACAACTTATGGTTCACATCATTATAAGTTCCCGTAATCGTAGAAGTTCCGTTTTTAGTAACCGTTCCATTAATTGTGATTGAAGAACTGCTTCCTACAAATTCAATTTTAGAACCTTGATTGATGGTTAGATTTCCTAGGATCGTTACATTTCCTTGTATCTTCCAGTTAGCATTACTGTTTAAAATCATATGTCCGTAAACTGTAAGATCTCCTTTAAGATTTAAAAGTGCTCCGCTATTGATGTTTAGAGAATTCCATGGATTACTTTGCATTCCCTGGTATAATTTACCATACATATTAAAAGTAGCATTGCTGTTGATATTTACCCCTTGAGACGCTGTAAGCGCACCACACCATGTCAACGTTTGGTTTACATTAATTCCCTGTAAGCTTTTCGTTCCTGAATATTCAAGAATCTGACCTGAATTTACATTCAACCAGTCGCTACCGTTATACACAGGATATGCTGTACAATCTATTGTTCCGTTAGTAGGTGCTACTGTTTTAATAATTTTTAATCCTCCTGCTCCTGTGGCAACAAAAATATATTCTCCTCTACTTACAACAAAATTTGAAGAACCGCTTAAATCAAGAGATCCCATTAATTTAAGATCCGCATTATCCGGTTGATATACATAAAGACCAGCACCACCATTTGCTACAAAAACACGATTTTCATTTACCGAAACCGCATTGCTTACAACATCAGACGGATCTACTCCTGTAAGATTGGTTGGAAGAGCAAGTTTTTGAAGTTTTGCCCCGGAAGTTAAATTATAAACACCGACTCCATTATACCCTTCTGAAACCAGCAATTTACCATCTATAAAGTCGATCGTTCTCTTAGCATCAACAACATCCGTAGAAGTTGCAAAAGAAGTAATCAAGTTAAGACCATTCGCATCATATACTTTCACCCCTTCCGTACCACTAAGAACAACAATTTTATTATTGTTGTATCCTAATGCTCTTAAATCATTAAGAGAAATAGAAAATTCTACCTGCTGATTATTTTTATTCAATTGCGCTAATACTCCGGTTGCTCCGGTAACTGCATAATATTTAGTACCATTAGACGCTACATCAGTCCCTACCTTCCCTGTTAAGAAAGTCTCCTGAAAAGCATTCCCCAACATTCCGCCATTAAGAGTCATACTCCCAACAAAAGCAGGAGAAGAAGCTCCGGAAGCATAAATATCTTTTGCACCCGCAATATATAATTTTCCGTCATCATAACGTACCGAGCTTACATCCGTATTAGGCAAAATAGCCTGCATCACCAATTGCGGTGCGTTAGGATTGCTAATGTTAATCACTTCAACCGCTCCTAGATAAGTTTCTCCTTCCGTATTATATGAAACATAAGCGTAATTTCCTTCCAACGCAACATGAGTCGCACGAAGCTTTTTACCATTATATTCAGGAGGAGCAACCTCAGCAACTAAAACTAAAGGAAAATTACCTGCCAATGATGTTTTACCACCAGTACTCGGTTTCATATCAATTACACCTGAATTGGCAAAACTGATTCTTTTACTTAATGACTGTGCATCAGTATTCAAAATAAGACCTTTTTCAGGATCATTTTGTAGATCTGCCTCATCATTTCTACACGAAACGGCTACTAATAGAGATGCTGCAGCAAAATAAGATAGTATTCTCTTCATAATATAATGTGATTTATTATTGTAATATTATAGATTACTCTTTGTTAAAAAATCTTAAAACAAAGTCTTTTTCTCAAAATCCGCGCAAAGATACAATTAGATATCATGTGAAAAAAAACTTTAACATTTAATTTTATACACATACAATAATTTATTTGATTTTATTTAAAATTCGACAATACACTAAAGATGATTAAAAAAACAAATAAAATCTATAAAACAACCATTAAAAAAGAGTTTAAAAATATAAAACCCAAATAAAACAGCTAAAAAAAACTTTTACACAATTAATAAATTTACATTAAATAATTATTAAAATCATAAAAATAAATATCAAAAATAAATTAAAATTTTTCTTTAATTTCTCCATTACAATTATTACAACCATAATTATTTTCGGTTTTACTTATTTTTATAAAATATAATTCCCAATAGTTTTCAATATCTCCTAAATCTCACATTTCTCTTCGTCTAAGTTCCCCAGAAAACCTATTTTTTTCATAACTTTACTCTAAATTTCAGTTGTTGGCAGACCTTTATAAAAAAGACGCTCCTTTTCAGGTTTATATATCGTTCAAAAAATATTTGGACGTGTTAGAACATATCCGTTATAATGACAGATTAGAGTACCGTGCAAATTATGCAGAGTCGTTGATCGAAAAAACCAACAATTTTCAGGAATTAAAAAACGGCTTTCAGGATGTGTCTTTATTAGATAAATATGAAGATATTATAAGGCTTTTACTTGCCGACCTCTTCCCTACCGGATTAACAAATAATGAAATAAAGGCAGCAAGTATTCCGCTTTCAAATGTTACGTTCAATTATACAGAACGCTTTAAAAACATTTTGAAAGATGCCGGAAAAGACTTTGAAATTGAGCTCAGAAATATTAATGATGATGAGTTCTATGTGTTCTGCTCATGTCTTATCCTGCAAACCTATTTCAAAAGAGATATCAAAAGCAGCCTTCCATTTTATTATGATATTCCCAATAAACAGGGAATCATGAAGCATTATAAAATTACAGTAAATTCAGATTTTTCGGAAGTTTTTCCTACTGAGGATGCTTTAATTCCTTCAGAAGCTGTGATAGACATGCTTTTAGAAAATTTGGATGATATTGCATTATGGAAAAAGTACTTCCCTTCAAAATCATGGATATTGAGCGGATTTACCATTATTTCTTTAGTAGACTGTACTTCTGAAGTAGCCTTATCGGATCTCAAATCTACCATGATTAAAATTGATCCGGAAAACCTGATTCCCGATGAGAATTTAAAAGAAATTTTTAAATCTTATTTCGATGTTTCGGAGCTTAATTTTGGCTTGATGCTTTTCAACAAAAAGGAAAAGAGACTGGAAAAAGTTCCTATTTATGAGAATGTTTTCACCAATCATATTCTTGATTTCTGGATCAACACTTTTGATCAGGAAGTGAGAGAAAGTACTTTTACGAACTTAAGCCACAACTCGAAACCCGTGGTTGTTTCAAATGTTGATCATTTGGATGAAGAAATAAAAAAACTTCCTTCATTTAATATTTTAAAAGATAATAACATCAACAGTTTCATGGTAATTCCTATCATGAAAGATAATGAACTTCTTGCTATTATGGAGTTTACTTCTCCTTTAGCTAATAGTTTTAACGGATTGAAACTGAAAAAGCTTGAGTTTTTTGCCGATATGATTCTTTTTTCTTTGAGCCGATTTAATTTTGAAAGAAATAATCAGATTGAGGCAATCATCCAAAGAGAATACACCACCATTCACGACAGTGTTGTCTGGAAATTCAGAAGTGAAGCCGAAAAATATTACAATGCATTCTTAGGGAGAAAGATGTACACGCTGAAACAGATTTCGTTTAAAAACTTGACTCCTCTGTTTAGTTTTTCTGATATCCGTTCTTCTTCTGAAAAGCGTTATAAACTCATGCTTGAAGACTTGAATGAACAGATAGAAAGCCTTCACGATCTTTTTTCTATGATCAATTCAGATTCGGAGAAATATTTACTGGCATTGGATATTTTTGAAAATGAATTGAATAATGACATCAAAGCAGATACAGAACAACGTTTTCAAAGGCTTTTAAGGGACGAAATTCACCCTTTTTTACAAGGAAAACTCGAAATAAAGAGTACGAAAGAAATAAAATCTAAGATCAAAGAATATTTCTCGAAAGTACTCAGTCAAAACCATCTTTTTTATAGCCACAGAAAAAGTCTGGATGAATCGATTACTTTGGTAAACCGAAAACTGGCAGATATTTTAGATGAAAGCCAAGTCAAGGCACAACAAATCTTTCCCCATTACTATGAAAGATTTAAATCTGACGGAGTTGAGCACAATCTGTTTATAGGCAGTACAATCGCTCCAGAATTGCATTATACCTCAAAAGTAGTTCACCGGTTAAGATATTGGCAATTAAAAACAGTTTGTAAAGTGGAACAAGAATTCCAGGTTTTCAAGCCGAACCTGCCGGTTGCTTTAGATATTGCTTCTTTAATATTTGTATACAATGAAAAAATAGACATCCGTTTCCGAATGGATGAAAAACGTTTTGATATAGATGGGGCTTACAATTCTTATTACGAGATCATCAAAAAACGTCTGGACAAGGCTCATATAAAAGATTCTTCGGAAAGAATTACCTGTCCCGGAAAAGTAACGATCGTCTATTTCGGAATGGAAAATCAAAAAGAATATCTGGAATACATCAATAAATTGCAGTCTAAAAATATTCTGCAACATGATATCGAATTCTTAAAAGTAGAAGATCTACAAGGAATTACCGGACTTTTAGCTTTAAGAGTTTCTCTTGTAATACAGGATTAATCAATAAAATAAGAATCAGATTTTTGAAGTTCCCCTTGTGGAATTTCTGCCTGCTCAAAAATAGAAAACTCAATTGTTCTGCAAATGCTGTTCAGGGCAAGATCATTTTCCTCTTCTCCAAAAGGTTCTGCAATTTCCTGGATAATCGCATCTAATGCAATAAAGGTATAACTGATTAAACCAACGATCAAAGGCATCATCCAGCCCAACGTATCCACCAATCCGAAAGGCAGCCAGAAACAATAAAAATAAACAGTACGATGCAATAAAACGCTATACGCAAAAGGTAACGGTGTATTATAAATCCTTTCGCAGCCTCCCGAAATACTCGAGAATTGATTTAATTGATGATCAAGCTGAGTCAAAACAATGGTATCAATATTTCCTTTTCGGTTCTGCTCTTTGCTCCAATCTGCAATAAATCCTAAAATAATATTGGGAATGAATTTTTTACCGTTTAATTTATCCATTTGCTCCGGAGAAAGCAATCTCTCCAAATGCTCTGTTCCGGATTTATTTCTTAACTGATAATTCAATGACCAACAAAAGGCGGAAATAAGTTTTACGATTTTCTGTTTTTCTTCATTTTGAGGACCATCTATCAACGATAAAATCTGACGGGTTAAAGATCTCGTTTCAATTACCAATAATCCCCAAAGTTTTCTTCCTTCCCAATAACGGTCATAGCTCGCCGTATTGCAAAATCCCATGAAAATTGCCAAAGCAAGACCTATTAACGTAAAAATCGTAGGATTGAGATGAACTTTGTAATCAAATATCTTTCCTTTGAAAAAATAAATAGCCAAAGAAAACAACGTAATGGTAAGAAGTTGAACAATAATTTTCTTTAATACGGATCCTCTCCATATAAAAAGCATTTTCAGCCAATTGGTACGCTGTCTTACAATCATTATTTATCTAAGTTTTACAATTTACAGAGTAAGGAAAGCATATCCGAAAGACAATACGGAAATGATGATTCCGGCCATAAAGATTTTATACGTGACAGACAAAAGCCTGTATTTTCTGTCAAGCACTTTTCCTAAATAATACAAATCTTTCACCATCGAATCATAAATATAATCGCGGTCTTTAATCAGAATATTCATAGCACTTTGATAATCATCGAAAATCATGCTGTTAAAATTTCCGAAGAATAAAAGATTTACTTTTCTATCGGCAACATCTTGCATCGTAAACCTTGCTTTTGTCACATTCGGTTTTGTTGATAAAATTGCAAATATGATCGTTAAAACAGCCGATAACAAAAGGATAAAACTCGGAATAATCAAATGAGAATTTTTCGGAGTATCCAGTTTTGGAACCAGTACGGAAAGACAAACTGAAATGATAATCGCATTTACAGACAGTAAAATATTGGCTTTGCTGTCTGCAATATCACTCAATCTTGTATGATTACTCAAAGTGACTCTGAATAATGTATCTACACTTCTGTCAGATTTAGGCTCTTTTTCTTTTTTATTTTCTGAAGATTCTTTTTTAGTATCTTCTTTATCCAATTTCTTTTCGATTTTTTTTATGTTTTTTTCCTTCAAAGGCTGCCAGTTTTGTTTTGCATATTCCGTATAGAATTTATGCTTATTCTTAAGCATATCTAGGTTTCCAGCATTCCATTCATCATTAGAGAAACATCTTACATTGGTAAGCTCCCACTCTTTTCTTAATGCATCTGAAATATCACTATAGTCATGACTTGCAAAATGGCTACAATCCGAATCTTTTACAATCTGTTCCAGCAGATTCTGAGGTTCATACGTAATTTTAGTTGCTAAAATAAGCTTGGTAATATCCTCAATATAATCATCGGGATAATTTTCTTTTTTCAAAAACTCCTGCATGATCTCTACTCCTTTTTCCTCATGATTGTTGGCACACTCTATGTAGCCTGTATCATGAAACCAAAGAGCAAGCAATACCTTCTCCTGATCTTCCTTGGAAACCGGTGTATGCTTCAAGATTTCTTCAGCCTTGTTTACTGTATAAGTAGTATGAATAAAATTATGATAAAAATATACCGAAGATAACTTATCTTTGAATAAGATTTCGACATAATCTTTGGCTTTTTGTAAAATGCTCATCACTGAAATTTTGTTATTGTAAATTTATGAATTTATCCTTGAAAACTCATCTAAAAAATACGTCTGTTGTCCTAAGAACCGTATTGTCTGCCGGAGTTCTCTATTCCTGCGCAACATATAACGTAAAAAAGGGTAAAAACTTATCTGAAATACAACATTCTGACATCAATACAGAAAATGATTTCAAAATTTTTCTGGTAGGTGATGCTGGAAATGCAGATGAACCACAATCTCAGCAGACATTGGATTTTCTAAAAACCAAGCTCGACTCTGCCGATAAAAACTCTATGCTGATCTTTTTAGGAGATAATATCTACCCGAACGGAATGCCTAAAGAATCGGACGACAGCTATACTTTAGCAAAACAAAAACTGGAGAATCAGCTGAATATTACCAAGAATTTCAAAGGAAAAACATTAGTAATTCCCGGAAATCATGATTGGTACAGTGGCTTAGACGGACTGAAAGCACAGGAAGAGCTTGTGAAGAATTATTTTAATGACAAAAAAGCTTTTCTTCCGAAAAACTCATGCGCCATTGATGATATCAGTTTAACAAAAGATATTAAATTAATCATCATCGACTCAGAATGGGTATTGGCAAACTGGGATAATTATCCCGGAATTAATAAAAATTGTGATATCAAAACCCGCGAAGACCTCTTCGTTGAATTCAAAGACTTAGTCAATAAAAATCAGGACAAAAGAATTATTGTCGCACTCCATCACCCTGTTATCAGCAGTGGAACCCACGCAGGGTATAATTCAGCGGCATCTCATCTTTTCCCTGTACAAAGTAAAATTCCTCTTCCCGGAGTTGCCAGTATTATCAATATTTTGAGAAGCTCTTCCGGAGCCAATCCTGCAGATATTAATAACCAACATTATGCTGATCTTGCCAATCGGTTAAAAAGTATCGTTCAGGATAAAGAAAATATTATTTTTGTTTCCGGACATGATCATAATCTTCAATATCATGAAGAGAGAAATATCCGACAGATCATCAGTGGAGCAGGTTCAAAAACTGATCCTTCAACAATCGGATCAAAAACAGATTTTTCCTACGGCGGAAGCGGTTTTGCCGTTTTAAATATCCGAAAAGACCAGAGCTCTGATGTTGAATATTTTTCAACAAAAGATAATACTATTGCCAAACTTGCGCATGTTCAGGTGATTGAAAAACCTAAAGAGTTCATCAACAATTATCCGAATTCATTTCCTGCTACTGTCACTTCTACCATCTACCCTAAGAAATTAACGGAAAAAGGACCTATTTACAGATGGCTTTGGGGAGAACATTACAGAAAGTATTACGGAATGCCAATTGAAGCTCCTACCGCAAATATTTCTACCCTTGACGGCGGTTATACACCCTTCCGTGAAGGAGGAGGAAATCAGTCGAACAGTTTGCGCCTGAAAGCAGAAGACGGGCAGGAATTTGTTATGAGAGGCGTTAAAAAAAGCGCTGTCCGCTTTCTAAACAATATGGCTTTCAAAAAAAGTACTTTCGGAAATGAGCTTAACAATACTTTCCCAGATAAGTTTTTATTGGATTTTTATACAACCAACCATCCTTTCACGCCCTTTTCAGTAGGAAGTATGGCTGAAAAACTGAATATTCCACACACTAATCCAAGATTATATTATATTCCTAAACAACAGGCATTAGGCGAGTATAATAAATCGTATGGCGATGAAATGTACATGATTGAGGAACGTTTTTCTGCGGATCCTAAAACTTTGGCTTCATTGGACAATGCAAAAGATATCCTTTCTACAGACGATGTTCTTAAAAATTTAAATAAAAGCTATAAATATTCAATCGATAAAGAGTCTTACATCCGCGCAAGGATTTTTGACATTCTTATTGGTGACTGGGACAGACATTCCGATCAATGGAAATGGGCAGAATATGAAGATGGTGACAAAGTCATTTACAAACCTATTCCTCGAGACAGGGATCAGGCTTTCAGTAAATATGATGGCGCCGCTTTCAAGATCATTATGAATATTCCGGCAATCCGTCACATGACAACCTTTAAAGGGGATATTAAAAATGTGAAATGGATGAATATGGAACCTTATCCATTAGATTTAATCTTTTTAAAAGGAGCTACTCAAGAAGACTGGATTGCGCAGGCAAAATATATTCAGGAACATCTTACTGATAAAAATATTGATGAGGCATTTACCAACCTTCCGAAAGAAGTACAGGATGAAACCATTACAGGAATACAGCAACATTTAAAAACCCGAAAGACAAAACTGCAGCATTATGCGGCTCAATATTATGACGTATTGCAGGAAAAAATTTCGTTAGCCGGAACTGTAAACCCTGATAAATTTGTCATTACCAAAACAGGAAATTCGGTACACGTACAACAGTATAAATTAGATAAAAACAAAGAAAATCCAGAGCTTTTTTTTGAAAAAACGTATGATGACTCCAAAACCAAAGAACTTTGGGTATATGGATTGGAAGATGATGATATTTACGAAGTTTCAGGAGATGGCCATCCAAAAATGAACATTAGATTGATTGGAGGCTACAATCACGACACCTACAATATTGCTAACGGAAGCAAAGTAAAAATCTATGATTTTAAATCACAGAAAAACACATACAATGGCGGAGGAACAAAAAATATTTCGGATGATTATGATATCAATACCTACAATTATAAACACCCTAAATATAATTTCTTAGCAGGATATCCTAATGCAGATTACAATCCTGATGACGGAGTAATCATTGGTGCATTGGTAAATTATACGGTCAATAATTTTATTCGTGATCCATACACTCAAAAGCACAGCTTAAGAGCTAATTTCTATACAGCTACGGCTGGATTTAACCTTGCCTATAAAGGGATATTCAAAAAAGCAATCTATGGATGGGATTTTAATATTGATGCATTATACACCACTCCCCGCTTCTCTGAAAACTTTTTCGGATTATCAAATGAAAGTCCATATGACAAAGAAACTACAGAAAGAGAATACAACAGAGCCCGAATTTCTAAATTCAGCTTTGCTCCGTCTATTTCTAAAAAAAGCTGGATGAACCTGCAACATCAGTTTCAGCTTACTTTTGAGAACAATAAAGTACAAAGAAAAGGCAACCGTTTTGTAGATGATTCTCAAGATGTAAACCAAAGCGTTTTCAACAGCCAGCAATTTGCAGGAGTGAATTATACATTTAGTTATAAAAATTTAGATAACGCAGCCTTTCCAACTTTAGGTTTGGAATTCCTTATCAACGCTGATTGGAAAACCAACCTTACTGATACCAAAAGAAACTTCCTGACACTAAACGGAACCCTTGCTATCGATCACCGATTGGACAAAAGAGGAAATTTCGTTTTTGCCAACTCCAGTAATGTAATGTGGATCAACAATAGTAATTTTGAATTTTACCAAGCAGCAAGTATTGGTGGAAACAACGGAATGAGAGCTTTCAGAAATGACCGATTTTCAGGAAAATCTTACTTCACCAATAACTCGGAAGTCCGTTGGGATTTCGGAAGGGTAAGAAACCCTATTATTCCTGCCAATATGGGAATTTTAGTAGGCTATGATATCGGTAGAGTCTGGAATGCCAATGAAGATTCTAATAAATGGCATCAGTCTATCGGAGGTGGATTTTGGATGAGTGTTGTGGAAACATTCTCTGCAAGGCTTAACTATTTCACAGGATCAGATGGAGGAAGAATTTCTGCAGGCGTAGGAATGACCTTTTAAACATAAAAAATCCGCAGATAACTTCTGCGGATTTTATTTTTTATTTCAAATCAAAACGATACACATTTCCTCCTGTATCCTTATCTTTTTCATCAGCTATCAGCAGTGTTTTATCATCAAGGAAAACAACAGCTTCCTTTTGAGAGTTATGATTCAAAGAAATTTTCTGGATTTTAGCCGTATTAAAATCATTTGCTGTAAATCCGGAAAGCACATGAATATTTTTATGGTTTAACAATACAATTTTATCTTTTGTACTGTTGATCGCCGCAGAAGTTATCGCTGCATCACTGTACTTACCTTGCAGCTTTAACCTCCCTATTAATTTCGCTTCAAAGTCACCCTCTTTATTAGGAATCTGGAAAACTAAGAAAGTCCCGTCAAAACCTTTGCTTCTGTTCTTGGTGAATAGATAAAAATTCCCGTCCATTTCTACGAAAGCTTCACAATCATATAGCCAGTCAGATTTTTTCGGTGGAAATTCAGTCTGTCCTTCATAATGGAATTTTGTCGTCTGGATTACCTTTGTAGTTACCTGAGAAGGAGCTTTCAGATCCAATTTCAAAATGGAAAGATTCTGTCTGTTATTATCATTATTTCCAAAATCTCCTAAATAAATATTTCCCTGAGCATCTTTTGTAATATCTTCCCAATCGTTATTGTCAGCATTTTCTACCTGAACATCTTTCACAAGCTTTCCCTGCATATCCAATCCATAGACCACATTTTTGTTCCCTTGATCTTCTATTGCCCAAATTGTTTTTTTATCCTGGGATAAAGCAATTCCCGAAACTTCTTTCAGCTTTTTAGGCAGCGAAAATTCTACTTTCAACTCATCCGTCTTCGGTGAATCCTGAGCTTTTGGATTACAGCTCCACAACAAAAATGCCGATAAAACAACAATACGTAACATATCTATTTTTTTAATTTTTTAAACTGGAAATAAGAAAACCTGATATTTTTCTCTAAGTTATTAATAATCTGTTGATGGTGAAGGAAAAAACCGGCTACCAAACCTATTAAACTTCCTATAATCGTATCAATCAATCTTGCATGCATCAGGTTTTCAAGATCATGATGAACCTCGCTTCCTGTTTCTGCCAGAAGAATCGTTAGTGGGGTAATAAAAATCACCGCAAAACCATAGTTTCTTACAATTAATAATTCAATCAGAAACTGTAAAATCGTGATAATAATGATCATGACAATCTTTTCAGGTTCAAATAAAAGAATCACCCACGCAAAACCAATTCCGATAAAGGTTCCTAAAATCCTGTGCATATTTCTTTGTCGTACATGCTCAAAATTCCTGCCCTGAATAACTGCAACAGCAGCAATTGAAATCCAATACGTATTTTCAAATTTCAACAGATGTCCAACAATTAAAGTCGAAGCCATGAAGAACCCAATAATGGCACTCTCCACAAACTTGGTATATCTTCTTTTATTAAATACTCTCCTCGGAACAGTAACTCCAGTACTTTTTTCAATAAAAACCGAATAGAGAAAGGCAAATGAACACGATAAAATTGCTCCCATCGCAACGAGTCCCACTCTGGTCGGAATGAAATCTAAATCAAATTTGTAAGTACTCGCCATTGCCGCAACCATGATAAAGAAGAAATTTCCCGGCGGCGGAATTTTAAAATACGAGGAAATAAAATGGGCTAAAAATGAGACGACTCCCAATGATAATGCTGCGCAATAGGCATTAAAACTAAAAAACGAACTTATTGTAAATGAAAATACAATTCCAAATGCACAAACCACCAAATGGATCATTCTTTGTGTAATCGGAGCCGAAGTAAAATACAAAATCGTTAATGCCCCCAAACTGGAAAGCGCTCCATAATTTGGTTTTCCTAAAAAATATCCGATAAGGAGACAGCTTCCGATGCACAGCGCGGCAAGAAAAGGAAAATGCCATTTCCTTTCCGTTTGTTTGAATTCCAATAAATATTGAAATCGATGATGGATCGGGTTTTCTACCTTCATTTATTGTAAACGTTTAGCTTTTTCCCATAAAACATCCATTTCTTCCAACGACATATCAGCAAGCTTTAAATTTTCTTCAGAAGCCAGGTTTTCCATTTTCTGGAATCTTGAAATAAATTTAAGGTTGGTTCTTTCCAACGCCGAATCCGGATTGATCCCCGAAATTCTTGCATAGTTGATTAATGAGAAAAATACATCTCCCAACTCCTGTTCTTTTTTATCAAGATCTGTTTCTGCATGAAACTCCTGAATTTCTTCATCTACCTTTTTCCAGGCATCTTCTGCATCATGAAATTCAAAACCAATGCCTTTTACTTTATCCTGAATTCTGTAAGCTTTCACCAAACTTGGTAAACTTTTAGGCACTCCTCCCAAAATAGATTTGTTGCCTTCTTTCAATTTTAATTTTTCCCAGTTCTGCTTTACCTCTTCTTCATCTTTCACTTCTACATCTCCGTAGATATGAGGATGACGGAAAATCAGTTTTTCATTCAGTGAATTAATAACATCTGCAATATCAAAACTCTCTTTTTCTGAGCCAATTTTAGCATAAAAAACTAAATGCAAAAGAACATCTCCGAGCTCTTTTTTTATTTCCAGCAGATCTTCCTGCAAAATAGCATCCGAAAGTTCATACGTTTCTTCCAACGTCAAATGACGGAGTGATTGCAACGTCTGTTTCTGATCCCATGGACATTTTTCGCGTAAATCGTCCATAATGTCTAATAATCTTCCGAAAGCTTCTAGTTTTTCCTGTTTGGTATTCATAAATTGAGAATTCAAAGTAATACAAATTTAAGGTAAATCTTTTTGAATGTTCTTTTGTCTTGAAACAAAAAAACCTCGCCATTTCGGACGAGGTCTATATTTTAATTCAAAGTGAATGAATTATCCTTGCTTTCTGTGTGTACTTTTTGGAGCTGCTTTCGCTGCTGAAGTAGCTTTTATTTTTGGAGCTGCCGGTTTTTCAGCTTTAGGAGCTGCTTTTTTCGGAGCTTCAGTTTCTAAACTTACTTCTTCTGCCGGTGCACCTTCTAATGTTTCAGGCTCTGCTTTTACGAAGCTTTCAGGAGTCATATATCCAGCTTTCTGAAGGATATTGTACCACTGAGCCAATTTCTTGATATCAGAAGCATATACTCTTTCTGTATCGTAGTTTGGAAGAGAAGCTGTCATAAATTCTTTTAATTCTGCATCAGAAGATTTGTGAGCAATAGCTTCTTTATAATCGTAGTTTTTAGCAATATTTTCAAAAACTTCGAACAAAGGAACTTCTTTATCAAATGTAAACATTGCGATATTATCTAGCAAACTTACCTGACTAGAGTTACCAATACTTACTTTTTTCTTAGTGGTAACGTCTTCAATAATAAATCCGTTTCTTAATTGAGAAACTAACTTGAAAAGTCCTGGTTTTCCAGAAATTGAAATTATTTTTTCTAACAGCATAATTTTATTTTTTGTGAATATAGCAGTCGGCTCAAAGCGTTCTGCTGTTTAATATTTTTATTTTTAATTCAAAATTATTTTGGGAATCTCATTTTATAATTGATACTTACATCCCCTTGAGTGATTTTTGTAAGTTTCCCTTTTACCAATTTCTTTTTCAAAGCACTTAGATGATCTGTAAACAGCGTTCCTTCTATATGGTCATATTCATGCTGAATTACGCGGGCTCTAATATCGGAAAAAGTTTCTGTATGCTTAACGAAATTTTCGTCATAATATTCGATAAGAATTGTACTTTTTCTTTTTACATCTTCTCTCACATCAGGAATTGAAAGACATCCTTCATTAAATTTCCATTCTTCACCAGATTCTTCAAGAATTTTGGCATTGATAAAAACTTTTTTGAATTCTGCCAGTTCATCCTTAATATCTTCATAATCTTCATCTTCCGCCAAAGGAGTAACGTCAATGACAAACAAACGAATATCCAGTCCGATCTGCTCAGCTGCCAAACCAATTCCGTTAGCACTGTACATCGTTTCGAACATATTATCTATCAACTCTTGTAACTCGGGATAATCTTTATCTATCTCCTTTCCTACTTTTCTCAAAACAGGATCCCCAAAGGCTCTTATCGGTAAAATCATCTTGTTCTTTGTTCTAAAAAATTCTGCAATATGATGGTTGCACTTACTTTATCTATTAATCCTTTTTCCTGTCTTTGTTTTTTGCTTTTTCCACTTTGGGAAATAAAAAACGAAGCCATTTTGGACGTAAATCTTTCATCGAAGCGGTTCACTTTTATTTCTGGAAATTCTTTTTGAAAAATTTCTATGAATTTTAAAATATCGGTTTCCACTTCTGAAATATTTCCTCTTAAATCTACAGGAAGGCCGATTACCACTTCATCTACTCTGTTCTCGTTAAAATATTTTTTCAAAAATTCAATCAACACAGAGGTCTGAACCGTCTCCAAACCACTGGCAATAATCTGCATATCATCCGTTGCAGCAATGCCACAACGAGCCTTTCCATAGTCTATTGCAAGGATTTGTCCCATAAGTTTGCAAATTTAGTAAATTTTAATGATTTTATTCCACACACAGTTTTTTTTATAAATCATGTTTTATTCCATTATTTTTTTTATAATTTTATTCTTCCAAACTACTTAAATTATGAAGAAAATCATACTCGTAAGACATGCGAAGAGCGACTGGCCGGAGGAAACCGAAGATTTTGACAGACCTTTGGCGGATAAAGGATTGGAAGATGCGATGAATATGTCCAGATTTCTAAAAGACAATCATATCTCTATAGATTATCTGGTATCGAGTCCTGCTGTAAGAGCATTGAATACGTGTAAAATTTTCAATCAGACCTATCAGCTTAATTTTAATACGGATGAAAAACTGTACAATCCTTCGGAAAGCAATTTTGAATCTGTCATTTATGATTTAGATAACAGTCACAATTCCGTAGCTTTTTTCTCTCATAATAACGGAATCTCAAATTTTGCCAATTCTATTTCTGAAGATATTTTCCATTTCCCAACCTGCGGTGTCGCCGGTTTTGAAATCGATTGTGATTTCTGGGCTGACTTTGACGGAGCCAATAAAAAGCTTTTATTTTTTTATGAGCCCGGAAAAATTTAAAAATATTGTATGCATATAAAAAAAGCTCCAACAGATTGTTGGAGCTTTTGTTTTTATTTTCTTTTCAGATCTAAATCATCAAAGTCAAAACTGAAATCCGTAACATCTGAAATCGGTTTCAATCTTGCAGACTGTGCTTTTCCCGTTTCATCATAATCAAAAATAATATAGGCATCCGCATCATAGCTTCTGTCATCCCATTTAATGATGAAAGAATTATTTGAATAAGGTAATAATTCGCCTTTCAATCTTGGAGAATTTTTGCACAAAATTCTATAGGTATTTCCCTGTTGAGAAACTTCCACATCTCCGAACCATCTGTCATTATACGTTCCAACAAATTGTTCTGATTTTGGCTGCAAGTTTTTATCTTTTTTAAAAGCTTCCGATTTGGCAAAAGCGTCTTTCTTTTGCTTGTCGAAACCTTCATCCATTTTTTTTATTCGGTCTCCATAAGTTTTCAGCCAGTTTCTGTCTGCAATGCCCAAATAAGAATCTTTCACTGTATTTGTAATGGTATTGAAAGCCGCTCCAGATTGTTGGTTCGTTAAAACCACGATTCCCAGTTTCATATCCGGAATTAAGGTAAACTGAGTTACCGTTCCAATCAATCCTCCAGTATGCTGAACTTGTTTGTGACCTTTCACATCACTTAAAAACCAACCCATTCCATATCCGTAAAAACTTGTATCATAAGGATTCTTTGCAGCTACTCCACTCGGAATCTGCAGGCTCCAAAGCTGCTGAACATTTTTATCTGAAACTAATTTCTTCCCGTCTTTTGTCGTAAAATTATTCAATAAACAATCTGCCCAAAGCGTCATATCTTTAATATTACTCATAATCCCTCCTGCCGCATTGGCTGTTTCATTCCAATCATGAGGAACAGCAATCGCTTTCCCGTCTACAGGAGCATGTGCATCAATTTTATTAGCCACTGCTTTTGCTCTGTTGTAACTTCCGAAACTTGAATTCATTCCTACAGGTTTCATAATTCTCTGTTCGATAAATTCAGCCCAGCTCAATCCCGACACTCTGTGAATCACTTCTCCAGCAATGATGAACATGATATTATTGTAATCTAAAGTGGTTCTGAAAGGATTTTCAGGTTTTAAATATCTTACATTATGAACGATATCATTCACCGTCAAACTTCCTCCTTCCGGAAAGAACATCAGATCTCCCTGTCCTAAACCTAACCCCGCTCTGTGCGTCACCAAATCTTTGATTGTTACATTTTGAGAAACATATGGATCATACATTTGAAATTCAGGAATATATTTTGAAACCCTATCATCCCAGTTCAGTTTTCCTTCATCGGCTAAAATAGCCAGTGCTGTACACGTAAAGCCTTTTGAATTGGATGCAATCCCCACCAAAGTCGTATCATCCATCGGTTGTTTTGTCGTTAATGAACGTACTCCAAAACCTTTTGAATAAATTAATTTTCCGTCTTTTACAATTCCTACAGACATTCCCGGAACATCAAATGTTTTTAGGGTATTTTGGACCAATTCATCCAGTTTTTTCTCTTCAACCTGTGCATTTGCGATTCCGACACTTAAAAGAAAAAGGAAAAAAGAAAGTTTTTGTTTCATTTTTTTAATTTTTCCAAATTTACTAAATATTAAGATTTTTAATTAACAGCTATATTTGCAAAAAGTTTTAAGCACTAAAAAATGACACTAAAAAAATTACTGGCTTTATTTTTATTAACTTTAAGTTTCAACTTATACTTTTCTCAAGACATTGTCATTAAGGATGACAAGGTTTTACTTGATGGTAAACAGATTCTGAAAGCCGAAAAAATAAATATTGCTCAGTACTCATTCTTCACTATGAAAAATGATGATGAAATCCTGATGTATAAGTATATGGATAACGAAACACCCATGTATCAGGATGATGATTATTTTATTTTAAATTTTTTATCTGAAAAAACAAAAGTAGAATCTAAGGATTTTACAAAAATTGCCAATTTCATGAATTCCAGAAAAGGAATGGAAAAGCTGATCAAATGGTTATTAAAAGAAAGAGTAATTACTACAGAAGGTGAGCTGAATCCTGACAGAGTACAGGTTTTTAAAAATAAATACGACGAAAATATTACTGAAAGAACACTTAGATAATGACAAAAATCCTTCTTCTCTCCGATTCTCATTCCTACATCGATGACCGAATTTTGGAATATGCTCAGCAAGCTGATGAAATTTGGCATGGCGGAGATTTCGGAAGTATTGAAGTCATTGAACAGCTTGAAAAAATCAAGCCCTTAAAAGGAGTTTATGGAAATATCGACAATGCAAAAATTCGTTCTGAATTTCCTGAAGTCAATCGTTTTTCGTGTGAAAATGTAGAAGTTCTCATGATTCATATTGGCGGATATCCCGGAAAATATACTCCTTTGACCAAAAAAGAAATTTCTGAAAAGGCACCGAATTTATTTATTTCCGGACATTCTCATATTTTGAAGGCTATGTTTGATGAAAAAAACAATTTACTCCACCTGAATCCCGGAGCTTGCGGCAAACAGGGGTGGCATACAATGAGAACGATGATGCGTTTTGTAATCGATGATACGGAAATAAAGGATCTGGAAGTCATTGAATTGGGACCTAAATAAAATGTAATAAAAATGAAGATTGGAGACAAAGTTTCTGTGGTAGACGAAGATTTAAACGGGGTAATCACTTCCGTTCATGGAAATATTGTTGTGTTTAAGGATGAATACGGATTCACTCATCAATATCCGAAAGAGAAGCTGGTTCCGAAAATTTCAGATTTTTATGAAACCGTAGAAGTCGTGAAGAAATCGGAACCGAAAAAGAATATTTCAAAAAAACATCAAAGAAACCATTTGGTTTTGGATCTGCATTTTCATAATTTAGTTAAAAATCCGAATGATTATGACAGTTTTGAAAGATTGTTCATTCAAAAGGAAAAACTGGTGGAAACACTTACATTCTGTAGAAAAAACCACCTCAAAAGACTGGAAATTGTACACGGAATTGGTGACGGAACTTTACAAAAAATGGTTTGGGACACTTTGGAAAGTCAGACCAATCTCGATTTTTACAATAAGGAAATACTTCATCATCAATCAGGTGCAGTAATGGTAGAATTTCACTAAATTTGCAGGAATTGAAATATGAACGTACTTAATTTACTTTTTACCAAAGACGGATTAATCTCACAAATCGCTAAAAATAAAAGCATTGTGGAGGAAAAATCTTATTTCGTAGACGAAGAAACTCCGGAAAATTTCATCTCACAAAAGCTGGATGAAGTGTTGGGTAAACAAAAATTTGATGAAATTCAGGTAATTTCAGCACTGAATCATTTTACCTTAATGCCGGAAGGTTTTTCTGAGCATGACGCAGGTTTTGACTTAATCGCCTTTAACGCTCCTGTTGATAAGGAAAATGAAGAGCTGATGCTTTCTGTCAACAAAAAGTTCAAAGTTCAGTTTTATTATACTTTTCCGAAGAATTTTTATCAAAAAATAAAGAACTTAGACATTCCTGTTCATTTTAATTTTTCTGGAGAGCGATTTTTAAACTCTATTCAGAATAAAAGCAATAAAGAAATTCACATTAATTTGTACCACAACCAATGTGAGTTTTTTGCAATTGACGATAAAAAAATTATCCTATATAATAATCTGGATGTCAATTCAGAAGTTGATTTTCTTTATTTTGTTATGTTCACTTTAAGTAAAATAGGTTTCGGAATCAATGAAACCAGCTTTTTTGCCTATGGTGAGACTACAGAAAACGAAACCTTCATTTCAGAATTGCAAAAGTTTGTAAAGAATCTGAAAATTGTATTTGATAATATTCCTAATAAAAATTTTATACTTAATTAGGTTGCAGGTCGCAGATTACCGACTTTAGTTTTTATCTGCTATCTATTACCTAAAACCTAAACATATATGTACAGAATAATCTCAGGCAAATGGAAAGCCAAAAAAATTGCTGCTCCGAAGAATTTTGATGTAAGACCTACTACAGATTTTGCAAAAGAAGCATTATTTAGTATTCTGGAGAATAAATATGATATGCAGTCTATCTCTGTGCTTGATTTATTTGCAGGAATTGGCTCTATCACTTTTGAGTTTGCTTCCAGAGGATGTCAAGATATCACTTCTGTGGAAATGAATCCGAAACATACCAGCTTTCTCAATACGACCGCTTCAGAATTGGGGTTCAATTTACAGGTAAATGTTCAGAGAGGCGATGTTTTTGACTGGTTAAAAAAATTCAGAAACAAAAAGTCTTTTGAATTGGTATTTTCTGACGCTCCTTTCGAAATGGAAGAAAAAAAATACCACGAATTGATTTCTTTAGTTTTGAATAACAAATATTTAAAAGAAAACGGAACTCTGATCGTAGAGCACCAAAGCCGAATGAAATTTGATCATCCGAATCTGATTGATACAAGAAAATACGGGAATGTAAGTTTCAGCTTTTTTGAACCGAATAAAGAAGTGAATACAGAAATAGCAGAATAATCAGGAAATTTTTTTCTTGATTATTTTTTTTGAGTTTTCTGAAGCTTCAGTTCCCCATTTCGTAATTTCATTTAATACAGGAAGCAACGTTTTCCCAAAATCTGTAAGACTATATTCTACCATCAATGGCGGTTTTTCTGTAAAAACCTGTCGATCAATAATACCATCTTCCTCCAATTGTTTCAATTGCAGGCTTAACGTCCTTTCTGTAATCGTAGGAATCAATTTTCTTAATTCGTTATAACGTTTTCTTCCATCAATAAGATGAAATAAGATTACAGCTTTCCATTTTCCTCCAATAAACCGCATGGTAACACTTGTACAGCACGGATAAGTCTTATCATCTATTGTATACATCTCGATATTATTTTATACTATCATTTTTTACCGTTATTGCAAAGGTAGTAAACTTAAATTAATTTTGTAACTATAAAAAATATAGTATAAAATTATGAACTTTTTAGAAAAAATGAAATCGAGATATACTGTGAAAAAGTATAATTCTCAAGCGACAATCAGTGAAGAAAAAATTCAACAATTAAAAGAGATCTTGCATCTGAGTCCGTCTTCCATCAACAGCCAACCTTGGAATTTTGTTTTTGTAAACAGAGATTCAGAAATAAGAGAGAAATTGGCAGAAGCTTCTTATTTTAATAAAGAGAAAGTGTTTAATAGTAATTTATTAATCGTTTTTCAGGTTATTAAAAAAACAGAAGATTTTGAAAAACAAATTGAGGAAGTTCTTCCTGAAGGTTCTGTATCTTATTATAGAACTATGGTAAAACCTAAAGGTGAATCAGCAATTAAAGCCTGGCTTGGACATCAAGTTTATCTGTCTTTAGGAGTTCTTCTTGCCGCTTGTGCAGATATGGGAATTGATTCTACTCCTATGGAAGGTATTGAACCTGAAAAATATGATGCTATTTTAAATAATGGAAACTACGAAACCTTATTTGCTGTTGCCATAGGTGAAAGAGCTGAAGATGATAGCAACCAACCTATCCATACTCCAAAGAGAAGACTGGAAAAGAAAAAGGTTATTTTAGAAATTTAATTCCGTAAAAATAAAAGCTGCTTCATTTCGAAACAGCTTTTTTATTTTATAATACTTTCAATTCTAAGTCGATCGTTTTTCCGAAGAATTTCTTTGAAATTTTCTCGAAATTTTTCGTCAAATCTGAGAGATAGAAATGGTAATTCGGTTTTGGGTTGTTATCATTCAGAAGATTATATTTATCTAAAATGATTTTTAAATGATTGGCCACAATATTAGGTGAATCAATAACACGAACTCTGTTTCCGTAATACTGTTTGATTTCATCAATTAGTAAAGGATAATGGGTACATCCTAAAATCAATGTTTCAATATTTTTTAATTTACTATTACTTAAATAATTATAAATAATAGCATGCGTAATCGGATGGTTTTTAAAACCTTCTTCAATAGCAGGAACCAATAGTGGTGTTGCCAGTTCGTCTACTTTAATCCATTTATTATGTTTACGGATACTTTTTTTGTATAGCCCTGAATTCACCGTCGCTTTTGTGGCAATAACACCTACATTATTATGAATTTCATACGAAACTTTTTCCGCAACGGGATTAATAACATCAATGACTGGTACTCTTCCTGCAACAGATTCCATGACTTCATTCAAAGCATTTGCTGTCGCTGTATTACATGCAATGACAATCGCTTTACAATTCTGTGCCAATAAAAAATTGGTGATTTTTGTAGAATATTCAATGATGGCTTCTTTAGATTTTTCACCGTAAGGAAGATGTTTTGTATCTCCAAAATAGATTAAATCTTCATGTGGAAGAAGTCTTTTTATCTCTTTAGCTACCGTTAATCCTCCTACACCACTATCGAAAATACCAATAGGCTGGCTGGATGAAAGATGCGAATAGTCTGGTTTTTTATTTTTCAATTTGAGCTGAAATTTTATACAAAAATAAGGAATTTTGCTTCACAATATACCATTATTGAAAGAGATGCTTCGACAAGCTCAGCATGACATCGCCAAAAATCTATCGTGAAATAAAATGAGTAGTATTAGTCAAGTTGTCATGCTGAGCGAAGTCGAAGCATCTCAATAGTTGAGTTGAATTTAGACAAAAAACAAATCCGAAGCAATTCCATCCGCCATAAACCAATGCTTTTCAGGAATTTTTAAATGATCATTATCAATGGTCAAGATCTCCTTTTCTAATTTTGATCTAATTTCATGTTGAAAATGTTCAAGAATATTGTCATTGAATTTTTCTTTTAAACTTTTAAGATCAACACCCCAAATTGTCCTTAATCCAATCATGATCATTTCATTAAACTGGTCTTCCTGAGAAAGAATCTCTTCTTCTTTAGCCAAAAGATTTGAGTTCAATTTTTTAATGTATTGCTGATTATTAGCCACATTCCAACTTCTGATATCAAAACCATTATAAGAATGTGCAGAGGGACCAATTCCCAAGTATTCTTTATATTTCCAATATGCAGAATTGTGTCTTGAATAGAATCCCGGTTTCGCAAAGTTGGAAACTTCATAATGTTCGAAACCATTATCTTTTAAAAAGTCAGATAAATAATAGAATTCTTTATTTTGCTCTTCTTCTTTCGGACTGATTATTTTTCCTTTGGAAATCCAGTTTTCTAAAGCCGTTTTAGGCTCCACAGTCAAAGCATAAGAAGAAATATGAGGAACTTCCAGAGCAATTGTCTTATTTAAATTTTCTTTCCAGATTTCAAGATTGGAAGTTGGTGAACCGTAAATCAAATCGATACTTAAGTTTTCAAAACCAAAATCCTGTGCTCTTTTAATTGAGCCTTCTGCTTCTGATGCTGTATGAGCTCGATTCATCAATTTTAAATCTTCTTCAAAAAAACTCTGGGTTCCAATTGATAATCTATTGACCGGAGAATCTGATAAGCCTTTCAAAAAGTTTTTATCTAAATCATCAGGATTGGCCTCCAAAGTAATTTCAATATCTTTTTCAAAGCTGAAATATTTTAGAGTTTCGTCAATTAAAGATTTTATTTCATCGGAAGATAGAATGGACGGAGTTCCGCCACCAAAATAAAGTGACTGCAGTTTTTTGTTTTGTAATTCATCTTTTCTCAAAAAGATTTCCTTCTTTATGGCAGCAAGCATTTCATCCTTAAAGTTTAAGGAGGTAGAAAAATGAAAATTGCAGTAGCTGCATTTCTGCTTACAAAACGGAATGTGAATGTAGATCATAAAAAAAGCTCTGAAAAATTCAGAGCTCAAATTTATTTAAATTAAATTGATTAATATCTATATCCTCTACGGTTAATGAAGTTATCGAAGTTATAACCTACACTTAGCATAAAGCTGTTTCCTCCATAATCCTGAATATCAGACAATCCTAGGTTATAAGTAGCTCCCACCATAAACTTGTTAAATTTAACTTTAACGATTGGAGCAATCTGTAACTGCTGGTTATCAAATCTGTTTTGAGCAGCTCTATAGCTTACCCCAAAAGAGAAAGAGTTGATATCATTGAAGAACGTTGCCATCAAGTTATAATCCATAAGTCTGGTAGAGTTGGTATTCAAGTTTACCAAAACTGATGGAGTGAAATACATATTATCACCTACATGCCAGTCATATCCTAAGTTTAAGAAGAATTTAATTGGAGATGGCTCATAGTTGTTAACGATAGATTCGTCATTACTCAAAGCGATATCATTAACTGATACTCCTCCAAATAAGTTTCTATACGTAGCTGCTAAACCGAAGTTTGCATACACCATGAAAATATTGCTTTCGTTTCCTTGCAATAAAGGATCGTAACCTTCTTCAGTATTAATTTTTGAATAATCAAAATTCATATTATAAAAATTAACACTTGTACCGAAAGAGAACTGATCTTTTCTGTCTCCTTCACTACTTAAAGGGATAAAATAAGAAGCCCCCGCTGTGATACCTCCCGCCGAAATAGGCCCATTGCTATCTCTAAACACAGAAATACCTGCACCTACTCTATCAAAGATATTCGCGTTGATCCCCACAGATTGTACATTTGGAGATTCGCTGAACTTTGAAAATTGTTGTTGGTAGTTAAGATTAAGTTGAACTTCATCTGTTTTTCCATACTGAGCAGGATTGAACAGGAAATCACCATCCAAAAGGTATTGTTGATAATATGGAAGTGATTCTTGTGCTTTGTATGCATTCGACAAAAGAGCTAAACATACGATAGCATATAGTTTTCTCATAACAAATCTTGATTTCAATTCAACAAATATAAAAAAATTCTCAATATATTTTTAGTTTTCTAAATAATTTCTCCATTTTTTTACAGCATCCGCCATATCTTTTGGCATTGGGCTTTCAAAATATAATTCCTTCTTCGTAGTTGGATGTATGAATCCTAAAGTATGGGCATGTAGCGCATGTCTAGGCAAAATTTCAAAAACATTTTTTATAAACTGCTTATACTTAGGAAGATTCACTCCTCTAAGAGGGGTATGACCTTCGTATCTTTCATCATTAAATAAGGTATGACCGATGTGTTTGAAGTGCGCTCTGATCTGGTGCGTCCTTCCCGTTTCCAGTTTACACTCTACCCAAGTCATATATTTAAATCTTTCTAAGACTTTATAGTGTGTTACCGCATGTTTCCCCTGGCTTCCGTCTTCATAGGTATGCATTTGCATTCTGTTTTTAGGATGGCGCCCAATATGGCCTCTTATAGTCCCTTCATCATCCTGTACATTTCCCCATACAAAAGCCCAGTATAATCTTTTGGTTTTTCTGTCAAAAAACTGTTTTGCCAAATAACTTAGTGCATATTCATTTTTTGCTATAACCAATAAACCTGAAGTATCTTTATCGATTCTGTGAACCAATCCTACTCTGTCAAGATCAGATTTAGAGCCATTTTTTTCAAAATGGAAAGCCAGCGCATTCACTAAAGTTCCATCCCAGTTTCCAAATCCCGGATGCACCACCATTCCAGGTTCTTTATCTACAACAACAAGATCGTCATCTTCATAAACGATATTAATCGGAATATCTTGTGGAATAATTACATTTTCTCTTGGCGGATGTGCTAATAATACAGAAATCTGATCCCCTGGTTTTACACGGTAATTCTGCTTTACGGCTACTCCGTTCACAATAACGTTCCCAGCTCTGCAGGTTTGTGAAATTTTATTTCTTGAAGAATTCTGACGAAAAATCAATAAAAACTTATCGATTCTTAATGGCTCCTGACTTTTATCAACAGTAAGATTAAGATGCTCGTACAATCCTTTATTTTCCTCATCAATATCGATATTATCAATACTGTCGGTATTTAATAATTCTTCATCTAAAAAGTCTTCGTTATCTTCTGTCATTGTTTTATATTTTTTACACAAAAGGCTTCAACATAGTAAAGTTGAAGCCTATAGTTTTATAATTAAGAATACTATTATTGAATAATTTCTTTTTTAGCCTTTGGCTTTTCAGCAGGTTGCTGTGTAGTTGTTGTTTTACTACCAGTTCCTGTTGTTTTTGCTTTATCCTCTGGAGTTGCCGGTTTTACGGGTGTACTCTTTTGAGGTTCCGGTTTAGGAGTTTCTTTTTTAGGAGCAGGAGGAGCTTGTTCTTCCAAATGAGCAGGCTCTACCGCAACTTCTTCGTATCTTACTGGTGGCAGTGCTGTATCTTCCTTCATACGATACATAGAATTAAGCTGGTCTATTTTATTTCTTAGTTCAGCCGGAGTCCTTTTACTTGCCCAAAGATCGATCTGCATTCCTTGATCTCGTGCATCTCCTGCACCCGGATCCTGATAATATACAATATCAGATTCATCTTTACCTCCATCTTCATATTCTATCACTCCTACTTCGAATTTGCTTCTTGTAATAAGTGCTTTTGCTTCTTTTACCGTTAACCCAACCACATTAGGAATTGCAATATTTCTCATAGGTCCTGAACCTATTACTACATCTACCGTAGAGAATCTCGGAAGTTTGGTTTTAGGTTTTACTTCTACCCCTCTGAATAGAATTCTAAGAACCGCATCCTTTTGAATACTTGGCTCATATATTGTATCTCCTACTTTCAATCCAACCTGTTCCAATCTTTGGAAAGCCAATCCTGAATATTTATTAATTACATCAGGAAGCGCAATAGAAGCCCACGTTTTAGGATTCACCTTCAGTCTCACTGTTCTGCCGTCTTTCACTCGAGAACCGGGTGAAGGAAATACCTGTAGAACCTGGAAAGGCTTGAATTTCGGATCATATTTAGAACTATCTACTTCATATTCCAATCCTGTATCATCCAATATTTTGATTGCTTCGTGCACTGTTTTATTAACCACGTTTGGTACAGGAATTTCCTGCCCATGATTAGTATGATATTCCAACCAACGGAAGGTAAGCCATACCAACCCCACAAAAACACCGATGGCTACTAATAAATTCAGTAAAACTTTCCAATTGAAAAGTGATTTAAACATACTTAAAATGACTTTAATTATAACGGCAAATATAGCTAATAATTTTAGAATGTACTTTTATTTAACACAATTCATTCAGATTTTAAAATTTATCATTTTCCCGGCTTAGATTCCATAAAATCATTAAATTTGCTTCATTGATACTATATAGATATGAGCAAAAAAAATGTTGCCGTAGTAATGGGAGGCTATTCTGATGAATATGTTGTTTCCTTAAAAAGCGGTCAATTAATCTATGATTCTTTAGATAGAAATATATATAATGTATATAAAGTAGTCATTCTTAAAAATGAATGGTATTTTTTGAATGAAAGTGATAAAAAATACAGCATCAACAGAGGAGATTTTTCAGTGACATTGGACAACAATGAAACTTTAAAATTTGATGTCTGCTTCAATATCATCCATGGAACACCTGGTGAAAATGGAATCCTTCAAGCGTATTGGGATGCTATCGGACAAAAATATACCGGTTGTGACTTTTATCAAAGTGCTTTAACATTCAATAAAAAAGACACATTAGCCGTCCTTTCAAAATATGGAATTCCTTCCGCAAAAAGTGTTTATTTAAGAAAAGGAGAAGAAATCAATGTGGATGAAATCGTAGAAAACCTTGGACTTCCTGTTTTTGTTAAGCCCAATCAATCGGGATCCTCTTTAGGAATTTCTAAGGTTAAAGAAAAATCTGAATTAATTGCAGCAACAGAGATTGCGTTTAAAGAAGATGATGAAATCTTAATTGAAAGCTTCCTAGACGGAATGGAAGTTTCTGTAGGCGTTATTGATTACAAAGGAGAAACTATTGTTTTAGGAATTACAGAAATCGTTCCTCAAAATGAATTCTTCGATTACGAAGCAAAATACGAAGGGGCTTCAGAAGAAATTACTCCAGCAAGAATTGATGATGAAACAAGACTAAGAGTAGAAGAAATTTCAAAAAGAGCTTACAATTCTTTAGGAATGAGCGGTTTCTCAAGAAGCGAGTATATTTTGATGAACGGCATTCCTTATATGTTGGAAATGAATACAAATCCGGGATTCTCTCCTGCAAGTATTCTTCCTCAACAGGCAAAAATCTACGGAATCTCTATCACCGATCTTTGTGGAAACGAAGTTGAAAAAGCTTTAGCTAAAAATCTAAAATAGTTATGAAAATTGCTGTTTTCCCAGGATCTTTTGATCCTATTACTCTAGGACATTATGATATTATAGAAAGAGCGGCTCCGCTTTTTGATAAATTAATCATTGCAATCGGGCAGAATTCTCAGAAAAAATACATGTTTCCTCTGGAGAAAAGAATAGAATTCATTCAAAACTCTGTTGCAGAATTTCCCAATGTGGAAGTTGATTTTTTTGAAGGCTTAACGGTTGATTATTGTTTTGAAAAAAATGCTCAATACATTATCCGAGGCTTAAGAAATCCTGCTGATTTTGAATTCGAAAAAGCTATCGCTCATACCAACAGAACATTGGCTCATAAAAAACTGGAAACCGTATTCCTTTTAACTTCATCAGGAAAATCGTTTATCAGCAGTAGTATTGTAAGAGAAATTATCAACCATGGTGGAGAATACGAACTTCTGGTTCCGGATTCTGTAAGGGTTGAAAAAGAAAAATAAAAACAATTTCAATAAGCTTTAAATGATAGTTGAAGAATGGTAGAAAATTTGCTTAAGAAGAAATCATTCATCAACTATCATTTATTTTTTATAAACCATG
This sequence comes from Chryseobacterium taiwanense, assembly GCF_000813825.1. Classification (GTDB taxonomy): domain Bacteria; phylum Bacteroidota; class Bacteroidia; order Flavobacteriales; family Weeksellaceae; genus Chryseobacterium; species Chryseobacterium taiwanense. Next base: position 28,993 of record NZ_JWTA01000016.1, read on the forward strand.
CACGAACAGTTCAATTTTGCCATAGAAGTACTTGGAACCATTTCCTTTTCAATGTCGGGAAGTTTTGCAGCAATGCAGAAACGTCTTGATCCGTTTGGTGTGCTTATTATTGCATTTGTAACATCTGTTGGTGGCGGAACTGTAAGAGATTTATTATTAGATATTCCTGTTTTCTGGATGCATGATCTTCTGACGTGTGCATTAATTATCTTGACCAGTATTTTCACAATGATTTTTAAATCTCTTGAAAAAAACTTTCAGGTAACTCTGTTTATTTTCGACAGCTTCGGACTTGGATTGTTTACCATAATTGGGATTCAAAAAGGATTGAATGCAGATATCCATCCATTAATTTGTGTTGGTTTAGGAACCATTACAGGTTGTTTCGGAGGAATTATCCGGGATATTCTACTCAATCGAATTCCATTAATTTTCAGAAAAGAGATTTATGCTACGGCTTGTATTGTCGGTGGCTCTATATTCCTACTCTTAACAAAATTCACTCCTCTTTCTTTTACAGCAATCCAGATTTTCACGATTTTATTAATTGTAGCAATCAGAACATTAGCTGTAAAATACCATTGGCAAATTCCAAAATTCTATGGGGCTGATCATAATAATTCTGAAATGTAATTTTAAAATCGAAACCAACATCTCAATAAAGCTTCATCAAATCAACTTGTTGATTCTTCTTTGTTTCAAAATATTATCCCGTAGATTTTTCAGATTATGCAGATGTTTGGTTTTTATTGCTGGTGTTTATCCGTGAAACAATATTTGCCAAAATTTATTATTAAAAGGTAAAAATAAAAAAGCACCCAAAAACAGGTGCTTATATTTTATAAATTAAATTCCGAAAACCCGGAACATGTATCTCAATTAAAAGAATTTCCCTCTATTTCTCATATTAGGATTATGCATATGTTTCTGCATCGTTGGCATTTTCAATTGGTCTTTCATCATTTTGATCTGATCTGTCATCATTCCTGCGCTGTCCAATCTCTTCGCTTCTTCTAATAATTTTTGTCCTTCCTGTTTTCTTCCTTTAGAAATTGCTGCAGCAGCAAGATTCAATGTTGCCATTGCTCTGTCGTGCTTCATATTTAAACCGTATTCCAACGCTTTTTTCATTAAAGGTTCTACTTTTGTCGGGTGATCCTGAGCTTGTGTTAACCCTAATAAATAATGGAAATATCCATATTGAGATTTATGAAGCTGAGCTTGGTAGTTCGTGATGCTTTGCAACCAAACAGCCGCTTTTTCCATGTTTTGTTTTCTCAGTTGCCAGAAAGCCAACAAAATATATTCGTTTTTAAAGAAAAGTAAAATAGGTGCGGCAGCAATAATAACCAAAACAATTCCCCAACCGATATTCCTGTTCATCATCAGATAAACTGCTACTGCAATAATTATCGCAGAGATTACGAACTTTATGTACTTATTCATTATTAAATTTTAGAAGTGCAAAGATAAAACATTTAAATGGTAGATGCTAGAAGTTAACAACCAGAATTCTTACAACTATTCGCTCTTAATTTTTTCGTACGTCTGAAAGCAAAAATCATATTGATTCTTTTCGTCTTTTTCATGACATACTTCCTCTACTTTTTTCCATACTTTAGAATCAATTTTCGGGAAGTACGTATCGGCTTTCAAATCTGCTTTTACTAAAGTCACTTCTAATTTATCCGCAACATCCATTGTTTGCTCATACACCTTTCCTCCACCAATAATGAAAACATCTTCATCGATCTTTTTTGCAAACTTTACAGCTTCTTTAATACTTCCGACAATTAAAATTCCTTCCTCAAACCAGTCTTTTTGTCTGGATACAACAATATTGGTACGGTTAGGAAGCGGCTTTCCGATACTCTCATACGTTTTTCTTCCCATAATGATCGGGTGTCCCGAAGTCAGATCTTTAAAATGTTTTAAATCTTTCGGAAGATGCCAAAGTAACTGATTTTCAAAACCAATTTCGTTTTTCTCTCCCATTGCCACCACTATTGTTGTCATTCAAATAATTTTCCGCAAAATTAGCACATAATTTGTATATTTGGTTAAGACAAGAATTTAAAAAAATTAAACTATGAAAAACAAGGGCTGTCTGAGCGCCGGAACTATCGGTATTGCTCTTCTCGTTATTGTTGCTATACTCTTTTTCTGGGGTAAAAACGGATATAATAATTTCGTAGCTCAGGAGCAGGAAGTCATTACCAAATGGGCAAATGTGGAAACCGTTTATCAAAAAAGAGCGAACCTTATCCCTAATTTGGAAAGAACTGTAAAATCTTACTCAAAATTTGAACAGGAAACACTTACAAAAGTAGTTGAAGCCCGTTCAAAAGCAACTTCTATCAACATTGATCCAAGCAATATGACAGAACAGGATGTTGCAAGATTCCAAGCTGCACAGGGAGAGTTATCCGGAGCTTTAAGCAGATTGATGGCTGTTGTAGAACAATACCCTAATTTAAAAGCAGATCAGCAATATATTAACTTCCAAAGAGAATATACTGCTATCGAAAACAGTATCAGAAGCGAAACGGTTTATTATAATGAAGCGGTACAGAAGTATAATACTTCTATTAAACAGTTTCCTAACAATATCTTGGCAAACTTTACCAATTTCAAAGAAAAACCAGCATTCAAAGCTGAAGCAGGAGCTGAAAAAGCACCTGAAGTATTTTCAGAATAATGAGCAGTTTTCTTACAGATCAGCAAATAGCTTCCCTCGTGGAAGCTATTCAATCCGCAGAAGAACATTCTACCGGTGAGATCAGAGTGCATATTGATTCGAATACAGAAAATGATAATGCCAAAACAGCATTTAAAATTTTCGAAAAATTATGTCTTAATCAAACGGTAGAAAAAAACGCGGTGCTTTTTCATGTAAACTTTGAACAAAAGTATCTTACCATTATCGGCGATACAGGAATTCATGAGAAAGTGCATCAATCCTATTGGAATCATCTGCATGATTATATTACCGCTGAATTTGCTAAAGGAAATTATTATAAAGCTTTAAAAAGTGCAATTCTGGAAACAGGACTTGAACTTAAAAAACATTTTCCCGTAACCGGAGAAAATCCCAATCAATTACCTAATGAGATTACGTTCTCTTAAAATACTATTTTCATTTGTATTGCTATGCTTTTACAGTTTTGTATCAGCACAATACACCATTCCTGAAAAACCAGCGATTCTCTATCCTGTTTATGACGAAGCTAATTTACTAAGTCAACAGGAAAAAGAATCGTTAAATAGTAAGCTTATTGAATTTGAACAATCTACATCAATTGAGATTGCTGTTATTATCATTTCATCGGTACAAGGAGAAGATATCAACTTTGTAGCAACTATGTTTGGTGAAAAATGGAAAATTGGGACAAAAGAATTTGGCAATGGGGTTGTTCTTCTTATCGCCAAAAACGACAGAGAAATGTCTTTACAACAGAGTATTGGATTAGAAAAAAATCTAACAACAACTATTTGTCAGCATATATTAGATAATATAATTACACCTCATTTTAAAGAAAATCAATTTTATTCTGGAATTGACCTTGCAACATCTTACATTATAAATGTTGTCAGTAAAAAACCTGAAGAAAATAATAATGGATAAATCTCATGAGATTACACTCACTTAAAATAACAGTATTTTCATTTTTATTCATTTGCTTTTACAGTTTTGTATCAGCACAATACACCATTCCTGCAAAACCAGCGATTCTCTATCCTGTTTATGACGAAGCCAATCTATTAAGTCAACAGGAAAAAAATGACCTGAATAATAAACTCATCAAATTCGCAGATTCTACCTCAACGGAAATTGAAGTGATCATTATTCCTTCTACAAAAGGAGAAGACGTCAACTTTGTAGCAACCATGTTTGGGGAAAAATGGGGAATCGGAACCAAAGAACAGGACAATGGAATTGTCTTTTTAATTGCCACAGAAGACCATACCATGTCTATTCAGCAGGGAAGAGCTGTTGAGCAATATTTAACCGCATCAGTAGCAGGACAAATCTTGGACTACATTGTCACTCCTCATTTCAAAAAAGGTGAATGGTACGAAGGCATAAATAGAGGGACTTCCGCATTAATGGAAGCCGTTCAGGGGAAATTCAAACCTATTGCCAATCAGGAAAGCGGTGATGGAAGTATTTTAAAAATAGCACTTATCGCTTTTGTCATCTTTATCATCATTGCTATTCTTTTCGGCAACAGAGGCGGCGGAAAAGGTGGTGGAAACTACGATGACGACGACGTAATTATTACAAGAAGAGGCAGAAGAAATTATCCCGGAGGATTCTTCCCTTTCCCTGGTAGCTTCGGCGGCGGTGGATTTGGTGGAGGTTCCAGCGGCGGTGGCGGATTTGGAGGCTTCGGCGGTGGTGGCAGCTTCGGCGGAGGTGGAGCTTCTGGTGGATGGTAGAATTTCATTTAACATTTACTCCATTCTACTTTAATTCTTGATTAAAATTTTAAGATTCTAAATAAATTTCCAACTTGTTTGTCATTCCGTAGGAATCTCGGCTTCGCTTTTAAATATGTAAGCTTAGATTCCTACGGAATGACAAATGTTTTGGGATTAATTGAGGTAGGTAGTAATTGTAATGATAGATCCTTACTTCATCATAATGACAATTATATTATTTTCCATTGCTAAGTGAAACGCCTTTGCGAACCAAAAATATCTACAATCAATTAAAGAAAAATCTTTGTGAACTCCGCGTTTAATAAAGAAACAGCATTAAAAATTAAAGAAAACAAAATTTAAACTCTCATTTTTTCTTTTTTTTAACTCAAAATTCAATTTTCAATATTAAAAAATCAACAAACCTATCTAAAACCTACCGTTAATTCAAAAATTTTTCATTAAATTTACTGAAAACAGGTTTATGAAGAAGACGTTAGTAGTTTTTGCGCATCCTTATCTAGAGCACTCAAACTCGAATGCAGAGCTCATCAATTTCTATGTTCGTCATCAGCATTTTACCCTCAGAGATCTTTACGAAGAATATCCTGATTTTCATATTGCCGCTTTTAGGGAAAGAAAAAGGATAAAAAACTACGATCGTTTTATTTTTCAGTTCCCTTTGATTTGGTTTGGAATCCCTCCTCTTTTAAGACTTTGGATTGATGAAGTTTTTGATCGTGATTGGCTAAAAGAAGGAGAATATAATCCATTGGCCAACAAAGAAGTTTATATTTTAGTGACTACCGGAGGAAAAGAAAGATCTTTCAGCAAGAACGGTACGTATAAATATACTGTAGAAGAACTTATCAGCGGACTTATTGTTTCGTTAAATGTCTTTAAAGCTAATCTTAAAAGTATTAAAATCGTTTACGAAGCCAATAAATTATCAAAAAAAGAAATCATTTTACATAAGCACGAATTCACAGAACTTTTGAATCAGTAACCTATGGAATCCAGTTTAGCAATGAACACCCTTATTTTTTTAGGCGTTGCCATTATTATGGTTCCGCTGGTAAGAAAATTTGGATTAAGCTCTGTAATTGGATACCTCGCAGGAGGAATTATTATTGGCCCCTATGTTCTTAAACTCACAGGGAAAGACGTCAATGACATTATGCACGCCAGTGAATTTGGGGTGATTATGCTTTTATTTCTGGTAGGATTGGAACTGGAACCCCGAAAATTTTGGGAAATGCGAAAGAAAATTATTGGATTAGGGCTTACACAAATGCTTTTAACCATTTCTCTCCTCTTCTTAGTGTTCGTTTGGGCTGGCTGGAAAGTTGACAAAGCTGTCGCCATTGCCATGTGTTTTGCGCTATCCTCTACCGCTATTGTTTTGCAGACTTTACAGGAAAAAAACAATTTAAAAACATTGGCTGGAGAAGCCTCATTTTCTACCCTTTTATTTCAGGATATTGCAGTGATTCCCATATTGGCGATCCTTCCGATTATTGCCAATTATAAAGCTAGGCATCATGATAACGAAATTCAGGTCCTTATACAAACACTTCCGGAATGGATGCAGTTTGCGACCGTAATTTTAGGTGTTGTGATCTTAATTTTATTAGGGCGGTACGTCTTTGTTCCTTTTTTAAGATATGTTTCAAAATCAGGAATGACGGAACTTTTAACGGCCTCTTCCCTATTTTTGGTAATCGGAGTTTCTGAACTGATGGTTGCCATTGGCTTATCTCCCGCTTTAGGAGCTTTCCTTGCAGGCGTCATGCTTGCGAACAGTGAATTCCGTCATGAATTGGAAGCCCAGATTGATCCTTTCAAAGGGTTATTATTGGCTGTATTTTTTGTCAGTGTGGGTTCTACGATGAATTTTAATGTGATCCAGAAAGATCCTGTTTTTATTTTCAGTACTGTTTTTGCCGTTTTAAGTATAAAGTTTGTCGTTTTATTTACGATCGGAAAGTTTTTCAGAATAGATAATCCTCAAAGTTTGTTTTATGCATTTGCTCTTTCTCAGGTGGGAGAATTCGCATTTGTATTAATCAATTATGCTTCGAGTCTTTATTTAGTAAGTCCTGAACTCAATGCCCAAATGATGGCAGTAACCGCAATCACAATGTGTGTTACCCCATTTCTTTTAATTATTAACGATAAAATCATCACTCCTAAATTCATTAAAGAAATCCCTGAACAAAGCAATGATTTTAATATTTTGGAAAATAATGTTTCTCAGAAAAAAATCATCATTGTAGGTTTTGGACATTTTGGAAGTACGGTAGGTCGGCTTCTTAAAGCCAATAAAGTAACCGCAACCGTTTTGGATAGAGATTCGGATCGTGTGAAATTATTAAGAAGTTACGGCTTTAAAGTATACTATGGAGATGCTACAAGAATTCCTATTCTAAGAGCTGCAGGAATTGAGGACGCCGAAATCCTGGTTCTTTGTCTTGATGATCCTGATGATAATACATTTATTGCAGAGCTTGTAAGAGAACATTATCCTAAGGTGAAAATTTTCGTCAGAGCGAAAAACAGAATTGATGCTTATAATTATCTCAACAACGGAATTGACAATATTTACCGTGAAACACTGGGAACTGCTGTTGATATGGCGGTAGATGTTCTGCACGAAACAGGAATGAGAAAATATGCTGCAAGAAGACTGGGGAAAAGATTTATGGCTATTGATAAAGCTTCAGTAAGAAAATTAGCAAAAATAAAAGAAGAAGGAGATGATCTCAATCTTTTTACCACAAAAGAAATCCTCCAACGAGAGGAGGAATTATTAGCATACGATAATCTTAATTTTGATACTCGAAATTGGGAAGGTTCTTCATCTGCCGATGAGGAAGATGAAGAAACCCATGTTTAGATTTATTCAATTGTAACACTTCCGCCACTACTCTCTTCTTTCGTTACAGAAGTTACATTACCTCTTTTATACACATTCACGCTTCCTCCTGAAGAAGCTTCTGCTTTAATGGATGAAGTAGCACTTATTTGTACACTTGCACCGCTTGATGCTTCTGCACTTACATTATCAGCTACAAGCTCTTTTGCAGAAACACTACTTCCTGAAGAAGAAGTGACATCAGCTTTTTTGGCTTTTCCTGAAACATCAATACTTGCTCCTGAAGAAGCTTCTATATCCAGATCAACAGCCCATATTTTTCCGTTAAAATTACTGCTGCTGTCTACAGAAATATCAAAGTCATTTGCTTCAAGATTTCCGGAAACGGATGCTGCACTGGAAACTTCAACATGTGTTTTTTCCTGAGTAAATTTATCTTTAACCGTAATACTTGCCGCTGAATTTGCATTCAGTTTTGAAAAATCTTTGGTATAAATTTTTGCAGAAACATTGTGGCTGTTCATTACTCGTATTCCTTTTTTGTAATGAATATGAAGGTTACCTCCATTAATATCTACCAATACCTCATCAATAATATTTTGAGGAGCAGAAATCAACACTTTCTCAACATCTGATTTTATAATCTCAGCATCTATAGCCTGCGAAACTTCAATTTCATCAAAATCGCCTGTTACTTCTTTCTGTTTGATGGGTCCATTATCTTTTGTAATAACTTTTTCTACCCAACCGCTTTTTTCCTGTTCTCCGTTTCTTCGATCATGCTTCTCACATGATGCTAATAACAGAAAGGCCGAAAAAATAAAAATAGTTTGTGATCTCATGTTTGGTTCTTTTATAAATTTTAGTTTTAATATCTTTATACTTTTAATAACAACTAATTTATGAAAAATATTACATCAGTATTATTAATTTCTGCATTAGCATTTAACTACTCTTGTACTACAATGAAAAAAGCCGATAATCAACAGGAAATCTTAATTCCTGCCGAACTGGCATCAAACCCTTTCATGAAGAAAAGCAAACTTCAATATGAGGCTCCTCAGTTTGATAAAATTAAGAATGAACATTTTAAACCAGCTTTTGATTTCGGACTCAAGCAACATGATTCTCAGATTTTAGGCATTGCCGATAATCCTGATGCTCCTACTTTTGAAAATACGATCGTTGCTTTAGAAAAAAGCGGTGAGATTTTAAAAAGAGCGGTCATTGTATTTTCAAACCTTACAAGCGCGAATACCAATCCTACTTTACAGGCTTTAGATGAAGAATATGCTCCGATTTTTGCCGCACATTCGGATAAAATGTATCTCAATGAAAACCTTTATAAAAGAATTAAAGCGATTTCTGAAGATGGATTAGATGCTGAAAGTAAAAAACTATTACAATATTATAAGCAAAACTTCGAAATTGCAGGAGCTAATCTTTCTGCGGCTGATAAAGAAAAATTAAAGCAGATCAATCAGGAATTGGCTTCTCTTTCTACACAATATTCGAATAAATTATTAGAAGCAAGAAAGCAAGGCGGTGTTTTCTTTACCGATGCCAAAGAACTGGACGGACTTTCAGCTGATGAAATCGCAGCAGCGGCAAGTGATGCTAAAAATGCCGGAAAACCGGGACAATATTTATTAGCTTTACAAAATACGACGCAGCAACCTCTTTTGCAAAATCTTAAAAACAGAGCAAGCAGAGAAAAATTATTCAAAGCATCTTGGTTGAGAGCTGAAAAAGGAGATGCAAGTGATACAAGAGAAACTATTGAAAAATTAGCAAATCTAAGACTTAGAAAAGCTCAGATTTTAGGTAAAAAAAGTTTCGCAGAATGGAAGCTACAAGACCAGATGGCAAAAACACCTGAAGCAGCTACTAAATTAATGAACCAAATTGCGACACCTGCGGTAGAAACGGCACGACGTGAAGCAAAAGACATCCAGGATCTGATCGATCAGCAAAAAGGAGGTTTCAAAGTTGAACCTTGGGACTGGAATTTCTATGCTGAACAAGTGAGAAAGGCAAAATTTGATCTTGATGAAAGTGAAATAAAACCTTATTTTGAAATCACAACTGTGTTGGAAAAAGGAGTTTTCTTCGCTGCTGAAAAATTCTACGGATTGACTTTCAAAAAAAGAACAGATCTTCCGGTGTACCATCCTGATGTTGTAACGTACGAAGTCTTCGATCACGACGGAAAATCAATTGCCATCTATTATTTAGATTTCTACACGAGAGATTCTAAAAATGGAGGAGCATGGATGAGCAATTTCGTTGAGCAATCTTACCTTTTAGGAACAAAACCTGTCATTGTAAACTGTTACAACTATCAGAAACCAGCTCCTGGAAAACCTTCATTAATCAGCTATGATGATGTAACCACAATTTTCCACGAATTCGGACACTCTATTCACGGAATGTTTGCAAGCCAGAAATACCCTTCACTTTCAGGAACAAACGTACCAAGGGACTTTGTAGAGTTCCCTTCACAAATTAACGAACACTGGGCTTTAGATCCGGTAGTTTTGAAAAACTATGCGCTTCATTACGAAACCAAACAACCAATTCCACAGGCGTTAGTTGATAAAATTAAAAAAGCGGCAACTTTCAATCAGGGATATATGACAACCGAGTTAGTTTCTGCTGCGGCCTTAGATATGGATTGGCATACAGTAACTAATGAGAGCGAGTTGATCCCTGTTTTAGATTTTGAAAAACAATCGTTAGCAAAACACGGGTTCACTTTGGCAACAGTTCCACCGAGATATCACACCCCTTATTTTGCCCATATCTGGGGTGGTGGTTATTCTGCAGGATATTATGCTTATTTATGGTCAGAAACATTGGATAATGATGCATGGGAATGGATTTCAAAGAACGGTGGACTGACAAGAGAAAACGGAGATCGTTTCAGAAAATATATTCTTTCTGTAGGAAACTCTGTTGATTTGAATCAGGCATTCAGAGATTTTACAGGACATGATCCGGATATCAAACCTTTATTGAGAAACAGAGGGTTTATTAAATAAATTTTTAAAAGCATTCATTTTTTTGGATGCTTTTTTTATTTAAACATTAATGACATGATATATCTTTTCTCCCGCGGATCCCGCTAATTATACAGATTTAACAACATTATATAAAATTAAACCCAAACATCTGCGTCATCTGCAAAATCTGCGGGAGAATATAAAAATCAGAACTTGTTTCTCACAAATGATATTATCTATCTTTTGTCTCGCAGATCTCGCTAATTACGCAGATTTAACAGCATTATATAAAATTAAAACACAAACATCTGCGTTATCTGCAAAATCTGCGGGAGAATATAAAAACCGGAACTTCTGAAAAAATATTCGCGTAAATTTGTGCTTTAAAATCAAAAAAAATGAATTGTCCGTGCTGCTCAGGAAAAACTTACGAAGATTGCTGTCAACCTTATCATACCGGAGAAAAAAATGCTCCAACTGCAGAAGCATTGATGCGTTCCAGGTTTTGCGCATTTGCCATTCCGAATGGAAAATATTTAATGGAAACTACTTCTCCCAGCAAAAGGCAATTTCACAATACCAAAGATTTGCAGGAATGGGGTGAAATCAATGAGTGGACAAAGCTGGAAATCGTAAGCAAACCTTCGATGAATAAAGTAGAGTTTAAAGCTTTTTATACGGATGAAGATGGAAAACAACAGGTTCATCATGAGTTGTCACAGTTCAAAATGATCCAAAACCGTTGGTTTTATGTGAGTGGAGAATTTTTGGATTAAAATAAAAATGGTGATCCATTATAAATCATAACAAAGTTTTTACCCCCTGTCATTTCGACAAAAGGAGAAATCTTATACATTATTAAAAGATTCTTCATTACATTCAGAATGACAGCTACATATCTATCAAAAAAATGTCCGACTGAAAAAGCCGGACATTATATTATAAAAAAGAATCTCTTAGTGAGCTTCGTTTCCGTCAATTCCGTGAGCATGACCGTGAGACAATTCTTCTTCAGTTGCAGGACGTGTATTTAAAATTTCTACCTGGAAGTCCAAAGTCTTCCCTGCCATTGGGTGATTAAGATCAGCCACTACAGCTTCAGGAGTTACTTCTACTACAATTGCTTGGAAATTATTTCCTTGATTGTCAGATAAAGGTAAAATAGCTCCAACTGGTGGAACACCTGCTTCGTTGAACATATCAAGAGGCAATTGCGCAATTGAGTCAGCGTGTCTTTCTCCGTACGCTTCTTCCGGCTGAATTGCAAAAGCTGCTTTATCTCCTGCTTTCAAACCAAGAATATTCTCTTCAAATTTAGGAATCATCATTCCTACACCATACAAAAATGTAAGTGGATTTTCTTCTGTTGTTTCTTCTACAAGAATTTTGCTTCCGTCCTCTTCGATTGTGTGAAGTATGTACTTTACAGCTACAACATGATTGTTTTCGATTGTCATATTTTTTCTTTTTTTCGTGATATCCTCACGATTAATTTTGACAAATATAGTCTTTTTGAAATGATTGATTCTGATAAAATATTCTGAAAAATCCAATCACATTTTAATTCCCTTTATCTCTTTTTTTCTGTCTTAATACAAAGAGATATAAACTCTCCACTTTAGTTCTCGCCCAAGGTGTCTTTCTCAAAAATTTCAACGATGAACTGATACTCGGATTATCTGTAAAACATTTGATATTGATTTGTTCACCCAGTTTTTCAAAGCCATTATAATATTCTACCAGTTCTTCAAGAATAGCATCGAGTCTTTTTCCGTGCAGTGGATCTTTTGATTGTTGTTCCATCTATTATTCTTTTACATTTTCATTTTTCTCTTTTTCCTCTTCTTTACCTTTTTTAATATTCTCATTCATCTTTTTAAAATCTTCCGTTTTCATAATCGCAAGATTATTATTTGAATTCCAAATGCTTGTATATTTTTTAGAAGTAGTAAAATAACTTCCCCATTCTGTAAATTTCTGATACAACATCAATGTACAGATATCTGTAGGAGTAATTGCTAGCCAATTTTCTAAAATATGGGTATGTGCTCCACTAATTGTTTTCCCTACTTTTTCATCATTAATATTTTGAGCGATCAAACTATTATGAAGTTTCTCAACATTCTTCACCTCATTTTTGTTATCAAAAGTAATCAGATAGTCATTTCCAAATACAACAACATTACTTACAGAAGGCCCCGTAAGAACGTACACTTTTTTTACCTTATTCTTAATAAGCGGAACAAGATTAAGGCTTGTATTTTTATACACTTTAAAGATCGTATCGTTCTGAATTCTTTTTAAAGCATTCTGTCGGATCGTAAAATATTCTGTTTCTATTGGAGTAAAATCCCTTTCTTTCAAATCAAGATTGGCATCCTTTGGATTATAATTTGTAGGAAATGAAATGGTCCCGATTACTTTTTGATCTTTTGAGAAAAAAATGCACTTCGGAACATTATTATCGATGTATGAAAAATATCCTCCTATGTTTTCTCTTTTTTCGTAATTAGCAGTAAAAACATCTGTTCCATACCAACTCGCCATTTCACTTCGGTACAAAGCAATTCCTTCATCATTAATTTCTTTCGAAAGTTTTTCCAGATTTTGAGCATTAAATAAAACTCCAAACAAAATAAAAAGTACAGCTAAATTTTTTTTCATAAAATTAGTTTTTTCCAAAAATAGCGAATAACATTTTCAATCGGAAATTTCACTTTGCCTTTTTAGTTTCTTACATTTACCCTATGAAATTGCGGAGGGTATATATTCCATTTTTACCATTCATCCAAAACCAGTTAAAATGAGTAGAAACACAGATGCCAATAGAAAATTGCACAAAAAGAAAATCGACAATAAAAAACGTAAGATACAAAATGCAGAGGCAGAAAGAAAAGCACGTTTAAAACAGATTCGGGAAGACTTTAAAGCAAGAGAAGACGATAATAAAATATGAAAATCCTACACACCGCTGACTGGCATTTGGGGAAACGTCTCGACCGTTTTTCGAGATTGGAAGAACAGGTTCTGATCATGAATGAAATGGTAGAAATTGCTGATGAACACAACGTTGATCTGGTTCTGATCGCCGGAGATTTATTTGATAATTTCAATCCTTCAACCGAAGCTGTTGAGCTTTTTTATAAAACATTAAAAAGACTTTCAAATAATGGGAAACGTCCTGTCATTGCTATTTCCGGAAATCATGATTCACCGAGCTTTATCGACGCACCGGATCCTTTGGCACGGGAATGCGGAATTATCCTGATTGGCTATCCCAAAGCAAAAATTAGTCCTTTTGCCTTGGAAGATTTTAAAATTTCAAAATCAGCAGCAGGATTTCTAGAGTTGGAACTCAAAGGACACTCTTTTCCGGTACGCTTACTTCACACTCCTTATGCGAACGAGATCCTTCTAAAAGAATATTTTGGAGAGAATAAAGAAGCTGAACTGAACAATATATTGGCCAATCACTGGAAGGAAACGGCGGATGAATTTTGTGATGAAAACGGGATCAATCTATTGATGACCCATTTGTACATGAATAAAAAAGGAGCACCTCTTCTTGATGAACCGGAAGGAGAAAAGCCTATAAAAATTGGAAATGCTGATCTTGTTTTTTCGGATATTATTCCTGATCAAATTCAATATACCGCTTTGGGGCATCTTCATGGTTTTAAAAATATCGGAACTGAGGAAAAACCTGTTGTTTATTCATCTTCTCCATTGTGTTACAGTTTCAGTGAAGCAGGACAACAAAAATATGTATCGATCATTCATGCTGAACCTAATCAGCCGGTTTCTTATGAAAAAATTGCTTTAAAAAACGGAAAACCATTGGTAAGAAAAACGTTTCAAAGTGTGGAAACTGCCGTAGAATGGCTGAATGAAAATCAAAATTCACTGGTAGAGCTTACTTTAGAAAGCGAAACGTATTTAAAAGCTGAAGAAAGAAAACTCCTGTATCAGTCTCATAGCGGAATTATCTATCTTATCCCTAAAGTGAAAAATCAGGAAACGGATGAAAACAGTCTTGCAGATATCAATCTCAATCAGGATATCCATACTTTATTCAGGGATTATTTTAAATCTAAAAATGGCGGACAGGATGCTAATGAAGACCTCATCAATTTGTTTAACGAAATTCTTAATCCGTAGAAAATGATTCCTATTCAACTTACTTTAGAAGGCCTTTATTCTTATCAGGAACCTCAGAAAATCGATTTCCGAAACCTTACGGAAGCAGGTCTTTTCGGGATCTTCGGCTCAGTCGGTTCCGGAAAATCTTCAATCCTGGAAGCGATTTCGTTTGCCCTTTATGGTGAAACCGAACGACTAAATGCAAGAGACAAGCGTACCTATAATATGATGAATCTGAAATCAAACAGGTCTTATATCGAGTTTGATTTTATTAATTATGAAAATAAAAAATACCGCGCCACAAGAGAATTCAGACGTAATTCTAAAAATTTTGAAGATGTAAAAACCTCCAATGTGGTATTTTACGAATGGAAAAACGAAAACTGGATTCCATTAGAACATTCCAATTCTGAGGAGCTGATCGGATTAAGTTATGCCAATTTTAAACGTACGATTATTATTCCGCAAGGTCAGTTCAAAGAATTTCTGGAACTCGGAGCTACGGAACGTACGAATATGATGAAGGAAATCTTCAGTCTTCAGCGTTTTGATCTTCAGAATAATGTTTCAACCTTAAATATTAAAAACAGATCGGAGCTCGATCAGCTGGAAGGTCAGCTTAAAGGTTTTGAGGAAGTGAATGAAGAACAGATTTCTGCTCAAAAAGAACTTTTAAAAGTTGAGCAGCAAAGGTTTGAGGACACGCAAAAAATATTCAAAGAAACTGAAGAAAAATATTCAAAACTGAAAAGCCTCAAAGATGAGGTAGAACTTTTACGTCAGAAAAAAACAAATTTTGAACAACTGACTCTACAAAAGGCAAAAATTGACCTTTTAGCTACCCAAACCGAAACTTACGACCGGACTTTCAGAGTGTTTACGCCCTTAATTTCTGAAAAGAATAAGCTTGAAAAAGAAATCTCGGATCAACAGAAAAATAAAGAAGATCATTCCAAAACTTTACAGCAAACTGAAATTCAAGCTGAAAATATCAAACATAAACTGATTGTCATTCAGCCTAAATATGATGCTTTACCCGAATCTAAAGTTCAGGAGAATGATTTGAACTTAATCCTTCAAATGCTGAAATTCTCAGAAGAAATTGAAATATTGAAGGAACGGACTGAAAAAGGTTCGAAGAAAGTAAAAGAAGTTGAGGCCCAGCAAAAATCAATTCAGCAAAAGATTGAGGAACTTTCAAAAAGTACTGAGCTTTTAAAACCAAAAAAACTGGACTCCAATTTACTCTTACAGGTAGGAAACTGGTTCCTAGAAAGAAAAAAGTTGTCTGAAACCCTTCAACTGCAAATTGAAAAAATCAATGTAAAGAAAGCTGAAACTGTAAAAATATCTGAAGAGCTACGACCTTTTAAAATCAATATTGAAACGTTCAAAAATGATTTTAAGATTCAGACAGAAGCTTTAGAGCAGCAGAGAAAAGAACTTTCAGACAAAAGAAATCATCTTGAAGTTCAGCAAAAACTGGCGCATTTTGCCAATGAACTGCATGACGGAGAATCATGCCCGCTTTGTGGGGCTTTAGAGCATCCGAATATTGTAGAATTTGATGATGTGAATTCGGAATTAAACGAAATCCAGAAGCAGATTGGGAACATTGAAATTAAGAAAGAAAACCTCCAAAAGCAGTCTTTAGAAATTGAAAAAATTCTTGACCGAAAGAAGATCTTTGAGGAACAACTGAAATCGGAAGAAGAAAATTTACAACTGATTAAGAATACGCTTGAGGAACACATCAAAAGCTTTAGCTGGAAGGAGTTCGATGCTGAAAATCCGGGTGATTTTGAAGAGAAACGCCAACAGTCTTTTTCGATTGAAAAGCAGATGGATGAACTGAATCAGCAAATTGGTCTGGAACAAAAAAATCTTGATAAGGAAAGGGAAAATCTCGACAATTATAATAAAGCATTAGAGAAATTCAGGCTTGATGAGGCCAAAAAAGGAGAACAGATCAAAACAAATGAAGCAAATCTAAAAGCTTTACTGTGGATTGATTACGAGAAAAAAACAATTTTAGAAGTTGACGAAATTTTCACTCAGCTTTCCCAATCCAACCTTGCAACTGAGCAGAATTATCAGCAGCTTATAAAAGAGGAAAAAGAAATTTCTCCAAAACTCGCTGAACAGAAAACGATAGTTTCCCAACTGGAAAAAAGAATTTCGGAACTGGAGAAAGAAGTTGCTGATAATAAAGATCTAATTGAAAAAGCTTTGTCAGAACAGCAATTCAATACTTTGGATGAGGTTAGTCAAATTCTTATCCAGAAAATTAACGTTCAGGAAACAAGAAATACCATTCAGCAGTTCAGAATTCAATTTGAAACGTTAAAGAACAGTATTCTTGAACTTGAAGCAAAACTGAAAGATTTTTCTTTCAATGAAGAGGAATTTACAGCAGTTGAACAGCAATTCAAATCTTATGAGAATGATTTAAAAACTGCCAATAATTCGGTGGTAAGAATCTCTACGGAAATTGAACGACTGGAAAAAGAATTTAAGAAGAAAGAGAATCTTTTAAAGAATTTAGCACAGCTTCAAAAGCGCGCGGAAAATCTGAAGATCATGACGAATCTCTTTAAAGGAGCCGGTTTTGTGCAGTATGTTTCATCGATTTATCTACGACAATTATGTGACCACGCCAATGTGCGTTTCCATCGAATGACGAGAAATCAACTGAGTCTGCAACTGAATGAAAACAACGATTTTGAAATTATCGATTACCTGAATGAAGGCAGAAGCCGAAGTGTAAAAACGCTTTCGGGAGGACAAGCTTTCCAGGTTTCTCTGAGTCTTGCACTGGCTTTGGCGGAAAGTGTACAGAGTAATGCACAGTCCGAATCCAATTTCTTTTTCATCGACGAAGGATTCGGAACTCAGGACCTGGAATCGGTGAATATTGTCTTTGAAACCTTAATGAATCTTCAGAAGGAAAACAGAGTCGTGGGAATTATCTCTCACGTAGAAGAGCTGAAAGAAAAAATTCCTGTTGCACTGAATATCCGAAAAGATGAGGAACGCGGAAGTTTAATTGAGCTGATGTAAGAGGTTTTCAGAAAGCAGGAAAAATATAATTTAACCACAAAAGGCACAAAAGATTTGTATAATACATTCAAAATTTATCATTAATGTGCCTTTTGTGGTTAATTTTAATATTCCGCTATTTAAACTTCTTTTTTATACATTTGAATTATTAAAATCTACCATGCAAAATTTACCTGTCACTTTAAGACCCGGAAAAGTAAAAAATATCATCCTAGTACTTATAAGCATCGCATTTATGTGTATGGGAATTGCACTGATTGAAAAAAATCTGTGGGTTGCCATTCTGACTATTTTCCTATTCGGCATCAGTTTACTTGTTTTCTCAATTAATCTGATTCCTAATACGTCTTATTTGAAGATTGACGAAAGAGGTCTTGAGATGAAAAACCTTTTCAGAACAACATTCATTCCGTGGCAGGTGATAAGTGACTTTACCACAAAACAGATTTTTCTAAACAAGGTGGTGATGTTCAACATTGATGAAAATTTTTTAAGAATTTCTAAAATGAAGTCCAGACAAGGTGCATTTCCCGATACTTACGGAATGTCTGCAAAAAAATTGGCTACGCTTTTAAACGATTACAAAAACCAATTGGATAACCGTTAATTATTGCCTGTGAAAAAGATTTGGCCACATATCATTCTGATCCCTTTACTGCTAACAATTCCGATAGTTTCTTCACCGGATTTTGACGGGACGTTATCGGTTTTTAAAGTATCTCCGTTTCAGAGAGAGTTTATCCGTTTTGTGCTGGTTATTATCTTTTTTTACCTGAATCTTAATATTTTCCTGCCCAAATTTTACAGCAAAAAAAAGTATCTCCCTTTTACGATCTGTATTTTGCTCTGCTTCGGAATTATGGTTTTTATTCCTAATTATCTAAGCTCCGAAAACATTCTTTCGGGTCAACCTTCCCATATGGAGATGCGACCGCCACAAATGCATCCTCATGATCATTTTCCGCCTCCACCGAGGGAAAGAAAGCCTCCGTTTGAAAATTTTGGACCCAGAAACTATGCATCTTACCGACAGATGATCTTTTCTTCTGTCCTACCCTTTCTTTTCTCTTTTTTATCTTCACTTTTTATTTTTAGAAATATTGAGAAAAAGGAACTTGAGCGTTCTAAAGCCAAAGCAGAACTCCTTAATCTGAAATATCAGCTTCAGCCTCATTTTTTATTTAATATTTTAAACTCTATTTATTCTTTAGCATTATTAAAATCTGATGATGCCCCCAACGGAATTTTAAAGCTTTCGAATGTCATGCGGTATGTTGTTCAGGAAAGCAGTAAAGATTTTGTAGAGCTTGATAAGGAAATTGATTATCTGAAAGATTATATCGCTTTACAGTTGGTGAGAACAGACAGCAGCTTAGACTTTTCTTATACTGAAATTGGGGAGAAAAAAGGATTGCAAATTGCTCCATTTATTTTGGTTAATTTCATTGAAAATGCTTTTAAATATGGCTTTAATGCAGCAGAGAATTCAAAGATATCCTTAAAGATCATCATTCAGGAAGAGATGTTACATTTCCAGGTTTTTAATAATATTGTGAATCAAAATATTACGGATGAAGAGAGCTTAAAAATTGGTTTAAAAAACACAATGGAGCATTTACAGCAAATTTATGCCGAGAAACACTCTCTGCACATGAATAATACGGGAAAAACTTTTGAAGTAGATTTAAAAATTAATTTAGTATGATAAGAGCCATTGCTTTGGACGACGAAATTCTTGCTTTAAAAATCATTGAGAATTATGCCGGAAAAATTGAAAACCTTTCCCTTGAAAAAACGTTCAATATCCAGAGTGATGCCCAAAAATACCTTAACAAATTTCCTGTAGATCTTATCTTTTTAGATATAGAAATGCCTTCTAAAAACGGCATGGATTTTTATAAAAATATTTCTCAAAACACAAAGGTAATCTTCACAACAGCTTATTCTGAATATGCTGTAGATGCGTTCAGTATTAATGCGATAGATTATCTGTTGAAACCTTTTTCTTTTGAAAGATTTAAGGCAGCTGTAGAAAAAGTAAAGATCAATACGGAAACTGATGAGGTAACCTATCTTTCTATTCGTGCTGATTATAAACTCCATAAAATTAATTTCAACGACATTCTTCTGATCGAAGGTTTGGATGATTACATTCAGATTCATTTAACTGATCATTCAAAAATCATCGCTCGCTCTTCTATGAAAAGTATTCTGGAAAAACTTTCTGAAAAGGACTTTGTTCGTGTCCATCGTTCATACATTGTTCCTGTAAACAATATTAAAACCATTGTCAACCGTAATATCCATATCGGAGAATTTATTATTCCTATCGGAGAAACTTATAAAGATACGGTGATGAAAATTCTGAACAAATAAAAAGATTTCATTCTAATTTTTCATTTAAAAATCAAATTTACCGACACATTTACATCGTTTACCTCATAAATTTTCAGAGATCGTTTTTTGAAAATACATTTGATACAAGAAATTCAAGCAGATGAATATTCATCCTGATTGATGTAAAGTATTAACCTTAAAAAACCCGTATTATGAAAACGATGTCAAGAAAAGGATTTTTGAAAAATCTGGGTTTAGCAGGTGTGACAGCAGTTGCAGCCCCTATTTTAATCCACTGTGGAAGTGACGATGATATTTTGGATTCATCTACTACAACTTCGGGATCAAGCTCTAGTTCCGGTTCATCTTCAACAGGATGCTCTGTAACCAATTCTGAAACTGAAGGACCGTTTCCTACAAAATCACCATCAAGCTTAGTTCAAAGCAATATTGTGAGTGACAGGACTGGTGTGGCTTTTACGATTGTAATCACTGTTCAAAATGTAAATGCCAGTTGTGCTAATTTACAAGGTGCGATTGTAGATATTTGGCATTGCGACAAAGACGGAAATTATTCTGAATATGGAGGAACTTCAATGCAGTCTACCAATTATACATCAGTTCATTTTCTGAGAGGAAGACAGACTACGGATGCCAACGGACAAGTGAACTTTACTTCAATTTTTCCGGGTTGGTACAGCGGCAGAGCCACTCATATTCATGTACATGTTTACAATGCTTCAGGACAATCGCTTTTGGTTACTCAAATAGCGTTTCCGGAAGGAACTGACAGTGCCGTTGCCTTGGTTGCAGCAAGTACAGGGTATAAAGGAATGAGCGGTTATACTTATAATTCGAATGATAACGTGTTCAGTGACGGAACCTCCAATGAAATGTCCAGTATTTCAGGAAGCGTAAGCGGAGGTTTTGCTCTGACGCATACCATAAAAGTTTCGGCTTAAAATAAAAAAGAGAGGTTATTAATATTAGTCGTTTCCACAAAAGCACAGGTTCATATGAGTAGAAGCTAAGAGTGAGTGTTAAAATCAAAAGCAATGTATTTATCTGTGCTATGTGGAAATTTTAAAACCTGAAAATTATGTTAGTTCAAAGCCCATCAAGAATATTTAAATCTGATTTTTCAGTTTGGAAAAAAGAGAACTCTTGTGCCGTAAATGAATTCTTTTCCGGTGAAGAATCATTAAAACTGAAAAAAGCTGTAGAAATTGTTTTACCAGAGAATGGAAGTTATGAATTAGCCCATCAAGAAAAAACAAATCTTCTGATCATTGTTCTGTATGGAGAGATTTTAATTAATGATTTTGAAAAACCGATTTCTTCAGAACAAATTTTCACCTTGCAATCGACTGACAATGGTATAGTGACCATTAAAAATAATCTTGCCGAGGAGAAAGCAGATGTTCTGGTTTTGGAATTGAAAAACAGAAATTCTGAAAACTCTTTTGCAATTGAAGATTTAAACTTACACAAAAAAAATATACTGCATCCCATTTCCCAAAATCTAAAGATTCCAAATTTTATAGGTATTTATGACGGAAGAAAAGAACAGAAATATTCTTTACACGGAAAGAACAACTCTATTTTCGGAATGTTGATTAATGGTGCATTTGAATTTCAGAACAGACTTTTGGAAGTACGGGATGCCATTCTTCTTTCGGAAATTGAAACGTTAGAATTTGAAGCGTTGAGTGAAAATGCGCTTTTAATTTTCTTAGAAATTTAGTCTCAAGAAAAAACAAAAATATAATGGACAGAAAAAACTTTTTAAGAAATTCCCTAGGATTGGCAGGTGTTGCCATTGCCGTTCCCAGCCTTCTTCGATCGGAAATCTTTTCAGAAGAACAAGCTGTAACTGACACATTAAAAAATACATTAAGCTGCTCGGTTACGAATTCAGAAACAGAAGGCCCTTTTCCCACTCATACTCCATCGAGTCTTGTACAAAGTAATATTGTAAGCGACAGAACAGGAGTAGCTTTTACCATGAATATTTATATCAAAAATACCAACGGTAACTGTGCGGCGTATCAAGGTGTTTTAGTAGATGTTTGGCATTGCGATAAAGATGGAAATTATTCTGAATACGGAGGAACTTCCATGCAATCGGCAAATTACACGAATTATCATTTCCTTCGTGGCAGACAAACAACTGATGCCAATGGTTTGGTCACTTTTACCAGTATTTTCCCGGGATGGTACCAAAGCAGAGCAACGCATATTCACGTTCATATCTACAAAGCTGACGGAACTTCTCTTTTGGTTACTCAGATTGCATTTCCGGAAGGAACAAGCAGCGCTGTATATGATGTAAATGTGAATGGTACTTCTTACGGATATACCAAAGGAATGACCGGATATACGTATAACAGTACCGACAATGTATTTTCTGACGGAACAAGTAACGAAATGAGCACCGTAACGGGTTCTTTATCGGGAGGCTATACGTTGACTCATACGATATATGTTGCAGGAGCCGTTCTTGGAACACAAGAAACTTCAAATTCCAAAAATTTTCAAGTGAAACAAAATTATCCCAACCCTTTCCGTGAGGAAACTGTCTTTCCAATTATCCTAGATGAGAGATCGACAGTAAGCATAGATTTATTTGATGCAAGTGGAAGAAAGGTTTTCGGAGTGATAGATCATCAACATCTTACTGCCGGAAAACAGGAAATAAAAATGAGCAGAAATCAGCTAAAATCAGGAATGTATGTAGCAAAAATTACTATTGACAATTCAAAAGGAACATTTATAGAGAACCTTAAAGTTCTTGTTCATTAATACTTTTTTAGTATTAGATAATTCATATCATTTTGTTTAAGAGTCAGGGTGGTCATAAAAAACTGCCCTGTTTATTTAAAATTCTAACTCATGAAGGCGAAAATAAAACTGGCATTTCGGATTGTAATCGACCAAAATTCCACCATGATTTGGGACAAGTATATTTTTGAAGATACTTTCTTTGAATATAAAGTTCAGCATCAGGTTTTTGATGATAAAGAAAATCCTGTCAAAAACTATTGGGAGCTTTTGGCAAAAAATCCTCATGCAGAAAGAATTCCGTTTTTACTGAGTGCATCGGCAGCCAATTATATCGCTCAGCTAAATGGTGAAATCAAAAGTCTTCCGGATGTTTTGGGAAATACTTTTTTTCCTATCGAAAGTTTTAAACTCGACCTCATCAGTTCCAACGTTGAAGATTCTTCAAAACATAAAATAGGCATCACCTTTTATACTCCTGAATTACTATTGATCGATATTCTAGACAACAAATATCTTTTAAGTAAGAATACTTCGGGTGAAAATTTTGAAACGTTCATGTTTGCTTTCCATCCACAGGTTGCTATTGCCAACTATTCTACTCTTTAATATTTTTTCATTTTAAATATTATTACTGTTTTTTTTAAAGAAAACCGCCGTTGAAATTTTCAGCGGCGGTCTATTTTTATAAATTCTGAATGACAGGTTTTACTTCATTTCCAAACAATTCGATGGATTTCATCATAATGTCGTGTGAAGGATCTCCCACATCCATATGACCGATAAATCTTGTAATTCCGAAGATCTCTTTCATGTAAGCTATTTTATCCGCTACTTCAGCAGCACTTCCGATAAATAATGCTCCGTCTTTACTTCTTCCTCCATCATACTGCATTTTTGTATAAGGAGCCCAACCTCTGGAAGCACCAATTCTGTCCATTTGAGATTTATAATTATGGAAATATCCATCCACCACTTTTTGATCATCACTCACAAAAGTATGTGAATGAATGGCAATCTGCATTTTATCTACATCATGACCCGCTTTTTTATATTCCTGTTTATAAAATTCAATTAAATTTCTAAACTGAACAGGCATTCCGCCAATAATGGCAACCACTAAAGGCATTCCTAATTGCGCCGCACTCAAAACAGATTGAGGAGTTCCTCCAACTGCTCTCCAGATCGATACTTTTCCATCATTTTTTGCTCTAGGATAAACCGTCTGGTTTTGCATTGGTGCACGTAGCTTTCCTGACCACGAAACGTTTTCTTCAGAATTTATTTTTAAGAGTAATTCTAATTTTTCATCAAAAAGTTCTTCATAGTCATTCAAAGAATACCCATACAATGGAAAAGATTCTATAAAGCTTCCTCTTCCCACAAAAATTTCTGCACGACCGTCAGAAATCAAATCTAAGGTTGAAAAGTCTTCGTATACTTTTACAGGCTCAGATGAACTTAAAACCGTAACACCACTCGCTAATCTTATATTTTTTGTAATACTTGCTGCTGCTGCCAACACAATTTCCGGTGATGAAACCGCGTAATCGGGACGGTGATGTTCTCCCATTGCAAAAACATCTATTCCAACCTCATCCATGAATTTTACCTGATCTAGGATTTCACGAATTTTTACTCCTGCGTCTCTATATTTTCCGGTTGTCTGATCTAGTGAAAGATCTCCAAACATTCCTATTCCTAATTCCATATTGTTGATTTTAGATATACAAAAATAGACTTCTTATCACTCAGATGCATTGATCTTTGATAAGAACGGATATTGATTTTTAAATCTACAAAATACTGTCATTCCGTAGGAATCTAGATTTAGTTTTAAAATGCTTTGCTTAGATTCCTACGAAATGACAAACTTCGGGATTAAGATTCTTCTCAACAAAAAATCCAACCTCATCGGTTGGATTTTAAGTATTTATTTCTTTAAATTCTGATCAAAATAATCTGTAATTTTCTGCATTAGATGTACTCTATCTTTTCCGATTACATTGTGCGGATGTCCCGGATAAGCAAAATAATCTAGCTGAACTCCGTTGTCCACTGCAGCCTTGATGAATTTAATGGAATGTTGCCAAACCACAACATCATCCTGCGCACCGTGAATCATTAATAATTTACCTCTTAAATTCTGAACTTTATCCAAAAGATTTGCTTTTGCATATCCTTGAGGATTCTCTTGTGGAGTATCCATATATCTTTCTCCGTACATGATTTCATACATACTCCAGTCGATTACAGGTCCTCCTGCAACTCCTACTTTGAAAACATCCGGCATACGAAGCATGAAACTTGTGGTCATAAATCCTCCAAAGCTCCATCCGTGGATTCCCATTCTTTGAGAATCTACATAAGGTAGTGATGTTAAATATTCCACTCCCTTCATTTGGTCTTTCATTTCCGTTGTTCCTAAGTTTCTGAATACTGCTTGCTCAAACTTCAATCCTCTGTTGGAAGAACCTCTTCCATCCATCGTGAAAATGATATATCCGTTTTGCGCCATATATTCGTACCAAAGATTTCCAGAAGCTGGGAATGTATTGGTGATCAACTGTAAGTGTGGTCCATTGTACAAATAAACAATTACCGGATATTTTTTAGTCTCATCAAAGTCTGTCGGAAGAATCATCTTTCCATACAAAAGCGTACCATCATCAGCTTTGAAGTTGACACTTTTGATCTCTGGTCTCTGATAATTTTTCAGTGTATTCTCAGCAGTAAGAAGGTTATTTGATTTTAAGGTCGTTGTATTAATAACATTTACAACTCTTGGTGTAGTTGCATTACTGTAAGAGTCATATAAATAATTTCCATCGCTACTCAAAATTCCTGAGTGAACTCCTTCCGCATTATCCATTCTCTGCATTTTGAAATTCGCCCAGTTAATTCTGTATAAATGTTTTTCCAAAGGAGTTTCTTTCGTAGATGTAAAATAAATTTCTTTTTTATCTTCATTAAAACCTAAAATATCAGTTACCAACCAATCTCCTTTTGTAATCTGAGCAACTAATCCTTTTTCTAAACTATAATGGAATAAGTGATTGTATCCTGTTCTCTGACTCTGCCAGATAAAATCTGTATTAGAATTCGGGAAGAATGTCAACGGATGTTGTGGTTCAACATATTTATCGTTTGTTTCTTCAAATAACGTTTTTACTAAATTTCCGGTAGCCGCATCATACTGATTCATTTTCATATGATTCTGACCTCTATTCAATACCCCAACAAAAATATATTTTGAATCAGGACTCCATGTAACAGCTGTTAAATATTGATCTTTTTCACCTTCAATATTTAAGAAAGTTGTTGACTGGGTTTTGATATTATACACACCCAATGTTACCTGATGTGAAGTCTGTCCCGCCATAGGATATTTAATATTGTGATTGACAGCCGGAGTTACAGACCAGTCGATGATTGGATAATCTGCAACCATAGTCTGATCCATTCTGTAGAATGCTACACTTTCTGAATTCGGTGCCGGGAAAATTCCGGTATCAATTCCAAATTCGTTTCTGTGAACATTGGAAGCACCATTCAGAATGTTTTCATTAGCATCATTCGTTACAGCGATTGTTTTCCCATCCTTATTAATAAATAAGTTGTTCTTTACTGTAAATGCAAAAGTTTTATTATCTCCAAAGATTTTGATATTTGAAGCCTCTTTTTCTATGGCAACAGCATTTTTTACTTTCCAGTCACTGCCTGATTTTTCAACCCAAACCATCTGATCATTGGAATTGAAATATCCATTAGAATTGTTAATGAATTTAATCTGAGGAACCGCTTTTAATTTATTGTTCTCCAGATTTTTATTTAACTGAGACAAAGACACCAACGTATCTTGCTTGTTTGTTTTTAAATCTGTGATTAAATATCCGCCTTTCACTGCCTGAATGTATGATTTCCCGTCATTCGACCACGAAAACTGAGAAATATTTTTCACTGCAAGATTGCTTCTTAAGCCATTCACTGCTTCCGCCATCGTAAATTTTTGGGTCTGTGCAAATGCCGAGCTTCCCAAAACCAGCATCAATAAAGAAAACTTATGTAATTTCATTGTAAAAAATTGAATCCACCAAAAATAAGAAATAAAACTCACTCGTTAAAAGACGTTAAAATAAAAGATTATAATACTATAATAACGTAATGAATAGAATTTATTTCTTACCTTAATAGTGAGTTTTACATAAACATGATTGTCCGTCTTTTTGTAATCATTACGTGCTTGTCATTCTTAATGAAATGAAGAATCTGTTGATCATACATTAGATTTCTCCTATCGTTGAAATGACAACGTCGTCAAATGATAAATAATGGATGATGCAGTTAAAAAATAAAAACTTATCTCATTTCTTATCCTAAATCAATGACTTGTGTCTGTCTCTTGATATAAATTTGCATTATAAATAACAAAATAAAAACAGTATTACAATGGCAACAAAATGGAACCTAGACCCAGCGCATAGTGAAATTACTTTCAAAGTAAAACACATGATGATTTCTAATATTAAAGGAAACTTCACAAGCTTCAATGCAGAAATCGAAGCTGACGATGATACTTTCGCTAATGCAAAAACAACTGCAACGATTCAGACAGCGTCTATTTCTACACACAATACAGACAGAGATAATCACTTAAAATCTGCAGAGTTCTTTAATGCTGAAGCAAATCCTACAATCACTTTCGACTCTCAGGCTTTGAACGGAAGCGTTACAGGAAACCTTACCATCAACGGAATTACAAAACCTGTAAGTCTTGACGTAGATTTCAACGGAATCAATGTTGACCCGTGGGGAAATACAAAAGCAGGATTTTCTTTTGAAGGAAAAATCAACAGAAAAGATTTCGGACTGAACTGGAATGCAGCTCTTGAAGCAGGAGGTGTAATGGTAAGTGATGAGGTAAAATTAGCAGGTGAATTACAGTTCGTAAAACAAGCATAATTTTTAACAAATATCTTAAAAGGTTCGGGGATTTTTCTAAAGCCTTGAACCTTTTGTCTTTTTATACAATCAATAAAAATGAACCTAAACGATTTACAAAACATAAGCAAAAACTTTGGTAATACCCAAAGAATGCCTGTTCTTTTTTTAGGACACGGCTCACCGATGAACGCCATTGAAGAAAATCAGTTTGTACAAGGTTTCAGAAAAGCAGCCACTGAAATTCCGAAACCGAATGCAATTTTATGTATTTCTGCACACTGGTTTACACAAGGAACGAAAGTAACTGCGATGGATATGCCAAGAACCATCCATGATTTTGGTGGTTTTCCACAAGCATTATTTGATGTTCAGTATCCTGCTCCCGGAGATCCTGAATTGGCAAAAGAGACCGCAGAATTATTGGCTCCTGTCATGGTAGAAGAAGATCATAATTGGGGATTAGATCATGGAGCATGGTCGGTCATTAAACATATGTATCCTAATGCAGACATTCCCGTGATTCAGATGAGTATTGATTATACCAAACCGTCTCAATATCATTTTGATTTAGCAAAAAGGCTTAACAAACTTCGTGAAAAGGGAATTTTAATTATTGGAAGCGGAAATATTGTTCACAACCTTAGACTGATTGACTGGAGAAATATCAATACAGTCGGAGCTGGTTGGGATTGGGCGATTGAAGCCCGTGAAAAAACCAACAACTGGCTTTTGGACGGAAATTTCCAGAATATCATTGATTATCAAAAGCAGGGAACTTCGTTGCAATATGCCGTTCCAACTCCAGATCATTATTTTCCTTTGATTTATACATTAGGATTGAAAGATAAATCTGAAAATTTAACCTTATTTAATGATGAATTGATTGGAGGTTCTCTCAGCATGACGAGTGTGAGAATTGGATAACAACTTGTCCTCCCCTATTTTTTTATCACTAAAAATTTAGTAATATTGTTTACCATGAAAAAAACAGCATTACTTTTTTTATTTCTGTTTCCGTTCTCCTTGTCAATTGCTCAAATGATCCAAGGAACGGTAGTGAACGATGCGGAACAAAAAATCGCCAATGTTTCCATTTATATTGATGGTACAAAAATCGGGACCACTTCTAAAGAAGACGGAAGCTTCAGTCTGAACTTACCTGCTAAAAATATCGGGAGTATTATTTTTCAGAAAGAAGATTATGAAACTTTTGCCACCCCTATTTCGGAAGTTTTAAATAAAAAATTAAAAGTTGTTTTACTCAAAACCAACACAATTGAAGAAGTAAGAATCATTCCCTATACTGAAGAAGCGTACAAAAATTACATCGGTTATTTCCTTAATAGCTTCATTGGGAATGATAAAGAAAATGTAAAAATTAAGAATCAAAGATCTTTAAAATTTGCCTACGATAAAAAGAATAAAACATTAAAGGTAAAGGCTCCGAAAACTTTAATTATCGAAAATAAAAACCTGGGATACGAGATAGAATATAATCTCATGAACTTTTCTGCAGATTTCAATTCTAATATGGTGAATTACACAGGGACAAGCTTTTTCAAGGAAACCAAAAACTCTGATAAAGTAAAGCTCAACAGAATGAATGCTTACGATGGGAGTATGCTTCATTTTTTCAGAAGTATCTACAACAATAAAATTTCAGAAGATAAGTTCGTGGTCAATCATGTCGTTCAGGTTCCTAATCCGAAATATCCTACAGAAGAAGAGCTGAATATCCTGAAAAACTTCGCAGAAATGTCCCGAGCTTCAAAAGCAATTCTTAAAATTCCGGAGGAGATTAGTGATATTTCACACCGAAAAAACAGTCAAAAACCTTACGCTCTAGCCATCACAAAAACGATGATTCCAGATTCCGATTACGTGAAAAGAAATGGGGACAACGTTTTTTTCAGTTTTAAGGATATGCTTCAGGTAAATTATCCGAAGTATTATTATGAACTGAAAGGAAAAGAATTTATAAAAAGTACCATTCCTGTTGTTATATCATCGTTCCTACATCCTGAAGATGAAACTTTTGAAGTTTCAAAAGACGGAAATATCTCAACTCCCGATTTACTGATTGCTGAAGGTGATTTTACCAAAAATAAAATTGAAAATATGCTTCCTTTAGATTATCAGTTGGGGGATTAATTTGAAATATTTCCGCCTATATATATTTTTTAGCTTAAGATTTTATTGTACAGCCTGTAAAACATTGATATTTCCGTATCCGTAATCTGAGTTTGGCGTTGGGTAATACGTTGCAGATTGTCTCATTTTATTCAAAACCTGATCTCTAGTCCAAGAAGGATTTTTAGCCCAAACTAAAGCTGCAACTCCTGCCGTAGAAGCTGTTGCCACAGAAGAACCTCCCACATAATCGGTTTGCCCATTGTAATAACTCAACACGGGAATACTGTTTCCTGAAGCTCTTTCCATCTGATACGTAAAATCAATTTCTGCTCCTGAATGGCATACATCACATTTTTGATTAGAAGTATTTTCTTTTACACCAGTGACCGCTTGTGTTTCAGACATCCATGCCGGGAAAATTACCCCCACAAAATTCGTGAAGCTTGTAGAAGTTCCTCCAGCACAGAAAATCAATTTTCCTTTTGAATATGCATATTTTACTCCATCTTCAATTTTCCCTACAGAGAAAATATGTCCCATCGACATTGAAATGATTTTAACACTGGTATTATTTCCTAGTTCGGTAAAGGCAATCTTTACTCCGTTCTGTTCGTGGTACCCATCCAACACAACATTTGAAGCAGCTCTGTACGTTACCAGATTAGCATTATAAGCTACTCCAACCGGCTGTCCTTGATTATTTCTTGGAGAAGCTATGGCCGAAGCCATACTTGTTCCGTGACCACATTTATCCGCAGAACCGTCGTAACCTGTACTCCATGGCCAAACCGAATCTACATAAACTCCATTTTTGCTGATGGTTCTTCCTGATGAAAATCCGTTATTGAAACTGCTTCCCAATAAAGTTTGTTCGGGAGAAACTCCGCTGTCAATGACACCGATGGTAATTCCGGCTCCTGTACTGTAGCTCCAAGCATTGATGATATTGTGTTTGGTGAAAGACCAAGGCGCTTTTGCATTGGGTGTCACTGTTGTATAATCTGAAGTACTTAAAGTGGTTGATTCAAATCCGCATCCTGATGAACCACTTGATTTTCCTGTTGCTCCATATTTTTGTTCATTTTCAAAATAACGATAATCTGCAGGTTCCAGATAACGGATATTTTTCATTTTTCTAAGGGCAATTACCGTTTCCTGCTTTTCTATTGTAACATCAATTTGATTTAAGTATTGATCTGAAGACAACAGTGTTCTTTCTGTTTTTCCTTCATACTGTTCAATTACTTTTAAGATTTCTTCCTCAATTGCTTTATTATCCTGCGTTAAACTTCTGTCAAAAGAAGATCCGAATCCTATAGAAGCAATTTTATTTCCCTGAAAAATAGCGCTCCACACGAAATGATCAGAAGATTCGTTCCAGAAGAACCTTCCTTTCGTTTTAATGGTCTCATTAATTTTTTCATTGATTTGTTTGGCCGTCAAAGGATCTTTCTGAGCAACCTCAATGTTTTCGGGATTGTTTTGAAGATCTTCTCTGCTACAAGCAGTGAAAACAAAAAACAATAAGAATAGATAAAAGACATTTTTTTTCATATAAAATAATATTTGATTGGTCTAACCAAGATATCACTTTACATTGAATTACAAATAGTTGAATTTTAATTTACCATTAATTTTATTATGCTGAAAATAACACATAACCCTATGAATTATAATTCCTTTTTATAACAAACACTATTCTCAACACCGATATATTGTCCATAATTAGGAATAAGATTGTAGCCATTTTTCTCATATAATGCAATTGCTTCCGGCTGTTTAAGCCCGGTTTCCAGTACACCATATGTAAAGCCTTCATTTTTTGCCCAGATTTCAAGTTCAGCAAGTACTTTTGATGCGTACCCGTTTCCTCTATATTCAGGCAATACAAACATTCTTTTGATTTCTACGGTATCGTCTTCAAATTTTTTGAATGCTCCGCAAGCAACCGGTTTTTCATGAACATAAAAAAGAACACAGTTTTTTAGCTGATCAATTGAATTAAACTGATGATAAAATGCATGTTCATCTCCATCACGAATTGCTAAATCCTGATCTAAAAATTGCACTAAATACTGAAAATCTGAATTGGAAGAGTCTATTCTTTTAATTACCATTGAGTTATTTTTTCTTAACAAAATTAATTATTTAAGATCTTTCTAAAGCTTTTACAACCTCTTTATTTTCTCTAACATAGTAAAAAAGCTCCCATTTCTGGAAGCTTTGATCTCTTTTATTTTTGCATAGGAGCAGGTGGACCTGACTTAGTTGGCGGAGGTGATTGTAAATACCCCATCTTTTCTAAATCTCCATTAATTGTTTCAGTAACTTTCTGAGCCCAATTACTTGTCGCTGTCTGAATTTCAGTCATAATACTTGGTGTATTTTGAATGACCTTCTTTCCTATCTCTGATTTATAAAAAATAAGCAACTGATCAATTTCTTTTTCAGTAAACTTGCTTCCGTAAATTCCAACAACTTCATTGATAAGATCGTCAATATTCACTTTCTTTTCAATAGGTTCCCAAGCTGAATCAGGAACAGTATTATATTTTTTCTTGTAATTAGCGATCAAATTCTTTTCGGCTTGTTTTGTAACCGGAAAAGCACCACTCAAAGAAAGTAATTCTCTTACTTTCTCCTGTTTTGCCTGAGAATAAGAGAATACCCCAAATACAATCATTGTTATGCAAAAAACTTTTTTCATCTTATTGGATAATTAGTTTACTACAAATTTTCTTTCATTAATCAATTCTGCAATCGCTAACATATCCTGTCCGATCAATCGGTCATCTTCAAGCTTAGCAACTTTTGAACGAAGAATGGCATAGTTTTCTTCAATGATTTTTGAGCATTTTGCAGGTCTTCTGAATTCTAATCCCTGTGCTGCAAACATTAATTCCACCGATAAAATATTCACCAAGTTTCCTAAAACCTGATTGAATTTTCTTCCGGAAATACTTCCCATAGAAACGTGATCTTCCTGTCCTAAACTTGTCGGAATAGAATCTGCAGAAGCAGGGAAACACAATGTTTTATTTTCAGTTACCAACGCTGCAGAAGTATACTGAGGAATCATGAATCCTGAATTTAAGCCCGAGCTTTCCGTCAACAATCTTGGCAAACCATATTTTCCTTCCAATAATAAATAACTTCTTCTGTCTGAAATATTTCCTAATTCAGCAGCAGCCAACGTTGCATAATCTAATGGTAAAGCCATCAGCTGACCGTGGAAGTTTCCTCCTGAAATAGATTCCTCAGCGCTTAAAACAATTGGATTATCCGTTACAGAGTTTAATTCCGTTTCTGCCATCATTTTCAGATGTTCAAAAGAATTTCTACTAGCACCATGAACCTGAGGAACACATCTCATTGAATACGGATCCTGAACTCTTTCACAATCTTCATGAGCTTTCATATTTTCAGAACCTTTCAGGAACTTTAGCATTCTTGCAGCCACCTTTTTACTTCCTTCAAACGGTCTTATTTCGTGGAGTTCTTTTTTAAACGGACTTGCGGAACCTCTGTACGCTTCAAGACTCATTGCAGCCGTCATATCAGCAAGATCTAATAAATATTCAAATTTTTCTAAACCTTTTATAGCATGAGCAAGAATAAACTGAGTTCCGTTGATTAATCCCAATCCTTCTTTCGGACCTAAAGTTAATGGCTCAAGATTATTTTTCTCTAGCACTTCAGCCGTTTCAAAGATCTCATTTCCTACCCAAACTTTTCCTAATCCCAAAAGAGGTAAAACAAGGTGTGATAAAGGCGCTAAATCTCCCGAAGCTCCCACCGAACCTTGCTCAGGAACAACCGGAATAATGTCTTTCTCCAACATCAGAATCATTCTCTCAATCACCTCTAAAGAAACTCCCGAAAATCCTTTTGATAAAGCATGAACTTTAGCAATAATCATAATTTTTGAAAGTTCTTTATCAATTGGTTTCCCAACACCTACCGCATGAGAGATAATCAGATTATATTGTAACTGCGCTGTTTCATCAGCAGAAATTTTCGTATCACAAAGAGGGCCAAATCCTGTATTGATCCCATACACACAACGATCTGAATCTACAATCTTCTGAACATTTTTCTGGGATTTCAAAATTTGGTCTTTTGCAGCCTTGTTCAGTTTAGCTTTATTTGGAGCTTTACAGATTTCCAAAACATCATGGAAACTGAAAACATCTACACCGTATATCATTCTCTAAATTTTGTCTTAAAATTACACATTTAACAATAATTGGAAAAACTAATTTTTCAACGTCATATTTTTCTCAGAATAAGTCATTTAATTTGCTATTTTTACCGCCAAAATAAAAAATTAATACCCATATGAAACTTAAAACCATGTTGCTTGCATTGTTTCTTGTAAGCACCGCTTCTTTCGCACAGAAAGTAAAATACTCTAAAGAAGAGATCAAAAAGATGGAGCAATACCTTTTTAATGAAGGGTTCAATACTGCATCACAAAAAAAGATATCTACCATTATATTAAAGGATAACAACGAATATCAAGGTTATGCGAAATCATGGGTAAAACAGAAAGGTCAAATACTTTCAATTACTATTGAAGATGCTGAGACAGGAAAACCTGTAAAACTTGAGGCTAAAGATATTGCCGAAATGTATTTGTACGCAACTGAAACTGAGAAATCGGCGAAAGCAACAAAGTTCATTTCAAACATCAGAAATTATAGTACTAAAAAATATAAAAAATCTACTACAGATGATGTTATTCCTTTTGAAAACCAAACTGTTTCTTTGAAAAACAAGAAAGAGAGCAAAAGTTTTCTAATGCAGGTTATCAATCCCGACTTTAATGAAAGTATCACTGTTTACCACGATCCTTTTGCAAAGGAAACTACAGGATTTTCTGTGATGGGATCTCCTCAATTAGGTGGTGGAGTTATCAAATCTTATTATGTAAAAAAAGGAGATAAAGTAATGTGGCTTCACAAAGATGATTTTGAAGATAATTACGATTTTCTTTTCGGAGACAATGCAGAATTCATGAAAAAATTCCCTAAAAACTCCGTGGAATGGGATTATTTCAGCTTCTTGATTTACCAGTACACAGAAATGAGCAACGGATAAAATTTAATATTAACATATATTATAAAGCTGTAGGAACTCTGCAGCTTTTTTTGTGGCTTTAAATTCCTTAATTTTGTTTATATGAATCCTTCTTTAGAACTGCAGCTTAAAACTTTACCTTCCGAACCTGGTGTTTATCGTTATTATGATAAAAACGAGCAACTTTTATATGTCGGAAAGGCTAAAAACTTAAAGAAAAGGGTTCTTTCTTATTTCAACAAAAACCTTTCAGGATACCGAATCAAAATCATGGTCGGGAAAATCCAACGTTTGGAAACCACTATTGTAAACAGTGAATATGATGCGCTTTTATTAGAAAATAATCTTATCAAAGAACATCAGCCGTTTTACAATGTCATGTTGAAAGATGACAAAACTTATCCATGGATATGCATCAAAAATGAAGCTTTTCCACGAATTTTCCTAACGAGAAATGTTATCAAAGACGGATCTGAATATTATGGTCCTTATGCAAAAGTACGTCCTGCAAAAATTCTGTTGGATACCATTAAGCATATTTACAAACTTAGAACCTGTAATCTTAATCTTGCTCCCAATAAAATTGATGACGGAAAATATAAAGTCTGTTTAGAGTATCACATCAAAAATTGTGAAGGTCCTTGTGAAGGACTTGAAAGTAAGGAAGATTACGACGAAAAAATTGACGCTATTCGAGGAATTATTAAAGGAGATTTCCGAAAAGCAAAAGATTATCTGGTTAATCAGATGATGAAATATGCCGAGAATTTACAATTTGAACAAGCTCAGTTAATTAAAGAAAGACTTGATATTCTTGAAGATTATCAGGCTAAAAATACCGTTGTGAATCCAAATATCGACGATGTAGATGTGTTTGGAATGACAAGTGATGAAACTGCTGCTTATGTGAATTTCTTTAAAATCAGAAACGGAAATATTATTCAAAGTTTTACCACCGAGATCAAAAAAATTCTTGAAGAATCTGATGAAGATATTATGGAAGAGGCTTTAATTGAAATCAGACAGAAATTTAGCTCTGATTCAAGAGAAGTTCTTCTGCCTTTTCATTTATCTGTTGAAATTCCGAATGTGAAACTGATCGTTCCAAAAGTCGGTGATAAAAAACGTATCGTTGAGCTTTCTGAGAAAAACGCAAAAGAATACCGTTTAGAAAAACTAAAACAGGTTCAGATTATTGATCCGGAAAGGCATACCAACAGAATCATGGCAGAAATGCAAAAGTTGTTGAGAATGCCTGTTGAACCAAGACATATCGAAGGTTTTGATAACTCCAATATTCAGGGAACAAATCCTGTTTCTGCGTGTGTAGTTTTTAAAGACGGAAAACCAAGCAAAGCGGATTACAGGATTTTTCATCCAAAAACAGTCGAAGGTCCGAATGATTTTGCTACGATGGAAGAAGTCATTTATCGCCGTTATAAAAGAATGTTGGATGAAGGAGAAAACCTACCTCAATTAATTTTGATTGACGGAGGAAAAGGACAATTATCTTCAGCAGTAAAAAGTTTACGTTTACTGGGATTATATGGTAAAATTACCATCGTCGGAATCGCAAAAAGGCTGGAAGAGATTTTCTTTCCTGAAGATCCTATCCCATTATATCTTGATAAAAAATCGGAAACATTAAAAATTCTACAAAGAGTAAGAGATGAGGCTCACCGTTTCGGCGTAAAACATCACAGAACAAGAAGAAAAAATTCTACCATAAAATCTGAACTGGAAGAAATTCCGGGTGTGGGAGAAAAGACGATTGAATTATTGCTTTCAAAACTGAAATCTGTGAAGCGTATAAAAGAATCCAATCTGGAAACTTTAGAAGAGATATTAGGAAAAAGTAAAGCAAAAGTAATTCATGATTTTTTTAATCAATAATTTAAACAAAATCAATTAATTTTAATTTTTCACATATAATATTTCATAATTAATGTTTTTTTAATAATTTAGCTTAAACATTTAATTACCAATATTATCATTATGAAAAAGAACTACTTTTTAGCAAAACTATTTGCAGGAATCATCACGTTTACACTAGCCAATTTTTTTAATGCCCAAACGTATTGTAATCCTAGTTATTCCAGTGGATGTACAAGTTGGAGAATTACCCAAGTAACCATTCCTTCCGCTAGTTTTGATAATACATTTGCATCAGGAACCTGTACAACAGGAAGAGATCGTACTTCTGTAACAGTAAACTTGAGCGCAGGATCTTCTTATGCAATTAATATAACAACTGTAGGTTGGATTGCTTGTGGGATGGCAATAGACTTCAATAAAGATGGGGATTTTGATGATGCCGGAGAAACTCTATTTTTACCGAGTTATCTTGCCAGTGACACGCAGACTTATTCAGGCAACTTCACTATTCCATCTTCTGTAACTGCAGGAAATTACAGAATGAGGGTATGGAATCGTTTAGCTAATTCAGCAAATGGTACACCAGCAGATTCTCCATGCGGAGCATACAACTATGGAACCTGGACAGATTATACAGCAAATATCGGAACATTAACTACGTCTGAAGTATCAAAAGTTTCTGCCAAAATTTACCCTAATCCAGTGTCTGATTTCTTAACTATTGAAGGTAAAAATACAATTGAATCAGTTGAAATTTATGATATGAATGGAAAATTAATTAAAACCGTTTCGTCAAATAGTGAGACTATTTCAATTAAGCTATCTGATCTTGCTCCAGGAACTTATTTTGCGAAAGTGAATGATCACAAAACCAATCAAACAGTTAAATTTATTAAAAAATAATTTTTTATTATCATCATAAAAAAGCCCTCAAAATTGAGGGCTTTCATTTTATAATTAATCTGAAATTTTATTTTTTAGAAAAAACTTCTTTAAAATATTCTCCATTAGATTGTGGAATTTCGATAACAATATTTCCGTTTTCAAAATAGCCTAATGTAGATTCTCCGTTTTGTAATTTCACTCTGAATACATCATTTTTAGTCGTTACTTTAAAAGTAGCAAAAGGAGATGAACTGTTTGAGTTAACTAAGATAAACTGGCTTTTATCAATCTGAATTTTTTGTAAATCCATTTTGCCATTGCTAAATTTCATAGCGGTATTATCTATAACTAATGAAGAAACATTTGTAACTGGTTGAGTAGAGATCACAGGTTCCTGAACTTTAGTTTGGACTGTAGACTGAACTATAGGATTTGCAGGAGAAATTGACGTATATGTTTGTTTCAAAGCATCTTGGAATCCCTCCTTATATTCTTTAATGCTTGAAGCTCCTTTTATAGATTGTATTTCTTTATCATTACAGTCTTTAAATTTTACTACTACCTTATTTCTCAAAAATCCACTATCATTGATAATATCTGCTAATAATACATTACAAGGATTATCTTTAGCTTCAGAAGGCCATTGCAATTTATCTAACGGAACAACGATATAATTTTTACTTCGTAAAGTCTTAGTTAATAACTCTGCTAACCCAAAATCTTCTTTAAAAGTCTCAAATTTAGCAGGAAATGAAATATACTTATAATCTGAAATCTTTTGTGCAAAAGAAGCTAAAGAAGAAAGAGTAAGGATAAGTATTGCTGTTTTTTTCATTAATATAAATTTTAATCATTTCTAAATTCTCCCATATCCAGTTTCAATGAGAAAAAATTGGAGTAGAAATTGGAACCTCCAATTCCTGAGTTACTAATTGCATAATCCAAAGTAAGGCCTCTATATCTGATTCCGATACCTGCGCTTGGTTGAAAAGATACCTTTCTCTTCAAATCTTCAATATCTGTAATGGATTGAAATCTATTTACCCCTAATCGTACAAAAATCATTTTTTGATATCCTAATTCAGCTCCTGCATAAGGTGTAATACTTGCAATATCAGAAGAAATTAAAGCCGCAGTTTTTGCAAAATCTACATTTAAACCAGCTTCTGGCAAAACATACACACTGCTATTGATTTCAAATAATTTACTCGCTCCTACATTCAGCTTCGGCATAGTAAGTTCCATTTTATCTGAAGGAGCTGGGTTAAACTCTTCTCCATTTACAACTGTTGATAATTCTTTTTGATTGATACTCCAGAAGTTGACAGTTGTCGTTGCATCACGAAGCATCCCTCCAAACTTCCATCCATTATCTGCTTTATAGATTGCCCCCACATCAAAACCAAAACCATAACCATTAGCAAATTTCCCAACATTACGATAAACGATTTTAGCATTCACCCCTACATCTAGCTTAGGATTTCCTGCAGGATGAAAGGCATAAGAAAGCAATGCCGCATAATCTGACTGTGAAAATTTAGTGATTTTATCATAATCAATATTTCCTTCTGCATCGATCATTTGAGTTGTATTCAAGATATTATCAACTCCTAATCTTACAACAGAAACTCCAAAAACACCTTCTTCTAATACTTTAGCATACGCCAAATAATCATATTTAGCAATGGATTCAAAATACTCAGCGTGCATCGCTGCTCCTTGCCAATCTCTTTGAATAGATAAAAGACCTGCCGGATTCCACATGGGTGAGTATACATCATCCTGATTGGAGATTACGGCTCCTCCCATTGCCAATCCTCTTGCTCCTGCTCCAATATTTAAAAATTCATTGGAATATTTTCTGATAATTTGAGACTGAGAAAGTCCGAAAGCGAGGGAAAATAGTATTAATAGGTATTTTTTCATCATATTTAGGCGATGCTTAATTAAGTTGTTTTTGTTTTCTTGCTTTTATTAAACCATTGATAATAATTGCCAGTATCATTACAAATGATGCTATATAAAAAATAGGACTCATATGTTCCGATTCTCCAAAGATAAAAAAAGCTAATATAATTCCGTAAACCGGCTCTAAATTAACTGTTAAAATTAAAGTAAAGGGTGAAATATATTTCATCAATTTTACGGATTCCAACATAGGGAAAGCAGTAAAAACACTCGCCAATAAGCATATTAACGCAATATCCCTATAACTTATTTCATTCATCTGAAAAATTTGCCCGGAAAACAAATAAATAACCATCAGCATAAACCATCCACAAAAAATTTCGTAAAAAATGATATTTCCCGAACTTGTTTTCCCAAACATTTTCCCATTGAAAACAGAGAATATGGTTCCGAAAACGGCACACAATATCCCATAAATAATTCCTTCTTTATACTGGAACTCGGTTTTAAATATTAATAATATACAGGCTACAATCACTAATCCCATTACGACTTCAGAAACATCAATTTTCCTTTTAAAAATAATCGGCTCCAAAATAGAAGCAAATAGTGTAGATAATGAGAGGCAACTTAATGCTATTGAAACATTCGACACTTTAATCGAATAAAAAAAGCAATACCAGTGAAGCGCCATTGTAAAACCAATTGCAGCCAGCTGAAAAAATATTTTCTTCGAAACTTTTATACTTTCCTTCTTGTAAATTCTAATAAAAGCGTACAGAAAAATAGCTGCAAACAACATTCTATAAAAAACCAAAATCTGTGCATTTGCATGAATAAGTTTTCCTAAGATTGCCGTAAATCCCCATAAAAAAACAATTAAATGCAATCTAAAAAGTGCCAACTTATGCATACCCTACTTCTTTTTAATTTTAATAGGCAAATTTACAAATAGCTTTAACATATTGCATAGATTTATTCATTTTTTACATAAAAAACCCTGAAAATTTGCTCAACTTTCAGGGCTTTCAAATAATAAACTATTAAAAAAATAAACTAGGAACTTAGAGTATTTTAATAGAGAATATACCTCCAATACTCTAACGTAAAGTTAAAAAAAATATCAATAATATAAAAATATTTCCATGTTAAAAATATCACAATTTTCTGAAAACCAATATTTTAAACACTTGTTTTATTTCAGTTTAAAATCCTTTTAAAAATAGTATCTTTAGCGCTATATAAAATGAATTTATTTTTATGGACCTTGAATTCAACAAAAGAGAAGATCAAAACAGATTAAGATTATCCGAAATCAATCGCTTACTTTCCGAAATAAAAAAAGGCGGTGGTGAAAAAAGACTTCAAAAGCTTCGTGATGAAGGAAAAATGACAGCAAGAGAAAGAATTGAATATCTTCTCGATAAAAATTCAGATTCTATAGAAATAGGAGCATTTGCAGGATTTGAAATGTATCAGGAACACGGAGGATGCCCAAGTGGTGGTGTTGTGGTAGTGATAGGATATGTTTCCGGAAGACAATGTATTGTTGTTGCCAATGATGCTTCTGTAAAAGCCGGAGCTTGGTTTCCTATTACAGGAAAGAAAAATCTTAGAGCACAGGAAATCGCTATGGAAAATAGACTCCCTATCATCTATTTGGTAGATTCTGCAGGGGTTTATTTACCAATGCAGGATGAAATTTTCCCTGATAAAGAACATTTCGGAAGAATCTTCAGAAACAATGCAAAAATGAGCTCTATGGGAATTATCCAGATCTCTGCGGTAATGGGAAGTTGTGTTGCTGGTGGAGCGTATTTACCTATCATGAGTGACGAAGCAATGATTGTAGATAAAACAGGCTCTATTTTCCTTGCAGGAAGTTATCTTGTAAAAGCTGCAATTGGGGAAAGTATTGATAATGAAACTTTAGGTGGAGCAACAACACACTGCTCTATTTCCGGAGTTACCGATTATAAAGCAAAAGACGATAAAGATGCTTTAGATAGAATCAAAAACATCATGAAATCTATCGGGACTAATGAAAAAGCTGGGTTTGATAGAATTGAAAGCTTCCCTCCAAAAGAAAATCCTGATAATATTTTTGGTATTATGCCTGCTTCCAGAGCAGAACAATATGATACTTTCGAAATCATTAAGTGCCTAGTTGACAATTCTGAATATGAAGAATACAAACCTGATTATGGCAAAAGTATAGTTTGTGCTACAGCAAGAGTTGACGGTTGGTCTGTAGGAATTGTAGCCAACCAGAGAAAACTGGTTAAAAGTGGTAAAGGAGAAATGCAGTTTGGTGGAGTAATCTATTCTGATTCTGCCGACAAAGCAACGAGATTTATTGCTAATTGTAATCAGAGAAAAATACCATTAATCTTCTTACAAGACGTTACTGGTTTCATGGTAGGGTCTAAATCAGAACATGGAGGTATCATTAAAGATGGGGCAAAAATGGTAAATGCTGTTTCTAATTCCGTTGTTCCTAAATTTACCATCATCACAGGAAATTCTTACGGAGCTGGAAATTATGCGATGTGTGGAAAAGCTTATGATCCCAGATTAATTGTAGCTTGGCCTTGGGCAGATTTAGCCGTAATGGGAGGAGCACAAGCAGCAAAAGTTTTAGCACAGATCCAGGAATCTACCTTGAAAAAACAAGGAAAAGAAATTTCTGAGGAAGAACATAATGAAATATTAGATACAATTTCTAAAAAATATCAAAAACAAACTGAGGCTACTTACTCAGCAGCTAGACTTTGGACGGACGCTATTATCAATCCAACAGACACAAGAAAATGGATTTCTATGGGGATTGAAGCAGCAAACAATGCTCCTATTACAGAGAAATTTAATTTAGGAGTTATTCAGGTATAATTTTATAAAAACATAATCATGAAAAAGCAATTACTAATTTTATTGGGCATTTTAGTTTCCGGTTTATCATTTTCACAATGTACCATAACCGGAAAGTCAATATTAAAAGTACAAGATGAGGAAACCTACAGTATTTCTCCGGAAATAGGACAATGTAAAGATTGTCATTTATGGTCCAATTATGGCAAAAATGCAACAATAATAGGAGATAATAAACTTAGTAGTATTAAGCTAAAAGCAAATGAAGTAGGTCGCCAATTAATATCTATTTCTGCTCTTACTTCACAAGGAATGGTTCAATGTAGTAAGACTATAGAAATATTAGATGGTAAAAATTATGAAGATGCTATCAATGGAGCATCTACTGATGTAAAGCAAAATACCAATACTAGTAAAAATTGTGATGTTGAAGTTACAGATTTTAAACAAGGGAAATTTGGTGAAGGAATTGTCAACTTCTTCCCGAACGTTTCTAATAGTGAATATAGATA
Organism: Chryseobacterium taiwanense; assembly: GCF_000813825.1. Taxonomy (GTDB): domain Bacteria; phylum Bacteroidota; class Bacteroidia; order Flavobacteriales; family Weeksellaceae; genus Chryseobacterium; species Chryseobacterium taiwanense. The sequence goes on from NZ_JWTA01000016.1 coordinate 71,814, forward strand.
TGGATGGACAGTCACTTATTCTGATGGAAGCGTCATGAAATCAGCTGACAAAACGCCTCAATTCCCCTATACAAAAGAGAAAGGGATAAGTGTTGTAAAGCTACAGATCTTTTCTAAAAACTGTATTAAAGACCTTTCCAGATCTTACGAACCTATTTTCTGGGAACATTTTTAGTAGTTAGAACTGATATAGTTAAAACACTCATATGAAACAAAAAATCCAAAGAATCTTTTCTTTGGATTTTTTGTTGCCTATAGTCAGGAAATTTTGTAATAATCTTTTCTTTTATATTAGGAGCTATTTACCGCTTTCACTACTTCCTTCTTCCATATTGGCTTCCATTCCAGTAAAAAGAGCTCAAACATGCTGTTCAATCGGGGCTATAAAGCCAGAATTAATTAATATATGACCCTAACCAACAGAATTACTTGATTTTTGTTTATGTTTTGTTTTAAACTTGTTATTTCGTTTGCCTTTGATTAGTAGTGGTAGAGTATATATCAAAAAAAA
>NZ_JWTA01000017.1 GCF_000813825.1 Chryseobacterium taiwanense
GAGTATATATCAAAAAAAAGTCTCATAGAATTAAATCTATGAGACTTTAAATAAAAACTGGCGGCGACCTACTCTCCCGCTTTCGCAGTACCATCGGCGCTGGTGGGCTTAACTTCTGTGTTCGGAATGGGAACAGGTGAGCCCCACCGCTAAAACCACCCTAAAGGTTGTATATAGCTGTAAGCATTAGGCTTAAGGCCTTAAGCTTTTAGCATTTTATCGGTAAATTTCATCACAAAGGCAAAACCAGTGTTGCACTTATAAGGCTTGTTTTAATGTAACCAATAGGCTATAAATCTACGGGTAATTAGTACTACTCGGCTATGCTGTTACCAACTTTACACCTGTAGCCTATCAACGTCGTCATCTCCAACGACCCTTAAAAGATGTCTCATCTTGAGGCGAGTTTCGCACTTATATGCTTTCAGTGCTTATCTCTTCCAAACGTAGCTACTCAGCGGTGCACCTGGCGGTACAACTGATACACCAGAGGTTTGTTCAATTCGGTCCTCTCGTACTAGAATCAAGCCCTCTCAAACATCTAACGCCCGCAATAGATAGAGACCGAACTGTCTCACGACGTTCTGAACCCAGCTCGCGTGCCACTTTAATGGGCGAACAGCCCAACCCTTGGGACCTTCTCCAGCCCCAGGATGTGACGAGCCGACATCGAGGTGCCGAACCTCCCCGTCGATGTGAGCTCTTGGGGGAGACTAGCCTGTTATCCCCGGAGTACCTTTTATCCTATGAGCGATGGCCCTTCCATACGGAACCACCGGATCACTATGTCCTGCTTTCGCACCTGATCGACTTGTAGGTCTCACAGTCAAGCACCCTTATGCCATTACACTCTACGCACGGTTACCAAGCGTGCTGAGGGTACCTTTGAAAGCCTCCGTTACTCTTTTGGAGGCGACCACCCCAGTCAAACTACCCACCACGCAATGTCCTTCTAAAAGAAGTTAGGCTCCAAGTAAGTAAAGGGTGGTATTTCAACGTCGACTCCACAAACACTAGCGTGCCTGCTTCAAAGTCTCCCACCTATCCTACACATTACTTACTCAAAGTCAATACGAAGTTATAGTAAAGGTTCACAGGGTCTTTTCGTCCCATTGCGGGTAATCGGCATCTTCACCGATACTACAATTTCACCGAGCTCGTGGCTGAGACAGTGCCCAGATCGTTACACCATTCGTGCAGGTCGGAACTTACCCGACAAGGAATTTCGCTACCTTAGGACCGTTATAGTTACGGCCGCCGTTTACTGGGGCTTCAGTCAAACGCTTCGCTTACGCTAACGCCCTTCCTTAACCTTCCAGCACCGGGCAGGTGTCAGACCCTATACAGCATCTTTCGATTTAGCAGAGTCCTGTGTTTTTGATAAACAGTCGCCTGGGCCTCTTCACTGCGGCCAACATTGCTGTTGGCGTCTCTTCTTCCGAAGTTACGAGACTATTTTGCCTAGTTCCTTAGCCACGACTCACTCGAGCACCTTAGGATTCTCTCCTCGACCACCTGTGTCGGTTTTGGTACGGGTTGCTTCACTTCGGCTTTTCTTGGATCCGATTTCACTATAACAGCTTCGCCCGAAGGCTAGGCCTTGACACTTCCGTCCGTCTTCAATAGCTACGTCGAACCGTCCCCTTTTTAGTGTGAGCAAGTATGGGAATATTAACCCATTGTCCATCCACTACCCCTTTCGGGTTCGCGTTAGGTCCCGACTAACCCTCAGCTGATTAGCATGGCTGAGGAAACCTTAGTCTTTCGGTGAGGGGGTTTCTCGCCCCCTTTATCGTTACTTATGCCTACATTTTCTTTTCTGTCCGCTCCACAATACCTCACGATACTGCTTCGGCGCAAACAGAATGCTCTCCTACCAGATGTACAATGTACAAATCCATAGCTTCGGTAATATGTTTATGCCCGATTATTATCCATGCCGGACCGCTCGACTAGTGAGCTGTTACGCACTCTTTAAATGAATGGCTGCTTCCAAGCCAACATCCTAGCTGTCAATGCAGTCCAACCGCGTTGCTTCAACTTAACATATATTTGGGGACCTTAGCTGTTGGTCTGGGTTCTTTCCCTCTCGGACATGGACCTTAGCACCCATGCCCTCACTGCCGTAGAACATTTATTAGCATTCGGAGTTTGTCAGGAATTGGTAGGCGATGAAACCCCCGCATCCAATCAGTAGCTCTACCTCTAATAAACTTATATACGACGCTGCACCTAAATGCATTTCGGAGAGTACGAGCTATCTCCCAGTTTGATTGGCCTTTCACCCCTACCCACAGGTCATCCGAAGACTTTTCAACGTCAACCGGTTCGGTCCTCCACTCTGTGTTACCAGAGCTTCAACCTGCCCATGGGTAGATCACAAGGTTTCGCGTCTAATCCTACTAACTAAGCGCCCTATTCAGACTCGCTTTCGCTCCGGCTCCGGTACTTAATACCTTAACCTCGCTAGTAAAATTAACTCGTAGGCTCATTATGCAAAAGGCACGCCGTCACCCAACTTGTGGGCTCCGACCGCTTGTAGGCGTACGGTTTCAGGTTCTATTTCACCCTTCTATTCGAAGTGCTTTTCACCTTTCCTTCACAGTACTTGTTCACTATCGGTCTTTCAGGAGTATTTAGCCTTGGAGGATGGTCCCCCCATATTCAGACAGGATTTCACGTGTCCCGCCCTACTCATTTATCATCTATGTATGCCTTTCAAATACGGGGCTATCACCCTCTATGGCTGTTCTTTCCAGAACATTCTTTTAAACATATAAAGACTTTTGGGCTAATCCGCTTTCGCTCGCCACTACTTACGGAATCTCTTCGATTTCTTTTCCTCCGGGTACTTAGATGTTTCAGTTCTCCGGGTTTGCTTCCCCTAAGGGATGACTGGTCTTCAACCAGACGGGTTGCCCCATTCGGACATCTCGGGATCAATTCGTGTGTGCCAATCCCCCGAGCTTTTCGCAGCTTACCACGTCCTTCTTCGCCTCTGAAAGCCTAGGCATCCGCCATACGCCCTTAACGATTTCTTTCCTATTTTTAGGTTACTCAAGCACTTATAAGTGCTCGGTTTTCTCTTTGTGATGTCTTTACCGTTAATGTCAATGATCTTATTTTCTTCTTTTCCGACTGATGAACAAATGTTGTTTTTGGCTCCATTCGTAACTTTTAAATCAGTCTTCCAAAACTGTGGAGAATAAGGGAGTCGAACCCTTGACCTCCTGCGTGCAAGGCAGGCGCTCTAGCCAGCTGAGCTAATTCCCCCTCTAGTGCTTTTAGCATTTATTGCTAGCCGCTTTAATTAGTAGTCTCGGGCAGGCTCGAACTGCCGACCTCTACATTATCAGTGTAGCGCTCTAACCAGCTGAGCTACGAGACTTCATTATAATTTTAAATTTTAAATTGAAAATTTTAAATGATTTTTAAATCTAAAATCTAGAATTTGTAATCTAAAATCTCTCTATCCCTGTACTAATTTCTAGTGGGTTTTGTATTTTTTATATATATCAACCAAATAAAAAACTAAAGCTTGAACTTTAAGTAAGTTCTGGACACATAGTGTCCTTGTTTTTTTATCGTCCGAAGACGCTCTAAAATGAGATGTTCCAGCCGCACCTTCCGGTACGGCTACCTTGTTACGACTTAGCCCTAGTTACCTGTTTTACCCTAGGCAGCTCCTTTTACGGTCACCGACTTCAGGTACCCCAGACTTCCATGGCTTGACGGGCGGTGTGTACAAGGCCCGGGAACGTATTCACCGCGCCATGGCTGATGCGCGATTACTAGCGATTCCAGCTTCATAGAGTCGAGTTGCAGACTCCAATCCGAACTGAGACCGGCTTTCGAGATTTGCATCACATCGCTGTGTAGCTGCCCTCTGTACCGGCCATTGTATTACGTGTGTGGCCCAAGGCGTAAGGGCCGTGATGATTTGACGTCATCCCCACCTTCCTCTCTACTTGCGTAGGCAGTCTCACTAGAGTCCCCAACTGAATGATGGCAACTAGTGACAGGGGTTGCGCTCGTTGCAGGACTTAACCTAACACCTCACGGCACGAGCTGACGACAACCATGCAGCACCTTGAAAATTGCCCGAAGGAAGGTCTATTTCTAAACCGATCAATTCCCATTTAAGCCTTGGTAAGGTTCCTCGCGTATCATCGAATTAAACCACATAATCCACCGCTTGTGCGGGCCCCCGTCAATTCCTTTGAGTTTCATTCTTGCGAACGTACTCCCCAGGTGGCTAACTTATCACTTTCGCTTAGTCTCTGAATCCGAAGACCCAAAAACGAGTTAGCATCGTTTACGGCGTGGACTACCAGGGTATCTAATCCTGTTCGCTCCCCACGCTTTCGTCCATCAGCGTCAGTTAAGACATAGTGACCTGCCTTCGCAATTGGTGTTCTAAGTAATATCTATGCATTTCACCGCTACACTACTTATTCCAGCCACTTCTACCTTACTCAAGACCTGCAGTATCAATGGCAGTTTCACAGTTAAGCTGTGAGATTTCACCACTGACTTACAGATCCGCCTACGGACCCTTTAAACCCAATAAATCCGGATAACGCTTGCACCCTCCGTATTACCGCGGCTGCTGGCACGGAGTTAGCCGGTGCTTATTCGTATAGTACCTTCAGCTTTCCACACGTGGAAAGGTTTATCCCTATACAAAAGAAGTTTACAACCCATAGGGCCGTCGTCCTTCACGCGGGATGGCTGGATCAGGCTTGCACCCATTGTCCAATATTCCTCACTGCTGCCTCCCGTAGGAGTCTGGTCCGTGTCTCAGTACCAGTGTGGGGGATCACCCTCTCAGGCCCCCTAAAGATCACTGACTTGGTAGGCCGTTACCCTACCAACTATCTAATCTTGCGCGTGCCCATCTTTATCCGCCGGAGCTTTCAATATTAATTGATGCCAATCAATATATTATGGGATATTAATCTTCCTTTCGAAAGGCTATCTCCCAGATAAAGGCAGGTTGCACACGTGTTCCGCACCCGTACGCCGCTCTCTCTGTTCCGAAGAACAAATACCGCTCGGCTTGCATGTGTTAGGCCTCCCGCTAGCGTTCATCCTGAGCCAGGATCAAACTCTCCATTGTATGTTTGTCTGACTCACTCAAAGTTATTTTACGCTTTAGTTTTTCCTTACTTGGTTGTTATATTGTATTTCAATGAACTTCGTTCTTTCGCTTTTTTAACGTCGCTACTTTTCTGTCAGTTTCGCTCCGTATTTGCGAGTGCAAAAGTAAAAATTTATTTCTTATTGACCAAATGTTTTTCAAGAAAATTTTAAAGTTTTTTGATAACCTTAATTTCTTTATTTATCATTCAATCTCTCACTCCTGCGCTTCCCGTTTTACCGGACTGCAAAGATACAAAACTTTTTAACTCTCGCAACTTTTATTTTCAAAAAGTTTTAATTGTTTTTCTTCGTATCTCTAAAGTGATTTATTAATCTTTATGCCTATCTAAAGGCTCTTCTGCGCTTACTGATATTCTCTCGTTTTCAGTGGGGCAAAGATAGA
>NZ_JWTA01000018.1 GCF_000813825.1 Chryseobacterium taiwanense
ACAGACAGAAGGTAAGATCACGCACCTTTTTGCCTGCACTGGAACAGGTGGAACCTTATCCGGATCAGCTAAATTTTTAAAAGAAAAAAATCCTGATATCAAGGTGATCGGTGTAGATGCCGATGGTTCTATTCTTAAAAGCTATCACGAGACAGGTGAGATTCATAAAGAAGATGTCCATCCTTATCAGATTGAGGGAATGGGAAAAAATTTAATTCCTTCTGCCCTGCTTTTTGATAAAATTGATGAGTTTGTGAGAGTGAATGACGAAATGTCTGCTTACAGAACCCGAGAGATTGCTTTAAAAGAAGCGATTATGGGTGGATATACAACCGGAGCGGTTACTCAGGCATTGATGCAATATGCACAATCTCATGAATTTGCTGAAAACGATATCGTTGTTTTAATCTATCCGGATCATGGGTCGAGATACATTACCAAAGTGTACAGTGACAAATGGATGGCTGAACAGGGATTTGTCAACAACTGTGTTCATAATTATGATGAAGTTTTCAAGACAGAATTCATTAAATAAGAAGAAATAAATTCATTATACAAATCAAGCCTTTTTTGTAAAATCACAAAAGGCTTTTTTACTTAAATTACTAATAAAATGTTGGATATTTTTGAAAGAATAAAAGAAAATCCAGGACCTCTTGGACAATTTGCAGACTACGGAGAAGGTTATTTCATTTTTCCTAGATTAGAAGGTCCTATCGGTCCTAGAATGCAGTTCCAGGGAAGAGAAGTAATTTTCTGGAGTGCAAATGACTACCTAGGAATGTGTAATCACCCGGAAGTTTTAGAAGCTGATGCAAAAGCTGCCGCAGAATTCGGAATGTTCTATCCTATGGGAGCAAGAGCAATGTCTGGAGAAACTGAGCAACACTTACAGTTAGAAAGAGAATTGGCTGATTTCGTTCAGAAAGAATCTGCTTATCTTTTAAATTTCGGTTACCAAGGAATGGTTTCTGCCATTGATGCTTTGGTAGGAAGAAATGACGTAATTGTTTATGACGTTGATTCTCATGCTTGTATCGTAGATGGAGTAAGACTTCACGCAGGTAAAAGATTTACTTACAAGCACAACAATATTGAAAGCTTAGAAAAGAACCTTCAAAGAGCAACAAAAGTAGCTCAGGAAACCGGAGGTGGAATTCTTGTTATTACTGAAGGGGTTTTCGGAATGAGAGGACAACAAGGTAAACTTAAAGAAATCTGTGAACTAAAATCAAAATACCAATTCAGACTTTTAGTAGATGATGCTCATGGTTTCGGAACATTGGGTAAAACAGGAGCTGGAGCTGGTGAAGAACAAGGTTGCCAAGATCAGATTGATGTTTATTTCTCAACTTTTGCTAAATCTATGGCTGGTTTCGGAGCTTTCCTTGCTGGAGACAAAGAAATCATCAGATACCTGAAGTTTAATTTAAGATCTCAAATTTTTGCAAAATCTTTAACGATGCCTATGGTAATCGGAGGATTAAAAAGATTAGAGCTTTTAAGAACAAGACCAGAGATCAAAGCAAAACTTTGGGAGAATGTAAATAAATTACAAAACGGACTTAAAGAAAGAGGATTCAACATTGGAGATACCAATACGTGTGTAACTCCGGTAATGATGCAAGGAACTCCAGTAGAAGCAACTCTATTGGTAAAAGACTTGAGAGAGAAATACGGAATCTTCACATCTGTAGTCGTTTACCCTGTAATACCTAAAGGAATGATTCTACTAAGATTAATTCCTACAGCATCTCATACCGATGCGGAAATCAATGAAACTCTTGCAGCGTTTGAAGCAATTCATGATAAGTTAACAAGTGGTTACTATAAAGAGCAAGAGCAAAAATTATTAGAAGAACAAGGTTTAAGTTTCAAACCGATTTAATAATAAAAATTAAAAAAACCACTGAAATTTTCTCAGTGGTTTTTTATAAATAATATTCTATAAAACTGAATTTATACAATAAATAATTAATGAAGCTGAGAGGTTATGTTTTGGGGATTATATCTGCAATTTCTTACGGATTGCTTCCTATTTTTATTTTACCCATCAAGCATGCTCACTTTCCTTTAGACGTTACTTTATTCTATAGATTTCTGTTTTCAGCTTTAATGATTGGAGGCTATTTATTGTATTCCAAAGAAAGCTTTCTGATCAGCAAAAAAGAGTTATTCATATTTACAGCTCTTGGAATTTGCTATGCACTTTCCTCAGAATTTTTGTTTTTAGGATATGATTATCTTACCCCAGGAATTGCATCAACCGTTTTGTTTATCTATCCGGTTATTGTAGCATTGATCATGTTTTTCTTTTATAAAGAGAAATTGACAAAGCTTTCCATAGGGTCATTACTATTAGCTTTTGCGGGAGTTATTGTACTTTGTTTAAAAGGGAATAGTATGGAAATCAATTATGCTGGTTTAGGAATTGTGATGCTAAGTTCCATATTCTATGCATTATATATTGTCATCGTAAATAAATCCAACATACAGGCTTCAGGATTTAAACTTTCATTTTATTCCATGTTGTTGACTTCCGGATTTTTTATGGTGAAAGCAATTCTTGGAAACGAATCATTTATCATTCCGTCAGTAAATACATTCTTCAATTTTTTAATTTTTGCTTTCCTTACCACAGTTATTTCAAGTTTGTGTCTGGTCTATGCAATTAAAGATATTGGCTCCACTCCGGCAGCAATTTTAGGAGCTTTAGAACCGGTAGTTGCTGTACTGATTAGTGTTTCAATGTTTCATGAAAAGTTTACTTTCAATCTATTCTTAGGAATCACTTTAATTTTAATTGGGGTTATTTTGAATGTCATTTCGGACAATAAAAAATCAATTGAAATTGAAAAATAAAAGAATATTATTCAAATTACACCAATCATAAAAATTCAATTATTTAAAATAAATTTGTAAAAATTTTCTCTTGAAAGATCTGCTTCTCATCACTCCGCCTTTTACCCAGCTTAATACTCCTTATCCTGCGACGGCTTATATTAAAGGTTTTTTAAACACCAAAAATATTTCAAGCTATCAGATTGATTTGGGGATTGAAGTGATTTTAAATTTATTTTCAAAAGACGGAATTCAGAAAATTTTTGATAAAGAAATTGATATTGAGACTGTTTCAGAAAATTCACAAAGAATTTTTGCCTTAAGAAATGAATACTCAAAAACCATCGATCAGGTCATTTCTTTTCTACAAGGTAAGACTCCAACATTGGCAAGACAGATTTGTTCTATGAACTTTCTTCCTGAAGCTTCCCGATTTAATCAGCTTGATGATATGGAATTTGCTTTTGGAAATATGGGACTTCAAGATAAAGCCAAATATTTGGCTACTTTATATTTAGAAGATTTATCCGATTATATTGTTGAGAATGTGGATTCAGATTTTGGTTTTAGCAGATATGCCGAAAGATTGGGAAAAAGTGCAAATTCTTTTGATGAATTATATTCAAAACTATCAGATAATCATACTTTTATTGATAATTTTACTCTAAAAATTCTTCAGGAAAAATTAGAATTAACTCAACCTAAATTAGTTTGTTTTTCTATTCCTTTCCCAGGAAATTTGTATTCAGCTTTTCGATGCGCCAAGTTTATCAAAGAAAATTATCCGAATACAAAAGTTGCAATGGGTGGAGGTTTTCCCAATACCGAATTGCGAGAAGTAAAGGATAAAAGGGTTTTTGAATTTTTTGATTTTATCACTTTAGATGATGGTGAAGTTCCTCTTGAGTTACTTTACGAAAATATTTCTCATCCTGAGCAAAGTGAAGAATCTCAATACAAAAGAACTTTTTTAATTGAAAATCAAGAAGTTACTTATAAAAATAATTCAAAAAAACACGATTATAAACAATCAGAAATCGGAACTCCTGATTATACTGATTTACAATTAGATAAATATATTTCCGTTATAGAAATCGCTAATCCGATGCACAGTTTATGGAGCGACGGAAGATGGAATAAACTGACCATGGCTCATGGCTGCTATTGGGGAAAATGTACTTTCTGTGATATTTCTTTAGATTACATAAAAATTTACGAACCTATTTCTGCAAAAATTTTGGTTGACAGAATGGAAGAGCTGATCCAAACGACTGGTGAAACCGGATTCCATTTTGTAGATGAAGCAGCTCCCCCCGCTTTGATGAGAGAAGTTGCTTTAGAAATTTTACGAAGAAATCTGGTGGTAACATGGTGGACCAATATTCGTTTCGAAAAAAGTTTCACCCGCGACCTATGTTTTTTATTAAAACTTTCAGGGTGTGTTGCTGTTTCTGGAGGACTTGAAGTGGCGAGTGACAGATTATTGAAATTAATTGATAAAGGAATATCTGTAGAACAAGTTGCTCAGGTCACAAGAAATTTTACCGAAGCTGGAATTATGATTCATGCTTATCTGATGTATGGCTACCCGACTCAGACCATTCAGGAAACTGTTGACTCTTTGGAAATGGTTCGCCAGTTATTTGAAATGGGAATTTTACAAAGTGGATTTTGGCATCAGTTTGCCATGACCGCTCATTCACCGGTCGGATTAAATCCTGAAGAATTTGGAGTGACACCAATCAAACAGGAAATTTTGTTTGCCAACAACGATATTGATTTCACAGACAAAACTGGAATCGATCATGGGAAGTTTAGTTTCGGTCTGAAAAAATCTTTGTTCAATTATATGCACGGAATTAATTTCGAACTTCCTCTTCAGGAATGGTTTGATTTTAAAATTCCAAAAACAACAGTTCATCCGGATCACATTCACGATTGCTTATTAGAAAATAATGAATTCAAATTTAGAGGAAACTCAAAAGTTGTTTTTTTAACAAAAAACGTAATCGCTGAGAATCGTATAAAAACTAAAAAGAAATATATTTACCCGTACACAAGACTTACATTCCATTTAAAAACAAATATTGTCGCTGTTGATTTGGAACAGGAACAAGCAGAATGGTTGGTAAAAACTATTGGAGAAAACCCGATAGAAATATCAAAAGGTATTACACTTCAACAACTTAAGGTAAATTTTGAAGAAAATCTTGAAGATTTTGAATTATTCTGGTTTTCAAAACCAATACAGCAATTGAAAGAAAATGGAGTGATTTTGAATTTGTAGGTTTTCTCTTATTTAAATTCTATATGGAAAAAATAATTGTCAATTTTGTCATTCCGTAGGAATCTCAACACGGTTTATTTAAAATTATAATTTAGATTCCTACGGAATGACAAAATTTGTGAAAATTTAATTAAAATAAAAAACCTCCTGAAAAATAATTTTTCAAGAGGTTTTTATTTTATAAGTTTTGGCTTAAAGCCACTTGAATTTATTTCTTTCTGTAAACGGACTAAAGTCCGTTTCTATTGATGATTTTATTTTTCAACACCATCTTTTTTAACTTCCCCTACAATTACTTTATCTTGAACTTTAATAAAATTCGGATCTAAGATTGCCATTCGTTCAGCAATTGCTTTATAAGTTGGAAATTTTAAAATCGAAGCTCGGCCAGACATTTCTTTATAAAGAGTAAAAAATTTTCCTCCGGCTGTTTTGATTTGTTTGGTAGTCGTAATATATCTTCCGATATACTTACTATTGGCGTCATATATTTCAATATCGACAAAAGTTTTTTCAGATATTGTATCTTCTGAACCGAAACTAACAGGCAAATTAGTAAAGTAACCTACTGGTTTTCCATTACTTAAAATTTCACCAACACTATTTACCGTAATATTTAACCGATCAATTTTGCTTCTTGTCGTATAAGCATCTTTAGTTTTGGTATCAAGCTTTCTTTTGGGAGTATTATTGAAAAGTTCATCAAGGTTTTTAACATTAATTCCCTTATTATCAATAAGTTTCAATCCTTTAATGGAAGTATAAACTGCCGATCTTTCTTCACCGGAAAATGCAGACGGAGAAATATAATCAAGCTCAATCGTTTTATCTCGGTTATAAACCCGATTTACTTTTATATAACTATCTCTTACAGAATCCACTACACTTTTATCTACAAATTCTATAGTATAAATAGGGGTCTCTTTAAGGTCCAAAAAAGTATATTGATTGGATTTATTTGAAATTTTAGCGACATGAACTCCATCAAGACTTACGATTCCTCTTTTTGTTTTAATTTCCTGAGCATTAAAGCATAATCCCAGAATTGTAAATAAAATGATTAAACTTTTCTTCATAAAATCAGATTTTTACATGAAATAAAAAAAGTGTAACCAAAGTTACACTTTCTTGAAAATATATTTAGCTTTTCATTTAATTATTCACAAAGGATGATTCCTTTATCATGATTAAATTCTACAACACCGCTTTTGATTGGGTAAGAAAAAACTGAATCTTTGTCGTTTTCTTTAGTAAAGTTTTTAGCATATGCTTCATCGATAGAGTTCGCATACAATTTTACTTTACCACCAATTAAAGAAGAAACAATTCCTGCGTGGTTTTTCATGATGTGAAACTCACCATTTTTTCCAGGCAACAATACAGAGTTTACTTCTCCTTCAAAAACTACGTATTCTGGTGTTAAAATTTTTATATTCATTTTAATTTAGATTAAAAGATTAAAAGATTGAAGATTAAAAGATTTTTGACAAATAATGTCTCTTATCTCAGGTCTAAAAATCTTGTGTCTAATTTATTAAGCGTTGTCTGCCAACATTTTTTGTCCAGCTTCGATTGCTTCCTCGATAGTTCCTTTCAAGTTGAAAGCAGCTTCTGGTAAGTGATCTAATTCACCATCCATAATCATGTTGAATCCTTTGATAGTATCTTTGATATCTACCAATGATCCTGGAATACCTGTAAACTGTTCAGCTACGTGGAAAGGCTGAGATAAGAATCTCTGAACTTTTCTTGCACGGTAAACAACTGCTTTGTCTTCTTCAGAAAGTTCTTCCATACCAAGGATCGCGATGATATCTTGAAGCGCTTTGTATCTTTGAAGAATTTCTTTTACTCTTTGAGCACAGTTATAGTGATCGTGACCGATAACTTCCGGAGCCAAGATTCTTGAAGTAGAAGCCAATGGATCTACCGCTGGGTAAATACCTAATGAAGCAATCTTTCTGTCAAGTACCGTAGTTGCATCCAAGTGAGCAAACGTAGTTGCAGGAGCCGGGTCAGTTAAGTCATCCGCAGGTACGTAAACCGCCTGTACTGAAGTAATTGAACCATTTTTAGTTGAAGTAATTCTTTCCTGCATCGCACCCATTTCAGAAGCTAGCGTCGGTTGGTAACCTACCGCAGATGGCATACGACCAAGAAGTGCAGATACCTCAGAACCAGCCTGTGTAAAACGGAAAATGTTGTCTACGAAGAAAAGTACATCTCTACCTTGTCCGCTTTCTCCACCGTCTCTGTAATACTCAGCTAATGTAAGACCAGAAAGTGCTACTCTTGCTCTTGCACCAGGTGGCTCGTTCATCTGTCCGAAAACGAATGCAGCTTTTGAATCTTTCATAGCTTCTAAATCTACTTTAGAAAGATCCCAACCTCCGTTTTCCATAGAGTGCATGAAATCATCACCGTATTTAATAATACCTGATTCTAACATCTCTCTCAAAAGGTCATTTCCTTCTCTCGTTCTTTCACCTACTCCGGCAAAAACTGAAAGACCTCCGTGTCCTTTTGCAATATTGTTAATCAACTCCTGAATCAATACCGTTTTACCTACACCTGCACCACCGAACAAACCAATTTTACCTCCTTTTGCGTAAGGCTCAACTAAGTCGATTACTTTAATACCTGTGAATAAAACTTCTGCAGAAGTTGAAAGTTGATCAAATTTTGGAGCTGGTCTGTGAATTGGTAGACCACCTTCATTAGAAATATTTTGAAGTCCGTCGATAGCATCACCAACAACGTTGAATAGTCTTCCGTTTACAGCCTCTCCGATTGGCATCATAATAGGATTTCCGAATCCGATTACGTCTTGCCCTCTTTTAAGACCGTCAGTAGCGTCCATTGCGATACATCTTACTGTATCTTCGCCAATATGTTGTTCTACCTCTAAAACTACTTTTTCACCGTTTTCTTTTGTAATTTCTAACGCGTCGTAGATCGCTGGAACTGCTTCCACATCACTGAAGACAACGTCGATTACCGGACCAATAATTTGAGAAATTTTACCTTTAATTTGGTTTGCCATTGCTAAATTTTTTCTTGGTGCAAATATAATGATTCTTCATAAACTCACAATTGGTAAAAAAGAGATTTTTATCATGCTTTTGAGAGAATTTAAAATTTGGATTTTAATATTTAATTTTTTGCAAACCTTTTATGAATACTACAAATTACAAAGATTTTAGGAGATGAGAAAATTTACAGCATAATTATAAACCAAATTTACTTAATAGATATCATAAAAATCATAACTTGAAAATAACTCTTACGATATTATAATAGATAATTTTAAAGGCTTTATATTTGCAGTCAAATTTTTCCCGTTTTGAAAGCTTTCAAAAATTTCACAGATTATACTTCTCAAAAACCTTTGGCATTATCTTTAGGGATGTTTGACGGGGTACATCTTGGACATAAAAGTATTATTGATGAATTAATAAAAATCGGTTCTGAGAACAATCTTGAGACCGCCATTCTTACTTTTTGGCCACATCCGAGATTTGTTTTTAATCCTAATGAAGATTTAAAACTTCTGAATACATTGGAAGAAAAGAAATTTTTGATGGAAAAATATTCTATTGAAAATTTATTTTTAAAAGAATTCGATGACGAATTTAGAAATCTAACGGGAGAAGAATTTGTCCGTCAGATTTTAATTGATAAGTTAAATGTAAAATATCTCATTATCGGTTACGATCATTCTTTTGGAAAAAATAAAAGCGGAAACTTTGAATTGCTCCAAAAACTGTCAAAAGAACTTGACTTTGAAGTAGAGCAAATGGAAGCCATCAATATTCACGAAAACAATATCAGTTCTACGAAAGTCAGAAATGCACTTTTAGCAGGAAACATCAAAGAAGCCAATGAAATGCTGGGTTACTCCTACTCTGTTTCAGGAACAGTTGTTCACGGAAAAAAGATTGGAAGAACCATTGGTTATCCGACTGCCAACATCGAAACGGAATCTATTAAACTTTTACCAAAAAAAGGTGCTTATATTGTTGAAGTTTTCGTAAAAGGTCAACAATACAAAGGAATGTTGAGTGTTGGAACCAATCCGACAGTCAATGGAGAAAAACTAACGGTTGAAGTTTATATCCTTGATTTTGACGGCGATATTTATGATGAAAAAATTACTGTAAAATTCAGAGATTTTCTTCACGACGAAATCAAATTCGAAGGACTGGAGAAATTGATTGAAAGACTGGATGAAGACAAAAGATTGACGGAAGAGTTTCAATTTTAAAATAAAAAAATGCTTACGGATTCGTAAGCATTTTTCTTTTTGGTTTTATTTATATCCCAGAATCTGGTTTTCTGTATTAATAACATCTTCCACAAATTTTTTAAACTCAGGATATTGTTCTTTTTTAATATTATTCCATGGAGTATCTGCTTTTCTGGTAATCTTTAATCTGTTATTCTTTTCCAAATTGTAATTGATCGAATACTTAAAATCATTATAAGCCAATACTTTATTCTCTGGAATTTCAATAAACTTCATTCCTTCCGGAATATTCAGATATACTTCTTCAAAATAGTCGTTTTGTTTTTCATATTTCGTGTACTGAATATCTGTAGTTCTGTTCTCTGTCGCTACCACTTCTTTCGTAAAAGGCTTTGTCACAAAAGGAATTTTCATGATTTTCAGACTTCCTACAGACTGTGGCTTATCATTAATATTATATTCAACTTCAAATGCTAAAGGTTTTGAAGTAAGATCTTTCCCATCAATTAATTTTACAGATTTTACATTAATGACTTTATCCAAAATCTCGCCATATTCTTCCTCCATATTTTTTTTACGATAATCATCCGTCTGAGAGTCCTGAAAGAAGTCATTATAATAACTTTTCGATTGCCCCATTACAAATTGTTTCGTTGAAAAATTCTGAAGATCTCCATTAATGTTAACTTCGCTTATTGTTTTGAAAGTCATTTTCGTATTGTTATCAATCGGAATATCAATCAAATCCGTATTTCCTGCAGCTGCTTTATCAGTATTGATTACTAATCCTTTTGCTTTATAATTTCCTTTAACAACAGAATTAAATGGTAAATATTTATCTGTCATTTCCAAAAAGGTATCTTTCCCATCAAGATTTACTTTTACAATACAATGATTGAAACTTAAATTAGGTAAAATTAATCGTTGAACAGAATTATCATTAGTCTGAACCAAAACCAAATTCGATTTTAATCCTGCCTGATTTCCAAGGATCACAAAAAGTGTAGAAAGGTCTTTGCAATCTCCTAATTTTGTTACCAATGTCTTAGACGGCTTCTGTGGAATATATCCACTTTGACGGAAATCTACCGAGCTATACGTTACATTTTTCTCAATATAATTATAAATTTTTTCCGCTTTTTCAGTATCATTCATTCCTGAAGTTCCTGTTGGGAAGATTTCTTTGAATGCTTTATCAACTACTTTATCTGAAACCAGACTTTTTCTGGTTAAGTCCGCATACCAATTTGAAATCTCCTGCCATGTTTTAATAGAATTCGCTGTTACAGAAATGGTTGCATCATAATAGCTCGGTCCAAAATATTCATCAAGATCTACTTCCGGAAGATCAGTCAATTTCCATGTCTGGAATAATTTATTACCAACTTTTTTCTTCGTTGAAGCAACTTCTTTGTTATTACTTTTTACCTGATAATTCATTGATTCTGGTGTAATAACAGTAAAAATAGATTCAACAACAGGATATTCTGAGTTAAAATAAGAACTTAGATTAAAATCCTTATAAAATCTTCCCCCACTTCTCTCCAGACTTTCTTTTTGAATAACAACCACATCTCCCACCGCAAGATTCGTAAATACAATTTGATCTTGAGATTTTTCCCCGGGAATAATACTTCCGTTAGGCTTCATGATTTCAGATTTTATCACGTCATCATAATAATTAACGTAATATTCTTTCATTTCTTCAATGCCCTTTTCGGAAGTTATTTCATAAAGATAGGTACTTCTTTTTTTGAAACCTCCTTCCGGATAGACATTCACAATATATTCATCCAAAAGGGTTGTTACACCTTTTTTACCTTTTGGAGATTTACTTTTTCTATCGGAAGCTATTTTATATAAATCTTTTACCGCGACAGTACTTATTTCATCTTCTGTATTATCAAGATCTCGCACCAACTTGTGCATTGTTTCGTTTTCTGCATTATGAGAAAGAGATAATTTTGCAAATTTTACGGCTTCTGCCTTTTTATTTTGTTTAGCTAAAACTTCTGCCTTTGTTGCAAGCATAGTATATGAATACGGAAAATTCCCTAATGCATTTTCAATCTCCTGAATTAGCTCCGGATTTTGTATGTCTTCATCTATAAGATTAATATATTGGCTTCTAAAGGAGTTAATAATAGGATATAATTCGATAAACTTTTTGAGTAGTTTTTTCTGATCCTCTATTCTATTGGCATTTTCATAATAAGAATAAAGGGTATCCATCACATCTGGGCTATTTTTTTTAGCATAAAAATCTTCCAGTTTCTTGATGGTACCACTTTGGTCCTTCTTTTCCATATCTTCCAAAGCTGTGAAAATTGTAAATAACTTTTCATTATTTGCAAAATTCTTTTTAAGATTCACCAAATGCCCCTGAACTTTGTCCATTTCCCTATTTCTCATTGCAATGACCACATCAAAGAACTCTCCCATGGGTTTTCCTTTAGTCTTATTCAGAATATCCCTATACTTTTCAAGCTCTTTAATTGGCATATTTCCAAACTTATCACTATCCGTCATTTTAATGATCGAAATAAGATAATAATCTGAATCGTCCAGTTCTAGATTTTTAAAAATCTCAACAATTTTTTCTTTATCCTCAGTATTATCATAATATTTGGTTAAAAGCCCCTGAACTAAAGATGATTTTGGATATTTTTTTACAAATCCATCAATGATTTCCTTTGCCTGATCATTTTGAAAATTGTTTAAATATCCTGAAGCTAAAAGATATTTATAGAAAAAACTATCCGGATTTTGTTTGATTTTTTCTTGTAAAAAACTTTCAAATCGCAAAGACAATTCCTTGGGTTGCAATTGGGCAAGACTTGTTTTTTGATAACTTTGATGCGTCTCGAAATACTTCAGATCAGAAACTTTTTGATAATTAGTATCCATAGGAACCACCATGAATCCATTTTTCGTATTCTTTACATCGAATTTTAAAAGAAGTCGGTTCATCCCTTTAGGCAGGTTCACTTCTACAAGATGAGAGCCTAAATTTGTCTGCCCTTCATTGGTACTTGATAAGATTTCAGAATCATTCAAGAACATTCTAAATTCTGCATTGGTATCAACTTCAAATAAAAGTTTTCTTTCAGTAGGGTTTTCAATGAATGATTGAGCATACACAATTCCTCTTCCATATTCAGTTTCATTTAAGAAAAAATTGAATCCGTCATTTGCAGGAGATTTCCTATTGTACCAACCGATATTTCCAAAACTATTTGCATTGAAAAGCTTGTCACTCTTAGCATAAGTTTCAGGATCATACTCATTGTAAAGCCCACTTCCATTAAGACTTTCAAAGACTCCGGCATATTGCCACTTGTCAATTCTCTGGATCTTTGCTAAATTTTCCTCTGCTGATTTATAGTTATTTCTTAATCTGTCCAACAATGATTTATATTCCAACACCGTTGGCTCATTTCCAAATTCCGAAGATTGTGCCAAAAGATCAATCCTTGAATAGGAATAATCATCAAAAGAAGTCCCATCCTCTCCCAAAACAAATTTTTGGTGAAGCATCGGATATAAATAAATCGATTCAGGCTTTAGAGCAATAAAATTCCTCACAAATGATTCATCAAAAACCATTTCACCCAGTTCTGAATCAATTAAAGCATCTAAGAAAAGACTTTCTAAGTCTTTTGTTTTATTTTGTATTAAGTTTTTATCATAAAAATTTCTCGCTTCCTGTCTTTTATTCGTCAATAACAAATTCCATGTTTTTACCTGTTCTTTCGACTGTGCAAATGCACCGATTGACATAAAATACACGGCGGAGATTAATACTTTCCTCATGTTTATAATTTTGTTTTCTTAAAGGTTATTTATTGTGTTTTGAATTTTCTTGGTTAAAGAATTAAATACCAATTCATACGACTGGTCGATCATTTTTAAAATCAAATCTCTTTTCAGACCATCTACCATTACGGAATTCCAATGCGTTTTATTCATGTGAAATGCTCCTGCAATTTGTGGATATTGTTCACGGAGTTCAGCACTCCATTCCGGATCGGTTTTTACATTAATTCCTAAGGGTTGTTTTTCCAGAGCCATGAGTAAAAACATTTTTGTTCCTACTTTCATTACAAGGGTTTCATTATCAAAAGGAAAACTTTCTGTAACTCCTTTTTTGGCCAGGCAATAGTCTAAAATTTCATTCGCATCCATATTTTGTGTTTAGTTGTATAATTTTTATAATACTTTCCTTCAAATTTAGTAAATTTAAGAAAGAAACATCATCACTACAAAAAACATTATTTTATGAAAGCTTTGGTCATCGGCGCTACAGGTGCTACAGGAAAAGATTTGGTTAATCAATTACTCAATGATAAAGATTTTGAAGAAGTAGATGTTTTTGTAAGAAAACCAATTGATATTCAAAACAGTAAGCTCAATGTGCATATTGTTAATTTTGAAAAACCTGAGGAATGGAAAAATAATGTAAAAGGAGATGTTGCTTTTTCCTGTCTCGGAACAACTTTAAAAGCTGCGGGAAGTAAAGAGGCTCAAAGAAAAGTAGATTATGATTATCAATATGAGTTTGCGAAAGCTGCCAAAGAAAATAATGTAGAAGATTATATTTTAGTCTCAGCGTATGGAGCCAATCCGAAATCAAAGATTTTCTATTCTAAAATGAAAGGAGAACTGGAAGAAGCCGTAAAGCAACTCCATTTTACTAAAATTACCATCTTCAAACCCGGAATGTTGGAAAGAAAAGATTCGGACAGAGCCGGAGAAGTTTTGGGAAGCAGAATTATAAAATTCGCCAATAAATTAGGATTATTAGAAAGTCAAAAGCCTTT
Source organism: Chryseobacterium taiwanense (assembly GCF_000813825.1). GTDB lineage: Bacteria > Bacteroidota > Bacteroidia > Flavobacteriales > Weeksellaceae > Chryseobacterium > Chryseobacterium taiwanense. The sequence goes on from NZ_JWTA01000018.1 coordinate 14,195, forward strand.
ACCCACCAATATTTTAGCTAAGGCTATGATCAAATCTTCAAAAATAAAAAGCAATGGCTACTCTAGTATTAAACTGGGAAATATTTCTTGTTTTGCCGAGAAAAGTAATGAGTAATCTTGAATAAATTTACAACCTCTTATTCATAGAAAAATTTCAACCCCACTTAACTCTATGTTTATAAAGTTAAGTGGGGTTGAAAATAATTATTTATAACTGCTCTTTCTTATTTTAAATATTTCGTAATCGCTTCATCCGTAGGTTTTGTAGAGCTTACAAATGAATCAATTAATTTTCCGTTTTCGTCGATCAAGAATTTTGTGAAATTCCAAGCGATTGTTGAATTTTTTACTCCGTTTAATTCTTTTTCTGTTAAATATTTAAAGATTGGAGCTGTATCGTCACCTTTTACAGAAACTTTTGCTGCCATTGGGAAAGTTACTCCATAGTTTTTTTGACAGAAAGCTCCTATTTCATGATTTGTTCCCGGTTCCTGTCCTCCAAAATTATTTGCAGGAAAACCAACAACCACTACTTTATCTTTATATTCTTCATAAACCTTTTCCAGATCAGCGTATTGTGGAGTAAATCCACATTCTGAAGCTGTATTTACAATAAGGATTTTTTTCCCTTTAAAATCTGCAAAATTGATTTGTTTACCTTCTTCCAAGGCATCAACTTTAAAATCGTATATTGATTTTCCCATAAGTTCTTTGGTTTTTGCTTTAGACACTTCGCTTTTTTTCTGAGCGCAACTATTCAAAAATGCTACAAAAGAAAGTAGCAATATAAAGAGCTTTTTCATTTTTTATTAATTTATTTAAAATTTGAAAATATTGGCCGGAAATACTTTATTAATCTCTATTTTGTTCAATAACATCACGTAATCTCCATCTTTTTTAGCACTTGAAGATTCTATTCTGAAAGGCATAGCAAGATTTCCTGCTTTTCTGTAATCAGAATAATCTAATGTTTCATCTTTTTTAATTTCTCTCAGTAACATATAGGTTTTGCTGTCAAAATAATAAATGTTTTTGTTAACATTTTTAATGAGTTCGACTTTATAGCAATAGATATTTCCAAGTTTTTCTTTGCCTACATATTTTGCCTCAAACCCTTTATTTTCCCAATCTATGAAATCATTGTCAAAACTTTCAGGTTTATAATCTGCATATTCCTGAAGTTTATTAGTTGCATAATTCATCGCATATCCTTTTACTCCATCATAGCCTTCAATAGCAGTTTCTTTGTTATTAATCGTTAAAACCGTTTTGGTAAGATTAGGACGCTGCTGATAGATTTTAATCGGATATTCGTCTTTAATTCCTAAAATTACTTTTCCTTGAAGTAATACTGAATTCAATAGCTTCCAATTCGTTAATCCTCCTGACAATTCGATATTTTTATCTATAATTTCTTTTGCAGTCTGAGCAAAAGAGAAATTCGAACATGCCAAGACGAAAACTAAAAGTAACTTCTTCATTAATTTTATTTATAAATTCAAATATAAGGCTTTTTTAATTTGAAATTTTGAAAATGAAGCAATTTGAAAATCCAACTCTAACACTACATTTTCAAATTATCTAATTAAAAAATTTTCAAATTAACTTTCTTGCTTTCTCCAAATCTTCCGGTGTATCAATACCGACTCCGATAAAATTAGTTTCTATCAGCTTGATTTTCATTCCATATTCAAGATAACGGATGCACTCTATTTTTTCAGAGATTTCTAGCGGTTTCATTTCCAATTTTGAAAATTGAATCAAAGCATGTTTTCTGAAAGCATAGACACCAATATGTTTAAAATAATCTACATGATAAGAAATTTCTCGATGAAAAGGAATTACAGAACGACTGAAGTACAACGCAAAACCGTTATTATCGGTAATTACTTTTACATTATTTGGGTTTTCAATTTCCTCTTTTTCAGTCAGTTTTATTTTTAATGAAGCTAAAGAGATTTCCTGATTATCATCATTGTTGAAAACTTCAATCAATTGTTGCAAAGGCTCTAATTTAAGGAAAGGTTCATCTCCCTGAACATTGATCACAATATCACAGTCAATATTTTGTACAGCTTCTGCAATTCGGTCACTTCCCGTTTCATGTTGACCAGTCATAACCGCTTTTCCTCCATTTTGTACAATTTCATCAAAAATAATTTCTGAATCTGTTGCTACAAAAACTTCATCAAATAGACCAGTTTCCACCACATTCTGATAGGTTGTCGTAATAACGGTTTTTTCACCCAACATCTGCATGAGTTTTGCTGGAAAACGGCTTGCTTCGTAACGTGCAGGAATAACTGCGATTATCTTCATTTTAGTTAGTTATGAATTATAAGTTATTAATTATAAGTTTCTTTTTAGTTTAAATAATTTACCAAAAAGATAATTCCATAAATCCATGAGATGTATAGAAATGAATATATAAATCCGAAAGTAAGACTTCTCAATAGTTGTCCTTTACAATGTCTCGAATTTTTAAATACCAAACGTAAAGCTCGGAAAAAAATCCAATATAACATCGCAGCAAATAATAAAATTACCGCCCAAAAGAAAACACCGAGAAAGTATAATAGAAAAACAAGAACAATTGAAACGAATATCCAAAGAATGATAGCAAGTATAATTTCTCCACATCCACCTGCACCACTAAAATCAGGAACACTTGTACCAAAATTGTCAATTTCAGGGGTATTTTTCGAATATTTTTTTAATTTTTCTTTGCTTACAATACTTCCAATATTATCCTTCAACTTCACTCCATAATACAATCCTAAGCTGACGAAAAGGAAAAGAGAAACGGCTAAAATAGAAGTTGACAGAATAGAGTTTTGAAATAAGGATCTATGTGATCCTGTTCCTGAAAGCCAAACACTCAGAATCACCAAAACAATAATTCCTATTGTTGAATATGTCAACAATTTTGTTTCAAGAAAGTATTTTTTGGGGAATTTCATTTTTTGTGAATGGTGGATTTATATTTTAAAAATGCTTCGCAAATATTCATTCACGAAGCATTTATTATTGTAATTAAAAGATTACTTTAAAGCATTCAAAGCATTCTCTAATTTCGGCATCATTACAGCAATTTCGTCCGTTGCCAAACCTCCTACAGAAGCTCTGAACCAAGGCTCAGATTTCTCTTCTCCGAAAGCAGAGAAAGGAACCAAAGCCACTCCAGCTTCATTGATTAAATAGAATACCAAATCAGAAGAATTTTCGATAACTGTTCCATCTGGTTTAGTTTTTCCGATATAATCTAATTTGATTGTCAGATAAAGTGCTCCCATCGGCTCGATACTGTCAACCGCTAGACCTTTTCCTTTTAAATCCTGAATTCCACCGTGAAGAACCTTTAAGCTTGCTTCTAATTTCCCTTTGAAATCTTCAACGAAAGCGTTTACTTCTTCCGGATTTTCAAAATACTTTGCAGTAGCTTCTTGTTCCGGTTTTGGTGCCCAAGCTCCAACGTGTGTTAAAAGAGCTTTCATTTTATCCAAAATATGAGCAGGACCGAATCCCCATCCTACACGAACACCTGTTGCAGCAAGACATTTTGAGATACCATCGATATAAATTGTATATTCTCTCATTTCAGGGAAAAGAGAAACAGGATCTACATGTTCTGCACCAAAAGTAAGGTTAGAATAGATTTGGTCATACATTAAGTATAACGGCTTTTCATCTTCACCCCTTTTTTTGTTTTCTTCCAAAATTAGCTCACAGATCTCAGAAAGCTGCTCTTTTGTGAACATTGTTCCTGTTGGGTTCAATGGAGAACAAAGTGCTACTAAAACCGCTCCTGATAAATGAGGTCTTAAATCATCTGCAGTCGGAAGGAAATTGTTTTCAGGAGTCGTCTTCACTTCTACAGCATCTGCTGAAGTAAGGTAAGCATAGTGATTATTATTCCAAGATGGTGTAGGATACACTACTTTATCTCCTTCGTCAACGATTGTTTTATACACAGCATAGATCAATGGTCTTGAACCTGCAGTAATCAAAATATCGTTTGGTGAATAATCAAGGTTCCATCTTGTTTTTAAGTCTTTAGAAACTTCTTTTCTTAAAGATAAAAGTCCGTTTGCAGGCGGATAATTTGTCAGATTATTCTGATAAGCTTTCTGAATTTCCTCCTTCAATTTTGCAGGAATCGGATAAATATTAGAATTTAAATCACCAATCGTAAGATTCGCAATCTCCGCTCCTTTCGCCTTTAAATCATTTACTTCATTACCAATTTTTACAATTTCAGAACCAATCAGGTTCGCCGCTAATTTTGAAACTTTCACTTTATTTTAAATTTAGAATTATAGTATTATTTGTTATAAGTTATTAATGATGAGTTATGAGTTTTTATTTTTCGTTGTTATAATTATGCTTCTTATCATTTTTAAAATTTCCACAGCCGGATTTTTTAAATTATCAAATTCTTCTTTTGAAATATAATCTGTTGCAAACAAAAGTTCAAGCCAATAAATTGTTTCGTCACATTCTTTTTGGGAAATAGAAAGTTTATGAATAAAATCCATTCTACTCTGAGCATTTAAAGCTTCTCTAACATTTGCTCCGACAGAAGTTCCAGATCGTAAAACCTGCTTCGAAAGGATAAATTCTTTTTTCTCTGGACTGAATTTTTTATAAAAATTTACAATTTCTATAGCAAATTCAAAACTTTTCTTCCCAATAATGCTGTCACTCATAATTCATAACTCAAAACTTATAACTCATTATTTATGTTAGTTGTAAATCTTCTTTTACCTGGTTTATTTTCTCTTCTAAAGATTTTAATTTTTCTCTGAAATCCGCTTCAGAAGTCACAGAATCTTTTACAGAAACATAAAATTTGATCTTTGGTTCTGTTCCTGAAGGTCTTACACAAACTTTCGTTCCGTCCTGAGTGTAATAAATCAATACATTCGATTTTGGAATGTCATCCATTACTTTTTTCTCATTTGTAGAAACAATGAAATTTGTTTGTTCTTTGAAGTCTTTTACTTCTTCAACCAATGAACCTGCAATTTCTTTAGGTGGATTTTCACGGAAATTCTTCATCATATTCTGAATTTCTTCTGCTCCGTCTCTTCCTTTTCTTACCAAGTTGATCAAACCTTCGTAATACATTCCCAATTCCTGATAGATTTCGATCATGTATTGGTACATTGTTCTTCCGTTAGCTTTACACCAAGCTGCAATTTCGCAAGCTAAAAGGATACTTCCGCAAGAATCTTTATCACGAACGAAATCTCCGGTCATAAATCCGAAACTTTCTTCTCCTCCGCAAATGAATTTTTCTTTTCCTTCGAAATCACGGATCATTTTTCCGATCCACTTGAATCCAGTCAATCCAACTTTGCAGTCAACACCGAATTTTTGAGCTATGTCAAAGAAAATATCTGAAGTTACGATTGTAGAACCAATAAATTCTTTCCCCGTAATTTTTCCTTGTTTTTTCCATTCGTTCAGAATGTAATACGTAAGGATTGTATTGGTCTGGTTTCCATTTAACAATTCAATTTCACCATCCAAATTTCTAACGGCAATACCTAATCTGTCACCATCGGGATCTGTTCCGATAACAATATCCGCGTTTGTAATTTTAGCAAGATCCATTGCCATTTCCAATGCAGCAGGTTCTTCAGGGTTTGGAGAAGCCACTGTTGGGAAATTTCCGCTAGGAATCATTTGTTCTCTAACTAAGTCTACTTTTTTGAAACCCGCTTTTTCCAATGCTTTTGGCACAGTTGTATAGGTTGTTCCGTGGATGGATGTGAAAACAATATTTAAATTTCCTTTTCCAACATTCTGATAAGTAGAGTTTTCAATACAAGCATCGATATAAACATCATCCTGCTCTTCACCTACCCATTCGATCAAATCATCATTTCCGTTGAATTTAATTTCTTCAAATTTTACAGAATATACCTCATTAATGATTGCTTCATCATGTGGCGGAACGATTTGCGCTCCGTCATTCCAATATACTTTATAACCGTTGTATTCTGGCGGATTGTGAGAAGCTGTCAACACAATTCCTCCATTACATTTTTTATCTCGTACTGTAAAAGACAATTCCGGAGTCGGTCTGTGATTTTTGAAAAGCAATACTTTAATTCCGTTTGCCGTCAAAACATCTGCTACCAATTTTCCAAATTCTTTTGAATTATGTCTTACATCATAAGCAATTGCAACTTTGATTTCTTCTCCTTCAAACTGCTTTAACATATAATTCGCAAGTCCCTGTGTAGCTTGACCTAACGTATATTTATTTAAACGATTGGTTCCTACCCCCATAACTCCTCTCATCCCTCCTGTTCCGAACTCCAATTCTCTGTAAAACGAATCTTCCAAATCGGGAGAATTGCTATCTATTAAAGATTGAACAGCATCTCTTGTTTCCTTATCGAAGGTATCGGTTAACCAAAGTTTAGCCTTTTCTAAAGTTGTCATATTTGTATTTTATAATTTGTAAAGTTCCAGTCTTAATTTATTTATTTGTTTTGTCATTTCAAGAAACGTAAAATCTGTTTTTATATTTTAAAAGAGATTTTCATTTCACTTTGTTTCATTCAGAATGACAAATTGCTGTATAATTGTTCAGCCTTAATTAATCTAATTTTTTATTTTCCACTTTCGTGTCTTTATCTATTTTAAATGCACGAATCGGATCATTATAATATAGAAGTTTTGCAGTATTCTGAATGTGACCTTTTAATGAATCTTTTACATTGACTTCTGCATAATTCCCATTTTTAGAATCAATTTTCAGGTTTTCTATTTTCCAATAAGGAGCAATCAAACTTGCTGTATCAGAAATTTTTATAACTGCATTTCTGGTTTGTCCCAAGAAATTAGCTCTACTTCTGTTCAACATCTCAACTTCTGCTCTTCTTGTATTGACAGAACCCATAAATGTAGCGTAATTTTTTAAATTTAATCTAAAATTATCGGTCTTTATTTCGCTAGAAATATTCATTTCTACGGAATCAGAAATGGCAACTTTTTCCAGATTATATTTTGAATAAATGGTCACATTATAAAAATCCACTCCTTTTGTCCCTCTTTTTTCTTTGATGGAAAGTGTTTTATCTTTTACATCAATATCAAGATTATCAGCAACATTCGGATAAGTTTCTACTTCAACAAAATTTTTAGCTCCCCTTGCATAAAAAACTCTGAACTTTCCTTCTAAATCCAGATTTACAAATTCTGATACATCCACATCTTTTCTTTCAATATTTCCTTTTGGAGAAACTTTTCCACAAGAAACCACAGCAACCAAAGCGAATGTGTACAATATTTTTTTCATATTCATTTAAAATATTTCATATAATATCAAACTTATTACAGAACTTTCTACTACCATCAAAACATAAAGAACCGATACTCGCCACAGTAATCCTGGTTTTGAGTATGAATTTTTAAAAGCAGTCCAATAAGTAATTGCCGGAAAAAGAATAGAAAGACCGAATACGATTTTATCAATGATATTGAAGATTGTTTCAACAGGTTTCCATAAACCAATTAAACTTACCATATCACTCAGCAAAAATAAGATTAAAATTCCTAAAAGACTTATAGTTCCTATGATAAAATGTTCAGCAATATTCAATTTTATTCTTTTGAACAAAAAATAGCCGTTTGCTCCTAACATCGGGATCAATACGAACAATATGACTTTAGAATATTTTGAGAAAAAATCTTTCACATATATCACATCATCCGTAAGCGTTTCTGCAGGAGCAAATTTTTCGTAATAATGGTAGCTCAGCACATTAAAACCAAAAAGAATCAGTAACAACGAAATAAAATTGTTGTATCTGATTCTTTTTCCTGAAATATAATTCATCGCCGTCGTTCCGGGGCTGAACAAAATATTTTTTAACGTATAGAAAAATTTGGCTTCAACATGCCAAATTGATCCGAGAATATCATTTTTGATGAGTGAATGTATCGTTATTCTTGCTGTGTCGGCTTTCTGTCCGCAATGAGCACAAAACTCATCGGAGATTGAATGACCGCAGTTCAAACAACTTTTTTTATTCATTCTTCAAATTAATGCATCCTGTTTAATTTTTAATTTTCCTATAAAACCAAGTCGTAGGTTTTTCTGATCGTGATGATAATAACAAATACTTTTTATCTAAATAAGAAATATTCATTACAACAGTATCTTTATCAGCAGTATATTTTAATTTTAATAGGTTGTCTCTTTTTTGATAACCGCCTTTCAAATCCATTGATGTAAAAGTTTGATTATCATTAAAAACCAAAGTTCCAATTCCTTTTTGAGAATTATTATCTTTAGCTTTTAAAGTATCGATAGTATTGATTACAACACCTTTATAAACTTCGATAAATTCCCATGATCCCACCACATTTTTTGACCTACATGAAGATAAAAATAAAATGGTAATTACAATTAATGATAATTTAAAAAATTTCATTTTAAACATCAATTAATTAAATTACTTCATCAATATTATAATTTTTATGCTCTCTGTTCGTTCTGATAATCATTTCCCCTAAAAATCCTGCTACGAAAAGCAACGTTCCCATAATCATCATGGTTAAAGCAATAAAAAACCATGGATTATTCGTAATTAAATGTCCGTAAATTCCTCTGGCAACATCAATTAATTTTGAAATTCCCAGCCAAAGCGCTGAAAGGAAACCAACAATAAACATTAACGTTCCTACTGCTCCGAAGAAATGCATTGGTCTTCCTCCAAAACGACTTACAAACCAAAGGGTTACTAAATCTAGAAAACCTCTGATAAATCTTTCCGTTCCGAATTTTGAAGTTCCGTATGGTCTTGCCTGATGTTGAACTTCTTTTTCCGTAATTCTTCTGAATCCTGCATTGGCAGCCAAAACCGGAATGTAACGGTGCATATCTCCGTATACATCAATAGTTTTTACCACCTGTTTTTTATATGCTTTTAGTCCACAATTGAAATCATGAAGATAAACTCCTGAAACTTTTCTCGCCGCTGCATTGAATAGTTTTGACGGAACATTTTTCGTCATTACATTGTCAAAACGCTTCTTTTTCCAACCTGAAACAATGTCATAATTTTCATGAATAACCATTGAATACAATTCCGGGATTTCTTCTGGAAAATCCTGTAAATCAGCATCCATTGTAATAATTACGTCTCCATTCGTTCTTTCGAACGCAGCATGTAATGCCTGTGATTTTCCGTAATTTTTGGAGAATTTTATGGCGTGAACCTGAGGATGTTGAACCTTCAGATTTTCAATAATGTTCCAAGATAAGTCTGTACTTCCGTCATCTACAAACCAAATTTCATAGGATAAATTGTTTGATTGGCAAACATGATCAATCCTAGAAAAAAGCTCTTCCAAAGAAGCTTCTTCGTTCAGTAACGGAATAACTATAGATAAATTCATTTAATTTTTAAATAAAATAATTATTGATTTTGGATTTCGGTATAAACAGTTTTTGTTCTGAAAAACGCCCCGAAAAACACTGACAAAACTACGTAAAATATCAGAATCGCTGCAAAATATCCTGAAAAATGACTTGCCGTAAGCATATCTTTCCCTTTCACAGTCTCCGGATTGAATCTCTGAAGACCTTCTTTGTACTTCTGCTCCAACTCATCAATATCTTTTTGATGTTTTAAAATCTTTTTTGCAGAGGTATATTCTGCATCAAGTTCTGATTTTTGTCTTGTGACATATTGATAATTCAGAAGTTTTTTAGCATCTGTATCTACAAAGTTTAAAAATGCATAAATACTGAATACTGAAAGAATCCCCCCAATAAACATTGGAACAAATGCTCTTTTGAATGCATCTTTGAAACTCACTTCTTTGTGGGAATTCCAATACGATTTTACAGACCAAAAAGCAGTAATTGCATATAAAACAGGCAAAACGAAAGCATTAGCTTTCAATGAAATATCAAAATAATTGATTCCTGAGAAAAAATAATACACTACAAAAAAAACAACCATTGTAGCGATAAAAAGTATAATTCCTAATGTTGATGGACTTTTCGTCATATCTAAATTTTTTAAAAAAAGTTGAAAAATTATTGTTCTAAATTTCAATTATTTAGCTCTATCATTAGAGTTTTCAACTATTTTTTCTTTAATAATGTTTTGAAGTTTATAAAATATTCCTACCTTTGCAACGGCAAGTCCTAAACAACCAGCTCCTGAGAATCCTCCAGGGTGGGAACGCAGCAAAGGTAATTGGTCGTAGCGGTGTGATTTAGGTAGCTTGCCATTTTTTTTTGGTTTAAGTTGAAGAGAGGTAATTTGAAGATTATCTTTTTTTATGTCTAAACTTTTCAACATTTCTATTTTAATTTTCAAATTATCTTTTCTCATTTATTTAAAATTCGAACTCCTCTCCTAATTTTGGTAAAACAAGTTCTACATTTCTGTCAGCAAAATGCCTCAATGCACTTTCATGATTAATTTCAATCGCAGGGAAAGTATCAAAGTGACATCCGATAACTTTTGGAGTTTTTAATAATTCTGCCGCTGCAAAAGCTGCTTTTCTCGGGCACATTGTATAATGACTGCCAATTGGAAGGATAGAAAGGTCTAAATTCCCATATAATCTTGGAAATAGCTCCATATCTGCCATTACTCCTGTATCACCAGCTAAATAAACGTTTTTACCTTCAGGAAGTCTGAAAATATATCCTACAGGAACACCTCCGTAGCTTCCATCCGGAAAAGAACTCGTATGGTGAGCCGGAACCATAGAAATTTTAAGATCGTCGATTTTTGCCGATCCTCCTAAGTTCACATCATCTGTATTTTTTGCCGACTTGAAATATCCACAGATTTCCGGAACAGCAATAAGCGTTGCTTCAGGATGAAACTGTAATACTTCTTCTACATCAGCGATATGATCACCATGAGCATGAGTCAATAAAATATAATCGATTTTCTGAGCTGAAATATCAAATCCCGATTCTGCTTTTTTGTAGTTGTAGAATGGATCGCTCAAAATTGTTTTGTCTTTGTAAGTGAACAAAAAACAGTTTTGTCCTAAGTATTGTATTTTCATAATTTTATTATTTTAAACTTATACTAAGATGCTTCGACAAGCTCAGCATGACAGCGCTAATACCAACTGTTGTAAATCTATCTATTAATTGTTCACAATGTCATGCTGAGCGGAGTCGAAGCATCTTTTTATTTAGATGGAAATTTATCTTCAATTAATCTCAAATTGATTCCGTGTTCAAGATAAGCTTTACAACCATCAAGAACCGTTGTGAAACCTCCCGTATTGTCATTAATTATTTTTAGCAACTCTTCTCCTTCCTGAGAAAACCCATAACTTTTAATAACAACCAGAGTTCCTTTTTCCATTTCTTTGAATTCGTAGTCTACATTCGTTGAAGGTTCTCCCCAGATTATTTTTATCAATTGATTTTTAACAAGTTGATTGACAACAACATTCGTTTTTACGCCATACATTTCCCATTCCCATGTTACCATTTTTCCTTCTTCTAATTTCCCAGTTGATTTTGTAAACCAAAATTGAGTTGTTACTTCCGGATTGATAAATGCTTCGAAAACTTCTTCAGTTGGTTTTCTGATCAGCATCTGAGCTTCAACGTAGACCTTTGGATTCATGATTTTATTTTTTTAATGGAATAAATTAAGTCCTAAAGCTGTAAGAACAGCAATCATAAAAGTCATAATTCCAACTTGCTTTAAAAACGGATCAAGTTCCCTTGGATTTTTCACCGCCATAATTTGTCTTCTCAGTTTCATCAACGGCAGCATTAAAATCATTACAATGAAAACATAATAATTTTGCGTTTGGAAGAATCCGTTTACTGCCAAAAACATTAAAATCAAGATCAATGGTAATTGCAACAGGATCATTTCATAGATCATTGCATTTTTGAATCCGATTCTCAATGCAAAGCTGTTTTTACCCGATAGCTTATCGCTTTCAATATCTCTCATGTTATTCAGATTCAAAACAGCCATACTCATCAATCCGATTGCTGTTCCCGGTAATAACATATCCCAACTGAACGTCTTTGTAAACAAGAAATAACTTCCGCATACAGAAACCAATCCGAAAAAGATGAACACAAAAATATCACCCAATCCCATATATCCATAAGGTTTTTTACCCACTGTATAACCAATCGCAGCTAAAATACTTGCTACTCCCAGACCAATGAAAATATAAAATTCCTTCATATAATTCGGAATGAAGGCAACGTATAAAAGCGCAACAGTTACCACAAAAGATAATACGGAGAAAAGAATTACGGCATTTTTCATTTGTTTTGCTGTAATTTTTCCAGAGGCTACTGCTCTTGCTTCTGCTTCTGAAACTCTTTTAGCATCTGTTCCTTTTACACCATCTCCATAATCATTCGCATAATTAGATAGCACCTGATACAATAAAGTAACCACCAATGCTAGTGCAAAGATTTTCCAGTCCCAAGTTCCTCCTTCACCATAAAGCCTCCATTTTGCAATGAAAGCTCCCATTATAATCCCGCTCAGTGAAAGCGGCAATGTTCTAAGCCTTGCGGCTTTTATCCAATCAGTCATATAGTATAATTGATAAACGATAATTTATAAACGATAATTTATAAACAATATCATCAAGCATCATTTATAAATTATCAATTATTTTTTTTAAGATATCCATTGATCTTTTCCGAAATCCGGCTTTCTTTTTTCCAAGAATGCATTTCTACCTTCTTTTGCTTCTTCCGTCATATAAGCCAAACGAGTTGCTTCACCTGCAAAAACCTGTTGACCAACCATTCCATCATCGGTAAGGTTCATCGCAAATTTCAGCATTCTGATAGAAGTTGGAGATTTTGCTAAAATTTCCTGAGCCCATTCGTAAGCTGTATCTTCTAGTTCGTCGTGAGGAATTACTGCATTTACCATTCCCATTTCGAAAGCTTCCTGAGCTGAATAATTTCTCCCTAAAAAGAAAATTTCACGAGCTTTTTTCTGTCCAACCATTTTTGCTAAATAGGCTGAACCATAACCTCCATCAAAACTTGTAACATCCGCATCTGTTTGTTTGAAAATAGCATGTTCCTTACTTGCTAATGTTAAATCGCAAACCACATGAAGAGAGTGTCCTCCACCAACTGCCCATCCCGGAACTACTGCAATCACAGCTTTTGGCATGAAACGGATCAAACGCTGAACTTCCAAAATATTCAAACGGTGTCTTCCATCTTCTCCTACATATCCTTGATGTCCTCTCGCTTTTTGGTCTCCTCCACTACAGAAAGCCCAACCTCCGTCTTTTGGACTTGGTCCTTCTCCTGAAAGCAATACAACACCAATTGAAGGATCTTCTGAAGCGTCATAAAAAGCATCGTATAATTCTGAAGTAGTTTTAGGTCTGAAAGCGTTGCGAATTTCCGGTCTATTGAAAGCAATTCTCGCTACACCATTACATTTTTTGTAAGTAATATCATCGTATTCTTTGACGGTTTTCCACTCGATCATTTTTGTAAAAATTTTTCTCAAAGATACGGAATTACAGAGAATTTTAACCTTGATTTTTGATGATAAATCTAGGAAATTTGTAAGGTTTTTAAACCTTTTCATTCTTTTATTTTCTCCTACAGATTTCTCAGATTTACACGAATAATTGTAATGATTATACTAAATTTTACGGTACTTATCACTCAGGAAGTAACAAATTAAATTGAAGAATCCACTTAATTATCTCTCTCTTATAATAATTGAAAGCCAATAATACATTAGCTTCTTCCGGTAGTCAGAATGACACGGAGCAATATTAAATGAAATATACAACAAGTTAAAAGCCCATTCTTATTAAACAAAAAACCGAAACAAATTGTTTCGGCTTATATTTAATTTTGTTGTAGAAAAATTATTTAGGCTGTTTAGCTTGAATTTCAGCTTCTTTAGCTTTCATTTCAGCCAATTTTGCTTGATTTTTAGTTATACCATAAATATCCTTCAAAGTAGATATTGCGTCTAAATTTTCTGGTTGAGCTTTATACCAGCTTTCAGCATGTGGTAAAGCCTGGTTAAATCTAGATTTTCTTTTCTCAATAAGCTCAGTCGCTTTATCTGGATTAGTTTTTCTTAACGAATTAATCTCCTTTACAGCCCCATCATCATCACCAATAGTAGCATATACTAAGTTTTGATATGCATTATTAAGTAATTTAGTATCATTAGCTCCCAGTTCGATAGCTTTTTTAAAGGATGTTATTGATTCCGATGCTGTTCCTGAATTCTTAGACTGTAAAACTCCTAAATTATACCAGTTTGTCGCATCATTAGGATTTTTAGCTAACTGTTCTTTTAAATTCTGCATAAATTTATCTGTATTTCCAGATGCATACAATGCAGATCCTTGATTTTCTTTTAATTTAGTACTATTAGGGAATTTTGCCAATCCTTTCTCAATAATAGCTGTAGCTTCATTATTCTTTTTAGCATTCAGTAATAAAGTTGATAAAGTTTCATATAAATCAGGCTCTACACTTTTAGTTTGCTCAGTATTAAAGTCTGTATAATCCCCACCAGTTTTTTTCAACAACTCCCAAGTAGCTTTATCATAACTAGAGACTTGGCCAGTTTTTTTATCTTTCGCAGTATATTGCGTTTGTACCCCTGTATAACCTGAGTTAATCAACTCTGTATAAATCTTAATTGCTTCATCTAAATTATTTGCTAAAGCATAATTAAGACCTGCGTAATACAAATAAATTTTATCTTCTTTTCCGTTAGTTTTTAATATGTCATAGACTTCTAAAAACTTTGGAGCTGCAACGGTATAATTTTTAGCATTATAAGCATCCATAGCCGATTTGTTAGCAGCCTGAAGCTTTGCGTTTACATCTTCTTTTTGACCAAAAGCAAATGTCGACGCAACGATAGCTATACCTAAAATTAGTTTCTTCATAATAACTATTTTATATTAATTGTACAATTTTATTCTTCTGAATCAGAATTCTCAGTTTCCTCAGTAGAATTTTCATTTTCTACCTGAGGTATTTCTGTATTGTTTTCTTGGTTATCAGCTACAGTTTCTTCTGTTCCTTCCTCATTTTCTTCAGAATCTTCTTCTACATCTTTGTCCATTTCTACTTTTGCAATGGCTGCAATTTCGTCATTTTTCTTAAGGTTAATCATTCTTACCCCTTGCGTATTTCTACCCATCACTCTCATCTCATCCATATTCATACGGATAGCAACACCGGATTTATTGATAATCATCAATCCATCTTCGTCTGTTACATTTTGAATAGCAATAAGATTACCTGTTTTCTCAGTAATATTTAAGGTAATAACTCCTTTTCCTCCTCTGTTGGTAATTCTGTAATCTTCGACTGCAGTTCTCTTACCATATCCTTTTTCAGATACTACAAGAACTGTTTCTTTCTCCACATCGTTCACAACAATCATACCAATTGCTTCATCATCATCTTCCATGGCAATACCACGAACACCGATAGAACCTCTACCTACTTCTCTTACTTTCTCTTCAGGGAAACGGATACATTTACCATTTTTAGTAGCAATCATAATCTGAGAAGTCCCGTTTGTTAAATAAGCTCCTAACAATTGGTCATTATCTCTAATTTCAATTGCATTCACCCCATTCACTCTCGGTCTAGAATATGCTTCAAGAGATGTTTTCTTGATTGTCCCGTTTTTCGTTACCATTACCACACTCATTTGATTCACATATTCTGAATCTTTTAAGTTGTTGGTTCTGATATATGCTTTAATCTTATCGTCTGGCTCAATATTAATTAAGTTTTGTACCGCTCTTCCTTTCGCTGTTTTTGAACCTTCAGGAATTTCGAATACTCTTAACCAATAACATCTACCTTTTTCTGTAAAGAACAACATATATTGGTGATTCGTTGCAGAAACAATATATTCTAAGAAGTCAGAATCTCTTGTGGTTGCCGCTTTGTTTCCTACGCCACCTCTACTTTGAATTTTGTATTCTGAAAGCGAAGTTCTCTTAATATAACCTGCGTGAGAAATTGTAAGAACTACAGACTCATTCGGGATAATATCTTCGATAGACATTTCTCCTCCTGAATAGTCAATTTCAGTTCTTCTTTCGTCGCCGTATTTTTCTTTAATTTCAATTAATTCATCCTTAATGATCTGGAATCTTCTTGGTTCATTCGCCAAAATATCTTCCAAGTCAGCAATTTCTTTCATAATTGCATCGTACTCATCACGGATTTTATCAAGCTCCATTCCCGTCAAACGAGCAAGACGTAAGTCAAGAATCGCCTGAGCCTGGATTTCAGAAAGCTCAAATGCTTCAATTAATCCTTCCTTCGCAGCTTGCGGATTTGCAGAGTGACGGATAATTGAGATTGCTCTATCTAGGGAATCCTGCGTTCCGATCACTTTCATGAATCCTTCTAAGATATGAGCTCTCTCTTTCGCTTTTTTAAGCTCGTATTGAGTTCTTCTTACAATTACTTCATGTCTGTGCTCTACGAAATGGTGGATGATATCTTTTAGATTCAATTGCTCCGGTCTTCCATGAACCAAAGCAATATTATTAACACTGAAAGATGTCTGAAGCGCAGTATATTTATATAATAAGTTTAAAACAACATTTGGAATCGCATCGTTTTTCAATTCATAAACAATACGAAGACCTCTTCTGTCCGACTCGTCTCTGATTTCGTAAATTCCCGGAATTTTTTCGTCTTTAACAAGTTCTGCTGTTCTAGCAATCATCTCTGCCTTATTAACCTGATAAGGAACTTCGTTTACGATAATTGCATTTCTGTTTCCGATTTCCTCGAAAGCAACTTTAGCTCTAAGAACGACTCTACCTCTTCCTGTATGGAAAGCATCTCTCACACCATCATAACCATAGATAATCCCACCTGTAGGAAAATCCGGAGCAATGATGTGTTGCATCAATTCATCAATTGTAATTTCTTTGTTATCAATATAAGCACAGATTGCATTCACAGCTTCCGTCAAGTTATGAGGAGCCATGTTTGTTGCCATACCTACTGCGATACCTGAAGTTCCGTTTACCAAAAGGTTAGGGATTTTTGAAGGCATTACTGTAGGTTCCTGTAAACTGTCGTCGAAGTTATTCTGGAAATCTACCGTTTCTTTGTCTAAGTCTGAAAGAACCTCATCAGAGATTTTTTTCAATCTTGCTTCGGTATAACGCATTGCTGCAGGCGGGTCACCGTCCATCGAACCAAAGTTACCCTGCCCGTCAACCTGAGGGTAACGTAAGCTCCAGTCCTGAGCCATTCTTACCATTGCATCATATACAGAGGAGTCTCCGTGAGGGTGATATTTACCCAAAACATCCCCAACAATTCTCGCAGATTTTAAATATTTTCTATTAGAAAAAACCCCTAATCCATACATACCGTAAAGTACTCTTCTATGAACGGGCTTCAAACCATCTCTTACATCAGGTAACGCTCTTGAAACGATAACCGACATCGAATAATCGATATAAGACGATTTCATTTCATCAACAATGTTGATAGGAATCAGTCTTTCTCCTTCTTTTTGCATAAACAAATTTTATTATAATGATAGTCAGACCCTTAGCTGTGTGTCTGAAAATTATTCTTTTTGAATTTTTATTAACGGGCTAATTTACGAAAAATTTGCCGATTTTTGCAGTAAAATTTATCCACAGAATCTTAAAAATTCATAAAAATATGAGCGTACTAAGTATAACTTTTCACTGCACGAAAGACAACCTTGAAGAATGGGAAAATTATATTGATGAAACATTGGTTTTAATGACAGAAAATTTATTAGACGTCAATAAATATATTCTTTCTGAAGTTCATAGTGAGTATATTGAGGACGGGAAAAACTACAATCTTCTTTTGATCTTTGACAATGACAATCTAAGGGATGATTTTGTAAAAAGCGAACTCGAAAATATTGCCGAAAGAATAGAAACAAAATTTGGACAGGAGGTGATGATTTTTAATACTTTCCTTAATCCTAAAAAAACCAGACTTTAATACACTTATAAAGCAAAAGCACTGAAAATTCAGTGCTTTTTATTTTTTTCATTCTAGTGATGTCTGTGGCCATGCCCCCTATGCTTGTAATGCCCCTTCCCTCCTTTTTCATAAATATATACTCGTTTTGCATGCCCCGGAGGAACTCTTCTCCCAGGATGTTCATGAACGATACACGATGTTAACATGAGCATTACTGTTGTAACTCCAACAATTTTAATCAATCCTTTCATTTTCTACTTTTTCAAATTTCTATATCCGAAATAATCAATCATAATGCCAAAGTTTTAAAAATAATATAATTTTATAAAAGACTAAAAAAGAATTAGCCTAAACCTGTGTCTATTAAATATTTAAAGACAAAAAATATTGAACAAAAAAAATGACTGTTAAAAAACAGTCATCTATATTCTTTTTATAATTTCACGATAATTACCGGTCTACTATGATATACACGATGCGGTCTGTGAGAATAATATCTTGGTCTTACAGGTTCATAATAATATCTTTTATAATGATGTCTTGGAGGTCTATGATAAACGACCGGTCTGTAGTAAGGTCTACGCGGACCATGATAATAATGTTTTGAATGTTTCGGCCCGTGACCATGTCCATTACCATGCCCTCTCTGCATAGGCGACGCTTGATAATACGCTAAGGAAAAGACAATTAAAAAAAATCCTAACGCTTTAGTTAAAAAATTCATAACAAGTTGTTTTCAAATTACAAGAAGAAAACTTACAAGACTAATGCCAATAATGCATTATTGTTGAATTCTATGAAAATTTTAAGAAAATTTATTATTTTTTTTCTGATTTAAGAAATCACTTCACTTCTTTTTTCCAGCATAGTAACATCTTTCCATGCTCCATTTAGCTTGCCTATTTTCTTTCTTACTCCTACCGTTCGAAAGCCGTTTTTCTGATGAAACCTTAAGGACGAATCATTTTCAGAGAAGATATTAGCTTGTAAAGTCCAGAATCCATGACTTTCGCTATCTAAAATCATTTTCTTTAACAACACCGAACCCAATCCTTTACCTTGGTAATTATCATCAAAATAAATACTCACTTCAGCAACCCCTTTATAAACTTCTCTTTTACTTACTGGTTTTAAAGCACACCAACCTACGATTTCATTATTTTCATTCTCCAATACCCAACGGCAATCATTGAAATAATCCATATTCCAGGCTTCTGCAGTGGGAATAGTAGTTTCGAAAGTTGCCATTCCACCATTTACACCCTGTTGAAATATTTCCAATACTCTTGCTTCGTCACCGGGAAGCATTTCTCTTAATTCGTAGTTCATTTTATTTTAATGGTATTTTCGTTTATTTTTTCTTTTAATTCTGGAATAATGCGTTTGCTTGTCTTTTTCATCCTCGGAAATCACACTTATATTTCCATCTACTTCAAGGATAGATAATTTTACATTTTTTATTCCATCCACTCCATGTTCTCTAATCGCCTCCTCCAATTCATCTTCAGTTATTTTCACCTCATCTAGCGCTTTTTGAATAACAACCCCATCCTTTACCAAAATTACAGGATCTTCTTCCATAAATGTTTTGAATGAAGGATTTTTAAACATTAATCTTTTTAAGATAAAATTGGCAGCAAACAGAACTAAAGCCGCAACCAATCCTCCCTGTAAAGAAGTATCTGGTCCCACCATTGCATTCTGAACCGCATTGGAAATTAGCAAAAGTAATACTACATCTCCTGCATTAAGCTGAGAAAGCTGATTTTTGCCAAATAAACGGATAGCGACCACCATGAAGAGGTAAACACAAAGTGAACGCACAACGACATCTAAAATAGGATTCACAATAGTTTTATTATACTATCAAATGTATTGATTTTTTATGAAGACTTTGAAATTATACATTAGAATAATATCCTATAGTTACTTCAATCAAATACTCATAAAAAAAACCGCCTCATAAAAAGCGGTTTTAAATTGTTAAGGACATTGTCCAATCGGAACTGTACTGCAAACTGTTTTGTTTAGTTTTTCACAGTAAACACAGTATTGTTTTGGTGCTCCACCGTACACAGACTTTAATTCTGTTTTTGTTAGTTTTTTTAAATTTTTCATATCGTTTTAATTTTGTAGGTTAAAGATAAAACGAAAATCGTCCTCAGTTATTATAAATTTCTGTTTGAAACTTTCACAATTTACACGTCAAAAAAAGCCACACAGAAATTCTGTATGGCTATATATTAAAAGATCTTACGAACCTCATCTATTGTCGATTTCTACTGTGACAGGCATCACATAGGTATATGCTAATGTATCTTTATTTAACTTTTTTGGTTTTACTTTCATATTGGTCAATACATTTTCTATTTCTTTACTTACATTTTTGCAATCCCCTGTAGAATGTACGTTAATAACCCTTCCATTCTCAGTAATATCAAATTTCACTTCTGAGTTCACAACTCCTTGTTTGTACTCATAATTTGCAAAATCAAAATTACCTATCAGTTCGCTTCTTATTTCATTCAAAGTCTCATTTCTATTAAGCTGAACTTCTTCAATTACATTATTATTCACACTTTGTGCTTTAAAAGTATTCATTACACTAGCAAATCCACAAACTAAAAATGAAGCAACAAATATTTGAATTTTATTTTTCATAACTCTTTGATTTTAAATGTTATATTAATTTTATTTTCTATCTCTTAATCAAAGTTATTAAAAATAATTCATATTAATTTCACATTGAGTTAACATTGAGTTAACATCAAAATATATAATATTGATTTTCAATATTATAAAATTATAAAATAATTGAAAATTTAACATTGGAAGGTAATATTGGGTACAAAAAAAGCTAAATCCGATTAGATTTAGCTTTTTATATTTTCTGAAAAGTAGTTATTCTAATTCTCGTTTTAAGAACTTCCCGGTCAAACTCTTCTTCGACTTTACAATTTCCTCAGGAGTTCCCTGCGCAACAATCTGTCCACCGTGTTTTCCTCCTTCCGGACCCACATCGATAATATGATCGGCAAGTTTAATTACATCCATATTATGTTCAATAATAATGAACGAATTTCCTAATTCTACCAGTTGATTAATAGCATCCATCAGGATTTTTACATCTTCAAAATGAAGCCCGGTTGTTGGTTCATCAAGAATATATAATGTATTTCCTGTTTGTCTCTTAGCTAATTCTGTTGCCAACTTGATACGCTGGGCTTCTCCCCCTGAAAGTGTTGTTGATTGTTGTCCCAAAGTAATATACCCTAAACCAACATCCTGCAACGTTTTTACTCTCGCAAAGATCTTAGGAATCGGCTGGAAAAATTCTACAGCTTCATCAATCGTCATATCCAGCACATCGGAAATCGATTTTCCTTTGTAGCGAACTTCCAGGGTTTCTCTGTTAAAACGTTTTCCGTTACATGTTTCACAGTGAACATAGACATCCGGTAAGAAATTCATTTCAATGACTTTCAAACCACCTCCCTGACAAGTTTCACATCTTCCACCTTTCACATTAAAAGAGAATCTTCCCGGTTTGTAGCCACGGATTTTAGATTCAGGCAATTCTGCAAACAGGTTTCTGATGTCTGTAAACATTCCTGTATATGTCGCAGGATTAGAACGTGGCGTTCTACCAATCGGAGTCTGGTCTACATCTACGATTTTATCAATATTTTCAAGACCTTCTATTTTCTTGTATGGTAAAGGTTCCTGAACCGCTCTGTAGAAATGTTTATTTAAGATCGGATATAAAGTTCCGTTGATCAAAGAAGATTTTCCACTTCCAGAAATCCCAGAAACAACAACTAATTTACCTAGAGGAATATCTAGCGTAACATTTTTAAGATTGTTCCCTGTAGCACCTTTCAATACTATATTTTTACCATTTCCAGCACGTCTTTCTGCAGGAATTTCGATTTTTCTTTTTCCGTTAATATACTGAGCAGTGATCGTATCGGCTTTCAATAAATCTTTTGGTTTTCCTTGCCAAAGAATTTCTCCTCCGAATTTTCCTGCTCTCGGACCGATATCCAACACCTCATCCGCTTCAAGGATCATATCTTTGTCGTGTTCTACCACTAATACAGAGTTTCCAATATCACGAAGGTTTTTTAATGAATTGATGAGTCTTTCATTATCTCTTTGATGCAGTCCGATACTTGGTTCATCCAAAATATACAATACATTCACCAATTGAGAACCAATCTGAGTTGCCAAACGAATCCTTTGCGATTCTCCACCGGAAAGTGTTTTTGAGCTTCTACTCAAACTTAAATAATCTAAGCCGACATCCAATAAGAACTGAAGTCTGGTTTCAATCTCCTTTAAAATTTCATGAGCAATAATCGCGTTTTTCTCTGAGAATTTATCTTTTACATCTGCTAACCATTCTTTTAAGTCTGATAAACTTAAGGCATTCACTTCAGCAATATTTTTTCCATCAATTTTGAAGCTTAAACTTGAAGGTTGAAGACGGGTTCCTTTACATTCAGGACAGGTTTCTTCCGTTGTGAAATGTCTTTCCAGTAAAATTGCTTCGTAAGATTCTCTTTCTTCAATAATCTCCTCCATAAAAGGAATTAACCCATCAAAACTAATTTTGATCTTCTTGGTAATTCCTGCGTATTTTAAGTCTTTATTAAATTCTTTATGACAACCGTTGTACATATAATCCAACGCTTCTGCCGGAATATCCTGAAAAGGAGTTGTTAATCCCAATCCAAAAATTTCAAGAATATTTTTAATCTGAGAAAGAATCCACTTATTAGATTTAATATCTTCTAAAGGCAACAAACCTCCCTGATTAATGGATAGTTTCGGATTTTCAACAAAATAATCGGTATTGATCTTTTTGATAGTTCCTAATCCTTTACAGCTTGGACAGCTTCCTTTCGGAGAGTTGAATGAAAATGTATTAGGTTCCGGAAGTGCTAATGAATGACCAGTTTCCGCATCCATTAAATTTTTAGAGAAATATTCAATATCCGTACTTCCCAGCTTTTGAATTCCGATCAATCCTTCTCCCATTTCCATCGCGGTTCGCAATGATTTTTCCATTCTTGCTTCGGAAGCGCTTTCTCCGATAATCCAACGGTCGATTACAATATCGATGTCGTGGGTTTTGTAACGGTCAAGTTTTAAATCATATTCAATATCCTGCAATTCACCATCAATTCTTGCCTGTCCGTACCCTTTCTTCGCCATCTGCACAAAAAGTTCGTGGTAATGTCCTTTTCTGGAACGAACAACAGGCGCCATCAACATAATTTTTTCGCCTTTGTAGTTTTCTTTAATGGTTTCAAGGATTTGATCTTCTGTATAGCTTACCAACTTTTGACCTGTTGTTTGAGAATATGCATCCGAAACTCTTGCATACAAAAGACGCAAATAATCATACAGTTCCGTAACCGTTCCTACGGTTGAACGAGGGTTTTTATTCGTCGTTTTCTGTTCAATGGCAATGACTGGAGATAATCCTTCAATTTTATCAACATCAGGACGTTCCAAACCTCCTAAAAACTGTCTTGCATAGGCAGAAAACGTTTCGATATAACGACGCTGGCCTTCTGCAAAGATGGTATCAAAAGCCAATGATGATTTTCCACTTCCCGAAAGTCCGGTAATTACTACCAATTCGTTGCGCGGAATTTTAACATTAATGTTTTTAAGATTATGTTCTCTGGCTCCGTAAACTTCTATATATTCTGTTGATTTACTCATAATTTGGTGTGATTTTACCTGAAAATCACGATGTGCAAAATTACGGATTTTTTAGGAATTTTTGGTGTTAAAAAATGTAAGTTTATTAATGCGATTATGACTGAAGTTATGACAAAGAGGGTTGAAACATCGTTTTTCTTTTAACCAAATTTTTAATTAAATTTACACTACATAAAACCCCGGTCATGAACAGACTCCGAGAACATATCGAAGCAATAACTCCACTTACGGACGAGGAATTTGAGTCTGTGAAAACATTTTTTACCATTAAGAAAGTTCGTAAAAATCAGTTTTTGATTCATGAAGGAGATGAAGTGAAGTATGAATTTCTCGTTTTGGACGGAATTTATAAGGTTTTTTATATTGATGAAAATGGAAAGGAACATATTTTACAGTTTGCGAAAAAAAATTGGTGGATGTCCGATTATATAGGATTTTTTAAGCAACATAATTCTAAAATGTTCATAGAATGTCTTAAAGATGGCGAGGTGGTAAGTCTTACTTTACAGGGAAGAAATCAATTGGCGGCGGATTTTCATAAAATGGATCATTTTTTTAGAATAAAATTAACCAATGGTTATATTGCTTTGCAACAGAGAATTATTCATTTGTTATCAAGCACTCCTCAACAACGTTACGAAGAATTTGTAAGATTGTATCCTGATCTTATTTCAGAAGTTCCTAAAAAATATGTAGCGGAATATCTTGGAGTAAGTCGGGAAACTTTAAGTAGATTATATTCTAATACTAATAAGTGATTGTTTGTCGTAGCGTGTCATTGCAAGGAAGGAAGCAATCAGTTTCTTTAAATACTGATTTTATAAATTTTTCTTTTCATTTGAAGAGATTGTTTCGTCACTTCATTCCTTGCAATGACGTAAAACTTACTTCTAATACTACACCTAGATCCTTCCAGGATGACAAACGTTGTGGATATTTCCCATATTTGAATGAATAACTTCTACCTAGCCCCGATTGCCGCGGCATCCTTTTTTTGCAATGGGAGAAGAAATGCCAAAAAAGATACAGCAGAAAGCGGGATTAAGCTCCAAATAAAATTTAAAGCCAAAATATCGAAGTGTGATCCAGATCACGCTTTTTTTGTGACTTCACTCCTTCTATTGAGGCATCGGATCGACATACATTTGCTATAGAAATTAAAACAATTTCAAAGATCAAAACAAATAAATATTAATTAACTAAAAAATGTAACATCATGAATCCAAAAGTATTAATCATTGTATCCAATGCAAACTCAATCGGACCAAATCACAGAAGAACTGGAACTTTCTTATCTGAAGTTGCGCATCCTTACGCAGAATTTGAAAAAGCAGGGTATCAAATCGATTTTGCAAGTTTAACAGGTGAATCTCCGTTTTTAGATGCTTTAAATTTAGCCGACGATCCTGATAATTTAAAATTCTTAACCGGAAAAGGTTGGCAAGATATGCACAACGCAGGAAAATTATCGGATGTAAATATCGATGATTACGACGCTGTTTTCGTTCCCGGAGGAATTGCTCCAATGGCAGATATGCCAGAAGCTCCTGAACTTAAAAAAGTGATTGCAAGATTTTATGAAACCAATCGTGTTGTCGGAGCAGTTTGTCATGGCCCAGTTTCTCTTTTAAATGTAAAACTGAGTGACGGAAGTTATCTCGTAAATGGTAAAAATATTACATCTTTCACGACTGAAGAAGAAGATCATTATGCAAGACCGGATGTTCCTTTTGATTTACAAACATCTCTGACTGAACAAGGAGCGGTTTTCCATACAGCTGAACCCTGGTCTGCAAACAGTATCGCAGATGGAAATCTTGTAACTGGTCAGAATCCTGCATCTGCAAAAGGTGTAGGTGAAAAAATTGTAGCACTTTTGGAAGCTAAAAAAGCATAATTTAATTTTAAAATTAAGAAAATGGATCAAAATAATGTATTTGTCTGCGCAAAATGGCAAGTAAAAGAAGGAAAACTGGAGGCTGTTCTTCAACTGATGAAAGAAGCTGCAGAAAAGAGTACTCAGGAACAGGGTAATTTATTCTACAATCTGCATCAAAGTCAAGAAGATCACAATACAATCATTTTATATGAAGGGTATACAGATGCTCATGCTGTTGAAACACACCGAAATTCCGAACATTTTAAAAATATTGTTGTAGAACAGGTGGTTCCTCTGCTGGAAAATAGAGAGGTGATTCTTATGAATCGTTTATTTTAATAATGTGTTTTTAAACAGTTTCGGGCGAACCAAAGGTTCGCCCGAAACTGTTTATTTATTTCAAATCTTAATTATCAGAAAAATCAGAATCTTCATTCGTTACTTTTACGACATACTCAATTCCGTCTATTGCTTTTGAAATAATACGGTTTCTAAGCATATTCGCCATATTTTCCCAGTACATTCTTCCGTAAAAAGAATAGTTTTGAGGAATGATCTCTACTTCCACCGTACGCACAAAACCTTCTTTAGGCTTATTGCTGATCATTGTTCCTCTGGTTACTCTTACTTCTTTTAGCTCATCTTTCAGCACCATTCTGCAATAGTTTTTCACATCTTCCAAAGAAATAATCTTATCTCTGGTGGTTAAAGCATATTTATAAGCCTGAATGCTGTCTGTTCCTTTTTGTTCTTCCGCTCCTCCAATAGTCTCGGTAAGAAGCACCAACATCTGAGATTTCAATTGATTGGAAAGTTCCGTTCCGGGACGCATATGATTTGCCAATGTGGAATGTGTTACCCAAAATGAAGCATAAGTGTGATCTGTTTTATCAACAGGCTCCATGATCACATAATTCAGCTCTTGTTTAATGCTTCTTTTAGCATTATTTACTTTTTGGATCATAGACTTCATTCTGTCTGACATTTCACTCAGAATACCTTTTACATTGTCTCTGTTCAACAGTGAAAAAGCAGCAATTTCATCTCTGGTCAGCTCCAGTACACTTGCAATCATATCTACTGCATTTCTGTTAGAAAAACGTTCCATACCACCTTTTCTCACAGTATAAAGCCCTTTCTTAAGATCGTCGCTTGGTGTAAACGGAATTTCTGTATATCTTCTTCCGTCACCATCCTGAACTTCATCTACGTATAAGAAATGTTCTCCGTCGTCTGTTACCAGAGGAATATTATTCCCCATAATATCAAGACTGTATTCTGTTTTCTTCCAGCCTCGGTTATAAATAGGGAATGCATTAAGTACAAATGAAAAATTATCTAAGATCTCAGCAGAAAACTGTGGCGGAAATTCAAAAGTAAGCCACAAGAATTTTTTCCCATCCAGATATTTGTTGATTTCCTCTTTATAGTCTAGAAAATTTAAATTCTCAGGCAACTTTCCTTCTTCGGTAAATAGGCTTTCCGAAATTCCTTTTATTTCTATAAATTTATGATGATAGATACTTTTAACGTCTTCTACAATCTTATTCTGGATAGACTGTTCTTTAAAAATTTGCTCATAACCATCGGTTACATTATCTTTAAGATAGGTCAAACCTTCCCTAATAAACAATGGATTATTGTTACTTGTCACGGTAATATACGGCAAGAGCTTATACACAAAATCAATATGTTCAAAAGCAGGATTTGAACAGTAAATACTTAGATTCTTAGGGAATTTTTCACTGCTGTATTTCGATACGTTAATTCCTATGGTGATCTTTCTGTAATCTTCCGGTCTTCCCTGAAATCTTGCAATGGGAACTTTATTAAGCCTGTCATCAATACCATAACATGTATTTCCTACAAACATGACAGAAGTCTGCGCTTTATTAATCCTTACATTGCCTACCGGAGTAAAAGGAATATTAATCTGCTTATCAGATTCAGATTTTACCGTAGAAACCATCTGTTTTCTGAAGAAAAATTCGGTATGCTCCAGCAAAACCTCAGTAGATTCTGTAGGGTTTGTAAAGGCCACTGCATGAGCAGGCACCGGATGGGTATAAATAGACGGAGTAAGAAGCTTTGCCAGTTTTTCTAAAATTCTGGCATTTACCGTCTGGATTTCGTTGTTCGCTTTAAAAACTTCAGTACTGAATGCATCAATTAATAATTTTACAAAAGGATCTAAAGACTGCGGACTTTTCAACCCCCAAACTTTAGTTGCATTCTGCAGCATTCTCGCTTTTACCGATTCTTTGGAATATATATTCTGATCTAAATTCATAATTTGTGATTACCATTAAAAATTAATCAATAGACATTGGGCTCAAAAATAATTCTGTCGAAAAGCTAAAACGCTCTCCCGTCATCTCCATTTTTGCATTAATGGCTATTTTTACTTTTTTCTTAATTTCCGTGTGTTCTTTTGTATCGTAATTATGCTCTACAAACTGAATATGAGCTTCAATTTGCGGCTGTACGATTCGGGGTTCGTATTCTTGTATCTGCCTTTTCAGACTCTTAATGAAAACATTTTCCCAAACAGCACTGGTAACTCCATTATCGAATTCCAGATTCCAAACATCGTTTCCGTAATTTTCATCATATCTATTTTCGCCTTTTTTGGTCGTTATCAACAACATGATATTGTGAGCAATACTTTCACCCATATCGCAGGTGTCAATACTTCCTCCCTCCGTCATTAATGTTGATGGAATAAAAGGCATTCTGTAATTTGGTGTGTCCATGATTCAACTTCTGTGGTTTACTTCATAATTCTGGTTTACTTGAAAAGAACTACCAAATTAAACATTTTTCACGAAATAGAGTATTACTACATTTGAAAATACTTATAATAAAAAAGCTGCCCGTTTATTGAGCAGCTTTGTATTTATTCTTCAATTTTCTTATTTCTATTAATAAAATAATAGACTGGAAGTCCGAGTAAGACCATTAAGAATCCCGGCCAAGTGTATTGTTGTTTGTAAATTAATAACAGAATACAAAATCCCGCTCCAATCAATAAATAAATAATTGGTGTCACAGGATATAACCATGTCTTATAAGGTCTTTCCAAGTTTGGCTGCTTGCATCTTAAATAAATCACTCCAAAAACGGTAATCATATAAAACAATACAATCACAAATGAGATCATATCCAAAAGATTCCCATACTGACCGCTTAAACATAGCAAAGAAGCCCAAACTCCCTGCATCCATAGCGCATTGGCAGGAACTTCATTTTTATTGTTTTTTTCAGCTTGTTTAAAGAACATTCCATCTTTTGCCATCGTTTGGAAAACTCTCGCTCCGGCTAAGATCAATCCATTATTACAGCCAAAAGTAGAAACCATTACCAACACAGCAATAATTACCGTTCCCGCACTTCCGAAAATAAAGTGAGAAGCAGCGACCGCTACTCTATCATTTTCGGCAAACGCAATTGCATCTCTATCCAGAGCATTTAAGTAAACATAATTAACAGCAATATATAAAATCATGACAGCCGTTGTTCCGTAGATCATTGATTTTACAACATTTTTCTTTGGGTTTTCAATTTCTCCCGAAACAAAAGTTACACTTTCCCATGCTACAGAACTGAATACAGAACCTACCATTGCTGCTGCAATTCCGCCCATTAAAGTCATACCGCCAATAGGTTCCCAACCTTCTTTCAGAAAATTACCAAGCGTATCTTTTTTAAGGTTATTAAAAGAATCCATTCCTAAACTGAAATTTTCAGCCAAATGCGAAATATCTACTAAAATAAAACCTGCAGCGATCAGTCCTACCAAAGCAATAATTTTAGAACCTGTAAAGATATTCTGTAACAGTTTACCACTTTCGACCCCTCTTGTGTTGATGTACGTAAGCAAAAGGATAATCGCAATTGCCAAAACCTGAATCCAGGTAATTTTGAATTCTCCACTTTGAAAAATAGGTGCCGCATCATTTAAAGCAGGAACCAAATACGCCGTAAACTTACCAAATGCCATAGCTACTGCAGCAATAGTTCCTGTCTGGATCACCGTAAACAATCCCCATCCGTAAAGGAAACCCATCTTTTTTCCGAAAATTTCTTTAAGATAGGTATATTGTCCACCTGCTTTGGGATACAGCGCAGAAAGCTCTCCATAGCTGATTGCTGCGGCAACGGTCATGATCCCTGTAATTACCCAGACAATGATCAGCCAGAATCCTGAGCCTAGATTTCGCATCATATCGGCGCTTACGATAAAAATTCCGCTTCCGATCATAGATCCCATTACAAGCATAATGGCATCCCAAAGTTTTAGTTTTTTCTGCATAGTGAAGTATAGGCCTCAAATATAAATAAATATGCAATTGAGTTGAGAATTTTGTTTTAAATTTCAGGCACAACCTGTTTTTTATCAATTTTTTCGGAAGTTATGATTCAATTTTTATTAGTACTTTTGAAAAAAATATTAAAAATGAAATTCAAAGCAATATTATTTGCAGTAGCGGTAAGTGCTTCTACTTTAGCTTTTGCACAGGAATCAAAGAAAGCAGGTCCACCGGCAGGAAATGCTCTTGTAGGTGATACTTACGGAGGTGGTGTAGCTTCCAATACAGAATCAAAAGCAATCTCTGTAGATAAATTAAGTAAAAAGCTTAAAAAAGAGAAGAAGGTAGAAAACGTAGCGATAAAAGGGAAAGTAACTGACGTTTGTGATAAAAAAGGATGTTGGTTAACGATTCAAACAGAAGACAATTCTAAGTTTTTCGTAAAAATGAAAGACTACGCATTCTTCGTTCCTACTGCTTTGAAAGGTAAAACGGTAGTAATGGACGGAACTGCTGAAAGAAAAGTAACTTCTATAGACGAGCAGAAACATTATGCAGAAGATGCTAAAAGACCTCAATCTGAAATCGACGCGATCACAACACCGAAAGAAGAGATCAGATTCGTAGCTAATGGAATTAAAGTCGTAAACTAAATCAAAACAAGTTTGTCATTCTAAACGAAATGAAGAATCTCAGATTTCTCCTATCATCGAAATGACAACAGCATAAAATAAAAGCGGAACAAATTGTTCCGCTTTTTTTAGTCTTCTATCGTAAAGCTTACTTCTGCATCCAGCTTAGGATATTTAGTAGCCGAAATAAATTTCTTTCCTGTACAGTCTATTTCCAGCCAGCCTTTTCGCTGTTTTACATCTCCTGCCTCCATTACAAAAGGGATAAAAGATATTTCATCCTTCCCCTCTTCCTTTATCTCTCTGTATTGTACTGCTACATCCAAAATACATTCATGCTCTGTATTCAGTTTTACATTTCTGTAAATAATATCGTAGTGGGTCTCTCTATTCTCAGGAATCGTAAGATAGTTTTCCCAACCTTCAACTGAGGAATTAAGCTCACTAATCGCTTTTAAAGCATAATAGAATGCGATAGTATAATATTTCCTTGTTCCTTGTCGTGTATAATCATCCACAAAATGTCCTCCTTCAAATAAAATGGTAGGCATTCCTGCTTTAATGAAATTATCCCCTGTAGAAGTAGGATAAAATTCATCCGAATATCTTCCGATTTGATTAGGGATCATTTCTTTTAAGTGATTATAAACATCAGCAATTACCGCCATACACTTTTTCCTGTTTTCAGTCACGGTTCTTTCTACATCTTCAGAAGGTGCCAAGAATGATAAGGTAGCAGGATGAATAGCATCTGTAGTAAAAATCGTTCTTTGCTCGTGAAGATTCAGAGCGTAGTCGTATTTCTTAGAAGCTACTGTTTCTTTAAGGAATTTAATCTCCGTACTCGCTTCGTTGTGAAAATCTCTATTTAAGTCGATATCTGCAGCATTCAGCCTTGTCCATCTTTCCGAGCCATCCGGATTTAACATGAAAATAAAATCCAGTTGAATTTTACTAAACAATTTCTCCTTCAGTTCAGGAGCTTTATCCAAGGTTGTAAGCAAGTCGAGCATTGCGTGTGTTGCGTTGGATTCGTTTCCGTGCATTTGCGACCATGCAAGAACAGCAATATTGCCACTTCCAATAGTTAGTTTATAAATAGGTTTTCCTAAGTAGGACTTTCCTATCTCTTGAATATAATCGCCGAGATTCTCCTGTAAGTAAGAAAATAATTTTTCAGGGGAAATATAGCGATTAGGAAAATCAGGATTCTGCTGATACATCTGTTCAAAGTTCATTCTGTAATAATTTACAAGAGTCAAATTTAACCATTTTTGAGAGAAAAATAAAATTAACATTTGTAATTACACTAAACAATGTAAATTGCCATAATGTCTGTGGATAAAATTGTGGATTAATGATAATTCAAAATAAAGTATTTATATTATTTAAATTCAGTTAGTTACAAAGTTTATCTAAATCTATATTTAAACTTAACTTTAAGTGTAATTTACCCTATTTATCAACATTTGGGTGTAATTCTATTAAACATCAAAAAACGTTAAAAACACTGTTGATAACTATTTTATACAAATGTAAATTGTTAATAATTATGTTTGAAATTTTAAAATTTTTGTCATTTTTAGTGTTCATCTAAAATTGCTAAGTTGTTTAAGGGGTTTATCTGGAAAAATAAATTTTACTCTAATGCAGTAAATGCTTGAATCCCCTTTTAATGGTTATTTAGGGGTAATATACCAGTCAATTTTACACTTTTAGACTAGAATTTAGCAATGTAATCAGGCACTTATGGTATCTCCTACCCTAAAAGCTGAAATAATGGCAATAAAAGCTATTAAAAGACCATTAACAGGATATTTAGCGGATATAAAAAATAGAAAATAATCATTAAGTCATTTATTTCATCTTTTACTTGAAGTAGAATGTAAAAAAGTGAATTTTGGGGAAAATTTGTTTATTAAAAACTACAGTTTAATTTTACAAACAATGTAAATAGCTGTTTATAAGCTATTTATTCATGTTTACAAATGTATTGTCAATAAGTTTAAAGATATTTACATTTGTACTTTGCATTTGTAAACTTTATTTTTACATTTGTAATCCCATTTAAAACCAATTTTTATGAGTTTAAACGAGAGAATTTCCAAGGTTATAGAATATTCCAATCTTACCCCTTCCGAATTTGCGGACGAAATAGATGTTCAACGTTCATCTATTTCACACATCACTTCCGGAAGAAACAAACCCTCTTTGGAGTTTATCATAAAAATAAAATCACGCTTCCCCGAGATTCTTTGGGATTGGTTGGTAACAGGTGAAGGTAAAATGCTGAAGTCGGATTTACTGGAAGAGAAAGAAATTTTCGAAGAGGAAGTTGAAGAAGAAGTTGCAAAGCCTACTTCCCTTCCCGATCTTTTTACTATGATGAAAGATGATGAAGATTTCGGGACTGAAGAGCCTGAAATTATCACTCCCAAACAAAGTCCTGGAGAATCGTTTATACCGCATCAAAGTACAGCACAGGAAAAAATATTCGATTCTCAGCGATTAGATAATTCACATCAGCAAATAATAAATCAACCATCTGTAAATCAACAAGGTAAGATAAAACGAATTGTTATCTTCTACGAAAACGGAAAATTTGAAAGTTTTGAGCCATAAAAAACCTGATCAAGAAAAGACCAGGCTAAAAAATATTTGAGAAGAAACTAAAGCTAGTGCTTTATTTTTTTCAGCGTATTACGTTAAAATGATTCAATCATTCCATGTGCTTTCATGATAGACAACTAAAGTACAAAATAAATATTAAATAATCAATATAAAATATATTTTATTATTAATTACTTGCGTTTTAAATACTTTTAATATATATAATCAATTAGCCATTGCAAATCATAAAAAAAGCCCTACAATATTTGTAGGGCTTTACTATTTTTTAATGGGAAAAGGTTATTTACCTTTTCTTCTTTCCAATTCTTTTTTAATAAGACCAAGCTCTCTTCCTGTTTGTCCGGCAACAGAGGTATTTTCCTGAGCTCGTCTTGTAAGATAAGGAACAACATCTTTTACAGGTCCGTAAGGGAGATATTTTGCCACATTATAGCCCTTATCAGACAGGTAGAATGTAATATTATCACTCATCCCGTAAAGTTGTCCAAAATATACATGATCGTTGCCATTTTCAAGGTTTTTAGCCTTCATTTTGTCCATTACCAGCTCTGAAGAGATCTCGTTATGGGTACCGAAGAAAGCAGAAACTTTATCCAGATGATTCATTACAAAATCAATTCCTGCATTATAGTTTTTATCCGAAGATTCTTTGTTCGGCTGAATCGGATCTGCATATCCTTTTTCGGCTGCTCTGGCTCTCTCTTTTTCCATATAAGCACCACGAACAATCTTATACCCAATAAAGTACCCTTTTTCTCTTGCTCGCTGAAGATTTTCCTCCATATATTCCAATCTTCCGGTTCTGTACATCTGGATGGTATTCCAAACAATCGGTTTTTCCTGATTATACTTCTCCATCATTTCTTCACAAAGATGATCTGCAGCATCCTGCATCCATGTTTCTTCTGCATCTACCATTACTTTTTTATCATGTTCATGGCAAAGTTTACATACTTCATCAAATCTTCTCACCACTCTTTCCCATTCTTCTTTCTGGCTAGAAGTAAGTTCTGCATTGCTACCAACCGCTTCGTACAAATCAATTCTACCGAAAGCAGTAGGTTTAAAAACGATAAAAGGAATCGCAGGATTTCCTACAGAAAATCTTACAATATCTTTAATCTCATTACAAACCGCATCAAAAGTAGCTTCATCTTCTTTACCTTCAATAGAATAGTCGAAAATACTTCCTGCTCCTCTTTTGAACATTTGCTTCACCACTTTCATACTTTCTTCACGGGTTTCACCACCGCAAAACTGCTCAAACAAAGTGTTTTTTACAATTCCGGTAACAAAAGGAAAGTCATTATGAACGGTGAAATTAAGAACAGAAGTTCCAATTTTAGTTAGTGCAGGCTGCTCAATCATTTTGAACATCCAATACGCTTTCTTTAACTGTGCGTCAGATTTATCTGCAAATGCAACTTTAGTATCGTTAAAAATGGGCATTACAATTATATAGTTTAGGGTTCTGCAAAGGTAAGCATAACCTGAGTTTTTTTAAAGATTTTTTTCTATAATTTACCTTCTATTCCGTTTAAAAGCATGGCAATAATTCCTATGAAAACCCAAAATCTTAAAATATTGAGTGTCAAAAATTTACTCTTTCTGGAATGGTTCAAAAGAAGATAAACACAAAGTATCATTACAAATAATCCTCCTGTAAAGTAATAGGCCATAAAACCGGAAATTCCGGTACGCATGATCAATTTCATTGAAACTGCCATGGTAATCATCAGTAATGAAATGATAATGATTTTGGTGTTTTTACTTTTAAAATAATTCGGAATGGTTACATATCCAAATGCTTTGTCTACACTTTTCGTCAAGGTATCTTTTACAATATCAATGCATAAAAGTATCAGAAACAGGAAAATTGCCATCAACAATACCTTCTTGGAAAAGGTTCCGTAATACACCATCATTCCAAAGAAAGGATATAGTGTAAGGCTTACAAAAGTAAGATTGTTTAAAATTAAAATCCGACTCAGTTTATGACTGTAAAACCACATAAAAAATTGATAGACAACAAAAAACAAAAATACTCTATGTGAAATTAACCATGCAACTCCTAAGGAAAGAATGCTTAAAAACAAATAAGCATATAAGAAATATTTCTGCTTGATGAAGCTTTGAATTCTGGTCCTGAATGGTTTTACCACATGATCTTTTTCAAAATCATAGAATTGATTAATAATTCCTCCTGCGAGAATGGTAAGTACCGTGCAGAAAATGATGCCGTGAACCTTAAAATCAAAGACAAATTTTCTGAAATTTTCGTCCTGATTAAAAAGAAAAAATGTGGAAACGTATAAGGCAAATGTAAGTAAAGCAGCCACAAAAAAGCGAGCTCCTAAAAGAAAGCCCACGAATTGTGAAAATCTGTAAAATAAAGATTTCTGAATATAATTTTTCTGTTGGAAAGTTTCTTTTTCAGAATTCATTCCAGGTTGTTTAGAATCTGTAAATCACCTCTTTTTGGAAACCGTCAAGCATTTTTTCTGCTTTTTCGTAATCTTGGGTAAAGCCCAAAATATATCCTCCACCGCCACTTCCGCAAAGTTTCAGATAGTAAGCATTAGAGTCTAATCCTTTTTTCCAGATATTAAAAATACTTTCAGGAATCATTGGACGGAAATGTTCGTACGCCCAATGGGAAAGTTTTTTAAGGTTTCTAAAGAAAGGATTCATATCTTTTTTAAGGAAAGATTCAATACAAGCATTATTATAGCGTATGAACTCTTCTTTCAGTGTCTTACGGAACCCTTCTGTTTTCATTTTTTCGAAGAAAATCTGAATCATAGGTCCGGTTTCACCTGTAATTCCTGAATCTATCAAGAAAATTGCTCCTTTCCCTGCCTGACCATCCGGAATAGCCACTTTATCTAAATTCTCTTTATTTTCAATAAGAATCGGAAGATTCATATAGCAAATCAAAGGATCCATCCCTGAACTTTTACCATGGAAATAGCTTTCCATTTCACCGAAAACAGCTTTTAGATTTTTTAAATTTTCTTTAGAAATTGTTTCCGGATTAAGCTTCTCAACCGAATATTTTTCAAAAATAGCAGCTACTAAAGCTCCAGAACTTCCTACTCCATATCCTTGCGGAATATTGGAATCAAAGAAAAGTCCGTTTGCAATATCTGCTTTAAAATGATCAATATCAAGCTTAAAGTCTTCTGAAAAACTTAAATCAGCTAAATAATCTGAGTATTTCTGTAGGTGATGGTTCGATTTTTTTTCAAATTCTGAAGCAAGGTCAGAGTATTTTAAAGTTCCTTTATAAAAACTGTAAGGTACTACCAAACCTTGGGAATCTTCGATCATTCCGTATTCACCGAACAAAATTATTTTTGCGTAGAATAAAGGGTTTGTCATTTCTTTTACAACAATTTTAAAACTTTCTTTATGCAAAGTTACATATAATTCGCCTGATTTTAAGCAAATATCAAGCCAATTACAGGGTTTCTTTTTCTTTAAGCGTCTTCAAATTCAGAAAACGTATCAAAATTAATCCGACAAAGAAAAATAATGCCATTGAAAAAGCCGCAAATCTCATACCAGAAGCAGACGGCAATTTAATATCAATTTTAGCAAAAATTTCGATTAATGTATCATATTTATCAATAAATAAAGCAAAAACAAATGTCCCGATAATGATCGCCAGTTTTTCAAGCACATCATAGAAGCTGAAAAATGTAGTATTTTCCATTGAATCTTCGGGTAAAAGTTTTGAATAAGTAGATCTAGACATTGCCTGAAGACCTCCCATTACAAGACCTACAACAGCTGCGACTCCGTAGAACTGATATTCTACGGTAGGGTTTTCTTTGTTTAAGAAAAACGCCCAGATACAAGCTACGATCCAAAGAACAATAGCAATGGTAATCACATTTTTGTTTCCTATTTTTTTAGATAATCTTGAGAAAAGTACGGCTCCGATAATTGCTTCTATCTGGATAACCAATAGAGTACCAATCAGCTTATCCTGAGGAAGGTTTATTTCACTTTTCCCGAAAAGCGTAGCCATCAGGAAAATAGTCTGCATTCCCACACTATAAAAGAAGAAACTTGATAGGAAGAATTTTAGATTTCTGTCTTTAAATAAGCCTTTACCTACTTTAAACAGTTCTCTGAAACTTTCTTTGGCAATATCTTTATAAAAGCTGATATTATCTTTTAATACTTCAAAGAATCCTCCCTGTTCTGCATGTTTTTTGAAAATGTTTTTATAGTTCAGAAGCACTAAATCTTTCGGAAGTTTTTCTTTAACATCTCCAAACTGAGGTAAGTGTTTGAATGTATATTGAGAGAACCCAAACCACCAAGCTCCTGTCAATAAGAAACTTATTCTTGTAAACAGTAATTGTTGTGCTGCTCCTTTAGCAAAAACCTGAATCAGTACCAAACAAATAATTACCAATACTACGGAACCAATATATCCGTAAACGTATCCTTTTGCAGAAAGGGCATCTTGTTTATCGCGTGTTGCAATATCTGGTAAAAACGAGTTATAAAATACCAAACTTCCCCAGAAACCGACACTCGCAGTAATACTAAACAGCAATCCTAAAAATACATTG
Organism: Chryseobacterium taiwanense; assembly: GCF_000813825.1. GTDB lineage: Bacteria > Bacteroidota > Bacteroidia > Flavobacteriales > Weeksellaceae > Chryseobacterium > Chryseobacterium taiwanense. The sequence goes on from NZ_JWTA01000018.1 coordinate 51,964, forward strand.
TGCATCCCTGTAAACATCGCTAATCCCATACAAGAAGTAGCTCCTAAGTAACAGAAAAACTGTAAAAACGATTTTTTATTTCCGATTGTATCTGCCAATGATGATAAAAATGGAGATAGTAATACCACAATAAAGAAGGAAATAGTTAATGAATACCCATATACCGCATCCGGTTGATATTCTTCTCCGAAGATCTTAATCATGTGTCTCACCGGAACATTTATCCAGGATTTTGTTTCTTCTACATATTCTTTCTTTTCGTAAGCTGTGGTAAGAATTGAATAATATATAGGAAAAATAGTGGATGTAATTACCAGAGAATATACTGAATTTGCCCAGTCATAGACCGCCCAGGCTTTCATTATTTTAGGATTATTCTTTATAATTTGAGGTTGTGGATTCTCAATTTCAGACATTTCAAAAAAGTATTAATAGCACAAAAATAACAAAACCGCTGAATATTCGGAGTTTTTTATTTTTTTTCGGTGAAATTTTATTATTGGGTTAAAATTCGGGCTCTTGTTCATGGATATTTTAGCTTGGAGTTTATGCTAAAAACAAAAATCCGGAAGCTCTGCTTCCGGATTTGATTTACTATTTAAAATAAATATTAGATATTTTCAATAACAATAGCAGAAGCACCACCACCACCATTACAAATCGCTGCAGCACCATATTTTGCATTGTTTTGCTTCAATACGTTGATCAAAGTAACAATAATTCTAGAACCTGAGCTTCCCAGTGGGTGACCAAGAGCAACCGCTCCTCCGTTTACGTTTACTTTTGAAGCGTCTAATCCTAAGATTTTATTGTTTGCTAATCCTACTACAGAGAAAGCTTCGTTAAATTCGAAGAAATCGATATCTGTAAGTTCTAATCCTGCTTTTTTAAGTGCAATTGGCAATGCTTTTGCCGGTGCAGTTGTAAAGTTTTCAGGCTCTTGAGCTGCATCTGCATAAGAAACGATTTTTGCCAATGGCTTAAGACCTAACTCTTCCATTTTTTCTTTAGAAACAAGGATCAAAGCTGAAGCACCATCATTAAGCGTTGATGCATTAGCTGCTGTTACAGTTCCTTCTTCTTTTTTGAATACTGTTGGAAGTGTTGGTAACCTATCGAAATTTACTGCTTTATATTCTTCATCTTCTGCAAAAATAACTGGTTCTCCTTTTCTCTGAGGAATTGAAACCGGTACTACTTCTTCAGCAAATTTCCCTTCGCTCCAAGCTTTTGCAGATCTTTTGTAAGATTCGATAGCGAAATTATCCTGATCTTCTCTTGTAATGTTGTAGTCAGTAGCACATTTCTCTGCACAAACTCCCATATGAACTTTGTTGTAAACGTCTGTAAGTCCATCAAGAACCATTCCGTCCAACATTTTTACATCTCCTAATTTTGTAGCATTTCTTGCGTTATAATAATGAGGAACTGAAGACATATTTTCCATACCTCCAGCAACAATTACGTCTGCATCACCTGCTTTAATTGCCTGTGCAGCCATAGAAACGGCTTTCATTCCTGAAGCACAAACTTTGTTTACCGTAGTAGATGGCGTTTCAATAGAAAGTCCAGCTCCTAAAGCAACCTGACGAGCCGGAGCTTGTCCTTCACCTGCCTGTAAAACGTTCCCCATATAGATTTCCTGAACCAATTTCGGATCAAGACCAATTTTATCTAATGCTCCTTTTACAGCCACAGATCCTAATTTTGTAGCCGGAACTGTTGATAAGCTTCCCATAAAACTTCCCATAGGAGTTCTTACTGCGGAAACAATGAATACCTCTTTCATGTCTATACTTTTATTTTTTATTAATTTTTGAACCTTTCGGTTATGTATTATGTTTTAATTCTTTGTATTGTCTTTCACCACAATCATTAAGCAAGCTCCTAAAAACTCTACTATCCATCCCCATTTTAACTTAACTATTCCAGCAAATGTTTCTACCCATGATTTAAAAGGTAAAAAACTAAAATATTCTTTGGATTGAAACTTAATTGCGAATAAAGTAAAGCAAAATAGCAGTAATAATAGAATTCCAAATATTCTTCCTATTTTGATATTATTATTTACAATGCCAAAAACAGCACAAGCTGATAAAATCCAGCATGCAATGGCTAAGTAATGATTAAGATCCCAATAATTCCAATTTCCAACCACAGGAACGTGAACTAAAGGCAAAAAACTACCGATAATTACTAAAATTAACCCTACTAATTGAATATTTTTCATATTTCTTAAAGTGCCAAAATACAAAAAAAAACACACTTAAAATCAGTGTGTTTTAAAAACGTATTATTTATAGGCAATCAATTATTAATAATAAAAATTTCAAAATAAATTTAAACAATTCACAATAAAACATATCAAATTTTATTAACTTAAAAATTAACACTTACTAATTCCAAGCCAATTTGTATTCCATATTTGCTATTAATAAGTGCATTATTATCAAATGTCGGGGTAAAATCTTTTTGAATGTATAATCCTAAACCACCATATCCAATTCCCAGTTTTCCTCCTACGATAAAATTATTAACTCCTTTTGAGACGGTCTCTCTTTCAACAATTCTGTTTGAATATTCGGTAGAATATTTATTATAGATCACACTAGCAGCTCTTATTCCTCCATACAAACCAGCTACAACATAAAATTGCGTTTCTCTGTTATCAACATATTTAACATTTTCAAACTCTACATATTTAGGATTAAGAACCCATTTCAATTCCAACGGAATCATAATATAAGTATTATTTAAACTCGTTTTTTTAAGTACACCTTTTGTAAAATCCTGTACAAAGAGGTTTTTGTCATCCTGAGAAAAAACTTTCCCATATTTAGGAACGAAATAGTCTGCTCTAGTACCTATGCCAATACGATAAAATATAGGACTTTTAAAGCCTCCTAATTGATTTTCGTATTTAAAATTGAAACTTACTGAATTATAAACAGAATTCTTTACCTCAGAATCTTTACTATAAAATCTAAAGGGTTCGTTTTTAGTAGTAAGACTTGCTCCTACAAAACTTATCGAAAGCTTAAAAGAATGTAAATAATCTTTCGGAAGCAGTACTCTTTTACCTTTAAATTGAATTCTCCCTGTATAAGGTTCAAAAGACAAACTATATTTTCCTTCAGGATTTAGAACAATATTCTTCACCAGATCTTTAGTAGCATTATCTAATTCAAATCTTTCATTTTCTATTTTCTCATTAATAATCTGCTCGTATTTCTCAGCGATTTCTGCTTTAAGTTTTTGTCTTTCTTCAATAGAAGCCACTTTATTCCCTTTAACTTTCTCAAGAGTCTCATCAAGTTCTACATTCATCTTCTGTTTTTCGGAAGTAATAATGCTATCTATTTTCTTTGTATAGTTTTGCATTTTAAAATCAATGTTTTTATCACTCTGCCCAAAAGCAAAAACAGAGATAAAAGTAGAGGCTAATAAAGTAATTTTTATTTTCATAGTAAGGTATTTTTAAGCATAATAATACTTCCTGTCTAATTTTAGCCAGTTTATAATAATGTTTTGTTTGTTAAATTATTTTATTTCAGTAGAATCTGAGAACACTTTAAAACCAAATATCTGTAAAGAATTTGGACGCTTGATTTTAATTTTTGATACATCTAACACTCCAAATTGTTTATGGGTTTGAGTTTCATTTCTCGTTTTATCCAGCTCTCTCCCTAAAAGTAAATCATCAGCACTGATGTAAGATGTTTTCTTTCGGTTTGCAATTTGAGGTTTTACAGGAGCTATTTCCGGTTTTTCAGTCAAAACTGTAGGAAGTTCTTCTATGATATTTTCTTTCTCTGCGACTGCTACATTTTTAGACTGTTCTATTTTTTCAGGTAACTTCTCTGAAGAATTATTCGATTGAGCACTATTTTTATCTGATCTAGGATAAATTGAATTTTCTCTTGTATTTTCATTTAAAACTACAGGTTCATCTTGTTCTACTGCAGATTTCACAGTATTTTCTGATGTATTTTGAGTAATCTTTACCTTTTCGGATTGGGATTTCTGATCAGCATTATAATACAAGAAAGTTCCTAAAGAAATTAGAAGAACAATCACTGCAGCATATTTCCACCCCTGAAAAGATGGTTTTAATACGATTCCAGGCTTTTCTTCCAACTTTCCCTCCAATCTATCCCAAAGATCAGAAGAGGGCTTTATTTCAAGCTCTTCGTAGCCGGATTTTAATTTATTGAGCGTATTGTTTTTCATCTTTCTTTTGTTTTAAAAAATCTGCAATCCATTTCTTAGATTTACTCAACTGGCTTTTGCTAGTTCCCTCAGAAATATTAAGAATTTCTGCAATTTCGTGATGCTTTTTTTCTTCAAAAACGTACAGGTTGAAAATCAGTCTGTATCCGTCCGGCATTTTAGAAAAGATTTCATCCATATTGATTTCATCTACTTCTTCCCAGTCTTCATCAATCGTTCCCAATTCATTTATTTCAACATCTGTATACAGTATATTTTTACTTTTCCTGATGAAGTTTATCGAATTATTAACTACAATTTTCCTCAGCCAAAACGGAAAACTTTTCCATTCTCTGCATTCATCAATCTTTGAAAAACAGATAAAAAAAGAATTCATTAAAATATCTTCCGCATCATGAAGGTTATTGACATAAGAATTTGAAATAGCCAGCATTTTTGCCGAAAACATGTCGTAAAGAGCTTTATGCCCTCTCCGATCCTGCTTTTTTGCCAGTTTGAAATTCTCTTCTAAATTCTTCATGTATCTGTTTCTATCTATAAGACAATAGATCTTTTAAATGGTTGCCTGTAAAAACAAAAAAATTGCACTTTTTTGAGGAGTGCAATTTAATATATTAATTATCAATACTATAATCTTAATGCTTTACATCAGCAATCTCTTCTGGATTGTGCTTGTGTCTGAATAAGATTGCAAATAAAACTGCAAGTATTAAAGCATAAGCTGCGAAAGTAAGCCAAATATTCTGCCAGTCTTTTACCATGACAACTGATGATAAAGTTCCGTCCGGATTCACAACAGAATTAAAGCTTTTTTTCAGAATTTCTAAAAAGGTAGGATTATCCGGTGTTGTTTCAAGATACGTTGATAAGGACGAAGCTGTAGTAAATTTATGTGTAAAAAATTTATCTATCGCCCAACCTGCTGCATAACTTCCGAAAACTGCTCCAAAACCGTTGGTCATCATCATGAAAAGACCCTGAGCAGAAGAACGAATCTTTTTATCAGTCGTCGTTTCTACGAAAAGTGACCCTGAAATATTGAAAAAATCAAAAGCCATTCCGTAAACCACACATGAAAGAATGATTAGTCCTAACCCAAATCCTTCCGGAATTCCGTAAGCGAAAAATCCAAATCTCAACACCCAAGCTAACATCGACATCAACATTACTTTTTTAATTCCGAACTTCTTCAAAAAGAAAGGAATTGCCAAGATAAATAACGTCTCAGAAACCTGAGAAATAGACATGATAATTGTAGATCTTTGTACTACAAAAGAATCTGCATATTTAGGAAAATGTTCAAATTCACTCAAGAAAACATCTCCATAAGCATTGGTCAACTGTAAAGCAGCTCCCAATAACATAGAAAATAAGAAGAATAATGCTGTTTTATAATCTTTAAACAATTTGAACGCATTAAGTCCTAATTGTTCTGATAATGGAGCATCTTTATCAATTAACTTTTGAGGAGGACATTTTGGTAATGTTAAAGCATAAATTCCTAAAATAATGGCAACACCTCCTGCAATATAAAACTGCCCTTCTGTAGCTTTATTTCCTGTAAGATTGGTAATCCACATTGCTACGATAAATCCAATAGTTCCCCAAACACGGATTGGCGGGAAATCTTTTACAACATCTAAAGAACTGTTCTTTAAAACTGTATAAGAAATGGAATTAGCTAAGGCAATTGTCGGCATGTAGAAACACATCGCCACCAACATTACAGAAAAGAAGGAATTAGGATCTGCCGAATGTGGCAAAATGAAAAGTACAATCCCGTAAAGAATATGTAAAACCGAAAAAATTCTTTCTGCATTTACCCAACGATCGGCAATAATTCCGGTAATGGTCGGCATAAAAATGGAAGCAATCCCCATGGTTCCGAAAACAGCACCAAACTGTGCTCCGTCCCAATGTTTTGTACCAAACCAAAAGTTAGCCATTGTAATCAGCCAAGCTCCCCAAACGAAGAACTGTAGAAAGCTGAGAATGGTTAGACGTAATTTTAAATTCATAAGTCAGTATAAAATATCTCTTTTAATCAATCTTCTTTTTTCTCCTCTTAATTTCTTCCTGAATCTCCAAAGCGGTATCATAATCTTCTTCTTTTACCGCTTCTTCCAGTAATTTTTGAAGCTCTTCCATAGAAACAGATTTCAAATTATCTTCTGTAGAAACCGTTTCTGAAAACGATTGCTCTTCTTTCGCTACTTCTTCCAGTTCAAGAAGAATTCCTGCTTCATTCAGCACCTGCTGAGTCGTAAAAATAGGGGCATCAAATCTTACTGCCATTGCCACAGCATCAGAAGTTCTTGCATCAAGAATTAATTCTTCGTCTGTCGCTTTATTTTTAAAGTTAATATTGGAGAAGAAAACTCCGTCTACAATCTGATAAATAATCACAGAGATCATTTCATAATTGGCAGAAACTATAAATTTTGTGAATAAATCATGCGTAAGAGGACGAGGTGGATGAATGTCTTTCTCCAGACCAAGAGAAATGGATTGTGCCTCGAAATTTCCTATAACAACAGGTAATTTTATATGTGTTTCTTCATGTTCCAATAACAATGCGTACGCTCCTGATTGGGTCTGGCTGTACGATATTCCGCGAATAATTAGCTGTTTATAATCCATAACTACAAATATAGACTAATTTTCCATAGTTTTTTTTACTTTTTAGACAAAAATAAAAGCCCGGAAGCCGAGCTTTTATTTGTATTTTGAAGGGTTGTAAATCGTGAATAATTCACTTCGCTAATTCAAATTATGAAGTGTAAAACTCACTATTTATTTTATCCTTTTATTGCTTTAATTTTCTCTGTTAATGCAGGAATAATCTGGAAAGCATCACCTACTACACCGTAGTCAGCTGATTTGAAGAATGGAGCTTCTGCATCACTGTTGATTACTACGATTGTTTTAGAAGAGTTAACTCCAGCCAAGTGCTGAATAGCTCCAGAGATACCAACAGCAATGTAAAGATTTGGAGAAATTGCTTTACCAGTCTGTCCTACGTGTTCTGTGTGAGGTCTCCAACCAATGTCAGAAACCGGCTTAGAACAAGCTGTAGCAGCTCCTAAAACGTTTGCCAATTCTTCGATCATTCCCCAGTTTTCAGGACCTTTCAATCCTCTACCTGCAGAAACTACGATTTCAGCTTCTTTTAAGTCTAATTTTCCTGAGCTTTGCTCGTGAGAAATCACTTTAGTATCTTCATTAGCTACCGAAAGATTTTTCACTTCTTCTGAACCAGAAACGGCATTTTCTTTAACTCCAAAAGCGTTTTGAGAAACTGTAATAATTACTGCTGCTCCTTCAGCTTTTGCATGCATGAAACCTTTTCCTGAGAAAGATCTTCTTTTCACCTGAAACGGAGAAAGACTTTCCGGAGCTGCAATTGCATTAGTAATTAAAGAATGTCCGTTCATGATTGCCAACATTGGAGCGATAGAAGAAGCATCTGTTGTGTGAGGGAAAACGATAATATTCCCGTTTGCTACTTCACTTACAGCCTGTGCATAAGCTTTAGCCGAAAAACTTTTCAGCCCTTCATCTTTGATGTTGATTACATTCGATGCTCCATATTTGTATAATAAATCTGAAGAATCTGTTGGGTTTACAGAGATCGCTGTAACTGTTTCACCAGCCTGATCTGCGATAGCTTTAGCATAAGAAACTGCTTCAAAAGCTGCTTTTTTGTAAACTCCGTTTATATTTTCTGCGTATACGAATACTGCCATTTTGTTTAAATTTAAAAATTAAAAGATTTAATGATTAAAAGATTAGATCACTTTCGCTTCTTCGTGAAGTAATCTTACCAATTCATCCAAATTATCAGGAGAAACCAATTTTACAGCAGCTCTTGGCGGAACACTGTCATAAGAAACTCCCTGAACTTTCACTTCAGAAGAAGTCGGTTCAACCACCTGCAAAGGTTTTGTTCTTGCAGACATAATTCCTCTCATGTTTGGAATAATCAAATCTTTTTCATCTACTAATCCTTTCTGACCAGCAATTACAGCAGGTAATTTTACAGAAATAGTTTCTTTTCCGCCTTCAATTTCTCTTACAGCAGTAGCTTCGCTTCCATTTACATCAAGACCTACAGATGCATTTACGAAAGGCTGGTTTAATAATTGAGCAACCATTCCAGGAACGGAACCTCCGTTATAATCGATTGATTCTTTACCACAAAGGATTAAATCATACCCACCATTTTGAGCAACTGCAGCAATTTCTTTTGCTGTAGAATAGCTGTCTTTTGGATCTAAATTTACTCTTACCGCATCGTTTGCTCCGATTGCCAAAGCTTTTCTTACTACAGGTTCTGTAGCAGCATCACCTACGTTAATTACTGTTACAGTAGCTCCTTGAGATTCCTGAAGTTTAACCGCTTTTGTTAACGCAAATTCATCTAATGGATTAATTACCCACTGAATTCCGTTTTTGTCGAAAGCAGATTTATCTGCCGTGAAGTTAATTTTGGAAGTAGTATCCGGAACACTACTAATACAAACTAATATTTTCATGTGTACTATTTTATTGTTTCTCTTTTTGTATAAAAAATTAGGGAATTTTATACCGAGATTTTGTTTGAATTAATTTTTGCTAATATAAATAAAATATATATTATGCATGCATAATACTTATTATTTTACTATTCAGCGCATTAGATGTACTTATTTACCTGGCTGAGAAGCCCTAAACTCAATCTTACTAGGCAAAACTCTCGGATTCATTTTCAAAATATCCAAAACCAAATTCCCCATATCTTCCGGCTGAATCTTCCAAGCATCTTTTTCTGAAGGAATGTTTCCGTTAAAATGAGTTGCTACAGATCCGGGCATAATCACCGTAGATTTAATATTATATTTTCTTAAATCAATCATTGCAGCCTGTGTAAATCCTACCACACCAAATTTTGAGGCATTATAGCCCGTTCCATTCTCAAAGAAATTGGCTCCTGCCAAGCTTGAAATGGTAATATAGTATCCTTCTGACTTTTTCAACTCTTCCACAGAAGCTTTTAACGTATAGAAAACACCTGTTAAATTCGTTTCAATCATATTATTCCATTCCTCAGCAGAAAGTTCATCTACGGGTTTAAAAATCCCTAAACCAGCATTTGCAATCACGAAATCCAATCTTCCGAATTTTTCTTTGATAGAGTTTACGGCTTCATTTTCACTTTCAAGACTTCTTACATCGGAAACGATTCCTAAAACATTCTGAGAATATTGCTTTAAATCGTGCTCAGCTTTTTCCACATCATCCCTTTTTCTTCCTGAAAATGCCACCGAAACACCATTTTCAAGTAAAATCTTAGCAATCCCGAAACCTATTCCTTTTGTTCCCCCTGTTATATAAGCTACTTTATTTTCTATCATATTTTATAATTTTAAGTTCTTAAAAATAACAAAAACGCCCCAAATGGAGCGCTTTAAATAGGTAAGATTTATCATCTTATTTTTTTATTTCTTGATAAATTTCTCAGTTGAAATTCCGTTTTCTGTTTAAATTCCTTAAAGCATAGGCTGTAAAATTATTCAGATACAATAATCGATCAAAGTAAATTAAATAAACATTGATAAATCAAAAAAAATTATTTCGAATAATTCTCAAAAAACAAAGGAATACTTTCAATTCCTTTATAGAAATTGAATAACCCGTAATGTTCATTTGGAGAGTGAATCGCGTCAGAATCTAATCCAAATCCCATTAAGACAGATTTAGCGCCTAAAACTTGCTCAAACATCGCTGTAATAGGAATACTTCCACCACCTCTGTATGGAAGAACTTCTTTTCCGAATGAAGATTCCATGGCTTGTTTTGCTGCTAAGAATTCTTTTGTATCAGTTGGTAATACGTAAGGCATACCTCCATGATGCGGGGTAATCTTAACTTTCACGTTATCCGGAGCGATTTTTTCAAAATATTTTGTGAATTTTTCAGTAATCTCTTCAGGAGTCTGATACGGAACTAAACGCATTGAAATTTTAGCCGAAGCTTTAGAAGGAATTACGGTTTTAGCTCCTTCTCCTGTATAACCACCCCAGATTCCATTACAGTCTAAAGTTGGGCGGATAGAGGTTCTTTCAAGCGTTGTATAGCCTTTTTCACCTTCTACTCCATTTAATCCGATAGATTGTTTGAATTCTTCAGGATTGTCTTTCAATTTATTCATATCTGCTCTATCAGCTTCAGAAACCGTTTCTACATTATCATAGAATCCGTCAATAGTAATATGACCATCTTCATCGATTAATTTAGCAATCATTCTTGAAAGCACGTGAATAGGGTTTGGAACCGCTCCTCCGTAAAGTCCTGAATGTAAATCTCTGTTTGGCCCTTCAATTTCTACTTCTACATAGCTCAATCCTCTCAATCCTGTTGTAACCGTTGGTTGTTCGTTGCTGTAAATATGAGTATCAGAAATTAAGATACAGTCGCAAGATAATTTCTCTTTATTTTCATTAACGAAATCCCCTAAGCTCACAGAACCTACTTCTTCCTCTCCTTCTAAAATAAATTTAACATTACAAGGAAGTGTATTGGTTTTCATCATTGCTTCAAACGCCTTCAAATGCATGAAAAACTGACCTTTATCATCGGCAGAACCTCTTGCAAAAATAGCACCTTCCGGATGAAGTGGAGTTTTCTCGATATACGGTTCAAAAGGTGGTTTTGTCCATAATTCTAGTGGATCAGCTGGTTGAACATCATAATGTCCATACACCAAAACCGTTGGTAAATTTTCATTCAGGAATTTTTCACCAAAAACTATAGGATATCCTTTCGTCTGGCAAACTTCTACATTATCTGCTCCTGCATTTTTAAGGTGTGTTGCCACTACATCTGCACATTTCAAAACGTCATCTTTATACGCCGGATCTGCAGAAATAGAAGGAATTCTCAATAACTCAAATAATTCATCTACGAAACGTTGTTTATTTTCGTTGATGTAATTTAATGTCTCTTGCATTGTAAAATAATATTTTGTTAAAAGTAAAAAATTTGCCCCGCAGCGACAAACAAAAACATATAATTTTCCTCATGTGCATTATACACTGAGAGTTAATTATTTATCATTTTTAATTCACAAAAAATGTCCCACATTTCTGCGAGACATTCTTTATATTGTACTACTAATTAGTGTTCAGCTTTAGGAGCGTGAGCTTCTTCTGTTTTTGCAGGAGCAGCAGCACTGTCAGTTTTTGGAGCTTCTGTCCCATGTTTTTCAGCAGTCGCTTCTTCTGTGTGAGTTGCAGCAGCTTCATGACCATGACCGTGACCTTCTCCTTGTGGATCATCTGAATATCTTTCAACTCCTTCTTCAAGTTTCAAAGTATTCTTGTTTCCACCTGCCTGAATTTTTTTACAGCTTACAGCAACAGTTGCAATGGCTAAACATATAACTAATTTTTTCATATGTAAGATTTATTTTTTTAAAGTCATATGAAATCGCATTATTTTGGTCTCTTATAACCCTATTTAAAAGCAAGCGATTTCCTACTCAAATTTTTAATTGCCCAAAATTAAGAAATCCTACATTTTTCGGCAACATTTTTATACTGATTTTACTATTATTTTTCCTTTTTTGGATTGTGTAAAAATAAGATAGCTTTCTCCACCATCTTTTAAACCATACTTTTTCTTAATTTCTTCCGGTTTTAGTGGATAATTCTTTGAAACAATATTAAACTGGCTTTTCTTTTTAATCTGTTTATTATCAATCATTTCAATTTCTAAAATTCTTCCGGGAAAATCTTCTACTTTTTCATTTGAAGTATAAAGATGCGTATTCGGATGAAGCTTTTTCAGATTAAATCTTTCTGAAATCAAATTGAAAATTCCAGCTTTTAAAATTGAATTATTGGGAATATAAAGAAACTTTTCAGGCTCAGCATATTCTGCTTGAGCATTTTCTTCCTGTCCGAATTTATAAGTGAAAGTAGACTCTCTACTTTCTAAATTCACGCAATTACAAATAATTTCTCCCGAATTTTTGTTTGATAAAAAGACAACTACCTCTTTTACATCATTTTTCCATGCAATAATATCAATTCTCGAAATATTCTGTAAAACGGAAACAAGGTATTTTAAATCAATAAGCGGAGACAATTTTATAACCACCTCATCAGAAATCGAAAGTAACTTTTTCTGAATTCCAAGAATATCCGGTGACAAATCTTCTAACAAGAATACTTTGTTCTTATTGTTATCTCTTCGAGCAGGATCCAGATAAATTACATCAAAATTTTCTTCATTTTCATTGAGAAAATCTTCCAGTTTTTGATTGATAAATCTTGCTTTCCTCTCTAAAACAGTCCAGTTATTTTCAACAATTTCCAAAAGTTCGGAATTTTGCTCAACGAGTGTAATCTCATCAAAATTTTTAGACAAATAATAAGCATCGATCCCGAAACCGCTCGTTAAATCAATAAACTTTTTCCCTTTTAAAATTTCAGATTTGTAGACTGCTGTTTTTTCTGAAGAAGCCTGTTCAAGATTAAGTTGTGGAGGAAAAATAATTCCGTCCTTCAATAAAAACGGAAACTTTTTCTGTGCTACCAATTTTCCTTTAATCTGCTGAACAATTTCCTGCATAGAAACTTCGGAAAATGGTGATTTTTTCAATAATAAGGAATGCAAATCCTTGGTTAGATTTGCATTGATATATTTTTGAATTTCTTTTTTTAGAATTTCTTTATTCACAGATTTTTCTAGATTAATACAAATAATTTTGTTTTATCTTTTATAAAAAATATAATCCGTCAATATCGGATCTATTCCTTTTTGCTTTAATTGAGAATTTATTTGCCCTCTATGATAAGTTGAATGATTGATCGCCTGAAAAAGCATTTCAAAAATAGTATTCTCAAATTTTGTTCCTCGCGAATTTTGATATGCTATTTCTTTATCTAAATCAGATTCTTCAATAATTTCGATACTTTTTTCAAAATTTTGTTGGTTGATTTCATCTAAATCATCAAAAGGATGGATTTGCCAGACTTCAAATGATTTTTCATTTAAAATTCTTGAGTTCCATACTTGTTGAGCATTCAAAATATGATTGATTAAACTGATTGTTTTTTCATCAATTTTTTCAAGATTTCCGGCAATAACTTTTATCATCTCTCTATTGAAATGATAAGTATATTCGAATAAATCAATCAGCTTTTCTTTCATTACTCAAAAATTTCAGCCCAACGAACAGCTTTAATATTTGTTTCGTTATACAATTCCTTAACCGTTTTTTTAACCTCTAATTTTGGATATAAATTCACTCCAATCAGCTTTATTTTTCCTTCTTCTACCCACCTTTGTTCTTCCACTGCATGATCGTAAATTTTCTTTTGAACAATTCCTTGTTTTAAAAGCTCAAGGTAACCTCCAGCTTCTTCAATTTCGACGAATAAAGCCCATGATTTTTCTGCAATTTGCTGCGTAATATCTTCTACATAATAACTTCCGTTAGAAGCATCTTCAAAAACATTAATGATACTTTCGTAAGCCAGAACAATCTGTTGTTTGAAGGAAATTTCTTCAGAGTTTTCAGTACTTCTGTCCACTAAATAGTTATTACTGAAAACTGCATCAGCTCCGCCAATCATTGCAGACGCCAATTCTAAAGTTGAACGAATTAGGTTATTTTCATTATCCGAAATTGCTTTATTTCTCAAAGAAGTTTCTGCAAAAATGTATGGAATTTCATCCAAACCATATTCTTTAGACAATTGATTAAAAACCATTTTAAAAGCTCTCAGTTTCGCCATTTCAAAGAAATAGTTTCCTCCTATAGCGATTCTGAAAATCAGTTTATTTAGAACTTCAGCTCCATATACTTCAACCAGTTCTTTTGTTTTTGCCAAAGCAATACCTAATTGTTGATAAATTGCAGCTCCGGCATTTTGATGAAGAGAAATATCTACACAAATATTTCTTTTAAACTCTTTAGACAATAGCTCTTTTACCAGTTGATCATTGATTGTCGCTTCTTTTTCATCAAATACATCAATCAAAGAAAAATACTGATCTTCTTCTTTTGGACTGATATGTCCTGCCAAATCAAGATTGTTAACGAAAATTGTTTTTTCTTCCAGATTTTCTACATTTTGATCTAAAATAAATGCAAAAACATCTTGTTCCAGACTTTCATGATATCTTGCTACCAAATGAGTACTTTCTTCTATTTTTGGTAGGTTTACCAAAGGCTTCTGTACTGAATCATAGTAAGGTTTTACCGTAATTCCTTCTAAATTTCCTTTGGAAAGAACGGAATAAATATCTTCTGTTTTAAGCTGTTTTTTTACTAAATTTTCCCAGGCTGTATTTGACATAGTTTTATTTTGAGTGTGAATTGTGAATAGTCAATTTTAGAATTAACTTGCGATGCAAAATTCACCATTTACATTTCACTTTTAGAATTATTTTTTCGCAATATTCGTACTATCTACTACCAAAATGAAGATCTCTTCATTCGGTTTTTTCATAAAGTAATTTTCTCTTGCGTATTTTTCTTTTTCAGATTTATTGTTCATCAATTTTTTATAAAACGCATCATTTTTTTCGTATTCGGTTTTATAATATTGAAGTTGGTCTTCGTATTTGCCAATTTCCCCATTCAGTTCATTAATTACCAAAAACGAAGTTTTATCAAAGAAAATCATCCATACCAGAAACAGGCAAATGGTAAGCGTATATTTATTCAAAACATATTTTTGAATAAGCTTAAAAGTTTCAGACTTAGGCTGGATGTCTTTAATAAGTTTGTTTTCTTTCATTTTAATGTTTTCTCAACGAATTTTTAATAACAGTAGTTAAAAAATCAATCGCTACGGAATTTTGCTTCATATTCGGAATGATAAGATCCGCTTCATTTTTTGAAGGCTCAATAAATTCCTGATGCATCGGCTTCAAAGTCGTCTGATAACGATGTAATACCTCATTCAAATCTCTTCCCCTCTCCTGAGTATCTCTCCTGATCCTCCTGATCAATCTTTCATCGGAATCAGCGTGAACGAATACTTTTAAATCAAATTCTTTTAGTAATTCTTTGTTGGTAAGTACTAAAATTCCTTCTACAACCAATACATTTTTAGGTTCTACAGTTACGTGATCTCCGGTTCTGGAATGTGTTACAAAGCTATAAATAGGCTGCTCAATCGGCTCGTTATTTTTTAAAGCTTTCACATGTTTCAACATCAATTCAAAATCTATAGACTTCGGGTGATCATAGTTTAAAGCTTCTCTTTCCGTAAGTGTAAGACTATGGTTATCATGATAATAATTATCCTGAGAAAGGATGTTCATTCCTTCAACATCAAGCTGCTGAAGGATCTTATCAACAACTGTAGTTTTGCCGGATCCTGTACCTCCAGCAATTCCTATTACAAGCATTCTTTTTTTGTTTCTTTATAGTTTTTACAAATATACTATTTTAGATGAATGCAAATAAAATAATTGAAGATGCTTTTCATTTCCCATGATCTGTAGAGTACTATTTATTCAGTTATATTCCATTAGGAAATGGAGAATCTTTTACATGATCAACAACACTAAAAAGCATTTCATCAATTTAAAATTTCTTCCGAAATTTGATTACCTCAACAAAAAATTATGGAAATCAAAAATATAGATCATATTGTTTTAACAGTTGCAGATATTGACAAAACCATAGCATTTTATACCGAAATTTTAGGCTTTAAAGTCGTCACTTTCGGAGAGAACAGAAAAGCGCTGACTTTTGGAAATCAAAAAATCAACCTTCATCAAAAAGGAAAAGAATTTGAACCTAAAGCAGAACATCCGACTTCGGGTTCGACTGACTTATGTTTTATTTCCACTACTGATATTTACAAAGTTCTGGAAGAATTACAGCAGAAAAATATTGAAATCATAGAAGGAATTGTAGACAGAACGGGAGCATTGGGAAAAATAAAATCAGTGTATTTCAGAGATCCGGATTTGAATTTGATTGAAGTGAGTAATTATATACATATTAATTAAAAATAGAAATCGTATTTAGATACTTACTCCGTGAATATTCTTCACTTCTGCCATCACAAAAGTACTGTGTGTGCTCCCAATAGAATCTACAGAACCTAGTTTATTAAAAACAAAATCCTGATAGTGTTTCATATCTCTCACCTGTACTTTCAGCAGGAAATCAAAATCTCCGGATATGTTATAGCATTCTGCAACCTCATCAATCTGTAAAATATCTTCAACAAATCGGTTTCCCACAGAGCGGTCGTGAATTTTCAGTTTTACCTGACAAAAAACCGTAAAACCACGATTCAGTTTTTCGGCTTCCAGAACAGCAGCATAATGTTTAATATATCCGTCCTGCTCCAGTCTTTTCATCCGTTCAAAAACAGGTGAAGCTGAGAGATTAACTTCTTTCGCCAACTCTTTTACCGTCAGTTTTGCATTTTTTTGAAGGATTCTCAGCAACTGAAGATCCTTTTCATCCAGTCTTTCCACAGAATAATATTCTTTTTTTGATTTCAATTTTCAAATTTACAGAATAATAATCTTTTAAAAATAAATAAATCAAAACAAAATTCTTATTTTAATCATTAAACCAAATCAATATACTTTAATTACTATTTTTGAATCCTATTTTGTTCTTTAACATACTTCATCAAACGGAAAAGGTTTTACGTAAGGTAAATTAATAGGGAATCGTGTGAGAATCACGAGCTGTCGCGCAACTGTAAGTAATACACCAAAGGTTTTTGTCCACGCATATCCACTGTATAAACGGGAAGGATGACAACAACTGTTACAAGTCAGGAGACCTGCCTGTTCCGAATTGACAATGCTCTCGCGGTTTGGAGTTTTTGGTTAGAAAGATGATATTTTGGAAACGTATTGGGTTTAAAATTTGAATTAATTTTAATTTTTAAACGCAAAGATTTTTTTGTTGTGACTTATTATTTTTAGGAAGCAAAGAATTGCGACTTCGTCGCTGATGAAGCATCTGGATAAAACATCCGCTTCTTACAATCAATGAAATTGATTCTTCTTTGCTCGCTTAAGACATAAAGAAGATTTAATTAAAACTTTGCGTCAAAAAATTCAACATTAAGAATTTGAGAATTTTAAGTTTAAAGATATTTTAAGGTAATTTGATCCTCAAATTATTAAGCATAGTGCTTAAAACATCTTTGATGTTTCCTTAATTAATCTTAACCACTTAATTTTTCTTAATGGTTAAATTTCAAAACTATTAAACTAATCCTTTTACGTCCTCACGGTATCTCCTCTACTCCAAGAAATTTCCTTCCACAACAGCATTATGAAGCATCTAAAGAACTTTTAAAATCATTATCTAATTTAAAAGTTGTAAAAAAATGCAAACACACCTTCTTGGCTATCCGCGTATTGGTAGCAACAGAGAACTCAAAAAAGCCTGCGAGCAATATTGGACAGGCAAAATCGAATTAAACGATCTTTTGGAAGTTGGAAAAAACATTACTCAAAGTAATTGGAAACTTCAGCAGGAAGCAGGAATTGATCTTATTCCATGTAATGATTTTTCGTATTACGATCAGGTTCTGGATATGACTTTGACAGTTGGAGCCATTCCTGAACGTTATCAGAAAATAGCCTTAAAAAAATCAGAACTGGATGTTTATTTTGCCATGGCAAGAGGTTTCCAGAAGGACGGTTTGGATATTACCGCAATGGAAATGACGAAATGGTTTGATACCAATTATCATTACATCGTTCCTGAGTTTCAGAAAAAACAGGAGTTTAAGCTATTCTCTAATAAAATCATTAAAGAATTCATTAACGCAAAACAGGCAGGAATCAATGCAAAACCAGTAATTATAGGTTTACTGACGTATTTATTATTAGGAAAAGAAAAAGAAGAGGGTTTTGATAAATTGGATTTAGCCCAAAACTTACTTCCGGTTTATATTCAAATTGTAAAGGAACTTGAAAATCACGGAGCGGAATACATTCAGTTTGATGAGCCGTTTTTGGCTTTAGATTTAACTGAAAAAGCAAAGAAAACCTACCAGTTTATCTATGCTGAAATCAGAAAACAGTTCCCTAAACTAAAATTTATTGTTGCGACTTATTTTGAAGGGCTAAAAGATAATCTTTCATTGGCTACTTCCCTACCTATCGACGTTTTACATATTGATTTGGTTCGTTGTCCTGAACAATTAGATGAAGTTTTAGATAATATTCCTAATCATTTAAGCCTTTCTTTGGGCGTTGTAGATGGCAGAAATATCTGGAAAAATGATTTTCAGCATTCTTTACAGTTCATTAAAAAAGCCGTTCAAAAAATCGGTTCGGAAAGGATTTTCATCGCTCCGTCGTGTTCGTTATTACACGCTCCTTTCGACCTGGATTCTGAGAAAAATGAAGAAGTTTTATCTCCTGAAATCAAACAATGGATGGCTTTTGCTAAACAGAAGGTCTATGAGATTGTCAATCTAAAGAAATTAGCTTCAGAAAATCCGGATTATAATACCTTACAGATTTTAGCGGAAAATAAAAAAGCTATTGAAAACCGTAAAACATCTGCATTAATTCATAATCAAAACGTGAAAAACCGTGTAGATGTAACAACGAAAGAGGATGCGCAGAGAAATTCACCATTTACGATAAGAAAAGAAACTCAGCAAAACGTATTACAGCTTCCTTTATTCCCTACAACCACTATCGGTTCATTTCCACAGACGAAAGAGGTAAGAAACTGGCGTTCAAAATTCAAAAAAGGGGACTTGAATGCTGAACAATATGATACTTTGTTAAAACAGGAAACTGAAAGAACAATCCGTTGGCAGGAAGAAATCGGAATTGATGTACTGGTTCACGGAGAATTCGAAAGAAATGATATGGTGGAATATTTCGGGGAACAATTAGCAGGATTTGTATTTACTCAAAACGGTTGGGTTCAAAGTTATGGAAGCCGTTGTGTGAAACCTCCTGTAATTTTTGGAGATGTTTACAGACCGAATCCGATGACAGTGTATTGGTCGAAATATGCTCAATCTTTAACTCAAAAATGGGTAAAAGGGATGTTAACGGGACCTGTAACGATCCTTCAATGGTCTTTTGTGCGTGATGATCAACCTCGTTCATTAACCTGCAAACAGATTGCATTGGCAATTCGTGATGAAGTGAATGATCTCGAAAAAGCAGGCATCAGAATTATTCAGATTGACGAACCTGCAATTCGTGAAGGACTTCCATTAAGAACATCCGACTGGCAGAATTATCTGAAATGGGCAGTTGAAGCGTTCAGGATTTCAGCAAGCGGTGTGGAAGATGCGACGCAAATTCATACACATATGTGTTATTCTGAATTTAATGACATCATCCAAAATATCGCAGATATGGATGCAGACGTGATTACGATTGAATGCTCCAGAAGTCAGATGGAATTGTTGAATGCTTTTGCAGATTTCAAATATCCGAACGAGATTGGACCGGGAGTTTATGATATTCATTCACCAAGAGTCCCATCGAAAGAGGAAATGGTGGAATTGCTGAAAAAAGCACAAGCCGTAATTCCGGCTCAGCAACTTTGGGTAAATCCTGATTGTGGCTTGAAAACCCGTCATTGGGATGAAACGGAAAAGGCATTGATTGCGATGGTGGAAGCTTCGAGGGAAGCGAGTAAGGAGTTTGCTTTACGAACAGTTTAATTATTGATATTTATTTTTTTCGGGAGCCTTTAAGGCTCCTATTTTGGTTTAATAATATTCAATTTAATGATTTTAATTTTCCAAATAAAAGATATATTTTTGGAGTTAAAATTAAAAACTTTTAAACATGGCAAATAAATACGTAAATTTTGTATCCGATGAACATTTATTAGAATGTGTTAAAAATCTTCACAATTCGTATTTAAAAGCTAAAAATAATATTTCTAAAAAAAACTTCTATTCTAATAAAGTTGACACCATCAAATTAACTTTTGATTCTAAATTTAATAATATTGAAGAAGAAGATTTAATTCAAGCCGAAATTTTGCGCCAAATAGATAAATCAATCAATAATTCCATTGGAACATTTCATGAACAGGTTTTAGGAGGAATTGAAGGATATGAAATTGGAAATCTGAGTGGTTTTGATATAAAGGCAACAAATGATACATTATTTGCTGATATTAAAAATAAGCATAATACAATGAACAGTAGTTCTTCAGAAGCGCTATTTCAAAAGCTAGCTCGTTATGCTGATACTTATAAAAATGCGAAATGTTATTGGGTACAAATTTTAGCAAAAGGAAGTTTTAATGAAAGTTGGAAAGGTGATATTAATGGAAAAGAATATAGTCATAGTAGAGTTTTTAAAATATCCGGAGACCAATTCTATGCACTTCTTTCTGATCAAGAAGATGCACTATTAGAACTATACAAGGCTTTACCATTAGTTATTTCAGATCATTTAAAATCTATTGAACGAGGAGACCTAATTAAAGAAAATTCGGCTTTAGAAGAGATTACTTCTGAAACCGAAAAATCTAACAGATCAATTTTAGATCAAATAACTTTTGAAAATTACAGTTATTATTTAGGTTTTGATAAATTATAATAAGTATTCAAAAATTTAATAATCGAATACCCTACTTCTTTTCCTAAATTCACGGGAACAGCATTTCCTATTTGTTTATATTGTTGGGCCATAGAACCCGCAAATTCCCAATCGTCTGGGAAAGTTTGGATTCTCGCATATTCTCTCACCGTAAATGGACGTGTTTCGTCTGGATGACATCTTTCTGTCTGTTTTTGAGCAGGACTACAAGTTAATGTTAAGCTTGGTTCATCCCAACCAATTCTTCTTGCCATTCCTGTTTTTCCTCCTCCTAAATAAAAACTCCCCCCCATATATTCTTTTTGAATTTCCACAGGCAAATCCCTCCAATACCCTTTGGGAGGTACTAAATCCAAAACATCTTTTTTACTTTTAGGATAAGTTGCTCCACTTGAAATAGGAACATCACAATCAAATAACTCTCCTTTTTTTAAAGCGTCTTTTAGGTTATATATTTTAGAATAAGGTTTAGGATAATTAAAAGTAATATCAATATCTTTTCTAATACCAACCAAGATTAATCGTTCTCTTTTTTGAGGAACTTTGAAATCTATAGCTCTTAAAACTTCTACAGGTACAACATTATATCCTATTTCATCTAGGATAGAAATCATTCCTCTTAAAGTATTTCCACCATCATGACTAAGAAGTCCTTTCACGTTTTCGCCAATACATATGGGAGGATTAACTTCTTGAACAGCTCTTGCAAACTCATAAAAAAGAGTTCCTCTTGCGTCTTCCAAACCTAATCGTTTCCCTGCATAACTAAATGCTTGACAAGGGAATCCGCCAGTCACAACATTAATTTCATCTCTATATTGTATAAAACTGAAGTTCTTAATATCACCTTCAAGAACTTGCCAATTAGGTCTATTTTTCCTTAAAGTCTGACAAGCAAATTTATCTATTTCATTTAAAGCTTCACATTTTAAACCTGCTTTTTCGAGACCAATTGCTAAGCCACCTGCTCCTGCAAAAAGCTCTAAAACTTTATATTCATTTTCAGCTTTAGCATAATTATCTGTTGATTTATTATTATCAACTAAAAAATCTGGAAATAAGTTTTCTATATCATTTCTGTGATAAACCCGATAGTTACTCATTGGTTCTCTCACAGCAACCAACTTCCCTTCATCATCCCATCTTCTCAATGTTTTTGTACTTTTATTTAAAATTTCTGCAGCTTCAGATATCGTATAATATTCTTTAATAACCATATTGGACAACATTAGACATTGGTTACAAATTTATTCTAATTTTTCTCTTATAGCAATAATGATTTTTAAGAAAAAAAATTATAAATTAATACCATAATCTCCACAATATAGATTTCAAAGGCAAAACAAATTAATAATCAAAAACTTACAATTTTATCAATTAATTTTCTTAATTTTGCACCCCGAAAATAAGGGATAGAAAATATGAAAAAAATTGGCGAGCACAGAAAACTTTTGGGAGTTGATCAGAATGTAACTTTAAAAGAGTTAAAAACTATTTACAGAAATGCGATGAAAGATACGCATCCTGATAAATTTGTCAATGACGAAGCAGGGCAACTGGAAGCGGAAGAAAAAAGTAAATCTGTGATTGAAGCTTACCACTTTTTAGTAAGTATCAATCCGGAAACACAGGAAAAATATAAAGAAGAATATACGGAAACGATTACCAAATCTAATATCCAGGATTTTTATCTTGAGAAATCGATCCTTACTGTTCTTCACCTGAATGGAGTTTCATACGAATATATGGGTGTTCCGAAAAATACGTATATCAAGATGATCAATTCTGATTCACCGAGCCGTTTTGCAAGAAGACATATTTATGGAAATTTTGTTTTCAGAAAAGCAGGTGAAGTAATGCAGGACTAATTCTGAAGTAACCCATAGTACACAATAAATAAACCGTATCTCAATGAGGTACGGTTTTTCTTTATCTTTTTAAACGCTTACATTCCGTTCAGATATGTTTTTATCGTTTCTAATACTCCGAAGCGATCATTGGAACAGGCTTCAAATTTTGCGACCTCTTTTACTGAAGGATGAGCATTTTCCATTGCGTAGGAATAATGGGCATTTTTAAGCATTTCTATATCGTTCAGATAGTCACCGAAAGCCATCGTCTGCTCCGGTAAAATATTTAAGGATTTCTGTAGTTTTTCAATCGCATTTCCTTTATTAGTATGCTTATTCATAATATCCAGCCAGTTTTTCCCGGAAACTACGACTTCCAAATCTTCATTTTCAAACTTTTTCAGGGCAGGATATAAAAACTCTTCAGCACTTATCGGATGATAGACAGCGATTTTAAAAACCGAATCATCAACTTCCTGCGTTAGGTCTTCTCTTTTTTGATTTTCAATATAATATTTGGAAAAATAATCTACAAAAGTATGGTCACTGCTTTCGTAATAGGAATTTCCTTTCGCACTTAAAACTGCTCTTGCATCAGAAATCTCTCTTACGGCACGAATAATACCGGCAATTGAACTCTGGCTCAGTTTATCTGCAAAAATCTCTTCATTTTTATAGACTACATACCCTCCGTTTTCCGCAATGAAACCAATTTCATCTTTAATTTCCCCGAAATATTTGGTAATTCCCGACATCTGCCTTCCACTTGCAGGAACAAAAAGAATATTTCGTTTTTTTAGTTCTTCATACACCTTTGGAAAGTCCGGACTTACTTCGTATTTTGAATTCAGAAAAGTTCCGTCCATATCGGTTACAATCAGCTTAATGTCCTTCATAAAATTCTTTTTTTCTTCTTCTAATGTCTAAAACCTTATACAAATATAAACTTTAAAATCTTAAAGGTTGGTTCAGGCTTTATTACAAATGACTTGTTTCGTTTTAATTTTTTTTAATACAACTTTCTCATAAAATCATTAATTGATCAGATAGTTAAATTCTTTTCTGTATTGGGAAGGGCTTTTTCCCGTGTATTCTTTAAATGTTTTATTAAAGTAACTGAAATTATTAAACCCTGATTCAAAACAAACCTCAGTAATGCTTAACGGCTGCTCTGCGAGAAGTTTTAATGAATGGGTAATCCTGTATTCATTCACAAACTGAGTAAAGGTTTTATTGGTAATTTTTTTAAAATAGCGGCAAAAAGAAGGTACTTTCATACTCGCCAAGTCTGCAATTTGCTCCAAAGTAATCTGATCTTTGAAATGATCTTTTACAAAATTGAAGATATGATTGATTCTCTCGTTATCTTCTACCTGAGTTTGGAGATAGTATTTTCCGGCATTTAAAATTCTGTATTCATTGGTAGAAGCCAGCTCATCAAGAATGCTTAAAAACTTCATCAGCTTAGGAAGTGAAGCTGAATGATGCATGTCTACAATCTTCTCCCCTATTTCTTTTTTTATTTTTTCTGAAAATACAATTCCAGCTTTTGCTTTTTCCAGTAAAAGGGTAATTTTCTGCATCTCCGGTAAGCTCCAGATCTCTTCGCCTAAGAAATCAGGCTTAAACTGAATGACCATTTCGTAATCGTTATTCGTATTTTCGTTGGTCATTCCACAATGCGGCAGATTGGTTCCCATTAAAACCAAATCACCATCTGAGAAATAGGATATATTACTCCCAATTTGTCTTTTCCCTGAACCTCCACACACAAAAATAAGCTCAATTTCAGGATGATAGTGCCAAACATGAGACTTGATGTTCTCATTTCTGAAAAACTTCAAACTCGTAAAACTGCTTCCTACATTAGGTTTTACTGCTTCAAAGGCGGGATGTGAATGCTTCATAGTTTTCAAAATGATTTCATACACAAAATTAACAATTAATATTTAAATATTTAATTTAAAGGTTAAAATAACACATAAATAAGAAAATTGTATAGTAGAATTGAAGGAAAGGCTGTTCTAAATTTGCAGTACTAACAAATGAAAAAATAAATATTATGAAAAAAGTATTTAGTTCAGCTTTAATGATAGGCTTTTTATCTATTTCAGCGAGTATGATGAGTAAAGACAGAGACTTTTCTCTTTCATTTGGAAAAAACGATGCTGAAACGGTAAGCTTTGTAGTAGCAAACGCAAAAAATGTATCGGTAACGATTTACAACGATACTTACGGTGAATTGGTTTCTGAAAACTTAAATTCTGATAAGAACGTTACAAAATCTTATAATTTTAAAGATCTTGATTCTGGAACTTACTATTTACTGTTAGAATCTAATCAGAAAATAGAGAAGTATAAAATAAAAGTAGGCTCTGACAAAAAAATCAGCATTGATAAAAAGCCTGTTTCTGAAATTCTAAAACCGGAATTTTCAGTGAACGGAAATATTGTAAAATTATCTTTATCTGGTTTAAAAGACAAAGTAAAGATCTCTGTATCTGATCTTTCGGATAACGAATATTATCATTCAACAAGATCAGCCATCAATGGTCAACTGGAAGTTACTTTTGATTTAAATCCTCAAACAGCAGACAGCTACATCATCAGTGTAGATGATAATGGAAAGGTTTTCAACAAAATAATCAGCTTGAAATAATCTCTTATTTCAAACGGATAAAAATTTTTTATATAGTTTTATTTTGAGTCAGGTTTTTTCTGAAAATTTCGGTAAAAATCTGGCTTTTTTGCGCACTCTACTCTTTTTAAAACATTTATTAATTTAATCTATAGAGTCCGCAATATCCTATCATCTTTAATAAAACAACATGCAATGAAAAGAAGTTTTTAAATCTATTTTTTCTTAGTCTCAAAGAATCATATTCACTAAATTATCTTGTTTCACATTTTTATTTCCTAACAGACTAAAGAAAAAAGCGTATCATTTCTGATACGCTTTTTTTGGTTAATTAAAGGTTGTTATATTAATCTACATGCTTGGAAGTAAATCCATCTTCACTTAGTTCTCTGTGTACATAATCTGCTTTCATTTCAGCATCATAATCTACTTTTTCATGTTTACCCATTCTTCTTAAAATAGAGTCAAACAATGAATATACTACCGGTACAATAATTAGCGTAAGGAATAATGATGATGTCAAACCACCGATGATTACCCAAGCTAATCCGTTGTTCATCTCTGCTCCTGCTCCTTTTGCAATCGCAATCGGAATCATACCGAAGATCATCGCAATCGTAGTCATCAGGATCGGACGAAGACGAGCGTGGTTTGCCTGAATCAAAGCATCATGTGTATTTGCTCCTGCTGCTTTTCTCATATTCGCAAAGTCGACAATCATAATCGCGTTTTTCGCTACCAAACCAATCAACATGATCATCCCCAACATCGTAAAGATATTCAAAGAGTTTCCTGTGATAGCAAGAATTACCATTACCCCGATCAATGCCAAAGGAATTGAGAATAGTACCACAAACGGATATACAAATGAGTCATATAATGAAACCATTACCAAATACACCAATACAATAGCTGCCAATAACGCAATTCCTAATGTACCGAAACCTTCAGTCTGGTTTTCCATATCTCCACTCCAGATGTACGTTACTCCAGCCGGTTTTGTTTTTTCATTATCCATGAACATTGCTGCCCATTCGTTAGCAACGTCTCCTACAGGACGACCTACTACTTTAGATTTTACTTTTACAGAAGGTGCTTTATCTCTACGTTCCAGCAAACTTGGCCCAGAACCCATTTTCACTTCTGCAAACTGGCTTAGTCTGATTTGTTCTCCCTGAGGATTTGTAAACATCAGGTTTCTTACATCTTCAATAGATTGTCTGTTAGCATCTCCAAAACGAATATTAATATCATATTCGTATTCTCCGGCTCTGAATTTCCCGTCTGTATTTCCACTGAATGCAGTCTGCATCGTTTGTCCTACACTAGAAAGATTTAAGCCTAAAGAAGCCATCTTATCTCTGTCGATATTTACCTGAACTTCCGGATTTCCAGAATCTGTTGATAATTCAGCATCTACTGAACCCGGAACTTTCTTAAGCAATTCAAGAATTCTGTTCGCTTCTTTATTTGCCGTTTCATTATCCTGAGCCGTTACCACCATTTCAATTGGTGCATTATCTGCTCCCATTAATCCGATTGGCGCGGTTTTAAATTCAACTCCGGTAAATTTCTCTTCTAAAGCTCTTTTGATTCTTGCAGACTTGATATCTGTACTTTCATTACGTAAAGATTTGTCTACCAAGATCACCTGAATTTCCGATTGATACAATGTAGCCTGTGCACCACCAAATCCTGATGACTGCTGACCAACCGTTGTAATCATATCTACTACATCTTTATCGTTTCTAAGGTATTTTTCAACAGCCAGTGTTACCTGGTTTGTTTTTTCTACCGAAGCATCTTTTGGTAATTCCATCTGAACAAGAAACTGTCCTCTGTCCATTTTTGGGAAGAATTCTCCACCGATGAATCCAAACGCCACCAACATGAATGAAGAGATCAAAATAATAAATGTTACAATAACAGTCATTACTCTTCTTAACGTTGTTTTCAGACACCATTCTAGAATTCCTGTAATCCAGTGCGTGAATTTTTCCAATTGCTTTTCAAACCAAAGGATAAATCTTTCGAAAATATTTTTACCTGAAAGGTGTACCAATTTACCATATCTTGAAGATAACCAAGGAATAATGGTAAATGAAGCCAATAACGATAACATTGTTGCAATAACTACGGTTACACAGAACTGCGCCAAGATATCAGAAACCAATCCTGAACTCATCGCAATCGGTAAGAATACCACCACAATTACCAACGTAATCGCTGTTACGGTAAATCCGATTTCCGAAGCCCCATCGTATGCTGCACGGATTCTGCTTTTCCCCATCTCCATGTGACGGTATACGTTTTCCAATACCACAATCGCATCATCCACAAGAATACCTACCACAAGGGAAAGTCCTAGTAAACTCATCAGGTTCAAAGTATATCCCATTAAGTACATTCCGATTACCGTAGCAATCAAAGACATCGGGATAGAAACCATTACGATAAATGCGTTTCTGATATTGTGAAGGAATAATAACATTACCACCGCTACCAAGATAATTGCTAAGAACAAGTCAAAGATTACGTGATCCGCAGCTTCAAGCGTAAAGTCTGTTGTATCATCTACAATATTGATTTTAATCGCCTGAGTTTTATAGTTATCCTCAACCTGAGCAATTGTTTTCTGAACTAATTCAGACACCGATACTGCATTGGCATCAGATTGTTTTTTAACCTGAAGTAAAATCGTTGGATTTTGGTTAAATCTTGCTACTTTTTCAACATCTTTTTGAGTATCGAACACTGTTGCAATGTCTGATAAACGAACCTGAGCTCCATTTTTATTGGAAACTACAAGGTTATTCATTTCCTGAACATTTTTATACTTTCCTGAAAGTCTGATCGTAGATCTTGAAGTTCTGGTTTTCAAAGCTCCCGTAGGGAAGTCTAAGTTTGAAGAAAGAATTGCCTGTTGTACATCTGCAATTGCAAGACCATATCCCTGCATTTTCTTTTCATCAAGATTCACCTGAATCTCTCTCTCCTGCCCTCCTACAAGGTCAACTTGAGCCACCCCGTTTACACGAGAAAAAATAGGCTCAATTTTCTTATCTAAAAGGTCATAAAGTTCTTTATTATTCAGCTTATCACTGGAAATACTCAATGTCATGATTGGTAGATCATCTAATGAGAATTTTTGTAGTGATGGTGGATCTGCATCATCCGGAAGGTCTGCTAAAATAGCATTTACCTTTCTCTGTGCATCATTCAACGCATAGTTTACATCGGCACCTGTATTCAACTGAACCATGATTACCGATAAACTTTCGTAAGATGAAGATTCTACCTTTTTCACGTTTTCCAAAGAACCAACCGCATCTTCAATCTTTCTGGTTACCGAAGTTTCCACCTCACTTGGCGAAGCTCCCGGATATACCGTAGAAATGGTTACCATGTTGGTTTCAAACTTCGGAATCAACTCGTACCCCATCATGGAGTAACTTAATAAACCACCCAGCGTAAGTATCGTAAATAATACGATAACCAGCGATGGCCTTTTAATGGATATTTCTGCTAACTTCATCTTCTGCTTACTTTACGATGTTGATTTTTGAACCGTTATCAAGGTTGATTTGTCCGCTGGTGATTACTTGTTCACCAACATTTAATCCGCTTAGGATCTGAACTTTGTCTCCGTATACTTTTCCGGTTTGAACTTTAATTAGTTTTGCAGTTCCATTGCTCACCACAAATAATTGTCCTGAACTTACCCCGTTTACGAACGCTTCTGCCGGAACGGTTAACATATTCTGAGTTTCTGCACCGTGATTTGTTTTAAAGGTAGCTGTTGCGTACATCCCCGCTTTAAGGTTTCCTCTGTTCTGAACTTCAACTTCAACAGGGAAATTTAAAGAAGCGTCACTTTTAGGAGCGATGAAGGTAATTCTTCCGCTGAAAGATTCTCCAGGCAAAACATTTACATTAATAGCCACTTCCTGACCTAATGCAATTTTTCCAACTTGGCTTTCGTCTACTAATACAGATAATTTAAGGGAATTAATATTTACAATTTCAAACATTGAAGTTCCCGGAGATACTACAGTTCCCGGTTCTACCATTTTCTTGTTGATAGTACCGCTGATTCCCGCTCTTACATTGGTATCATTTACTTTAACACTCTGAGCTCTTACTGCTGCCTGAGCATTTTTAAGCTGTAATCTTGAGTTATCAAGCTGTTGTTTTGTAACACCACCTGTTTTATATGCGTTTTCGTAACGCTGGTTATCAATAATCGCATTTTGTAAATTGTTTTGAGCCTGAGTAACATCTACTTCAATAGCATCTCTTTTGATGGTTGCCAATGTCTGACCTGCTGAAACTCTTGATCCTTCTTTTACTAAAACACTTACAATACGTCCTGAAATTTCAGAAGACTGGTTCATTTCCTGCTTAGGAATAAAAGTTCCGTTTGCTGAATAATCAGTATCAATATTTTCTCTACCTGCTGTGATTACATTCACATTGATCTTATCAACCTGCTTAGCAACCTCTTTTACTTCCTGCGTCTGCTTTTCTTTATTGCCAGCAATCTTATAAGCTGCCAAACCTATTAATACCGCCGCGACGATAATATATATTAAAGTTTTTTTCATTTTCGTTTATTATAAGTTTTGTAGTGTATTTAATTCTCCTTTTGCTTTAATAAGCTTTATCTCAGCTTGTTTGTAGTCTAGCAAAGCGTTTGCATAGTTTTGTTTAGCCTGAGTCAATGCATTTTCGGCATCCAGCAATTCTGTAAGTGTTGCCAAGCCGTTTTGATAGTTAGATTGTGTATTTTTCTGAACTCTTTCAGCCAATCCTACATTATCTTTCATGCTGTCGATATTGATCAATGCGTTTTCCATATTGGTAATCGCATTTTTATAATCTAAACTTAGACTCAACTGAGTATTCTGAATATCCTGATCTAAATCCTGAATATCGATTTCCGCTTGGTTGATCTTCGCTTTTGTAGCTCCTCCTGTAAAAATTGGAATGTTTACATTTAGCCCAATTGCAGAATAGTCACTCCAAAGTACTCCGTTTTTAAGACCGTTTGTCAATGGAAACTTTGCTCCGTTTGCTCCCCATCCGTAATTAGCAGTTAAACTCACTGTAGGATATAGATAAGCTTCAGTTGCTTTTTTGTTGAAAACCAAAAGTTCTTTGTTTTTATTCAAAACTTTAAGCTCCATACGCTCATCAAGATTTACAGTACTTGCAATCAGCTCAGGCTTTGGCTCGATTGTTTTTTCTTCCAGTTCAATATCTGTAGTAATCGGAATTCCCATGTAAAATTTCAAAGCATTTTTTGAAAGTTCTACTGAATTGATTAATTGTTGTTTGTTGGAACCAATATTCGTTAACTGTACATTAGTACGATCCAAATCGATTGCTTTTGCCAATCCGTTCTTTACCAGACTTTGTATTACGTTTCTTACTTTTTCTGTGTTCGTATAGCTCGCTTCTATCGTTCTAAGATTTTCTTCCTGTACAAACACCTGATAATAAGCCGTTGCAACATTTTCAATCAATTGCTCATTGGTTAACTGGGCATTCAGAATATAAAATTCTCTTGTTGATTTAGCAGCTTTTAGCCCTGTAAATACTCTTTGGTCAAAAATTGCCTGTTGAAGCTGTACTGAAGCTGTTGAACCCCATGGCTGACCAAACTGAGCTCTGATCTTTTCTCCTCCAAATTCCAGCAATGATTCCTGAATAATAGGATTATAAGTTACCCCGGCTGTAGCGCTTATTTGCGGTAAAGCTCCGGCTTTGGCTTCATCAATCTTATATTCGGCTTTTTTAATCTGTAAAGCAGCTTTTTTAGCCTCTGTTTTGTTCTGAAGAGCCTGTTTTATGGCTTCCTGCAGAGAAATCTGTTGCTGTGCAGATACTGATGAAAAACCGAAAATCATACATGCAGCCGCTATCCCAATTTTTAGCTTATTTGCAGTTATACACTTTCTTTTCATAATTTTATACTCGTTTATTTTTTTAATGTAATTGTTATCTTCAATGTTTTTATTTCTAAAGGACGAATCATTTCTTAAAATACTTTAACATTTTTTAATTTTTAAACAACATATTCAAAATAATCCCCTTTCTTACTGAAATGATCCTATCGAATTCTTCGCTGCTGATCATTAAATTCTCCATTAACAGAGGTCTGATCGCACTCGGGAAGACTAATAAAGAAATCATATTTAAAACAAACTGAATAGGTTCCATTTTCTCAATCGTTCCTTTTTCCATTTCCTGTTCTATATCGGTGTAGAGCTTTTTCAGCTCATCTTCTTCGATGTCTCTTTTATGACAGTTCCCCTTATTGATCTGTGATACGATATAAGTTTCTAAGTATGGATATTGAAGACTTGTAGATAAACTTCCTTCTATAAACTGACCTATTTTCTCTTTAAAAGGCAGATCAGAGTTCATTATTATTTCAGATTTTTCCTTCTCAACCTTTTGCGCTTCATCAAAAATGATTTGAATCAGATTATCTCTGGAACGGAAATAATAATTAATAAGCGTTCTGTTAACACCTGCTGCATCAGCAATTTCCTGAGTAGTGGCATCAAACTTCCCTTTCACAAAGAATAAATTCTTCGTTGTTTCTTTGATCAATTCTTGTGTTTGGTCTTTTTTGGCTTGATTTGACATTATTGTTAAACAATTTTGTGCAAATTTAATTCAAAAATCATTTTTGACAAAATTGTTAAACAAAAAAATTAAACAAAATTGTATGACTTGCATCATATTTTAATCCACAAATCATCGATTAATGATTTATTAATGAGTAAAAATGCCCTGTTTGATTATCTTTGCGGGAAAATTAGTAATGATGAAAAAAAATTTATTTCTTTTCACAGTTTTCTGCTGTGGACTTACCTTTGCTCAAAATCTTCTTTGGGAATTCCAAACAACCAGCCCTATTATTGAATCTGAGCATTTTATCACTTTAAGTGACACGGATTCTCAGGGAAATATTTATGTCGCAGGAAGATATGGGAGATCATTTTTCCCGAGTATTAATGGTATAACCTTCGGAAGCATCACCAAAACGACATCTCCTACAGAAATGTTAAGAGCTGTTGTTGCAAAACTCGATAAAAACAAAAATGTAATATGGGTAAAAGAAATCAGTTCGGATTATGCATCTACAGTGACTTCAGTAGTTGTTGACAAACAGGACAATGTAATTGTTGCAGGCTATACAGATGGACAAAATCTAAAGCTGAATCCTAATTCAAATGCAATTTTTAATACCGGTACACTCTCTGGTAGTTCATATATTATAAAACTTGATACTTCCGGAAATTATGTATTTGGAAATATTTATAATTTTGCAGGGAATATAACGTGTACTATAGATCAAAACAACAATATAATATCTACAGGAAATTACGCAAATTATGTTCCGTTATTTGTTACAGATTTTAATCCAGATCCAACAATTACTTATAATCTACCCGCTCCTGATGGAATATTTATAATGAAAAACAATCCTAATGGATCTTTTGTATGGGCTAGACCGCTACATGCTCATAATACTCCTGGAATAAATAGTGTAAAGGTTGACAAGAGTAATAATATCATTATTTTAGGAAATTTTGAAGCCTATTTAAAAATAGATAACAATACATTTTCAGCAGGAAATATAAGCTCAAACAGACATTTCATTGCTAAATTTAATAATGATGGAAATTTTATCTGGTATCAGAATCTTACTTCTTTTAGTATGTTTCTAAACTCATCAAATTCTAAAATTGATATAGATAACAATGATAATATTTACACAGCAAGTACTTATTATGAACCCCAGACAATCAGTTTTCCGAATGCTACTATCAATGCTCCTGACGATGGAAAAACGATAATTTATAAAATTAGCAGTACAGGTAATTTAGTTTGGAATTCATTAGTGAAAGAAGAAAATAGTGCTTATGATTTTCTTTCTATAAAACTAAATCCAGATAATACTATTAATTTTTTCGGACGTTATTCAGACAATACAATCACAGTTGTTAACGGAAATAATAATACAGAAGAAGTTGTACATAAATTAGATTTAGGTCTAAATTACAGTTACCTAAGTCGTAATGCGGATGCTTATTATTTAAAATTCAGAAATGATGGTAAATTAATCTTTAATAAAAGTGATTTTTCATCTTTTACATATAGTCAAAATATCGATTATGAAGGAAATATAATTTTAGCAGGATATTATGATGATTATCAAGATTTTGATCCTGATCAAGATGTTAAAATTATAAAATATACCAATAGTAATATCAACGGCCTTATTCAGAAGTTTGGAAAATGCTACAATGGAACTCCTGATGGAGATAAGACTCAAACTTTTTGTTCATCTATCAATCCTACTATACAGGATTTATATCCTAATACATCTTATACAACTTGGTATGACTCACCAATATCATTAAATTCATTGGCACCCAATACACCACTGCAAAATAATGTTACTTATTACGCATCAGTACAAGATGAATCTTGCCCATACAACCCCAAACGTCTTGCAGTAAAAGTTGTGATTAATACCGCCCCTGCAACATTAACTGTAACTGATTTTTATTTTTGTACCAATGTTAATCAGATGACATTAAATCAATTGAACATTAACAATAATCAAAATATTCATTTTTACAACGCAGCAGGAAATCTTATCAGTAATTATTCTAATATAATTGCTGGAGCACAATACTATGTAGCCCAATACAATGGACAATGTGAAAGTATAAAAGCTCCTTTTAAAGTATTTTCAATACAAGGGTTAACACCTACAGTAAATACACAACAAATATTCTGTAAAACCAATAATCCGACAATCTCAAACATTCAGGTTACGGGACAAAATATTAAATGGTATAATGCAGCTGGAAATATCTTAGCTTCAACAACAGCTTTAGTAAATGGAGAAACATATTATGCTTCTCAAACTATCAATGGTTGTGAAAGTGGAAAAATTGCAGTTCAGGTAACCGTAAACGAAACCCCGAAACCAACAGCAAATGCAGCTCAGGATTTTTGTTCTTCAGCGGGTCCTACTTTAGCCAATTTAGTAGTTACCGGAACTGCTTTACAGTTCTATGATGCAGCAGGAAATATTCTGCCATTAACAACTCCGCTTGTACACGGAACTACCTATTTTGTAACTCAGACATTGAATAATTGTGAATCAGAGAAACTATCAATAGCTGTGACCCTTTCAAATAACAATGTACCGGCAAATGAGTATTCTGCAACTTTATGTAACAGTACAGCGGGAAACTCAATGGTAGTGGATCTTACTTCTTATCAAGGTAATATCATTGCCAATCCATCAAATTACCTATTTACTTTTACAGATACTTCAGGAAATGTAATTTCTAATCCGACAAGCTATATTTTGAGTATGGGTTTAAACGCATTTTTTGTAAAGGTTTCTACTCCGGATGGATGTTTTAAGATTGTAAGATTAAGTTTAACTCTAAATCCAAAACCAGAGTTGAACCTTCCTGAAAAAATAGACTTCTGTAAAGGAAAAAGTATCATTTTAGATGCAGGAACCGGATACACATCGTACTTATGGAATACTGGAGTTACCACTCAAACCATTACGGTTTCAACTCCTGGAAATTATTCAGTTACTGTAACTAATAATTTCGGATGTCAGGATACAGACAATACTCTTGTAAGTTATACAATTTTACCGGAGATTGTTTCCGTAAATATCACCAATAATACTGCAACCATCATTCTTTCAGGAACAGGAAATTTTGAATACTCATTAGATAATTCAGTTTGGCAGAATTCTAATATTTTCACGAACCTGATTATGGGAGAATACATTGTGTACGTAAGAACAAAAGAAGGATGTATCATTGGTCAAAAACCTTTCTCAATCTTCAATATTCCTAATACTTTCACCCCAAATGGAGACGGATTTAATGACAAATGGAGAATTGTGGGATTAGAAAATTATTCCGGGACTGAAGTAAGTGTGTATGATCGAAAAGGACTTCCGGTATTCAAGGAAATCATTGCTAAAAATCCATTAATGTGGGATGGCAAACTGAACGGAAATCAAATTTCTACAGGAACCTACTGGTATGTCATCAAAGTTTCTGACGGTAGAATATATACCGGTTGGGTACTTATTAAGAATAGAGATTAACAAAAAAGCGAGCAGAAATTTCTGCTCGCTTTTTTTATTTGTATACTAATTAAAGTAATTTAATCTTATCCTCCTCAATATCGATAATCTTATCTTTATATAAGCCTCCGATTGCCTTTTTGAAGTTCTTTTTACTCATCTGGATTTCATCTTTAATTTCTTCCGGTGAAGATTTGTCTGAAAGGTAAAGTAACCCGTAGTTTTCTTCTAATTTGTCTAGAATTTTCTTTTTAAACTCATCAATATTTTCAAAACCTTGAGGCTGTAAAGAAACATCTATTTTTCCATCTTCTCTGATTTCTTTGATATACCCTGATTCCTCTGATAAAGGATATAGTTTCTTGAAAACATCCGAACCATAGATTAACCCGATATATTTTTTATTGATCACCACATTCCAGCCCAATTCGCTTTCATTCATCATGATCAAATCAACTTTATCTCCTTTTTGAAAAGGTAAATCCTGATATTGTGGATTTCTTTTAAATTTGGTAGTTCCTGTAATCAAATCTAAATCTTCATCTACATAGATATTTACCAAATATCTTTTCCCTTCTATGATTTTAGATTTCTGTTGTTTATAAGGAATGAATAAGTCTTTAATAATTCCCCAATCCATAAACGCACCGCTTGGAAGACTCTGCACACAGCTCATTACCGCAAACTCACCTACTTCCGCTAAAGGAATCTCAGTAGTTGCTTTTAATTTATGATCATCCTGATACACGAAAACTTCTATTTCATCACCAATTTCTTTTTCATCCTGTGTGAAGATTTTAGGTAAAAAAGCCTTTTCAGTATCATCAGTTAAGATCCAACCTGAATTGTTTTTATCTGAAATTTTTAAAGTCTGAGTTTTCCCGAGTTGCATGTATGATAAAATTAGCTGACAAAGGTACGGAAATATAAAAGGAAATTGCAATAATGTGAAAAAAGCAGAAATTCTTCCTTCGTCAGAATGACATCATCACAAATACTACTACATTTTTCAAAAACAAAAAAGAAGACCTTGTTGATCTTCTTTTTTTATTATTTCGGTAATTCAGGAGCTCGCATTTTGTATTTGTAACTATGCAACGTATTCAGGAAATTTTCCAGATCTGTTAACTCCTCATCTGTCAAATTTAACTTTTCTAACATTTTTGATTTTTGAGGAGCAAGCTGACTTTCTCTGTTTCGTTTTTCTGTTGGCATTCCTGCGTTATACATATTCAGAACTCCTCTGATATTAGGAAATAACCCGTTATGCATATAAGGTGCCGTTTGTGAGATTTCTCTCAAGGTAGCCGTTTTGAACTTCCCAACATCTTCATTCTTTTTTGAAATATTATAGAGTCCTAAATCTTCGTATTCCCTCCCAAAATAGGTCAATCCTACATTATGAAACTTTTGATCTGAAAAATAGGGCGTATTGTGACAATTGATACAGTTTGCCTTTGTTCTGAAAAGATGTAATCCATTAATTTCAGAATCAGTCAATGCGTCTTTTTCTCCGCTTACGAATTTATCAAACTTCGATTTTGGACTTACAATCGTTCTTTCAAACGTAGCAATAGCTTTTACTATATTTTCTTCTGTAACTTTATCACTTCCGAAAGCTTTCTGAAAATGCTCTTTATAGCCTTTAATTTTAGCAATTGTTTTCACAGCCAGTCTGGAGTGAAAATTCATCTCTACAGGATTTTCAATCGGTGCTTTTGCCTGATCTTCTAAAGTAGCCGCTCTTCCGTCCCAAAAATATTTCTTAGCGTATACAATATTTAAAACCGTTGGTGCATTTCTCGTTCCCAACTGTCTGTCATGACCATAAGCCACTCTCCTTCCATCTGCCCAAGCTAATTCAGGATCATGGCAATTTGCACAGGAAATTTGTCCTGATTTTGAAAGTCTCGGATCAAAAAACAGTTTTTTCCCCAACTCTTCTTTTGCTTCAGAATAAGGATTATCTACCGGAAATTCAGGTTTAGATAAAACTCCTATATCCTGAAATCCTTCTTTAGCTTCATCAAACAAATGAGGTTTTGGCCATAAGCTCTGATTTCCACTCCCATACAAATCCCTCAATTCCTGAGGAGTATATCCTTTCTGAACAGCCGTAAAATCAGAAAAAGAATACGCTAAAAACAAAACCGCAGAAAGCGATAAAAAATACTTCATAATTTTCTAATAAAACAAAGAGATTCCTGCATTAAAATAAAGACTTGGATTTCCACTGTAATCAGTGTTTTTTTCTAAATCTTTACTTAAAGGAAATAACGTTGCAAAATTAGTAAATATTTTCAGGTCTGTCTTAGAAGTTACCTTTTGATAAAATTGTAACCCGAATTGAGGCCCTAATTTTGAAGTAGCATCATATTCATGATCGTTTTTAATCACATTGTCATACAGTAAAGTATTTGAAGAAGCCGGAACATACGTTAAACTTTCGCTTAAAGGAAAATACGACATCGCACCAATCTCCAAATTTACTTTTTGAGTATCTCTGTAGAAAATATCTTTATTGAATTTCAAATTCAAATTTAGGCTTTTCACATATTTGTAAGTGATTCCCAACAAATCAATCGCTGAAAAATCATTATAAATCCCCTCTAAAGTTGTCCCAAATTTTATTTTTTTACCCTCTCTTAATAAAAAATGATTCGCAGTGGAAACTCTATCTAAAGTCATCCTATAATTCTGACCAAATTCTGCATTATTATAATTATCTCCTGTAATACTTTGGAAGTTTACATTGGACATAAAATCTATTTTATCTCCTTTATACCAGTAGTTTGCATCGGTTTTATAGTTAACAAGACGGTATTTCATTTTTTCTAAACTTTCTGCAAA
This sequence comes from Chryseobacterium taiwanense, assembly GCF_000813825.1. GTDB lineage: Bacteria > Bacteroidota > Bacteroidia > Flavobacteriales > Weeksellaceae > Chryseobacterium > Chryseobacterium taiwanense. The sequence goes on from NZ_JWTA01000018.1 coordinate 90,251, forward strand.
ATAAACGGATCCTGTACCTGAAGTAGAACTTGTCCCATACAATTCACCAGTGTTACCGTAAAGGTTTTGCATCGCTTTACTGTAAGAAAAGTTAATATTAAAGAAGTTTTTCTGATTTTCAAACGTATACCCAGCTCCAAAATTTCTATCTACCGTTCTATAGCCATAATCTCCGTAGGACGGGAAATATACAATTCTACCATAACCATTAGAAAATCTAACATAATATTCCGGATTTGCAGGCGCATTTACAGCTTCATTCACAGCCATTACATCATAAGTATCAGATTTTCTACCCAATCCTCCGAAAATAGAAACCTGATGATTTAGGTAGCGGTATCCTGCAAAAATTTTCCCTGAATAATCTGCAGTATTAATTTCCGGTCTTGGATCCGACTTTCTGTAAGAACTTTGATTTCTGTAATCAACCGTTGCCCCAACTTCCAACCCTTTCCACAGGTTATAAGACAATCCTCCTTTTACATGATAATTTTGGGTTTCCCAATTGGCTTTTTTAGGTACAAAAAGATAGTTAGGATTCAAAACAAACTGATCTTCTGTTCTTCCATTCGTCAAATTGTAGCCTAAGTTTTTCTCTGTTACAAATTGGTAATCAAAGCTACCTAGAAGTCTTAATTTTTTGGAAATATTGAAAACTCCCTGTGTTTTAAATCCAAATTCATTTGAACTTTCCGCCGTTTGAGTTCTTCTCATACTCAAATCTTTTACAACAGCACTAAGCTCTGTTTCTGTAAAGTCTGAAAACTTTTGCTTTGAAAACTGAATGGGGTTATCCCAAATTCTGTTGAGCTGCTGATAATAAATCTGATTTGTCGGAATAAAAATACTATCATTCAGCTGAGCCGAAGCACAACCGAATGACAGGAAAGAAATTATATAAAAACTTTTAAATTTCATTACTTATTATTGTTGAAATCCTCTAGGATTTGCCGCTTGTTTTACAAAATCATTTGCTGAATTGTTGGTATCTACCAAAATTTTTCTTGCAGGAGTGCTTCCCTGAGCAGGAACTGTTGTTTTTGTTTTTCTGATCACCGCCTGAGAATTGAATGAAGCGTCACAATTCGTGAAAGAAGCATCAATAGAAGCGTTCAGCATTTTGGGTCTTTGGGAATTCGGATTGAAGTTCTGCAAATCTACCCCATCAATAATTACAGAATTAGGAATCTGTTTAAAATATTTTGTACTTGTCGTAACGTTGGTCACAGAAGGATCAGAATAGTCTGGAAGTGCTGTAAAATCAGCATTATTCATTTTAAAAATAACGAAGCTGTCTCTTCCCGGATTATCCATCAACAAATCATTGTTTCCACTCCAATATCCAGTTCTTCCCCAATACGCAATTTCCATGTCTTTTACCGCAGGATTCTGAATATCAAATTTATAAACCGGCTGACCGATTGATAAATTAAAATCACCTAAATACACCTCAAAATTTGCACCGCTCAAATCAACAGTCAAAGCAGGATTTTGAATTGAAATTGGATTCCCTGTATTATCAACCAAAGGCGATTTATGATTCACTCCATTGGCTGCAATTACGATACTTTCTCCCGGTAAAATAGGATACTGAGTGCCTGTTCCCGGAATTCTGATTACATAATCTGCATATACATAATCTGTATTAGCAGCACTTCCCATTGTCATTCCGATAGATTTGCTCCAGTCGAATTGTCCGTTTGCCTGAGTATAACTCTGATTGAACGTTGTATTTACTTTTCCGTACAACTGACCAATGTATAAACCATCTGCATAAATTACCTCATTAGAATTGTTATAAAGTTCAATAAACTGATCTCTGAAAGAAGCTCCCTGAGTTGCATGAGAACCCGCATAGTATATTTGTTTTATTAACAGATCACCAATTCTTGCTGTTTTCAGCTCAATAACAGTACTCTGAACATTAACATTAACCGTTGCACCTTCCTGAGTTCCGTTAAAGTTGATCTCATCAGCAGGAGAAACGTAGTTAAATGTTGAGAAGAACTCGTCAGCAAGCATATTTTTAGATACTGTGATCTTATAAGTTCCCGGAATAACATTTGAAAAGTTTGCAAAACCATTTGCATCAGTAGAAACCGTATAGGTATCTCCTGAATTACTATTAACCAAAATTACTGCAGCATTTTTTGCACGTCTTGGATTATTGTTAGCATCATTATAAGAAGCATCATATTTTACTTCTACTTTAAAATTAGTAGGTTGTAACGTGCTGCTATTGTTCCCAAAATCATCATCTCTACAAGAGAAAAGCAACATTAAAATTGCTAAAAAGCTAAATAACTGTTTCATATGGATAGTGTTTATTATTAAAATTGATATTCGATTTTAGCTCCGAAAGACAACGTGAGCAAATCACCTTTTAAAATAGTTGTATATTTTCCTAACGATTGTGAGAATATAGTCTCTGTTTGTTTCAGATCAAGGAAATTATTTGCGTAAAAAGAAAATTTGAAACCATTTTGGAAGTCTTTGGAAATTTTCAAGTTAATGTTATGATACACTTTATTGATACGTTCCTTATCCTGGTAAAAATTCGCTTCCTTAATATTTGCAAATTGATTCGGATCATCAATCTGCTCTTGGGTAAGCATTACTTTTTCCATATCTGAATTGATGTATGCATACAACGACTTACGATTAAAGATATTCTTTTCATCAATAATATAATGCTGAGTTCTTAATGTAATCACCAAACCTGCTTTCGGCAAATGATAATTCAACGCTGCACTTATATTAAACTGTTGGTATTTGGAATCAAAAGGTCTGTACAATCCCCAAATGGCATTCCCCTGAGTAGTAGATGCAGTAAAATATCGGTCTATTTCAGATCTGTTGGTTGTTTCAACATAGGCTCCGTTCAAGTCTAAACTGATGTTTCTAATTGGAAGTTTATCCAGCCCAACCATTAATTCCAATCCTTTGTCTTTAGATTTTAATGCATTTACCATCCTATTCTGTAAATAGTAATAATTACTGTATCCTACTACATCATAGGTGGGAAGACTTGTTCCATTGTCGTGAATCTGAAGTTGAGCCAAACCTCTCTTTACACCGTATGTTTCAGTAGTGAATCCATCATACAAATTGTTATAATAAGCGGTTAATCCTACATTTCCTATCCCGAATTTGTAATCAACTCCAATTTCTGAACGCATACTTTTTGAAGGCTTTAAGTCCTTATTATCTGCACGATCAATAAAAGTCTGCATAATTCCTAGATTATAATATCCAGGGAGACGAAGATCTGCCAAAACTACATCATAATATCTCGAACCTGTATATATCATATTGATAGAAGGCGCTTTAGAAGCAATACCAAAACCTCCTCTGAATTTGAAGTTTTTATAAATCAAATAAGAATTAATTCTAGGCTGTACAACCGATGATCCAAATTGATTGTCATATCTTACCCCTGCATTTAAGTTAAAGATATAATTTCCGAATTTTTTGAAAACATTATCTTCAGCATACAAAGAATACTGGTATTCAGCTCTTACATTATCTCCGAAGTTATAAGGTCTGAAACCTTGCCCTCCTCCTGAAAATTGCGTAAGTATTGTTTCCGGGCTACCTAATCTTCCGGCTCCTTTATTATCACTGCTTCTCAAAGATGTTCCCACTAAAAAATTGTGAGTCCAGTTTTCTTTTGTTTTGATATGTTTCTTAAAATCGGCAGCAAAATAAATAGAAATAGGTTTCCCTTCAATTTCCTGAACCTGAGTATAGCTTGGCGGAGAATACGTCGCTGTATAAACCCCTTCTCCAAGACTTGTTCCTACCAATTCACCACCACCATTAAATAGACTTGACTTAAAAGAGTTTTGATATCCCTGAGAATAATTTGCATTAATGTCTAAGTTATCAAAAAAGAAATCCTTGAACCTCCAGCTGAAACGATTGGAAATTCTAAGATCTCTTTTTTTATTTTTTACAATAAGCTGAGTTGCATCTTCTTCTTCAAAATTGGCATTATCAAAATTATTCCCATAATCAACAGAGAAAGAGTTTTTAATATTTTTATTCTTGCTATAAACCGTCCACATCAAATTGGTAGTAACTCTTTGATATTTATTGAATTTCGTTCTTGGATCGGAATTTGAGCTTAAATAGTTGAAGTTTACATTTAAGAAACCCAATTTATCGTTGATCTTAAACCCTTTATTAATATTGTATTCCTGAGTTCCATCTCTTAAAGCCAAATAAGCTCTATAAGGTGTTTTTCCGCTTTTTTGCTGAATGGTAACCAATCCCGAAGTTAAATCTCCATATTTTGCAGAAGGAATCCCCTGAACTACTTCTACACTTTCAATATTCTCAACAGGAATTTCTCTTAAATCGGCACCAAAATTAGTATTAGAAAAGTTTCCTCCTTCGGCACTAAAACCAAGAAGATTAGGCATAAAAACAGAACCTTCATTGGCCCAAGAATTTCCTGATGCAGAATAATTTGCAGCATAGCTCTGCATATTTTCATTGTTAGAGATCGGAATCCCATCTATCACAATAGCAGTACCAAAAGATTTATTCCCAAATCCCTGATCTGAAACTGTTGTAGGAAGTGTGGAACGGAAAACTATGGGTTTAAATTCATTCAAATTAAGATTCTGAAGTTTCTGTCCCGGAATCTGTTCCAATACTTCATTCAAAGAGAATGCCTGAATGTTTTTCAAAGCTTCTTCCTTAATCTCAATTTCAGAATAATTTTTCTTTTTTGCAGAAAGCATTACTTCTTTAATACGAATAGAAGCAATCTGCATATCTACCGTAATTCTGTTCGCAGGAATGGTAACGTATGTTTTCTTCTCTTCCAGTAAACCAGCCTTTGAAAAAACCAATGTTTCATTCGCATTATAATTAATCTGAAACACTCCGGAATTATCCGTTACCGTCCAGATTCCTGAATTTTCAATACCGACTTTAACTCCCGAAATAGGCTTTTTGTTATCAGCTTCTACTACAATCCCGGTCAAAGACTGACCACTTACAGAAAGTATAACAAACTGAAAAGCAACAAATAAAAGACTCTTCTTCAACTTTAACAATTTTTTGCAAAATTATTTATAATTTTTCTAAATAAAAATTAAATTATATTTTTTTTCTAGTTGATAAATTTCATAGCTATATTATTGCGTATTAAATATAAAATCACTGGTTAACGATAAAAAAAATTAACCAACACAATTTTAGTTCAAAAACAGTTTAAAATTTATTAAATCATTAAATCCTTTCAAGATAAATTTCAAAAAAATTACATTTTTAAAGAAAAATAATCATAGTTTTATATAAAACATATATATGACTTTAAGAAAATCAATAAGTTACACTCTTTTTATCGTATTAGGAATTATTTCCTGCTCAAAAACACCAAAAGCTAATGATGAATTCCGAAATACTGTCGTTTCAAAAATGAACTTTCATCAAGATACTCTACAGGTTTTTAATCAGTTTTTAGATCAACTGGATTCAAAAAACAAAACTTTTGGAGATTATTACATTAAAACCCATCGCGATATTCAGGATTCCTGCGACAAAGTATTAGCCGCAAAATATGAGCCTGAATATTTTGTTTATAACAACCACACACCGGAAGATTTTGATTTTCTACACAAGATTACAGTACAGTCTCTTAATACGTATTACAAAAAATTGGATATTGATACCAGTAAAGTTTATACGATCGAATGGGTTACAAATTCAAGTCCTGATATTAAAAAGTATTTAAATCAAAAATATGGTTTGGGGCTTTTTATTCCGGAAGATCAACCGCATGATGCTGTGAAATAAAGTAATCTTTGGTTTTATATGATACCTTATAATTTCTTCAAATAAAACATTCTAACCTTATTTATCAACAAAAAAGAGAAGCATAAAGCTTCTCTTTTTTGTTGATATTGACCTATTAAGAATTTGAAACAAAGTCCATCAGCTCCCTTTTGCTGCTTTCAAAATCAAACGCATCACAAACGATAAAATATTTATGCTTATCAACGCAATTATTAAATATAGATTTCGCTAAAGTCAATTTATTTTTATCAAAACTCATTTCCTTTACCAAAGTCTGAATCTGCTGAGAAGAGAACAGAGTTATACGCATCTGTTGTCTTATCATAGAAAGCCTGTCATCGTCAAACCTTGCATTTCTCTGAAGCATAGAAAGAAATTCGCTAAAAGAATTATGATCCATAACATTCGCATAATTTCCTCCGCTATTCCAATTATTGCCTTGATTTCCATTTCCATAAGGATTATTCCAGATATCGTTCCAGTTACTAAAACCATAAGACTGATTCTGAACAGGATAAGAATCTAATAAGTACAACCCCTTATTAGTGAAAAAATCCAGAACCAATCTGCTGTTATTACGGACATTTAACGTTGTTCTGTATAATAAATACCCATTTTCATAAATAGAGATTGGAATTCTTCCTGAAGGCAGATCAAAAAAGCGAAATTTACCTGAATTATTTGAGATCGTCTGATCTCCTAGTTCTATGCTAAAATATCCCTGCTCCGGAATTCTAAGAAAAACCTCCGAATATCCGTAACTCTGGTTCCATTGATAATTAGGATTTTTAATCCTTGATCCTGAACTATTTGAAGTTCTGAATCCTGAATTATTGTTATTTCTTGAACCCTCTGTTTTAGAAATCGAAGTTTCTATTTCATTTTTAGAAGCTTCATTTCTGAGCAATTCCCCTACTTTTCCTGCTTCTTGTGCGAATGAATGAATTCCTGTAAGAAACATCAAACCGATAAAAATATTCTTCATAAGTAATTTTTTAATTGATGATCTCCATTTTTATGCCAAAAAAAAGAGAAACCATAATTATGGTTTCTCTTTTTGTATATATGATTATTTTTCAATTACATATGAATAGGTCTTTTCCCTGTAGCATCCAAAGCAGCTTCTTTGATAGCTTCTGCATATGTCGGGTGAGCATGAGAACTTCTTGCGATATCTTCAGCACTTGCACGGAATTCCATAGCAATTACCCCTTCAGCGATAAGGTCAGCAGCTCTTGCTCCTACAATGTGCATTCCTAAAACTTCATCAGTTTTTTCGTCTGCAATGATTTTAACCAATCCATCAACATCACCACTTGCACGGCTTCTTCCTAATGCTCTCATTGGGAAAGATCCTACTTTGTAAGCAACACCTTCCTCTTTCAACTGCTCTTCAGTTTTACCAACTCCTGCAACTTCAGGCCAAGTGTAAACAACTCCCGGAATCAAGTTATAATTAACGTGAGGTTTTTGTCCAGCCAAAGTTTCTGCTACGAAAACTCCCTCTTCTTCAGCTTTGTGAGCCAACATTGCTCCTTTGATAACGTCTCCGATCGCATAGATGTTTGCAACGTTTGTCTGTAAATGATCGTTTGTTTTCACTCTTCCTCTTTCGTCAAGTTCAACACCTGCTTTCTCCAATCCAAGACCTTCTGTATAAGGCTTTCTCCCTACAGAAACTAAACAATAATCTCCTTCTACAACAACTTCTTCTCCTTTTTTATCTTTAGCAGTAATTTTTACCGTATCTCCGTTTCTTTCAACTGCAGAAACAGCTGTAGAAAGCATAAATTTCATTCCTTGCTTTTTAAGAACTTTAGTTAATTCCTTACTTAAAGCTCCATCCATTCCAGGGATGATTTTATCCATAAACTCAACAACAGTTACCTGAGCTCCTAATCTTAAGTAAACAGAACCTAATTCAAGACCGATAACTCCACCACCGATAACAACTAAATGCTTAGGAATTTCCTTAAGGTTTAAAGCTTCTGTAGAAGTGATTACTCTTTCTTTATCTAAAGTGATGAAAGGTAAAGAAGTTGGTTTAGAACCTGTTGCAATGATTGTATATTTAGATTCGATCGTTTCAGTAGAACCGTCGTTTTTCGTTACTTTGATCTGAGTAGCAGATTCGAAGCTTCCCACTCCTTCAAAAACAGTGATTTTGTTTTTGTTCATCAGATAGCTGATTCCGTCTGTATTTTGCTTGATCACCTCATTTTTACGCTCAATCATTCTTGCGATATCAGCTTGAGGCTCATTGATAATGATTCCGTGACCTGCGAAATTGTGCTTTGCATTCTCAAAATGCTCAGAGCTATCCAAAAGCGCTTTTGACGGAATACACCCAACATTAAGGCAAGTTCCTCCTAAAGTAGGATATTTTTCAATAATTGCTGTTGTGAAACCTAATTGTGCAGCACGGATTGCAGCAACATAACCACCAGGACCAGAACCGATTACGGTAACATCGAATTGACTCATGTTATTTTATGAATTTGTTTATTATTAACTTTCTTAATTCTTACAAATTTAACGATTAATTACCACGTGAGAAAGTGAGATTTGTCAATTTTTCTTTTAAAAAATTTAAACTTCTAACTATAAATTAAGACTTTGAATTTCTTCTCCTGTATCTTTATTAATCCCTTTTATTTCAACAGGCTTTTCAATATTAAGATCTCCTTTTACTTTTATTAGAAGATCCTTGCTCTTTGTCTCAGGATCATAAAGCCAAATTGTGTCTTTATTATATTTTGTTACTTTTATTTTTGAATTATAATTCATTAAAGTAAATATTGAATCATCTGCAACTCCCCATCTGTAAATTGATTCTTCATAGGGATAATCATTCCAGATCGTTCTTCTATTTTTAACTTTATTAAAAGATAATTTTTGGAGCTTATTCTTTTTCATAAATTTAAAAGTAAAGCCATAATATTCTGCTCTTTCTCTTGACCATTCATAATTCCAGTATCCAATACTATCCTGATAAAGAACAACATCTTCTATCTTTTCTTTGGGACTTTTACAGCTCATTACTAAAAAAATCACAACTAAAGAAATAATAATTTTACTGAATATTTTTATTGAACTTAAGCTCATAATCCGATTTTTTCAATACTGAATCACCGTGAAAAGAAAACTATGTTCCCTTTACAATTTGCTTTAAACATCTCTATATCTTCTTTAAAAGTACTTTTAAAACTAAAATGATCATCACTTATAAAAGTATAAGAAAAATAAATATTAGAGAATGAAAATAAAGTAATAATAATTTTTAGAGCAAAATAAGATTTTAACAGTATTTTGCTTTTAATTAAAACTTTTTGAATGAGAAAATCTAAATATAAAAAAAGTAATGTCAGAATTATTGAATTTAATAAAATACCTAATATATAATAATCCGTCGCCATAGAACTGGCTAAAGAGTCTGATTTATAAATAAAAGGCATCGCAGCATAATATTCAGGAAATATTTCATTCTCAACATGACAATTGTGAACATATTTTACAATATCTAAATGCGACCAGAAGAATCCGATTGAAACAATAAAATACAATACTATTTTGATAAAAATCTTCATCAAAATATTATAAATCTACATTCACTTTTCCTTGGCCAAATGTTCCTGTACTCTCAAAATAAGAACCTCCGTATACATACCATTCGAGACTTTCTAAAAATTCTACAGCATTTTCAGGAGTTATGTTCGGACGGTCTTTTTTCGAAACAATTCCTTTGTACCATCTTCCTGATTTGGAAAAGCTTTCATATTCTACAAAATAATGAATCCATATTCTTTGACAAAGTTTGCACTGCTGAATACTTACTTCTCCATATCTTCCATTCGTATGATCTATACCTAATTCAGAAGTTCTGTATTCTGTATAATCCGAGGTAGGTTTTTCACAAGCACATCCTAGTTTCTGAATCTTATTCATTGGGAAATATTGATTTATATAAAATTATCGAGGTCAAATGTAAGAAAATAAGCCTCCATAAGGCAAATATGATCATTTTTATTTCATCAAGTTCAGTAAAACATTTTCATATTTATCCAAAATAATTTCTTTGGAAAATCTTGATTTTATAGAATTTTTGATCGAACCACTATCATAGCTGTCATGTAAAATCTGAATAATTTTTTGTGAGAAATCATCATGGTTTTCGATATCCGAAATCTCTCCATTAATTCGGTTTTGAATAATTTCATTAATTCCTCCCGGGCAATTATTCACCAAAGAATACGTTCCACAGGCTCCTGCTTCCAGTAAAACATTGGGAAAACCTTCATATCGTGAAGAGAGAATAAACAAATCTGCATATTTCAGGAACTGATAAGGATTTTCCTGTCTTCCATGAAAAATTACTTTTTTTAAATCTAAAAAGTCTTTCATCTGATGCAGTATTTCCCGGTCTTTCCCGTCTCCTAAAATATGTAACAAAATATTTTCACTTTTAAGTCTGGAAAATACTTTCAGAAGATTATCAAAACCTTTTCTTTCGGATAAATTCCCAATGGCTACAACATTTTTATAATTGTATTTAAAACATTCAGGTTTACTTGAAACAGCCAGTTTTTCTTCAATGAAATCAAAATCGACAGGATTATTTATTTTAATGATTTTTCTTTCTTTTACGTTGAAATTATCGATCAGATCCTTTTTCATATCATCACTTTGCGCAATGATTTGCTGATAATTATTATAAAAGCTGTAGAAGAATTTTATTTCTGTTCGGGTTACATGGTGAGAGACCACATTGGTTTCTCTTGCAATAAATTTTGTTCTCGGAAAAAGCTTGATAAATAAAGATAAATACGCATTTACTTCTCCAAATCCCGAAAAAACAATATCGGGTTTTCTTCGATAGATCTCCCTTAAAATAGGCTTTAATGAATGTCTGATTCGTTCCGTATCTACATCAATGATTTCAATGTCTTTTTTAAGAAAATCAAGATAGCCGCCTTGTTTGCGTAAAAGCAATATTTTGGGTTCAAACCGATCTCTGGAAAGATGGTTCGCAATGGTGGTAATGATTCTTTCTGCACCTCCGGTTTCCAAATCCGGCAGAATAAATATGACAGAAATCTTTTTCATTCATGTAAAGTTAGTAAAAAGTTTTGGCAACCTTTAATTTCAGATTACAATTAGTGATTTTTAACTTTAAATTAAATATGATTATTTTTTTCACATTTTTTTAAACTCCTGAAAATATTTAACTTAAAGCCATTTATTCTCCATGTAACTTGTCATTCCATAGGAATCCAGGCAAGAGAATTATTAGCTATTTTTTAATATTATATTGAGATTCCTACGGAATGACAAATTGAACATTAAAATTATTTATTTCATAAAAAAAGAAACTCCTCAACAGAAAAGTTTCTTTTTAATTATTTTCTTCCCTGAAGATACCACTCTATCAATACTCCAAAAAGGAGCAAAAGCAGATAACAGCCTATCAAGAAAATTATTATATATAAAAGATATTTTAAAACATCTTTCATTATTAATTGGCCACATCGCTGATGAATTTTATTCTCAACATTCTCACCTCTTCATCTGAAAGTTCATCCCCAAATTCATCCAGTAAAACTTTCATGCTGTCACTTTCAGATTCGTTCATAAATTCCATGAAACCATCTACGATATCTTCATCAAAATTGTCTTCGATATAATAATCAATATTCAATTTAGTCCCCTGATAAACAATACGTTCCATTTCTTTCAACAATTCATCCATTGAAAGATTTTTGGCTCTTGCAATATCTTCAAGGTCAATTTTCTTATCGGTACTCTGGATAATGAAAACTTTATGGCTGGATTTGTTAGCCACTTGCTTCAGTACCATATCCTGAGTACGTTCGATATTGTTATCTTCTACGTATTTGTTGATAAAATCAGCGAATTCTTTGCCATATTTCTTGGCTTTTCCTTCACCGACTCCATAAATTTTCGCAATTTCTTCCACAGTAATCGGATACTGAACGGTCATATCCTCCAAACTAGGATCCATAAAGACTGTGTAAGGCGGAATTCCGTGCTTTTTGGCAACTTTCTTTCTTAATTCCTTTAATAAAGTGAATAAGTTCTGATCTAATCCTCCTCCGGATTGCTGCTGAATCTGATCACTTTCTGCTTTAGTCTGACTTAAATCAAATTCTCTGTCTTCAGCAATCAGGAACGAGTGTTCTAATTTACCCTCCAAAACCAATCTCCCCTTCTCGGCGATCTTTAAAACCCCATACGTTTCAATATCTTTTTGCAAGAAATTCTGAACGGTTGCCTGTCTTAAAATGGTTTTCCAGTGGTTATCCTTTTCCTCTTTCCCAAAACCGAAATAAGAACTTTGCTCAAGTTTATAAGATTTCGTTACTGCAGTTTCTTTTCCTGCAATCACAGAAATAAGGTCTTTTGATTTAAATTTTTCTCCTGTATCTCTGATGAGCTCCAACACTTTCTTCAAATCATCTGTTGCATCTTTCAGTTTTGGCGGATTTGATGAATTATCACACATTTTTGCTCCGTCACCGTGAATAGGATCGAAGTTTTCACCAAAATAATACAGGATATATTGTCTTCTGCTCATTGAAGTTTCGGCATAACCTACGACTTCATTTAATAACTGTAACCCAATTTCTCTTTCAGAAACAGGCTTTTGAGCCAAGAATTTCTCTAGTTTTTCAATGTCTTTCGGATCATAAAATGCCAAACAGTGACCTTCTCCTCCATCTCTTCCGGCACGTCCGGTTTCCTGATAATAACTTTCTAAAGATTTTGGGAAATCATAATGAATCACAAAACGAACATCCGGTTTGTCGATTCCCATTCCGAATGCAATTGTCGCTACAATGACATCCACTTCTTCCATCAGAAATTTATCCTGATTGGCTACTCTTATTTTTTGATCAAGACCTGCGTGATAAGGTAAAGCATTGATTCCGTTCACTTGTAAAAGCTGAGCAAATTCTTCAACTTTTCTTCTGCTCAAGCAGTAAACAATTCCGGACTTTCCTTTATGCTGATTAATAAATCTAACGATCTCTTTATCTACGTTTACCTTTGGCTGTACTTCATAATAAAGATTCGGTCTGTTGAAACTTTCTTTAAAAACCAAAGCATTGCTCATCCCCAAAGTTTTCTGGATATCATCCTGAACTTTAGGGGTTGCTGTTGCCGTTAAAGCAATTACAGGTACGTCTGCAATTTTATCGATAATTGATTTCAAATTCCTGTATTCCGGTCTGAAATCATGCCCCCATTCTGAAATACAGTGCGCCTCGTCAATCGCAAAGAAAGAAATTGTCACCTCTTTCAAAAAGTCTAAATAATCATCTTTAATTAAAGATTCCGGGGCTACATAAAGAAGTTTTGTTTTTCCACTTTTAATATCATCGAAAACCTGTTTGGTCTGCGTTTTATTTAAAGATGAATTTAAAACATGGGCTACCCCATCATCAGATGACAGTCCGTTTACTGCATCTACCTGGTTTTTCATTAACGCTATTAAAGGCGAAACTACTATGGCAGTACCTTCTGAAATAAGAGCAGGTAGCTGATAACATAGTGATTTTCCTCCTCCTGTAGGCATCAAGACAAATATATCCTTCCCATTCAACAGGTTTTCTATAATTTGTTCTTGTTGTCCTTTAAAAGTAGAAAACCCGAAATATTTTTTCAATTCGCCTGATAAATTGGCTTTTTTTGCGCTCATCTAATTTTCTATTGCTAAATTTGCATCTCACCCAAAGTTAAGATTTTTTTGCTTAAAATAAAAGCAAACGAATTTATAAAAAATAAAATTCATATTAAATATTCTTTTTAAAATATAACATTTTTTAAAAGATTTTTTGTAGACCTTATAAAAGTAAAATGGAAAAAGCCAATATCATTTCGATAGCAAAAAGTACTTTAGAGATAGAGATTTCGGAACTTGAAAAGCTGAAAAACAGACTTGACGAAGAGTTTGTAAAAGCTGTAGAAACAATACATGCTGCACAAGGAAAGTTAATTGTGGTAGGAATCGGAAAATCAGCACACGTTGGAAATAAAATCGTTGCCACTCTAAATTCTACGGGAACACCTTCTCAATTTCTTCACGCTTCGGAAGCTATTCACGGAGATTTGGGAGTTATTCAAAAACAGGATGTTGTTTTATGTATTTCACAATCCGGAAATTCACCGGAAATTGTAAATCTTGTTTCTTATTTAAAGGATTATTCTTCTGCATTAATCGGGATGACAGGAAATAAAAATAGTAAACTTGCAGAATTTTCTGATATTATTTTAGATACACACGTTGATATGGAAGCTTGTCCTAACAAACTGGCTCCAACAAGCTCTACTACGCTACAAATGGCTCTCGGAGACGCTTTAGCTGTATCTTTAATGGAAATGAATGATTTTAAAGCCAATGATTTTGCAAAATTTCACCCGGGAGGAAGTTTAGGAAAAAACCTGATTTCCAAAGTGAACGATTTTCTTTCTTCACAAAAACCACAGGTTACGGAAAATGATACGATTAAAGATGTTATCATCTCTATCAGCAGCTCAAGACATGGAATCACTGTTGTTACCAATGAAGGGGAAATTATCGGAGTCATTACAGATGGAGATTTAAGAAGAATGTTGATGAAAGGTGACGATATTTCTAAAGTATTGGCTAAAGATATTATGTCTGCTCATCCGAAAACGATCGAGAAAACGGCTTTGGCAAAAGATGCCATGAAGATTTTAAAGGATAACAATATCGGACAGCTTGTAGTTACAGAAAACGGAAAGTATTTCGGAATTATCGATCTGCATAAATTGTTGGATGAAGGAATCAACTAGAAATAGTTTGAAACCTTTAACTTGTTTAAATATTTCATAAATTTGAAGCCTTAAAAAATATTATTCTGTGAGTGATGCTAAAGACATGTCCTTCCTTGGACATATTGGAGAATTAAGAGGTCACCTTATCCGCTCGATCATTGCGATCATTGTTGCGGCTTTTGTTGTCGGCTTTAACATCAATTGGATTATGGATCATATCTTTTTTGGTCCTACCAGAAACGATTTTCCAACTTTTGAACTTGTGAATCACTTTTCCAGAATGCTTTTGGGAGAAGACAGCATTCACCTTCCGAAAGATTTCCCTGTTCGTGCCAGTAAACTGTACCAACAGTTTAACGTCATGATGGCGGTTTCTATTTTTGGAGGAATGGTTGCAGCCTTTCCTTATATTGTATGGGAACTTTGGAGATTCATTGGTCCGGCTTTGCATCCGAAAGAAAGAAAAAACTCAATTTTCATCATCAATTCTGTATGGATCTTGTTTATGACCGGCGTTTTATGCGGTTATTTTTTGATTCTTCCTTTTGCGGTTAATTTTGGAGTTATTTTCAAAATTTCAGACATCATTGTTCCGCTTTATGACCTTAGTGATTATACTACCTTATTTTTACAGGTAGTTTTGGGTATGGGAGTCATTTTCTTATTTCCTATCCTTATCTACTTCCTTACATCGATTGGAATTTTAACACCAATGTTTATGAAGACCTATCGTCGTCATGCCATTGTATTAATTATGGTGGTAGCAGCAATCATCACTCCTGCTGATGTTTTAAGTATGTTGATGGCAGCATTACCTTTGCTACTATTGTATGAATTTAGTATTATCATGTGTTCTTACACGTATAAAAAGGTTCAAAAACGTAACGGAAATCTTCCGGCTGTTCAGAAATAGCTTAAAAGCATATCCTATAAAATATTCCCGTAGAATCATCTGCGGGATTTTTTATGATATAGAAAGTAACAAAATTTTATTTCTTTCGTCTAATCAAAAGAGATCTAATAATTTAGACTTTCTCCATGTAGAAACAATTAATTATTTATTTTTGACAGATTAATTTAATTTCAAATGAAAAAACTGACATATACCCTTCTATTCGCTTCAGGACTTGTTTTTGGACAATTCTTTGAGAAAGATAAAACTTTCACAAAACAGGATACTTTAAAAGGTTCAAACACCATATTCCGAAACTTTTGGGATGTAAAGAAATATGACCTGTCTGTTGAACCCGATTTTGCACAAAAAAGCATCAAAGGGAATAATACGATCAGTTTTGAAATTATTAAAGACGTTACCAATCCAACCTTTCAGATTGATTTACAACAACCTATGAAAGCCGATAAAGTAACAGCAAGCTTCCCGGTTTCAGAATACAAGCAAGACGGTGATTTCATTTGGGTTAAAGCTAAAAAAAGTTTCAAAAAAGGCGAAAAATATACGATTGATGTAGAATATTCCGGAAATCCTACCATTGCGAAACATGCGCCTTGGGACGGAGGTTGGGTTTTCACAAAAGATCAGAATGGAAATCCTTGGATGAGCGTTGCTGATGAAGGGATCGGAGCCTCAATCTGGTTACCTACAAAAGATATTTGGAGCGATGAACCAGACAATGGCGTTGTAATGAAAATCATTACTCCAACAAATTTGGTAGGTGTCGGAAATGGAAGATTAATCAATACAAAAACTGTAGGAGGTAAAACTGCTTACACTTGGGAAGTAAAAAATCCAATCAATGCCTATTCCATTATTCCAAATATTGGAAAATATGTGAATTTTAAAGATACGTTCAACGGAGAAAAAGGAAAACTTGATCTTGATTACTGGGTATTAGATTATAATTTAGAGAAAGCAAAAAAACAGTTTCAGCAGGTAAAACCTATGCTTTCTGCTTTTGAATATTGGTTTGGAGCCTATCCTTTCTATGAAGATTCTTACAAATTGGTAGATTCTCCGTATTTAGGAATGGAACATCAGAGTAATGTAGCGTATGGAAATCAATACCTAAACGGATATCTAGGGAACGACCTGTCAGGAACGGGAGTTGGACTCAACTGGGATTACATCATTATTCATGAAAGTGGTCACGAATGGTTTGCCAATAATATCACCGCAAAAGATCAGGCAGACATGTGGGTTCATGAGGCTTTCACCATGTATTCTGAGGTTCTTTTTACCGAAAAATATATGGATAAGAAGTCGGCAGATCTTTATGCTGTAGGAATCAGAAAGAGTATAGAAAATGACATCCCGATTATCGGAAAATATGGCGTAAGAAATGAAGGAAGCGGAGACATGTATTACAAGGGAGCAAGTATGATTCATACGATTCGCCAGGTGATTAATAACGACGAAAAATTCAGACAGATTTTAAGAGGTTTAAATAAGGATTTCTATCATAAAACAGTAACGACTGAAGAGATAGAAAGTTATATCTCAAAAAAGGCAGGAATTGATTTCTCCAGTGTATTTAATCAGTATTTAAGAACCACTAAAATCCCGACTTTAGAATATTCTCAAAATGGAAATGTTTTGAAATTCCGCTATACGAATGTGATTAAAAATTTAAAACTACCTATTAGAATTGAGGGAGAACAAACAATCAACCCAACAGAGGAATGGCAAACGGTAAAACTAAAGAACAACAATCCTGTTGAGTTTAACAATGCTTATTACATTAACTATACAAAAATATAATCCTATTTATCTAAGAGCAAAATTGTGGTTTTGCTCTTATTTTTTTGAAATTTTTAAAATTTAACATTTATTTTTAAGAAAACTTTAATACATATCTCCGTAACAAAACGATAAAAAAAACAACTATTTAACTATAACTTAAACTCAATGAAAAAAATAGCACTAAGTTTAGGCATTTTAGCCACTTTTTTGGTGAATGCCCAGTCTATTAAGACGACCATTGATCTTGTCAATGTAAAAAATGATAAAGTTGCCGTAACGATGGAATTCCCGAAAATGAAGTCGGGAGATGTAAAATTCCATTTTCCTAAAACGGTTCCCGGAACTTATTCTATAGATGATTACGGAAGATTTGTAGAAGGCATCAAGTTTTTTGATAATAAAGGAAAAGAAATAGCTTTTACGAAAGTGAATGACAATACCTATTCTCTTAAAAACGCTCAGAACTTAAGCAAAGTTACCTATCTGGTGAATGACAGTTTTGATGATGAAATGGACACTTCAAAGCACAAAGCGGTATTTTCACCTTCAGGAACAGATATCGAGGAAGGAAAAATTTACCTGCTTAATACTCACGGATTCATAGGGTATATTGATAATATGCAAGATGTCCCTTATCAATTAATCGTTCAAAAACCTGCGAATTTTTACGGAACAACCGCTTTGGTAGATCAAGATAAATCTGAATCTACAGATACGTTTACATTAGCAAATTATGCGAAAGTAACCGATTCTCCATTAATGTATACAAAACCAGACTACATTACATTCAACGCTGGAGGAATGGATCTTGTGTTGGGAGTTTACTCTCCGACAGGAAAATACAAAGCGGCAGATTTTAAAGATAATTTAGAAAAAATGGTCGTTGCTCAGAAGAAATTCTTGGGTGATATGAATACCAATAAGAAATATGCGATCATGCTGTATCTTTCAGGTGGAGACGGACCGCAAATTAAAGGTTTCGGAGCATTGGAACACCATGAATCAACTAGTGTTGTGTTACCTGAAATGATGCCTAAAGAAGCCATCGATAAAACAATTACCGATGTTGTTTCTCACGAGTTTTTCCATACGGTAAATCCTTTAAAAACACATTCTGAGGAAATCCATTATTTTGACTATGCAGATCCTAAAATGTCTCAGCATTTATGGATGTATGAAGGAGGAACTGAGTATTTTGCCAATTTATTCCAGATTCAGGAAGGATTGATTACTAAAGATGAATTCCTTCAAAGAATGGCTGAGAAAATCACGAATTCTAAGAACTATAATGATACCATGCCTTTTACGGTGATGAGTAAAAACGTTCTGTTGGATGAATATAAGGATCAATACAGAAACGTCTATGAAAAAGGGGCACTTCTTGCGATGTGTCTTGATATTGAGCTAAGAAAGTTATCTAATGGTGAAATGGGATACCGTGATATGATCCGTAAGCTTTCTCAAAGATTCGGAGAAAATAAACCGTTCAAAGATGACCAACTTATTGACGAATTAGTAACCGTTACAGGGTATCCTCAGGTAAAAGATTTCTACAACAAATATATTGCAGGAAGCGAGCCTACTCCGTATGAAAAATACCTGAGTATGGTAGGTGTGGAAACAAAGAAACAGGAAACTCCGCCTATTTTCTGGTTCATCAAAGATCCAAATCAAACGGGTTATAATGATAAGAACAATACGTTTGTTTTTGATGAAAGCTCGGCATTGTCACCATTTGCAAAAAGCATAGGTTTCAAAGCGACAGATGAAATTGTAGCATTAGATGGCAAAACGATCAATATCCAGAATGTACAGGCATTTATTGATTATTCTAAAACGATCAAAGAAGGGCAAAACGTTACAGTTACTATTTTAAGAAACAATAATAAAATGGAGCTGAAAGGAAAAGCAATTCTTGATAAAATGACGATGGAAAGTCTACAATTTAAAACTAATCCGACTGCAGAAGAACAAAAACTGCAAACTCAGTGGTTAACGGGTAAAAAATAAACAAAAAGCGAGGAAAATTTCCTCGCTTTTTTATTTGTGAATATTTTCTGTTTGAGAGTCTTTAAAGCTAGTGAAGAATTTAACCATTAAGATATTGTAAGATTTTAAGAATATTAAGTTGAACTTTGCTTCCCTTAAAGCATTGATTCTGTTTATAAAAATCTTCAATTTTGCCTTAAATTAACTTAATACCTTAATGGTTTAAATAAATTCAAAAGTTTTAGACTTTCTCTTCTTCAATTTTCTTAATTGTAATTCTGAAAGTAGTTCCTTTTCCTACTTCTGTCTGAACAATTTTTAGATCTCCGTTATGATATTCCTGAACGACCCTCTTCGCCAATGACAATCCTAATCCCCAACCGCGTTTTTTGGTAGAATATCCCGGCTTAAAAGCATTTCTTGCCTGTTGTTTCGTCATTCCGCTTCCGTCGTCTTTTACTTCGACAATAATATTCTTGTTTCTTTCAAAAACGGTCATCAGTAAATTTCCCTGCCCTTTCATTGCATCTACCGCGTTCTTCACCAGATTTTCAATCACCCAGCTTATCAATATTTTGTTGTGCATCACCAAAATGGTGTAGGTAGGCTGATGTAATGTAAAATTGATTTTCTTGGAAATTCTTGTTTTCAGATAGTCATAGTTTTCCTGAATGGTTTCATTAAAGTTTCTATCATTCAACTCAGGAACAGAACCTATTTTAGAAAAACGTTCCGAGATGGTACGCAAACGTTCAATATCTTTTTCAATTTCATGTATCCCTTCAGATTCCGGATTATCAAGTTTCATAATTTCCATCCAGCCAATCATTGAAGAGAGAGGCGTCCCGATTTGATGTGCTGTTTCTTTTGCCAAACCAGCCCAAAGATAGCCTTCATCCGTCTTCTTGATCGTTCTTAAAAACCAAAAAGAAAATAAGAAGTAAGACAACACAAACAATCCTAATAAGAAAGGAAAATACTGAAGGTTATTAAGAATTCTTGAATTGTCGTAATACACAAACTGATTATTTCCCTGCAAAATTTTAATTTCAATGGCCGGATATTTTTTTTCCATTTTTTTTGCCAAAGCAATAATTTCGTTTGGATCGTGTATTTCCTTTGGAAGATTCTTGTATTCTATAAGCTGATCATTTTTATCCAGAATAACTAACGGAATTGTTGTATTTGAACTGTATATCGTCAAAAGTAATTCCTGAACTTCCAGGCTAGGTGTAGTAACTTCCTGTTGAAATTTTATAGCATTCACCAAAATATCAACCCTTTTTACTTCTTCTTTTTTCAAATAATTAACGATAAGCGTAGATGCAATCACGATGGATACAACGACCAAAGTCATGAGAGAAAAAATAAACCAGTTGTTGAATCTGGAAAATATCGATTTCTTTTTCAAAGCAAGTTATTTTAAAACATTCAGGATTTTCTGAAGTTCTGTACTTCCGCTTCCCTGATAATTGTTAATAATTATTGAAAAAACATATTTTTGTCCATCTTTTGAGGTATGAAAACCGGCAAAAGATTTCGTGTCTTTCATCGTTCCGCTTTTCATTTTCAGCCCATTATCCTGAATAGGAAATCCATCATAATAAGCAGTAAACCATGGTTGTTTTTTTGCATACAGCAACGCCTGAACCTCCGCTCTTGCAGCCACATAATTTTGAGGAGAAAGTCCGCTTCCGTCCGCAAAATTGATCATATTTCCATTAATTCCTTTTGACTTCCAGAATTCTTTCAGATAAGCGACTCCGCTTTTAAAGCTTGAATCTCCTTTTTTCTCTTTTCCTAATGTTTTAATCAGGGTTTCGCCATACATATTCACACTTTTTCTCAGAAACCAATAGACAATTTTATCTAATGTTGGTGATTGATAGGTAAGAATAATATTATTTTTAGGAGCAACCTGTATTGCTTTTCCTTCAATTTCAAGCTGAGAATTGGTGATTACTTTTCCTGAAAAATTAATTCCTGATTCTTTTAACCATTGCTTTACTTCTACTCCTAATTGTAAAGGAGGATTGGGTACAGAACCTGAAACCGTGATTGTTTTTCCGGCAGGTAAAGTTCCGTTAATTAAAGCTACATCTGAATAAGGAGCGGTAAAAACCAAACTTTGATCAGAATTCCCTCCGGTTTTCAGATCATTCAGCCATTTAATTCCGGCTAAAGGATAAGAAAAGTTTTTAAAATCTGTTCCATTGATATTCACATCAAACTGATTTTCTCTCCAGTTCACACTCCAGACTCCGGCTCCGTAATAGTTTCCTAAATCATCCCAAGGCCAACCTCCGGGAATGGTTTGATGATCAAAATAAGAATCATCAATAATCAGATCTCCCAAAATTTTTGTAATTCCTGCGTTTTTTATGGCTTCAAGAAGTTTCTTTTTAAAACTTTCCGGCTTATAAGATTCATATCTCCAGCTTCCTAACGTAGGATCTCCGTTTGAGCTGATAAAAAGATTGCCATTCAAGTTTCCTCCTGAAATACTTCCGGAGTAGCTTGATGTTGTTTTATAAGTGTATTCTTTTCCTAACGTTTCTAACGCTGCAGCGGCTGTAAAAATTTTCTGGGTAGAAGCCGTAGAAAGCCCTTTATTCCCTTGAAATTCATAAACAAGCTTTCCATCTTCATCCGATACATAGAATGACAAATTGGAAGCAATCGCTCCCGAAGAATTCATCAGGTCTTTTGTAGCTGCATCCAGTTTTTGGGCAATATTTTGAGCAAAAATAATTTGCGTTGATAAAGTAAGAACTGCAAATGTTTTTTTCATTTCGCTTTTTTATTTTCTTTTTATAGGAGATGCTTCACTTCGCTCAGCATGACATGTTACAAAATAATTTTTTAGTATTAGAAATGTCATGCTGAGCGGAGTCGAAGCATCCTTAACTATTCAATATAATCCAAAATCAGACTCTCTAGTTCAAATATAATTAAAATTACAGTTCAGAACCTGTTTCTATCTCGTAAGGTTCTTTATCTTTTTCAAAAATTCTCGTTAATTCATTCCCTTCAACCGTAATTTTATCTCCTATTTTTCTGATCCAATTTCCTTCACGCAATCCTACAACTTTTACATCATTCTGCGTTAAAAACTCTTTAATTCTTGTTTCTCTTGTTTCTCCATTATGCTTCAAATCTGGATTCGGATCTAAATAATGTGGATTTAAATTAAAAGGAACCAATCCCATACAGTCAAAACTTGGCGGATACACAATTGGCATATCGTTCGTTGTTTTCATATTCAGTCCTCCAATATTACTTCCGGCACTGCACCCTAAATAAGGTTTTCCACTTTCAACATTTTGTTTTAAAACAGGCATAATACCTTCTTCATGCAGTGTTTTTACCAATAAGAAAGTATTTCCGCCTCCTGTAAAATATCCTTTTGCATTATTTAATGCTTCAGTTTTATCTTCAAACTCATGAAGCCCTTTCACTTTTATATTGATTGTTTCAAAGAAAGAACGTGCTTTTGCCGTGTACTCATCATGAGAGATTCCGCTTGGTCTTGCAAAAGGAACAAATACGATCTCGTCTATTCCATTATATAATTGAATTAATTCTTCTCTTAAATATTCCAGATACTCTCCACCAAAAAGCGTGGAAGTTGAAGCCAATATGATGTTCATATAAAATATATTGATTAAAAAAGTTCAAATACAAAGATAGCTGAAACCGCCCCGAATCAAAAATTTCGATAAAAAAACATTTAATCCTCTTAATTTTTTCTAAAAAAACTTAAGGGTTCTAAAATTTAAGGTTTTGTGGAATTATAATTGAACTTTACCCAGCACAACTCGAAAATATAAGATTATGAAAATGATTAAAATGAACACAAAAAGCTTATTCTTAGGTTTATTATTCGCAGGAGGTTTAGGTTTTGTTAGCGCTCAAACGACACAAACCGACAACACAAACGCTGCGGCAAAAACATCTCAAACTGGAGATACTACCACCATTGATGGGCTAAAAAAACAAATTGAGGCCAATCCGAAAGATGTAAATGCTTTAGCACAGTTAGCAACAGCTTATCAGGAAGCTTCAGATTGGAAGAATGCAGTGGATACCTGGAAAAAAATATCGGTTTTATTACCGGATTGGGCCCCGTCATATTATAGTCAGGCTTATGCTTATCAGGCTGCAAAAGATGACATTAATGCAAAAATTGCTTATGAAAAATATGTTGCCACTGTAAAACCAGAAGAAGTGGAACAGAATAAGAAAAACTTGGCATATGCTTATTTTTATCTTGCTTTTTCTGAACAGAAAAACGATCCTAATAAGGCCAAAGAGCACATTGCTAAATCCATACAGTATGATCCTAGCAATCAGGACGCTGTAAAACTTAGCAAAGTTTTAAATTCATAGTTGTAAAGGTTCAGAACATTTTCTGAACCTTTTTTATTTTAGTTTCTTCCCGAAAAAGTCGGTTTCACCTTGTAAATGACGGATAATTTTTTCAATATTCCGTTGAATGCTTTCTTCTGTCTTGAGGTTATTAATATATTTAATAAGTTCTGATCTTCTGGAAGGGATTAATTCTTCAAAATTCTTTTGAGCTAAAGGATTTTCTTTGATCGCCTGATCCAATTGTGGATGAATGGAAAGCACTCTGTCCGAAGCATCATATTCAATACAGACTTCTATGTTTTCACCAATCCGTTTCGGTGAATCTTTCAACATGATCATATTGATATACAATCGCCATTCTCCCAGATATTTCATGAGATTTTGGGTATATTCTTTTCCATTTACAGTCCCTTTTACAGGAATCGGGCTTTTATTTCTTCCCGATACTTCAAAAATTTCTTTTAAAATTTCTTCAGGAATAAATACAAAAGGATTGATTCCGATGATTTCTAATCTGGCTGTGAACAGGTTTTTCATTGAAATAAATGTAATGATTTTTTCTTCATTTTTGTTGAGCTGTTTTTAACCACCCCGTCAAAAATTCAAAGAATTTTTGCCACCCCTCCAAAGGAGGGGAATTGTTTCTTGCAACAACTAACTTTATTTTTGATTGTAATAATTTTAACCCAAAGCCTCGGAACACGAATCCCGAATCTCGCCGTAAATTAATTTTCCACTCACAAAGGAATGATTATCTTTGCACAAATAAATCTAGAAAACAAATGAAATTTTTTATTGACACAGCCAATTTAGAGCAAATTAAAGAAGCTAAAGATCTTGGAATTTTAGATGGTGTTACTACCAATCCTTCATTAATGGCAAAAGAAGGAATCCAGGGAGCTGAAGCGATCAAAAATCACTACAAAGCAATCTGTGAGATCGTAGACGGAGATATTTCTGCGGAAGTTCTTTCTACAACTTATGAAGAAATGATCAAAGAAGGTGATGAATTGGCAGCAATCCACCCAAACATTGTGGTAAAAATCCCTATGATTAAGGATGGTATCAAAGCGTTAAAATATTTTTCTGACAAAGGAATTAAAACTAACTGTACTTTGATTTTCTCTCCGGGACAAGCTCTTTTAGCAGCTAAAGCAGGTGCTACTTATGTTTCTCCTTTCTTGGGAAGATTAGATGACATTACTACTGACGGATTAAATTTAATTCAGGAAATCAGATTGATTTTTGATAATTATATGTATGAAACTGAAATCTTAGCAGCTTCTATCCGTCACTCAATGCATATTATTGATTGTGCTAAAATTGGTGCAGATGTTATCACTTCTCCACTTCCTCCGATCTTGAGCTTGTTGAAACACCCATTAACAGACAGCGGATTGGCTCAATTTGTTGCAGACTCTCAGAAATTAGCTTAATAGAATCTTTCTTTTAAGTTTAAATAAAAAAGGCGCGAAACTTTCAGTTTCGCGCTTTTTGTTTATTTGAGTAAGTACAGCTCAAGAACATTATTGTTTTTTGCATTTTCTTCTTTTGCATTCTTTTCTCGATCTCTGAGAATTTTCTCCATATCCAAAGGTTTCCCGCTTTCATCGATCATTGTTATTTTCGTATTTCCAGACATCATCTGGCGCATTCCTTTGGTAGGATTATTTCTATAATCCATAAACTGTTTTTTATATTTGTCCTGATCAATTTCATAAAGGCTTCCGAAAATCTTCTTTTCCCCATCACTTTTCCATTCCTGATTATTGGAAATTTTCGTAATTCCTTTTAAAACAAAAGAGTGGGATTGTGTATTGTCCTCTACTTTAATGATCATTCCTGGTAACCCATGAAATTTATACGGACCATCCTGAATGGGAAGATCCGGGACAAACCAAGCCGTCCATTTTCTCCCTGCAAAGTTTACATTTGCTTTCTGAGCATTGAATTCACCGATTTTTTCTTTTTCAGTGAGTATTTTCCAATCCAGTTTTCTCTGATCATTTACTTTATAATAATCCACATCTAATTGATTGAAAAATAAAACTTTATAATCCGGATAAGATTTCTCTACAGAAAAAGATATTTTTCCATAATCTATCCCGGTAAAATCTCGCATTTTCTTTGCTATCCTATCTTCCCTTATTGAATCTGCTGCAAAGCGTTTTTGGCTATAAAATTTTGATCCTTTTTTAGCGATATCCAAATACATGATTTCCTGATCTGTTGTATTTCTATCTGTAGAATCTGTCACAAATTTATATTCATAAATAAAACGCTGGTTCTGAGCCAGCATAAAAACACTGAAAAATGAAAAAATTCCAAAAATAATTCTCTTCATATTGATTTTTTTCAAAGATAATTTTTTAAACTAAAATTGGGGTTGATTCGTAATAAAAAAGCAGAATAAACTTAAGATTTATCCTGCTTTACTAGAAAATATATGTATTTTAATTTACTAAATCCGGTTCAATAGGATTATTGTTTTTAGCTAGAGATTCTTTGGTTCTTTTCTCCATTTCTCTGAACACCTGATTAGGATCTGAAATTTCTTTTCCGTCAGCCGTTTTCGTTTTAAAAACCATTTTGGTGTTGGCATTATTATTCATCATCATTTCTCTCATGTTTTTCGTAGGGTCGTTTACATAAGCTTTCCATGCCTTTTTGAACTGATCTTTCGTCACTTCAATTTCTTTACCTCCCATTCCAAATAACTTGATGTTTTCGGGTAAACTAAGCTCTTTTTCTTCTGTTTTATCACCCTGAAGAACTTTATTTCCTACCAAAGTCATGACATGAGAACCTGTTACATCTTCTATTTTCACGATAAGTCCCGGCAATCCATAAAAAGTGTACGGTCCATCCTGAAAAGGAAGATCACTGGCAAACCAGGCAATCCACTCTCTTCCACCAAAGCTTGTGGTGGCTTTCTGAGCCATGTATTCCCCAATTTTTTGCTTATCAGACTGTATTTTCCATTCAGGTTTTTTATCTTCTTTTATTTTATAAGAATCACTGGAAATGCTTCTGAAAAGATAGGTTTTAAAGTCAGGATAAGATTTAGTTACTCTGTAAGAAACCTGCCCTGGTTTTTCTCTTTTATTGACGCTTATATTCCCTGAAAATGCTTTAATCTGTTTCTCCAGATCTGCTCTTTGCGTGGAATCAGCAACATATTTATCACGGCTGTAATAAGAAGATCCGGTCTTATTAATATCCAAATACATCATCTCCGTTTTTATATCTGTTTTATCATTAGAGTCCGGAATAAATTTATATTCATAAAAGAATCTGTTGATCTGAGCGTTGGCGATAAGCCCAACCAAGATAAAACTAAAGGCTAAAAGTTTTTTCATTGTTCACAAATTAATAGGTGATAATCTCCATTCTTTTGGCATAAGATCTATTATTTTCACCCGCTACACGGCTTACTTTAAAGACCTTAATATTAGCAGGCGAGCTTAAGTCTTTCGGATCGCTCTGATACGCCATAAACTCTTCTTTACTTACTTTTTTCCCATTAACATACAGTTCAGGCACATCTACATTGATGGCAAATAAAGCTGTTTTTCCTACAGGAGATTTTTTATTATTATCATCTTCAATATTAACACCATACAAATCAACCACCTTATTTAAACTATTCTCTACTTTAAAGATCGCAAAATTGTTTTTATTAGGTGTATTTTGATGCAATTCCTGAATTTGTTTTGCATCTTTTTTCAGCAGCTCTTTTTCAGTTTCAGATAGCGGCTTTTTATCATAGTCTCTGTTTTTAGAAAACTTTTCATCAAAAGCATATGCTCTTCTGCTTGCTTCTATTGTTTGGGTTATTTTTTGCTTATTCTCAGCTGATTTTTTTACCGCATCCTGTCTACTTTTCTCAGCATCATTATAGAATTTTTCCGCTTCTTTCTCCGCTTTTCTTGCTGCCTTTTCAGCCTGTTTTATTTTTCTTTTAAATTCAGGAGAATTCACCATAGCCTCAGCTTTTTTCGCTGCTTTTTCGGCTTCTGCTATCTTTCTCTTAAATTCAGGAGAGTTGACCATCGCTTCGGCTTCTTTAGCTTTCTTTTCTGCTTCAGCAATTTTCATCTTAAATTCCGGAGAATCATAATATTTTTCAACACTGCTGTAATGATCTTCAAGAGCTTTCAGATTCTTTTTATACTTTTCTGAGTTTACAATTTCATCAATTTGATCAGATAAAGCTTCAATTTCATTTTGCTTGGCTTCAAATTCTGGTGTTTCAGTTTTTTTAGCCTTTACAAGCTTTTGAATTTCCGCACTCTTTTCACTGATTTTCTCACTGATCTTACTAATTCTCTCATGATCTTCTCTCAGTGCTTCATTGTAAAATTCTCCTTTTTTCAGCTGTTCCTGGAAAGCATCTTCATTCTCATTAGGTCGTATGGTGTCTTTTTTGATTTGAGAAACTGCTTTCTCT
>NZ_JWTA01000019.1 GCF_000813825.1 Chryseobacterium taiwanense
ACCTAATTCTTTTACATATTCCATAACCTTGTTAAGAACATATTGTTGGATATGACCTGTAGTAAGAGAGTTTTGTTTTTTAGAAATTTCACCTTCAATTTCCTTTCCAGTTGACCTCCAAGTTGGTTCTAAACAAATTACAGTTTTATCATCTTTTCTAATTTGTATATCCGGTTTTAGGCTAAATCCTTCTAGTTCTTGTCTTTCAATATAAACTATGGCTTTTACTTTTTCGCTATCTAATGTCTCAATTAGCGCATCACCTAATGCTTTATTTAATAACTTGTCTTCTTTATCTGCTAATTTTTGGAGTCTAATATACTCATTAGCCTGTGATTCAGTTGTTCGATTTGGGCTTGACTCAGTAGAAGAAAATTCTTCGAATAGAAGTTTATATAAGGTGCTTTTCTTCAAAATATCTATAGCATTTTCTTCTTTTTCATCTGGTTTATTTAAAACTGATTTTATTTTTTCGTCTCCAAAAGCACGTACAGAAGATAAAGATAGATTAGGAAAAATAGGGATTATTCGAACATCAAGTAAACGCATCAAAAAAGCAGCGATTTCTCTTTTACTTCTCCAATCATTTAAGTAACTACTTGGGTTTGATTTATCATCAAGAGTTGCAATAAATCTATCAATATCAATTTTGTTTTTAATTCCTTGAGTGAGGGATTTTACTGTTCTATCTATTTCAACAGAGTCATCACCAGGTAGCAATATCCATATTTTAGGAATTAATTTATTTTTTAAGAAAATATCATTCTTAGTTGAAACTTCAATAGATAAATTTTCTAGTTCAGAAAAGAATTCACCTATAGTCTCACAATTTTTGATAATTCTATCTGTACTTTTTTTAGTAATACCGTATGTTTCTAGACCAATACCATTTATATTTTTTGAAGTTATGTCAGCTACACTATAAAAAAAATCCTTATTTAATCCATTAAAAACAAATGGTTTTTTTGAAGGAGTAACACTATCACGTCCCACATTCCACGCTATCGTAGCAATAAATTCAGCTGCTTCAGCATCTGTAATTGGCCAAATAATTATAACTTTACCATTATCTTTCCTAAACAAATATCTCAACTCTTCAAAAAACACTTTTAAATCCCCAATATCTTCATTTGGATTATCTCGATCTTCCATAATAAAAATATTATTTGGTGAATGTGTTTTTTCTTTCTCAATAAATTGAGGAATTTCACGTAAGTCTAAATCTCTACTAATTGAAATTATCTCAATATCATCAAAAAAATTTGAAAGCGTTTTAATAAATGTAGTTTTCCCAGCTCCTGAAATACCATAAAAGATTTGAAATCTCCCAATCTTATTGAAGTTTAATTGTTTCAATAAAAATTGAATTTGTGTTTTACTATCTTCAACTTCTTGTACAATTTGAATCATGTTTAAACCCTTCTCACTTACTTCCTTTTCTAAAATTTCAAATCTTGAAGGTAAACGAAGATATTCAACCTCTAAATCAACTTCTAATTGTTTTTTCATAAATTATATTAGGATATTGGAAAATTTCATAAAGTATTAAATTTACTAAAATTTTTATTTAATTATTAAGTTGAAATAAAGTTTATATATAAACTTAAAATTTTAAGGATTGAGAATTTCAATCTACTCCAAATTAAGATACCTGAGTTTTTCGTTTATTTAATACAAATCTTCAGAGTGCTCTAGTCATTTACTTAGGAAGAATGCCCAACGCTCCTAGAGAATGTTGACTTATGAATCCACAATTATGGCATATAATGCCAATTGATGGTATTGAAGGCCCTCCGAGATTGAAATTTCTTAAGTCTTGTTGAAGATTATTATTAAAATAACCATCTATAATACCTAATTATTATTGCTACATTTAGGGCAGTTCATTTTTACACCTTTTTGATTTAAAGCATCAATAATTTCTTTTTTTTGCTGTTCATTTAATACATTTTGATTCATAATTTTATATATTTATTAGCGAATGTATGGGAATAGTTATGTAGGTGATTACGGTAATCCGTAATTATAAAAAATAAAATTTATTATTTTAAAACAATTTTAATCAAAACTATAGAACCCCTTCTATGAACTTCTTTGATTTAAAACGAGTAGCAGATCTACAGTGGAAAAGGTAAAGACGTTGCAACGGACGAAACTTTTGAAACGATTTTTGCCGATCAGGCAGAAGCCAATGCAGATCTCCGTCAGATGACAAGCGCTACCGCTATCCGTAAAGTACTGGAGAAAAATCTGAAATCGTACTTTAATCTGCTGACCGTAATGAAGGAAGTTCCGGGGTGGGAGCTGCTCTATAGTGATACAAATGAGTTGGTGAAGGCAGCAAAAAATTCCGAGATCAAGAAAAAAGACGAAAACCCGTCTTAGATCATAAAAAACAATACAGCATTGTGTTGAATGTTTTATATTCCGTCAGTTCGAGTGTTTTTCCGAAGGAAAAATGTATCGAGAACTTTTTATGTAAATTATACCCAAGTTCCTGATATAAAATTCTTTCGAAATTTCACCCGAACTGGCGGATTTGTTTTGAAATCGTATGATTAAAAATTATATTTTTGGGAGATGAAACAGTTGTATTTAATTCCTCCCTTCAGAGGCGTAATGCGATACAGCGTATTGAGAAGTCGGGTTCCATACAAGTTCTCGATACATTTCTCTCCATTTCATTTCGAGAAACACTCGAACTGACGATTAAGAATAAAGAATAACACATGAAAAAACTAGGAATCATTGGCTGCGGCTGGTTAGGAAATCACATTGCAGAACGTCTTTCAGACCGATATGAAATCTTCCCGACAACAACCTCCGAATCTAAAATAGAAGAATTTAAATCTAAAGGATATTTCCCGACTCTGATCAGCTTTTCAGATGAAAACTCTGAAAACATGAACGAATGGAAAGCGGCAAATGAACTGGATGCCATTATCATTAGTATTCCGTTTTCAGGAATCAGGGG
Source organism: Chryseobacterium taiwanense (assembly GCF_000813825.1). GTDB lineage: Bacteria > Bacteroidota > Bacteroidia > Flavobacteriales > Weeksellaceae > Chryseobacterium > Chryseobacterium taiwanense. The sequence continues at coordinate 2,975 of NZ_JWTA01000019.1, forward strand.
AAAACAGATTTCCATGACAACAAGACAGGAAAATGTGCTGAAATTCCTTGGAGATTATAAAGGACAGCTTTTTTTGACAAGCTCAACGGGTGTTTATCCGGAACATGAAACAGAATTTACCGAAGAAGATCAGTCCGTAGAAAATGTGGAAAGCGAGTATTTTCTTCAAAGCAGATTTCCGGATGCCAATATTCTGAGACTGTCCGGATTAATGGGAGGTCAGAGACTACTGAAAAACTACAATATTTCCAATTTGGATCAGTTGGTGAACCATATCCATTATGCAGATATCTGTTCCGTTGTTGAAAAAATGTTGGATCAGCAGTCTAAAGGAAAGGTGTATAATCTTGCAGCACCTGTTCACCCTAATAAAGAAGAGATTATCAATGCCCAGAATGGTCTGCCGTATTCGGGAGAACGTACGGAAAAAGGAAGGCTTATTTCCTCTGCAAAATTAATTGCAGAACTGGATTTTGAATTTCAGTATCCTGATCCGAGGTATTTTCATCTTTAAGCAACCTGTCATTCTGAACGAAACAAAGTGGAGTGAAGAATCTCTTATGTGTGCTGAGATTCTTCCTTCGTCAGAATGACAAGCGTACCGGATATTTCTTTCTTTATTAAATAAGTGAGAGATGATTTGCCAGAAAGAGAATACCACATTTTAATTTACTTCACAGGCTTCCAAACCTTTTCCCATTTTGTTTGCCATTCCTTTTCATCTTTTTTGCTTACAAAAGGCTGTTTTTTAGCAGGAATTACTTTTCCTGACTTTGTAAAGTCTACTTTAATTAAACCTACTTTTTCCCTGAAATGCGTCTGTGAATCGTTTCCGAAATAGGTACTCCACCAGTTTCCTTTTTTATCTTTGAAAAAGCCTGTTCCTCCTGCGCTGGGAACAGATTCATGACGGTGTTCATAAGGTCCGTACAGATTGTCCGAAACAGCTAGACAGGTGGAATATCTCTGTTCATAATTATCGGCAGCCCCCAGATAATATTTTCCGTTTCTTTTGAAGAGAACTACACCTTCATGTCCGAGATCGTGCATTCCTCTCGCTTCGCATTTGGGAGCATGATGGGAAGGATCGGTATCATAATCTGTGAAATCTATTTTTTTGAAAGGTGTTGCAAAGCCACTCAGATCGTCCTTAAGCTGGGCAATTTCTTTTCCTGCTCCGTACGTGAAATAGACTTTGCCGTCTTCATCCTGAAACAGGGTAGGATCGATCCCGTCAACAATAGAACCTTTTTTCTCAAAAGCATTCACATAAGGTCCTTCCGGTTTTCCGGTTGTACTTTTCAGAATTCCGATCCCATCGGGACACATGCTGAAACAGATATAATAGTTGTTGTTAATATAATGAAGTTCAGGAGCCCAAACTGCTCTTACAGCTCTTTTAGGATGTTGTCGCCATTCTTTTACCCAGTCTTCTGCATCTTTATTGATATCCCAGACCAAGCCGACATATTCCCAGCTTTGCAGGTCTTTGGATTTCCATAATTCGACTCCCGCAGTATAAGCCCAGATATTATCTCCTGAAGATCCTGTAAGGTAATAGTATCCATCGCCTCCTACAGTGATTACGCCGTCACGAAGATGTAATTCAAGTGCGGGTTGGATAGGAGGGAGCAGCCCTTTTTGTACGGCTGTTCCTTTCGTAAGCCCTTCAAATTTTAGGTCATATTCAGGTCTCGGATCATTACCCTGATATTTTACTCCATCGGTCCCGCTTCGCCATCCGCCAAGTCCATTACCGGAGATTTTCTTGCCGGGACCGCTGATCGGCAGGAACTGTTTTGCCCAAACCGTATCTTTTGCTGAAGGTTGATAGTTTTGTTGCGCATTTACTGACTGTATAGTAATAACTGCAACAAGGAAAGGCATAATAAAAGAGGATTTCTTCATAATTGAATGTCTTTAAAGCTGATGAAAATGCTGGATAACATTTGATCAGATGATCTAAACAAATATCTGAATGATTTTTTATGACAGCATCCTGCAGGGTCATGACATAAGAAAACCCGCTTTGAAGCAGGTTCTGATATATGTTCGAAAAATATGTATCAACAGGTAATTTATTATGATGACTTTGTCATTCTGAACGGCACGAAGTGGAGTGAAGAATCTCTTATGCGTGCTGAGATTCTTCCTTCGTCAGAATGACAATGGTCTAAAATTGTCTATAGTCGCCAAAATTATTTATTCATCAATATATTTTCAACGGAATGAAGAATCTCTTTTTCTATACTTTCTTCATCAAGATGTTCCAAGATATAAGTTTGTTCTTTCATGGCAGCGGTTCCTGTTCCGTTTTGAAAAATGGTATCTTGATGTATTCCGATTCTTTTCAAATTTTTGTCGGCTACAAACATGATATGTGGAAATTTATCATTTGCATAAAAGTTTGATTCCACATTTCTTGAGATCTGAAGTTTGATATTCGACTGATGATTGATGCCGATTCCATTTTTATTTTCTTCATTAAAGGCTACTTTGCAGCCATATCCGTTTTCTCTCAGCATTCTTCTGAATTCCTGCATCTTTGGCTCGATCAAGTTTTTGCACAGTGTTTTGAACGCTTCAATGAACAGGTCTTCTTCACTTTTCTTTTTAGCCAGACTTTCTTTCAATTTTTCGTCTTCCGTCTTTAAATTGGAAAACAGAGTATTTAGCTTATTGATGTTTTCTTCCTTCATTTGTAAATTAAAGATTCGTAATGGTGGTATAATTAGTTTTCAAATATAAAAAAATCATCAGGATATTGATTGAAAAGAACTTTGATTGCTGAAGTCAAATTAATTTTTTCTTTTCCAACTTTTTATTAAAATAAAACATCTGTATAAATAAAGAGGTTACTATGAAAATCACAATACCAACACCCTGTCATGAAAACTGGGAAGCAATGACCCGCGAAGAGAAAGGAAGATTTTGTTCTGTCTGTTCGAAAACGGTAAGAGATTTTACTACTGCTTCGGATGATGAAATTATCGAAGTGTTTTCAAATACTACAGAAGAAATCTGCGGTAATTTCTATGAATCCCAGCTGAATAGGAACCTGCAATATTCTTACATCAATGCTGTTTTTGTGAAGTTTGCAGTAGGATTTATTCTTACGACAGGAGGTCTTGTTTCGGTAAAGGCACAGCAGCATCCGGCGAATGATACTTTGCAAGTAGCAGAATTGGGTGAGGTGGTTGTGCTTTCTGCATTTGGGCAGTCTAAGTATAAAAAAGAATTGCTGGGATCGATTACGGTGGTGTCAGGTGAGACATTGAATAAGGCTAAGAACAGTAATCCTCAAATAGAGGCTGTACAATTAAAAGATCTACAGATGAATCAGATGCCTCAAAATGTAAATAATGTGATAAGAATAGGAGGAGCCAATTCAAGTTTAAAAAGTAATCTTAAACCTTTGACGGTATTGAACGGGAAAATAGTTGATTTTAAAAATTTACAGGAATTAGATCCCGATTCAATAAAAACAATAAATATTCTAAAAGGTTTTTCAGCAAAAGCATTATATGGTTCAAAAGCTCAAAATGGAGTAATTTTGGTGACGACAAAGAAGGAATAGAAAGCTAAAAAATAAATGATAAAAAAATACATTGCTCAGTATCATAAAAAACAATTTGTTTTACTTACGGAGAATAATATAGAAATCGGGAGAATTGTAGATATAAGTAAGCTTTTTTCAATAAAACATTACATCATCTTAAACTCAATAAGTTATGATATTCGAAATGTTGGCTTCTTGAGAAATGATCTTGAACTTTTCAATTCTAAAGGTGTTATTTATTTTACGGATTTGGCTAAAGAAAGGATTATAAAGTCGGGGAGTGACGTGAGAATTTATGAATTTAAATTACTTAAAACAAACAGGTTGTTTGAGAAGGATAAATTGTTAATCGAAATTTGGGAAGAAAAAAGATGGTTTAAAGATTCAATTTTTCATGTTGAGGCTGAAGATTCGGTAGATGATTTACTTACTCTATTGTTTCTTCATTATTCTACTAAAGAATTTAATTCTCTCGGAGGAAATGGAGAGTAAAATAAAACCTCCAATAATATATTTATTGAAGGTTTTTAATTATTTAAAAGTGAAATTTAATTTTTCACAGCTTTAATAGCCGCTTCATAATTAGGTTCATGAGAAATATCGGCAACCTGTTCTTCATAAACGATTTTTCCTGAAGGATCGATCACAACAACCGCTCTACTCAATAATCCTTTCATCGCGGAATCTGTAATTTCTACACCGTACGTTTTCCCGAAATCTGAACGGAAATCGGAAAGCATCACTACATTTTTAATTCCTTCTGCACCACAGAATCTTTTTTGTGCGAAAGGAAGATCTTTAGAGATACAAAGAACCACCGTATTCGGAATGCTTGCTGCATCTTCATTGAAATGGTGTACGGAAGCGGAACAAACGCCTGTATCTACACTCGGAAAGATATTAAGAATAAGATATTTCCCTTTATAAGATTCCAGAGTCTGATCTTTCATGGTAACATCTGTAAGAGTGAATTTGGGGGCGGGCTTATTTACAGCTGGTAATTTAGCGTAAGTATGTACGGGTTTTCCTCCGGCAAGAACCGTGTTTGCTGTTTTGGAGTTTTGTGCCAAAGCAAACGATGAGAAAAATAGGAACGCACCGAAAGCGAATTTTGAATACATGAATTTTATTTTTAAACAAAATTATTCTTTTTTCGATGTTCCAATATTAATTTTCTTTCAAATAGAGCAAATCTATTAAACGCCTCTTTTTAAAGTCGATTTTTCCCTCTACCTTTATTCTATCAAAAAGTTTACACTAACACTATTAAAAAAACAAAAGATTTATGAATTCAGCAAATACAGCATCATTTCATGAGATATTTAAAGGCGAAAATGAAATTCCGGAAGAATATAAAGTTCCTGAGATTCACCAGAAAGTTTATTTATTAAACGGCGAATTGGTAGAATGGAATGGGGAAGTTCAGAATATTTACTCTCCTGTCTGCATTCCTACAGAAAACGGACTGGAAAGAAAACTATTGGGGAGTGTTCCTAATATTGGTCCGGATGAAGCGATGAAAGTTCTTGATGCTTGTGTAAAAGCCTATAATAACGGGTTGGGAGAATGGCCAACCATGTCTGTGGAAGGAAGAATCAAATGTATGCAGAAGTTTGTGTACTTAATGATTCAGCAGAGAGATTTGGTGATCAAATTGTTGATGTGGGAAATCGGAAAAACACTGGCTGATTCTACGAAGGAATTCGACAGAACGGTAGATTATATCAATCAGACCATCGATGCTTTAAAAGATTTAGACAGAGAATCTTCCCGTTTTCAGCAGGCAGAAGGAACGATTGCACAGATCAGAAGAGCTCCGCTTGGTGTTGTATTGAGCATGGGACCTTTCAATTATCCTTTAAACGAAATTTTCACTACGCTGATTCCTGCTTTGATCATGGGAAATACGATTTTGTTTAAACTTCCAAAACATGGAGTTTTGGCACATTATCCTTTACTGAATGCATTCAAAGAAGCTTTTCCTAAAGGAACAGTGAATACATTGTACGGAAAAGGTTCAGAAATCATTACCCCGATCATGGAAAGCGGTAAAGTGAATGTTTTGGCATTTATCGGTTCCAGTAAAGTAGCGAATGGTCTGAAAAAACTGCATCCGAAAGTTAATCGTTTAAGAGCGATTCTGAGCTTAGACGCTAAGAATGCAGCGATCGTTACGAAAAATGCAGATTTGGATGTAGCAGTAAGTGAATGTATTTTAGGATCGCTTTCTTTTAACGGGCAAAGATGTACGGCTTTAAAGTTAATTTTCGTTCAGAAAGATGTTGCGGAAGCATTTACCCAAAAGCTGACTGCTGCTGTTTCTGCAATGAAACCTGGACTTCCTTGGGAAAAAGACGTGAAAATTACCCCACTTCCGGAAGTGAACAAACCTCCTTATTTAAAAGAATGTATTGAAGATGCCTTATCAAAAGGAGCAAAAGTATTGAATGAAAATGGAGGGTTTACAGAAGAATCTTTTGTTTTCCCGGCTGTTGTATATCCTGTAAATAGTGATATGAAACTGTATCATGAAGAGCAGTTTGGACCGGTAATTCCTGTAGTTCCGTTTGATGATATTGAAGAACCAATCGATTATCAGGTAAATGCTGACCACGGAATGCAGGTAAGTATTTTCAGTGAAGATCCTGCTGAGGTCGCTAAACTGATCGATCCTTTTGTAAATTTGGTAAGTAGAGTAAATATCAATTGTCAGGCGCAGAGAGGTCCCGATGTTTTCCCTTTTACAGGAAGAAAAGACAGTGCAGAAGGAACGCTTTCTGTTTTTGATGCTTTACGTTCGTTCTCGATCCGTTCTTTGGTGGCTGCAAAAGTGACGGATTCCAATAAAGAATTATTAAATACAATTGTAAGAAAGCATGATTCAAACTTTTTAAGTACCGATTATATTTTCTAGGTTTACCTTCCAACCTATTTTTATAATGAAATCCCCAATGATCTTTTTGATATATTGGGGATTTTATTTTATGTCATTTTAAATTTTTATAAGGAATGTTTGTAACAATTTTTTGAAAATGAAACTAACTCTTTAGAGCAACGAAAATCATGACCTCACTAGAACAGGAATTTTTAGAAAAGATCGAAAAGCATAAAGGAATCATTTTTAAGATTTCTAAAATGTACGTAGATGAAAAAGACGATCGCGATGATCTTTTTCAGGAAATTACGTATCAGGTCTGGAAAGCTTATTCCGGTTTTAAAGGAGAAAGTGAATTTGCAACATGGTTGTACCGAATTGCTCTTAATACCGCTATTATATTTCTAAAGTCTGAGAAGAAAAGAAGTTTTATAGAAAACGATAATGTTTCCAATTATAAAATTGTACAGGATGAATATGATCAGGAAAAGGAAGATCGGTTAAAAGAGATGTATCGAGCTATTCATCAGCTTACTCCAATAGATAAAGCATTTATTTTTTACTATTTAGAAGATTTTTCTGGGAAACAGATTGCCGAACAAATGGGTATTTCTGAAGGAAATGTAAGGGTAAAAATGAATCGTGCTAAAAATAAACTGAAAGAAATTTTAAATAAACCCTAAAGACGAGAGACTACAATTATTCTCATAGTTCTTAATCCATTAAAAATTACTCAAAATGAATATAGATGAATTAAAAAATACCTGGAATGAAGATGATTCTATAGAAGAAACACCTGAAATCAGTATAGAACAGGCCAAGAAAATTAATTTGCCTTTGGAGAAAATGCGCAAAAATATGCGCAAGGAATTCTGGTACACTTTTGTGGTGTTTATCTTTTCCTTTTTTGTGGTTGCTATTTGTAATGCTCCTGTAAAATTTAAGATGTATGTGCTGGTTTTAGTAGCCTCTATGGCTTTTGTTACCATTTTCTTTTTCAGTAAGTTTTTTAAGCTGTACAAAGAGCTAAGTAATCCTGCTTTGCAGACGTATGATGCTTTAAATGATCTGTTGATGCAGTTTAATCTGAATAAACAATACTATCTGTCATTTTACGTAAGTTTTATTCCGTTTTTGGTGTGTGAAATCATTCTTGTGATAGAGGTGATTCCATGGATGCGTGAACTGAATCTCCTTTATATATTCATGATTCTTCTAGGATTTGTTGTTGTGGGGGCTTCCGTAGTGTATTTATCCGGAAAAAGATGGTTTGAAAAATTTTACGGAAAGCATATCCGACAGATTGAAGATCTTTTGATAGAGTTGAAAAAATAGTATTCGGCGGGCTTTCAGCCCGCCGAATACTATTTTATTGAGTATAATACGCCGGAAATTCTCTTATAATCGAATAGAGATCTCTGAATTCAAAGTAATTTGGACTCACGCTGCTTACGTTTTCAAAGCCTTGATCTTCAAATAATTTTTTGGTTCGTGTCACATGAAAATATTGAGAGACAATAATGATGCTGTTGAATTTTAGTTGAGATTTCAGTTTGAGTGTATTGATAACGGTAGCTCTTGTATTGTCTCCATGATTATCAACAATGATCAAAGAATCAGGAATCCCTTTTTTAACGAGAAACTCTTTCATCTTATTCCCTTCATAAAATCCTTCTTTTCCCAATCCACCACTCACTAAAATCTTTTTGATACGATGAGTTTTATATAAATCAATTCCGCTTTCTAGGCGTTTTTCTAATCTTTTAGATAAAGTCCCGTCTTCATTGACTTTGTTTCCTAAAATAACAGCAAGATCAGCATTTTTACCATGATCAGAAAAACCATCAATAGTAATGTATAGAGAATGAAGAAGGAACCATACAATAACTACAGAAACGAGAATTTTAAGGAGTTTAAAAATATTTTTTGTCATTCGTCAAAGTAATTATTTCCCATTTTTCTCATTTCCAATTTCCTTCATCACCCATTCCATTTGGCGGTCTTTTTTATCTAAAATATCCTGAATACTTTCTGTGACGGTAAAATCAGGAAGAACGCCTCTTTCTGTATTGGTAAAGTCAATATTAGGTTGTACTAAAGCCAATCCGATCGGTAAACTGATTTTTGAATAAGGCAGTTTCTGATAAGAATAAAATCCGGCAATAGTACCGTCATTCGCTCCTCCGGTTTCTTCTCCGACCAACGTGGCAAGTTTGTCATTTTTAAGTTTGGCAGACAGAATGGAAGATGCCGAAAAGCTTCCGCCGTTGATGAGTACAAAAACCTTTCCGTGAAAAGCATCATTTTGAGGTTTAGTTTCTCGATCTGCTTTCATTTTATAATAAACAATGCTGTCTTTTTTATACGTGTTCATCGTCTGACTTACAATATAAGCGGGATAGAGGATGCTTTTAAAAGTATATTCCAAAGCGTTGCTTTTTCTGAAATAGTTAGTCTTCAAAGGACTGCTTTTTGAAGTTACCTGAGAACGTTTGATTAGAGTAAACGGTGCCGGTGCGAGATAAGAATACAAGTTGTTGATTTCATCGAGAGACCCGCCATAATTATTACGGATATCTATCACGAGGTATTTTACTTTTGCGTTTTTAATTTTAGCAAAAGTTTCCTTGTAGAATTTTTCAGAATAGCTTCTTGAAAAGCTTTTCACTTTGATATAAGCAACACTGCTGTCGGATGATAAAAACTTGAATGTACGGTTATAAGAGTTATTAAAAGCGACATAATCATTCACCTTTTTTTCCAGTGTTCTCTTTTTTTGTTCCTTATCTTTTTCGAAATCAAATTTAGATTTTTCAGCTCTTTTTATCGTATAGGTTTTTATTTGATCATGATAGACTGTCTCAATCTTAGCACTATCTCTAAAACCAAACTCTGCACTATAAAAATTAAAGAAGATGTCTTTTAAAAAATAAGGCTGAAAGGTTGTGTTGTATCCGTCACTGCTGATTAAATTTTTATATTTTTTCAGATATAAAGGCACCGGAACATCATTGATTTTCAAAATTTCGGTTCCCGATTTTATATGTTCTATAGAATCTTTATTTTCTATGATGTACAAATGCTCTCCGGTTACATAATACTCAAAACGGCTGAACATTCCCTTTTTATTATCCAGAGATTTGATCTCTTTTTTTGTGAATTTTTTGATGGGAATTCTCAGCGAAAGATGACCTTCCTTTATACTGGCAATTACCGGTTGTAGTTTAAAATAAAACTCAAGGGGAGTAAGAGGTTGAGTGATGGTTTGCTTAAGACTGTCAAATTTATGATCCAACTGGTTTTTTGAAATATACCAGTAAAGTTTAGGATGCATTTCTTTGATTTTGTCATAAGCGTAATCAACATCTTTTCTTAGTTCCTCCGGTGATATACAGGAAGATCTCTGTTCATTATGCTTCTTGACAGATGAACAAGAAGTGATGAGAAAAATGAATAATATGATGAGTGAAAAATGTTTCAATGCTTTGAAATTTTAATGAGCTAATTTAAAAAAGTTTAGTATAAAGTTTATCTATTAAGATAAATTTATGTAAAAAATAAAGGTATTCTGTTTTTTAATCGTCATAGAAGATAATGTCATACATTTGACACTATTTTAGAAAATGATGTATATAATTATTACCATTACTGTTTTAATCATCCTGTTATATTTTATGGTGATCAATCAGGAGGTTTTCGGAGCTGAAGCCAAAGGAGAAAGGCTGGAAAGAATGCAACAGTCGAAACATTTTAAAGATAAGCAATTCCAGAACTTAAGTCATACTCCTTCATTGGCAGAAGGACATTCTATGCCGAAAGTGATGTATGACTTCTTTTTCAAAAAGAAAGATCCGCTTTTAAAACCGGTAAAAAATCTTCCGTCCATTCATACAGATCTGAAAAACCTTTCAAAAGATGAAGATGTTTTTATCTGGATGGGACATTCTTCTTATTTTATTCAGACCGACGGTGTTTCTTTTTTAATTGATCCGGTGTTAAGTTTATATGGTTCTCCTTTTAAATTTTTCAATAAAGCATTTGCTGGAGCAGATATTTTTAAGCCGGAAGATATTCCCAATATCGATTATCTGGTCATTACTCACGATCATTACGATCATTTGGATTATCCGACAGTGAAAGCGATCAAAAATAAAGTGGGAAAAGTGATCTTACCTCTCGGTGTAGGAGCTCATTTAGAACAATGGGGATATCAACCCGAGCAATTGATTGAAGAAGAATGGGGAGCTGAAGCTTTTTTAAAAAATAACATTAAAATAACATTTACTCCTGCGAGACATTTTTCAGGAAGAAAAACCCAGAGAAATGTTACGCTTTGGACTTCTTATGTCTTGGAAACTCCTACCAAAAAAATGTTTTTAGGTGGTGATAGCGGATACGATACTCATTTTAAAATGATCGGGGAAAAATTTGGTCCGTTCGACTACGCGATTATGGAGAATGGTCAATACAATGAAGCTTGGAAATACATTCATGCATTACCTGAAGACGTGATTCAGGCGAGTATAGATGTGAAAGCAAAGAAGATCATTCCTGTACACTCTGCGAAATTTGCATTGGCATTGCATCCATGGAATGAGCCTTTACAAAAGGTAGTAGATCTTGGAAAAGAAAAAAATCTGAATATTTTAACCCCAATGATTGGTGAACCTGTTGATTTAAATGCATCAAGCCAGCAATTTAAAATCTGGTGGGAAGATTAATTAGGCGTGCCAAATGTCTTTGTATCTTGCCGGATGATTTTCAAACTGTTGTCTCACAAAATCACATTCAGGATCTACCAGTAAATCTTTTTCTTCCGCATAACGTACCAACTCATCCAAAAGCATTTTAGCATATCCTTTCCCTTCTATTTCCTCGTCAAGTTTTGTGTAATAGACAATAAGGAGTCTGCCGTCAATTTCTATTGACATATAACCTGCTTTTTTTTCATCAATTAATATCTGCAACTCGTCTTGATATGGAGATACTTCAAATTTTATATTTTCCATAATATTGAGATTTTTGGGTAGAAAAATGAGGTTTTATAATTTTTCTCTTCTTAAAATTACAAATTTAAAATGAGAAATAATTGGTTTTTAAGATTTTTAATATAATAAGAGTCTGAAAACATATTGATAATTTGTTTTCTTTAAATGGATGATATTTATATGATAGATTATCAGATGTTTAGTTTTTTTTTAACCACTTTATTCTTCTATTTAAAATTGATTTGGCACTCTAATTGAAAATTGATTAATAGTCTAATTAAAAAAAAGGTGTGAAATGAAAAAACTATTATTAACAGCAATGCTTGTCGGAACATTCGGATTAACATATGCACAGTCAGATTATTACAACGATTACAGAAGAAGTGTTACAGACATCAACTGGGCAGCAGTAATTACCGATTTGGTATTATCACAGACACAGGCAAATCAGATCTATGTTCTGAACGACCGATATCACGATTACAATTCTTGGAATAAAGTTTACGTTCATAATCCCGATAGATGGAGAAATGACAGATATGTGGAACTGGAAAGAATTATGGGGCATGATAAATATTTAAAATTCAAAAATAAATATTATAAAGGACAAAATCCTGTGGCCGTTTACAACCGTAATAAAAACAACGATAAAAAGTATAAACACACAGAGAAGAAGGTGTATATTCATAAAGAAAAAAATGTACACGGAAATCATCACTAAACCAATTATCAACTATACATTCAATTTTGAAGTGGCTCATCGAAAGGTTAGCCATTTTTTATTTTATCAATCATAATTATTTTTTCACAGAACTTATGTTTGATTTTTATAATTTTGAATCATGGAATCTAGAGAAACAATAAAAGGTTTTTACGAGCGTAATGCTCAGAACGAAGGTTTGCAGTGCATCAAAACTCCCGGAGTGGGGCATTTCAATGTGTTTTCGCGTGAAAACTGTTCATCAATCACACCGTACAGCCGAAGAGATTACTATAAAATTTCATTAATTATAGGGAAGGGGAAACTTCATTATGCAGATAAATGGATGTACGTAGATAAACCTGCTTTACTGTTTTCAAATCCTGTTATTCCTTATTCATGGGAAGCTGAAGCTGATGATCAGAAAGGGTTTTTCTGTCTTTTCACCGATCATTTTTTATATGATGGAAACCGCTTGGGAACATTGCAGGAATCACCACTTTTCAGGATTGGAGGAACTCCGATTTTCTTTATAGATGAGGAACAGCAGAAAACAGTTTCAGATATTTTTATTAAAATGATGACCGAAATTCAGTCGGACTATCTGCATAAATATGATATGCTGCGTGCTTATCTTCATCTTCTGATTCATGAAGCCATGAAAATGCATCCAGCAGAAAACTTTGAACCTTATCAGAATGCATCGCAAAGGGTAGCTTCTTTATTCATGGAACTCCTGGAAAGACAATTTCCGATTGACAGTCCGGAAAGGTTTTTAAAATTGAAAAGTCCGGTGGATTATGCAGAGAATTTATCCATTCATGTTAATTCCTTAAACCGTTCTGTGAAAGAGATTACAGGAAAAACGACAAGTCAGCAGATCACGTCAAGAATTATTCAGGAAGCCAATGCGTTGCTGAAACATACAGACTGGAATGTCTCTGAAATTGCGTACGGACTAGGTTTTGAAGAACCTGCCTATTTTACCAATTACTTTAAAAAACAGACGGGAATAACTCCGAATGCCGTAAGAACTTCTGTTGTTTGAATTTTATAATTCTTCGTTTGAATTCTATATTGAAATTGAAAAATTTCGGTGATAATTTTGTCCTGTAAATTTAAAATCACAGCATATCATGAAATTTAGAAAATTAGGAAACACAGAAGAGCAGTTATCTGCCATCGGTTTGGGATGTATGGGAATGAGTTTTGCGTATGGACCGGCAGACGAACAGGAGAGTATTAATACGCTGCATAGAGCTTTAGATCTGGGAGTGAACTTCTGGGATACAGCAGATATGTATGCAAACGGAGAAAATGAAAAACTGATCTCCAAAGTATTGGTTCCGAACCGTGACAAAATTTTTATCGCTACGAAATTTGGATTCAGATTTAAAGACGGAAAAGCCAGTCACAGCGGTGCTCCCGGAACTTATTTTGACGGTTCTCCGGAATGGATCAAACAGGCCGTTGATCTAAGCCTTCAAAGATTAAAAATTGATGAGATTGATTTGTATTACGCTCACAGAGTAGATCCGAATATTCCTGTTGAAGAAACAGTAGGAGCAATGGCAGATCTTGTAAAAGCAGGAAAAGTAAGATATTTAGGATTATCCGAAGCTTCACCAGAATCTATTAGAAAAGTAAATAAGATTCATCCGATTACCGCCTTGCAATCAGAATATTCTATCTTAACGAAAGATGTTGAAAAAGAAATTCTGCCGACTATCAGAGAGCTGGGAATTGCTTTAGTTCCTTATTCTCCTTTGGCGAGAGGGCTTTTTTCTAATATCAATGAAGTTCAGAATTTTGGTGAAGAAGATTTCAGAAAATCATTACCTCGTTATCAGGCGGAATATCTTGAAAATAACAAGAATTTAGCGAAAGAGATCAATGATTTTGCCGCTTCAAAAGGAGTGAAAGGAACTCAATTAGCTCTTGCGTGGGTATTAAACCAAGGGGAAGATATTATTCCTATTCCGGGAACAAAACGTATCAAATATTTAGAAGAAAATGTAGAGGCCATCAACCTCGACCTTTCTTCATCAGACTTGGAAACCATCAATGCGATCTTGAAAAAATATCCCAATATTGGTGAAAGATACAGCGAAGGTTCTATGAAATTAGTAAATAACTAAAATGATATACTTTAGATTCCTGAATGCATGTTTAGGAATCTGATTTTTTATGAAAAGATGTAATCAAAGAAATGGTAACACTCAAAGAAAAAAATAAATTTATTGCTACAATTTTAGCATTCGCCGTAATTCCGATGTCGGGTTTAGCAACCGATATTTATCTGCCTTCAATGCCGAGTATGGCGACCGAACTGCATCAGACGGAAAGCAATATTCAGCTTACTTTATCCATATTTTTAATCAGTTACGGACTTACCCAGTTCTTTGCGGGAAGCATCGTAGACTCTTTCGGAAGGTATAAAGTTTCAATGGCTTCACTGGCTTTATTTGTGGTATCGTTTTTAATCACAGCGACCACTCAGAATATTTTTGTGATCTATGCAATGCGTATATTACAAGGTGTTTTGTCAGGTTTTGCCGTAGTTTCTAAAAGAGCATTTTTCGTAGATGTGTATGAAGGAGACGAACGAAAACATTATTTGAGCATCATGACCATTGTTTGGTCTGTCGGGCCCATCATTGCACCGTTTATCGGAGGGTATTTGCAGAAAAATTTCGGATGGCAGTCAAACTTCTATGTATTGGCGGGATACAGTGCATTGCTTTTAGTGTTAGAATTCCTATTCTCCGGAGAGACACTGAAAAAAAGAAATCCTTTTCACATTGAATTCCTGTTGAAAGAATATGAGTCTATGTTTAAAGCAAAAGATTTCTTCTACGGAATGCTGATGTGCGGATTGAGCTATTCAATGATTATGTTTTTCAATCTATGTGGATCATTTATCATTGAGCATAAAATGGGCTATTCGGAAGTGGTTGCAGGCTACGTTTCCCTTATCCTTGGTTTTGCATGGATGACGGGAGGGTTTTTAGGAAAAGCATTGATTAATAAAGCATTTTTACCTAAAATTCGCTATGCTAACTTTATTCAGTTGATGTTGATCATTCTGATGTTTGCAGCTTCTTATTTCTCAAATAATATTTACAGCCTGGTTGCATTTGCTTTTTTAATTCATGTGACGGCCGGATTTATTTTTAATAACTATTTTTCATACTGTATCGGAAGATTCCCGAATTCGGCAGGAATTGCAGGTGGTTTGACAGGCGGAATTGCTTTTATCATCACATCGGCACTCAGCTACGGAATTGTGGCGATCATTAAACCTCAGATTCAGTTACAGGTTGCAGAAGGTTACTTTGTCTTAGGAATGCTGGGATTGTTTATTTTAAGTATGATTAAATTCAGAAAAGCACATACTTAATTTTAAAAATAAAGAATTTGAACCATTAAGTTGTATTTAAGAATAATAGGCTTATGTCTGTTTTATTGATTAACATCCAGAATACTTTCTTAATCGTTAATACCCATATTTATATTTTCTACTCATAATTTTCTACAATAAAACCTCTCGGATATTGAGAGGTTTTATCTTTACATAAGTAATTTGAAAAGTTGATATTTGTCTTATTAAAGACGGATGAGTTTTATTTTTACTTTAAATTCTTTCTAAAACTACTTTCTGATCATAGATTCTTCTGAACATAAAATAAGTGACAGAAAGCACAGTGAATGCGACGATGGCATCAATGGTTGCCGGAAAACCAAGCACTGCAATTTTTGAGAAAAAGGCGAAAATAATATCAAAGAACATTCCAGCAAATACCCATTCTTTTAATCTTAATAACCTATTTGGAAGTAATAAAACGATAATCCCGGATAATTTGAATACGCCCAAAATGTAGATGAAATGAGACGGATAACCTAATTGTTGTGTGATATCCCAAACTACCGGATTTTTTGTCAGTTCAAAGAAACCGCTTGCTCCAAACCAAAGAGACATAAAGATTGCGCCTGACCAAAAGATGATTTTTTCTGTTTTTGTTTCCATTTTTTTTATTGTTTTAAGTTGTTAATATTTTTAAGTTGATTTTTTATAATAATTTTTGCAGTCCGTTGTCATTCTGACGAAGGAAGAATCTCAACTTCAAATAATAGATTCTTCATTTAGCTCTCACTTCATTCAGAATGACAAAGGAGATGATGTTTTATAAAGAAGCTTTTGTAGAACCAAGAATTTCCCCCGATTTCATATTCTGGATCATTCCGATAATTTCCCAGTCATTTGTATTGAAATTTTTCGGAAGTTTAAAGCTTGTTGCTCCTGTTGTAGTGTTTTTTAAAGCAATTTGATTCTGTTGATGAACAATCTGCCAGTGAATCAGATGACGGCCTTCATTTTCACCTTTTTGTACATGAGTGGAAGATTTTTTTTCAACCAGCGTAATGAGTACTTTATTTTGAGAATTACTTTCTGAAGTTTTAAAATTTACACTGATTTCTTTTTCAGAAGCCTTTGCAGACAGATCAATTGTAGCATTATCAGAATTTAGTAAAGCAGTTTGGATTGAATTTTCTACCGCTTCCTGATCAGAACCTACAAATTCCTTTTTACCGTTTACGATCAATTGTGGTGTGTACACCTGTGAATGTAAAGTCTGGGCATATTGCTGTTGGCGTCTGGAATTTTCCGCGCTGCTGAATTTATCTTTCCAACCCAGATTATTCCAGTAATCTACATGATAAGAGAGAATATAGACCGGCTGATCTTTATACTTTTCTTCAATTTCTCCCATCAGCTTATCTGCGGGTGGACAGCTTGAACAGCCTTCGGAAGTGAATAATTCCAACACGGCAAATCTGTTATTGTTTGCTTTTGTTGAGGTACGTTGTGGTGCCGTTTCGTTTTTTTCCTGGTAAACGAATGCGGATACGGCGAATAGTAATGCTACGAAAACTGCCGTTCCTATTAGATTCTTTAGTATCATTTCTTTTAATTTTGATTCAAAAGTAGATACCTTTCCGAGGCAAAAGAATACAAAAAAGGTTCAACCGGACAAAATGAATGGTGAACCTGTATTTTATAAACTTAAAATTTTTTAGCAGGATGCTGAAAGAG
This sequence comes from Chryseobacterium taiwanense, assembly GCF_000813825.1. Lineage (GTDB taxonomy): Bacteria > Bacteroidota > Bacteroidia > Flavobacteriales > Weeksellaceae > Chryseobacterium > Chryseobacterium taiwanense. The sequence continues at coordinate 20,192 of NZ_JWTA01000019.1, forward strand.
GGAAGATTGTAGTTTTAGCGGTCTTCCAACCAGCTGAAAAAACTATGAGATTTTTCTTTATTGATCAAGAGCTGCTCCGGAGTTTCAACGGTTAACTTTACTAATATTTTTCGCTGAAAATAATGCTCCATTTCTTTGATCGCACTGAAATTGACGATGTATTGTCGGTTCACTCTGAAAAACTGCTTTTGAGAAACCTGTTCTGCAATTTGCCCGAGTGTTTGGGTAAGCTGAAACTGTTGCTTATCAAAAGTCATCAAATGCGTAATCTCATTGTGAATAAAGAAATAGGCAATGTTTTCCGTTAGAATAGTCGTGTATTTCTGATTTTTAAAAACTAAAAAACTTGTTTTTGCAGGAGTCTGGGGCTGCGTAATTTTCTGTATGAGAGCTTCAAGGTCGGGAAGTTCTGTTTTCTGAAAGAATTTCTTTAATTCATCCACTTTTCTGAAAGCTTCGGCAATATCTTCACGTGAAAAAGGTTTCAGCACATAATCGACTCCTTTACTTTTAAAGGCATCGAGCATGTACTGATCGAAAGCGGTACAGAAAACCACTGGACAGGTGATTTCAGCCTGCTTAAAGATTTCAAAGGATAATCCGTCTGACAGATGAATATCCATGAAAATAAGATCAGGTTTGCTGTCTTTCAGCGCTTCAATGCTCATTTCAATGCTGTCGTAAACTCCAATGATTTTTGCTTCAGGTTTTAATTCTGTGATTAAATTCTGAAGGGATTTTGCAGCTCTGAATTCGTCTTCAATAATGATTATATTCATGGATAAGAGGGAGTTTTATTTGAAAGGTTTTTTCGTCGGAATTAATTTCAATTTCCTGTTCAAGCAGGTGTTGGTAACGTAATTTTACATTGTCGAGTCCGATTCCCAGTGAATCTTCAACAGTCATTTTTTTCTGAATGGGATTTTCAATGACGATCTTGTTGTCCGTATCGTAGATTTTGATGTGTAAAGGTTTGCTTTGTGAAACAATATTATGTTTAATACAGTTTTCCACCAATAATTGCAAAGTAAAAGGAGGAATTAATGTTTTTAGAACATTTTCATTTAATTTCTGAGTAAGTGTAATTCCTTCACCAAAACGGGCTTTTTGTAGAAAAATATACGAATTGATGATGTTCATTTCTTCCTGAACGGTAATAAGATCCAGTTTTCTGCTTTCCAGTGTAAATCTGTAAAAATCAGAAAGCTTCATGATGAAATCCACGGTTTCAGAATCATTCGTTTCCGCCATAGATTTTAATGTATTTAAACTGTTAAAAAGAAAATGTGGATTGATCTGCTGCTTTAATAGCTCAAACTGAGCACCCAGATTGTCGCTTTTTACTTTTTCCAACTCCAGCTGAACCTGTTGTCCGGCATAATTATTTTGCAATAAAGTGAGAAACATATAACATACGAGGTTGATCAGGATTCCGCGAACTTCGATCATTAACATGGTCGGTCCAAAATTAATATGCGATAAGATAAGCTGCTGAATCCACGCCAAACCAAGCATCACGATCATCCCGAAAGCCAGAACAATCATCAGTCTTGAATAGGAAATATTCTGACGTCTTTTTCCTGAATTCCGGTTCAGCATATAAATATTGAGATACCACATGATGACAGAAAAAGCAGCGGTTATGGCTGAATTTACTACCGCTTCTTCCCAGTTGAATGCATGGGAAGCGAGTTGCGGAACCGAAGATAATATTCCCAAAAAAAGGGAGCTTATCCAAATAACGGCCTGTGAGATTTTTATTTTTTGTTGTTGCATGACAACTGCGGATTTTAAAGGTGTTAAGGTAGGTAAAATGCTTTGAATTTAATAGTGAATTGATAATTTACATTTCACTCAAAAATCCGGAGCTGATTTTTCAACTCCAGACTTTCAGATTTCATTTTTAATTTTATTTAAGGTCTTACGACGGGGTTGTAACTCAAAATATATTGTATTTTTTCTTCTTTATTCGGCTGAATTTTTTCTTTTTCTGAAGAGTTTTGGATCTTGTAGGAAATATTTCCGTTTTTATCAACGCTGAGAGTTTCTATACTTAGCAGTTCTCCTGTGATGGTTCCTCCGATGTACTGCGGATTTTCATGGTATTTCCAAGTCACCAGTTTAAATTCAGAATTGGGATCTGGCTGATGATTTTCATGGGTTAAAGATTTCAAAGCTTCTGGATTTCCATACAAAGCAGAAGATGTTTCTTTTGTTGGATTTAATGAAGTTGAAATGAACTGTAAATTTCCGGGATCAAAAACGATTCGTTTTAAATCTTTATCGGGTTCATCTATTTTACAGGCAGTGAATAGGGCACAAATTGATACGATGATTAGGAATATTTTTTTCATTATTTCTGTAGGTTTTTAATTAATCTTTCGGTATTTACTTTCATGGGTACATCAAACAGATATCCCGTTTTTTCAGCTAACTGTCTGTGACAGGCAATGCAAGATTCTTTTGCAAATGATGCTGTTTTTCCTGTAGGATGAAGATCATTTCCTGAAAATTTTGCAAATCCCCAACCTTCTGTATCAGTATATTTTTTAGAATCTTTAACCATGAACTGGGCATTTACAAAGTCTCCGGCTCGAATTTCTCCATTGGCTGATTTTTCCTGTTTCCAGACAGATTTTACAACAACACTTCCATCTGGCCAAGGATGAAAATTTTCTGTTTCAATGGCTTTTACCGCAATATCATTTCCGTAAATGACACGGATTGAATTGTCAAAAAGCGTACTCATACTGATAACTTTCCATTTTTTATATTCATCCGTATATTTTACACCGTTGGGAGAAACTGGAAATGTTGAAGGGCTAATTTTTTCTGATGTTTGAGCATTCTCATGAACATCTTGCGTTTCTTTTTTTACAGGTGAAACACTGGAAAGTGAAAGCGTATATTTTCTTATTGTTTCAATATTTTCAGGAGTAATCTTTGCAGAAGGGTGAAGGAGTGTATATTCGTGAAGTGGCATCTTTCCGCTTTGCATCATATTAAGGATAGCATACATTTTTCCTTGATGCTCACCTTCGGAATAATTCCATTCTGAAAAATTAAGAACTTCTCGGGCTCTTTTTACATCTTTATCCACTGCCCAAGAAATGGGGGCAATTTTATCATACCAAGCTAGTTTTTGCTCGTTGGAATGACAGGCAAAACATGAATTTTCCAGAATAGCGAGAACTTCGCGGGGAGCTTCAATTTTCTTTGCAACAGATTTTCCTTCTAATGGCTTATTGAAAAGCTGTAAAACACCGAAGATGCCCAGAATTGCTAGAAACACTATGGCAATGAGATTTACCTTTCTTTTTTTCTTTATTGAGTCCATAATTGATTTTTTTATGGCTCAAAAGTAGAGGCTTGAAGAAGGTTTTGAAATATGAAATTAGGTGAACCGGACAAATCGGAAGGTGAAAATGGAATTTTGAAAGTTTAATTGGAAAGCAAGGATCATGAAAAAACGTTTTGTACGATTTTGAGCTTCTATCATCCTGTTTTATTCTTAAATATGTTTAAGTTAATGCTAAAATTAACCACAAAAGAAGTAAAAGATCTATATATGTATAAATAGCTTTTGCCTCTTTTGTGGTTAAAGAAAAAACGTAAACAGATTTCTTATAATACCATTCCTCCGTCTACAATGATTTCTGTTCCGGTGATGAAACTTGAAATAGTATTGTCTGATAAATAAGTGACGAGCTTTGCAACATCTTCTGCCGTTCCCATTTTTTTCAAGGGAATAAGATCGATTAAATAGTCGTTTAATCCGTTTAAGGTTGCTTCATCCAATCCTGCTTTAGTCATTACTTCGGTTTTTGTAGGTCCCGGACTTACCATATTTACACGAATTTTTCTTGGTGCTAATTCTGCTGCTGCCGTTTTTGCAATTGAATTTAAAGCCGCTTTACTCGCCTGATAAACTGAACTGTTAGGTTTGTAAGTTGAGGCTACAATTGATGATAAAACAACAACAGAAGCTCCGTCATTCAGCAAAGGAATGAATTTGCTTAAAGTGAAATAAGCTCCTCTGAAGTTAATATTCATGACACTGTCAAAATTTTCAACAGACATATTTTCAATAGGAATTAAACCTCCTGTAATTCCTGCATTGATAAATAGAATGTCTACTTTTCCATATTGGGATTCAACTTCTTTTTTTAATACCTCAATATCATCAAGATTAGCCTGATCTGCCACAAACGGAATTGCTCCCAATTCTTCTGCTGCTTTTTCAACTGCTTCTTTTCTTCTTCCTGTGATGATTACTTTTGCACCTTCTTCTATTAATTCTTTTGCGGTTGCATATCCGATTCCGCTGTTTCCGCCAGTTACGATGGCTAATTTGTTGTTAAACTTTTTCATTTCTTTAAAATTTTTGACAAAGTTATTTCAAATTGGTATACTTTTGTAATCAGTATCACAGAGTATACCAGCATCATCAATGATATCATTTAATTTTGCATCTATGGAAAGAGATCAGACCGAAGAGCTTAGAGCATTGCAAGACACCCTTTACTTTATCGGAGGTAAGTGGAGAATTCCTGTAATTAATTCATTATGCAACGGTAACAGACGTTTTCGTGAAATTGAAAGAAGTATTCCCGGGATTACTACAAGAATGCTTTCAAAAGAATTAAAAGATATGGAACTGAATAAACTGGTAAAACGAACCGTTTATCCGGAAACGCCTGTCTTAATAGAATACGAACCTACAGAATATTGCCGAACGTTTGGAAATATCATTCAGGAAATGATTATTTGGGGGAGGGAACATCGGAGAGTGATTGTAGAGGCTAGGTAATAGGTAATAGATGCGGTATGATTTGAAAGCTCGTCGGTATTTTATAATGGACATCCTCCATAATTCCCCTCCTTTGGAGGGGTGGCGAAAATTCAAAGAATTTTTGACGGGGTGGTAAAAATAGATTCAATTACATCATCTTTTTTCAAATAAAAAAAGCCCCTTAAAAAAGGAGCTTTTATTTATATATCAAAACCGAAAATTAAATTCCGTCGATGATTTCATTTAAAACAGTGCTTGGTCTCATAGCTGCATACGTTTTGTACGTGTCAGTTTTGTAGTAACCGTCAATTTGTTGAGGTTTTCCTTGAGCACCGATTAATTCAGCATTAATCACTTCTTCGTTTTCTTTCATTGCATCAGCAACAGGAGCGAACTGAGCAGCTAATTCAGCATCTGCAGTCTGGTTTGCCAATGCTTCAGCCCAATACATTGCTAAATAGAAGTGAGAACCTCTGTTATCGATTTGTCCTACTTTTCTTGCAGGAGATTTATCTGTTGCTAAGAATTTTGCGTTTGCTTCATCCAACGCATCAGCTAAAACCTGAGATTTTGTATTCCCTTGAGTTTGTGCCAAATGCTCTAAAGAAGCCTGAAGTGCTAAGAATTCACCTAGAGAATCCCATCTTAAATATCCTTCTTCGATGAACTGCTCAACGTGTTTTGGTGCAGAACCTCCAGCTCCAGTTTCAAATAAACCACCACCATTCATTAATGGAACGATAGAAAGCATTTTAGCAGAAGTTCCAAGCTCAAGAATTGGGAAAAGATCTGTTAAATAATCTCTCAATACGTTTCCAGAAACAGAAATCGTATCTTTTCCTTCTCTTGCTCTTTGCAACGTTTCAGTCATTGCATCTTTTACGTCAAGAATTTTAATATCAAGACCGTTTGTATCGTGATCAGCTAAGTATTTTTCAACTTTTTTAATCATTTCTCTATCATGAGCTCTTCCTTTATCTAACCAGAAAATAGCAGGCGTATCAGAAAGTCTAGCTCTGTTTACCGCTAATTTTACCCAGTCTTGGATTGGAGCATCTTTAGTTTGACACATTCTGAAAATATCTCCTTTTTCTACTTTCTGAGAAAGAAGAACGTTTCCGTTTTCATCCTGAACTTCAATAGTTCCTTCAGCAGAAGCCTGGAATGTTTTGTCGTGAGAACCGTATTCCTCAGCTTTTTGAGCCATCAAACCAACGTTTGGAACAGAACCCATCGTTGTAGGATCTAACTTCCCGTGAGCTTTCATATCATCAATTACAGCTTGGTAGAAACCTGCGTAAGAACGATCTGGAATGATAGCCACTGTATCTTCTTCTTTTCCTTCTTTGTTCCACATTTTACCTCCACCTCTTACTAAAGCAGCCATAGAAGCATCAACAATGATGTCTGAAGGAACATGGAAATTCGTAATTCCTTTATCAGAATTCACCATTGCCACTCTTGGTCCGTTTGCCAAAGCAGCTTCGATATCAGCTTTAATTTCAGCTTCCTGAGCATTTCCTTTGATTTTATCGAAAAGATCAGCAAGACCGTTGTTTGGATTAATATCTAAAGACTTGAAAGTTTCAGCATATTTAGTGAAAACATCTTTAAAGAAAGTTTCTACGATAGCTCCGAAGATAATTGGATCAGAGATTTTCATCATCGTAGCTTTCAGGTGAGCAGAAAGAAGTACGTTTCTGTTTTTAGCTTCTTCAATAGCTTGTTGTACAAAAGCTCTCAAAGCGTTTAAGTTCATTACAGAAGAATCGATCACTTCACCAGCCTGAAGACCTGCGAAATCTTTTAATAAAGTTTCAGCACCATCATTTCCTTTGAAAACGATTTTATATTTTGTAGCATTCTCAAGAGTGGTAGAAGTTTCAGTTCCGTAGAAATCTCCGTTGTCCATGTGAGCAACGTCAGTTTTGCTATCAGAAGCCCAATCTCCCATTCTGTGAGGATTTGCTTTTGCATAATTTTTAACAGCTTTTGGAGCACGTCTGTCAGAATTTCCTTCTCTTAATACAGGGTTTACAGCACTTCCTAAAACTTTAGCATATTTAGCTTTAATTGCTTTTTCTTCGTCATTTTTAGGCTCTGCAGGATAATTTGGAACTGCGAAACCTTTAGCCTGTAATTCAGCGATAGCAGCATCTAATTGAGGCGCAGAAGCTGAAATATTGGGTAATTTGATAATGTTTGCATCAGGTTGAGTAGCCAATTGACCCAATTCAGCTAAAGCATCACCGATTTTCTGATCATCATTCAAAAATTCAGGGAAGTTTGCTAAAATTCTTCCAGCCAAAGAAATATCCGGAACTGCGATCTCGATGTTTGCTGATTTTGTAAAAGCTTTTACAATCGGTAAAAACGAGTGTGTCGCCAACATTGGAGCCTCATCCGTAAGGGTGTAATAGATTTTTGATTTGTCTGACATTATACTGTTATTTATTATTTGATTTTTTAAGACTCACAAATTTAGTGATTATGATTCTTTTTTCAACTTCTTTTACATAAAAAAAGAGGCTGTTGCCTCTTTAAATTTATATTTGAGTAATTGTGTAAGTTCCGGTTCCGTCAAAATTTACATTAAATTCAATTTTATAATTTTTTGGAGTTGTCGTTGTATTAGGAATCATAATTGGTGCTCCATCTATATCAAAATTTCCATCATTTAAATTATCACCTAATTCTTCTTGATTTAATGTAATGACAAATGTTGGAGAATTACTTGTAACTCCATAAACCTGTGTTGAAAATTTGTTGGTCGCAACATTGTAAGTTAAAGGTGTCATTGAAGAAGGACCTGAACCTATGAAATCAATTTGAGGTGTAAAATTTTCTAAAGTAGCAGAATACATTGCAACACTTCCCCATATTGTGGAATTAAAGACTTTTATGGAATAAAAGCCGTTTGAAGATGCTGTATAACTGTTTCCATTAGGAATAATTAGATTGTTTGTATCACTTCCATAAACTTGCGCAGAAGCATTTTGTGCAGCAATAAATTTTAATTGAGTGTTTGCAGGAAAATATTTGTAACCTTGTTTCCAAGAATTTACAACTCTCAAAAGTTCTGCTCCTGAAGGGTTAAATGAATTATATGAGCCGTAAAGATAAAGATTCAAAGGTAAAGAACTGCTTCCACTAGAAGATTGAGGTAAATTTAAATTTCCAGCGTCATCAACATTTAAAGTATAATTTGTTCCATTTGGAGAAACTAAAGTAATTCCTTGCCCTGCACCTGTTACAACAGTTTTACTCACTTGAGCATAAGGGACTGTCATTAATTGATTTACCCCAACATTTGTATAATTACTTCCGCCTGCAGGATCCATTTCCACTTTCACAAATTTTGTGTTGGTTCCCCAGTTAATACCTGCAAAAGTTCCTGTTGTTGCTGTACCTTGTCCAATATTTAGGTTGACCAAACCTTTAGCATTGGTTGTTTTAGTATGGGTTTCTGTGTATAAAACTGTTCCTGTCGCAGAGTTTTCTAAAATGCTTATTCTCAAAGCAACATTACCGTTAGCAATAGGCGCTCCGGATGCATTGAATGCAATTGTTTGATAACTAAAAGCTTGTGGAACTTGCGCGCTTAATAATGTTGCAAGAAATAATCCTATAGTTGCGTATAATTTTTTCATGTTCAAATGGTTTTTAAGGTTTTTTAATGATTTTAATTGGTTTGATGTCAGAATTTTTGAAAACAATCATATAGACACCTTGTGGAAGATGTCTTAAATCTAATTTTTCTGATTCCAGTTTTGTTTTTGAAACAAGTTTTCCTGAAAGATCATAAATTTCTACACCTTCAATTTTTGATTTTGAATTTAATTTTACATAAATGAAATCAGCTGTAGGGTTGGGGTAGATTTTTATATCGTCTTTTTCAAGTTCAGAAATACCTAATACTTGTAAAACAGATTGATAATAAATTCCCATTGTGCCGGAGTTTGCCTGGTCAGGATCGATAGGAATCACGTAGATTTCCCCGACAGAATGTGTGAAATTATCCGCAGAAACTGCTCCGGAGTTAATATTGCCAATCACAGATTGTGCAAAACCGAAAACAGGTACAGCGAATAAAAGGAAAGTAATTTTTCTTCGCATGGTTAATGTTTTTTAAGTCTGCGAAGATAAATAAATTTTAATTTAAAATTATGATTGTCGGATATAAGTATTTTTATTCTCACTTTATGATTAATTTAACCTTGAATAAGTTTAAAAAGCTCATCATTTTGATTAAATTTGAAAAAACTTAAAAAATAAATTTATGTCAACGACTATTACGTTAAAAGGAAACGCAATACATACAGTAGGAGTTCTTCCGTCAGTAGGAACAACAATCAGAGATTTTGCTTTGGTAGATTCTAATTTGAATGTGAAGACTTTGGAAAACTTTGATGGAAAGAAAAAAGTGATCAATATTTTTCCTTCTATTGATACAGGAATTTGTGCAGCTTCTGCAAGAAAATTTAATGAAGAAGCTTCAAATTTAGAAAACACTGTTGTAATCAACGTTTCTAAAGATTTGCCTTTTGCATTAGGAAGATTCTGTGCAGCTGAAGGGTTGAACAATGTAGAAACTCTTTCAGATTTCAGAGGTAGCTTTGGTGATGATTATGAAGTGACAATTGCTGATTCTCCAATGAAAGGTCTTTTGAGCCGTGCTGTAATTGTTACAGATGAAAATAATAAAGTAGTGTATACAGAACAGGTTTCTGAAATTGTACACGAACCAAATTATGAAGTAGCTCTAGCAGCATTAAAATAAGATAATAGAAATAAAAAATTCTATAAGGTCCTGTGAAAATTTTTTGCAGGACTTTTTGTTTAAATATGCATGATTCAAAAATAAGGACTGTGCTTTCGACGAAAGGAGAAATCTACATTTACAATTGCTGACTCAAATCAATAAAAATTAAAAACAATACGCCTACCTTTACAAAATGAAACGCTCCGGAACAGCAGATTTACCTTTACATTATGGCAAAGTACCACCTTGGCTGTATGAGCGTATGTCAATTCTCGGACTTTCTATTGTGGAGGTGATCTTAATGGATTATGGTAAAGATGAAGTTCTTCGTCGATTGGCAGATCCGTTTTGGTTTCAGAGTTTTGGTGCGGTGATGGGAATGGATTGGCATTCTTCAGGAATTACAACCTCTGTCATGGGCGCTTTGAAACGATCGATTAATCCAAATTCTCAGTCTCTGGGACTTTATATTTGTGGAGGAAAAGGTAAATTTTCCAGAGATACTCCTTCAGAATTACTTCAGATTGCTGATAAAACAGGTTTGAATGGAAAAGATCTGGTAAAAGCAAGCAAACTTTCTGCAAAAGTTGATAATACGGCTATTCAGGATGGGTATCAATTATATCTGCATAATTTTATTCTATCCGATAACGGAAATTGGAGCGTCGTTCAGCAAGGAATGCACGAATCTGATGGAACAGCAAGACGCTATCATTGGCATTCAGAAAATATAAAATCCTTTGTTGAAGAACCTCATACAGGAATTAATGGAATTTCCAGAGGTCAGATTTTAAATTTAACAGCTTCTGAAGCTTCAGAAAATCGGAAAGGGATTTTAGAAATCTCTCATACTGATTCTGCGGAAATTATGAGCGATTTCGCAAGACTTATTCTTCCCGCTCATCATGATGTTCAGGCTTCCGATGTAGATTTGAAGCGCCTAGGTGCCCTTTTGTATATAACAAGAGAACAACAGCCGCAAAACTTTGAAGATTTATTGATGTTGGAAGGAGTAGGGCCAAGAACGATGCAGTCTTTGGCTTTGGTGAGTGAAGTGATTCACGGAGCACCTTCGAGATTCAAAGATCCTGCAAGATTTTCTTTTGCTCATGGCGGAAAAGACGGCCATCCTTTTCCTGTTCCGACAAAAATCTATGACGAAAGTATTCAAATTCTTAAAACAGGAATTGAAAAATCCAAGCTTGGAAACTCGGATAAATTAAATACACTTAATAAACTTCATCAGATTATTGAAGCAACAGAGAAAGATTTTACACCCGATTTTGATATTGAGCAGGTTATTGAAGAAGAAAGGCAAAATTCATGGCGTTTTGGCGGTAAAACCGTTTTTGGAGATGCCCAGAAACCATCTTCTCCAAAACCAATTCAGCTTTCTTTATTTTAAGGTTCTTCATTTTACTTTATTAGATTTATAATAACAACCATAAAGTTATTGTTTAATAATTTGTAATTAATATAAATAGTTTATGGTACTTATATGTAATGGATTACATTAATATGTCATGTCGTATTTATTATTTTGTTTAATATTTTCTTCATCAGTTCAGATAAAAATTCTAATTTTAAAACCCTATAAAAAAACATTGAATTTGATGAGCAATAAAGCCTTAGAGATCTGCTATGATTTCCCGTTTTTCCTACAGGAAGAGCTCGATGAGATATTTCAGGCTCATGAAAAAGTATTTTTTCAGAAAGGCGATTTCATCTTGGAAGAAGGAAAAACAGCCAATGAGTACTATATTTTGGAGAAAGGACTGGTTCGTTCATTTGTCAATGATTTTAACGGGAATGAAGTGACGACTCACTTTTTTGTGGAAAATGAAGTGATTATTGAAGTTTCTTCATTATTTCAGAGGATTCCGACACAGGAAAATATTGTCTGCATTACAGACTGTGAATGCTGGAAATTTGATTTTGAAACTTTTCAGGAGCTATTCCACAAGATTCCCAACCTCAGAGAATGGGGAAGAGCATGGATGTCTCAGCAGCTTTTTGTATACAAACAACGTTCGGTAGAAATGTTTACGCTTTCCGCAACGAAACGCTACCTTAATCTATTAGAACAGAAACCTCATGTGATACAGTTTGCTCCGTTAAAGCAAATTGCTTCCTATCTGGGAGTTACCGATACTTCTTTGAGCCGAATTCGTAAAGAATTGGTATCACATCCAAATAAAAATTAAATCTTGCCTTATGGCAAGTTGACTTTCATGGTGACTTGGTAATTTTGAATAAAAGTTTAACACTAAAAAAATTACAAAATGAAAATCAATCAAATTTACGTAAACCTTCCGGTAAAAGATGTTCAGAAAACAAGAGAATTTTGGACGAAACTAGGGTTTTCCATTAATGAACAATTCTCAGATGAAAAAGCAATTTGTGTCATTATGAAAGAAGATCATATTTATACCATGTTTTTAAAAGAAGAGTTTTTTCAGACGTTTACAGACAGACCGGTTGCAAAAGGAGAGACTACTCAGACACTTCTTGCCATTGGAGTCAACAGTCGTGAAGAAGTGGATGGAATGGTAAAAACGGCTATTGAAAACGGCGGCTCAAAATATAGCGAGCCACAAGATCACGGCTGGATGTATCAAAGTGCTTTTTCAGATTTAAACGGGCACCAGTGGGAAGTAATGTTTGCAGACATGTCTAAGCTTCCGACCGAATAATACAGCTACTTTGCTCAAGTTTAACACTAAAAAATTATACAATGAAAATCAATCAGATTTATGTTAATCTTCCGGTAAAAGATATTCAGAAAACTAAGGAATTCTGGACAAACGTAGGATTTCCGATCAACGAACAGATTACTGATGAAAAGGCAGTTTGTGTAATGATGAATGAGAATATGCAGATCATGTTTCTGACGGAAGAATTTTTCCAGACTTTTTCTGAAAGACCGGTTCCAAAAGGAGATACTACACAGGTTTTGGTGGCAATCGGTTTAGATAGTCGGGAAGAAGTAGATCAGGTGGTAAATGCTGCTGTAGCCAACGGAGCTTATCAGCATGAAGAACCGCAGGATCATGGTTGGATGTATCAAAATTCTTTTTGGGACATCAACGGACACGGTTGGAATGTCATTTTTGCAGATTCTTCTCAACTCCCGACCGAATAAATTAATCTCACTCAGAATTATTGAAAGCACTTCAAATTCCCCTCCAGTGAAGGGGTGGCGAAAATTCAAAGAATTTTTGACGGGGTGGTCAAGACATATAAATTTAAAAATCTCACTATAAGCATCATTATTTGTAAAAAACTGTGGGAAAATTCAAACCTCCAAATCCAAAAATATGAAAAAGGATATTGAAATTATCAAGATTCAAATTTCAAGCAACTATAAAGTAATCTTAATGAATATTGAGGGGACTACCAATGAGGAAGCTTTGATTTTTCCTAATGGTGAAGCCAATTGTCTGAACTGGGTGTTAGGACATTTAATCTACATCAGAAATCCCTTACTGAATATTTTAGGGGAAGAATCGGTTTGGGATAATGAAAAATTTTCATGTTATAACAGAGGTGCAATTCCTTTAGAGAGAAAAGATGAATTTGTGTCTTTTGATGAGCTTACATCCTATTTAAAACAATCTCAGGATAGACTAGAGTCAAAATTGAATACAATGGAAAGCTTCAATCCGGAACAAATTAAAGATGTTTCCATACTTTGTTTTCATGAAATTTACCATAGTGGACAATTAGGTTATGTAAGAAGAATTCTTGGGAAACCCGGTGCTATCAAATAAAATACTCATTATGGAAAACTCTTTTTCAATTCTACATGATCTAAAAGTCGGGGCAACCATAGAAAATACTTTTAGAATGGTTTCCGTTCCCGAATTTTTAAATGAATGGTGGACGCATTATTCCCAAGGAAAACCGGAGCTAGGTTCAGAGTATGTTTTTGAATTTTCAGAAGAATATAAGTGGAAAGGAAAAGTTACAAAACTTAATCCACCTTTTGAAATTGAATATCTCATGACTGAGGCAGACCAAGACTGGACAGGAACAAGAGTCGGGTTTATTTTAAAAGAAACTCAAAACGGAACCAAATTAAGTTTTTACCACAACGATTGGAAATTGACAAATGAGCATTTTAAGCAAACCTCTTTCTGTTGGGCGATGTACTTACGAATTCTAAGAAAATTTGTGGAAGAAGGTTTTCATATTCCTTATTCGGAAAGAGATAATTTTTAAAACAATTAATAAAAATCAAACAAAATGGACACACCAATATCAAAAAAATTAGAGATCATAATTCCTGCTTATCGAGGACACAGTCAGACTTTTTTGTTGGTTCTTGACGGAATTTCAGAAGAAGACGCTTTAAAAAGAATAGAAGGAAGAACCAATCACATCATTTGGATGGTTGGGAATTTTCTGGATATGCGTTATGGATTAGGATTTGTTCTCGGGTTTACCGAAGAATTTAAATATAAAGACTTTTTCTTTCAGGGGAAGGCTTTAGATGAAAGCTTCACGTATCCTACTTTACAGGAATTGAAAGAAGAATTTCATAAAATTTCCCCTTTAGTCTATCAAAGATTACTGGAGGCAACAGACGAAGAACTAGATAAAGCTTTTCCTATGGGAATGAATATTGACTTCTTTCCGGAAACGGTCTTGAATTTTGTAGGAATGTGCATTGGCCGTGAAGATTATCTGTGCGGACAAATCGGATTGATGCGAAGAATTCTGGGCTACGAAGGAATGAAGTACGATTTTGATAAAGACTTAAAATATTAAGAATGAATCTTCGAGAAAAAGGATATAAGGAGGTGAATGGAATCAAAATGTATTACGAAATATATGGTTCCGGAAAACCTTTGGTGTTGATTCACGGAGGAGGTTCTTCATTTCTGTTCGATTACAAAGAAATCGTTTCTAGACTAGAAAATCAATTTCAGTTAATAGGAATTGATCTGCAAAATCATGGAATGACCGAACATCGCGATATTCCAGAGACTTTTGAACAGGATGCACATGATGTTGCAGCTCTTCTGAAGGAAATTAATATCGAAAAAGCTTTGTTTTGGGGCTTCAGTAATGGGGGAAGCACGGTAATGCAAATCGCTCATCTTTATCCTGAAATGGTAGAAAAACTAGTTGTAGCTTCTGCACTTTTTAAAAGAAGCGGAATGATAGAAGGTTTTTTTGAAAGTATGATGGATGCAACTTTGGATTCAATGCCTGAACCTTTGAAAATTAATTTTTTGAGCTTAAATCCGGACTTTTCTGCCCTTGAAAATATGTTTGAAAAAGACAGCGGAAGAATGAAAGCTTTTGAAGACTGGAACGAAGATATTTTGAAAGGCATAAAATCTCCTACTTTGTTTATTTCAGGAGACAAAGATGTAATAAAACCTGAACATGTTGTAGAAATGTGGCGTTTAGTGAAAAGTTCTCAATTGATGATTCTTCCTGCGACTCACGGTTCTTATATGATGGCAGATTTTGAGGGCAATGTTGACGTAAAATTAATTGACTTTACAGTAAGTGAAGTTGAGAAATTTTTGAATTAAAGAAAATAATTATCTGTTTCAGTACTCAATGATAATACTGTCATTCTGAGTGAAACGGAGTGGAGCGAAGAATCTCACGATTCAAAATAGATTCTTCCTTCTTCAGAATGACAAATGAATTGTATATGAAAATCTCAGCACTTCGCTGAGTGAAACGCCTTTGCGAACAAAAAAATATTTTCAAAAATTTAAAGAAAACCTTTGCGCTCTTTGCGTTAAAAACAAAACATCAGAGTAAAGTAATCTGTTTACTTTGCTCACAATAACTAAAAAACTTAAAAAAATAGAAATCATGGCTAAATTAAATCCTTACTTAAATTTTGATGGAAAAGCAGAAGAAGCTTTCAACTTTTACAAATCCGTTTTCGGAGGTGAATTTTTAGGTGAAATTCACAAAATGGGAAATGCTCCGGGAACTGAAAATCTATCAGATGAGGAAAAAAACAGGGTGATGCACATTGCACTTCCAATTGGAGGAGATTTGTTAATGGCTTCGGATATTGTTCCAAGTTTCGGACAGAACCTGAATGTTGGAAATAACAATTACGTTTCAATTTTCCCGGAATCAAGAGAAGAAGCTGACAGACTTTTCAAAGGTCTTTCTGAAGGCGGAAATGTAGAAATGCCGATTGAAGATCAGTTTTGGGGAGACTATTTTGGTAGCTTCCAAGACAAATATGGTGTTCATTGGATGGTAAACTATAATGAAGAGTACACGAAATAATCTTATCTTTAAAACTAAATTATATAAAAGGGTAACTGACTGTAGTTGCCCTTTTCTACCACCACAAAAATATTAAATATGGAACCTATTAAAATTGACATCACTATTTTGGCCCCTGTACAAAAGGTTTGGGATTATTATAACGGTCCGAAGCACATCACAAAATGGAATTTTGCCCATGAATCTTGGCAATGCCCAAAATCTGAAAACGATCTAAAAGTGGGCGGAAAATTCAAGAACAGAATGGAAGCAAAAGACGGAAGCTTTGGGTTTGATTTTGAAGGCGTTTATGATGAAGTGATTCCTAATGAAAAAATAAAATATCATATGGAAGACGGAAGAAATGTAGAAGTGGTTTTTGATACAATTGATGAAAATACGACGAATGTTAAAATAAACTTCGATCCGGAAAAACAAAACTCTGTTGAGATGCAAAGAGACGGTTGGTATGCCATCCTGAATAACTTCCATAAGTACGTAGAAAATCATTAAAAACCTTTTGAACCATCATGATAAACTTAATAATAATGGCGAAGTGTTTGACCTCTATTTGCGTTGTTAATCATGTTGTAGAAAATGATTTTTTGAGAGGAGTTATTGCAATGCCTGCGAGAAGAGCCTTAGGAAAGGAGAAGATAGACTCTTTGGAAAAGCTTTCCGATTATTCTGAAAAAGAAATTATGCAGATGCATGGTTTCGGGAAAAATACAATGGAAAAGCTGAAGAACTATATGAAAGAAAATAATGTTTCTTTTAAAGAAAATTAGAAAATCAATAATATTGTTTAGTATTGAAAAGAAGTAAAGTCTTAACTGCTTCCTTTTAACTAAACGATAAAAAATAAATTTAAAATTATGAATAACGATATTTTTCCGTGTCTTTGGTATGACGGAGAAGCAAAAGAGTCTGCAGATTTTTATTGTACAGTTTTTGACGGAAAAATTACAGCAGATACGCCTGTTGTAATGAATATTGAGCTTTTCGGTCAAAAACTAATGCTTTTAAATGGCGGACCTCATTTTACAAAAAATGCTTCCGTTTCCTTTATGGTCATTTGCGATACAGAAGCTGAAGTTCAAAAATATTGGGATCAGTTACTAGATGGCGGAATGGCTTTAATGCCTTTAGACTCTTATTCTTGGAGTAAAAAATACGGATGGGTTAAAGATAAATACGGAGTGAGTTGGCAGATTTTTCTGGGAGAAAAAGCAAGCGAACAGAAAATTATTCCAACCTTGATGTTCATTCATGAAAACAATGGAAAAGCGATGAAAGCCATGCAATTATACACCAGTATTTTCCCTAACTCTAAAATAGGTAATATTTTAAAATATGGAGAAGGAAGTGAAGGACATCCAATCCCTGAACCGGCTGAAAATATTCAGCACGCACACTTTGAAATTAATGGCTACGATTTCTTCTGCATGGATAATTCTTACGATCATCCATTTGATTTTAACGAAGGAATTTCAATGGTGGTAATGACCGATGATCAGGAGCAAACAGATAAGTATTGGGACTCTCTGACTTCTAATGGAGGAAGAGAAAGCATGTGTGGCTGGCTGAAAGACCCATTTGGTTTTAGCTGGCAGATTGTTCCCAAAAAACTCATTCAGCTGATGAGCGATCCGGATCAGGCAAAAGCTCAAAAGGTGGTACAGGCAATGATGAAAATGCAGAAAATCAGTATTGCAGAGTTAGAAAATGCCTATAATTCTTAAAGATAATTTATTTTCATTTTTCGGCGTGTTGTTTGATGTGATGTAGGGAAGATTTTGTTTGCGAAAAGTGATTTTAAATTAATCTAAAAAATATTTGAAGTAATGGAAAAACTAGTTTTTGAAATACAAATAAATGCATCTCCGGAAAAAGTATGGAGTGTACTTTGGGATGATATTTCGTATAGACAGTGGACAACAGCTTTTACGGAAGGTTCCTTTTATCAGGGAACATTAGAAGAGGGGAATACAATAAAATTCTTAGATCCTAATAATAACGGAATGTTTAGCAGGGTAGAAAAAAGCATTCCCGGAAAAGAAATTAAATTTTTACACCTTGGAGAAATTTATAGCGGAGTAGAAGCTCCTCAGGATTGGGGAGAAGCAACGGAAGCATATATCTTGGAAGAAAATGATGAAGGTACAAAACTGAAAAGTGAAATTCAGACACCGGCCGAGTTCAAAGGATTTTTTGAAGAAAAATTTCCAAAGGCATTGGGAATTGTAAAAAATCTCTCTGAAAATCAGCTTTGAAAAATATAAAATCATCGCTAAAATTAACATTATGGAAACTTTATCTTACGAAAAAATAATCGATGCTCCGAAAGAGAAAATCTGGGATATTCTTTGGGGAGCTGAAACGTATGGTGAATGGACAAAATTCTTTGCTCCCGGATGTATCATGAAGACAGATTGGAAAGTAGGAGGGAAAACCTATTTTTTTAGTGCAGAAGGAGCGGGAATGGTTTCAACGATTGACAGTATTGAAAAACCTGATCAGATCATTTTTAAACATTTAGGAATGGTGGATAAAGAAGGTAATGAGGATATTCATAGTAAAGAAGTAATGGAATGGAGTGGTTGTTTTGAGAAATATATTCTGATCGATTTTGATGGGAAAACGAAACTTCATACAGAAGTTCAGGTAGAAAAAGAATGGCAAGAACATATGAACACAGGCTTTACAAAAGGATTAGAAGTGGTAAAAAACCTTGCTGAAAATAACTAAAAAGACTCTTGTAATTGATGAGAAAATATAAAGTATGAAATTATTAGGAATCCTTTTCGTAACTTTTATTCTGGCTTTGTTGGGAACTAAAATTTTTCAGGGAAGCTGGAATTTTTTATTTTCCGGAAATTTGGGAATGGCTGTTTTTATCATATTCACAGGACTTTCTCATTTTAAATTTCAGAAAGGAATGGCAATGATGATTCCTGAATTTATTCCTGCTAAAATGTTTTGGGTATATTTTACCGGAATTATTGAAATTGCAGCCGGAATTGGATTAATGATTCCTTCCATTCGTGAAACTACAGCCATTTTGCTGATTATATTTTATGTGTTGGTTTTTGTGGTCAATATCAATTCCTCAAAGAAAAAGATCAATATTTTCAAAGCCGATTACACCGGTCCCGGAATGAATTATTTATATAAAGAAAGAATTCCGATGCAGCTCATTTTAATTGCTTGGACCTGGTATTTTGGAATTTACCTCACTTAATTTTAAAATCAATTTAAAATAATATATAACCCGGAAATTAACTTTCGGGTTTTTATATTGAAGTTTTTTCACAAATATTTGAAAAATAATGTAACTTTTTGGGGAGTTTAAGTGTCTTATTATTAAATGTTTATTTTATATGAAATGAATATCACAAACCTAATTAAAATATAAGTTATGAACCTCAATCACAAAATCCTAACCACCGCTCACATTGTAATATCTACGATTATGATCCATGCACAAAGCTCGACGGCAAAATTACCGGGCGATCCTACTTTGGTATCTTCCAAAGCTACTTTAGAAAAACTGATTTCTTACGATAAAGGAAACTTTAAATATAAAGTTGAAGATTATTTTGCAAGACCTAAAGCTTCACAGTTTAAAATTTCTCCGGACGGACAATACCTTTCTTACAAAGAGAAAGATAAAGACATGAAAAACCATGTGTATGTAAAAGACTTAAAATCCGGAAAAATCACAAAAGCCCTTGTTGAAAAAGAAGATCTTATAAGAAGTTATGGCTGGCTCAATAAAAGTCGTCTTTTTTATACCCAGGACAAAGGCGGAAATGAAAATATTCATTTGTATGCGGCAGATATCGATGGGAAAAACCTTAAAGATTTAACACCTTTTGAAGGAATTACTTTAGGAACCATAAGGTTAATTAAAGATACTGATTATGTTGTTGTGACAATGAATAAGAACAATAAGCAGATTTTTGAACCTTATAAAATCAATTTCAAGACGGGAGAAATGACGCAGCTGTATGAAAATAAAGATGCTAAAAGTCCTATTGATGACTATATTTTCGATAAAGACGGAAATTTGAGAGGATATACTGTGCTTGAAAACGGTTTGACCACAAAAACATATTATAAAGACTTACAGACCGGAAAGTTTAATCTTTTAAAATCAACCGACTGGAAAGATACGTTCAGTGTGATTGGTTTTAATTATAATTCTAAAAATAAAGATGAGGCTTACATTGTAACCAATTTAGACAGTGATAAAGCAAGAATCGTTTTGTATGATCTGAAGAAGAATGCAATCATCAAAGAAGTCTATTCAAATCCGACATTTGATGTAAGTTCAATAAGTACCGCTGAAAAAAATAGAAATTACGAACTGGACTATATTAATTATAACGGAATTAAAGACGAGGTGATTCCTGTAAGTACATTTTACAAAGAAGTATATGCAAAACTGAAATCAGAATTTGGAGATAAACAATATTACGTTGTTTCCTCAGATGATAATGAAAATAAACTTCTGGTTGTCGTAAGCAGCGATAAATTGTACGGGAAATACTACGAGTACGATACCAAATCAAAAAGCCTAAAACTACTTTTCGATCTAATGCCACAGCTGAAAGAAGAAGATATGGCAGAAATGAGACCGATTGAATTTAAAAGCCGTGATGGTTTGACGATTCATGGGTATATTACACTCCCAAAAGCAGCTCTGGACGGTAAAAAAGTTCCGTTAATTGTAAACCCTCATGGTGGTCCGCAAGGAATTAGAGACAATTGGGGATTCAATCCTGAAACACAATTGTTTGCAAGCAGAGGATACGCAACATTACAGGTAAACTTCAGAATTTCTGGAGGATACGGGAAAGAATTCCAGACTTCAGGATACAAACAGATCGGAAGAAAAGCAATGGATGATGTAGAAGACGGAGTAAAATATGCTATTCAGCAAGGTTGGGTAGATAAAGATAAAGTGGCTATTTATGGAGGAAGCCATGGAGGTTATGCTACTTTGATGGGCTTAATTAAAACTCCTGATTTATATTCTTGTGGGGTTGATTATGTAGGAGTTTCCAACATCTTTACCTTCTTCGACTCATTCCCTGAATACTGGAAACCTTACAAAGAAATGGTAAAACAGATCTGGTATGATCTTGATAATCCTGAAGAAGCAAAAATTGCCAAAGAAGTTTCTCCGGTTTTCCAGATCGATAAAATTAAAAAACCATTATTTGTGGTTCAGGGAGCGAATGATCCAAGAGTGAATATCAACGAATCTGACCAAATTGTAAAAGGATTGAGAAGCAAAGGCTTTGAAGTTCCGTATATGGTAAAATATGATGAAGGACACGGATTTGGAAAAGAACAGAACAGACTAGATTTTTATAAATCGATGCTTGGTTTCTTCGCTGAGAATCTGAAAAAGTAAAACCGATATTTTTATAATTAATGAACGGAAGGTAATTTTTTACTTTCCGTTTTTGTTTTTTGAATCGTTTAAATCAATTTTAAATTTAACCACAAAAGATACAAAAAGCTATTTACAAATATATTAATGAGATAATAAAAGCTCTCAAAAGAATAAAATCAGAATTTTTAAAGGCTTATTTGTTCTTTTTTTAGTCTAAAGATAAACTTTAAAGATTTTACCTAAATCTTTTGTGACTTTTGTGGTTAAATTAAGAAGCTTACAAAATCCCATTAATAAAAGAAAAATTGAAAATTCCAAAAAATATTTTAAATTTATTAAAGTAAAACAAAAATTTCAATCGTCATAGCAATATGGAGGTTGTCGAAAAAGTAACAATGCCACAGAAGGAGAAGGAAAATATCATCTCGCAAACCGTTTCAAAGTACGGAGGAAAGCTGATGTCGTACATTCGCCCGAAAGTGAAAAATACGGAAGATGCAGAAGATATTCTGCAGGAGGTGTGGTATCAGTTCAGTAGTCTCACCAATTTGTCTGAGATTGTGAATGTGGGTGGTTGGCTGTACAGAGTTACGGCTAATAAAATCACGGATAAATACCGTAAAAAGAAAACCGAAAACTTAGAGGATTTCGTCTACGAAGATGAAGACGGAGATTTTTCCATCAAAGATATTTTACTGATGGACGAAAGCGCAGGACCGGAAGTAAAAATGTTTCAGGATGAAATCTGGAAAAAGCTGTTTGAAGCATTAGAAGAATTACCCGAAAAGCAAAGGTTAGTCTACGTAGAAAACGAACTCAACGACAAAACACTCCAGGAAATTGCCGATGAGCATGGCGAAAACATAAAAACAATTATCAGTCGTAAAAACTATGCTGTAAAGCATCTGAGAAACAGATTGAGAAAATTATACGAAGATTTAAATAGTTAGTAAAAAGAAAGATTATGAATCATAAACATAAAAAAGGGTGGATTTTTTTAATACTATGTCCCCCGTTGATTTTTTTAGGAGTTACATGGATTGTCATGGCACTTTGGAATTGCCTTCTTCCTGATATTTTAGGAGTGAAATCGATAACATATTGGCAGGCAATGGGAATATTGATTTTAAGTAAAATACTTTTCGGAGGTTTCCATTTCGGAAAAGGAATGAAAGACTTTAAAGAAAGAAAAATGAGAGAGAAAATGATGTATTTGTCCCTTGAAGAAAGAGAAAAATTCAAAGAAGTATGGAGAAGTAAATGCGAAGGGGGATTCTTTAACAGAAACAACAGAACAAACGAATAATTAAATTTTAGAAGTAGTAAAGTAAAATTAAAGATTCATTCGTCTATATAAAAAACAAAGTAGTAAAATTTAAAATTTTGAAAAAATGAAAAATTCAGTATTAAAAGGAGCTTTGGGAGCATTAGCAGTTGCCGGAGTTGCCATCATCGCAAAAAAAGCGATCCAAAGAAAAAGATTTGTAAAAGGTATTTTTGAAGAATACGGAATCAAAGAAAAATCTCCTTTCGGATTGGCAGATAAAATCAGAGAAATGAATGAGGAGCAATATCAGGAATTAAAAGGGAAATTCAAGAAAGAATTTGCTTCAAGATGCCACCATAGAGGTTTTGAAAGAAAAGAAAACATTGCGGAAGCATAAATAGAAAGTAACTAAATGAAATTGTTAGTTCCGGCGCGGGAAGCGAAGCTTCCCGCGCCGGAACTTTTTTTATACGTCATTGCGAACAAAGCGAAGCAATCTCAAAACATTCCCAAACATTTATTTAAAACTTTTACCTGCCGTATTCTGACTTGCCATTCATTTCCCTCCATTGGAGGGGTGGCGAAAATTCAAAGAATTTTTGACGGGGTGGTTTTAAATCGTATTAAATGATTTTGTCTTTGTTAGCATTGCAGCTATTAAACTACCCCGTCTTTTTGCTTCGCAAAAATCCACCCCTTCAAAGAAGGGGAATTTTTTAAGCGTTTTATAGAAACTATATACTTAGCTGAGTGAAACGCCTTTGCGATCAAAAAATATCCCCAATCATCTCAAAGAAAAACCTTTGAGGACTTTGCATTAAAATACGCGTTAAAAGAATAGATTCTCTACTTCCCAAATGACAAAAAATAGAATTAAAAACAGATGGGTTCCCTTTGCCCGCAATAACAAAAATCCTTATTTTTGTAGAGTTCAATGAAAGATTACTACTATTTTCTCGGGATTTCTCACGATGCTTCAGAAGAGGACATCAAAAAAGCTTATAGAAAATTATCCTTAAAATACCATCCTGATAAAAATGAGAACGATGATTTCTTTGCCGACCGTTTTCGTGAAATTCAGGAAGCTTATGAGACGTTGAGCGACAAAAGCAGAAGATATTCTTATGATCAGAATTTAGAAAGCCATCAGAAGAGTTTTAGATATAATGTTCCGCCTTCGATTAAAACTTTTACAGCCAATAAAATTCATGCGAAAAAAGGAGAAGAGATTATTATCAATTGGCAAACACAAAATGCCGATGTGGTAAAAGTCTTGCCTTTTGGACTGGAAAAACCTTACGGGGAAAGAGTTTTTAAAATAACCGAATTTAAAGACGGGAAATTCCAAATTTTACTTCATGCAACGAATTCGCTGTTGCATAAAACGGCAGTTCAAGGAATTACGATTACTGAAGTTTTTGAAAATAATACAGAAAAATTCAAAGATAAAGCGGAAGAATTATTCAAGTCACAACCGAGAACCGTCGTAAATCCGCATGGGCAACCAAAAATTATTAAAATAATCGCTGGGATTGTATTATTGGTTTTGGCAATTTATTTCTTAGTAAAAAGCTTTAGCAATTAAGCCATTTTTTTCCTTCCCGGACACTTTTTACATCTTTTTCCTTTTTTGAATTTCTTGCAGCAAGATTTCTTATCGCCACAATACATTTCTTCAGGAGTCATAGAAAAAGCAGGAGTCAAAGGTGCAACTTTGAAAGGGACAATCATATTCATGTTGCAAATATATTAATTTAGAATAAATACAGATAATAAAATTTGTTAAAATATTATTGTATTGATTTATAATTGCTTAAATGTTTTTAAAGAGGGTTTTTGAATGAAAAAAATGAAAAACAATCTCCTAAAATCTAAAGTGGAGGGTAAAAATGAAATTTTCAAGTAAAATCTCTTCTTTTTACAGGAATCTGAAGTTTTTAAAATTAATGTTAATTTAATATTAATACATATTTTAACTGTTTTTATGATTTTAACAATAATGAAATAGTGCTAATATTGAATAAGATAGATTAATTATTCAAATCGTTTGCGTTTTCAACTTACTTGTGCAATTTTCTAAAAATTCGTAATTTTACCCATCTTTTTTACAAACAAAATCTAATATAAAAAATGAATACAGAACAGTTTGTGAGCCGTCACATTTCCTTGAATGAAGCCGATAAACAGGCTATGTTGGAAAAAGTTGGCGTTTCAAGTATCGAAGAGTTAATTTCTCAAACCATCCCTTCTTCTATCCGTTTAGAAAAAGATCTTGAAATCTCAGAACCGCTTTCAGAATACGAAATGCTGATTCACTCAAAAGAATTGGCTTCGAAAAATACTGATTATACAAGCTACATTGGTTTTGGATATCACAATACATTGTTGCCATCAGCAATTCAGAGAAATATTTTTGAGAATCCAAGTTGGTATACAGCGTATACTCCTTATCAGGCGGAAATCGCACAAGGAAGATTGGAGGCTCTTCTTAATTTCCAGACTGTTGTGTGTGATCTTACAGGTTTTGCTTTGGCAAATGCTTCATTATTAGATGAATCTACGGCTGCAGCAGAAGCTATGCATATGTTCTTTAATAACAGAACAAAAGATCAGAAGAAAACAGGAGCAAACAAATTCTTTGTTTCTGACCTTGTTTTACCACAAACCATTTCAGTTTTAAAAACAAAGGCTGAAGGATTGGATATCGAAATCGTAGAAGGCGATCACAAAACTCATGAGTTTGATGGTTCTTACTATGGTGTTTTATTACAATATCCGGGTAAAAACGGTATCGTTTTAGACTATACAGAAAACATCGTTGAATATAAGAAATTAGATCTTCAGGTGGTTGTAGCTTGTGATCCTATGGCTTTGGTTAAATTGAAGTCTCCGGCTTCAATGGGTGCTGATTGTGCTGTTGGAACAAGTCAGAGATTTGGTATTCCATTAGGGTATGGAGGTCCTCACGCAGCATTTTTCTCTTGTAAAGAAGAATATAAAAGAGATATTCCGGGAAGAATCATCGGAGTTTCTCAGGATATGTACGGAAGACGTGCATTAAGAATGGCGCTACAAACCAGAGAACAACATATTAAGAGAGAAAGAGCAACTTCAAACATTTGTACTGCTCAGGTTTTATTGGCTGTAATGGCTGGAATGTATGCGGTTTATCACGGTCCGAAAGGATTAAATTATATTGCCGATCAGATTCACTTTAAAGCAAATGCTTTGAAAGGAGGTTTGAAAGCTTTAGGGTATGAAATCGTTGAAGAGCCGATCTTTGATACGGTAAAAATCACGATGAATGAAGATGAGAAAGGAAGATTGATGAGAATGATGCTTGATCATAGATTGAACTTAAACTACTTCACAGAAGGAGTGGTGAGTATCGCAATCAATGAGAGTACAACATTGGAGAAATTAAATGTTCTGATGGCTTCTTTCGCTCAATTTAAAGATAAGCAGACTTTCAAATTAGAAATTAAAGAAGGATACAGTATTCCTGAAGAGAATTTAAGAAAAGACGAAATTCTTACAGAAGAAGTATTCAATAAATATCATACGGAAACAGAATTGATGCGTTACATCAAGCGTCTGGAAAGAAAAGATTTATCATTGACACATTCAATGATTTCTTTGGGTTCTTGTACGATGAAATTGAACGCAGCAACTGAAATGCTACCACTTTCTTGGGAAAACTGGGGAGCAGTTCACCCTTTTGTACCGGTAAATCAAGCTGGAGGATATCAGGAAATGATTCGTGAGTTAGAGAAAGATTTAGCTGAAATCACTGGTTTCGCAGGAACTTCTCTTCAGCCAAACTCTGGAGCTCAGGGAGAATATGCGGGATTAATGGTAATCAGAGAATATCATATCTCAAGAGGTGAAGGTCACAGAAATGTAGTATTGATTCCTCAGTCTGCACACGGAACAAATCCGGCTTCTGCAGCAATGGCAGGTATGAAGATCGTTGTTGTTAAAAACCTTGAAAACGGAGAAATTGATTTCGAAGATTTAAAAGCTAAAACAGAACAGCATTCAGAAAACCTTTCTTGTGTAATGATCACGTATCCGTCAACTTACGGATTCTTTGATGCGAACATTATCGAAATTACAAACTTAATCCACCAACATGGCGGACAAGTATATATGGATGGTGCCAACATGAACGCTCAGGTAGGATATACAAGTCCTGGAAACATCGGAGCAGACGTTTGTCACTTGAATCTTCACAAAACTTTCGCTATTCCTCACGGAGGTGGAGGTCCTGGAGTTGGTCCAATCTGTGTAGCTAAACATTTGGTTCCTTTCTTGCCTTCAAACGCAAACATCAGAATTGGAGCTAAAGAAGCTATCGACGGTATTTCTGCTGCACCTTACGGTTCTGGATTGATCCTGAATATTTCTTATGCTTACATCAAAATGTTAGGAACTTCAGGATTGAAAAAAGCAACTGAACATGCGATCTTAAATGCTAATTATCTGAAAGAAATTTTAGCTGAGCATTTCCCGATTTTATATTCAAACGAAAACGGAAAAGTAGCTCACGAATGTATCGTAGATTTCAGACAGTTCAAGTCGTTAGGAATTGAAGTTGCTGATGTTGCAAAGAGATTGATGGACTACGGATTCCACGCTCCAACAGTTTCTTTCCCGGTTGCAGGAACATTGATGATTGAACCGACTGAATCTGAAAGCAAAGCAGAAATCGATCGTTTTGCAGAAGCTCTAATTGCCATTAAACAAGAAATTGAAGAGATTGCAAACGGAGAAGCAGATGCTGCAAATAACGTGTTGAAAAACGCTCCTCACACAGAGCAAGTGGTAATCTCTGATTCTTGGGATAAACCATATAGCAGAGAAAAAGCAGCTTATCCACTAGAGTGGGTAAGAGATCACAAATTCTTTGCTTCTGTTTCAAGAGTTGATGAAGCTTACGGAGATAGAAACTTAGTTTGTACTTGTGAGCCAATTGAAGCTTATATGTAATTAAAAGTTTTTTATATATAAAAAATCCCTCTCAGTAATGAGAGGGATTTTTTTTATGTCATTGCGAGGAGCGAAGCGACGAAGCAATCTCTTTATTTATATACTAAAGCTCAAGTGAGAGGTGGTTTATTCAGTTTTTTTTCTCAGTTCTTTATATCTTATAAAGAATAGCAAAATAGCAATGAAAATTAGAAAAGTTCCAATGATATAAGATGCTTCTGGATTATCTTCATGAGCAACTTCTTTAGAAAAAAATATAGCAATTCCCGGAATGAGCAAAAATATACCCAAACCTATTTTGGTTTCAATATGAGTTCCCAAAATTCCTGCAATTCCCATTAAAAATTCTGAGCCTAGTTTTCTTAAAAGCTTATTCGTTTTCATAAATAATTTATCAGGATTAAATTTTGAATCATTTAAATATAGATAATTTGCTTTTAATCAATTAAAATTTCAGAATTAAAAACGTCTTTTCTGTTTGCTAAAATAGAATCAAAACTGATTTTTTGGAATGTATTGTTTCTATTATAAAATTCGAATTTATAGTTATAAATTTCTATTATTTTTTCTTTAGTTTCAGGATCCCTCTTCTGAATATATTGTTCACAAAGACAAATTGCTAATTTTCTTAATGCGGATTCGTATTCCCATTGATTAGGGGTGTTGTGACCTTGATAAAGTTTCCTTTCTTTTTCCTCATCGTGAACAGGATAAATGGCTTTACAGTTTTTGAAACTCACTTCTCCTTTGTATTTTTTAGAACACGAGGTTAGGCTAATAAATAGTAATAAAGAATATATTTTATAGCTGTATTTCATGCTTTCCTTCCAGTTTTTCAATCAAATTTCCCTTCACCACGGTAAAAGTATAATCCTTCGTTTCCGCAAAAGAAATATTGTATTTTCTATCAATTTTTCTCAAATCTTCCGGGAATTTTGATAATAAAGTATCATAAAACTGGTCCAGAAACTGATCAGAAGGCATTTGATAATTGATCTTCAACTGAAAACGTCTGATTAAAGCAGTATCAATGATTTCAGGATGGTTGGTAGCGCACAATAAAAGTGCATTCTCGGGATAATAATCGATCAACTGGATCAAAGTATTCACCAGTCGTCTCATCTCGCCTACATCTTTGTCATCGCTGCCTCTCGCTTTTCCAATTTGATCAAGTTCGTCAAGAAAAAGGACAGATCTTTCACGTGAGGCTTTATCAAAGATCATTTTGATATTCTGTGAGGTTTCTCCAATTCTGGAAGAAACGATATTACTTAGATTAAGGATAATAATACTCTTACCTAATGCATTTGCAATCGCTTTTGCAGTCATGGTTTTTCCACAACCGGAACTTCCCTCCAGAAGTACTTTATTATTTACAGGAAGTCCATATTCCTGCAATTCTTTGGAATAGGTATTTTCTTTTATGAGCTGTACAATTTGTTCCTTATTGTGGGAATCAAGGAAAACGTCATCCAGGGTTACTTCTTCTTTATCTTGAATAATAAGGTTGTACAGGTTCATTGTATAAGATTTATGCAAAGATAAAGGTTTATAAAACAAAAAAGCCGAACGTGAAGTTCGACCCTATCGGCTATTATAAAAATTAAAATTTGTTGCGTTGAATTTTTCTTACATTATGTTTTTTTTGCCCTTTTACTCCAATTGAGTAAAAGAGCGAACAATCTGTGTCAGATTGAAAACATATAACAATACAATTAGTAAATCTACTCTATAAGATATTTATTCTTATAAAGGATTTAATTAATTCCCTTCTTTTCTAGCAGTCATGAAGTAAGATGAGAATACTATTAGACATGTTGCAATTCCGATGTAAGTTACCATTTGTTTTATTTTTAATTATTTGACTTTTTATTATCAATTTTACATTTGCAATATTACGGCAATTATATGGGAATCTAAATTAAATTATAATGATGTTTATCAGTATTTTACGTTAATTGTGAGGTTGTTTTGAGCTTTTTTATATTCGTTTTGTGATATGTTTTTTCTGTTTTTTACATTGTTTTTAATTAAATTATTCTCAAAAAAATGTGAAATTATTAATGTTTCTATATTTGTTATTTAGAGATTCGCAATGTTAACAGTTGGTAATATTATGCAGCGGCTAGTAATTTTTATCACTTGATGATGAATTTATTTTGGTATTTCAGTTTCAAAAAATGAAAGGAGAGTGAGATTGTAAGAAAATGAAAAAAGTCTACCGAAATGGGTAGACTCAAGATTAAATATCAACAAGTTATGCTATGAAATAGGAAACTGTTTTATTTTATTATTTGGTTCTGGGCTTTCCAAAAGGATTATAAGAGACACCGATATTGAAATAGAATGAAGGTTTGTATTTGGCTTCAAAAATATAATCTTTAAAAGATTCCTGCTTTTCGAAAACCCTTGCATTGGGAGTTGCTCTGATTCCTGTTTTTAAAGTACCGATGAAATTTCCGCCTAAATTATGTTCATAAATAGCTCCTGAATTAATTTCCACCTGTCTGTATTCATAGGTTTTTCCTGATAAGTAGTGGTAAAAAGAAGTATTATCCATCTCAGTTCCAAAAGAAACTCTTCCATTGGAAAACATATTTTTTCTGATCAGGACTTTTTTAGGTAAAAGAATATCTGCTATCCAACCGTTGTCAAATTTATGCTCATAAGTAAAAATAGGAAGAGCCGGAACTTGTGAGCTAGGATCGATGAAAGCAGCAATTCCTACTGTCATTTTTGTTTTCTGATTAGCTTTTAAAATTAGAGCTCCTGTTACAACCCCACGAATTCTTTCAAAATGCTGATCACTTCCGTCAACAGAAACGGAAGCGGAGTATACGGCGATTTTATTAAAGAGCTTAGAATAATAGCTTGCATTAATTCCTTCCGAATGATAATGAAAATCTTTATTAGTAGGATAATTTGAAATAGAGTTTTCCATATTCATCGAAGTATAGCGGTAGTTTAAGGAAGTACTTAATAACCAGCTTTTACTTTTAATAAAATAGATATTGGCATTTGCTTTTACCTGGTAAAATTCTTTCATTTTATTTTCCGGTAAATCGTTTCCCTGTAACGCAGAAGAAAATTTATAAGGTGTAGTCTGAGTAAATTCAAGATTAAAATCTCTTGTTTGCGGAAATTTGTCAGCTACAAACGCTCTTACTTTTAAGGGAATACTGTCTCTCTTTTGAGCATATACTACGTGTTTTAAAGGAAGAATAGTAAATGGCAGAATTGCTTTTCTGAGTATTTTCATAATTATTTAAGTTCTTTAATGGTAGATTGGAAGAAATTGAAAAGGAAAATTTTATCGTAAAAAATTTCAATACAGTTTTCAATAATGAACCTGAAATATTTTTCAGAATGAGCAATTGCATCTTCCTCTACAAATACAAACCACATTTCTTTGAGCTGATTCTGTCTTTTAAAAGCTTCGAAAAGATTAAAATCTAATGAAATAGGGTGTTTGATATCATAAAATAAAATTCCTTTTTTTATTCCATGCTCTTCTATAATATTGACAGGATGATTGATGTATTCAAGGATTGTAAAGTTAGAATGGTAGCAATCAATAAAGTGATGCAGATCAATAAGCTGAATTACCTTTTCCTCTTGTTCACAATCGGTCATATAAAAACATTCTACTGCAATTTGCTCGGTCAGTTCCTGGAAAGTGGTCAGTTCCATAATTTGAAAATTTTACAGAGCAAAGGAATGGAGAATGGGTTTTGGAAACTTATTTTTTATACAAGTTCCCCGTTATTTTATACGAAATCCCGAACTTTAAAATTTGTATAATAAAATAGAGGTTTGGTATAATATTTTAAGTGAAATTGACGTTATTACCTATTTTTGTTAAGTTATTAAGCCCGAAATAAAACATGAAATATTCTTCTCAGAATTTTAAAGAAACCCTTGTCATGGATTTTCTGCTTGAAGATCGATTTAGATTTTTGAGACATTTTTTGTTTCTGATTTTCTTTTTTCTGCTGATCTACAATGCAAGATTTTGGAATTGGTATTCGGAAGATTCTAAGTATTATATCTTGTTTTTTGTATATAGTATACTGATTGGGATGGTCTATATTAATATATATGTATTAGTTCCTTTATTTTTCTTCAAAACCCGTTATGTAACCTATTTTATTTTATTGGTTGCCCTTGGTGTTGTTGCTTTAAATGGCATTGGATATTGTTTCGACCGGTTTTTTTCAGAATATCGTGTGATTAATTTACCTCGTGAGAAAGGAGGAATTTATGAAGGAGTTTTAATGTGTATTCCTATTATTTTGACCACAACAACGGTTAAACTTTTACAGAAATGGATTAAAGACAGTCAACGAATCACAGAGCTTAATGATCTTACATTAAGAATGGAGTTGAATGAACTGAGAAACCAGATCAATCCTCATTTCCTGTTTAATATGCTGAACAACGTTAAAGCGTTGATAAGAACAGATCCGGAAAAAGCAACTACTGTCATTATGAAGCTTTCGGAATTTTTGCGGTATCAGTTGTATGAAAATGATGAAGAAAAAACATTGCTCACTTCAGAAATTGATTTTCTTTCTAATTTTATTAATCTTGAGAAAATAAGAAGAGAAGATTTGTCTGTAGATATTCATGTGGCAATTGATAAACGTACCGTGAACAGTATTTTTATTCCTCCAAACCTCTTTACAACATTCGTGGAAAATGCGGTAAAACATAGTGTAAGTATTAATGGAAAAGAAAATTATATTAACATTGATATAAAAATGGAAGATAACAGACTGTATTTTACCTGTATCAATTCTAAAAGCTCAGACTTTTCTGCTTTTAATAATAAGTACGGAGGTTTAGGCTTGGCCAATATTAAACGGAGATTAGAATTATTATATCAGAATACCCACGAACTAGATATTATTTCGACAGATAAAGAATATATTGTAACCTTAATCGTTCCCCTATGAATTGTATAATTGTTGATGACGAACCTTTAGCAAGAGCAGAAATGAAATCTTTGATTCAGGAAGTTTCACAGTTGGAAATTTCGGGAAGCTTTTCAAATGCTCCTGCTGCAATGGAGTTTTTAAAAACTTCAAATACGGATTTGATTTTTCTTGATATTGAAATGCCAATGATTTCAGGGTTAGAATTTGCGGCAATGCTTCCTGAAAATACATTAGTTATTTTCACAACCGCTTATTCACAATACGCTTTGAAAAGTTATGAATTGGATGCGGTAGATTATCTGTTAAAACCTATCGATAAGCATCGGCTTGAAAAATCAATTGAAAAAGCTGTTCTTTACAAGGAATTGCTATCATCTAAAACGGTAAAAAATACAATAGAATCGAATACGGCTGATTTTTTATTCATAAAGGCAGATAGGAAATACTATAAAATATACTTTTCAGATATTCGGTTTATAGAAGGGCTGAAAGATTATGTGGTTATTCATACCCAGACTCAAAAGCTGATTACAGCGATGAATTTAAAAACAATTCATCAAAAAGTTCCGACAGATATTTTCCTTCGGGTGAGCAAATCTTTTGTTGTCAATATTGATTATATTGATTCGTTTGATAATCATAACATTTATATCGGAGAGTCGGAAGTCCCTTTGGGGGAAGTCTACAGATCAGATTTTTTTAGAAAATATTCAGGCGGAAGCTTCAGTTTAGACTAGATTTTTGATGTACTTTTTTGAAAAAAACAAAATACTATTCCATAAAAATAAAATTTGGAGTAATTTTGAAAAATGATGAATTTAAACCAGATTTTCACCAATCAACGTACAGGAAACAATCCGAATACAAAGGCTTCAAGAACAGATTTTCAGAGAGATTTTGACAGAATTATATTTTCTTCAGCTTTCAGAAGATTACAAAATAAAACCCAGGTTTTTCCGCTTCCGGGAAGTGTTTTTGTACACAACCGTTTGACGCATTCTTTGGAGGTTTCGTCGGTGGGAAGAAGTTTGGGAAGCATCATCGGCGAATTTATTCATGATAACTTCAAAAATGATTTAACAGAAGATTCCAAAAGTTTTTACCTTCATAATTTAGGAAACGTTATTGCTGCAGCTTGTCTTTGCCATGATGTGGGAAATCCCGCTTTTGGACATTCCGGAGAAGATGCTATTGCCAGTTATTTTGAACGCAATGAAAATGATTTAAAGCCTAAATTCAATGCAAAAGAATGGGCAGATTTAGTGAATTTTGAAGGGAATGCAAATGCAATCAGAGTCTTGGCGCATCAACAGCAGGGGAAAGATGAAGGAGGAATTCAGCTGACATTTTCAACATTGGCAAGTATTGCAAAATACCCATGTGAAGCCATTGCTAAAAAGAAAGGAATTATTCACAGAAAGAAATTTGGTTTCTTTCAGAATGAAAAAGATATTTTCTTAGAGATTGCAAAAGGAACCAATTTAATTTCAGAAAGCGAAGAACCTTATATTTTCAAAAGACATCCATTTGTATGGTTGGTAGAAGCTGCCGATGATATTTGCTACAATATTATCGATATGGAAGATGCACACCGATTGGGGATTGTTTCAACAGCAGACTGTAAAAATCTATTTTTTGAGCTGGTAAAATCTGAAACGGACGATGTGAATAGAGTAGAGCAGAAGTTGAACTCCATCGGAAATGAAAACGAGCAGATTTCTTATTTAAGAGCCAAAGTGATCAATGCTTTGATTAATAAGTCGATTCATCTATATAAAAGTAATTTTGAGACTATTCTGAAAGGTAATTTAGATCACGGACTTCTTGATATTTATAAGTCTGAAAATAAAGCTCTACAGGATATTGAAAGCTTTTCAATTGAAAAAATCTACAATCATAAAGCGGTCGTAGAAATAGAAAATGCCGGTTACAATGTAATGTATGAATTGCTAGATCATTTTATTCCTTCTATTCTAAAACATGAAGACGAAAGAAAATCTTACGATAAAAAAGCACTGAAACTTCTTCCTAAACAATTCGTTTATAAGGACGGTGCAGACTATCAGAAAGTACTTGGAGTGATTGACTTCGTTTCAGGAATGACGGATAATTATGCAACCGATTTATACAGAAAAATCAAAGGAATTGATATTGGTATGACGGTGTAATATATGGTTTAAAGTTGGAAGATAAAGGCTGCATTTGTTGTAATTTCCAGAATTGATCTTCCAACTTTAAAGCCAATTATCCCATCAATTCGTTCGACTCTTCAATTAAAGATCTCATTAAAGTTGATGCTGTTTTATGTTTTAAAATCGGTGCGATCTGACCAGACCAGAAGAAAACCAATTCGTGTTTTTTCTGCTCCAATGCTGCTTTTCTCATTGATGCAATAAAGGTTGTCTGCAAAGGAAAAGGTAATGTTTGATCGGTTGCTGTTAACAATTTTCGTGTAATTTCTGTAGTAATTCCGCGTCCTAATCTTCCGGTATAAGCTCTGGAAAGGGTGGTGGATTTTGCTGCTTCCGAGAATAAAAACTCTTTATGAATTGGCAACGCTCCGGATTCTTCTGTTGCTAAAAATGCAGTTCCGATTTGTACAGCTTCTGCTCCCAAAGTCATTGCGGCTGCGATTCCGCGACCATTTGCGATTCCACCTGCGGCTACGAGCGGAGTTTTAACCTTATCTTTAACCAATTGAATTAAAGCAAAAGTTCCCGTTGTTGAAAGTTCGGCTTTTTCCAAAAACGAAGGTCTGTGACCGCCACTTTCGAAACCTGAAGCTGCAATAACATCAACGCCAATATTCTCCAAAGCAATGGCTTCATCTACTGTCGTTGCATTTCCGACCACAACTGTTCCCTGACTTTTTAATCTTTCAATAATTTCCGGATCCAAAAGCCCAAACATAAAGCTGAAAACTTTCGGTTTAATATCAAAAATAACCTGCAATTGGTTCTGAAATCTCGATTCAAAAGAAGGTGGAAGTGGTGGAACCTCAATGCTTAAGCTATCATAATAAGGTTTAAAAATTTCAACTGCTTTTTTATATTGATTTTCAGTATGTTCCTGATCGATAATGTCGTGATCATTTACCCAAAGATTCAGATTATAAGGTTTATCTGTGATGGATTTTATCTGCTGATCTGCATCATAAATTTCCTGAGGCGACAAAGTATAAGCTCCGTAGCCTCCCAATCCGCCGAGTTTGCTGACGGTTGTTGTCAATTCAACAGTTGATAATCCACCGCCGAAAGGTCCTTGGAAAATTGGATATTCTATGCCGAGTAAATCGGTTATTCTGTTTTTGTTCCACATGATTTTTGATGATTTTGGTTGAGAAAATTTGGTTAAGGTTCTACATCGGTTAATGTTTTATTTACGATGAGCCATTTACCATCAATTTTATGGAAAGTTATAAAATTATAGTAATTGAAATCGTACATTTTTACATTTAATTTTGCAGTGGCAATAGTATTTATGACATCAATCGAGATGATGGTTGGCTTAAAATCTTTTCCAGATTTTTCCGGACTTACACGACTTCCGACCCCTTCAATATATTGTGCTGCAGTTTTGTAATAAGGTACACCTTTAATATCTCCGAAAAGCAAAGCATCTTTATGAAAAATTTCCTTTAAAAGTTCGGTGTTTCCTTCATAAATTCCTTTAAAATACAATTGTTCAATCACATTTTTTATGGCTGTTTCTTCTGTTTTGTCTGTTTTCATGACATTTATTTTTTGAGCATAGCTGTTTATCGGTACAATAAACAGCCACGCCATTACAATTAAAACTTTCATTTTTATAAACTATGACCAGCGCCCATTCCTCCGTCTACATTAATGATAGCGCCTGAAATAAACGAATTCTTAGCAATCGAGTGGATCATTTGCGCCACTTCTTCCGGTTCTCCAATGCGGTTGATTAAATGAATTCCCGCATTGTTATCAATACTTTCATCATGCATCGGAGTCCTGATTAAGCCCGGTGCAACAGTATTTACTCTGATATTATCTTTTCCAAATTCTGCCGCCAATTGCAACGTCAAAGCGTGAATTGCTCCTTTGCTCGAAATCGGCGCAGTGGAAGGAGATTGTGCAATCGCGTGATCAACAAGCGGTGTTCCAACATTGATGACAACGCCATCTTTTTGCTTAATCATTTGCGGAAGAATTGCCTGTGTTGTGAAGAATGTTCCTTTTAAATTGGTTGTTAAAAATGTATCCAAATATTCTTCAGTTACATCCAAAAACGGTTTGTTATCGTAGATTCCGGCGTTATTTACAAGGACATCGATCGAACCGAATTGTTCAAGGGCAACTTTTGCTAAAGCTTCTCCTGTCGATTTTTTTGAAACATCTCCTGCAACCATCGCCAAATTTTCTCCGGCTCCCAATTCGTTGTAAATATCTTTTAATTTTGATTCTGTTTGTGAATTAATTACCACATTATCACCTCTGTTTAAGAAATATCGAGCAACTTCTAAACCAATTCCCGATGATGCTCCTGTTACAATTACTGTTTGTTTTTTCATTTTTAAATTACTTTTTTGGTGCTGTTGAAAATCCTTGTTCTTTCAATACGGAAACCTGTTCTCCGGCGTATCCCCAATTATCATCTTCGATTTCGTTGATCATAATGTGTGTCAAATGAGGATCTTTATTTAAAACTGTAGTGACAACTTCACTTATTTTTCTGATGAGTTCTTTTTTTGTTTCGCGGTTAATATCATCGCGTAAAACATCTATTGTAATGAATGGCATGATGTTGAATTTTTTAGGTTAAAATGAATTTTTGATTAAATGCTTTCTGCAACTAAGTGTACGTTCAAATCAAAATTGTTGTAGATCAACGTGTCACCAAGGTTGGCAAAGAAATTTGCGGATCTGAATTTGATGTTGAATTTTGTTCTGTCGATCACAATTTTAGCGTCTAAAACTGCAACATTATCTGTTCTTACAATCTGTAAAGTCGTATCAATTGAATGCGTAATTCCTTTGATGGTAAGATCTCCTTTTACATAGTAAAGGTTGTTGTCGCTTGGTTCTGTGTGTGTAATTTCAAAAACTGCTTCAGGATATTGATCTGAATTAAAGAAATCATCAGAAGCCAAATGGCTTGCAAATTGTGCGTTTGTTTCTTCATCTTCTACATCAAGGATTGTAATTGATCTTGTGTTGATTACAAATTTTCCTGCAAGAAGATTTTTGTTTTCAAAAGTGAAATTTCCTTCTTTCACTTCAATGGTTCCGTTGTGTGCTCCAGTTACTTTTCTTCCGATCCATTCAACTAAACTTTTTTCGCTGTTTACTTTAAATTTTTTTTTGTCCATTTCTAATTGGTTTTAAATTATAGGACAAAGTTCAGCCGATTTGTAGAAAAAGTTATGTGAGCTACATCACGAAATATTGGAAAGTTTAAGGATGGATTTTTAAGATCATTAAAATGTTCGTAGTTTCATTTTTATTGCTATCATTTGCTGAACGAAGTGTCCCTTGCTAGCAAAAAATAAGATTATAAAAAAATAAAAACCTTAGTGAACATAGCGTTAAAATGTATGTAATTTAGAATTAAATATAATAGAAAAACTATTGATGAAGTCGACTCAAAGTCTCTCTTGTAACTCCTAAATAAGCCGCAATCAAATGTTTTGGAACAAGATTATACAATTGTGGATACATTGCCAAAAGTTCTTCATACCTGAATTTTGCATCATTATTCATCAATGAAAGAAGACGTTTTTGAGTGGCAACATACCCTTTATTTGTTCGCCATCTGAAAAAATGTTCCACTTCATGAATTTCATTGCAAATCTTTTCACGGTCTTCATTAGAAATCGATAAAATACTGGCGTTTGTGATACAATCCACATTAATTGTTGCTCTGTTTTTACTGTAAAGAGCATCAAAATCAGTTACCCACCAAGTCGGCATAGCAAATTGAAGAATAAACATCTTCATCGTATCGTTGAGGTAAAATGCTTTCAGACAGCCGTCTAAAACGAAATATTCATGATCTACAAAATCGCCTTCCGAGATAAGACTTTGCCCTTTCTTTAGATGAATCAGATTAAAATGTCCGAAAACATAATCAAACTGCTCATCAGAAAGAGAGGAGAATTTGGAAATATGCTCTTTTAATATTTCTTTAGTATCAACCATGACGGAGAATTTTATAAATCAAAATTAATAATAATTGGTTGGAAGTAGGAAGGTGAATGATGAAAGTTTCCTGAATGACGAGATGTATTTGTTTTCGCCTCAATTTCCTCCAACTTTTAGCACCTACTTCCTTACCTCAATAATTTTTATTATATTTAATGAAACACAACACATTCTATTGCGACATATTAATAAAATTAAAACACTATGAGTCTTTTTTTAGCCCCCGTTATTTTTTTCGGATTAATTATTTTATTTGCTTCGTTTTTTGTGGTAAAACAGGAAACTGCAGCAATTATTGAACGGTTTGGAAAATTCCAGGCTGTAAAGCATTCCGGATTGCATCTTAAACTTCCTATTATTGATCAGATTGCGAAGAGATTGAATTTAAGAATTCAACAATTAGACGTAATTATTGATACCAAAACATTGGATAATGTTTTTATCAAAATGAAAGTTTCTGTGCAATATCAGGTGATCAGAACTCAGGTTGGAGATGCGTATTATCGTTTAGAAAATCCTGAAAACCAGATTACCTCTTTTGTATTTGACGTAGTAAGAGCAGAAGTTCCCAAACTGAAACTGGACGATGTTTTTGTAAGAAAAGATGATGTTGCTATCGCAGTAAAAGGAGAACTTCAGGAAGCAATGAACAGTTATGGTTATGATATTATCAAAGCTTTGGTAACGGATATTGATCCGGATGAGCAGGTAAAACATGCCATGAACAGAATCAACGCAGCTGAAAGAGAAAAAACGGCTGCAGAATACGAATCTGAAGCACAAAGAATCAGAATTGTGGCGGTTGCAAAAGCAGAAGCAGAATCTAAAAAATTACAGGGACAAGGTATTGCAGACCAAAGAAGAGAGATTGCAAAAGGTCTTGAAGAATCGGTAAGAATGCTGAATAATGTAGATATTAATTCTCATGAAGCTTCTGCATTAATCGTTGTTACACAGCATTATGATACTTTACATTCCGTGGGAGCAAGTAATAGAAGTAATTTGGTTTTACTACCGAATTCACCTACTGCTGCAAGTGGAATGTTGAATGATCTGGTTGCCGCCATGACTACTGCAAATACGATAGGAGAAGCTAACAAAGGAAACTATCCGCCACCCCCGAAAGATCACGATCATAATAGATCAAATAATACATAAATAAAAAAACTCCGAAATATTTTTCGGAGTTTTTTTATTATTTTTTCGTTTTTGAGACCTGCTTAATCAAAGTGTACTTAATTGAAGAAGCATCTGCAGGTACATTTTCTCGTTTTTCTGTTTTTACTTTTAGTACATATTCATAACCCGGCTCGTAGGTGAAACCCTCAATATTACTATAGAAAAAGCTCCAGTTGTCAGTTGGTTTTTCTTTGATCTGTAAACATTTCATAGGAGCTACTCCTGTACAGTCTGCAGTTTCGGAAGCTATGATAAACGTTTTTTCATTCTCACTCGAATTAACGGAGGAAGAAGTTGTACACTGTAGTGTTCCTAGCAATACTGAAGAAGCCAATGCTCCTTTTAATACGATTGATTTTATAGTCATAATTTCGAATTTTGTGCTTTGTTAGACAAGTTTTATGCCGAAATAAATTCTTTAAATAATAGAATTATAAGATGAAATTACCTGATGAACTTTTGCTTTCCGATTAATAATTCAAAAAACAATCTGAAGTCTGAAATAAGTGACCATATCGGATATTTAAAAGTGGCAGGTTGGTTTTTCTCAATCAGGGCATGACTAAGCCACGCAAAACCATATCCAAAAATAGGAATATACCAGAGGAACCTTTCTTTTCCGGAACTGATGACGTAGCCAATAACTACAAATATGAGAAGTGTTCCCATGAAATGGAAAATCCGTGTTCCTGTTTTACTGTGTTCGGTAAGGTAAAACTGGTAAAACTCCTTGAAGGTTTT
Organism: Chryseobacterium taiwanense; assembly: GCF_000813825.1. GTDB lineage: Bacteria > Bacteroidota > Bacteroidia > Flavobacteriales > Weeksellaceae > Chryseobacterium > Chryseobacterium taiwanense. The sequence goes on from NZ_JWTA01000019.1 coordinate 60,679, forward strand.
AATTCTTTCAGACATGGTATTAAGGTTTGTAAAAGATGACAGCAATAAGTTCGCCAATGTGATAAAGGATTAAAAACAAAAAAGCAAAACTATATACAGTTTTGCTTTTTTGAGTTGTATTTTTTTGGAAATTAAGATTTTCCTAATTTACTGTTTTTGTAGCCGTAGCAGAAATAAATAACTAATCCGATGGCAAACCAAAGCCCGAACCAGAACCAGTTTTCGTGGCTCATTCCTGTTAAAAGATAAAGACAAGAACTCAATCCGATTAAAGGAATTAAAGATAAATTTTTAACGAAAGTCCAGACGCAAAGAATCAAATTAACCAAGATAAAAAAGAAAATTGAAGCTCTGAATTCACCTTCTTTAGGATCTTTCCAGTCCATTAAATTCTGGAAGAATTCCGGTTGCCAGTAATAAAAAGCAATCAGCCCTCCGATGAAAATAACAGGGAAAATGATTTTACCATTTACATACGGTAAGTGAAATCTTCCTTTTATTTTTTCTTTTGCAGGAAGCATTAAAACTCCTGCACAAACCAATACAAACGCGAAAATAGTTCCGATACTTGTAAAGTCTAAGATGAATGTTTTATCTGTAAATAAAATAGGAATTCCTACTACAATACCCGTTACAATCGTAGCAAAAGCAGGAGTCTTGTATTTAGGATGAACATCTTGAAATTTTTGCGGCATCAATCCGTCACGGCTCATTGCATACCAGATTCTTGGCTGCCCCATCTGGAAAACTAAAAGTACCGTTGTAATGGCAACAATGGCTATAAATGAAACCGTAAGTTCCATCCAGGCAACATTGGCATTTCCTTTTTCAAAGATGAACGAAAGGGGATCTCCTACACCGTCAAACTTTTTATAATCTACCATTCCGGTTAATACTAGAGTTAAAGCGATATAAATAACCGTACAAAGAACCAAAGAAATAATCATTCCTTTTGGCAATGTTTTCTGAGGGTCTTTTGTCTCTTCAGAAAGTACACTTAATGCATCAAAACCAATATAGGCAAAGAAAACTCCGGAAACAGCACTCATAACTCCTACAAAACCATTTGGCATAAAAGAAGGAGTTCCAGTTGTAGGACTTATTGGAGTCCAGTTTTCAGTATTAATGTAAGAGAAACCTACTAAAATTACTAAAACAATTACGGCTAGTTTTAAGATGACTAATGAATTGTTGAAGTTTTTACTTTCTTTTACTCCAACGTAGCATAACCAAGTTATCAATCCGTTAATAACCAATGCGGGAACATCAACGATAAATTTTAAACTCCCTAATAACGGAGCTGTATTCCAAGCGTTAAGCAATTCTTTGTTTTCAGAACCGTTTTTAAAAGCTTTACTAGCTTCAGTGTAGCTACAGGTTAAATAATCCGGAATATGCATTCCCAAACGTTCCAGAAAACTTGTGAAATAATCTGACCATGAAAAGGCGACATAAATATTTCCGAAAGAATATTCCATGATTAAAGCCCAACCGATGATCCAGGCGATTAATTCCCCGAAACTGGCATAAGCATAAGTGTAAGCGGAACCGGCAGTAGGAATTCTACTCGCAAACTCTGCATAGCAAAGTGCTGTAAAACCACAGGCAAAACCGCAGATCAAATATAATAAAATAACACCGGGACCTCCTCTGAAAACAGCCTCTCCCAAACTGCTGAAACTTCCTGCGCCGATAATGGCGGCAATACCAAAGAATACAATATCCCAAACTCCTAAAACCCTTAAAAGGTTAGTCGATGTATCTGATTCTGAATAGATTTTCCTTCTAAAAAGTTGACTCATCCAATCTTATATTTGATTTGAAAAAAGCAAATGTAATTATTTCTCTGAAATAATTTTGATTTTCTTAATACTTCTTGTCCGAAAAGTTAAGAAGTATTAAAAAATAATCCACATTTTAACAATATGTTAAAACGCTTGTTTATACAATATCTTTTCAATATTTTCGTTGATGAATTGTGGATAAAATTCACTTTCAATTTAAAATATTCAGCCAAGTTTCAGGGCCTAAACATTTTAAAATTTGATATTAATGAAATCAAAAAAAATACTTCTAGCGGCTGCGGTGGTGTATTTCGGAATTTCCGAGGCTCAGCAGTCCCAATATTTTACACAAAAAGAAAATTACAGATTTAATCTCGCTGAAAACCTTTATCAGACCAAAATATATAATGCCTCGCAATTTGAGTATGCGAGACAATATTTTTATAATCAAAACCTGTCAAGATCAAGAAAAGAAGCTGCACAGTTTTTTGATAATATTATTGGGGTGATTCTTCAGAAAAATCATGCGGAAGAAGGATTGACAGCTTTTATGAAAGAGTATCCTAATTCGGCTTATTTTGCACAGGCAAATCTTCCTTTGGCAGACTATTATTTGGCTAAAAAAGATTTTGAAAAAGCGCTGGAAACTCTGAAAAAGGTAAATCAGTACCAGCTTTCAAAAGAAGAAAATACTCAGTATATTCTAAAACTAGGATATGCTAAATTCATGTTAGGCGATTCTAAAGGAGCAACAGATGCTCTGGAAGAAGCTTATAAAACTGCAGATGCTTCTCAAAAAGGAGATATTGCTTATATGTTGGGACACCTTTATTATTCGAACAGACAGAATGATAAAGCATTCCAGTATTTTGATTCTGTAAAAGACCAACCTAAATATTCTAAATTGGTGCGTCCGTATTATGTACAGATGTATTATAATGATAAAGATTATGATAAGGCAATTACGGAAGGTAATGCTTTATTAAATGAAGATATTTCAGATTCTTATAAAGCAGAAGTTCACAAGATCATTGGTGAAAGTTATTTCATGAAGAATGATTATAATTCTGCGTATCCACATTTAAAAGATTATCTGAGTGTTCAACAGAATCCATCTGAGAATGATTTGTATGAAATGGGATTTGTTGCGGCTCAACTTAAAAAATATGATGAAGCGGTTTCTTATTACAATCAATTACTGAACAGTAATTCTGCATTGGCTCAGAATGCTTACTATCAGCTTGGAAATGCTTATTTGGCAGTTGATAAAAAGCAGGAAGCACTTTCTGCATTCCGTTCATCTTACCAGATGAATTATGATTCGAAGGTGAAAAAACTGGCTCACGAACAATACGCGAAATTAAGCTACGATATTGGTAACCCGTTTGAAAGTCCTTCTACAGTTATCCAGAACTATATCAATGAAAATCAAAATGCCGGAAATGCTTCAGAAATGAGATCGCTTTTGGTGAAATCTTATCTGTATTCCGGAAACTTTAAGGAGACATTGAACGCGATTGACAAACTTCAAAGTTCGTCTCCCGATATTGATAAAGTAGATCAGGAAGTTTCTTATTTATTGGGAACAGAGGAATTTAATAAAGGAAACTATGATGAAGCAGAAAAGTATTTGTTGAGAAGCTTAGAATTTGATATTAATAAAGAATTCCACAGCAGAGCACTTTATTGGCTAGGTCAGGTATATTATCAAAAAGAAAATTATCCTTCTGCAATTGTACGTTATGAAAAATTGCTGAACGAAACTTTCCCTGAAAAACAACAACTTCCTTATGATTTAGGATATGCTTATTTTAAATCTAAAAAATTCGATCAGGCAGCAACGTATTTTAAACAATACTTAACGAATCCAAAACCTGAGTTTAAAAATGATGCAGAACTTCGTTTGGCAGATATTCATTATGCAAATAACGACCTGAATGAAGCGATTGCCATTTACGATAAGAACGAAGACGCTACAGATTATACTTTATATCAAAAAGCGATGGCTTTAGGATTTAAAGGAGATACTCAGGCGAAAATTACCAACCTGAACAGTCTATTATCAAAATATCCGGGTTCTGAATATTATGATGATGCACAATATGAAATCGGAACAGCATATGCAGCTCAGGATGATTTTAATAATTCAAATGATTTCTTTAATAAAGTAATAAAAACTTCTTCTGATAAAGACTTGGTGGCCAATGCTTCTATTTACAGAGCACAGAATTATATAGACCAAAATCAGAATGATAAAGCGTTATCAGAATTAAGATCTCTTGGAGAGCAATATAAAAACACTCCTTATGCTGAGAAAATTGTTCAGGCGGCAAAACCTATTTTTACGAAAAATGGTGATGTTGCAGGATATGAAAGCTTTGCAAAAAATATCGGAATTAATGTAGATGCTGCAGAAATTGACGAGATCAACCTATCTACGGCAAAACAGTATTTCACGAAGAAAGATTATAAGAATGCGATTTCTTATTACGAGAAATATTTAACGCAGAATCCAATAGGAGAAGGGCTTTATCAGGCGAAATATGAATTAGGAGAAAGTTATTATCAAACCAATAATACAACAAAAGCATTGCTTGTTTTACAGGAAGTTGCGAATGTTCAAAATGATTATCAGGATGATGCACAAACCCGTTTAGCACAGATTTATGTAACACAAGGTGATACTCAAGAGGCTAAGAAGTATCTGGAAAACATTAAAAATTCATCAAACGTAAACATTAAGAACTATGCGAATGTAGAATTAATGAAAATTTACGCAGATGAAAAGAATTTCTCTCAGGCTGAAAAATTGGCAGATGCAGTAATCGCAAATACCAAAAACTCAGCAGCTGTGATTGAAACAGCTAAAGTGATTAAGGCAAGAAGTTTGATGAATTCAGGAAAAGATAAAGATGCACAAGCAGCTTATGCTTCTCTTGAAAAATCTTCAAATACTTCGGTTGCAGCAGAATCGCTTTATGCAAAAGCTTTCTATCAGAACAAAGGAAAGGCGTTCAAATCTTCTAATGAAACCATCTTTAAATTGGCTAATAACTACGCTTCCGAAGAATATTGGGGCGCAAAAGCATTGGTATTGATGGCGAAAAATTATCTGGGATTAAAAGACAATTATCAGGCAAGTTATACATGTGATCAGATTATTGAAAACTATAAAGATTTCCCTGAAATTGTAGCAGAAGCAAAAGAAGTAAAGAAGTCGATTAAAAAGTAAAAAAGTGTACTAATGTATTACGTAGAATGTATTTATATAACTGAAAAATCATTAATACTTTTTACACAAATACTTAAATACAAAAAGTAATGAATAAAAGAATTCAATTATTATCCATCATATTTTTAGGGTTTTCGTCTGTGGCGTTTTCCCAGATCAAAGAAGAAAAACTGATTCTTAATAAAAAAAGAGAACCGGAAGTAAAGAAGATCGAAAAAAAGAAAACTTCTGTGGAGACCATTAAAAACTATCCACCGGAAGAGAAATCTCAGAATCCTGTAAAATATATGATTACAGATGTTCCTGCGGTTTCGGATTTCAAAACTTCAACCATTCAGGGAGCAGATGTAACGCCTAAATTTGACGGAACGGCTCAGAACAATTATATCCAGTTCGGAATGGGGAATTTCGGGAAAATTTTAGGTGATGCCAATATTTCGAAGACCTTAGAAAATAAGATCGAAGTAGGTGCAGATGCTCATTTTCTTTCTACTCAGGGACTGAAAAAAGAATATGTTTGGGATTCCAAACAAAGTGCTACGACTCTTGGAGCTTTTCTTAATTCTTACGGAGACAAAGGAAAATTCAATTTAAATGCTGAATATAATTTAAACAGCTATAACTATTACGGAATCTACGCATTAGAACCGGGAGATGTAGATTTGGATCAGCGAGTAAATCAGTTTAAAGTAAATGGATATTACGACTTCTATTCCAATGAAATTCTGAATGATATCAGAGTGAAATCTTCTTTCTTAAAAGATCATTTTGATGCACAGGAGAATCAGGTTTCCGTATTGGCGAATCTTTCTAAACATGCTGTTGAGATCGGTAAATCTGGGATCAATCTGAATGCTGATTTAGGAGTAGGCTTAGAAGCGGTAAAAAGTGAATTTGCGATAAGAGATAAAAACTCGGCAAACTTTTTCAATACCAATTTAGCTCCAAAAGTAACGTTCAGAAAAGGAGATTCTTATTTAATGTTAGGTTCTTCATTTGAGTTTTTAAATGCGAAAAATTCAAATGATCTCATGTCTGAACAGCTGAAAAACAATAAAACATACTGGTTTCCTAAAGCGGAGTTTCAATATGCTGCGATCAACGGATTTAAATTCTATGGGGGAGTTGACGGAGGTCTGAAACTGAACACGTACGCAGATTTATTACAGCAAAACCCTTTCATTGTTTCAGATCAGTATTTGAAACCAACAGAAACCAAATATCACTTCTATGTTGGGTTGAGAGGAGACATCGATGAAACTTTTAAATATGATGTTTCTGCAGGATATGGAAAAATGAGAGATATTATGTTCTTTAAGGCAAATAGTTTATTCGATAACGACTATACTTTAAACCGTTCTGCTTATAACTTCGCGAATACATTCTCGGCAGTTTATGATGACGGAAATGTAAGTGACATCAAAGGTAGCTTACAGTACTTCCCATTGGCTAATTTAGTCTTGGATGCTGAAGCTAAATTCACAAAGTTTGACTTGAAAAACTATTCGGATATCTATAATGTTCCGTTGTTAACAGCAACAATCGGTGCAAAATATACGATGCTTGACCAAAAATTATTACTAGGTTTCAAAGGGATTTTTGCAAGCGACAGAACAACGAATTCATTTATGCTTGAGGGAGTTGGAAGTCCGATGATGTATCAATCTACTGAGAATATCAATGACAAAGTAGGTGGCTATGCAGATTTAAACCTTTCGGCAGAGTATAAAATTCACAAAAATTTCAGTATTTTCGCACTCGGAAATAACCTTCTAAGCTCAAAATATCAAACGTACAAAGGATATAAAGTTCTTGGTGCTCAGATTTTGGGAGGGGTGAAAATTACATTCTAAACATTTTTGATAAATGATAATTGATGAATGATTATTCTATCACTTGTAAATTATCATTTATCAATTATATAAAACTGGCTTCGTAGTTCAACTGGATAGAATATCGGATTTCGGCTCCGAGGGTTGGGGGTTCGAACCCCTCCGAAGTCACTCTGCGGGAAAGAGCACTTTTAGAAGTGCTCTTTTCTTTTTTTTTACTTTGTAACTGATTGTTAATCAGTATTATTTGAGCAAGTGTGGAATTTAATTTAGGTGTTCGAAAAGCATTTTCTTGAAATTCAAGTTTTTCGGCCAAAATCGAACAAAGGATAGAATTTTTTGTCTCATTATCGCCTTTAATGTACAGTTGAGAAAGGTTTGGTAAAATATTTAGTACCTGGTCAAGTTTCGCTCGAATATCTATATTTTTACGCGATAGCTTTTGATTATGAAGTTCTATTTCAAGTTCATCAATTTTTTTCTTACTTTCATTTTTAATAATCTGATAATCTTCAAAATCTAATCGGTCTTCGAGATATTTTTCTCTGGCGCTATCCAGTCGATTGGTTAAATTAACAATCTGTTCGGAAAGTTCCTTTTTCTTTCCATCAATATTTTCTTGTATATATTTAAAATTGCTTAAAATTATTTCTTTTAATAAGCTATTTATGCCTTTGTGGTAATCATATTTTATTAATTCCTTTTCAAATGCAGAATTAACTTTATTTGAGCTATGTCTATAGCCGCACTTAGAATTACAGTGATAGTAATAATAAACATTTTTCTTGCCTCTAGATCCACTACCCGAAATATGTCCTCCACATCGTGGACATTTTAAAAAGCCTCTCAGTGGAAATTCATTTGCAGCGATAATTTTACCTTTGGGTCTTTCAGCTAAGGTTTTTCCACTTAAAACATTTTGGACTTTATAAAATAGACTTTCTGATATCAAACTTTCATGATTGGCCTCAACAATACAGGCATCCTCGTCTTTGTATGCTTTAATATATATTTTACCAATATAAACCGGATTTTTTATTGCTCTGTAAAAAGAAGTACTGCTAATTTTTGCGCCTTCCATCTTATTCATTTTAAGTCTTATCTGGTTGGTCGCATATTTACCCTTAGCAATTTCATTAAATGCCCATCGCATATTTGAAGCCTCAGGTTCTTTTAAGGCTACAAACTTTCTTCCATCTTCAGTACATTTGTTAATATAGCCATAAGATGCGGTGCCCATCAGTCTTCCTTCTTTTTGAGCTCTTCTCATCCCATAGAATGTATTAAGCGCTCTTCGATCATTTTCTACCTCCGGAGCCGCTAAATAAATAGCAAGCATCATTTTGTTTTCCGGTATAGACATATCCAATGGCTGTTCTATAGCTTGAGGTGAAATATTATTACTTAAGAGTAATTTTATCATTTGATAGGCATCACCTGCATTTCTACTAAAACGATCCCATTTTGTAAATAAAACTAAATTGGATTTTAGATTTCTTTTTTTGATATAATTGATATATTTAGTCCACTCGGGGCGATTGAAGTTTTTAGCTGAATGATCTTCAAAGATTACTTGTCCAATCGTAATTTGATTTTGATGACAATATCTTTCCAATCTTTCATGCTGATCACGTTGAGAATAGCCTTTGTCAGCCTGTTCATCAGTAGACACTCTTATATATAAATCTGCTATCTGCATAATCTTTCTGTTTTTATTCAAAGTGATAGTAATCAGTGCAATATATGAATTATTTAGAAATGAATTCTTTTATTATAAGTTCTGCAATCTTATGCATAATATCAGAGATTTCCTTTACTTCTTCATCTGTTAATTTGAAGCCAGAATCTGAAAGTATTTTTTTTGACTTTTCGAATGAAAGCTTTTGAATACCATTGTACCGATGTAAAGATTGTGGTAATTCTTTAGTAACAGAAGTACCCTTTCTTGTCTTTATATGGTGATTTCTCTTCATGAATTTTATGTGTTTGTAGAGATATCGACAGTATTCATTTTTATTCTGACTTAAATTATAAGTATTGACAGCGTAAAAGGTGAAAATTGCTTTTTTTGGATATTAATGTCTATTGTTGGCCATCTTTACTATTAACAATTTCCCAAGGCTCTTATGTGAACTGAAAACTGGAAGATTTTCTTGTAGGTTTAAAGCTGTAGTAAAGGGTGTGTCGAATTCAGTAGGATAAATATCAGTTGTACATTTAAACAATGCTAAATTTTAATAGATAAATATATTTTCTCAATAAACCGGTAAAAAGGCAGCTAAGGTATATAGTTCAGCCCTTGCTTAATCCAGTCAAAAGACTACGGCATAAACGGTTTCCTCCCTAAAGGTACCCTCCAATTATTCCGTTTCCTTTTGGCTTTTTCTATTGTCCTATAAGATTATCTGCTTTCTTTTTTCCGGTTTTTCTTTTGAAAAATATTCAGAAAAGTTCATAGAAATTTTTAAAGTAAGACCGCTAAAAGATCGAAAAGTTTTTGAGATTAATAATCTTAGAAATAAGTGCTGATTGTAAAGAACGAAATTAATTAAAGCTATAAGTGCGGGAAAAATAGAGTCTCTGCCGTATTCAGAGCGACCAAGATGAAATTTGATATTGTTAATGAAATAAAATTAATTTATTCAAGAAAAGGAAATTCTGAAAGAGTTATTACAAACTCTAAAGACGCGGTTAAAGTTTTTCGTGAACATTTTGACAGTGAACAAATGGATTATAGAGAATCATTTTTTACTTTATATCTTAATCAGGCCAATAAAGTGTTGGGTATTAAAAGAATTTCCGAATCAGGGATCTCTTCTACACTTGTTGATGTAAGGATTATTATGCAGACAGCGCTTTTGTGTAATGCATCAGGAATTATTCTTGCCCATAATCATCCATCGGGAAATCTTACCCCTTCAGTGGAAGATTTAAAAATTACACGTGATATAAAAGAAGCTTCAAAATTTCTAAATATTCATTTGTTAGATCATTGTATACTGACTTCTGAGAATCATATATCTTTTGCAGAAGAAGGAAAATTGTAAATTATTCTTTTTATAATCAAATAAACGGTAATTCCGGAATTGCTGTTTATTAAATTTTTGGCAAAAAGATAATACCTACGTTCGTAGGAACCTTCTTTTTGCGATTTATGAGGCGCAACAACTTTCAAAATAAAATAAATTTTGATTATCATATTTTAAAAAATGTTGCAAAATGATCGTATTTTATTTCAAATAGAAAGGTGAAATTGTTCGTAGATTTTTGATGAAGTGGTTAAAAATAGCTTACAATGGATGATCGACTTTCTACTTAATTATTTTTATCATCTCTTTGATTCAGGCATTATTTTTTTTAATATATTTAATGTAATAAACTAATATACTATGACTTACATGTATTCTTCTAAAAATGAAGCAACAATTTATGAAAAAATTATTGCCAACAAAGGTTCCCATGCAATAAATAAAATTTTGATGGGAACGTACGTTAATGCTACAGCAGAAGATGGTGATTGGTATCATGTAATTACTGCTGGTCCCAATGGATGGATTCATAAGAGTGATTTATCAGACAATATGGGAATAAAGGTGTTTTTTTTAGATGTAGGACAAGGAGATGGAGTATTGATTGAGGTTGGGAAATATAAAATTCTAGTTGATGCAGGCCCTGGTTCCAATATGTACAATTATCTGACAAAATATCAATACAGCTATTTACTAAAGGAAGAGAAAAAAATACATATAGACTATGTCATTATAAGCCATTTTGATATTGATCATTACAAAGGAATTACAGAAATAATTAATGATACTCAATTTACTTTTGGAGAGATCATACATCCTGGAATACTAAAATTTGCGAAAAAAGATAATGAGTATTCTACCGGCTTAGGTGACGTTATTGAGGAAGGTGGGCAGAAATATCTTCTAAATATATATGATGATTTATTAAATATCAATGAGGATAAGGAATTTAATAGAGATATCACTCCTTTTCTTAGAGCACTTAAATATGCAAATGATGAAGGGAGAGTCTCTACATCACGCAGATGTCAGAAGGGTGATTTTATACTGAATGAGAGTATTGAACAGAAGCCCTTTAGTATTGAAGTGTTAGCACCTATTACAGAACATACATCTAAAGGAAATGTTTTTCCTTATTGGAAAGATGACGGAATTACCATAAACGGGCATAGCCTTGTACTAAAATTTACATTTGGAAGTCGGACATTTTTACTTGGAGGAGATTTAAATACAGAATCTCAAAAATATTTGATTGCAAAGTATGAAGGGCATAATCCTTTTGAAGTGGATGTTGCTAAATCTTGTCATCACGGTTCTTCGGATTTTTCAGAAGATTTTATGGCGCTGGTAAATCCATATGCAACAGTAATATCTTCCGGTGACAATGAAGGTCACAGCCATCCAAGAGCAGATGCGATCGGATGTGCAGGAAAGTATTCTAAAAGTAAGAGACCATTAGTATATTCTACTGAATTGGCACGTTCAACTGATATAAAAAAAGAAAAAATTCTTTTTGGAATGATTAATTTAAGATGTAATGGATCAGAAATATTTATGAGTCAAATGAAAGAAGTGAAAGATAATACTGATCTTTGGGATTCATATAAAGTTAAGTAATCGTTTTAAATCAAATATGAAGATTGTATGCAAAAAGATACAATCTTCATGTTAATAAATGATGCTGTTGAAATTTTATCGTATTACTTTTACTAGGTTATTTAAGTCTTAACTTCAAGTCCTTGACAACCTTTGCCGCAATCAAATCAGAATTGTTGATCTTGATTTTTTGATGTCTGCCTCCTGCCTTTTCTGTTATGTCAATCTCTAGTACCTGATCTTCTAAAAGCGTAAACTGATCTATGAGATAAAGGAATTCACCATCGGATTGGTAGTTCACGGTAGGGTTAGGAGAATAAGTCCGGAGAGGGGATAATACTTTATCCTGAACGGCTGTCCGTTTTAGATTCTTTTTGTCGGTAATTTTGAAAGTCACAAAATCAACGTCAAAGGAAATACTGCTCTTGTTTTTAATTTGAAAAATAAAATAAAACTTTCCTTCGTGGACATAGAGAGATTTTAACAGAAACTGAATTCCAAAACTTTTTGAACCAATATGCTTTACTGTTCTTTTAGGAAGCTGGTACAAAGTTCTTATCAAAAGCTCGGTCAATGATGAAGATTCTCCTTTAAGTTCTTCAAACAGAACATCTGTTGAGTATTCTTTTTCCTGATTTCGCTGTAATTTCAGAAGGTCATAATTAAGAGTGTCTGGATAAGAACTGTAAAAAACATCAAAATTGTAAAACTTACCATCCTGAGTAATAACCGAAAAGTTTGTTTCTTCCTCGAAATCCCTTACTGAGGATTTTATTCTGAGAACATTCGCTACATCTTCCGCTTTATTGGCAATCAAATTTTCGCTTCCTAAATCCACGTATCGTATCGGGGATGGAAATAATAAATGCGTGGTTTTATTGTACGTAACTTCCATCTTGTAAGGTTCCAGTTTGGCCTGAGAAAGCGATGCGAAACCTGAATTTTCTTGAGCTGCTAATCTGCAGATACCGAAGAGTACTAACAAAACTGAGAAAAATATATTACATCGTATTTTCATTAATTTTAATTTAAAGGTTAATTATTTTTTGAAACTAAAAGTACCTGATGCCCTGCTTTAACAGTGACTTTAGGCTGTCTTACCTTCTTTTGAAAGTATCCCGAAATTCCCTGAACCAGACCTCTGGTGAGATCGGCAGCAACCTGTTGTCCTGCCGATTGGGTCATCATAATATTGGTGCCGGAATTCTGGCTCATGTTGGATGCTATATCCTTGATAGCGGTCTGTTCTGAAGAATAGGGAATATAAAGCCCCAACTGCCCGTCGTTATCATGAATATTAATGTCGACAGGGGTAATGGTTCCTTTATATTCAATGCTTGAAATTTTTAATAACAGTCTTCCTCCCTGAAGCTTTCCTGCTGCTTTTAACACCGTACCTGAAGGAATGGTTATCTTTCCAAGGAGCAAACCTTGTGTTAACCTTAAGGGCACAATACTTTCATTTACCAATGTCATGGTTTCATGTATTACTGCATGGATACTGCTGTGATTTTGCGATACAGTAATTTCCTGTTCATTCTGTAACCCCGAAAATCGGTTATGATTGATGGATGCTAAAAAAGTACTGTCTGAAGGTTCTCGATACAAGCTGGATACGACGTTGCGTTTTTGAAGATGTACTGCCGTTATTTTGATTTTGTTTTCTTCAGGCGCTGCCTCAGAAGTTTTCTTTGGCTCAGGTTCTTCCTGTTGTTTGGGTGCAGGTAGATATTTTGCAGCCATCTGATAAGACTTTTCCATCAATTCTAACTGATCATTAATTCCTCCCGTACTCGGAACTGCATCCTTTTGTGAAATTTCATTCTTAAGCCTGTTAATTTCCTTTTTTAATTGGATAACCTCATGCTCATCTCTGCTGTAAAATGAACCCAATGTTTGTTGTGCATTGCGGTAGCTGTTCAAAGCATTCTGATCTGCTTGAGCATTGTTATAAGATTCTGGAGATAGAGTAGTCAGCTGATTCGAGCCGTTTGATTCATTCCAATAATCTGACAGGCTTGTCATTGCATTTCTTTTTTCTTCATTTTTCTGCTCCAGTAACTCTAGCTCATATGCCTTCTGCTTATCAGCTTGTAATTTGTCATCAGCAGCTTGTGGCACTTCAGCATTTAAACCTGCGTCTTCAATTGCTTTTTTACCATCTTTAGGTTTAAAAATCAAATAAAGGCATCCCATACAAGCGATGAACATCAAAAAGTAAATGATCGGCTTTTTAAATTTTTCCCACCTTGGCTTACAATCCAAAGGATTATTTTCGTCTGAGGAATGGCTACTTCCTTCAGTGATTTTAATAGTACCTTTATCTTTCATGGTGATGTTTTATAAGGTGAATTATTTGCTGGGTTTTCAATCGGCTGATGTTGCATCTTTATATCCTTTGGAATGTTATTGATATGTCCAACTGAAAGCCCATTACTACGAGTCGAACTATTTGACCATAGTTGAAATACAGTTAAAAGCATTAGTATGGCATAAAGAATGAAAAATACCTTGGTTAACGAGCGCTGTTGTTTGCTAGGTAAGGACTTCCATTTCTGTTCTGCTTTTTCAACATATTCCTCGATTCTTATTCTAAATTTTTTCATATGACTGTTTTTATCGGTTAACAGTTTCAACATCTTTGTTCTCAATGACATTGAATTTTTCAATCGTAAACCCCTGAGGGTTGCTGTCTGATCTGACAGAATTGACCAGTTGACAGTTTGTAACAAGATTTCGTATCGTTAAATTACTTGAGCGTATAATGAATTGCTTTCCATACGTCTTTACAGCATAGGGGTAGTTGTTAAAATCGGCAACCACACTGTCAATTTCAATTCGCTGTTGAATATTTCCGCTGATAATCCTGTTGTAATACCCTTTCTCAGAGAGATCCTTATAGTAATTGAATGCAGATTGGTCAGCCATATTAAAAGCTCTTTTCACATTGCTCTCAATAGCATTTTTATCAGGAGCCACTGTAAAGAAGAGTTCGTGAAAACGCCTTACATGTTCTCTGGCTTCTACAGGTCTGTTGATAGACATATCCTGGGATAAGGCAACCATCAATGATTTACCATTGTCAAGGACATAGATCTTTTGTCTTTGTTCTTCTGCAAAACTGTAAGATTTATACACAACAATGCCTACAACTCCAAAACAAAGGATTGCAAAAACAAAAGTGAACAATCTGATTTGCTTAAAACTGTTCTCTATATTTCTTAAGGTTTTAAATTCCATTTTTTTGTTTTTTGATTATTTAAGGAGTTGTCCTGATATATTACCTGCCGCTGCACCCGCAGTAGCACCAGCAACATTTCCTGACTTTTGTGCCATCTGCGTAACATTACGCATAAAGTTTCCCGCTCCGCCCGCCTGAATGATCCAGCCTGTAACGGTAGGCACAGTGAAATAGCCAATGATTCCAATGATCATATAGATAATGTACACCGTATTGGAAGTATCAGGAATAAAGTTGGGATCTGCCAGCATTTCGATGTCCCTTTCGATAATGAGAGATTGAATCTTTGCCAGGATAGCACTGAACATATCAGCAACAGGAAGCCATAAATATACACTGATGTATCTGGTCAGCCATTGGGTAAGTGTTGATTGGAAGCCATCCCAGACCGATATGGCAAATGCGATGGGACCAAGGATCGAAAGTACAATGAGAAAGAAAGTTCTGATTGTATCGATAACCAAAGCCGCTGCCTGAAAGAGTATTTCCAGAAACTCTCTGAAACCGTCTCTGATATCTTTTTTAATGGCAAACATTTCCCTTTCAATATACATTCCCGACATCGTTACCAAATCAGAAGGTGACCATCCCAGTTCTTCCAATTTTTTGTCAAATTCTTCATCAGAAATGAGATAAGCCATTTCAGGATTTCGAAGCATAGCTTCTCTTTCCAGCAGATCTTTTTTTTGCAGGAGTTCATTAAGGTCTAATACCTGACCCTCCAGCATCGAGTGGCTACCTTGAACGACCGGACTTAATACTCCGTTGATACTGCCCAAGACAATTGTTGAAAAGAACATAATGCAGATACCAATGGCAAAAGGTCTCAGCATAGGAAAGAGATCGATAGGTTCGGCACGACTTAATGCCTGCCAAACCTTTACGGCTACATAGAATAATGCACCCAATCCAGCAACACCTTTTGCAACTGCTGCCATGTCAGAACACATCGGCATCATCTCTTCATACACGGAACGAAGTACCTCATGTAAATTAGTAGGTTCCATCTTACCAGTATTTTTGATTAACGGTACCATACAGGTTGAGAACTCTCTGCGTATTGTTCTGCTTTTTGGCTCTCAGATAACTCACAGAGATATTCTTATTGGTGTAATATCTTACCAGATTGTGATAATCTTTCACCTCTTTATATACTCTGTCAATGATTTCCATTCTTTCCTTATCATTGAGTGATAGATTGGTAGAAGTGACAATCTGCTTTAGTTCTTTAAGCAGTTCAGTGCTTTCGTTCAATAGTGTTGAATAACCATTGGCTATTGCTGTTAATTCCTGCGTATTGAAATTGGGATCATTTAGCATCTTTCCGAAATTATTGACATACATTTCGGAAACGTCACCCACCAGTAAAACAGTCTGCTGAACTTTGCGGGCATCTTTCACCAGATTATTAACTGCTTTTAATTGGTCATAATATTCCTTACCCTGCTCATACACCTTTTTAACTTCATTGAAATTCTTAACTACATTCGATACTGTAGATGAGGTCTGTACGATTTCATTCGCAGAGTTGAGTATTCCTGAAGCCAGATTAGCCGGGTCCGTAACCACAAATTGTGCTTTTGCAAATGATGTTATAGCTAATACAATAACCATAACGCTTGTAATGATTAGATTTTTCATTGGTATAAAATTTTAAATGATTTAAGTTTCTTTTGTGTTCGATTTGATTCTCCTAAGGGAAATCCTTTTGATAGCATGCTCTACATTGCCGTCAAGTTCAGAAGCGAGATGCATGACTTCCATTTTTTCTGTTTCTTCTGTGGTATAGGCCAGATATTCCTCTGTGGAAACTTCCGTAGCATATACTGCAGAGTGCGTTCCTCCTAATCCGATCCATACCTCCTTATAAAGTCTTTTCGGATCATTATTCATATTGATTGAAAGAACCTGCGCTTTTTCTTTGTCTGTAAGACCCAGCATTGCCTGAATGTCATCAAACTTGTTCATGTATTTCCGCTGATCCAAAAGAATCTTACAGTCTGAATTGTTGATGATGCTTTCCTTAACGATAGGAGACTGAATAATGTCATCCACCTCCTGTGTAACCACTATGGCTTCTCCAAAGAATTTTCTGACGGTCTTGAAGAGATATTTGATATACTCAGCCATTCCTTCTTTAGCAATTGCCTTCCAGGCCTCTTCGATCAGGATAAGCTTTCGAATTCCCTTTAGTCTTCGCATTTTATTAATGAAGACCTCCATAATGATTATGGTTACAATAGGAAACAGGATTTTATGATCTTTAATGGCATCAATCTCAAAAACAATGAATCGCTTTGATAAAAGATCTAACTGCTTTTCTGAATTCAGTAAATAATCATATTCTCCGCCTTTGTAATACGGTTCTAAAACATTCAGAAAATTAGCAATGTCAAAATCCTTTTCCCTGACCTTTTTTTCCTCCAGCACTTTCTGATAATCTTCTTTGACATATTCATAAAATCTATTAAAAGAGGGATGCTGATCATGGTTTTTGATCTTCTCGATATATCCGCTAACTGCATTGGATAATGCCACTTCTTCGGAGCGGGTTGGCGGTTCATCATCTCTTTTCCACAGTGTAAGAATTAACGTTTTTATACTTTCTCTTTTCTCAATGTCAAAGATTCCGTCATCTGTGTAAAATGGATTAAAAGCTATCGGATTATCTTCTGTATAGGTAAAATACACACCATCTTCACCCTTTGTTTTCCCTTTGATCAGTTCACATAAACCCTGGTAAGAATTTCCGGTATCAACTAACAGAACATGGGCTCCCTGTTCATAATATTGCCTCACCATATGGTTAGTAAAGAATGACTTCCCACTTCCCGAAGGTCCCAAAATGAACTTGTTTCGGTTGGTAATGATTCCCTGTTTCATTGGAAGATCTGAAATATCCAGGTGAATAGGTTTTCCCGTCAGTCTATCTGCCATTTTGATCCCAAATGGAGAGGGTGAATTCTGATAATTGGTTTCCTCAGTGAAAAAACACAATGCTGGTTCAATAAACGTATAAAAGCTTTCCTCACTTGGAAAGTCTCCGGCATTTCCAGGAATACCAGCCCAGTACAATGTTGCTGTATCTGTTGTATTGTGTCGTGGCTTACATTCCATGAGTGCCAAAGCACTTCCTGTGTCATTCTTAAGTTGCTTCAATTCATGGGGATTGTCAGACCATGACATCACATTAAAATGAGCACGGATGGATTGCAATCCAAAAGAATGAGCTTCGTTGAGGTATTTCTCAATCCATTCCTTATTGATCTGATTGGCTCTGCTGTATCTTGCCAATGAATGCATATTTCTGGTGGATTTTTCAAACTTGTTCAGATTGTCATCACTGTTATCAATAAACAAATACTGATTGTAGATATGATTACAATTGAGCAAAAGTCCTACCGGAGAAGCAAATGAAAGCAGGCAGTCACTTCGGTCGGTACTCAGTTTCTCATATCGACTATGGGAGGAGACTGCTCCTGGAAGATCGTCGGTATCTGACAAGGTGTGCATAGTGATACGGTTGTTACCGATACGCATTTCTTCTGCTCCTAGATTCAAATCCTGAAGAGAAGGATTGATTTCTCTGGATAAGGTCAGATATTGTTCAAGAAGACCTGATTGTTTTTCAGTTCCTGTAATTTCATCGGTGGTCATCTTTTCTAAGAAAATAGATCCGCTGTCGTTCATGATTCTTTCAAACTGATCAACTGCTTCCATAAATCGACTCATCATTTCCTTATCCCTGATTTCTTTTGGAATCAAGACTCCTTTGCAAAGCGATGAGAAATTACTCTGCATCCTCATTCTTTCCTTACTAGTCTTCGTAATAAAGAGGTAGCAGTAATGATTCAAGAAAGGTCTTTCATTAAAGTGTCTATTAAAAGACTTTGATAAAAAGCTTTGACCGTCATTGGATAAATCAGGGCAGTAATTCTCTTTGATAAACCAGTCCTGTTTATGAACAATACTGTAATCAGGTAAAGTCTTTATGGCTTTGAACCAAGCCGAATGGATAGCTTCATACTCAGCTGATGCGACAGTAAATAATTCGGGAAGCCCTACTTTGAAACAAACCGTAACATCAGCATCTTTTGAAATAATGCAGTTCTCTTCGACAGCCAGCAGTGGAAATCTACTTTCCAGCGTTGCCGCTTTGGATTGATTTCTCATGCTACAGTTTTTTTAGAGTGTACCTTGATATACCTGAAAATGGATTTTCGGCTGATGATGTACTTTGGATGCTTCTTTTTTGCTCCCAATTTCATTAATCCATGTTCTCCATACTTTCTGTTAAGAGAAAAGGTCTTCCAAATGAGAAGACCAGAAGTAGTTCCTCCAAGAAGTAAGCAGAAATAGGTATTGACACCAGCCATATACATGATCATGATGAATACGAGTATTCCCAATAATCCTCCTGCAAAAATGAACAGGTACTGTGCTTTCAATCCTTTGAACTCAACCGTTCTTCCGATTCCCTTGTTGATATGATAGGTATTCATCATCAATGATTTTAAAGGAAGAATGAACGTAGGATGGTAGCTGCAACAATTAAAAAGATACAAGCTCCAAACCAACTGGCAGCAGTTTTACTGGTATCAGGATCGCCACTGCTGAATTTGTTGTAAACCTTGACCCCGCCAATCAAGCCGACCACCGCACCAATGGCGTAGATCAGTTTCGTTGCAGGATCAAAATACGAAGTAACCATCTGCGTTGCTTCAGTGATTCCTGCAGAACCGTTTCCTTGGGCAGCTATTGGGATGGTAATGATAAAAACCAATGCTGAAATCAACATCTTTTTTCTTTGTTTTTCCATAATGTATACAGATTAAATTGTTACGATTACCCACTGTCTGTGGGCTATGGAAACAAAGATCATTGTAAGCTTATGAGAAATTAGGATATGACTTTGGTAGCCTTTGTTTGGCAATCAATGGAATATTGTTATAGCGAAATATTTAATTTTTTAAGATTGTATTTTTTAATATTTTTACATAAAAATCTCTATTAAGAGAGTTAAATTAAAATATCACTGATGAATACTGAATGGCTTAACTTAAGACCTTTTAATGGGGATATAAAAAATGGTTTCGAAGAATTGGTTTGCCAATTAGCACGAACAGAAGAAATTCAAAATCGAAAAAAATTCATTAGAGTTGCAGCTCCAGATGGAGGTGTAGAATCATATTGTATTTTAGATAATGGGGATGAATATGGTTGGCAGGCAAAGTATTTTTCATCGATGGCTGATAGTCAGTGGAAACAATTGACAAAATCATTTAAAAAGGCTATAGAAAAGCACCCTAACCTTACAAGATATTATATTTGTATACCTTTAGATAGGCAAGATCCAAGATTAGAAGAACAAAAGTGGTTCATGGATCGATGGAATGATTATGTACAAGAATGGACAGATCACGCAAACTCTTTGGGTAAATCTGTCGAATTTATCTATTGGGGCAATTCTGAAATTTTTGACAGTTTAGCGAAACCGGTGAATGAGGGTAAAATAAAATTTTGGTTTCAAAAAGATGAATTTTCAGACTCATGGTTTAAGGAAAAGCTCAATCACAGTATATTAAATCTTGAAAAGAGGTACACACCTGACAATAATGTTGATTTACCTATTGCAAAAATATTTGATGGGCTTGCAAGAGATACCTTTTTCAAAGAACAGTTTGATGTTTACTACCATGATTTTATAAAAAAATTAAACAAAATTTCTTCGTTGAAAGTTGATGTGACTGCATTAGAGTTGTCTGAAAAAATTCAATCCACTGGATTGAATATAATACGTCAAGTTGATGCTATTGATTTTGACGAAATTACTTGTATTAATCATGATGAAATAACAGAAAGTCTTAGTATATGTGAAGAATTTGTAAAAGATTTAATTAGGAACTTTTATGAATCTGATTACAATGCCAAAGAAAAAAGGAAAGTAAAGAATCAATACACTTCACATACGAACACCTATCATAGTGAAATTAGAGATTGTAACAATTTACTTTCAGCTATTGATGAATTTTACAGTTTTTTAAATAGTCCTACTGTTTTTTTATCAAATACACCTAAATTAATTTTATCAGGAGAGGCAGGAGTAGGGAAATCTCATCTTCTTGCAGACATTGCTAAGAATAGAGAAAAAAGGGAGCAATATTCTATTTTGTTACTTGGACAACTTTTTTCAACTGAGGAAGATCCCTGGTCTCAGATTAAGAAGCTGCTGGATTTATCTGGTAGCATAAACGAATTTTTAGGTGCTTTAAATGCAAAAGCTGAAAGTACTGATTCAAGGCTTATTGTATTTATTGACGCAATTAATGAAGGATTTGGTAAGACTGTCTGGAAAAATAATCTATTAAATTTTTTAGATAGTTTTTCAAGGTTTCCAAATCTGGGTGTTGTTCTCAGTGTTCGGAAATCATATGAAAGATTACTTGTTTCTAAAACGATATATCAGGAAAATATTGCTTTACGTTTAGAGCATTACGGTTTTGCTAATCACGAGTATGATGCAACAAAAATATATTTTAGGAATTATAATATCAAAGAACCAAGCATACCCCTTCTTCATCCTGAATTTTCTAACCCGTTATTTCTAAGACTGTTTTGTGAAGGATTACGGAAAAAAGGATTGCAGGAAATTCCTGATGGGTATGAAGGAATCAGTGAAATTTTGGCCTTTTTTTTAGATGCAGTAAATGAGAAAATATCGGATAAACATAATATACCTGTAAAATTAAATGTGGTTCAAAAAGTGGTTCAAAAAATTGCAGAAGAAATTATGGAAACCAATAATTCTTTCTTGCGTCTTGACCATGCTTTTAATTTTGTTACACAGGCAAAAGAGTGCAATGCTGTTCAGGATAAATCGCAATTTTTTCAGGATATTATTTCTGAAGGAGTTTTAACAGAAAACGTTTTCTATCAAAATTCAGAACATTTTGATTGTGTCTATATTTCTTATGAAAGATTCAGCGATCATTTGATAGCAAAGTACTATATTGAAAAGTATTTAAATAGAAAAAATCCCCAATCGTCCTTTATCGAAGATTCTAATTCAGTTAAAGGCTTAAAAAAAATAGGAGAAAAGTTAGGAATTAAGTTTGCTCCAAAAAAACTATTTGAACTCGTAAAAGATGAATATTCTGCAGACGATAGAAAAGGGATTATTGAAGCGTTATCTATACAGCTACCTGAAGTTATCGGACGAGAATTATATGATTTAGTTCCTAGGCAAGTTAAAAAATTTAGTTCAGTAGCTGATTCTTTATTACAAAGTATAATATGGAGAAGAGCTGATACAATAAGTAAAACGACGGAGGATTACATTAATGAAACTGTTAAAAACGGGGTTATTCATTATAATCAATTTTTTTCTACGATATTACAAGTTTGTGCAAATCCTAAAAATCATTTTAACAGTGACTTTCTTCATCATAAGCTCTCAAAGCTGAGTATGGCGGATAGAGATTCTTGGTGGATACGTTTCACTAATGAGCATTTTGAAGATTATTACATGAAACAACCGCAGATAAAGAGGCTAATTAATTGGTCGTGGAACGAGTATCCGAAGGACTTTGTTTCTGATGAATCTATTCTACTGTTAAGTCAAACAATAATTTGGTTATTAGGAAGCTCAAACAGAGTTCTGAGGGATTCTGCAACAAAAGCATTAGTATGTTTGTTGGAAAATAGAATCCCTGTTTTAATAAATGTAATCAATAAATTTGGTGATGTTAATGATCCTTATATTTTACAGAGAATATATGCTGTAGCATATGGTTGTGCCTTAAGAACAATTCAAAAAGAACAGCTTAAAGATTTAGGGGAACGTGTTTATGAAAATATTTTTTCTAAAGAAAATATAATCCCTGACATTCTTTTGCGAGATTATGCAAGAGGAGTTATAGAATTTGCGTTATATAATGGAAATGATTTTGATTTTGATATTGCAAAAGTAAGACCTCCGTATAAGAGTGTCTTACCAGAAATTTTTCCAACAAATGAAGAGATTGATCAATATAAATTTGAATATGATGACACGGGATATAAACAGCATCATCGAAGCCAAAATCAAATTCTTAAATCAATGATAACAGAGTATGGCAGATCAACAGGAGGATACGGTGACTTTGGAAGATATGTTTTCCAAAGCGGCTTAAGTAGATGGAGAGTTGATGAAAATGATTGGAGCAATTTGGCTGTACAATGGATTTTTGAAAAATATGGGTATGATGTTAACAAGCACGGATATTTTGATAATGATATTGATTCTTCAGGGAGACATGATCACCGTACAGAACGTATTGGAAAGAAATATCAATGGATTGCATTTTATGAAATTTTGGCTATCGTTTCAGATCATTATGATCTTTATGAAAATTATTATTCGACAGATGCTGAACCTATTAACTATGAAGGGCCATGGAGTCCTTATGTTCGCGATATAGATCCAACAATAATAATGAAAGATAATCCGGATGATAAACAAAAGGTTTTTTGGTGGAATCCGGTTAATTATAGTTATACTGATAATCAAACTTTGGATGAATGGATTTTTGATAGAACAGATCTTCCAAGTTTAAAAGATATTGTACAAGTTACTGATGAAAATGATGTTGAATGGTTTGTTTTAGAATCTTATCCAGATTGGACTGAACCTTCTGAACGAGGAGAAGAAGAATATGACAGTGAAAGAAAAAGATTATTTTTTATGCTAAGCAGTTATATTATAGAAAAATCTGAAAAACAACAGTTATTGGATTATTTGCAAAATAGAGAATTAGCAGGAAGTGGTATTCCTGAAGTATCGAGTCGATACGAGATTTTCAGTAGAGAATATTATTGGTCTATCGCAGAGCAGACATTCTCTATACCTTACTATCATGGTGAGACTTGGACAGAATTAAATGATAGGGAAGCACCTTATGATAAAATTGGTTCTTTAGCAAAAACAACTATCTTCTATAATTGGGAAGAGGAATTTGATGCATCTAAAACGCAACCACTTTCATTTCATCGACCAACTTCTTTTTTGTTCGATATTCTTAAACTTAAATATTCATCTAAGGAGGGAGTTTATGTGAATGATAGTGATGAGGTAATTTGTTTTGATCCAAATACTACAACATCCACCATTTCATCGCTTTTAGTTAGAAAGAAAGATTTGCTTGAAGCCTTAGAAAAAAATGATTTAGACATCGTTTGGACATCTATGGGAGAGAAGTTAACAATAGGGGGGAATTTTAGAAGTTGGAGCGGGAGGTTAAATATTTATGACGTTCTTCATTTTAATGACGAAAATGTTCTACAGCAAAATTCATTCTTTAAAGAGGAAAGAAGAACAAATAACTAATACTAAATAAACATCATAAAAAAACCTAGCCGAAGCTAGGTAAAACTAATAACCATGAAAACTCAATTAAACATGAGAATTGTTTCTCTTAGAAACAATAAGAATGCCTAACTGTTCTTAAAATATCATAATTAGAGTTATAGAGCGTTAATTTTTTGCTTTTTACTATTTGTTATCAAATGAACTTTTCAATGTCAAATTCCCTAATATTATCATTCCGCAAAAAAGGAGTACTGTTTTCATATTCATCATCAAAACTTTTCTCTAAAAGTTCGGCTATTTTATGGGAAGCATTTTCTATAGAGTTCTCTATTAAGGTGTATAAATCGGTCCCATATATTTTCTGAACTATAGCTACTGCTGTTTCCTTTTCAGATGTATCACAAACTTCCTGTTGTAAGATTATTTTTGTAGTACTCAATTCTTCGAAGGTAACCCCTTGCGCAAAACCATTGTCCTTATCGATAATTCTATATTTTTTCCATTCTTCTTCCTCTTCAATAAAATCAGATTCGCTATTAAGATTTTTTTCTGGTTCTTCCTTTAGATTTTGAACATAGCTGTTTTCGTTGACATCATATTCTATGTCTAAAGTAGATGGATCAATCTCCAATTCTTTTTTTTGTTTTTCGATAAGAGAGGTTGGCAGCTCGTGACTTGGAATTGTTTTAGTTTCTCCCATGATGTTATGAGTGTTGTATGGGGCTCTCTTATTCTCTTTTGAAGGGGTCGAGGCTGGCTTAATAATAATTTTATCATGTAGAAGTAACAGGATTATGATGACTAAGCATATAAAAATGATAATTTCCATGATTTACAGTATTGGTTTAAAATGTTGGTTAAAATAATCGGTGATGTCATTTCCATAATCCAAGAAATGTTGTTCCAGAATATTATCAATATAAGAGTAAAGCGTCGTTCGGTCTTCTCTTGTAATCTGAACAATTCTCAACAGTCTTTCATGGTATTCAGGTCTTATGTAGACCACTTTGCCATTACGACCTGAAGGAAATCGATTGATCAAGAATGTATCTTCATAGGTTCCTTTTTTGGTTGAATTAATTTTTGATTTTTCCTTAGATTTTTGAATAGGTGGTTCTTTTTTTTGATGTGTTGGTTGTAACGTTGCAGGTTCTTCACCACTGATGACCTGCATTAAATAATCTTCGTCTACATGAGGGTTTTCATGCTCTGTACTTTCTTTATTTGTAGCCATCATTCTCCTTTTATAATTGTATGATTTGTAAAAACTCTTCAATAAACAAATTCATTTTTGTAGCTTTTAAAAGATGTGATTCTGCCGGTAACAAGCTGGATCTGAAAATACTGTTATTCATATCATCAGATTCTTTACGGAATTTTTTGCTGTCCATAATCCTAGTATTCATGATGTTAAGCTGGAGTTCTATAATTACCTTTTCATAAATATCATATAATCCTGTTTTTTCACGTCCATCAGTCTGATTCCAGAACAACCAGATGGATTGCTGCCTACTGTCATTTTCTGTTTGTGGTAATCCTAAAAAGGCTTTAGTAAAGCCTAAAGTGCTTTCTACAACCAGACGGTCAGCAGTTAAAGGAGCAAAGATAAAGTCCATAGCTTTTAATGTACTGAGGACACCCTTTGTGTTAGCAGTTCCAGGAAGATCAAAAAAAATAACATCAGGAACAATAGTCGTTTGTTGTAAATAATCTGATGCGGATTCTAGTGCTGTATCTGCTTTTGTTCTAATAATAGGATATGCTTTTTTGTTAAGGTGTTGAAACTGCTTCATTGCTACCTTTTTGTAATAATCATTCACCATGATTGTCTTTTTATCACGCTCTCTCATATTACTTAAACTATATTGTGGAAAATCACAATCTATAACCAGTATATTATACCCTAAACGGTAGTGAAGCATACTCGCCAGGAGGGTTGTGATAGTTGATTTTCCAACACCTCCCTTTTGTGTAGAAAAACTTATTTTCAATGTTTTCTTTATTGTTTCCATTTTGTGAAATTTTATTGTTATTTTCTTTATTGCTTGTTTCTATACGTTTATTATTTCTTAGTAGGTCTGTTTTTTTACCTGTTATAAACTTATTTGTATACTTTGAAATATTGTTAATTGTCTGTATGAACTCAGGTTTTGTAAGTGGTACTGTTGTTTTTAAATATTTAAAAATGCTTTTACATTTTTAAAACTTTACATTTTTATTTCTTGCTTTTTTTACCGCTTGTTTTAAATAATACCGTAAATAAAATACCTTTTGAGATCAATGGGTTACTGTATGCATTATCCGGTAGTTTATGGCGCTATTTGGAAACTATGGAAGTTATGAAGTGGAGCAAATAGGATCTAAATTGCAGTATAGATAAATAGGAGAGCCCACTGGTTTTTGCCAGGTAATCTAAAATGTAATGTAAACTGCTTAAGCAGTTTTATCTGCTATGTTAATAGTGTTCACCTGAACACGGCAAGTTGTGTTTTGAGTGCCTCATAACTGTTTTTTGTGCCTCAAAACAACTTGCCCTGCCGGGAGCTTTAAAACACTCTCCAAAGTCAAGGTTTATAACTGTTAAATAGAAATCTAATGGATAGTCAGGAAAAAAACAATAGAAATAAAGGAGGAAGAAAACCTAAGCTTGATCCCTCTATTCATCGTTATGTTTTTCGTTTGAATGATGATGAAAATAACAAATTTTTGTCTCTTTTTGAAGCTTCGGGAATGGATAATAAAGCTCGATTTATTACTTCTGTACTATTTTCCAAAGAGATTAAAACGGTAAAGATTGACAAAGGATCTGTTGATTTTTATATGAGACTTACATCCTTTTATTCTCAATTCAGAGCAGTAGGCGTTAATTATAATCAGGTTGTCAAATTATTATATACTCATTTTACCGAAAAAAAAGCCGCTGCATTTTTATATCGATTGGAAAAACAAACTGTTGAACTTACTATTTTATGTCGAAAAATCATTGAATTGGCAAATGAATTTAACTCAATTCATCATAGAAAATTGAAAGAAAATGATCGCTAAAATTGGACGAAGCAGCAAGTTATATGGTGCATTGGCTTACAATCATCTTAAAGTTGATCAGGGAAATGCAAAAATATTATTTACCAATAATATGATTGAAACTCCAGACAATAAATATACAATTCCAAAGCTGATTGAATCTTTTGAACCTTATTTAGCGGCCAATAAAAACACAGAAAAACACACACTGCACATATCACTTAATCCAGATCCGAATGATAGAGTAAGCGATACTGATTTTGTAAAGATGGCAGAAGATTACATGAATGAAATGGGCTATGGAAAACAACCCTATATCGTATTTAAACATACCGATATTGACCGAACCCACATTCACATAGTTTCAGTAGGTGTGGATGAATATGGTAAAAAAATCTCAGATAAATTTGAGAAAAAAAGATCAATGGAGATATGTAGAAAGCTGGAAAAAAGTTATAATTTACTATCAGCAACACAGCGAAAAGAATCTGAAAATAAGCTGATTTTTAGTCCTGTTGATTACCGGGCAGGAAATAGTAAAAATCAAATAGCTTCTGTAATTCGAAATGTCGCTGATTATTATTCATTTAAAACGCTTGGAGAGTACAACGCTTTGCTTTCACTTTTTAATATTAATGCTGAAAAAATTGAGGGTGAATTGCATGGAAAACTACAGCGAGGTTTAGTCTATTTTGCATTAGATAAAAATAAGCAAAAGATTGGGCATCCCTTTAAGGCTTCAATCATCGGTAAAATGGCTGGACTGAACGCCTTGGAATCACATTTTTTGAAAAGTAAAGAACTTGTGCTAAACTCCTCTAATAAATCTGAAATAAGTGCTATTATTGATTATGCTTTGAAATCGAGTAATAATGAAAGGGCTTTTATTGAGAAAATGAAATCCAAAGGTATTAATACTGTGATACGAAGAAATGAAACGGGAAGAATATATGGCATTACATTTATAGACCATAATTTCAGAACCGTCTGGAATGGATCAAGTCTCGGAAAACAGTATTCAGCCAACGTATTTAATGATCTTTGGAAGAATCAACAAAACCATAGAAAAACTTCCGATTTAAAACTGCAGGAATGTCAAGCTGCTCTGAAAGAGAAGTCCTTTTCTACTGAAATCCATTCTTTATTTGGGTTCTTGAGTGGTGAAAATAATAATGACATCTATAGCAATGAAAATTCATTCCCTGGACTTTTACCATTGGTACAAGGAGAGGATCACGAGAACGAAATTTTTGCACAACAAATGATGAAGCGGAAAAAGAGAAGAAAACGGTAAAATGGTAAATAAATCTATCCTTCTTTTGCTATTAGAGCCTGTACTTTTCGCTGCAATTCTTTTTTGTCTGGTAAGTATAGCTGGTATTTTGAAACAAATATTTTATTAGAAATTCCACCCGTTGCATATTCTACCAAGACTTCATCTTTTTCTGCAGAAAGAATAATTCCTATAGGTTCATTGTCGTCCACTACATTTTCTTCTGATTTGAAGTAGTTTAGGTAAAGGTTCATTTGACCAATATCATGATGCTCGACCTCCTTGATTTTTAAATCAATAAGAATAAAACATTTTAGAATACGGTGATAAAATACCAAATCAATATAAAAATGCCTTTTCCCTAACGATATTTTGTATTGTCTGCCAACAAACGTAAATCCTTTTCCTAATTCAAGAAGGAACAATTGAAGATTATCAATAATTTTCTGTTCCAATGCTTTTTCAGTAACCATATTTTCTTGTGAAATCTTTAAAAAATCAAGAATATAAGGGTCTTTTACAGCCTCTTCTACATCGGTAACAATATGCCCATGTTCAGAAAGCTTCAGGACTCCTTTTTTATCTTTACTCAAGGCAAGGCGTTCATACAGCGAAGACTTGATCTGACGGTCAAGTTCTCTGTAACCCCAGTTTTCAATTATTGCCTGTTTTTCATAGAATTTTCTGGAATTTTCATCTGAAATAGCTAACAATGTGATGATGTGGGTCCAACTTAATTTGGCAGGCACTGCCTGCCATTTTGGATAAGCCAGATAAAAGCGGCGCATATCAAGTATATTACGCCTGCCAAATCCTTTGCCATACCGCTGTTTCAAATCTTTGGAAAGTACTGCTAATAAATTACTTCCGTATTCAGCTCGTTCCTCACCATGTTGTTCATACTCCACAATGTGCCTGCCGATTTCCCAATTGGATTTCACCAATTCACTGTTGATGGCTCGCACAGCATTTTGCCTTGCCGTTTCTATAGTTGAACCAATGCTGTCAAGTAGATTATTATAATTTGATTGTAGCGTATTCATCTTGATTTGTTGTAATGACAAATGTAAATATTTTCAATAAAGAGCAGGTCATCAGAGAGTGTCTAAATTATGTTTTAAACGATGTCATTAATAGTCAAATGATGCCAAGAACAGCCTTTGATATTTTCATGAACTGATGACTTCTACATTCATTCCTGAACTTAAAATTGTATCATATGCAGGGTGAAGACGACTTAAGGGGGCTTGCTAAAATCATGGGATTTATGAGAGCTGTAAGCATTGTAATTGTACTTATGCATCTATACTGGTACTGTTATCACGCTTTTGTAGAACAAGGTTGGACATTGGAAATTGTCAATACAATACTGACTAATTTTCAAAAGACTACAGGATTGTTTTCTTACCCAATCTATACCAAAGTTTTTGCCTTAGTATTATTGGTTTTAAGCTGTCTTGGAACCAAAGGAGTGAAAGATGAGAAAATTACATGGGCAAAAATTACTAAAGTATTAATCATTGGTTTTCTGTTGTATTTTTTCAATTTTCCTTTATTGAAGCTAAATTTGTTTCTAGGGACAGTTCTTTACTTCATTTCAATTTCTGGCGGATACATTTTTCTCATGGTGGGCGGATTATGGATGCACAGACTATTGACCAATAACTTAATGGAAGATGTGTTCAATAATGAGAATGAAAGCTTTATGCAGGAAACGAAGTTAATGGAAAATGAATACTCCGTTAATTTACCCACTAAGTTTTATTACAACGGAAAATGGAATCAGGGATGGATCAATATTGTTAATCCTTTCAGAGCCACTATTGTTTTAGGAACACCGGGATCGGGAAAATCCTACGCCATTGTTAACAATTTTATTAAGCAGCAGATTGAGAAAGGCTTTTCCATGTACATCTATGATTTTAAGTTTGATGATCTTTCGACTATTGCTTATAATCACTTATTAAAACATTACGATAAGTATAAGGTTAAACCAAAGTTTTACGTAATTAATTTTGATGATCCGAAGCAAAGTCATCGTTGTAATCCCTTAGATCCTAATTTCATGACAGATATATCTGATGCTTATGAAGCCGCATACACTATAATGCTGAACCTAAACCGCAGTTGGATACAGAAACAAGGAGACTTTTTTGTAGAGTCACCAATTATTCTATTAGCCGCAATAATTTGGTTTTTAAAAATTTATGAAGATGGTAAATACTGTACTTTTCCTCATGCCATTGAACTGCTGAATAAAAAGTATTCCGATGTTTTTACTATTTTAACTTCTTATCCTGATCTTGAAAATTACCTTTCTCCTTTTATGGATGCCTGGCAGGGTGGAGCACAGGATCAATTACAGGGACAAATTGCATCAGCTAAAATTCCTTTATCCAGAATGATTTCTCCACAACTGTATTGGGTGATGACCGGTGATGACTTTTCATTGGATATTAATAATCCAAAAGAACCTAAGATTTTATGTGTGGGAAATAATCCCGACAGACAAAATATTTATTCGGCTGCATTGGGATTATATAATTCCCGTATCGTAAAGTTGATTAATAAAAAAGGAAAGCTGAAAA
The DNA here is from genome assembly GCF_000813825.1 of Chryseobacterium taiwanense. Taxonomy (GTDB): domain Bacteria; phylum Bacteroidota; class Bacteroidia; order Flavobacteriales; family Weeksellaceae; genus Chryseobacterium; species Chryseobacterium taiwanense. Next base: position 91,624 of record NZ_JWTA01000019.1, read on the forward strand.
GTTCTGTGATTATTGATGAACTTCCGACCATTTATTTCAGAGGATTGGATAATCTGATTGCAACGGCAAGAAGTAATAAAGTAGCGGTATGTTTGGGGTTTCAGGATTTCTCTCAGCTGACAAGAGATTATGGTGATAAAGAAAGTAAGGTGATTCAGAACACCGTGGGTAATATTTTTAGTGGACAGGTAGTAGGCGAGACCGCAAAAAGCCTTTCAGAACGTTTTGGAAAGGTTTTACAAAAGAGACAAAGCATGACCATTAACAGAAATGATAAATCCACTTCTATATCTACTCAACTGGACAGTCTAATACCAGCTTCTAAAATATCAACATTAAGTCAAGGAATCTTTGTAGGAGCGGTATCTGATAATTTTGATGAACGGATTGAACAGAAAATGTTTCATGCTGAAATTATCGTTGATAATGAAAGCGTTTTAGCAGAAACAAAAAATTATCATAAGATACCGGAAATTTTATCTTTTATTAATGAGAATGGAGAGGACATTATGAAGCAGGAAGTTGAAGAAAACTACCTGCGGATTAAGAAGGATATTGTTCAGGTTGTTGATCATGAAATGAAACGTATTAAGGCTAATCCAGCGTTGCAGCATTTAATACCAAAGGAATAAATTATAAATTAAAAATCCCCGATGTACGGGGATAAAAACTAATAACCATGAAAACTCAAATTAAACATGAGAATCGGGTACAAATTTAAAACAAATGATGGTGTTTTCCTATTTACAGCATCTATGAGCTTTATAAATTATGTTTGTTTTATCATACGATAGCATAGAAAATCATTTCAACTTATTTCTCGTTTCTTTCGAATTCAAATAAGCATTCACCTTTGTCCTTACATATTATATAAGCATTAAAACTTTTTCCAGATTTACTTTTCATCCCCTTAAGTAATGATGTCTTCCCCTTATTGATTAGGTTTTCGATGTCTGTTACTGAAATGTGAATGCCACAAATATTTCGTAGCTGTAGCCAATTGCAAAGTTGGTCAGGACATTGTACGATGTTTTCTCGAATCATCAAATACTGAATTTTGCATTGAGGACAGAGAAGGTCGGGCAGATGAGGTTTTTCAATGTGAATTTGCAGTAATTCTTTCGTGACAGATTGTGTATAGTTTTCAATGTGTTTTTGAAATTCTGCTGCACTCAATGTATTGCTCTCTATATCCTGCATAGCCAGTTCCCATTCGGCAGTCAAAGAAACATTAGCTATTTTTTTATCTTTTACCAGATCATATACTTGTAAGCCTATGGTTGTGGGAATAAGTAATTTTTTTTCTCTTTTGATATACTCTCTGTGAACTAAGGTCTCGATAATGGATGCCCGCGTTGACGGAGTGCCGATTCCTATATTTTTTAAGATGTTTCGTTCGTCTTCTTTTTCAATTTTTTTTCCTGCGTTTTCCATAACAGACAGTAAGCTTCCTTCTGTATAAAGACTTGGGGCAGAGGTTTTCTTTTCAAGAATACTAATCGTTTTAATTTTTAATTCTACTCCTTCTCTTAATTCTGGAAACTCCTGAACCATTTCGGAGATATTTGAAAAAATACCATGGATAGCTCGCCATCCCATTTGTAATATCTTAGCTCCTTTTGCAAAAAAATCGTAGTGAAGCATCTGTAACCGGATCGTTGTGATTTCTTTAATACAAGGCTGGGAAACAACCTCAAGCAACCGGAAAGCAATTAGATCATATATGGCATTTTCTTTTGCAGTAAGCACTGAAGGAATTTTTTCAGTAGGGAGTAATCCGTGATGATCAGTAACTTCACCATTATTCACGATTTTTTTATTGAAGTTTCCCCAAGGAATTATGCTTGCCGCCTTTTTATAAAGTTCTTTTTGCTGTAAAATTCTAAGGAGGGCTGGGATTTCCGGCCATACATCTTCCGGAATGTACTGACTGCCTGTCCGTGGATAGGTGATGAATTTTTTTTCATAGAGGCTTTGCGCTATATTCAGGGTTTCCTCGGCGCTAAAGTTCAGTTTCTTGTTGGCCTCCTTTTGCAAGCTTGTCAAATCAAATAGAAGAGGAGCGTATTCTGTTACAGTTTCTGAATGAATTGAATTGACCGTTGCTGTAGTTCGGTTTCTTTCAAACGATTTTACAAGGTCTTCCGCTTGTTTTTTTTCTGTGAATCTTAGTTGTCCAAGACTTTTGAATTCAATAAAATCTTTTTGATGCATCAGTTCGATTTGCCAGTATTGCTGACTGGTAAAGTCTCTGTTTTCCTGATAACGCTGGCAGATTAAAGCCAATGTCGGAGTCTGAACTCTTCCTAGTGAATACACACCATCATCTGCTGCTATAGTTAATGCCTGTGTGGTATTGATACCTAATAACCAATCAGCTCTGCTACGACATTGAGCAGATTGGAACAATTCATCATATTGATATCCCGGTTTTAAGTTTTGAAAACCTTGCTTAATAGCTTTTTCAGTTAAAGAACTGATCCATAATCTTTCAAATGGTTTTTTACAGTTTAAATATTCATAGATGTATCTAAAAATCAGTTCACCTTCTCTTCCGGCATCCGTAGCTACGATAATGCTCTCGCATGCAGCAAACAATTTTTCGATTGTTTTCAATTGTTTGAATGCCCCTGTTTCAGTTTCCAATCGTTTACCTTTTTTTACTTTTCTGATTACTAATTTAAAAGGGGCAGGTATAATCGGTAAAGCTTGTTTGTTAAAAGTTGAAATTCCATAATCTTCCGGCATTCCCAAGACGATTAAATGACCAAAAGCCCAGGTAACGGCATAGCCATTACCCGTTATATATCCATCTTTCCTTTCTGTTGCTCCCAAAACCATAGCAATTTCTCTGGCAACACTCGGTTTTTCTGCTAATACTACTTTCATATTAATTTAATATTGATTGGTCAGTATTATTATATACTGCGTCCTTTTGTGCGTCCTTTAGGTTTGTCATGCTTTGCCTGCTGAATATGGTCTTTAGGAGATTGCTGGCCTTTATGTAATGATTCCTTTACATTTTTAGTGGCTTCATTGGTTTTACCTTCTGAATTAACTGCTGTTTGTGTTTTGTGCTCTTCTGTAGGTTTTGCCTGTTCCTTTAGTTGGTTGGGATTGCTAAATGAGAAATCGATTTTTCCGGTTTCCTGATTAAGGGTGATATACCCTTGGTAGGGTTGATCCTTTTTATCCAATAGTCCATCAAGATAGATGGTTTGCCCGGCTTTAAATTGATTATATTGTTCATCATTTAATTCCTTACCTCTGAATGTTTTTGGAATTTCCGATGATGGGGATTGTTGAAGGCTCTGTTGATGATCAAACAGAAATTCAACATATTTTTTATCAGCGTTAAACTGAACGGAGGCATTGAAAGGTTCGCCTTTGGAAGAAATCATTCCCTCAAGGTATAAGGCTCTACCTTCTATAAGCGTTTGCTTTTGTGCGTCATCTAGTTTGATACCCTTAATTTCATCTGGAATTTTAATGTTCTCTACTTTGTATGCAACAAGCTCATTAGTCAATCGATCTCTGCTGATAAGGGAAGGAGTGATTTCATCAGTCTTTGGATTGATAAGATCTACCACACGCCCCATATTACCGTTTTCTATTAAATTCTTTTTGTCTTCAGTAGTAAATTCATGTCCCAGAAACTTAAAGTTAAAATTCGGTTCTTTTCTGATTCCGTGGATATTAACCATTACCTCGCCGGCATCGTTGGTGTTCAGTGAAAGTCGTGCATCCATGCGTGTTAGTGCTGTTCCGAGATTAATGGTAACAGGAACAAGGCCATTGGTTTTAAACCCTCTTAACATGGGGTCTAAAGCATTTACTTTTTCTAATTTTTCTTGGGTTAAGCCAAATTTTGACATCATATTCCAGTCAATCTGATCTGCAGAATATTGATATTCTTTTTCTGATAATGGATTTGTACTCATAATATTGGTGTTTGGGTTTAATATTTTGTAGGTATTTAGAAATTCTTCCCCTTCAGTACTGGGATTTTTAAGGTGGTGCTGGATTTGTTTTCCAATATTTTCAGACTCTTTAAGGGGAGATTTAAAGAAATTGAATAGGGTCGGGTTTTTGAGCTGGCTTAAGAAGTTGGAGAAAAAATTAGAGAACATATCTCCATGTTTATCAATTTTTAAAAATTGATTCTGATTTTTTTCTGTGTTGGGGACTGTTTTTAAGTCACCTTTTTCGTCAATAGTTTTTACCGCCTCAATCTTGTTGGTTTTGGGGTTTAAAACCAGTAAAATATTGATTAAGGAAGGATCTGGATTTTGAGTATTAGTAATATTTTCCATGATGCTAAATGTTTATTTAGTATCGAAGATAGATGGTATAATTAAGATACCATAATGAAGGTATTGAAAGGAAGAATTTGGCTTAGTCTTTCAGGAGTAGTATCCGAAAAAAAGAAAACAATTATAAAATTTTTTAATTTTTTTAATGATCTGGAAAAATTACTAATTTAGAATACCTCAATCAAGAGGCTCTTACATAATTTGGGATCCTGTCTTATAAATAATAAGACAGGATTTTTTAATATCGGAGAGATAGTTATGTTATACTAAAAAGCAGAGTTAGAATATAGAATCATGATTATTAATAATTTTTGTATAACTATTATGCAAAAAATAATTAATTTTATCTTGTCTCATCTTAGAGACATTTTTTTCATCATTTGTGTTTAGAATCCTGTTTTTATATTAGAAAACAGGATTTTTATCTTTTGTCCAAATAAATAGATTTGTTCTCAAATATATTCATACCTAGTATTTTATCAAGAGAAATATTGTAAATCAATTCTACAGAAAAATTTGAAATTTCGTACAAAACATATTTTGATTGAGAAACGGTTCTTTCACTGATTAAATGTCCGTGAGAAAGAACATAGTCATATTGCGTTTGACGGTCTGGTAAATTTTGAAAATCATAATAAGAGATAATCATAACAGGATGTGGATTTTTTAATTGTTTTTTGAAATTTTTTCATCAAGTCCCTGAATATCTTTTCTGATTTCTAAGAACATTTCTTTTAGATTATAGTTTTCAAGACGATCTGGTTCAAAGTCCTCTGGGAAAATTCCTGAAGCATACTGCCATATTTCAACGATTTCTCCCAATGGAATTTCATAAGGTTTATAGAATGAGTTATCAGCGGCTACAGTTATTGATTTCTTATTTCTGGAAGTAAACCTTTTATAAGAAATACCATCATTTAACGTAACAAAAACATAACTTTTATTTGGTTTCAGATCATCAATGTTTTCAAGATATTTTCCAATAATATACGAACCATCTTTAAATGGGGGCATAGAATCCCCTTGAGCCGGGAATGCTCTGTATTTACCATTGGTTAAAAAAGGAAGTGAAATTCTTTGCAGACTTTCAATATATTCAGGGTCACTATACCCTGATAAATAACCCATAGAAGCTTTTTGTGGAACAATTTCAATGCTGTTATTACCCAATTGGTCTACTACAACTGGTAATACAATTCTGTTATCCGGAAGTTTTAATACATCTTTCAGTGGGTATTTTCTAATATCCACCGTGAGAAGCAGATCAATACTCAAATTGAAATATTTTGAAATTCTGATGAGCAGTTCGTAAGGAGCCTCAGAACGTCCATCCTCATATTTGGAATAACGA
>NZ_JWTA01000002.1 GCF_000813825.1 Chryseobacterium taiwanense
AGATTGCAATCTGAAAGGTTTCTGTATCTTTTTAAAATTTAAAAATTTACTGCGCTGGAGTCTGATTTACTAAAACATCCTGAAGCTCCTCGTGTTTCTGGAAGCTGGCTTTTGCAAAAGGACAAAGCGGAATAATGGTTTTTCCATTTTTTCTTGCGAATTCTACAGCTGCCAGAAGCATTTCTTTGCCAACACCTTTTCCGTTGTAAGCTTCTTCTACTTCAGTATGATCTATAATAAATCTCTCTTCTCCTGCCCAAGTGTACGTCATAAGCCCAGCATGGTTTCCGTCTATGAATGCTTCAAAATTTCCGTGTTTTTCGTCGTTGTTTTGTTTTACTTCAATCATATTATGAGAATTTAGTTAGTATTTCGATATCGTTTGTTAATATTTTATGGACAGGACAGGCATCTGCAATGGTGTGAAGTCTTTTTAGCTGTTCATCATCAAGATCGGTTCCTTCAAAAGTGATGTCTCTTTTGAAAACAGCTCTTTTGGTTAAAGGAAAGTTTTCCAATTCTACTTCTACATTTATTTTTTCAACATCCCATTCTTTTCTTTCAATATACATTCTTAGAGTAGCTGCGGTACAGCTTGCCAAAGACGTAGCTAGTATTTCGAATGGATTGAAGCCTTTATTTTGTCCACCTTTATCCACAGGTTCATCGGTGATCAATGTATTTTCACCAGCGACAACTTCTGTATAATATTTTTCTTTTCCTAAACTTGCTTTTACGGTGATTGCCATTATTTTTCTGTATTGAATTGATAACTTAATGCTCCGGAAGGACAGTGATCGATTTGATTCTGGAGCTCCTGAACCGATGCATTTTCTGCTTTTATCCAAGGGCGATCCTTGGGATTGTACACTTTGGGCAGCATTTTTACACAAACTGTGGAGTGAATACACTTTTGGGGTTGCCAAATAACAGTAAGGTTGCCATTAATATACTCGTGCTTTTCCATATTAGTCTTTGTTTAATGATTTTTCAATTCTTCTGTCCGGAATCAGCCACATCAAAGCCGTAAAATAATAAAACCCTATTGCAATATAAGGATAATAAAATGAAGTTACGATTCCGAGAGCATATAAAACAATGGAAGCATATTCTTTAATTTTAGAAGAAATGGCTTCTTTCAGTTGGGAACCTTCACCATCAGACTTGATAATTGTGTTTTCCAGAATTGTATAGGCTACGGCACACATTACCAATGTAATCCCATAAGTAGCCACTGGATTTTCTGCAAAACGGGTTGATCCGATCCATTCTGTTGCAATAGGCATTAAAGAAAGCCAGAACAGAAGATGAAGATTAGCCCAAAGAACTTTTCCGTTGATCCTTTTTACGGTTTGAAACAAATGATGATGGTTATTCCAATAGATTCCGACATAGATAAAACTGAAAATATAGGCTAAAAACTTAGGAAGAAGAGGTTTGAGGTCATTCCAGCTGTTACCTTCAGGAACTTTCAGTTCAAGAACCATGATCGTGATAATAATCGCTAAAACCCCATCGCTAAAAGCTTCCAGTCTTCCTTTTGTCATGAGTTTCCGATTTGAGTTTTAAAACTTTCAATTTTGGTTTTCAAGTCATTTAGCATTTCAGGATTGATCACTCCTCTCTCCAAATCAAAATTTTCGTAAAACTTCGAAAGAGAAAAGGTTTCTTTAATGTCTGCTCCAAAATTTGGAAAAAATGTTTTCGCGGTATTCATAACATTTCCACCACCATAACCACCTGGAGAAGTTGACATCAAAAACATGGGTTTATTTTGAAAAACTTTTACATTAATTCTGGAAGCCCAATCAAAAACGTTTTTAAACGCAGCACTGTACGATCTGTTGTGCTCTGCCAAAGAACAGATGATTACATCGCATTCTTCAATTGCTTTTAAAAAGTTGTGCGCTTCATCCGGAAAACCTTTCTTTTCGCGATCTACAGAAAAAACAGGCATATCAAAATTGTTGAGATCAATTAAATTGATATCCTCATTCTGAAAATCTTTCAGAACAAATTTTACCAGTTCTCTATTGATGGAAGTGGAAGAAGTGCTTCCTGCAAATGCTAATATTTTCATCATTTATATTTCTTAAGGTTTTCTGTTTAAAATTGCTTTCGGAAGCGGAACATATTCTTCTTCATCACCCGGAACTAAAGGAAAGGCCTCGTGATTTTGGTCATGCCAGTTTACTTTAGCTTCGTCTATGAGTTCTTTATTTGAATTTACAAAATTCCAGAATATAAAACGTTCTTCATCGAAAGGTTCCCCTCCGAAAAGATAAACCGTTCCGTTTTCGCTCATTTCAAATTCGCATAATTTCGTGTCTTTAGCAATCATTAATTGTTTTGAACCGTAAGAATTTCCATCCGTAGTCACCGTTCCGTCTAAAACATACATGGCTGCTTCACCGTAAAGATCTTTTCCAATGCTGATTTTTTTTGCCTCTTTTGTTTTGATCTCAATAAAAAATAATTTACTGTGAACCGGAACCGGAGATGTTCTTCCGAATGCTTCTCCTGCGATCAATTTATACTGAATTCCATCTTCTTCCCAAACCGGAATATCTTCTGCTTCGATATGATGGAACGTAGGTTCAGATTGTTCCAGATGTTTTGGTAATCCTACCCAGATTTGGAAACCGTGAAGTTTTTTATCAGAATGTCTTAGATATTCCGGAGTTCTTTCTGAGTGTACAACACCTTTTCCTGCCGTCATCCAGTTTACCGCTCCCGGTTTTATTTCTAAAGCACTTCCGATACTGTCTCTGTGAAAGATAGATCCTTCCAGAAGATAAGTTAAAGTTGAAAGTCCGATATGCGGATGCGGAGGAACGTCAAGATTTTGATAATCCTTTAATTCAGAGGGTCCCATATGATCGATAAATACGAAAGGTCCCACTGCTCTTTTCTCACGGAAAGGTAAAAGTCTTCCAACTAAAAAGTTTCCTATATCTGCTGATTTTTCTTCAATGATAAGTCCTATGTTTGACATGATGTGTAATGAGGTTTTTATATTTTGTTTAAACGAATGTAGTGATTTTTCTAATGTTTATGGTGTTTTGAAGCTTTTTTGCTATTATGAAATCCGGATTGAAGCTGATCTTTAATGAATTTAATTTCAATCTTAATTCTTCATACCTATAAAATTTTATTTTTATGAATGGTCTTTGATCATGTATGAATTTAAACCATTAAGATGTCTTAAGATTTTTAGAATATTAAGTGGAGCTTTGCTTTAAAGGATTTCGCTCGCAAAAAATCTTTGATTTTTTCTTAATTAACTTAGTAACTTAATATATCTTAATGGTTCAAATAAATATTTAATGCTAAGAACAATCTTTCCTTTTTTTTCAGAATGATAATATATAAAGTTAAGAAAAAAAGAAATAAATGAGTTTTAAGTTTAGTTTAATTCTTATTAGTCAGCTAAATACCCGAATTTTCCTAAATTATAATCTTCAAAAGCCTGTATGATTTCTTCTCTTGAATTCATCACAAAAGGACCATGAGGATAGATTGGTTCGTTTAGAGGCTGTCCGCTTATGATTAATACAATAGCATCTTCAGTAGCTTCAATCGTGAAATTTTCACCTTCATTTTTGAAGAGCGCTAAGTGGTCTGTTTTTACTTTTTCTTCTCCATTTACCAAAATACTTCCTTCAATCACTAAAGCTGCCGTGTTGAAATTTGCAGGGAAATCAAATGCTGCTTTTCCTCCTTTTTTCAGTTTTGCATTCATCATATGTACCGGGCTGAAAGTCGTTGCAGGCCCTTTTTCATCTTTATAGCTTCCTGCAATAATTTCTACCAATCCGTTTTCTCCAAGATCAACGTTTTTCATCTCTGAGTTTTTAATGGACTGATATTTAGGATTGCTCATTTTATCTTTTGAAGGAAGGTTTACCCAAAGCTGAACCATTTGGAAAATACCACCTTCTTTTGCCCAGTCCGTTTCATGGTATTCTTTGTGAAGAACTCCTTTCGCAGCAGTCATCCATTGTACGTCTCCCTGACCAATGATTCCACCACCACCTGCACTGTCGTGATGTTGTACTTTCCCTTGATAAGCTATGGTTACGGTTTCAAAACCTCTGTGAGGATGTACACCTACACCTCTTGGATTTTCAGTTCCGTTGAAATGAAATTTTGAATTATAATCAAGCATAATGAAAGGATCCATTCTTTTCATATCCATTCCGCTTACTCCGGGAATAAAATTATGAACTCTAAAACCGTCACCTACAAAATGGGCAGGTTTTGGAGCTACTACCATTTCTACTTTTTTAGTTGCCATATTATTGTAATTTATATAGCAAAGGTAGGGTAGTGAAAGATCAGATGCATTGATCTGTGGTAAGTAGTATAATCCTTCTAATCCTCCTTAGATTTCATGTTTTTTCCATCTGAAATATGAAGTCTTCTGAAAACAAATCCTGAAATAATCGTGAGGATTCCTACGGTAAGGAACGTGTATCGGAATGCATTGTGAATTTCGCCCTTGATGAGGTCTGTGTTTTCAAATATTTTTAAAACAATTAATCCAAAAGCAATTCCAAAACCGATTGCCAATTGTTGGTTTACGGATAATAATGAATTTCCGCTACTGGTCTGGAAGTTTCTTAAATCAGCAATAGAAATGGTATTCATGGAAGTAAACTGAATAGAATTGAAAAATCCTAAGACGGAAATAATGGGAATGAACCAGTATAAAGAAGTATTAATGTTTGGGATGGCAAGTAAACAAATTAATGTTCCAATGATAAAAGTATTGATCATTAAGGTTTGTCTATACCCGAATTTATCTAATATTTTAATGACATACGATTTTCCAAACATAGCGGTGATTGCCATGGGTGCAATGATCCATCCGGAAGTAACGGCCGATTGTTTGTAGGCAATCTGAATCATTAACGGTAATAATAAAGGAACAGAGCTGATTCCTAATCTTGTTGCAAGGTTTCCAATGATTCCTACACGGAACGTTCGCACCTGAAATAAATTTAATGGGAAAATAGGGCTTTCATCTCTTTTGGCATGTCTGTAATAATAGTACATAAAAAGAAAGCCCAAAATAAAGACAACCAAAACCGGTGTTGTATTTTGCATATCACCAAAGAGTTCCAGTGAAATGGAAAGCAGGAGAGAGGCTGCTGCAAAAATTAAAAATCCTTTCAGATCAAAGTCTACATCTTTTGAGGTGTAGTTGGGCATGAATTTAAGTCCTAAAACAATTCCCAGTACTCCGATTGGAATGTTAATTAAAAAGATCCAGTGCCATGAAAGGTAATCTACCATATATCCACCAACTAAAGGTCCTAAAACCGGTCCTATAAGTGCAGGAATGATGGCGAAGTTCATAGCTTTTAATAATTCGTTTTTATCGAAAGTTTTAATTAAAGCTAATTTTCCAACGGGCGTCATAAGACTTCCTCCAACTCCCTGAATCACTCGTGAAATAACGAGGTGAGTAAGGTTTTGTGATAAAGCACAAAATAAAGATCCTAAACTGAAAAGTACTAATGAAAAAATGAATACTTTCTTGGTCCCGAATCTGTCAGCTAAAAATCCACTAGCAGGCATAAAAACAGCCAATGTTAAAACATAACTGATGATGGCGTTTTGCATGTTGAGCGGAGATTCTTGAAGATCTTTTGCAATGGAAGGTAAGGAAGTATTTAAAATGGTGGAATCCAGCATCTGCATGAAAATTGCGGTGGCAAGAATCAGGGGTAGGATTTTTTTTATTGAATTGGGCTGCGAAATTACTTCTGACATTTTTTTAGATTTAGATTTCTCTGCGATAGGAATTTTCACCATTGTAGTATGAAAAATTTCCGACGCGATAACCTACTGTATGAATACAAGCTGTTACTTAGATAAAGAAATCCATATAAAATTAAAAAAGTCTTGCGAGATTTCACAAGACTTTTTGATTTATTTTCTAGGTTTTTCTACTCCTTTCCACTCGTCACCAGCTTTTCTGTACTGGCTTAAAATGTAAGTTTTGAAATCTTTTGTTTTATACTCTATATTATCAGTGTTTTGCTCGAATGGCATAATGTAATAATAGTCAGTGTCCGTTTTATCAGTTTTAGTTCCTTTTTTTACAGATGGAACGTATTTTGAAAATTTATAGTTCGGAAGATATTGTCTCAGTCTTGTGTAGAACGCTTTATCTTCTTTTTCGTTAGGAATAATGTCTACAATATTGAAATCATCCTTTTTCTTGTCAATCCAAAGATAATATGTTACCTCTTCCTTTGTTTTTTTGTTTAATGAATTGAAAGCAAATAATTCTTTCGGTACCAGTTCCTTGATTTTTTCAGGGTCAACTTTTGTGAAGTATTCACCTTGAGAAGGATCTACATACGTTTCAAGATTGTACATCAATACAGAATTGTTCTCAAAGTTTTTATTCTTGAAATATTGGTTAAGAGATAATTCCGCAGTAGCTCTCAGTTCTTTTCCTCTTGCATCTAATTTTTTAGTAGGATTCTGAGGATTTACTTTTTTTACAAATTCATAAAGAACTGCAGGTTTCACATCTTTAAGGTGCGGATATGTTTTAAGGTACTCAGCTTTTGCCAGCCAGTAATATTGTTGATAGTAATCATCTTTTTCGTTGTCTTTTACGGTTTTATACGCTAAAGCAAGTTTCTTTGAGTTTAAATATTTGGCAAATTTACCTTGTCCAAAAGCAAAACTCATGGATAATAAAGCAAAAAAGATAGTAATGTTTCTTTTCATTTTCTTATAATTGAATTTTCGATTTCCAAATATAATTATTTATTATATATTATTTTTGATTAACGGTTAAAATCTGACAATATTATTAACGTAAATTCAAAAGAAAATCCTGTATTGCTACAGGATTGATAAATTTTTATTGTAAAGCTGAAAATTGTAAGTCAAAAATTAGGTTAATTTAACTCATCCTTAACAACTTATCATTCATCACTATTTGTCGTATGATGTTTCATGTACCTTTACAGCTCTTCCGCTTGGATCGTTCATTTTCTTGAAAGCTTCATCCCATTCCAATGCAATAGGAGTAGAGCAAGCTACTGATGGAACAGAAGGTACTGTTGCAGCGGCAGTTTCACTTGGGAAATGCTCTTCAAAAATCGTTCTGTAGCGATATTCTTCCTTGTTTTGAGGAGTGTTTAAAGGAAATCTGAATTTTGCATTAATCATCATTTCATCGGTGACTTCCTTTTCAGCGATTTCTTTTAAAGTATCGATCCATGAATAACCCACTCCGTCAGAAAACTGTTCTTTTTGTCTCCATACAATCGATTCAGGAAGAATGTCTTCGAAAGCTTTTCTTAATACCCATTTTTCGATTTTACCTTCGGCTGTACTGATCATTTTATCTTTAGGATTAATGGTCATGGCAATATCCATAAATTCTTTATCCAGAAAAGGAACACGGCCTTCAATTCCCCAACTCATCAACGCTTTGTTGGCTCTCAAACAATCATACAAATGAAGCTTTCCTAATTTTCTTACCGTTTCATCATGGAATTCTTTCGCATTCGGAGCTTTGTGGAAATACAAATATCCACCGAATAGCTCATCTGAACCTTCTCCGGAAAGCACCATTTTGATTCCCATCGATTTAATAACCCTTGCCAAAAGATACATCGGAGTAGAAGCTCTTATTGTCGTAACATCATAAGTTTCCAAATGATAAATCACATCGCGAATAGCATCCAATCCCTCCTGAATGGTAAAATTAACCTCATGGTGAACGGAACCGATATGTTCGGCTGCTTTTTTTGCCGCGGCGAGATCCGGAGATCCTACTAATCCTATTGCAAAACTGTGCAATCTCGGATACCAAGCTTCCTGAGTATCTCCACTTTCAACTCTCTGTCTTGCAAATTTTGCTGTAATTGCAGAAATTACAGAAGAATCAAGTCCGCCGGAAAGTAAAACTCCGTACGGTACATCACTCATCAGTTGTCTGTGAACAGCATCTTCAAGCCCTTTTCTTAATGTTGCAATATCAGTTTCGTTGTCTTTTACGGCGTCGTAACTTTCCCAGTCTCTTTTGTACCATTGCTGAAGATCACTTCCGTCTTTGCTGTACACAAAATGTCCGGGAAGAAAAGTTTCAATGGTTTTACAAACTCCTTCTAATGCTTTTAATTCTGAGGCTACGTAATAGTTTCCGTTTTTATCCCAACCGTGATACAATGGGCAGATTCCCATATGATCTCTGGCGATTAGATAAACATTGTTTTCAATATCATATAGAGAAAAGGCAAAAATTCCGTTTAATTTTTCCAGAAAATCCTTTCCGTATTTTTTATAAAGCGCTAAGATAACCTCACAGTCTGACTGAGTCTGAAATTCATAATCAGGAAATTCTTTTTTCAGTTCCTGATGATTGTAAATCTCACCGTTCACAGCTAAAACAATATTACCATCTTTGCTGAATAATGGTTGTTTTCCTGAAGTTGGATCTACAATAGCCAATCTTTCGTGAGAGAAAATTATTTTATCATTTTGAAATACACCGCTCCAATCGGGACCTCTGTGGCGGATTTTTTTAGACATTTCCAAAACTTGAGGTCTTAATATTTCTGTTTTTTGTTTGGCGTTAAACAAACATACAATTCCACACATTTTTTATAATTTTTTTATATGTGACAAATGTATAAGGCTTGTGTAAAAATAACAAATAAAAAAGTATAATTGATTTATTATTTATTTTTTTTAATATGTTTTAGTTTAAAATTTTCTATATAAATAAAATTTTGTTTTATTTTAAAGGAAAATTTTAATTCGGGGTTGTTATTATTTACGAAATAAAAACTAAAAAAAAATTAATCTATGATAATTAATTTGACATTTTTTTGTCGTTTATTTGTTCTTCGAAATAATTTTTTTTCATCATTTGTGTTTTTACCTTCTTGCAGGAACTCCTGCAAGAAGGTTTTTTTTTATTCATTTCCTAGTAAAACCCCTGAAACGTTCCATGAACTGAAGCTTGTTCCTTCTGTTGATCCTTGAGGAATTTTTACCTGAATGGTATGTTTTCCGGCTTTTAAATCTCCAAGCGGAATGAAGTTAGGATTGGTAACGGTTCCGGGACACCAGTTTGATCTGCTTAAATCGGAAGAAGAAAGTCCATCTGCGAAATTTCCGGATGCAGGATTATAGAGACGGTAAGATCCGCAATCTGATCTCCATGGTACAAAAGAGAAGGTTGCTTTTCCGTCTAGGAAGATAGAGTTGGCTTTAGGAACAAATTCGTCCCCGTTTTCCCAACCGCCATGACCGGTGGTAATGTATCTCAACTGAGCATTTTTCAAATCTTTTTTCAAGGTAAATTCTACAAACAATCCTTTATTCTGATTGAACATCGTGGAATAATCCTGTCCTGCCATTTCCATAATGTTTAATGTATTAAACAAAGGAATTACCGTGTTGTTTTTATATATTGTCTGGTCGCTTTTGTGAATGGTGATTTCCATACTCACTTTGTGACCACCTTTATCATAATTCCCGATAAATATTCCGATCCATAATTCTTTTTCCGATAAAGATGGCTTCAATTCGGTTATATCCTGACGATAAGGACTGATGGTTTGCCAATTTTTATCTTTCAGCTGAATGTGATTGAATTTATTGATTCCGAAAGCTGTAAAAAATCTCATCATCTCAACAGCCGGATTGTAATTTTCCGTAGCAGCTACTCCAAAATACTGTTTCCCGTTTCCGTTGTCATAAACGGGAAGGGTTTTTGCTCCCTTTTCTAAACCATCGAAGAATGTTTGAGATTTATCCTGAGGAATAAAAAATACAGTTCCGGTTCTGTCGTAAGCGTCTCCGTTTGATTGTTGCTTTAATTCAACAAAAATATTTTCTCCTTCAGTGATTTTTGGAAACTTAATTTTTTTAAGAATGATGGTTCCGTTTGCAAATCGTTTTACGTTTTCATTAGATTTTGAGGCGTCGGAAAAGTTGATGATTTCATTATCAAAAACTTTTAAAATAGTGAATCTGCTTTTCCAAAGGAGATCTTTGTAGCCTAACTGATCTGTAGAATTAATCGAACCTTTAATAATATTGTCGATATCGGTTTTCTTAACTTTTTTAATGGAGCTTGCCGTGATCAAAGAGTTTTTATTTCTTTCGATTTCTAAAACAAAGCCAAGATTTTGTCCGATTGTTGAAGGTCCTCCCTGAATTTTTAAATCATTGGTATACCAAACTTCAATCGTGTTTGAGTTGATTTTCGTAACTGCTTTTTTACAAGTGTAACCTAAGATTTTCTTGGTTTCATTGGTGAATTCAAAAGTCTGTTTTCCTACAGATTCTGCATCGGAAGCTGAAATGGTCTCGTTGGGTTTTAAAAATGCGTAAGAAACAACTGTATTTGAAGGCTTTTCAACCTTGGTAAGTTCAAACGGGAAATCTGCTTTTTGCTCTCGGATTTTATTGTTCAAGATGAAATTTTCCTTTTCATTTGCCCAAACTAACGTTGAAGGCTGTTCTGTCAATACTTTCCCGTTATAAGAACTGGTATATTGCACTTCATAAGTTTGTGCAAAAGCAAGACCACATAAAAAGGTGAAAAAACTTAATAAAATTCTTTGATACATAATTAAAGCTGGTTTTTTACAAAGATAATTTTTAATTTATATTAAGAATATTCTTTATGAATTTTATATCTCTATTAGTATGAAATAATTTTAGAAATGTTACGTTCAAACAAAAAATAATAACCTTGACTCGAATTTTTCTTCTTTTTATATTTCTGCTATTTTCGGAAATTCTGACTGCTCATAAGCCTAAAGTTAAAGTTGCAAACTTTGGAAATGTGAAAACCTTTTATATTTCAGAATTCAACTTTGGTTCTAAAACAGTTTCTTCTGAAGAATTGAAAATGGAAATTTTTGGTAAACTTTCCCAGCGTATAGCAGAGAAATATGCTTATAATGACACAATTCTTATAGAAAGAATGACAATGCCTTATTATAATACTAAAGATTTTTTCATTATTGAGAATGAAAATTCTGCACATAAATTACCATGGTTGAATAATGGTTTTGTTGCAAAAAGCAATAAAAGAGGATTGGCGATTCGGATTATGAGTTCAAAAATAGAGGTTAAAACGGTTTTAAAATGTGTTGAATACGCAATTTTAAATCAGAAAAAATTAAATCGACATCTTATTACTGTAAATTTTCAGTATAATTTAAATGATAAAATACCTTTAGAAGTAAGCCCTGATGATTTTATTAATGAAATTATTGCTAAACCTTCAGGATTGGTTGGAGAATTGATGAATACTGAAATTTTATTGCTTAAAGATCAGCAAATCATACAATGGAAAAATGATGAGTTTGTTTTTGGTATAAATACTGAAGGGTTGAAAGATGATAATTTATATAAATCACTTTATTCCTCTCATAGAATTCATGATTTTTTATATTATATCGAATCCTATTATTCAGATTATTTTTTAATATTTAAAGACACTAAAACTTTTACTTTCTTTAATGGATTACGGGAAAATACTGTAGAGAATCTTAAGGTGGAAACTCAAAGTTGGGAACCTTTTCAACTAATAAAGGAAAAAATTGGAAGTAGAATAATTTTCTATGATACTCGTGATTATTTCTATTTATATCATGTAAACAAAAAACTACTCCAAAAAATAGAGTAGTTTATATATTGTATTTTCGATTATTTTAAGAAACTCTTTCGATCAGAGCCATATAGAATCCGTCATAGCCTTCACTTGGCATTACTTTTTCGTCTTTGATCATTTTGAAGTTCGGATTGTTTTTGATGAATTCGTCAACCTGCAAATTGTTTTCAGAAGGTAAGATCGAACAAGTAGCGTACACCATTTTTCCTCCTTTTTTAAGGATTTTAGAATAATCCTGAAGAATCTGCTGTTGTTCTTTTTTGATTCTGTCGATAAAATCCTGATCAATTTTCCATTTGCTGTCCGGATTTCTTTTCAATACCCCAAGTCCAGAACATGGAGCGTCAATCAGCAATCTGTCTGCTTTTTCATGAAGTCTCTTGATTACTTTATTATCAGAAATCATACGTGTTTCGATGTTGTGAGCTCCTGCTCTTTTTGCACGACGCTTCAATTCTGCCAATTTCCAGTCGAAGATATCTAAAGCAATGATTTGTCCTTTATTTTGCATTAAAGCAGCTAAGTGAAGTGTTTTTCCACCTGCACCTGCACAAGCATCAACAACTCTTTGTCCTTCTTTTACATCAAGGAAGTATCCGATTTTTTGTGAAGAAGCATCCTGAACCTCAAACAATCCTTCTTTAAAAGCTGTGGTAAGGAAAACATTCTTTTTCTCCTCAAGCTGAACAGCATCAGGATAATTTTTGATAGGATAAGAAACGATATTCTCATCGGAAAGATCAGAAATAAGCTCTTTTGGTGTCGTTCTCAAAGAGTTTGCTCTTAAAACGGTAGGAGCCTGCTCGTTCAAAGCATGCATCTCTTTTTCCCATTTTTCACCTAATTCTTTTTCTAATGTTTCAGCCAACCAATCAGGAATAGAGTGTTCTATTGCTTTTGTAGGAACGGTGTTCTTTTTAAGTTTGGTTAAAATATCAGCAATTTTGATCCCATCGAATTCTTCAAACTTTTTATAGTTGGTTTTGCTCCAAAGAAGATAAGCAATGATCAGTTTGTAAACATTATTAGGTTTTACGCCTTCCCCCATATAGTATTCCAAACGTTTTTTCCAACGGATGATATTATAGAAAATTTCAGAAACAACGGCTCTGTCCTGGCTTCCCCATTTTTTATGGGCTTTTAAAAGTCTTTCGATTACTTTATCGGCGTATTTATTTTTCTCGAAAAATGTTTCCTGTAAAGCATCGTGAATTCCGATGGCTAAGTTTCTGTGAATAAGTTCCATAAAATTGGGTTCTGCTATTTTGAATCTGCAAAAATACGAAAAATTTAAATTTTATTAGGTTATAAATTATAAGTTATAAATTATGAGTGGGTTTCAGTCCTATTTTAAATTTCAAATGTGGCGAACTTATAACTTATAATTTTTAACTCATAACTCAAAAACCCTACCTTTGCAAAAATTAAAAATATGAGTGATACTGTACTTTGTCCGAAATGTAGCTCAGAGTTTACGTATGAGCAGGATGGTTTGATGGTTTGTAGCCAGTGTTTCCATGAATGGGATCCTGCAGAAGCCGGAAATGATGATAAAATCTTAGACATTAACGGCAACGAACTACAAAATGGTGATTCGGTGATCGTAATGAAAGATCTTCCGGTAAAAGGAGCACCAAAACCTGTAAAAGCGGGAACTAAAGTGAAAAATATCCGTCTGAGACCAGACAGTGATCATAATATTGACTGTAAAATTGATGGTTTCGGCGCGATGGCTTTAAAATCAGAATTTGTGAAAAAGGCATAAAAAAAAGGAAAAAATTGGATAGGGTAATCTTTCAAAGATTCATTGCAGGATTGCTAATTTTATCTTTAAGGCAGAAAGAGAATTAACCAAAAGTTTCCTTATGCTGTGGAAGTACAAATGTAAGAAAAGTTTAAATTCAATTCTTGCATTTGTATTTTTTTTATTAAAATTTTAACAGTATAAGTGTAAGGAAATGTGAAGGTTGGGTTGATTTAAATGAAAGATATTTTGATAGAACTGTTTAGGCTTTTATCTGTATATAAGACAATCTCTTTGTTTTTTGCCTTTATTTTATTCCAATAAAAATTTCCGGCAAATCTACTTTCCAACACTTCTGCTTCGATACCGTTTTCAGAAATGCTGATTTCTTTCGGATAATAAGAGAATTTCTTTAGATCAAAATCGGCAACTTCTGTTTCGTTAAAAATATTCACTTCTCCAAAAAGCTTGGCAACATAAGCATTATACGGATTTTTAAATGTGTCTTCCGGATTATCATTTTGAATTAATCGTCCGTTTTGAAGCACAATGATCTGATCCAGCCAAGGAATAATATCCTGAAGCTCATGGGTGGAAATAATTAAGGAGATTTTATTTTGTTTTACATAAGAAAAAAGTCTTTCACGAAGTTCAATTTTTCTTGGGAAATCCAGATTACTGAAAGGCTCATCTAAGATCAAAAGTTTGGGCATAACGGAAAGAGCTCTTGCAATAGCGACTCTTTGTTGTTGCCCGCCACTTAGATATTTTGGTAAAACATTCGCATATTCTGATAGTCCGACTACTTCTAGAAGTTCTGTAACTGTTTCTTTTTTCTGGGCTAAATTAATATTAGAAATAAACTTTCCTACATTTTCAGAAACAGTAGCGTAAGGCATTAAGTCAAAATTCTGAGCGACAAATTTCATTTCGGCTTCTCCGGGAACAAGATTTCCTTTAGGACCCATTAGTTTTTCTCCATCAAAAATAATCTCTCCGCTTTCCCAATCCAAAAGACCATAGATCAAACTCAGTAAGGTTGATTTTCCGCATCCGCTTTCTCCTGCCAATGCAATTATTTTACCGGCTTCAAATTTCAGATTAAGGTTCTGAAACAGAGGTTTTTCTTTTGTATGTGAGAAGTATAAATTGTTTATTTCTAATAGCATAGTACAAATGTAATGAAATGATATGTTTGAAGGAGCAAAGATTTTTTATTATATTAGCTGTGGTAATGAAAATTTATGAAAATGAAAAAAAAGCTGTTTTTATTGGCGATTCCCACCTTTCTTGTTGCTGCTGTTGCTGTTTCTTGTAACAAGGAGAAACCATTGACGAGTGAAAGCAATGAAATTGTAACCACTAAAGATGGTAATCAGTTTATTCTCGACACCCTGAACAGTAGAGTAGAATGGAAAGGATATAAAATTTTAAAATCTGAAAGCACCAGTCATTTCGGAACGATAAAATTTGAAAGCGGAGATGTTACAGTAAAAGACGAAAAGCTTGAAAGTGGAAAATTTGTGGCGGATATGAACTCTTTAACGTCTGTTGATTTGAAAGATGATGCAGAGCAGCTGGAGAAATTAAACGGGCATCTGAAAAGTGGTGACTTTTTTGAAGTTGAAAAATTTCCTACCGCTTCTTATGAAATCACAAAGATTACTCCATTAGCAGAAGGAGATTATAATACGCTTTTGGATGGTAATTTGACCATTAAAGGAATTACAAAATCTATTGCCTTTAAAGCGAATGTGTCATTAAAGGATGGAGTAGTAAGTATAGCCACTGAGCCTAAAGATATACCGAGAGAAGAATTTGGAGTAAAGTTTCAGGCACCTGCTGAAAACGGGGTGATTAAAGATGAGGTCACATTGCAGATTAATGTGAAAGCTTTAGAAAAAAAATAATTTTTTTATTAAGATAAAATAAGTGATTATAGTCTGCCCCTGAAAAGAGGCAGATTTTTTTTAACAGTTTAAGGAAAATTATTCCGTTGAAAAATCGTATTTTTGCAAAACATTTTGAAAGGGTAAAACAATGATAGAAAAGATAGAAGAATTACTAGTTGAAGTAAACAGCTTCAGTACCACATCAAAAGAAGAAATTGAAAACTTCCGAATTAAGTACAATGGTAAAAAAGGAATTCTGAACGATTTTTTTGAAAAATTTAAAGAAGTTCCGAACGACCAAAAGAAAGAATTTGGACAAAAGATCAATACGCTTAAGAACGCGGTTAATGTAAAGTTGGAGGATTTAAAAAATTCTTCCGCATCTTCTATTATCTTAGAGAAAGAGGATTTAACAAGACCGGCTTTCCCATTAGATTTAGGTTCAAGACACCCAATCAACTTGGTGAAAAATAGAATTATTGAAATCTTTAAATCGATCGGTTTTGCTGTTGCAGACGGACCGGAAATTGAAGATGATTGGCATAACTTTACCGCATTGAACCTACCGGAATATCATCCGGCAAGAGATATGCAGGATACGTTCTTTATCGAACAGAATCCTGATATTTTGTTGAGAACGCACACTTCTTCGGTTCAGATCCGTTATATGGAAGAAAATCAGCCGCCGATCAGAATTTTGTCTCCGGGAAGAGTATTCCGTAATGAAGCGGTTTCTTCACGTTCGCACTGTATTTTCCATCAGATTGAAGGGTTATATATTGATGAGAATGTAAGCTTTGCAGATTTAAAGCAGACGATCCAGTTCTTTACCACTGAGCTTTTTGGAAAATCGAAAATCAGATTGAGACCTTCTTATTTCCCTTTCACAGAGCCAAGTGCTGAAATTGATGTATATTGGGGATTGAATTCTGAAACTGATTACAGAATTACAAAAGGAACGGGATGGTTGGAAATCATGGGTTGCGGAATGGTAGATCCTGCCGTTTTGAAAAACGTAAACATTGATGCTGATAAATATTCAGGATACGCTTTCGGAATGGGTATTGAAAGAATTGTAATGCTTCTTTACCAAATGAGCGACATCAGAATGTTCTTTGAAAATGATATCAGAACGTTGGAACAGTTTAAAACATTATAAAAAATCAACCCTCCGAAATTTTCGGAGGGTTTTTGTTTTTAATTACTGACCTAAGAAACAAAACGTAATTAAAAACTGTATTCATAAAAAATTACTTCGGTTATTAGCTTTTTACATTCTTTTTCTTCGTCCAGCCTTTCACGCGATTATAATCTAAAAAGTAGGTAAGCTTTAATGAAAAGTTATTTACGGTAGGCTCACTGAAAAGCATGTCATAATTCTTTGTCATATTCAATCTTGACATTTCGAGATAATTTGAAGTTGCATTTCTGTACAATAAAGTCAGTTGACTTCCCGGAGCAAACCACCATGAAAACCTTAGATCAACATTCCATGCGTTGTACGTTCCGTTTAGATTTTTGTTAAAAAGATCGGTTTCTGCCAAACTTCCATCCTGATTTAAAGTATAAAACTGTTTGTAGGTAACGTCAGAAAAATAATGTCTGAACGTTAAGGTAAGAGCAGTTTTTTCATTGAATGTATATTTTGAGGTTAAGGCATTTTCGTAGGTGTTTCTTTGTCTTCTTCCAATGAAAATATCGGTGTCGCTTTTCCCTGTAAAACCGGTTTCGTTATTACTGAAACTTGGATTAAAACTCCAGTTTACATTGAATCTGTCTGAAAATCGATAACGAAGCCCAAAGTTGGTAAATACCTGGTTTCTTCCTTTTTCGTCAAACGCGTAATAATCTATCGTGAAATTATATTGCAGTTTTTTTCGGCTGTCACTTTCAAACCAAACCCAAGAATCAAAATATCCGGGAACTTTAAGATGTCTTCCGAAGGTACGAGGCTCATAAATATCATTCTGACCAAAAGGGGTAAACTCAATTCCCCCACCGAAATTTCTGAAGTTCTTATCGGTAAAGCTGTTATTGTGATTGAAAACAAAATTCTGGAAGATAAAAGGTTCTAATCTATGATAATAATTCAGGTTAAAATTTAAATATATATTGTTGAATGTTTTGGTAGGCTGCAAAATTCTGTAACCGTACCAAGCATTATAATTTGCGAAGTTTGTTTTTGTTGAAAATCCTACATCATTAATATCCCAGTCTTTTGTCGTCAAATTCCCATTAAGGCTGAAACGATGTTTTCCTGATATTTTTTCCAGCCCGGCTTCAGCTTTTGTTCCGAATTTTGTTCCTTCATCCATTACCCAGCTTCCTTTCACACTTCCGAAGGTTTTATACGTGTTTTTCTTATTGTTCAGATCCCAAAGAAGCCCTGTTGCATTCGCATCCCTGAAATTTCCGTCTCTCGTAACATTTGTGTTGATTAATGATACGGATGAATTTCCGTTAAATCTTTGGTCAAAAACCAATACGTTATAATTCGTCCACGGTTCTACTACTTCCTTTCTGGTTTCTCCGGTTTCAAGGTTAAGGATAGATGCTTCCATTTTCTGAGTGACTCCATTGAAAAAGCCGATTCCCAATCCTTTTTTTGTTCTTCCTGAAATTTTAAAAGCATTAAATAATTTTACTTTTGCAGGATATTCGGTGACTTCTTCATGGTCATTGATTGCCGGATAATGTGACGGTTCTCCGCCAACTCTTCTTGAGTAAAACATTCCTCCTTTGCTGAATAATTCGGTTCCTTCCGTAAAGAAAGTTCTTTGCTCAGAAAACTGCTGTTCAAAAGGGGTTAGATTTAAGATTGAATTATCAAAATTAGCCTGTCCAAAATCCGGAATCAGGGTCATATCAAAAGTGAAGGCATCATTAATTCCATATTTTACATCCATTCCACCGTTGAAGCTTGAAGTGGTTTTTCCGTCAAAACTATTCACATACGTAGAAAAATAAGGGGTGAAAGACAATCGGGTAGGAGGATTGATGTTTTCAATTCCTTGTAAAACTCCGTCAAAAAGAGTGTAAGAATTCTTGGCATTGTCTACGAAATTCCAGTCATAAGATGCTTTAATTCTCTGAATTCTTCGGAATATATTCATACCCCATTCCTGAACATTATTTTTGGGAAACCTGAGTTCCGAATAAGGAATTTTTATTTCTACCGCCCAACCTTTCTCATTAATTTTTGCGCCACTGTACCAAATCGAGTTCCAGGTATCGTCTTCACCATCTGTAGTAAGTTTTGCATCGTACTGAACACCTGCAGCGGTCACTACAAATTCTAAACTCTGCTGCTTATCATTATAACCGTTCAAAGCTACGCCAAAGAAATCATCATTGTTGATCCCATCTCTTTCCGTCAGTTCTTTAGCAATTTTATTGGGAGTGGGATCATACATTTGCGCTCCGAAATAAATACCAGTATCATCATATAAAATTCTGACTTCAGTTTTTATAGAATCTGCTTGTGGTTTTCCGTTATTGGGATTTCGTTCAATAAAATTGGTGGCAATGGGAGCATTTTGCCATACTGCATCATCTAAAATCCCATCAATCTTTGGGGAAGATGAGGTTTTTGCGATGAGCATTTTCTTTCTTACAATAGCTTCGTCTTCCTTTTTCTGGGAATATATGAAACAGGAAAATAATAAGAGTGTAAAGAGCAATTTGGTTTTCATGATGTTCTTAGGCTTATACATTCATGACAACCGATATTGAAAATGTATTACATCACTCAGGAAATAAAAATGAAAAATTTTCATTTTATTCAATTAGAAAAGGTAAATGTTGTTGAGGGAGAATTAAAACTGGTTTCGGCTGCCCTTTGGGCAGCCGAAACCAGTTTTATATCAAAAATTGACGCTGTTATTTTACAAACTTTAAAGGGTATTTTACATTTTTAAAATCATCAATACTTGCCTTTAAAGAACCAACCGCCAACTCCGCTTTTAAGAGCATAGGAATATGGTTGTAGTCATTAGAAACCCACATCGTTACTCCTTCTTTCTCTTTAAAAACTCTTCCGCTTTTTACAGATGGAATAATTTTTAGACAGTTTATAGTTCCGAATTTTGTTTTTAAATTTTCTGTACCTACTACTTTTAACTGAAAGGGAAACATCTCATCATCAATCCAGACATTCATGTTGATGATGGTACCTGTCTTTAATTCGGTAGGACTTTTACTTCTTAAATAATAAAAACAGGAAAGCATATCCTGAACTCCTTTCACTGATTTTATGACTTTAGAACCGTTTGCAGGTGTTTTTTTATCAGTTAAAATCAAAGTGTTATTATCATGATTGAAAGTGGTTTCAAAATGCTGACGATAGCTTCCTTCTTTTACGTTTCTTACATAGAAACTGGGTAATCCCGTATGGATATTTATATAACTTTCGTATAAATCATCTACTTTGAAAAAAGCTCTTACAGCACCTGTTGTTTGTCCTGTTCCTTTTACGTAAAGATGAGGTACTCCTTTGTAGTTGATATTTTGAGCAGTAAGATTTGCACTTCCTGCATTCAGAAACCCGTAATGAATTCTAAGTGTGATGGATTCACCGTTCGCAATATTGTCTATTTGAGCAAAACTCAGAGAGAATATAAATATCGCAATAAGGTTTAAAATTTTCTTCATGGTTAGACATTTACAAAAAGGTTGCCAAATTTTTAGCCCTGTTTTTCTTATTATTTGACAAATCTCAGTTTTTTATTTAGAATGAATTAAATATGCTTCGCATTAAAATTAGTAAATTTGCAGCTACAAGTATAATTAAATTATCTTATAATTATGATAACTACCGATATATTGATCATAGGAGCAGGACCAACGGGGCTTTTTGCTGTATTTGAAGCAGGATTATTAAAAATGAAGTGTCACATCATTGATGCACTTCCTCAACCAGGAGGACAATTGGCAGAGCTTTATCCTAAAAAACCTATTTTCGATATTCCGGGGTATCCGTCTGTAAATGCAGGTGAATTAGTAGATAACTTGATGGAGCAGATCAAGCAGTTTCAACCAGGATTTACATTAGGCGAAACAGCGGTTTCTTACACTAAAGTAGATGATGAGTGGTTTGAAGTGGTGACTAATAAAGGAACTGTTCACAGAGCTAAAGCTATTGCTATTGCAGGAGGTTTGGGAACTTTTGAGCCTAGAAAGCCAACAATGGATAATGTTGCAGACTATGAAGAAAAAGGTCTTGAATATTTCGTAAAAGAACCTGAACATTTCAGAAATAAAAGAGTAGTGATTGCCGGAGGAGGAGATTCTGCACTTGACTGGAGTGTTTTCTTATCTAATGTTGCAAGTGAAGTTACATTGATCCACAGAAGAAATGAGTTCCGTGGTGCTTTAGATTCTGTAGAAAAAGTTCAGGATTTAAAAAATCAAGGAAAAATTAAATTGATCACTCCTGCTGAAGTTACAGCGATTAAGGGGGACGGAAAAGTTGAAGCGATCACGGTTGCTGTAGATGGACAAGATCCTTATGATATTGAAACAGATTACTTTATCCCATTATTCGGTTTAACTCCAAAATTAGGGGAAATCGGAAACTGGGGATTAAATATCGAGAAAAATGCAATCGTTGTAAATAATGCATTAGATTATCAGACGAACATCGATGGTATTTACGCAATCGGTGATATTAACACATATCCTGGGAAACTGAAGTTGATTCTTTGTGGTTTCCATGAAGCGACTTTGATGTGTCAAAGTGTTTATAACAGACTGAATCCGGGTAAAAAATTCGTATTGAAATATACAACAGTAAGTGGAGTAGATGGTTTCGACGGAAGTAGAAAAGAAGCAGAGAAGGCTGTTGTGAAAAAAATTGACTAATTTTGCAAAATTATGTCAGATATTAATATAAAAATCACCGACAGAGAAGGTGTAACTCACGATATTGTAGCTCCTACGGATATGTCCATGAACTTAATGGAAATTATCCGTTCATATGAATTGGCAGAAGAGGGAACGATCGGAGTTTGCGGAGGAATGGCAATGTGTGCTTCTTGTCAGGTATATGTAATAAACGATCCAGGATTGGTTGAAATGGGTGCTGAAGAAGATGCAATGTTAGCTGAAGCATTCCATGTGGAAAGCAACAGTAGATTGGGTTGCCAGTTGCATATGGTTCCTGAAATGGAAGGACTGGAAGTGGAAATTGCTCCTTATCCTTAGAAGAATTTTTAATTTAAAATAAACAAAACCTCCTGAAGAAAATCTTCAGGAGGTTTTGTTTATCTTATTTTTTAGAAGGCTGAAAATCAGGATGTCCAACCTGCCACAATGCAAAAGCAAAAATATCTGCATATTCTTTAAAAATAACATCATAATCGCTGGTAAAGTGACCGTTATCATAATTTGCATAAAGTAAAACCGGTTTTCCGGAAGCTGAATTGTTTTGTAAAGCTGCTGCAAATTTACCAGGCATCCAAGGAACCACTCTGGAATCGTTCATTCCTACACGTACGATTACTGCAGGATATTTTACTCCTTTTTTTACCTTACTTTGAGCATCCATTTCAATCAGATGCTTTGTATCTTCTTCATTTTTTAATGTTCCAATTTCCGGGATTTGGTTGGGCCCATTTGCAGTGATTTCTGTTCTTAAAGCATTAGTCAAACCAACTTCAGGAATGGCTACTGCATAAAGATCCGGTCTTGCAGTGATCGCTCTTCCGATAAGAATTCCGCCTGCGCTTACTCCGTTTCCGATTAATTTTGAAGGAGACGTATATTTTTGATTGACCAGATATTCTGAACAGGCAATGAAATCTTTCCAGGTATTGGGTTTTGTTGCTTTCATTCCCGCTTCATGCCATCTTTCCCCTTTTTCTCCACCACCTCTTACGTGAGCTACAGCAAGGATAACACCTTGTTCCAACAATACGGAAAGTCTTGCTGAAAAACGAGGCTCGTAAGAAAAACCGTAACCGCCATATCCTGTAATATATGCAGGATTACTACCATCCATTTTCATGTTTTTAGGATAAATGATAGAAAGAGGTACCATTACACCGTCATGGCTTTTCACTTCAATTTCTTTTACCGTGTAAAGTGCATTGTAATCAGGATAATTTGTTTCGGAATTAAGGTATTTGCTTTTTACAATATCTCCTTTTTCCGGATTGTATTCATAAGTGGTTAATGGAGTCAGCCAATTGACATTATTACAAAATATATTGTCATTTTCTCTTTGGTTAAGAGATAATGAGCTGTTGACTCCGGTTGGAAAATCAACCTTTTTCCCTACCAGTGTATTGATATTTACCTGATATTTATCTCTCACGATACCGTCTCCTAAAGAATAATAAAGGTAATTTTTAGAATTATGAATGCTGATAATTACTTTGTCTTTGCTCTCGGGAACAACCACTTTTGCATTGTTTAAATCAGGTTTTGAAAGGCTTGTAAGCGTTATTTTGTAATTCGGAGTATCTTTATGGGTAAGCAGGAAAAGCTTGTCGCCAGAAATGAATACATCGGTAATATCATCCGAAGGTTTTATAATCTGTCTCCATTTTACTTTTTTATTCTTTAATTCTGAATAAGGGGCAACAAAAATCGGACTTTCTGATTTTACAGAACTTAATCTCAGAACAATATATTTATAGTCATCGGTAAAATAAACACTTGTGAATTGCTCTGTTAAAGCATTCAGTTCCGGATATTCTTCTCTTGAAGCCAATATTTTATCGGTTTTTGTATCCATTCCGATTACATGAAGCATCGCTTTCATATCTTTTAAAAGCATATTGCTGTCGGGATCCGAAGTACTCATTTTAGTGTAAAGGATTCCTTTATCATCCTGTGTGAATTCAAAACCAAATTCACTCCAGATAGGCCCGATTTCATCCTTTAACAGTTGGTGAGTCGTGAGATCTAAAATCCTCAAATTACAAATTTCACCACCGGATTTTGAAAACAAAATAGCAATTTTTTTTGCTTTAGAATCAATAGCGAAATTGGTGATCTGAGTGTCTTTTCCAAGGGTTTCAGGGTCGAAAATTAATGTTTCTTTTCCTGAAGAAAGGTCTCTTGAATATAATTTAGAAAGATTTTCGTTTTTCTTGGTTTTTGTATAGAAATACGTGTTTTGTCTTTGAAATATAGCATCGAAAGAATCACCGTTCATTTCCTGTACTTCCTTCATACGTTTGTATAAATCTTCACGATGAGGGATTGTATTAATGATGCTATGACTAAAATCCGATTGAGATTTGAACCATTTTTCTACTTCAGGGTTTTTAAGATCTTCCAGCCATCTGTATTGGTCTGTGATTTTGGTTCCGAAATAATCATCTACAACCGCTTTTTCAGGGGTTACAGGGTAATTGTACTGCGCAGAAATGATTTGACTTAAAAAGAGTCCTGCTGCCAGAAAAATATTTTTCATTATTATATTTCTTTTGTGTGTGAAAAATTTAATATTGCAAATATATTAAACTTCACCTTTCGAAATCCATTTTCCGACTGTCGGAGCTTTGTAATTTCTCATCATCTCCAACACTTCATCAATATTGTCACTGATCAGCAACATCTCCCGATTGATCTGTTTTAAAAATCCTTTATCAACCATCGTTTGTACGAGTTTAATCAAATCATCATAAAAGCCGTCAATATTCAAAAGGACGATTGGCTTTTTATGAAGACCAAGTTGTGCCCATGTGATCATTTCGAAAAACTCCTCCAGAGTTCCGTAACCTCCCGGAAGAACAATCACGCCGTCACAGAGGTCGTTCATTTTAGTTTTTCTTTCGTGCATGGTTTCTACCAAAATTAATTCAGTCAGTTGTTTATGAGCAATTTCTTTTGACTGTAAAAAGTGGGGTAGAATTCCAATCACTTTTCCACCGGAATGCAAGGCTCCATCTGCAACAGCGCCCATCAAACCTACATCTGCACCGCCATAAATCAACTGAATATCTTGTTTTGCCAACGTCTGCCCAAGTAAAGTCGCCTGTTCTTTAAAAACATCATCCGAACCAAAGCTTGAACCGCAAAATACTGTGATACTTTTCATAATTATTTTAAATATATCTTAATGATTAAAATTAAAAATATCCAAAATCTAATGACTTTGGATATTCAATATTGTATTTCTCTATTTTATTTTAAAGGAATATTCGCTAAAATATCTTTTGTAAACGCCCAGAATTTCTGAGCCGAAGTAATATTGGCCTTTTCATCAGGAGAGTGAGCTCCTCTGATGGTAGGTCCGAAGCTTACCATTTCCATTTCAGGATAATTAGCTCCGATAATTCCACATTCTAAACCAGCGTGACAAGCCACAACGTGTGGTTTTTCATTGAATTTTTCAACATAGATCTTTTCCATCAGCTGAACGATCTCCGAACCTGGTTTTGGCTTCCATCCCGGATAAGAACCACTGAATTCTACATTCATTCCTGCTAATTCTGCTACTGATTTTAACTGCTCAGCTACAGAGTATTTAGAAGATTCTACAGAAGAACGGGAAAGGTTTAAGATTTTTAAAGCTCCTCCTTTCAATTCTACTCTTGCTACATTGTTTGAAGATTCTACCAGATCTTTTACATCAGGACTCATTCTGTAAACTCCGTTGTGCAGAGATTTTAATGCCAAGATAATTTTCTTTGAATCTGCTTCAGAAAGAGCTTTTTCAGAAGAGGTCGTATTTTCAATATTGATGTGAAGACCTGCTTCGATAGTTGCAAACTCTTCCAGAATTTCTTTTTTAAGTTCAGTAACTTCTAAAATGAATTCCTGAGCATTTCTTACAGAAACAATCGCTACAGCTTCTCTTGGAATTGCATTTCTCAATCCACCCCCATCAATAGAAATTAGCTGGATGTTTTCTTTTTCCAACCCTTTGTAAAGAAGTCTTCCTAAGATAATATTGGCGTTTCCGAAACCTTTGTGGATATCCATTCCGGAGTGACCACCCTGTAATCCTTTTATTTCAAATCTTACGATTTGTCCGTTTGCAGCTTCAGTCTCGTAGTTTTGAGTGATCGTCACATCAATTCCTCCTGCACAGCCGATATCAATCTCATCGTCTTCTTCAGTATCAAGATTTAATAAAATCTGTCCGGTTAACTGACCTGGTTTTAAACCTAAAGCACCTGTCATTCCAGTTTCTTCATCTATTGTGAAAAGAGCTTCCAAATCAGGGTGAGGAATATCTGAGCTTTCAAGAATTGACATAATAGTAGCAACTCCTAATCCGTTATCTGCTCCTAAAGTCGTTCCTTTTGCCTTTACCCAGTCTCCGTCAATTTCCATTTTAATTCCTTCAGTTTCAAAATCGAAATTAACATCACTGTTTTTCTGGCAAACCATATCCAAGTGTGATTGTAAAACAATAGATTTACGGTTTTCCATACCTGCGGTTGCTGGTTTTTTGATGATTACGTTTCCTACTTCATCTACCGTAGTTTCCAATCCTAGATTTTCACCAAATTCTTTGATGAAAGCAATGACTTTTTCCTCTTTTTTTGAAGGTCTTGGAACAGCATTTAATTTGGAGAAGTTTTTCCAGATTATTTGCGGTTCTATATTAGATAATTCCATGAAATTTTATTTTTCTCAAATTTACGAAATAAAAAATGCTTCCGGTCTATCGGAAGCATTCTTTTGTATTTTCTCGGAAGTCATTTTAACATCCACATTCACCGTAAATAGGCATGGTAATTCTTGTACCATCTGGTTTTTCAATGGTCAGTGTACCTTGGAATAATAAAGCTTCTTCGTTCTTTATTTTCTTCCCTTTTACAGAGATTTTATATTCTCCACTTTCTATTTCTTTGTTAAGCTCTTCATCTACTTCCATGTCGCTTGAGGAAATAAGATTCATAGCCAATCTTTTACCGTCAAGTTTCATATAAGCCGTTTTTCCGGCATCATCTGCATAGATGTATTTTTCGTTTTCAAAGTCTGCTTTGTTCTTTGCAAAATAGCATGAACATTCTTTAATCTCCGTAGGAAAAGGAAAGGTTTCTACAGAAATTTCTCCTGATGAAGTTTCATTTTTCATCGAGTCCTGAACGATAGTTGAAGAATCTCCCGATGCTTGGGAAGAAACAGTTTCTTTATCTTTTTTACATCCGATCAATAAGAATGCTGAAAAGAAAATGATAAAATATTTCATGTGATTGTATGTTTTGATTATCCTCTGGCTCTTTCTAGCAGAACCATCATTAATAGGGAGAGTACAACTAAGCTTTCTTCTTCATCATCAATATCAATAAGTCTGTCGAGCTGAAATCTTCTTCCAAAGAATGAAGGCATTTTTTTTAATTTAAAGTACGCTTTTCCGTCTACTCCTGTTACCGTATAACAAGGGTTTAGGAAATATCCTGTAAACATTCCTATGATCGGAAGCTCTCCTACAAAGTTGTCCCAGAATCTTACCCACGCACTGTCTTCCTGGATTTTAAATTTCGGTTGATCATGAGCATCTAAAACATCATAGCTTGCTTTCCAGATAGAACGCATTCCTTTTCTTGCCAATCTCCCAAAATTCTTATTTTCGATTAAATCATTTAAAGAATAAGATGCATTAAAGTCTATCCATTGATTAGCTCTGATTCTGAAAAGCTCCTTCGATTTGCTTTCATCATTAAACACAATAACGTCTTCTTTTAGCTTGAACATTTTCTGACGAACATAAGCCACATAATTTCCGTTTTTGTCCGTAATGTTGAAGTCGCTGGCTAAAGTTGTGATTTTAAATTTAAAATCTAATGGATAATTTAGGTTGTTAAGTACCATTTAGTGTATTTTTTTCATATTTCGGCTCAAAGATAAAATTTTTATAATAAACAGGTGAGATTTTACGGTCTCTAAACGATAAATACTCGGGTTTTTATTTTATTTTTGTAGCTATGGACTATCCTAGTAAAGTTTTAGCGAAGGCAGTAGATGAAATCTCCGGATTGCCCGGAATAGGAAGGAAGACGGCTTTAAGACTGGCCTTACATTTATTGAAACAACCAGCTTCCAGAGCAACCAGCTTGGGGAATTCTATTATTAATCTGGTGAATGAGATAAAATACTGTAAAGATTGTCACAACTTTTCTGATTTCGAGATATGCGAAATATGTAGCAATGATAAACGTAATGATGAGACGATATGTATTGTTGAAGATGTTCGGGATGTCATAGCGATTGAGAATACAGGAAAATACACCGGAAAATATCTTATTCTGGGTGGGAAAATATCTCCAATGGAAGGAGTAGGGCCTCATCAGCTGAATATTCCAAGCATTGAAAGAAAACTGAATGAGGGAACTGTAAAAGAGCTAATTTTTGCCTTGAGCGCTACTATGGAAGGAGATACTACAGCGTATTATATTTATAAAAAATTTAAAAATTCTAAGGTGAATTTCTCCAGTATTGCAAGAGGGATCTCTGTAGGGGATGAATTGGAGTATGCTGATGAAATTTCTTTAGGAAGATCGATAATCAACCGATTGCCTTACAACGAAAAGGATTAATATGAAACTGTCAATTATTATTGTTAATTACAATGTAACCCAGTTATTGAGAAACTGTCTTTTGTCTATTCAGAAATATCTGGAAGGTATTAGCTATGAAGTAATTGTAATTGATAATGCTTCTACTGATAATTCTTGGAGGAACCTTATACCTGAATTTCCAAAAATTCATTTTATCTCATCTTCTGAAAATGAAGGTTTTGCTAAAGCTAATAATAAAGCAATAAAAACAGCGGACGGAGAGTATTTGTTAATTCTTAATCCAGATACAGAAATAGAAGGAGACTATATTCAAGATATATTAGATTTTGCTGATTCTAAAGACAATTTTGGATGTCTTGGAGTAAGGATGCATGATGCAAAAGGGAATTTTTTACCGGAAAGCAAGCGTTCAGTTCCGGATATGTTTAATTCTTTTGAAAAACTTTTTATAAATTTTAAAAGAAAAGAATCAAAATCTTATTATCAAAATAATATTTCTGAGTTTGAAAATGCAGAGGTAGAAGTGATCACAGGAGCTTTCTGTCTTGTAAAGAAAAAGGTCTATGAAGAAGTAGGAGGATTTGATGAAGCTTATTTTATGTATGGGGAAGACGTAGATTTGTGTTATACGCTTTTAAATAGTGGATATCAAAATTTTTATTACGGTAAAGCATCCATTCTTCATCATAAAGGAGAAAGTACAATCAAAAATGAAGTTTATCTTGAACGATTTTATGGTGCGATGCAGATTTTTATTTCCAAATATTATAAAGAGCCAAAACCGTTGCAATATTCTTTACTCAAAGCGGGTTTGAAATTAAGGCATAAATTGGAACTGATTAAAATGAAATAAAAAAGCAACTCTGAAAAGAGTTGCTTTTTTATTATATAAAGATAAGATCTTTTATTTAGTTGGAGCTACCGGAGTAGTTGATTGAGAAGCTGGAGCTTGTTGTGCAGGAGTCTCTTTTTTCACTGGTTGTTGTGCGGCCGGAGCAGCTTGAGAAGGTTTACCGGTGATTACAACGCTTATCAGGATAAGAACGATAATTGTTCCACCTAATGTCCAAGTTGCTTTTTCCATAAAGTCGTTGGTTCTTTGTACCCCAAACTGAGCAGAAGATGCACCTCCAAATGTACTGGAAAGACCTCCACCTTTAGGATTTTGAGCCATGATAACGATTGTCAATAAAACACTGGCAATCATAATAAGAACCATTAATAGTGTAAATATAGTATCCATTAATTCTGATATCTTTTTGAGTAGGCAAATTTAATCTTTTTTTACTGAATAGCAAAATAAGATAGAAGTAAAAATAAAAACAGCAACATTTGTTGCTGTTTTTATGATGAAATAGACCTGTTTTTATTTAAAATCAGAATCTTTAGCTTGGTTTACTTCGTATGATTTTACTTTCATTACCATATCCATTCCCATTTGATTAACTGAGATGGTGTAAGGCATCTTCACTCCGCTTACGTCTTTATAATCAGCAAAAGTAGTAGGGATTGTCATTGTTTGCCCCTGTGCTTTTACCGTTTCAGTTTCTCCTGTTTTAAGACCTGTTTTTACACTGTAGTAATATGCTTTATCACCTGACTTAATCGCGTAAGAATCTTCTCCGTTGATTTTTTCAATACCTGCTAGTTTGTAATCTGCAGATTTAGCAAAACCTAGTTCTTCGAAAAGTTCGGTGTTCTTAAGGTTGTCAGCGATTTCTTCCTTAGTCATTTCAACTTTCTGTCCAGCTTGCTCAGAGTATCCTGTTTTACCGTCAAAAACTTGCTTTTGAACAGTCATTGCTCCCATAGAAACGGTTTGCAATTCTTTTCCTCCTTGAGCTTTCACGATTTTGAAGTCAAGAGTTTGTCCCTGCATAGACATTGATGCGTTGGTTGTGTATGAAGTGATTTTCGCCAAATTAGCTTTTCCTCCAATAGCATCGATGTATTTGTCAACAACAGAAGCTACAGTTACATTAGCGTCAACTTTTTGTACAGTTGGTTTTGCAACAGGGTTTGCATCTTTATCAAAATATTTTACTGGGTATCCTAATTTTTCCAATCCTTCAGAAATATCAGATGCTTTACCAGCAATGAAAATTCTGCTTTGGTTTGGTAAGATTGTAGCTTTTACAGCATTGGTAACATCTGCAGCAGTTACTTTATCAATAGATTTCAAGTAATTGGTATAGAAATCAGCAGGAAGATCTTGTACTTTTTGGCTTAATGCAAATCTTGCAATCGTTGCAGGTTGCTCCAATGACATGATGAAAGATCCTTTCAACTTAGCTTTAGCATTTTCCAATTCTTCTGGTTTTACAGTAGAAATTGCATTAAGTTCGTTCATAAATTCTTTTACAGCTTTATCTGTAACCTCGTTTCTTACACTTGCACTTGCTGAAAACTGAGGAGAATATTTACTTGCTACCATGCTTGAGTAAGCACCGTAAGTGAATCCGTTTTTCTCACGAAGATTCATGAAAAGTCTCGCTTCACCACCACCACCAAGAATGTAGTTAGCGATTGTTGCAGGGAAATAGTTTGCATCCTTCATTTTCAATGTGTTCAGGTTGTTCAAAGAAACAACAGACTGTACAGCAGAAGGAACGTCAACGATATTGATTTCTGTTTTAGCAACATTTGCAGCCGGCTCTAGCGGAGTGATCGGTGTATTTGCCTTTTTCCAGTTGTTGAAAGCTTTTTCCACCAATGATTTTACCTGATCAAACTTTACGTCTCCTACGATTACTAAATAAGCATTGTCCGGAGCGTAATATTTTGTGTAAATATTTTGTACGTCAGCTAATTGAATTTTGTTGATAGATTCAACCGTTTCAAATTCTCCTCTTGATGTATTTTTTCCATACATCAAAGCATTAGAAACTCTTCCGGCAATAGAAGAAGCATTTTTCTCGTCAGATTTTAATCCTTCAACAGCTCTTTCTTTTGAGTTTTGAATTTCATCAGCAGAAAACTTAGGGTTAATAATTGCATCAGCCATTAAACCTAAAACTTCAGGGAAATATTTTGAAAGAGAGTTTAGAGAAGCTCCTCCTGAGCTGAAATTAAGGTTAGCTCCAAGATAATCAACCTTTTTGTTGAAATCATCTTTGCTCATGTTTGTCGTTCCGTTTTCGAACTGTTCAGCCATGATTTCGCTTACACCCGTTACACTTCCTTCATTGTATGGAGGTCTGTCCATAGAAAGACTTGCGCTTACTCTTGGTAATTTGTTGTTTTCTACAACCATTACCGTAAGACCGTTCTTCAATTGGAAAGTCTTTGGTTTAGCAATGTTGATTGTCGGAGTAGGCCCCGGTTTTGGCATTGCATTAAGATCTATTTTTTGTGCTGAAACCGTTCCTGCGAATAAAAACGCTACAGCTATATATGTTAATTGCTTTTTCATTTGTAAAAATTTAATTTTAATAATCAATTGTAACCTAATAATTCAGCTGATTATTTCTTCTTTTCAGGTACGTAGTTAATGATTATTCTTTGGTTGGAATTCAGATACTTTTTAGCCGCATTTTGAAGATCCTGTCTTGTGATTCCTCTGTAAATGTCGATTTCTTTGTTGATCAAATTCGTATTACCCATCAATACGTGGTTTGTAGCCAATGACGCTGCAATCCCCTGAATACTAGAGTTTGAATTTACAAACTGGTTTTCGTACTGGTTTTGAAGTTTCTGATAATCCTCTTCAGAGATTAATGTAGTCTGAAGTTTTTTGATCTCAGCATCGATGTCAGACTGTAAAGCCTGCTTTGTAGTCTGTCCCATTGGGATAGCGAAGAATGCAAAAATACTGTAATCTTCAAGACCTTGGTTGAAAGCTGCTACTTGAAGTGCTTTCTTATCCTGATCAACTAATTTTTTGTATAAAACTGAAGATTTACCATTACTTAAATAAGAAGAAAGCATGTCTAAAACATAAGCGTCTTTCTCTTTATTACCCGGTGTTCTGTAAGCAAAAATATATGCTGGAAGTTGAATGTTCGGGTCAGTTGCCGTAACTTCTTTTTCCTGAGTGATAGGAGCATCTTTCGGGAAATCTTTTGGATAAATCGTTCCTTTTGGAATTCCTCCGTAGTAGGTTTCGATCCATTTTTTAGTTTGCTCAGGCTTAATATCTCCTGCAACCACTAAAGTAGCGTTATTTGGAACGTAATATTTTTTATAGAATGCTTGGAATTCTTCCAGTTTTGCAGAGTTCAAATCTTCCATAGAACCAATTGTCGGCCAGTTATACGGGTGATTTGTAAATAAGTTTTTCTGAATTGTAGTGAAAAGATTTCCATAAGGTTGGTTATCCATTCTCAATCTCTTTTCTTCTTTTACAACCTCTCTCTGAGTATCTACACCCACTTGATTGATTACTGCATGACGCATTCTTTCAGCTTCCATCCAAAGACCCAATTGTTCGTTGTTTGAAGGGAAAGTTTCGTAGTAATACGTTCTGTCGTTTGTAGTGTTAGCGTTGTTTTGTCCTCCGTTTGAAGAAACTATCTTAAACCATTCACCTCTTTTGATGTTTGGTGTTCCTTCAAATAAAAGGTGCTCGAAGAAGTGAGCAAAACCAGTTCTTCCTTTTACTTCATCCTTTGCACCTACATGGTACATTACCCCAGTTGTTACAACCGGTGCAGAATTATCCTGATGTAAAATTACGTGAAGACCATTTGGCAAGTCATATTCTTCAAATTTAATTTGTTGTGCATTCAAAGCCATCCCAAAGAAAGCCGCTGCAGCAACAGAAAGAAGTCGCTTTTTCATAAATAGAAATTGTTTTGTCAATTAGTGCCAAATTTACTTTAAATGTTACAAAAAGTTAAAATAAATTTTATTGAAAGAAGATTAAAGAGGTCATATGAGAAATTAGAGATTTAAATTCTGAACGCTAAAACCAGAATTTGAATTCTCCATAGAATACACTAATTTTGTGTTCCCAAAATTTTTTGCAGCATGGAGGATTATTTGAAAGGACTGAATGAATCACAATTTGAAGCCGTTACTACACTACAAGGACCATTAATGGTACTTGCAGGAGCCGGTTCCGGAAAAACGCGTGTACTTACCATGCGTATCGCACATTTGATTACGAATGGAGTAGATCCTTTTAATATTTTGGCATTGACCTTTACCAATAAGGCGGCAAAAGAAATGAAAGAACGTATCGCAAAAGTGGTGGGACAAAGCAATGCAAAGAGTCTTTGGATGGGAACTTTTCACTCGGTATTTGCGAGAATTCTGAGAAGTGAAGCACATTATTTGGGCTATCCTTCCAATTTTACCATTTACGATCAGCAGGATGCATTGAATGTTATCAAAAAAGTGTTGAAAGACATGAATATTGATGCTGATCTGTATAAACCTAAAAAAGTTCAGGCGAGAATTTCCAGTTATAAAAACAATCTGATCACGGTAAGAGCATATTTTGCCAATCCCGAATTGATGGAAGCTGATGAAAAGGCCAATATGAAATTCCTTGGACAAATTTATCAGAGATATGTAGAGCAGTGCTTCAAAAACGGATCGATGGATTTTGATGATTTATTGTTAAAAACCAATGAATTATTGACTCGTTTTCCAGAAGTTCTGGCTAAATATCAAGATCGTTTCAGATATATTCTGGTGGATGAGTATCAGGATACCAACCATTCTCAGTATTTGATCGTAAAAGCATTAGCTTCAAAATTTGAAAATATTTGTGTGGTAGGAGATGATGCACAGTCTATTTACTCTTTCCGTGGCGCTAATATTTATAATATTTTAAACTTTAAAAAAGATTATCCCGATGCGGTAACGGTAGCTTTGGAGCAAAATTACCGTTCGACTCAGAATATTGTAAATGCAGCGAATGTTGTGATTGCGAAAAACCTTCAGCAGTTTAAGAAAAACGTTTTCAGTGAAAATGAAGAAGGAGAGAAGATCAAAGTCTATCGCTCGATGTCCGATGCGGATGAAGCGAATTTCGTAGCCGGAAATATCTGGGAAACCAGAAACCGCGAACAAAGAAAATATGGTGATTTTGCCATTTTATATAGAACAAACTCTCAGACGCGTGCTTTCGAAGATGCTTTGAGACGTAAAAATATCCCGTACAAAGTATACGGAGGGTTGTCTTTTTACCAAAGAAAAGAGGTAAAAGATCTGATTGCTTATCTTCGACTTTTGGTGAATGAAAATGATTCGGAAGCATTGATGAGAATCATTAATTATCCGGCAAGGGGAATTGGAGAAACAACTCAGAATAAATTGGTTGTCTTTGCTGATGCTCAGAATGTCGCTGTTTCAAGTGTGTTGAGTAATCTTCCGATTTATGCTCCACAATTAGGCTTAAATAATGGTGTTTTAAACAAACTGAATGATTTTTGGTCGATGATCAAAGCATTTCAGGTGTTGCTAAAAACCGAAACAGCTTATAATGTTGCAATGGAAGTAGCAAAACGAAGTGGTTTAATTAAATTTTTAAAAGACGATCAGACTCCGGAAGGAATTTCGAGGGTAGAAAACGTTCAGGAATTGATGAACTCGATGCAGGGTTTCATCGAAGAACAGATGCAGGTAGAAGATGGAGATCCAAGTTTACCGAACTTCCTTGAAAATATTGCCCTTTCCGCAGATACGCAAGTGAAAGATGATGAAGAAGACATGGTTTCTTTAATGACAATTCACCTTTCAAAAGGATTGGAGTTTCCGGTAGTTCACTTGGTTGGGCTGGAAGAAAACCTTTTCCCTAGTTTCATGAGTTCTGCAACCAGAGAAGATCTGGAAGAAGAAAGACGTTTGTTCTATGTTGCGTTAACAAGGGCTGAAAAACAGGTGTATTTCACTTATGCAGTTTCTCGTTTTCAGTGGGGGAAAATTACCGATGCGGAACCTTCAAGATTCTTAAGCGAAATTGATGATCAGTATATCGAATTTGTAAATCCTGCGATTGAAAAGCGTTTCATCAATAATGCAGGGGTAAAATCCAATATTTTTGATGAGCATCCATCTGAAATGAAAAGTTTCAAAAGGGTTGAAAAGAAAACGATCGAAAGATCAGAAAGCTCAAAACCCATCGCTGAACCACGTAAGTTAAAACCTGTAAGTACTGCGAGAATCATTAATCCTAGCGGGGCTTCATCTCAGGATATTGAAGTTGGGGATAAGGTAAGACACGACCGATTCGGAATCGGAGAAGTCACTTTCCTTGATGGGACGGATCCTCAAAATATCAAAGCAAAAGTGGTTTTCATGCATGAAGGAGAGAAAAATCTAATCCTGAAGTATGCTAAACTGACAAAAATATAATCGATACATAAGAAAGGTTTTATGAAAAAAATAATGTTTTTATGGGCTATGATGATGTGCTTTAGCGGTTTTCTAAAAGCACAAACCCAATCCGTTCCATGGTCTGCAGATCAGGTAATGGCTCCGGATATTTTAGCGGCTAAAATTGTTAAAAAACAAACCAAAAATATTCTGATCCTGTCTGTCGGTCCTTCTGCTGTGGTAAAAGGTTCTGTAGATATGGGAATGGCCAATGATCCTCAAAATCTTGAAAAGCTGAAAGATTATGTGAGAAAATTAGATAAAAATAAAGAGATCATTGTTTATTGCGGCTGTTGTCCGTACGACAGGTGTCCGAATATTCGTCCTGCTTTCAATACATTGGTGGAAATGGGTTTTAAAAAGGTGAAAATTTTAGATCTCCCTAAAAATGTAAAAACTAATTGGATTGATCATGATTATCCAACCAATGACTAATATTTTGAAAAAGCTACTCATATCAGGAATTTTGTTCTTGAGTTTCGGGTTCATGACCGCACAAAATAC
Source organism: Chryseobacterium taiwanense (assembly GCF_000813825.1). GTDB lineage: Bacteria > Bacteroidota > Bacteroidia > Flavobacteriales > Weeksellaceae > Chryseobacterium > Chryseobacterium taiwanense. The sequence goes on from NZ_JWTA01000002.1 coordinate 35,614, forward strand.
CTTGAAGCTTAATGATAATGCTCCGGAAATTCATCTGAAGACATTTCAGGGAGCTGATTTTACATTAAGTTCACTCAAAGGAAAAGTTGTTTTACTTGATTTCTGGGCAACTTGGTGTGCTCCATGTGTTGAAGAACAACCTTTTTTAAAAGGAATTTATACCGAAAACGAAAAAGCGGTAAAAGCCGGAAAGTTTGAAATAGTAGGTGTTTCTTTAGATAAGTCTAAAGAAAACTGGAAAAAGATTATTGATAGGGAAAATATCAATTGGCTACAAGTCGGTGATCTTCAATTTTGGAAAAGTCCGGTTGCCAAAACATACGGAATCGAAGAATTACCATATAATTTGGTATTGGATGCATCCGGAAAAATCATTGCCGTTAATATTCATGGAGATGAACTGAAAGCTTTTATTACCAATGAATTGAAAAAAGAATTTGAGTAATTCAATACTATAAAAATTTTACGCATAACAACTTTGTAAGTCCTACTTGCAAAGTTTTTTTTAACCTTTAAGTAAACAAAATTATTTTGTTATATGTTTTATAATAATGCAGTCTGCGATATTTACATAGGAAAAAGAGCAGGCGCAAAACTGTTGCAGGATATTAGGAATGCAAAAACCAATGTGAAAATAGTATCTCCTTATCTCTCTCCTTCGCTGATTAAGGAACTGATCTTTTTACATAGCAAAGGAATTAAGATCAGTCTTATTACTAGTGATGAAATAGAAGATTTTTACGGAAACGATAAAAATATTAATAAACTGATCGTCCAGAAAAGACATACCGATGAAAAAGCAAAACAATCCAGAGATGGCTTGATTAGCTTATCGGGAACACTTCTTTTTACAATGATAGGATTGGCTATCGTTTTAGCTCCTTTAATTTTCCTTTTAAAAGAATGGAAGTTTGCCTATGGTTTTATCCTTGTTGTTTTGCTGTTTTTCGTGAGAGATTTCATTGTGAGACAGATTAAAAACAAACGGATTTATTATTATACTTATAAACAACTGTTTCCTTTTAAAGTGTTCATTTCTCCGAATATCGAAAATAATTCCTTTAATAAAACTTTTGTTCATAGTAAAATATACGTGATTGATGATGAGATCGCTTATATGGGTTCTTTAAACTTTACCGCAAAAGGATTAAAAGATAATCATGAGACAAGAATCAGAACTTCCGATCCGGTTGCTGTAGCAAAGATTGTAGAAGAAGTAAATGAGGTGTTTTTTAATTCCAACTTGGCGGAAAGAGATTTGCAGTTTTGGGGAAGTCAGTTGTACATGGAACCAATTAATTAATTACCGCATTTATTTTTTGCCATAAAACATTATCAAAATCTGAAAGAGCAAGATTTACATTGTCTGCAGCATCACCCATCCTGATAATCACCAGTTTTTTACTTGGAACAACATAGATTTTCTGGTCATTTTTTCCTAAAGCACAAAATAAATCATCCGGAGCGCTTGGGATTAATTTGCCATTAAACTGCAATTGAGTTTGAGGCAGATGATAGCTTGCTTTCCCATTAAGCCACCATAAATATCCGTAAGCCAGGTTGATATTTTGAGAAGTGTTTGTTGCACTTTGAAAGTAGTCTGTATTAATGATCTGCGTACCGTTCCAGTTTCCCTTATTGAGAGCCATTAATCCAAAACGAGCCATACTTCTTGTAGTGCTCCAGTATACGCTATTGTCACCACTTTGAATCCAGCTTCCGGTCATCCCGATTTTATCTCTGAGTTTTGTATTGAAATATTGTGACCAACTTTGTCCGGTAGCGGCTGCCACGACATCCTGAAGTTTTACGTAGACATTATGATAAGCCCATCTTGTGCCTGCATCAGCTTTGTATTGAAGATTGGTAGGAGTTACATCGTCACCCAAACTATCATCTAGTCCGGAAGTCATCGTTAATAGGTTTTTGCAGGTAATGAGGTTTTCTTTTGCTAAAGGTTCACTCGTCCATCCCGTACCGATGTATGTAGAAACTTTGTTATTGATATTTAAAAAGCCTTCCTGTTCCGCAATTCCAGTCATGGTTGAAGTCAGAGTTTTTCCCGCACTCGCCCAGTACCAAGGAGTTGTAGAAGTATGCCCCGCAAAATAATTTTCCATTACAATTCTTCCATTTTGAAGAACCATGAAGCTTTTGGAGTTTTTTGTCTGTAAATAATCCAGTAAATCCTGAACTTTATCCTGATGCCATCCTAAACTGGAAATAGATTTTGTTTCCCAAGTATCATTATTCGAAGGTGGAAAATACATAGCTTCTGCTACAACTGTTTCTGTAGGAGCTGGTTGTTCTATCGAATCTTCGGAGCTACAAGTGATTACTATAAAACAGACAATAGAAATCGAAAATAATTTTTTTATTTTCATGTGAAATTAGTTTACATTCTATTTTTAGATAAATAAAGTTTTGAATAGTTAAACTTTGAATAGTAAATCAGTGCTAATATTGAATAATTATTAAAAGTAAATTTGAAAAGTCACTTTTTGTGCGCAACAATGAAATCTACCATTTCATTGGAAAGCTTTTCCAGATACGCTTTATCGGTTGTTCCAAAACCATGTGTGCCATCTTCTACAATCATAAGCGTACTGGCGATATTTTCTTTTTTAAGTTCTTTATTTAATTTTTTAGACTGTTGTATCGGAACTATTTTATCTTTATTTCCCTGAAGAATCAAAGTGGGAACACCGTTGTTTACATAAGAGACAGGAGAAATGGTTTTGAAATATTCAACAATTTTTCGTTTATCTTTTTTGATGTCATAGCCGGAAATTCCTAAGACAATTTTAGATCTTAATTCTACAATGTTTTTCGCAAATAAATTAATAAAGAATACAGGGATTTTGCCTGCACGAGTATGTAGCAGTTTGTTCATATCTGCAGGACCAAAATTATTGACCACATAATTAACTTTCGCAGAATATCCGGAAAGTTCAGGATTTCCAACGAATTCATTATCGTTGGTATAAGCAGCTAACATAGTAAGATGAGATCCTGCCGAAGCTCCAAAAATTCCTATGTTGTTGGTATCGAAATTATATTTTTCAGCATTTTTTCTTACCCACCGTATCGCGTCTTTGGTATCCTGAATCGGTAAAGGGAAATGGACAGTTTCGCTTACCAAAGTATATTCAATGCTAATCACCGCGTAATTTTTCTCTACCAGTTTTAAGATAGTATTTTCTATATAAGTATCTGCGTGAATCGTTTTATCTCCGGCTACCCAACCTCCTCCATGAACATAAATTAAAACCGGGAGTTTTTCAGAAGATGTATTTTTAGGAGTGTATATGTCTAAAAGGATAGGTTTCTCATTATTGATTTTGTAGGCTATGTTTTCATACACCTTAGCTTTCTCAGGTAATAGAATGCTTTTTGGGGACTGTTTTTGAATTTGATTTTGAGAAAAAGTTAGATTGAATAATCCTAATAAGGAAATAAAAAACAGGTTTGTAAAAAACCTGTAAATTATATTGTGATTCAATGATTTCATAGAGTAACTTTTAAGAAATGGTTATTTTACTAACTCTTCAAAAAGTTTACCAAAAGTCTTTTCAAGATCTTTAGATTTCCCCGGATGAGGTCTTGAAGTTTGCACTACAGAACTTCGTACTGCTGTCAACCAGCGAAAACGTTCAGGAATTTCAAGTTGAGCAATCGGTCCGCCATCCTTTTCTCCATTGGCTATTTTCTGAAAACTTTCAAGATTTTGAATGATATCCTCATAATCCAGCTTGCTGTGCATAAGTTTAAATTTATTAGGACATAAATAAAACTCTACCTTGATGAATTTTTCTTTTTTGGAAAACATCACCAAGCCTATATTGAAAAACTCTTCTCTTTCAACCTTAGGAACCAGACGTATTACTGCGTATTCGTATATTTTATCCTTTTGCATTTTTGGCTTCGTTTAAAAAGATTTCAGAATTTTCTAATCGGGTCTTCAGGAAGTTGAAATAGATTTCACGGATTTCTTCCGGAGTTTCGTCTGCATCGTTCCAATGTAACCAGTCTTCAGGAATTAAGTTGACAATTTCTCTGAAAACGGTCTCATTCAGAACTTCTTTTGCAAACTTATCTGCTTCATCAAGTTTCGTTGCCTGTGGAAGCAAAACATGGTCTTTCACATATTTGAATGGCGTTTTTGCTGCCGTATCAAAATTCTGCCAAGAATGATGGAAATAGAAAGAAGCACCATTGTCGATTACCCATAATTCTTTATGCCACATCAAAAGATTGGTATTCTTAAATGTACGGTCGATATTGGTGATAAATGCATCCAGCCAAACGATTTTTGAAGCAAGAAGAGGATCAACTTTTACACTCGGGTCATAAGCAATAGAACCTGAAAGATAATGTAAACCAAGATTTAATCCTTCCGAGAATTTCAATAAATCCTGAATTTCTTCGTCAGCTTCTGTTCTTCCAAAATCGACATCGAGATTGACAAAAGTAAGCTCAGGAATCTTTAATCCTAAAACTTCTGTGATTTTTCCTCCCAATAGTTCTGAAATCAACATTTTAACTCCATGACCTGCGCCACGGAATTTTAAAACATATTTAAAATCATCATCAGCTTCTGCTAAAGCAGGAAGAGAACCTCCCTCCCGAAGCGGCAGAATGTATCGCATTACGGTTACCGTTCTTAAATCCAACATGCAGCAAAAATAGGGCTATTTTTTGATAATTTTTTTAGTGTACTCTTTTTCATCAATTTTATATTGCAAAAGATAAACGCCACTAGGTAGATGTTGCAAAGAAATGCTATATCCTGATTCTGTTTTTCTCAAATTATAATTAACAATTCTTCCGGAAGCATCTTTTAATGAAACTAAAGAAAATTCCGAGTTAGTAATGATGTTAATAAAATTATGTGTCGGATTTGGGTAAATTTGAACGATATTTTTCGAATTTTCAAGAGTGCTTAAATTATTTACGGTAAGGTATTTTGTTTTGGTAGAATTGCCTCCACAAGCATTTGTGGTTAAGCTTACCGTATAATTTCCTGGTGTAGTATAAGAATGTTGAGGGTTTTCTAAAATAGATGTTGTCCCGTCTCCGAAACTCCATAAAAAGGACGTCGCATTTTGAGTCTGGTTGGTAAATTGAACATTTTGAGAACTGGGATACGTGTACGAAAATTGACTGTGAACATCATTTGCTGGAACCAACCAAGTATCCATATGATCAAAAACCACATTTTTTACTGTATTTTTAAGAATACTTGCTTCACTTGTCGAAAGATTTCCGCTAAAGGTTGCCAAAGTAGGATCCTTTTTGAAAATGATCGTGTAAAAAGTATATGCTGCAGCCATAGAACCTAAATAAGAAGGGTGAGACTCATCGGAAGAATAGAGTTCTAACGATGGATATTGTGTTCTGATCGTTCTCCAAACTTTTCCTACAGGAGAAACCAAACTTTCATTGTCGGTTGCCATTTGCATATAACGGTCGTACAATTTATCATCCATTCCTTCATAAGTACAAATGTATGGAAGAGAAGCGCAGTTAGACTGATCTCCAAATTTTCTTCCCCACGTCATGTAGAAGATTACATTTCCACAAGGGTTTTGAGTGTTTACTAATGTAGAAAGCTGTTGTGCAAATGGAAAAACATCAGTTTGTACCTGGGTTAACGGAAAAGATGGAAGCTGGCTTTGTTCCTGTAGAACCACATAATCCCAGTTTCCTAAGCCGATGGTAGAGAGTACGTTTTGATTATTCACATGGTCCTGTAAAGTTGATCCACCCGGAGTATGGCTTTGATGGGTTAAAACATCTCCTGTAGAGGTAGCAATACTGGCGATTAAAACCGGAAGATCATTATAGTACGTATAGCTGTTTCCCACAAAAAAGACTTTTTTGGTAGTCTGTCCAAATACGAATGCTAATGAAGTTAATAATAAAAGAAGTAAAGTTTTTTTCATATATTTAATTTAAAGTGAATGGCACAAATTTAAAAAGATATTAAACAAAACATATTTATTTTATGGAATTGGTGAAAGAAATTGATATACAGTTGAATAACCCGGAAACAGGAACTTTTCTTGCAGATGCATTATACCCTGAATCAGACCAGAAACTCCCTTTAATTATTTTTGTTCATGGTTATAAAGGCTATAAAGATTGGGGAGCTTGGAATGTAATGGCGGAAAAATTTGCAGAAGCAGGTTTTTTCTTTGTGAAATTCAACTTTTCGCATAACGGAACTACCATTGAAGATCCTCATAATTTCGCGGATTTGGAAGCGTTTGGAAATAATAACTATTCCAAAGAACTTTCGGATTTAGGAGTGGTGATCGATCATTTTATTACCAATGAAAACGTGGACGATCAAAAATTGATTTTGATTGGTCATAGCAGAGGAGGAGGGATTTCCATTATTAAAACTTTTGAAGATGAAAGAATTAATGGGTTGATAACCTTAGCAAGTGTTGATACATTAGATCGTTTTCCTAAAAACGATGCCTTTGAAAGATGGGAGAAAGCAGGTGTTTTTTATGTGGTAAACGGAAGAACGAAACAAGAGATGCCACATTATTATCAGTTTTATGAAGATTTTAAGCATAACGAGTTTCGTTTTGATGTTGAAAGAGCAACTGAAATGGCAATGGCACAGATGTTAATTGTCCATGGAACCAATGACGAAAGTGTGAAGGTGAAAAGTGCGGAACATCTTCATATTTTAAATCCGAATTCTGAATTGTTTTTAATTGAAGATGCCAATCATACGTTTGGAGCTAAAGAACCTTGGGAGGAAAGTGAGTTGCCAAAAGATTTGAATACAGTGGTAGAAAAAGCAATTGAATTCATCAACCATAAATTATAGATATAAAGATTTTTTTTTTTTTTTTTTAATTTATTGAATTTCAATGTGTTTAATTATTTTTTTCATATATTAGTGAAAAATATTAGTAACACTAAAAATTCAAATTATTATGAAAAATTCAAATTTAAAAAAAGGACAAAAATTAAGCAGAGAGGCTCAGAAAAGTGTTTTGGGAGGAGATTTTGAAATCCAATGCGCAAGTGGATGCTATAATTTCTATTTAAGTGACGGACAGGGAAATTGTCTTGTCCCTCCATGTGCTTCTCCTAATTTCGGGACAGAAGTTAAGGGTGCTAATGGACGTTATCAATGTTGTTACTAGATAGTTGATCTAATAAAAAAGGAGTGAATATGTTCACTCCTTTTATTTTTATCTTAGTTTGGATAACTTATTTAATTAAAATTTTCCAGGCCTCTTCAATTTTACTTTCAAGCAAAAACTTCTGAGCATCCTGATGAATCTTTTCATCAGAATGATATTCTCCAGCTGGTAAAACCTCAACATTGGCAAGCATCCCTAAATCATTTCCTGTAAAAATTGTACTCAGTTTTATTTCATCAGGAAGAAGATCGAAGCCGATACCTTTTGTTACCAATGGCTTTGGAACTTCAAAAAGATTATTTTCATTGTTTCTGGAATACCAGTTTCCGCCTAAACGGGCAACCATATCCAGTTTTTTCTGATCAAGATTTCCTTCTTCATTCAGATATTCTTCTCTGATATGGATTTTCTGAACTTCACAAATTACCAAATTTCCTGCGCCTCCCTGATCACCCAAAGATTTTACCTCTAAAACCTTGCATTCAAAGTTTACAGGACATTCTTCAATTAATTTAGGTTGTACCAAATCAGCGTCTTTCATTGTTAAGCCGGATTTGATAAATTCATTTACGCCGTCACCGTATTCTGTGGAGGCTAAAGAAATTTGCTGAACAATTGGAAAATTAACCGTTCCGATTACGACTTCAGGAACCTCTAAAACATTTTCTAAGGTATGTTTTGTAGTATTATCGCGCACTCTTCTCGAAGGTGAAAAAATCAAAATCGGAGGAACAGTACTGAACATATTGAAAAAACTGAATGGTGACAGATTGATCTCGCCATTCTTATCAACCGTAGATGCCAATGCAATTGGTCGTGGTGAAACGGCAGTCTGCATTACAGTCTGTAGCTGTACCGGAGTTATTTCGGATGGAATAAGTATTTTCATATATAATTAACCACAAAAGTCACAAAAGTTTTTAAAGTAAATCATTAAATCTTTTAAAGATCAAAAAAGCATATCGTAATATTTGTTTACAAAAGTTTCATGTCCTTGATGATATAAATTTTTCACATTAAAATTAACTAGTATCCCTTTGGGTTTCTTCATTAGATTAATATAATTTAAAATTTGGGCTCGATGAATTTCATTCAGTTCTGAAACTGCTTTTAATTCAACAACAATTAAGTCTTCAACTAAAAAATCACAAAAGAAATCACATTGAATTTCCTTTCCTTTGTAAATGACTGGAATTTTGAATTCAGATTTAAAATCGATGTTTCTTAACCTGAATTCTTCTTCCAAGCATTTGTGATAAACACTTTCTAATAAACCTGCTCCTAAGATTTTGTGAACTTCTATGCAAGCTCCATTTATCTTATAAGTCAAATCGGTTAAATAAGATTGTGTAATCATTTAAATCTTTTGTGACTTTTGTGGTTAAAAGTTTTAAACTGTAGGAATAATTTTACCACTTACTTCACCGAAACCAACTCTTACACCGTCTTTTTCAGCCCAAGCTTTCATAGTTACCGTATCATTATCGTTGATGAATTTTCTTTCTTCTCCATTGCTTAGTTGAATTGGGTTTTGCCCTCTCCAAGTTAATTCAAGCATAGAACCGAAAGATTTTGGATCGCTTCCTGAGATAGTTCCACTTGCGTATAGATCTCCAACTTCAATGTTACAACCATTTACTGTGTGATGAGCCAATTGCTGCGTCATATTCCAGTACATATGTTTGTAGTTGCTTTCGCTGATTAGATTTTGGTCACCGTTTTCAGGTTGTAAATAAACTTCTAAATTGATGTCGTAATTTTTATCTCCTTCAAATTTGAGATAATCCAAAACTTCAGGATCTTGAATCGGAGAAGCAGTTCTGAATGGCTCTAAGGCTTCTAAAGTAACTACCCAAGGAGAAATTGACGAACCGAAATTTTTAGCTAAAAATGGTCCTAGAGGAACATATTCCCAAGACTGAATATCTCTTGCAGACCAGTCGTTGAAAACTACCATTCCGAAAATAGCATCTTCAGCCTGTTGTGTAGAAATACTTTCGCCCATCTCCGTATTTTTGTTGATGATGAACCCCATTTCCAATTCGAAATCCAATTGCTTACAAGGTCCAAAAACTGGTTTTTCTACGTCTGCAGGTTTCATTTGACCTTTCGGACGGTTGATCTCAGTTCCTGAAACTACAATAGAAGAAGCTCTACCGTGATATCCTACAGGAAGATGTTTCCAGTTAGGTAACAAAGCGTTTGCTGGATCTCTGAACATTTTTCCAACGTTGGTTGCGTGTTCTATGCTGCTGTAAAAATCCGTATAGTTCGGAATGTGAACAGGCATCATCATTTTTACTTTATCCAAATCATAAAAAGCGTCTTCAATCGTTTTCTCATCTTTTGACAACGTGGAACCTTCCTGCAATAATTCCTGAATTTTCAAACGAACGGCATTGGTAATTGGTTTTCCAAGTTCAATGAATTCGTTGATGGTGTATGCTTCAAAAACATTATCATCAAGACCTTCGATCTCTTCGAAATAACCAAGATCATACAATGTGGCAAGGTCAATTACCTGATCTCCGATTCTTGTACAGCAGCCAATATATTCTTTGTTGAAAACTGCTACACCAAAAGGAATATTATGGATAGAGAAGTCTGAATTTGACGAATATTCTACAAATGATTTCATAAGTTTAGGATTAAATTAGGAATGTAAGGAGTGTGTTTCCTGAATTCCGGGTTGTTATTTTTTTGAATAAGATTCTTCATCGATCCACCTGTCTTTACTATTGATGTCGATAAGGTATAGAATGTCTTTTTGTTTGGTCAGCAGCAAGGTTTTAGTAACCGGAATCGGAACTTTTTGATTTTCCAGCATATCTGCACGTAAGGAAATAATATTTTTTTTACTTCTTACAATATCACCTGAAAAAACATTTGAACTGCTTTCGCCTGTTGCTTTATCATCAAAAACTTCTACATAAGTTACTTTGTTTCCTTTGATCACAATAAAATCTCTTTCTGTGTGATCTGTTGCATCTTTAATGAAAACAAACTTTTTATTGTCAATACTTACGTTTCCCAAGTTTTGAATAATACCTTTTCTCTCTTCAAGTTGGGTGAGAATTTCGTTCATAGTTCCGTATTGTGCTTTTGCACATACAAGAGTGCCTAATAATGAAATTCCGATGAATATTTTTTTCATATTGTGTGGTGCTTTATAAAAAAGTTTTGCCAAGATAAAAATCCTGACAAAACTTAGTATTATACTTTAAATTAAAGATTTCCTCTTTTTTCCTGCTCTCTTTCTAAAGCTTCAAATAATGCTTTAAAGTTACCAGCACCAAAACTTTGAGCTCCATGTCTTTCAATGATTTCAAAGAATAGAGTAGGACGGTCTTCTACAGGTTTAGTAAAGATCTGTAATAAATATCCTTCTTCATCGTGATCGATAAGGATACCTAGATCCTGAAGTTTTTTAAGGTCTTCGTCAATGTGACCTACTCTTTCAGGAACCATGTCGTAATATGCTTCTGGTGGAGCAGAAAGGAATTCTACACCACGTTTTTTCAATTCAGTTACGGTGTGGATGATGTCTTTTGTCGCTACTGCGATGTGTTGTACTCCTTCACCTTCGTAGAAATCAAGATATTCTTCTACCTGAGATTTCTTTTTACCTTCTGCAGGTTCGTTGATAGGGAATTTTGCATATCCGTTTCCGTTTGACATTACTTTAGACATCAAAGCAGAATATTCTGTGTTGATTTGCTTGTCGTCAAAAGAAAGGATGTTTACAAATCCCATTACTTTTTCGTACCATTCAACGGTTGGAATCATTCTGTCCCAATCTACGTTTCCTACACAGTGGTCTACATACAATAATCCTGCATCTTCAGGGTTGTAAGCACTTTCCCATTTTTCATAACCAGGCATGAAAGGTCCCGTATAGTTTTTTCTTTCAACAAACATGTGAACTGTTTCTCCATACGTATAAATTCCGGACATTCTTACTTCACCGTTTTCATCTGTCAAAGTTACAGGCTCCAAATATGGTTTTCCACCTCTTTTAGTCGTCTCTTCGAAAGCTTTATAAGCGTCATCTACCCAAAGTGCCAAAATTTTTACTCCATCACCATGTTTCTTTACGTGTTCGTTGATGGGAGAATCTGATTTTAATCCTGTTGTAAGAACCAATCTGATTTTTCCTTGTTGTAGAACATAAGATGAACGATCTCTTACTCCTGTTTCAGGACCAGCGTATGCTACAGACTGAAAACCAAAAGCGGTTTTATAATAATGAGCAGCCTGTTTTGCATTTCCTACATAAAACTCAATGTAATCTGTACCATTAATTGGCAAAAAATTCTCTGCTTGAGCAATTTTTTCGGCAAATGTAAGTGTTGACATATTTTCTATTTTTACTTTTATTTATAGCGTGCAAATTACGAATTTCCCCGAAATATTTAAAATTGATGCAAACAACCGTTAGTTAAAGTTTTAATAAAATATTCGGGAGTAAATAAACTGCAAAAAATTTAAACCATTAAGGTCGCTTTCTGTTATTTTTTTTAAGATAAATTAATGTCTAAATCTTTCGAAAGCTGCTTTTTCCAACATTTCCCGATCATCCGGATGGGCGATACTGATCAATTCCTGAGCTCTTTGGCGTAAGTTTTTTCCGTATAAATAAGCCGTTCCGTATTCGGTAACCACATAATGGATGTGACCTCTTGTGGTAACGACTCCCGCTCCCTGTTTCAGATAAGGAACGATTCTGGAAATTCCCTTTTTCGTTCTTGAAGTAATGGCAATGATAGGTTTTCCGTCTTCGCTTAATGCGGCTCCTCTCATGAAATCCATCTGTCCGCCAATTCCGCTGTATTGAAGACTTCCTATAGAATCTGCACAAACCTGACCCGTTAAATCAATTTCAATGGCAGAATTGATGGCCATCATTTTTTTGTTTCTCATAATATTAATCGGAAAATTGACCGTACTTACATCGTCAAATGAGAAAACAGTATTGTCATCTACATAATCGTACAATTTTCTTGTTCCAAAACAGAAACTGGTGATCGTTTTATTGTCGTTGTACCCTTTATATTTGTTGTTGATAACATCGTTTTGAATCAGATCAATCACTCCGTCACTCAGCATTTCAGTATGTATTCCTAAATCTTTATGATTTCCAAGGCATTTTAAAACCGCATCAGGAATCGTTCCTATCCCCATTTGGATCGTAGATTTATCCTCAATTAATTCAGCAACATTTTTTCCCACTTCCATTTCCTCAGGGCCTACTTTTGAACCGTAATCTACTGTCGGAAGCTCTTCTTCATGCCAAACCAGTTTATTAATTCTGCTTACATGAATCATTCCGTCACCGTGAGTTCTGGGCATTAATGGATTGACGATCGCTACAATGGTTTTCGCGGTGTCTACTGCCGCTCTTGCGATATCAACAGAAGTTCCTAATGTACAAAAACCGTGTTTGTCGGGAGGAGAAACTGTAATCAAAGCAACATCAAGAGGGAGAATGTTTTTTCTAAATAAAATCGGAATCTCACTTAAAAAAACAGGAACAAAATCTCCTCTGTCGGAGTTCACGGCATCACGAACCGGTGTTGAAACGAAAAGAGAATTCACAAAAAAACTGTCTTTATATTGTGGTTTTGCGATTTCTACATTTCCCTGCTGGGTAATCGACACCATTTCTACATTGGAAAGGCGGTGAGATTGCCTCGCCAGTTCGTCAATTAAATAATTGGGAGTACATGCACTTCCGTGAAAAAATACTCTGTTTCCGCTTTTTACGGTATAGACAGCTTCTTCAGCACTTATATAGTTGTACATAATAGTAATATTTTATGATGATGTTGGCTAATTTATTCTGAACTAAAAAATACGCTTTTTTCAAAGATAATTCATATCGTTTTTATTTGGTCTAAATTTTACAGACTCATCAGGAGACTTTTATCATGTTTAATAAAATTAATAAAAACTTACAAACAAAAAAAGACTAAGTGTATTACACCTAGTCTTTTATATGATATTTTAAACTGATTAATTTAAAACTTCTGTAGTAATTTCTTTCTTCATACTTCCTGTCTGTGAGAATCTTAAATGCCAACTGAAAGATTCTTCCAGAAGGTGCGGAGTATGTCCTCCTCTTTCACAGGCACGGTCAAAATATGACTGTAGCTCTTCTCTATAATCCGGATGAACACAGTTGTCGATGATTTTCTGAGCTCTTTCTCTTGGAGCAAGTCCTCGTAAATCTGCTAAACCTATATCGGTAACTAAAATATCAACATCATGCTCAGTATGATCTGTATGAGAAACCATTGGAAGAACGTGTGAAATCTTATTTTCTTTAGAAGCAGCTTGAGTTACGAAAATACTTAAGTAAGCATTTCTGGCAAAATCACCTGAACCACCGATTCCGTTCATTATCTTTGTCCCTCCGATATGAGTAGAGTTTACATTTCCATAAATATCAAATTCAATGGCTGTATTGATAGCAATTACCCCCAGTCTTCTGATCAATCCCGGAGTATTAGATATGTTTTGAGGTCTTAAAACAAATTTTTCTCTGTATTTGCTGAGATTCCCAAACACTCGGTCATAGCAATCTTTAGAAACGGTTACAGAAGACGCAGAAGCAAAACTTAGCTTTCCTGCATCAATAAGGTCAAAGGTGCTGTCTTGCAATACTTCTGAGAACATGGTCAGATCGTAGAAGTTACTATCTTTAAATCCGGTAAGAACTGCATTGGCTACTTTACCGATTCCAGCCTGAAGAGGAAGAAGTCTGTCTGTAAGTCTGCCTAGACGAACTTCATTTTCAAAGAAATCAATGATGTGTTTTGCAATAGCTGTTGTTTTTGCATCCGGTTCAGCGATATCAGCCGGACTGTCTTTAAGATTGGTAAAAACAATCGCTTCAATTTTTTCAGGATCCACCGGAATACTTTTTCTTCCGATTTTGTTCCAAGGGGCAACAATTGGAATTACATTTCTGTACGGATAATCTTCAGCCTGATAAATATCGTGGATTCCGTATACTTCTTCAGGAACTTCTGTATTGATCTCAATAATTACCTTTTTAGCCAAAGCAGCAAAAGTTACCGAATTTCCTACGGATGTTGTCGGTACGATGCTTCCGTCTCTTTCGATATAGGCCGCTTCAATAACAGCAACATCAATATTCAGTAAGTTTTTGGTGTGAAGAAGTTCTGCACTTTCACTTAAATGCTGATCGATGAAGAGAATTTCACCTTTGTTGATTTTATTCCTGAGAATAGGATCTACCTGAAACGGCATCCTTTTTTTTATGACATTGGCTTCTGCAAGCTTTCCGTCTGTTCCGTGTCCTAAAGAGGCACCGGTCATTAATGTGATTTTAAGATCTTCAGTTTTGCCTTTTTCAGCCAATGCGGCTAAAATAGCTTTGCTGTCTCCGGCTTTTGTAAAACCGCTGGATCCTACTACCATGCCATCTTTAATGATATTGACGGCATTTTCTACTGTAGTTACTTTCTTGTGTAGACTTTCTAGTCTGATTCTTTCTAACATTTACTCTTTATTTGATTTTATCCACCCATTTATTCCATGTTGTAGTATAAAATAAAGGATGATAAAAAATGTTAATCCTAATCTCACAAATTTACAAAAAAAAGATGCTTTAAACAGTTGTTTAAGGCATCTTTTATATTTATTTCATAATTCTTTCTAAAGAAAATTTTTATTCCTCCAGCCAAGAAGTTTTATAAGAAGGATCTTCCACTTTCAAAGCTTCTTCTGTAATTTTTAAAGGACGGAAAGGATCGACCATTACCGCATATTCCTCTGTAAATTTTTTACCGATACTTCTTTCCATTGCTCCTGGGTGAGGTCCATGCACGATTCCTCCCGGGTGAAGAGTGAAATCCATTAAATCAATGTGGTTACGGCTCATGAAATCTCCTTCTGTATAGAATAAAACTTCATCAGAATCAATATTGGAGTGATTGTACGGTGCAGGAATTGCCATCGGATGATAGTCATACATTCTTGCACAGAACGAACAAACCACAAAATTGTGGGCCTCAAACGTCTGGTGAACCGGTGGCGGTTGGTGAATTCTTCCTGTAATCGGTTCGAAGTTTTTGATATTGAATTTATAAGGATAAAAATACCCGTCCCAACCTACCACATCAAATGGATGTGTTGCGTAGATGAAATCTGTGATCTGATTTTCCTTTTTTACTTTAATTAAAAATTCTCCTTTTTCGTCTTTAGGCTCAACAAAAGTCGGTGCAATGATATCTCTTTCGCAGAACGGAGAATGTTCCAATAACTGTCCAAACTCATTTCTGTATCTTTTCGGAGTATAAATCGGAGAATGACTTTCTACCACAAAGAAAACCGTATCATCAGAATGTAATTCAACCTGATAAATCGTTCCTCTTGGGATAATTAAATAATCACCCACAGAAAATTCAAGGTTTCCAACAAAAGTTTTCAAAATTCCGCTTCCGCTGTGAGCGTATAAAAGTTCATCACACTCAGCGTTTTTGTAGAAATAATCCATCGATTTTCTTGGCTTCGACAATCCCATTTTCAGGTCATTGTTTACCATCAAAAACTTACGGCTGTCCATAAAATCGTCTTCAGGAGTTACATTCATTCCCTTAAACATTCTTGGAGTCACGTTTTTCTCGACTGCAATTTTCGGTGCCACATCTTTGGGTTCGCCAATCGATTTGATTTGAGTCGGACGGTGAATGTGGTACAATAATGAAGAAATTCCATGAAAACCTTCCGTTCCGAAAAGCTGTTCATAGTAAAACTTATCTTCAGGAGATTTGAAAATCGTATGCCTTTTTTGTGGGATATTTCCCGACTGATGATATCTCATTTTACTTTTATATGTTGACTCTCAAATTTAATACTTTTTCATGAATTCGATTTAATATTATTTTTTAGGATAAGTTTTGTAATTAAAAAATAATTGTTAGTTTTGTCTAACAATTTTAATTTCATGAAGCGAATATTACTTTCTGCCTTATTTTTTTCCGGATATTGTTTTTCACAAGAAGCTGATAGTTTGCATTTAAAGCCATCAGAGAAAATGGATTCAGTCAAAATTTCAGATAGAAAACTCAAAACAAAAGACATCGACGATGTAGTCATCACCGGAACGATAAAACCGATCAGTAAATCTAAAAGTCCGGTTGCGGTAGAAATTTATACCTCAAAATTTTTCCAGAAAAACCCCACTCCAAGTATTTTTGAAGCCATTTCTATGGTAAATGGAGTAAAACCTCAGTTGAACTGTTCGGTTTGTAATACGGGAGATATTCACATCAACGGATTGGAAGGTCCTTACACGATGATTTTGATTGACGGAATGCCGATTGTAAGTTCGCTTTCAACAGTTTACGGATTAAGTGGAATTCCAAATAGTTTGGTCGACAGAATTGAAGTGATAAAAGGGCCTGCTTCTTCCATTTACGGTTCTGAAGCGATGGGAGGAGTTATAAATATTATTACTAAAAATGCTCTGACTGCACCAAAATTAAGCGTCGATCTCATGACAACAACCTGGAGCGAAAATAATGTTGATTTGTCGACAAAATTTAATTTGGGTAAAAATGTCGCTTCCTTATTAAGTTTAAACTATTTCAATTACGAGAAAAGATTTGATTATAATAAAGATAACTTCACGGATGCGGCTTTGCAGAACAGAATTTCTGTTTTTAATAAATGGAATTTCCAACGAAAAGAAAACCGATTGGCCAGTTTTGCCTTGAGATATTTATACGAAGACCGTTTTGGCGGAGAAATGCAATGGAATAAATCATATCGTGGAAGTGATGTGGTTTATGGAGAAAGTATTTATACGAATAGAGTAGAAGCTTTTGGGGTGTATCAATGGCCTATAAAAGAAAATATTATTACTCAGTTCTCTTATAATTTTCATGATCAGAATTCTTTCTATGGAAGTAATCCTTTTGTGGCGACCCAGAAAGTGGCTTTTACACAAACCTATTGGGATAAAAAATTAGGGAAACACGATTTAATTGTAGGCGCAACTTTCAAGAAAACGTATTATGATGACAACACTCCGGGAACATTTTCTTCAGACGGCTTAACAAATGAGCCGATGAAATCACCTATTTTTGGAGCTTTTATTCAGGATCAGTGGGAAATCAATGAAAAGAATACCTTGTTATTAGGATATAGATTTGATTATGATAAAATTCATCATTCCGTTCATTCACCGCGTTTTGCATGGAAGTTTTCCCCGAATCCTTATCATACATTGCGATTCAATTTTGGAACGGGATTCCGTGTGGTAAATTTGTTTACGGAAGACCATGCAGCATTGACGGGCTCACGTGAAGTGGTAATTAAATCAGATTTAAAACCTGAAAAATCAATCAACGGTAATTTAAACTATGTTTGGAAAATTCCTGTTGGAGATAAGTTGATTAATCTTGATGCTTCAGCGTTTTATACCTATTTCAGTAATAAAATTGTCGGTGATTTTGATACCGATCCTGAGAAAATTATTTACGATAATCTGCATGGTTACGGAATTTCAAGAGGAGCTTCTTTGAATGTGGATTATACCTTTAGTTTTCCATTGAGTGTTAATTTGGGAGTTACTTATTTGGATGTTTATCAGAAATTTGATGGAGAAAGTGAAAAATCACAACAACTTCATGCCCCCAAATGGAGTGGTACCTATAATTTAAGTTACAAATTTAGGAATAATTTAACCGTAGATTTTACAGGACAGTTCTACGGACCGATGAGACTGCCTGTTTTACCGGATGATTACCGACGAGAATATTCTCCGTTTTATTCTTTGGCAAATATTCAGGTTTCGAAGAGTTTCAAATCCGGATTTGAAGTGTATTGCGGAATCAAAAACCTGTTCAATTTTACACCGAAAGATCCTTTGATGAGACCGTTTGATCCGTTTGATAAAAATGTGGATGACCCCATCAGTAATCCTTATCATTATACGTTTGATACGACGTATGGATATGCGCCGATGCAGAAGATAAGAGGATTTCTTGGGGTGAAATATACTTTGAAATGATTGAATGTTGAAGATTTTTAACGCCAAGATTTTATAGTAAAAATGATGATTTTTTAGGAGGCAAAGGCAAATGAATTTGCTGCACGAAGCTGAAACGAACCGCTTCATCAAATCAAGTTGAAGATTTTTAACGCAAAGATTTTATAGTAAAAGTGATAATTTTTTAGAAGGCAAAGGCAAATGAATTTGCTGCACGAAGCTGGAACGGATCGCTTCATCAAATCAACTTGTTGATTCATCTTTGCTCATTATTATAAAATTAAAGAAAATTAAAAACTTTGCGTTTAAAACAGTATTTCCAAAATCATAAAATTAAAAAGAATAAAGTGAAACTTTCAGCAATATTTTTATTTTTAATGTTAGTGCCTTGTTTTTGTCTTTCACAGATGAAAACAGGCACTTTTTCGGAGCTGGAAATTCAGCAGAAAGAAAATCCGAAGCCGATCATTATTCATATTTATACCAGTTGGTGTTCAGTTTGTAAAATAGAATCTTTTCAGCTAAATAAAGATAAAGACTTAGTTCACCTTATCACTGAAAACTTTTATCTGATCAATTTTGACCCAGAAAAAATGAAAGAAAAGATCAGTTTCCAGGGAAAAGAATTCAATTATTTACCGAATGGAAATTCAGGAATTCATGAACTGGCTTTAGCGTTATCAAAAAATAAAAACCAGCCTGTATATCCGTTGTGGATTGTTTTGGATAAGGATTTGAACTTGGTTGAATATCATGAGGGATTTTTTAAGGCTGAGAAAATGAAAGAGAAACTTAATGCGGTTTTGAATTTTTGATTCTCGCAGATTTTGCGGATTCTGCAGATTTTTTTAATCTTTAGTTTTTTAATTTATTTCCGTAGAGATTGTCATTCCGTAGGAATCTAAGCGTAGTATTAGAAATTAGTATTGGAAAGATTTGCGTCGAGATTCCTACGGAATGACAAACGTTGTAAATATTTTTCAAATACTTAAATGGATGACTGGAACCATAGCCCCGATTGCAATGAAAATCCTTTTTTGCAAAAAAAGATTGTAATGGAAAGCGGGAAATAGCTCCTAAAAAAATATAACACAAATATCTGCGCAATCCGTAAAATCTGTGAAAGTATTTATTTTATAAAATGTGTGGGAAAATTATTTTAAAAGCACCGCAATAATCGCCAAAATTGCCGGTAAAGCCTGCACAAAAAATATCTTCTTGGTTGCAGAAACAGCACCGTAAATTCCGGCTACTGCAACGCATCCTAAGAAAAATAAAGCAATATTGGTCTGCCATTTTGGATCATCAATCAGGAAAGACCAGATCAGTCCGGCTGCTAAAAAACCATTGTACAGACCTTGGTTGGCTGCTAAACCTTTTGTGGGTTTAAACATTTCTTCAGGAAGAGCTTTTTTAAAAACTTCTTTGCCCTTGGTTTCCCATGCAAACATTTCCATCCATAAAATATAAAGATGCTCGATGGCTACGACTGCGATTAGAATTTTGGCTACGATTTCCATGAATTAGTATTTTGTGATTGTAAAACTAAAAAAATAAAGTTAAGTTTGGTTATACAATTACAATAATGGAGACTTTCAAACAACATTTAGATAAATTCGTTACGATTACTGATGAAGAATTTGCTTCGGTTCTTTCATTTTTTCAGGAATTGGAAGTAAAGAAAAAACAGGATCTGATGTTGAATGGTGAAGTTTGCAGATCGATGTATTTTGTAATTAAAGGCTGTCTTCGAAAGTTTTTTGTGAATGAAAAAGGAATAGAACAGACGACAGAATTTGCTATTGAGAACTGGTGGATCACCGATACTTTTGCTTATGAAAGACAAATGAAATCTGATTTTTGTATTCAGGCGGTGGAACGTTCTACGATTTTAATGATTGATCTTCAGACTCAGGAAGTACTACTGAAAAAACATCCGGTGATGGAGCGTTATTTCAGAATGATTTATCAGCGGGCTTATGCGGCTTCGGAAAGAAGGATCCGTTATTTATATGAAATGACAAGAGAAGAATTGTATGTGCATTTCAGTACGCAATATCCTTGGTTTATTCAACGAATTCCTCAATATTTAATTGCTTCGTTTTTAGGTTTTACTCCGGAATATTTAAGTGAAATCAGAGCCAAATTACGTTCTTAAACCAGTTTAAGATTTTTGCGATTCAGAAGTCGCAACTTTGTCCTGTTCATAAAAACAATTACAATGACAGGCAAAAACACTATTCAGTTCCCGCAATTATTTTTAAGAATAGCCATTGCAGTGACGATGCTTTCTGCAGTAGCAGACAGATTTGGATTTTGGGGCGAAAACTCTACCTGGGGAAACTGGCAAAACTTTGAAAAGTACACCCAACAGCTTACCTTTTTTCTTCCCGCAAGTTTAGGCACTTTTTCTGCCTATGCTGCCACTTTTTTAGAAATCCTTCTTCCGTTAATGCTTATTCTTGGATTTAAAACCCGAATTGCAGCGTATGGAGTAGGTTTTCTGTTATTGATTTTCGCTTTTTCCATGACCATCGCTTTAGGCGTAAAAGTGCCTTTGGATTATTCGGTCTGGGTGGGAAGTGCCGGTGCATTCTTATTAGCATTTCAGGAGAAATATTCATTTACAATAGACAATTTAACAAACAAAATATAAATCATTATGAGCGTAAGAATTAATATGGCAACCGTAGATGCTGCCGCGTACAAAGCAATGTTAGGGTTAGAAGGTTATCTTCAGACGATTTCTTTAAACTACATTCAGAAAGAATTAATAAAAATCAGAGCTTCCCAAATCAACGGATGTGCTTTCTGTCTGGATATGCATACCAAAGATGCCATGAAATACGGGGAAACTCCTCAGAGAATTTACCTTTTAAATGCATGGAGAGAAGCATTGGAATTGTATACAGAAGAAGAACAGGTACTTTTGGCAATGACCGAAGAGATCACGCTGATCAGCCAAAAAGGATTAACAGAAGAAACTTATTACAAAGCAAAACAGCTTTTTGATGAAAATCAGATCGCTCAAATTATCATGGCGATTATCACGATTAATTCATGGAACAGAATTGCGATAAGTACACATATGCCGATTGCAAAATAAAAATCAATTATTTTAAAATTAAGTTATTTACAAAAAGCGTCTCCCAATCTTGAGAGACGCTTTTATGTATTTTGAGATTGCTTCACTTCGTTCGCAATGACAACTGTGTATGTATTAAAGCTGAGCTAATTCAGCATTGATAAAATTCAGTTCTTCCTGAGAAAGATCAAAAGACAGTGCTTTTGCATTTTCAATCGCTTGCTGAGCATTTCTTGCCCCTGCTAAAACCACTGTAATTGCAGGTTGCAAAGTTGTCCATCTCAAAACCAACTGCGAAAGAGTGGCGCCTTTTTCCTGAGCAATCGGTTCTATTTTATCTAAGAAAGTTTTCACTTTATGTAAATCAAACTGTGAAAAATATCCGTTTCTGTGATCGTTTTCTTTCAGTTGGCTTTCTTTGAAATATTTTCCAGTTAAAAGACCTCTTTCCATTGGGCTATACACGATAATTCCCGAATTGTTTTCCAAAGAATAAGGAGCCAGATCATTTTCAATAGCCCGGTTCAGCATACTGTAAGAAACCTGATTGCTGGCTAATTTCAGGGTTTTATTAGCTTCTTCCATCTGTTCAACAGAATAATTACTTACTCCTGCAGTTCTGATCTTTCCTTGCTGAATCAGTATTTCTAAAGCTTCCATTGTTTCGCCGATCGGTGTGGTAGAATCCGGCCAGTGCAACTGTAAAAGATCGATATAATCTGTTTTCAGTCTTTTTAAGCTTTCTTCAACTTCTTTGATGATATTTTCTTTAGAAGCGAATTTATATACAGGGATTTTTTTACCGTCTTCTTCCGCATCGAAGAAAAATTCTCCTTTTCCGTTGTTGCTTCCGTCCCAAACCAATCCGAATTTTGTCAATAACTGAATTTTCGAACGGTCTTTTCCTTTGATCGCTTCTCCAATCATTTCTTCGCTCAAGCCGAAACCGTAAAAAGGTGCGGTATCAATTGAAGTGACTCCATGATCCAAAGAAGCGTGGATTGAATGTATGGAATCTTGTTTTTCATTTCCGCCCCACATATTTCCACCGATGGCAAACGCTCCGTGAGTAATCACTGAAAGTTCCAGATCAGTGTTTCCTAATTTTCTATATTCCATTTCTTATCTTAATTTTGATTATATATAAAGGTTTTCAACTTTAAAATGATTGAAAATATTCTCAGTTTTGTCGTTTTGACGAAGAAAGAATCCAGGCTGTTTTATCGGAGATTCTTCACTTCGCTTTGCTCCGTTCAGAATGACAGGAAAAGTCATTGTACTAACTGATAATTTCAAACGATTTAATTAAAAAACTTTAATGATTTTATTTTTTTAGTTCTTTTAAAATAGCTTCACCAACACTTTTTGCAGACTGAGGATTTTGTCCTGTAATCACTCGTTGATCACTTACTACATGGTTCTGCCAAAGTCCTGATTTTTCAAATTTTGCGCCTCTTTCTTTCAGTTTATCTTCCAAAAGGAAAGGAACTACATTGATCAATTTTACTTCTGATTCCTCTTCGTTGGTAAAGGCATTGATTTTTTTACCGTCAACTAAATATTTACCGTTGTTCAGTTTGATATTCACCAAACCAGCAGGCCCGTGACAAACTCCGGCTACAATTCCTCCGTTTTCATAGATTTTTGAGGCAATTGAGGCGAGCTCTGTGTTGTCTGCAAAATCCCACATCGCACCATGTCCTCCTGCATAAAAGATGGTAGAGTAGTCATTCGGATTTACCTGTGAAGGCTGCAAAGAATGATCGATTTTGTTTTTGTATTCTTTATTTTCCCAGAATTCTTTGTTTACCGAATCTTTCAGATCAAATCCGTCAACAGGAGGAGTCCCGCCTTTCGGACTTACAAAATCGATTTCGTATCCTGCTTTGTGAAGAACTTCCCAAGGATGAGAAACCTCACCAAGATAATATCCCGTTTCCTGACCTGTATCTCCTTTTTTGTCATGACTGGTAACGACAAATAAAATTTTCTTTTTCATATTTTTAGATTTTTTGGTTTGCGCCTGAATGAATACTATAGTGAAAATAGAAAGGATGAGTAATGCTAATTTTTTCATAAATGCTGATTTGATCTTTTAAATTTAAACATTAAGTTTTCTTATAAGAAGTTTAGACTGTTAAGATTTAGTTTTGCTTTAACATATAGATAGTAAAATCTACAGTTTGCTTAATGAATCTTAATACCTAAATTTCCTTAATGGTTTAAATATTATTGTAATCATTAAATAATTTCAGTTAAATAAATCTGTGGTTTTTCCTGTAATTTTTCATCAACCAAAGCTCCGAAAGCCTGAATATACGGTTGCTGATTATGTTGGGCTAAACCTTCTTCACTTTTCCAGATTTCGTAGAAAACAAACTGGTTTTTATCTTCAATTCCCTGATGAAGCGTGTACAATTCATTAGCTTCCTCTTTTACGGTTTCTTTTACCATATTTTGAAGAGTTTCCAGTACTTCATTTCTGTGCTCTTCTTTTGCTTTAATAACGGCGGTTAAATAGATTTTCATTAGGCTAATTCTGGTTTTAATTCTTTTTCAAAAACTGTAGTAAGATGTTCTCTGTACAACTTCATATCACGATCGATATTGGCATTTTTTTCCACATCATGAAAGTGAAAACTTTCCATTTTTTCCAATGAGACAAAAGCGTTCATTCTATGGAATCCAAATAATGGTCCGTTATCCACACTTGTTTCGTTAAAGAATTCTCCGGGAAGCGTGAAAGCTGTTTCAGGAGCATTCCAACTTGTAGTCAGCATATATTTTCTTCCTTTCAGCATTCCGCCTGTTCCGTAGTTGATTTTCGGATTGTCGGCAGTTCTTCCGTCGCTCATATAAATTCCTTTAGCGTGACCTGCTGTGAAGACTTCATCAATATATTTCTTCAAACCGTTCGGTAACTGAAACCACCAGATTGGAGTATGATAAATAATATAATCTGCCCAGACGAATTTTTCTACCTCTTCATTTTTATCATAATTTTCGCTCACATTGGTAATTTTTACCTCTATATTTCCAAAGTTTTTCAGAACTTCCAATGTGTTGTCTGCGATTGTCTGATTATATTTTCCTCCAGAATGTCCGAAGTTTTGTCCACCGTTAATGATTAATACTTTTTTCATTGTTTTATGATTGTTTAAATTTTATGATGCAAAGTTAGGATGGACTATTGTATAATAAAAATAATATGAATTATAGTTAAGTATTATAAAAATAATAGGAGTTAAAATTGAATTAAATTAGTTGATTTTGTCAACTAATTTTTAATTTTGCTTCATGGAAAATATAATTCAACAAATCAGAGGCTTTAACAGATTTTACACATCGCATATCGGGATGTTGAAAAATAATTTTTTGGATAGTCCGTACTCATTGGCAGAAGTGAGGCTTTTATATGAAATAGGAGCGCATTTAACGATTACATCACAACAGCTGACAGAGCTTTTAAATCTTGATAAAGGGTATGTGAGTCGTGTTGTAAAGTTGTTTTTAAAAGATGGTATTGTAGAAAAAATGCAATCTGAAGAGGATAAAAGAGTTTTTTTTATCAAACTAACCGAAACAGGAAGTCATTTATTAAAGGCTCTGCATTCAAAATCAGATCAACAAATTGAAGATATTGTGAAACAACTTAATGGTGATGAAAAAGAGATGTTGGTCAATTCTATGCAGAGTATCAAAAATTTGTTGGTAGAAAATTATGACAAAGAAAATCTTGCCAAAAATGTTGAATTTAGAGAAGGGTTGAAACCTGGAGATATCGGTTATCTGATCCATCTTCATGGAAAACTTTATACTGAAGAATCGGGCTATAGCCAAGATTTTGAAAAATATGTGATTAAAACTTTTTCTGAATTTTTAGAAAATTATTCGGAGAAGAATGACAAAGTTTGGCTTGCGGAATATCATCAACAAATTATAGGATGTATAGCAATTCTTCACAGATCAGATGAAGAGGCACAGTTGAGATGGTTTTTAACTTTACCCATGTTTAGAGGTACAGGAATTGGAAAAAAACTCTTGAATACTGCCTTAGATTATTGTAAAGAAAAAAAATATAAAAATCTTTATTTATTGACCACAAATGTTCAGGAAAAAGCAATTGCGATGTACGAAAAAGTAGGTTTTGTAAAAACAGAATCTATAGAATCTTTGCAATGGGGGCAAAAATTGACGGAAGAACGTTTTGATTTGAAATTAGATTAGTTTTTAGAACACCAATCATCGATATAATCAATTCAATCTATGTATTATTAATCTGATTCTTTGTTAATTTTGTATCAAAATAATAATATCTAAAGTCATGGTCAATCTAGAATGGTACCGAACTTTTAAAGCAATTTATAAAACCGGGACTTTAACGGGAGCAGCTGATTCTCTGTTTATTTCGCAACCCGGAGTAAGCTTGCACTTAAGCTCTCTGGAATCTTATGTTGGATATAAGCTATTCGACAGAACCGGAAGGAAAATGATTCCTACGGAAAGAGGAAAAGTTTTATTCAATGCCGTTTCTGAACCTTTAGCAAAGTTAGAAGATGTTGAAAAGAACTTTCAGAAATCTACCGAAAAGCATACTCCAACCATAAGTGTAGGAATGTGTTTTGAAACGTTTCAGACGACTTTGGAGCAATATGTTTCGACTTTGCCTTTTAATTTAATCATCAGTTTTGGAGAATATCCTGAAATGCTGGAACAATTGGATAAAGGGATTTTAGACCTAATTATTACTCCTAAAAGAGGAACATCGCCCAATATCTTACATGAGGCATTTTCCTCGGAACAGATTATTTTGGTTGGCGGAAAAAATATAGATACGGATAGTTTCAATGAAGTGGTGAGAACCAAAGGTCCGGAACACGTTGAAGAATGGCTGAAACAGGAGAAATGGTACGGAACAACAGGTGATATGGAACACCTTTTCCAGTTTTGGATTCTGAATTTTGGACACAAACCTAATTTCCGTCCCAATTATATTGTTCCGAATTTAAATTCTATCATCCGTTGTCTGAAAGGCGGAACCGGATTAGCGGTCGTTCCTAATTTTTTATGTAAAAATGAAATTGAAAATGGGGAGATCAAATTAATTTGGGAAGGGGAGAAAAAACTGGAAAATACATTGTATTTCGGATGCAGAAAAAAGACCAACTATCAGGACGAAATAGATCATATTAAAAGCTTGTTCCGAAAAATGATGAGTGAAGAAGAGCTTTTGACGGTATAATTTTTCTCTGTGTTTTTGTCATTCTGACGAAGGAAGAATCTCGGCTTTATTTTCAGAGATTCTTCACTCCACTTTGTTGCGTTCAGAATGACAAGATTACAAACTCATATGAATAATAGGATAATCTTTTCCGGACCCGTCTTTCTCAGATCTTCCGGTTGCTTTGAATCCCATTTTTTCATAAAAACCAATTGCCTGTGGATTCTGTTCATTGACATCCACTTTTGTCAATCCGGTTTTGTCTTTCATAAACTGATATAATTTTTTCCCGAAGCCTTTTCCGCGGGTATCATCATGAATGAAAAGCATTTCCAGATTTCCTTCTGCAACGGACGCAAATCCTTGAGCTTCGTTATTTTCGGAAATTACATACACTTCAAGATTCGGTAAATATTCTTTTGGAATAATTTCTTTGAAATGCTGAAGGTCTTCTTCAGAAAGAAAATCATGGGTTACTCTTACTGCCGATTCCCATATTTCCATGATTCTTGGATAATCTTCTGAAGTTGCCAATCTGATTGGGTGGATCATAATTTTAAATTTCCACAAAAATAAATATTTAAAAACTAGTAAAAATGGTAACCGGTAATTTCAAAATTTTATCGCAAATTTGTTTGATTTTAATTGAAAAAATAAACCAAAATTATGGCACAAAAAATATATGCAGGACAACCTGTAATTACATTAAATAATGGCGTAGATATTCCGGCTTTAGGCTTTGGAGTTTGGCAGATGGAGGATTTGAAAGAATGTGAAAATGCTGTGATCAAAGCTGTTGAAGTGGGATATAGGATGATTGATACCGCTTCTATTTACCTTAATGAAACAGCCGTTGGAAACGCGATTAAGAACTGTGGAGTAGACAGAGATGAGCTGTTTGTAACTTCAAAACTTTGGGTTCAGGATATTGCTTATGATAAAGCAAAAGGTGCTTTTCAGAGAACTTTAGACAGATTACAACTGGAATATCTGGATCTGTATCTTATTCACTGGCCGTATGGAGATTTTATCGGGGCTTGGAAAGCAATGGAAGAATTGTACTATGAAGGAAAAATAAAAGCAATTGGTGTTTGTAATTTCCCTGTTGAAAAGATGGAGGAATTAAAAGCCAATTCTACGGTTCTTCCGGTAATTAATCAAATTGAGCTGCATCCTCTTTTCCAGCAAAAAGAGCTTCAGGTATATGACAGAGAAAATAATATCGTTACACAACCTTGGAGCCCGCTTGGAAACGGAAATGCCGGATTATTGGATAATTCAGAACTGAAAGCTATTGCTGAGAAATATGGTAAAACAGTGGCTCAGGTGATCTTGAGATGGCATCTTCAGGAAGGTTTCTGCGTGATTCCTAAATCTGTAACCCCTTCCAGAATTGAGGCGAATTTCAATGTTTTTGATTTTGAACTTTCAGAAGATGAAATGAACATTGTCCGTTCTTTAGACACCGGAAAAAGACTTTTCTTTGATCCAAAAGATCCGTCTTGGGAAAAGAAGATGCTGAATTCTGTAGCGGATATTTAAATAAAAAAAATCCTTTCATCAAAAAATGAAAGGATTTTTTATTATTTCGTTAAATCGAGTCCTCCGAAGTTACCCGAGCTCATCATCAGGTAAACTCCCTGAGTTTTGTCGAGTATTTCCCAATAGGCGTGAAGTTCTTCCGCATTGGTGAAAACTTTCAGATTTTCGTTCTTGAATTTTTCTTTGATTAATTCAGGAGAAATAGGTTCCATTCTTTTGATCTTCAAGGCATCTTCTGAATAGAATACAACTGCGTTATCCAAACCATCCATTGCATGGTCATATTGCTCTAGAAATGCCGGATTTAAGCTTGAATACGTATGAAGTTCAAGAAAACCGTATTTCTTCTCATTTTTAAATTGTTCACAGAACGCTTTTACAGCCGCTTTTACTTTACTTGGAGCATGGGCAAAATCTTTATAAAGTGTTCCTTTATCTTCTCTTTCTACCTTTTCAAGACGTTTTGAAGCTCCTTTGAAACTCATAATCGCTTCATAAAAATCTTCATCCATAATCCCTAAAGTCTGGCAAATATGTCTTGCTCCTTCAAGGTTTAGTAAATTATGTGCTCCGAAAATAGAAAGCGGAACATCTCCCATTTCAGTTTTCAGATACACTTTTCCGTTGTTGATCTCATATTCAGGAGTTTTGTAAGGGATTTTTCTGAAATAATTTTCAGCGGCTTCCACTACTTTTACCACTTCGGCATCTTCTTCGTTATAGACTAAAATTCCTCCTGGAGTAATGCTTGCAACAAATTTTCTGAACTGTTCAATATAATTGTCAAATGTTTTGAAAACATTAATATGATCCCACGCAATTCCGCTCATTAAAGCGATATTGGGCTGATAAAGCAGGAATTTTGAACGAAGATCAATAGGAGAGGAAAGGTATTCATCACCTTCCAAAACCATGAAATCGTTGTCCTGAGTCAATTTTACCATACAGTCGAAACCTTCCAGCTGAGCGCCTACCATGAAATCCACCTCTTTCTGATGGAAGTTTAAAACATGAAGGATCATAGAAGTAATAGTCGTTTTACCATGTGAACCGGCAATAACGACTCTGGTTTTGTTTTTTGACTGCTCGTAAAGAAATTCAGGGTATGAATAAATTTTTAAGCCCAGTTCTTTTGCTTTTGCCAGTTCAGGATTGTCCTGATGTGCATGCATTCCAAGAATTACAGCATCAATATCGGAAGTGATCTTTTCAGGAAACCAACCCATTTCTGTGGGTAAAATTCCTTTCTTTTCCAATCTTGATCTTGAAGGTTCAAAAATAGCATCATCCGAACCTGTTACCTGATATCCTTTATCTTTTAGTGCAATGGCAAGATTGTGCATCGCACTTCCTCCAATTGCTATGAAGTGGGTTTTCAATTGTATTTACTGTTTTTTTACATTGTTATTAATGATCTCCTGAAAAGCAGTCGTAATATTTGTCCAGTTCGTTTTGAAATTGGACATAATAGAACTTGCATCTGTTTTGCTGCCTTCATTAGCGCCTTTCTTTATGTTGATAGAAGTCGCGATACCATCATAGATTTTTTTATGATCTTCCTGTATTCTTCTGAAATTATTTTGAGAAAGGGTATTATCCAGTTTTTTTAAATCTTCATCGGTAAGGGTAAAGTTCTGATTGTATTTCTTCCCTTCTCCTTCAAATGAATAGTGAACATTGTTTCCTTTAATCAAAAGATTTTCATATACGGGAGAAAGACCTCCACTTTTTGAATAGCTGATGTCAAAGTCAGAATATACTTTCTGACTATTACAAGAAACCATGATTATAATTGTAAATATGATGGCTATTATTTTGCTCATATTACCTCGTTTTAATTTGTAGAATTGTTTTGTTCCTGCTTTTTAGCTTTAAGTTCTTGATCATAGCTGTGCAGTACATTGAAATCTTCCGTCTGCTCAATCGCGGTCATGATTTTTACTAAAATTTCCTGTGCATTTTCCTTATCGTAGTCAATATCCAGAGGAGCTTTAAATTCCATGGTAGGTTTTACCCCTGTTACTTTTACTCTCAGTCCTTTTTTGTCAAAAGCGCGTCTGAATCCGTTTATTTTGATAGGAATTACAAGAGGGCGTTGATTTTTTATCAATTTAGCAGTTCCTTTTCTTCCCTGTGCAAATGCAGAAGTAGTCCCTTGAGGAAAGGTTGCCACCCATCCGTTGTCGAGTGCTTTCATGATATTATCAATTTCACTCATATCAACCATTCTGTTGACATTTTTACCTTCTGCTCTCCAGGTTCTTTTTACTGTAACGGCACCTGCAATTTTGAAAATCTTAGGAAGAATTCCTTTATTCATGGTTTCCTCAGCAGCAACGTAATAAAAATCGATTTTAGGATTCAATAAATAGATAGGATTTTTAATGGTATTTAAATATCCGTTATTTACCGCACAAAAAGCGTGGTACATTGCGGCTACATCAGCAAAATAGGTTTGGTGATTAGACACAAACAATACGTTTGAATCCGGAAGATCTACAAGATGTTCAGTACCTGTTATTTTTAATTTATTAAAGCCGTTGAATCTTCTATAGGATACAAATCCCAGAATAAATATAATTAACCTTTTTAAAAAATAAGGTGTACCGAATGCATCGGTGAAAATGTTTTTCTTCGCCATCTCTCAATTAAACACGGTATTGCAAAGTTACATTTTTTTCAGCAACTGGCTGAATTCGCTTAATATCATAGCTGTAGCCCCCCAAATGATATATCCGTTGAAGTTAATTACAGGAACTTCATGATCTCCTGCGCTCGGTAAAGACATAATTTCCGGCTGATCGGGAAGATTCAAAAAAGAAACGATAGGGAATTCGATAACTTCTACAGCTTCCGTTTGTTGCAAGATAAAATCCGGATTTTTTTTAGTGTATGAAATGTACGGATATACATAAAAATTACTTGGTGGAATGTAAATAGGGGACATTTCCCGAATAATTCTCACATAATTTTTTTCAATTCCTATTTCTTCTGATGTTTCTCTTACTGCCGTTTCAGAAAAATCCTGATCCATTTCCTCACGTTTTCCTCCGGGTAAAGAAATTTGACCGCTATGTCTGTCGTGCTCATTAATCGTTCTTTGAATGAGTGGAAAATACCATTCATTGTCTTTTAAATATAACACGATATTAACGGCCGCAAACTTCGGGTTTTTGGATAAAACTTCTTCGTAAGTGAAAACAGGACGATAGGGTGGGGAAAAAACTCCATGGGCATGTTCTCCCGGTAAGGTTACATCTTTTATTTTTCGTAATAAATCTTTTCCAAAACTCATACATCAAATTTAGGAATATATCTTGAAGAAAAGAATAGGCTTAACATTAATTAACCAAGATTTGCATTATTCAATGGGTGATTTTAAATTCTTATTACAACTTTTGAGACGTGTTTTACAGGGAAATTAACCGAATTGGCAATGAAGCAAAATTCGTTGGCTTTTTGATGAAGTTCTTCAGCTTTTTCAATTTGGGTTTCATCAGTGATCGTAACAACAGGATTTAAAATGACTTCTGTAAATCGACCACTTCCCGTGGCTGTTTCTTCCATAATTCCTGTAGCATTGTCAATATAATCGGTAACGATAATTCCAGTTTCAGAACAAAAATGTAGATACCAAAGCATGTGACATGAGGATAGGGAAGAGAGTAGCATTTCCTCCGGATTGTATTTTGTTTTGTCACCACGAAATGCAGGATCGGAAGAACCTTCAATTATTGGTTTGTTTTCTACTGAAATAGTATGGCTCCTTTCGTAATCACGATAATTGCTCGTTCCGGAACCTTTATTTCCTGTCCATTCAATGGTGGTTTTGTAGTGATGGTGTTTCATTTTTATTTTGATTAAAGTAAATAAACAAAAAAACCTCCAGAAAAACTAGAGGTTTTGAATTTTGTATTAATTAGAATATCCAACCAATTCTTCTTTTTTTGAATTGTAAATTCTGTATTCTAAATATTTAAAAGAATCTCTTGGGATGATGGCTACTTTCTTTTTGTATTTTAAAAACCATTTCATCTGAATGCTCATGAGGCCTTTCGTAAGATAAGCTTCCACAAAAGGATGTACATGAAGGAATATTTTTCCTTTTTCCTTTTGCATGATAGATTTCAGAGCTTCACCCATTCTTTCTACAATAACAATCGGAGCGATGATTTCTCCGTCTTTGTTAGGGTTTTCTTCTTTGGTTTCGATCTGTTTTTCCGGACGGTTTCTTTGTCGGGTAATTTGTATCAGACCAAATTTACTTGGGGGAAGAATTTTATGACGTGCTTTATCACGTTTCATTTCTTCTTTTAGATGTTCATACAGATCTCTTCTGTGTTCAGGATTCGTCATGTCGATAAAATCAATGACGATGATTCCGCCCATGTCGCGTAGACGAAGCTGTCTTGCGATCTCTGTGGCTGCCATTTTGTTTACGTTCAGGGCATGTTCTTTGTTTACAGCGGCTCCTGTTGTAATATTGTTTCCTGAGTTTACATCAACTACGTGTAATGCTTCGGTGTGTTCTATAACGAGATAAGCTCCTTTAGAACTTGGAATATTTACATGTTTTCCGAAACTTTGTTTCAGTTGTTTTTCAACATTGTAATACTCGAGAAGAGGGATGTGAGAGTCGTAAAACTGGACGATATTCTTTCTTTCCGGAGCAATTACCTCCAGATAGTTTTTCATTTCGCTTACCATTTGTTCATCATCACAAATAATACTTACGAAATCCTGATTGAAATTGTCTCTTAATATAGCTGAAGCTTTGTCGTCTTCGCTTAAAACTCTTGACGGAACTTTATTTTTTTGAATATTTTTAAAAGTGCTTTCCCATTTCTGAATCAGCTGATTCATGTCATTGTGTAGGTCTGCCACTTTTTTTCCTTCGGCTACGGTTCTTATGATGACACCGAAACCTTCGGGTTTTATACTCTCAATAAGGGTTCTTAGTCTTTCTTTTTCCTCAGCACTTTTTACTTTTTTGGAAATCGAAACCTTATTGTCGAAAGGAATGAGAACCAAAAAACGTCCTGTTAAGGAAATTTGTGTAGAAATTCTAGGTCCTTTTGTTGAGATGGGTTCTTTGGTAATCTGTAGCAGAACAACGTCGTCTTTGGCGATGACTTTGTCTACCGTTCCGTTTTTGTCAATTTCGGGTTGTATCTCGAAATTTTTTAAGCTTGAAGTACCTTGTTTTTTGGAAATGGTATCTCGTAAAAACTTCCTGTAGGTAAGGTATTGTGGTCCTAAATCCTGATAATGCAGAAAGGCATCCTTTTCGTATCCTATATTTACGAATGCTGCATTTAGGTTGGGAGCCAGTTTTTTTACTTTTCCAATAAATAAATCTCCAACTATAAAATCACTCTTGTCCTCTTGCTCATGAAGTTCACATAGTCTTCCGTCTTCCAGCAGTGCAATCTTTGTAAGATCATCTTCATGCGAAACTATTAGTTCTTTCTTCATTTTGTTAAGATAAAATTGTTAAGATTTACAAAGGGTATATGTTTTTATTATCAAATTAATAATATTTTTAAATATAAGAATTAGTTGTTAATATTATTCTGTTTTGATGAAAAATAAAATAAAACATACATAGATCCTAAGAAATCTTATAGGGTTCAAAACAAAATATAGTCGGTGAATATTAAAATATTAAAAACACCAACTATATTATTATATTGTGAATCTCGAGAAAAAGAGATTATTTTTTCTTATGTCTGTTTGCTCTTCTTCTTTTCTTTCTTTTGTGAGTTGCAACCTTGTGTCTTTTTCTTTTCTTTCCGCTTGGCATAATTTTAATTTTTAGTAACTAGTTAATATTCCGTTAAATTTTATTTTACTGCAACTTTGGTTTTTACTTTCTCAACAAAAGATTTTGAAGGTTTGAAAGCAGGAATGTTATGAGCCGGGATTTCAATTGCAGTGTTCTTAGAAATGTTTCTACCCGTTTTAGCAGCTCTTGTTTTAATAATGAAAGAACCAAAACCTCTTAAGTAAACATTGTCTCCATTGTACATAGAAGTTCTAATCTCCTGCATAAAAGCTTCTACAACTTTCTGTGTTTCATTCTTTTCTGTTCCCAATTTATTTGAGATGGTGTTTACCAATTCTGCCTTTGTCATTTCCTTTTTAAATTTTAAATTTTAGGTGTGCAAATTTAGTTAAAAAAATTGAATACTAGCAAATTAGTGGTAAAATATTTTTAGATAGTTGATTGGATTTGTATGTTTATTTTGTGTTACTATTATATTAAGATCGCTTTATGTACTGGAATTGTAGTATCCATTTTCTACGCAAAACCTGATCAAGTGGAGCTTAGTCTTAAGTCCCAGCTTTTCTGTGAGCCTATTGATATAGGTATCAATGGTTCTCGTACTCAGATTAAGTTTTTCGCCAATTTCTTTATTACTGAAGCCTTCATAACAAAATTTCATGAGCTGAATTTCTGTAGGAGAAAGCTCTTCCTGACTCTTCTTTTGCCGGGTCATATATTCCTGTACCAAAAGAGGCTGCTTTTGCCATTCTTTATAGTAAGAATCATAATCAAAATTGTTGTCGGATATCCTTCCTTTTACAATATTCTTGATGATATTGCTGTTTTTCTGGCAGTAATAAATATTAGGAATCTTAGAAAGGATGTCGGCAATATCTTCCTGATAAGTCCCGGAATACGTGATAATCGGAGTTTCATTATTGTTTCTCCGGATAAATTTGATAGCTTCTATTCCGCTCAGTACAGGCATGAATAGTTCTATAATGAAAACGTCTTCCTGCCGCCTATACGTTCTGTTGATAAGCTCATGACCATTGTTGCAGTCATTGATAAGCATGTTGAAAGGCGTTTCCAAAAGCGTTTTGATCATTATTTTTTTAAAATAAAAATCACTGTCTGCTATTGAGAAGCGAACTCTTTTATTTAGGATTTGGTTCATTTTAATATTTCAATATCGATTTGGTGTAGATATTTAAAATTTAAGAGGTCTAATTTATAAAATTCTGACGAAACAGAAAATTAATATTCTCCAATTAGTGATTATGGGGAATAATTTTTGTGTATTTTTAATTTTTTTAATAATTTCACCGTCCAAACAAATCACAAAATATGTCTTCGAATAGGGAGAAAAAATTGAACCAATCTGACGTAAGGATAGGCATTTGGAAATTTGTTCTATCTTTTTTAGTCTTATCAGGCGTTTCTTTTATGTCTGTCTTCTTCTTTTTTAAAAGCTATAATCAGCAAGAGGAGGGGATAAGCAAGGAGATTGCCTCCTATCGTGAGTTACTTGAACGAAGTGACGTATTAAAAACCCATGTAGATAGTATTTATTATAAAATGGACCAGCTTGACATCAACAAGGTGGACAATGATATATTTCTTAGGAACTCTATATTAGAGAACGTAAGAGATGCCAGAAATATTATGGGAAAAGATAGTGCCGATAACTTTAAGCATTACGCAATTCTTATGAAACAGATCGGAAGCATGATCGATCTGAAAAATCAAATCATCATCGTAGAACATCAAAAAGAAATGGCTCGTAGGGATATTGAAGAATGTCTGGGTAAAGTAGGAAGAGCAAATGATGAACTGAGAATAGACCCTACCAGAAAATTTACAGGAAGTAGAAGACGAAGATAAAAAAAGAACTATGCAAGGACATATTACATTATCTAAAACAGAAAAACAGTATCAGTTCCTTTATCTTATACTGATGCTTGTGGCTGCCCTTATATTTTTAGGAGTTATCTTTTTAAAAGATTTTCAGTCTCCTTTTTCAGACGAAGATGTTATTTCAATTCAAAACCTTGAAGAGAAAGCAAGATTCGATCAGAAACAGAAATACAGCTACAAAATAATGGACAGTACCTACAATCAGATTAATCGTCTGACTAATGAAATGCCACAACCTTTTGTAGAAAACAGTATCATATACGGAATTAATGATATTACCAATTATTATGAAAGCGGAGATACTAAAGTACTTGATATAAGAAAAGATGCCTATCCGCAAATAGCCCTTTTTTACAAAATGTACTTTGATGACAAAAAAACGATTGCTACGGTAACGGAAGATATTGAGAAGTTTAAAAAACAGTTTGATGACTGTTCTATTGGATTTAAAGAAAAGAAAAGTCAATTATTTCAGCGTAACAATGAATTGAAAGCGAGGACGCAGTAATACTTCGCAACACCACCCAAACACCCAAAACCAAAAACACATCACAATATTAAAATATGAACTATTTTGAAAAGAACAAGAAGAATATTATCATTGGAGTTATTGCCACTTTACTTATAGCCGCATTGGTTGCATTATGGCTACAGAAAAAAGTAATCCACTCAAATGATGATATCGTAGGACTAGTGTACCCGTCTACACTTATGGTAGGAGATACTCTTTTATTTGAAGATAAAACTCAGTTTGCTAAGACCAAAAGATGGAGTTTCGGAGACGGGGCAACTTCTGATAAAAATAGCGGTATTCACTTTTACAATAAACCGGGATATTATCAGGTAACTTTAATTATTGATAGTAAATATTCAAAATCATTCCCGGTAATGGTGCGATCAAGAGAAGTTGCCAAGCCAAAAGATACGGCAAAAATCCGTACAACGATTGATGCTCAATCACAGGCAATGGTCTTTGAAAACGTACAGTTCCGTGCGATTTCTGAGGCTAAACAATTTACATGGAAGTTTGGTGAAACAGGAAACATCGATTCTAAAGAAAAATTTGCAACGTACTCTTATAAAAAACCGGGAGATTATGTGGTGACTTTATTTACGGATGAAAGTATAGAACCAATCATTCACCATATTAAAATTCTTCAGGGTTATGATGCTTTGCAAGAAGATGTAACAGTAGAAGATGCTTACGCGAAAATGGATAATGATTTTAAGTATCATTTGCAGCAAATTGCTAATGGCAGCAGTTTCAATACCCATTACAACTATTTATTAAGAAAATACCTTTGTAATAACGAAAATACGGTAGTAAAAGTTAACGATAGCAAGGCTAATAATTTTTATATGTACTGTGCAGGTCTTCAGTTTGATAAAAATAATGTAATCCAGACTGTAAAAGTAAATTTTGATGATGCGCAATCTTGTGTAACCAAAGTTGATATTACCCAAAGTAAATAATCGTTCATTTCTAAGAACAACACAACACCAATCATAAAAGAAAAATTAGGATGAAAAATAAATTTCCTCTAGCAGCATATTATATAGGTATTTCGGTATTGCTTACGAGTTGTCAGGTAAAGCTACCCTCAAAAAAAACACCTGAACCTGAGCATTATGGTCAGGTAGACAATTCTCCCGTTATCAATGGATTTCCAAAAAAATCAGCTCCGTGGATTGTGATTTCCGACAGATCAAGAAATACGGCGTATTTAGATAAAAGTGACGAAAAATCATACAAAGAAGTTAAGTTTTTAGAACCGCTTATGGTTTTGAAACACAGAGACGGAATGGTAAAAGTAGCGGAATACGTTCCGGATGCATTAATGAAAAAAGTTTCGTCAAAAACCATCAAAACTTACGGCTGGATTCCGGAATCTGAACTCTTATTGTGGAGTAATTCTTTAAAAAGCGAGAAAACAGGATATCCTGTAAGAGTCGCTGTAGTTCCAAGTAATAGCGATGTGATAAGAAGTGCCGAAAGATATTATAAAAATGATTCCATTATGGTTTTCAATTCACCGAGCTTAATTGAGCAGGCAAATGTGAAAATCCCGAACGGACAAATGGTATATGTCTACAAACAGGCAGAAAATAACAAGCGATTTTTAGTAGGAAAAAAGCCTTCTATTGATATTGACAGCATCAATCAAGGATTGTATGGATGGGTAAGCTCAAACGTGATTTCAGCTTGGGGAGAAAGATCAGCGATTAAAATGAAAAACCCTACAGGTGTTACAGAAACAACGTTGGGAATTCATGAAGGATCTCCGGGAGGATCTAATGTAGAAAACAGAACGGCAATTTTGCTTACGGATGTTAACAAAAGAACTCCACTGGAGAACATTTTCCCGGTTACTTTAGCTTTGGATACTGCTCCGACTCCCGATTCCAAAACAAAATATTTTACCAATATTTTGGACTACAGCAAAAACTATGTTTTCAATGTGCTAGGAGAGCGTATCATTTTTGATCGTTATAGAGAAATTACGGAAAGAAATAAAAAAATAAATATTGTTTTTGCATTAGACATAAGTGCTTCTAACGCGCCTTATGCTCCAATTGTAAAATCATTATTACAGGATCTGCAACTTAGATTTGAAAAACCGTCTTACTTCAATTCTGTAAAATATGGTGTTGTTTTGTATAAAAACAATTCTTGTGGTGACAATGTAGCTACTTCAAACTTAAGCACTGATTATAGCAAGATAACCACGTTTATTGATCAGAAAACCAATGAAATGAACTGTCCTAGTGTGAGCAGTTATCAACCGGTTAATGAAGGATTAATGGCGGCAGGTCGTCTTTTGGGAGACCGTCCGGATGAAACCAATATTGTCATCACGATCGGAACTTCATCCAATCAGGGAGGAAATATGTATGGAGTGATCAACTCTCTTACTCAGGCGCAGGCAAGGCTGATTATGTTCCAGACAAGTGCAAGATCATCGGATACTTACAATGATTTTGTTTTGATGTCTGAAAATGTAGTCACAAATACAGCTAAAAATATTGCAGAGCTTAAAAAGCAAAACATTATTAATCAAAGTGATGTACTTACCAGAAATAATTTTAGTCTGGTAGAAAGTGAAACAGGATTTTTCTCATTAGACTATCCGAAACAGAGTATGTCTCAAGGATTCGTTATTTTTCCTAAAAAAGGAGACATTGCTACACCGGGATATTTGAAAAAAGCTGTAGACAGTTTAATTGCTCAGGTAACTTTAGATAATGAAACCATAGATAAATCTCTTAATGATCATTTCCACTCATCAGTAGGAGCAGGAAGAACAGATGTAGATGTGAAGTACAAATATCTGTATCCGGGATTAACGAATCCTGTTTCAGCTGGTATTGCAGCGCAATTGGTAAACTATGGAAATCCGTTTTTGGTGAAAGGATATATCCCTTCAGAATTGAAAGAATTTAAGCAGGGAATGGAAAAAGGAATTCTGATTTCCGAAGCGGAATATGACAATTTGAAAGCTTTCTATACCGAAGTATATCAGAAAACCAATGCCGAAAGAACCGATTTCAAGCAGTCAAAAGCAATCAATGAATATGTGAAGCTTTTGAAAAAATACAATCCAACCATTAAATTTTTAGATAAATCAGATTTGTATGAAAAACCGATGTCTTATGTGGTAGGGGTGAGTACAGGTTTTGATAATTCTGAAGAAGAAATGATGTCAAAATACAATTTAAAAGCTTGGAAAAAATCTAACATTATCATCAACGAATCGGTGAGAACGTATTTTAAATACTATAAAGATTTAGCAGAAAGAATGTTGACGTATAGAAATAATCCTGCGGTGAAAATTCAGCAGAACGGACAAACTTTCTATTGGCTTAATGAATACTTTATGCCGACCATGCTTCCGGTAGATGCTCCGGAATATACGAAGCATTAAAAAATCATTAATTATAAATCAAAGACTGTCTCTAATGGCAGTCTTTTTTTGTGTAACTCATCTGAAAAACAAAAGCTTGTCGTAGAATTACGACATAAAATAGTAGAACTACTACAAAAAATGAAAAAAGAAGATAAATGTTTTTAAGATAAAAAATGCCGCTTTATATTTGTTTTACAATCACAGAGTTATAAAATATTATTAACGATTAAAATTTACAAACCATGGCACTAAATTCAAGAGGAATTTTAAAATTCAACGGAGGAGAAGGACAAAAATTATTAAAGCTGAACTACAGCGTATCAAGATCTACAGACGTTTCTGGTAGAGTAGCTTCAGACCCTTCTAACGCAATTATTAAACTTACCGTAGAAGCAACAGAAAAATCTGATATTCTGGAAAGCTTACTGAACGGAAAATACAAACCGACAAGTGGCGAAATTACATTCAACAAATCTCACGAAGAAGGAACATTGATTACTTTGAACTGGGAAAACGGATATGTAATTCAGCACGAAGTAGATTTTGATGCCGTAGACGAAAACTCTATGTATGTAAGCTTCATCGTAAGTGCAGAAAAAATCAATTATGGTAATTCTGCGTATGAAGGACTTTGGCCATCAGCTTAAGAGTAGAATCAGAATTCACAACATAAAGACTGTCCACATAAAGACGGTCTTTTTTGCCTGAAACAATCTTTATTAAAGTTTTTTAATATGCTAAAAATGCTTTAATAGAAACTTAGTTTGGATATTTTTTTTATCTTTAACTTACCACAATCACAAAATTATGTCAACTACATCTGAAAATACGCAAGAAGCGTATTTCCGTCCTACCCAAAATGCGGATGGAGTATCGGGTAACCATCATTCGGGGATCAACCGACTGGTGAAATTATCTCTGGTCATTGAAGGTCAGGTGATTAAATACTATAAATATTTTAAACTTACACAGAGTGCAATTCGTCATCATGAGTTTGCTCTTACTTTATCACACGATACTTTTGGCAACCGTCAATCCCATGCTTTGGAAGATGTCAATAAGCTCTTGGGAAAACGTCTGACAGCGGTTATTTCCTATAAAGATATTGAAAATAGCCCTGAAAGAACTTTTGTGGGAGTGATTACAGGAGTAGGATTCAGCCAAGAGAAAATGAGTTTGGGGAATATTGTTCTAACAGGACATAGCCCGACTGTTTTACTCGATGGCGCCCCTCATATCCAGAGCTTTGGAGGAAGTCAGCCTGTAAATATGGGTATCATAGCCGATAATATCATCAAACAAGGATTGGATAAAAGTAAGTTTGATGTAAGAATCGATACCAATGATTATTCTCAGATTATTTACAGCAGCCAATATAATGAGACCCACTACAATTATTTGGCAAGAATGGCTGAAGCTTATGGTGAACAGTTCTATTATGACGGCGAAGTTCTGCATTTCGGAAAACTCCCTCCACAGAATAAACCTATAAAATTACTGTATGGAAGCAATGCGGATAATATTAAAGTAGAATTAAAAGCAGTTCATACAAAGCCTGAATTCTATGGGTATAACAGCAGCCGCCACGAAAAATTAACTTCCGGAACTACACCAATAACCCATACCAGTGATCTGGCAAAAACAGCATACGGACATAACGATTCGATCTATAAAACTCCTGCATTACAAATAGCTCCTATTAAAGCTTCTACCCATCTTGATGTAGAGCATTCCCAAAGAAGTACTTCAGGAAGTGAAGCCGTAAATGTATTTTCTTTATCGGGTTCTACCACTGTACCATTTCTTCACCCGGGATGTATTGCAGACATTCAAATGAGAAAACCTGATACTAATGAAACTTCTTATTTCACCAAAATCATGATTACTGAAACAGTTCATGAGATTGACACGATTGGTCATTATACCGGAAGTTTTACAGGAATAGCTTCAGATACCGGATTTTTACCGAAACCTGAATTTTCTGCCCCAAAAGCAGAACCTCAAACTGCCACTGTGATTTCAAATACAGATCCAGAGGGACAAGGCAGAGTACAGGTAAGATTTGACTGGCAGACCAATGACACGACTCATTTTATCAGAATGATGAGTCCTGATGCCGGAGGAACAGATAGAATTACGCAAAACAGAGGATATGTGGCGATCCCGGAAGTTGGAGATCAAGTGATGGTGAATTTTGTACACAATCATCCCGACAGACCTTTTGTAATGGGTGGAATGTTCCATGGGCAGGTTGGTCTTGGAGGTGGAGCAGACAATAGAGTAAAATCAATTCAGACCAGAAGCGGTCATAAAGTAGTATTTACAGAAGATGAAAGCATCATTATTACCGATAAATCAGGAAATGAAATC
This sequence comes from Chryseobacterium taiwanense, assembly GCF_000813825.1. Lineage (GTDB taxonomy): Bacteria > Bacteroidota > Bacteroidia > Flavobacteriales > Weeksellaceae > Chryseobacterium > Chryseobacterium taiwanense. Next base: position 77,610 of record NZ_JWTA01000002.1, read on the forward strand.
CATTTAGATACTACAGGAAGTAATATTACCATTACGGCTCCGGAAACCATGACGCTGAATTGCCGAAATATGAATATCAATGTTGGAGAAAATATGAATACCAATGTGGGGATGAATAAATCAGACACCATCATGGCAAATCATACCGAAAGTGTAGGTTCAATGAAATATCTGACGACAGGTGCAGATTTTATGACCAATGTTGTCGGAAAAATGAGTCATTACGTGAAAGGCGATATGGAAGTGTATGGAGAGAAAGAACATAAATTGACCAGCCTTAAAGGGGTGGAAGTAAGCAGTCAGGGAAAGGTAGAACATCATGCTGAAAAAGAAGTGCAGAACAATAGTGGCGAGAAATCTAAAAATCACTAATCATGAGCATCGAATACTTTGTAGAAGGGAAGGTCGTCACGCAGACGGGAGGAGATTATAAAACCTATGCCAAAGAAGGCATAGTTCATAATAGTGCTCTATCCGTTCAGCAAAAAGGAAAAGAAACGGGAGTCAGTTATAGTGAAGCTCAAAAAATCCATCCCAACGATAAACCTGTTAACACGATTGATGTCAGTTTAAACTTATTTTTTGACGGAACCCAAAATAATAAATCGAATACAAGGCTTGGTGGAGATTTCAAAGAAGCAAGCAGTGATAAAGATGATAGCTACAACAACGAGTTTACCAACGTTGCTAAAGGTTATGATACAATAGATCCTAATGCTGATAATCAGGTTTCCTGGTATATAGAAGGTATCGGAACAGAAGATAAGAAGAGTGACAGTATTCTAAAAGGAGTCGCTCAGGGAACCGGTGACACCGGAGTCGTTGCAAAAGTGGCAAAAGGCTGTAAAAAAGGAGCCGAAGCTATTGTTGATAAGCTGAAAGGAAGTACTAAACCCATTGATATTCTTACAGTCAATGTTTTTGGCTTTAGTAGAGGGGCAACAGCAGCGAGACATTTCATTCATGTCGCTAACTCCAAAGCACTTATGTCATATGTTACCAGAGAAATCATTCAGGTTTTTCCGCCGGATATGATTAATAATGATAGGATTATTATTAAAGATAAAGACGGAACCCAGCAGAAATTTATCAATCAATACGGCTATTTTGGAGCCTGTCTTTTAGAACAGGGGCTTAAAGTAAATAAAATAAAATTCAGATTCGCAGGCTTGTATGATACCGTTGCTTCCTACGGATTGAATCACAGAGGAGGTTGGGGGATTGATAATGATACCAAGCAATTAGGGCTCGATACGATTGGAGGAGGCAAAGTGAATTTTGTTTTCCAATTAGCTGCAGATGATGAATATAGAGATAATTTTGATTTAACGAATATTGACAGTACAGGACTGTACGGATTAGAATTTACTCTTCCGGGTGTCCATTCCGATATTGGAGGTTCTTATGGGGAAGGACAGGAAATTTCTGTTTTGTATTGTGATTCTTATGACGCTTATGATAACGTAAATACCCACAAAGAATGTGAGGAATTTAAAAAAATTGTGGTAGAAGAAGGTTGGTATAACGAAAAGCAACTTGAAATTAAATATTTCAGACAAAAAGAAGTGAATTATGATAGATGGTGGAACAAAGCATCACTGTATTATGGCTTGGTGGGAACACGGGATTTATCTAACAAATATGATAAAATTCCGTTAAATTTAATGTTTCACTATTCCAAAGATAATGACGTGAAATATATTGAGGATTTAATTACGGAAGATCATGCTATAAATGATTCATTTCTGAAAGGAATTTACGGTCAGCTGGCTTCATATATGAATAGTTGTAATAATCTTAGAAACCAATATGTGGATGATTACAATGCAGGGAAAAAACCTTCCGCATCAAAATATATAGCGGACATAAAAGCACTTTCTTATTTGGGAAATATTGGCGAAAATGATCTGAAAACCCTCAGAAATAAGTATCTTCACTGGTCTGTAAAGGCCAACCAAATAGGTCTGGATGCACGTCCGAATGATAATGCTCCCAAAACAAGAGGTGCACTTGCTGCACAATATCGAAAAAGAAACATACAAAATGGCTAAAACCTTTTTTAAAATACTATTTTTTTTAATCCTCTTTTTCCAGAATATAAGCTGTCAGAAAATGAAAGAAGAAAAGTTAACAGAATTTCAGGTAGAAATTAGCAGCCCGAATAATAATATGATCGTGACTCCTGTTGAAGATAAAATCATCACGTTAGAAGGAACGTCTGCGGCATTACCTTATGGGAGCTCATCAGGAACTTGGGGGACTTCAGGGAAAGGCTGGACAGAGCAATACGGAACTCCGATTGGGGCAGATATTACTTATTTTTCAAGATATGAAGATACTTTCTACCATCTGAAAGCAGATTTTCCGCTGGATAAAGTAAAAGAATATATGCAGCGAGCCTATGCTCAGAAAGAAGCTTTTCTTTATGACAAACCTTTGGAAGAATATAAAGACTTGGGAAGAGGCGAAAAGTTCAGTGAAGCAGAAAATCCATATAACAGTTTTTCAACATTGGTTTTTGGTTTTGCACCGAAAGGGATGGTCGTTGTTTGGCTGAGATTCCGAAGTGTACAGATAGAATTGGGAAAATTTCAGGCGGAAATCATTAAAGAGGATAAAGATCTTGAAAAGAAATTTTTCTCTAAATTATCCGTTACTCGCGAAGAAATGAAGAAAAATAGATTCCAGGATATTTCTCCGAAAGAATGGGAAGATTACAGAATTAAGTACAGTTGGAAACCAGTTATTTCATCCGAAAATAAAACTCTGAGAAGATTTGAAATGAATATTATCTATTTTAATGGAGAAGCAGAAGCTGTATTACGACCTTGGATTGACAATGTTCCGTTAAAAGAGAGAGCAGTTCCAAAAGAAATTGCCATGTATTGGGAAACCGGTAAAGGAGAAGCTTTTGAAGGACGTGCTTTCTTTAATTGGGAAACTGCCAATGAAGTATTTAAGAAAACAGGGGGAAAACAACAGTTAGAATTCAAAATAGCAGCAGATAACAGTAATTTTGAGCTGCTGTTAAATAATGAACCTTTGAAAGCAGACAGTTTACGCGTTTATAAAAGTGAGGTAAAGTATAAAGACTCTTATAAATAGTAAACAATTTTTAAATATATGACAAGATAAAATGATTAGACAAAGAAGATTTGCCTAATTTTTGCTGTTAAACACCAACCAATCACAAACACAGATTATTAATATAGAAAAGAACATAAATGGGAGTACTAGTAACCAATGAAACAGTAAAACAACTGTTTCACATTGCACAGTCTATAGCGAGAGAAAATTATAACGGGACATATGGTGCGCCACACATCTTACAGGCTTTGATGCATAAAGATATTGGGCTGAATGAGTTTTTGAAAAGTATAGATAAAGATCCGGGTTATTTCTACGAATGGGCCGATGTAAGAATTGAAGATTACCCGAAAACAACACACCTTCCTGATGAGGTTGGTGAAGACGATTTTGTAGATAATATTATAGAAGAAGCAGATGATATTCGTTTAAAATTAGGATTAGACGAGATTACTCCAATATGTATTCTTACGGCTATTGTAAAACCGCAGGTTGCGTTTACTTTGCAGCAACTAAAATCTTTACCTCTTAGAGAACATGAGATTTTCAATTTATACAGAAAAGATACCCCATACGAAAGTTCAGAAAGCGGAGATTTCTCTTCCATTTTTTCAAACGGATCTGACTATTCAGATAATTCCTTCCCGTCTATTAAAAGTTACTGCGTCGACAGAACGGCTCAGGCGAGAAAAGGCGAGTTGGAAAACATTATCGGAAGAGATAAAGAACTCAGAATGTTGGTTGAAATTCTATGCCGAAGAAGCAAACCGAATGTAATTATTATTGGTGAGCCTGGAGTCGGTAAAACAGCTTTAGTCGAAGGTTTTGCCATTGAAATTACAAGAGGAAATGTTCCTGATATGCTGAAAAACGGAACTCTTTTAGAACTCGACACCGGAGCTTTATTAGCAGGAACTTCTTACAAAGGAGAGATTGAAGATCGATTGAAAAAAGTAATCAATGAATGCAAAAAGATTGAAAAAGCCATTCTTTTTATTGATGAAATTCATACCCTTTTAGATCCCAAAGGAAGCATAGGAAACGTTGCTAATTTGCTTAAACCTGAATTAGCAAGAGGGGAAATCACCGTAATCGGAGCGACAACTCAGGAAGAATACAGAAAAATCATCGAGCCGGAACAGGCTTTCAACCGTCGTTTTGAAGTGTTGACCGTAAATGAACCTGACGAAAAAACATGCGTTAAAATGATTGACGTTTTGTTAGAAGGTTATAAAAAACACCACGGAATTGAAGTTGAAAAAACAGCACTTCCTGAATGCGTTCGTTTAGCAAAAAGATATGCAAAAGGTAAAAAATTACCCGATGCGGCTATCGATTTGTTAGACAGGACAATGGCGGCCATCAAAATGCTTGATGAACTTTCAGAAAAAGAACTGGAAAGTTGGAAAATCAGATACAACGAAATTCTACAAGAAGAATTTTTTGATGAAAAAGACAAAGCAGATGAGCTGATCTGGACGTATAATTTATTAAGAGATAAAATCAGTCCGATTTTATGGGGATCTCTAAGTGAGCAACCTCAAATTGATAATTCGATGCCGGTAGATCAGATTCAGAAAATTATAGAAGATACCTACGCAGAACTTTTGCAACACGCCTCAGTAAAAAGAGAAAAAGTGGACCGTTTGGAATTGGCGGCGGTAATGGCAGCTAAAACAAACATTCCGATTGGGAAAATTCAGGCTCAGGAAAAAGAGAAACTATTAAATATGGAGTCTCTTTTAATGAACAGGGTTGTAGGACAAGATCATGCATTAAAAATCCTTTCAGATGCCATTGTTGAAAACCGAAGCGGACTAAACAAACCGGGACAGCCAATTGGTTCGTTCTTCCTTCTAGGTCCTACCGGAACTGGAAAAACAGAGCTTGCAAAATCTATGGCAGAATTGCTTTTCAACGATGAAAAAGCAATGGTTCGTTTCGATATGTCAGAATTTAAAGAAGAACATTCAGCGGCACTTTTATACGGTGCGCCTCCGGGATATGTCGGATATGAAGAAGGAGGAATGTTGGTAAATAAAATCAGACAACAACCTTACACCGTAGTTTTATTTGATGAAATTGAAAAAGCCCATCATTCTGTTTTTGATGTCTTTTTACAGATCATGGACGAAGGAAAAGTTCACGATAAGCTTGGTAAAGAAGGGGATTTTAGCAATGCCTTAATTTTATTCACCTCCAACATCGGAAGTGAAGAAATTGTAAAGCAATTTGAAGAAGGAGTTATTCCGGAATCAAAATCATTAATGCAGATCATGTCAAATTCAGGACGTTTCAGACCGGAATTTTTGGCGAGAATCACAGAAATTATTCCTTTTGCACCGATTACAGAATCTATTGCTGAGAGAATTTTTACTATTCAATTAAAATCATTGCATTCTTCATTATCTCGACTGGGAATGACATTGAAGATTTCTGATGAAGCTGTTAAAAACTTAGCTTTAGGAGGATTTAGTAGCAAATATGGAGCGAGACAGATCTCAGGTGTTATAAGATCTCAGTTGGCAAGACCCATCTCAAAAATGATTGTAAGAGAAGAAGTAAAAACCGGTCAGACAATTCATGTAGGCTGGAATCAAGAAGAGGAAAAACTGAGCTGGAAAGTAGAATGATACTTAGAGTAAATTCTGTTTTTAGTAAAGATTAATTTGATACAAAATGAAAATAAATTTCAAAAATATTTTTACAGGTTTCCTGTTGTTAGGATCTGTCTGTTTTATGAATGGGCAGTTTCTTTCCGCTTCAGATACCTCGGAAAATAGCGTAAAGAGATACAAGAATATTATTAATGCCAATAAAGAGATTGTTGATTTTATTGAAAATTCCCTTGCACAAAAAGGATTACCGAAGCATTTGAGAAATCTGGCTTTAATAGAGTCGCATTTTAATAGAAATATCACTTCGGGAACGGGCGCAGTCGGAGTTTGGCAGTTTATGACCGCTCATGCCAACCAATATGGACTTTCTGAACAAAACCGGAATGATATTTATAAAAGTACAAAAACGGCGGTTGTATCCCTTTCCAATTTATATAAGAAATATAATAATTGGGTAACGGTAGTAGCTGCATACAATTGTGGTGAAGGAAATATAGCAAAAGCGATGTCTGCAGCAGGATCAACTCAATACCATGTTTTTTATAAATTCTTGCCGAATGAAACCATTAATCATGTTAAAAAATATTTGAATGCATGCTATGCTACAGATGAGTTGCAAAGTGTTTTGACGGATTATAACAATGCCCGTCTTAATACGGTTTTCTTTGCAAACGAAGGCAGCGGAAGAAATAATAGTTCTTTATCCGAAACTGAAATCAATGCAGGGTTTAACCTAAAAATCATTGCAGATGAGCTTAAAGTAGATATGAATAAAATCCTGGCATGGAATCCCGGAATAGAAGAAGAACTGCAAAACAAAGGAGAAAGTACTTTGTATCTTCCTATGGATTTGATGCCTGATTTTCTTTTGCGAAAGAATAAAATATTATCAAGATCTATAAAAGAAGTAAAATAGATATTAAATCGTAATATTTTGTTTTCGAGGTTTTTACATTGGAATCGTAGAATTACGACATCAAATCGTAGAATTACTACAAAATCTGAAAAAGCCTCGTTGTAATTTTTTTATTGATGAGTATGGTTTTATCTTTGAAATATCAAATCACCAAATCACGAAATATTAACGATTAAAATTTACAGATCATGGCACTAAATTCAAGAGGAATTTTAAAATTCAACGGAGGCGAAGGTCAAAAATTATTAAAGCTGAACTACAGCGTATCAAGATCTACAGACGTATCTGGTAGAGTAGCTTCAGACCCTTCTAACGCAATTATTAAACTTACCGTAGAAGCAACAGAAAAATCTGATATTCTGGAAAGCTTACTAAACGGAAAATACAAACCGACAAGTGGCGAAATTACATTCAACAAATCTCACGAAGAAGGAACATTGATTACTTTGAACTGGGAAAATGGATATGTAATTCAGCACGAAGTAGACTTTGATGCCGTAGACGAAAATTCTATGTATGTAAGCTTCATTGTAAGTGCAGAGAAAATCAATTATGGTAATTCTGCGTATGAAGGACTTTGGCCATCAAGCTAGTATCCATCAACTAATTTACTAAAAAATTAAACTGAAACAGGGTAGTCTGCCAAACAAGCAGATTATTCTGTTTTCATGCTATACAGATGTTTCAAGAGAGATGAAAAAAAATTGTAAAACATCTTGTGATTTTTTAGTTATTCAATTCATTTCTATTTAAAATAATCCATTTTGGTGTGATATATGCTTTGGAAATTTAAATAGAAACTGAATTCAAAAAATAATCAAATAAAACACAAAATATTATGTTTCAGGATAGTAAAACAACGAAAGCACAACATAATGTTGTAAAGCAGGAGAAGTTTTTAGATGAGGCTAAGAAGAATATACAGGATGCTAAAGAAAATGTACTGAAGAAAACGGATACCCAAAGTATGATGAATCAGATTTCCACTTCAGGTACATCTCCTATGAATGAACAAAAAGTATGGGCTCAGCAACCGACTTCTAAAATTCACAATGCTGCTGCCATTCCGACAAGTGAAATTCTTGGGATCAACCGTGTGGTGAAGCTTGATATCGTAATAGAAGGAAAAGAAATACAACATTTCAAGCATTTTAAATTAACGCAAAGCGCCGTTAAACATCACGAGTTTTCTCTTACATTGTCTCATGATACATTAGGAAGTGCAGAGAATCATAATTTGGAAGAAGCCCAAAACTTTCTAGGGAAAAGAATTACCGTAATTTTTAAATATAAAGATGTTGTAGAAGGGCCGGAACGTAACTTCGTTGGGGTAATTACGGAAGTAGGATTCAGCCAGGAAAAAGGAAGTCTTGGAGATATTGTTCTTACGGGATACAGCCCAACAATTCTTTTAGATGTTGCGCCCAATATCCAAAGCTTTGGCGGAGCTCAGGAAGTAAGTCTGAATAGCATTGCAGACCAGATCATCAAAGAAGGTCTCGGACAAAATAAATATGATTACAGAGTAGATTCCAAATATGGAAACGTTACCTATAGTTCTCAATATGAAGAAACACACTATAATTATTTAGCCAGAATGGCGGAAGCTTATGGAGAACAGTTTTTTTATGATGGAGAAGTACTTCATTTCGGTAAACTTCCACCTCAGGAAAAACCTGTAAAACTTACTTATGGAAGCAGCGTGAATGATGTAAAGATAAAAATGAAAGCACAGCACGTGAATCCTACTTTCTATGGGTATAACAGCAGCAAAAATGAAAAACTGACTACGGGAAATTCTACCATTAAACATACTTCTGATATTGCAAAACGTGCCTATGAAATTTCAGAAAAAACCTTCCAGACTCCATCATTAAGAGTAGCTCCTATAAAGGCAGTATCTTTTATGGATATCGATGCTTCACAGAAAGGAACGGCAGGAAGTAAGGCATCTGAAGTTTTCATTACATCGGCAACTACCACAGTTCCGTTCTTATATCCGGGCTGTATTGCAGACATTGAGATGCGTAAAACAGATACCAATGATACGTCATACTTTACCAAATTAATGATCACCAGTGTTATTCATGAAGTAGATGCAAGAGGATATTATGATGGGCATTTTGAAGCGATTGCGGCAGATACAGGATTTATTCCCCGTCCGGAATTCCATCTTCCAAAAGCAGAACCTCAGTTTGCAAAAGTTATTTCTAATACCGATCCTTTAAATCAAGGAAGAGTACAGGTGCAATTCGATTGGCAAAATGGAAATTCTACGACCGAATTTATCCGCGTAATGTCTCCTGATGCAGGAAGCAGCGATAAAGTAAATAAAAATCGTGGTTTCATGTCTATTCCGGAAGTGAATGATCAGGTAATTGTAAATTTTGTTCATCAACACCCCGACCGCCCTTTCGTAATGGGAGGAATGTTCCACGGAGCCATTGGTGCAGGTGGAGGAACCGGAAATAATGTAATGAGCTTCAGCGGAAGAAGTGGAGCCGAACTCAAATATGACAACGGAGCAGGTTCAATGAATCTTAAAGATCAGGGAGGCGCCAATATGTTTTTTGATGGGGCAGGGAATTCCGAAACCAATGCAAATAACAATAAAACTGTAAATGTTGGAAATAATAATAACGTAAACGCAGGAACAAAACATTGTACAGATGTAGGAAAAGGGCAAAGTGTACTTACCATGGGAAAAGATGGAGTTATTGACTTGAGTGGAGCGCAAAAAGTAACCCTGAAAGTTGGAAATAGCTTTATTGAAATCACGGGAGAAAAAATTGTTATTTCAAGTACAGATATCGAAGTAACAGGATCATCATCATCTACCGTGAAAGGTTCTGGAAGTGCTAAAGCCGTATTCAAAGGAAATACTACGATTACAGGAGATAAAGTAGTTGAAAATTAATTTTTATAATTGTTAAAAGCTTGGAAAAGTATTTTATTAAAAATGGAGATTCATTACCATCAATAGCCGAAGAATTAGGTCTTACTATTGATGAACTAATGAACTTTCATAATATAAATTCAAAATTACACGATCAGATTAATAATATGAACTTGCCAAAATGGTCGGATCATATTCTGATACCTGACTCTATTGAAAATCTTAAATATAAAAAACATAAAAAAGAATCTTCAAACACGATCAGTTTTCCTCAAAAGGAAATCGAATCCACCCGATATGTAATTACTCAAAAAATTGATATGCAGGTTTCGGGTAATAGCATGATAGATTCTGAAACAGAGATACTCTGGAATCATAAGAAAACAAAAAACGGGAATAGCTTTTTGGCACATTTAAAACAAGAGTCACATGAGGTAAAATATATCAAATCTATTTATCGTGCTTTAGCAGAATATATGCAGAAGTTTAATGAGCCATTGGAAAATTTAGTTTTGAAACTTTCAGAAAAAGGAAATATTGAAGAACTTACCAATCAGCAAGAGATCAATCAGCGTTGGCAAAGTTTGAAAAAAGAACTTACTCCGCAGCTTGGCAATACTTTGGAAGAGCAAAATATGCTTGAAAGTGGAGATAAAGATTTTTCAGAAAGTCTTCCTATTATAAAGAATAATACTTTGTACAATCTTTTTTTTCCTGATGTGTATAAAGAACATGAAATTTCGGATACATTTAATGAAGAAGAAAAAAAATCATATGTCTCTCAAATTTTCAGTAATGAAAAAGTAAATATTACCACCAAAAAGAAAGTAGAAAAAGAGCATCAGATGATGAAGATTAAATTACTTTCTGAGCAAAATCATTCTGAAAATGATCATTTGAAAAGTATTTATAATGAGAAATTAAAACCTTTTTTTCAGGAAGAATATAAATATTCATTCACTTGGGCAGTAGAATATCACTATGATATACAAACGGGGAAAATGATTTCATGTAATTCTAAAATTAAAGAACAAACGGGCTCCAGTTACAGCTATGTTATGGAACATGTGATAGAATTGAAAAAAAACTAAAATTATGTCAAAGTTATACGTACCGGATGGAGCATGGTTAGTATGTTCTAATGGAATGAAAAAACAGCAGATAAAAGTTACGAGTCAATCTACGGTAACCATAGCTGGAGGATATTTAAAAGCGACCATTGATGATCGTCCCGGTGGTAATTTCATGTGTGGAAAGATGATGCTGATTGGTGCTATTGCAGGTGCTGTTCTAGGTTTGGCACTTGTTGCGGGTTCAGTTCTTACAGGAGGTGCATTGGCGGTTGCAGCAGTTGCAGCAGCAGGAGCGGCGGTAGGAGCAGGAGTTTCTATGATTCCTTCCATTTGTGGAATGTTACTCAAAAAATGGACTCCGTATGATACCAATGTTCTTACAGTGGGAAGACATCCTTTGTTGGAAAATTCCCAGATTCCCTGTATGTTGGGAGGAAATGTGATGATATTGTATTCCGAAAAAGCAGCTGATGAATTTACAGATCTTACCATTGGAAAAACAGCAATTAATGTAGTAGGAGTGATAGCCTTGTCTTATGTATTATATCCTGCATTAGCAGCAATTGGAAGTACAGCGGTAACAGCAAAAGCAACAGTAGCCACTTTTGGATGGGGTGCCGGAGCTAATTATCTTGGAGGAGTTGGGCTAACAACCGGAATTGCTTACGGAATAGGATACGGGGTAGACCAAGGAAAAGGGTGGGTGTATTCACAGATTCCTACAGGAGACGGAACAACATTGAAAACCTATGTAGACGGATTTGAATCTGACCCAGAGAAACTCATTGAAAACCAAAAATTAGCGAATGGTGATGGAGATAAAGCCATTTATGAACATACAAATGATGTAGGAGGGGCAAATGGTCCGGGAAGGGAGACTATTGGAGACCGAACGTCTCAATATAGTATGACGGAAAGATCAACTTCCGTTCGATTAGATGATATAGAAGAACACGGCCCCACAACCTATAATGAATCGGGAAGAGTACAAGGTGCTATTGAAGGAAGAAATCCTACCAATACTCAAGGTACAAATGTAATTGATCAGGATTATGGAGGAAGATATCAGGAAGTGGAACGAACTTCTACCACTACGAACTCACAATATTCACCATTAACAAGATCTGATATTCCTTCTACGATGGGGAATGCGGTAAAAAATACATATTTAGATCAAAAAGGACTTCCTACATTTTCTAAAGATGGACCCAAAGGAGGAGGTATCGTTATGGGATTGTTACAGGATGCTTATAAAGGAGTGACCAATTTTATTCTAAAAGGACAATCTGAAGATTTAATAGAAGCATTGCAAAAAGAAGAAGCTGCAGCAAGAGCAAAAATAACTGTATTGGCAGGGAAAGATTAATATTTTATGAAAAGAACGACAGAATCAAGAATATATCTATTTACCTTATTGTTGAGCCTATTGTATTTTATATACTCTATAATTATAAGTGCAGGTGATTTTGTAAATATTAAATATCTGGCTTGGGAAAAAGCAGAAAACCAAAGTACGGTGTATTCAAGCAGAAGAAGTACCACTGTTACCTATAATTTTGTCAAAGATAATATAAGAATCAGTCGCAAATATCCAGGGATTTTAGAAGGAATTAATACATGGATGTGGGGAATAGATAAGAAAGCCCTTGTACAGAATATATCCTTTTACATTCGTGAAAAAGATGATGAAAAAATTAAAAATAATCAAATACACCATAAAAAAGATATTTTAGGAAATAAGTTGAATGAAATAGAACCCATTCCGTTTTTTGGATTAAGAACAATACATTCCGAATCAAACATATTCTTACTATTCTTAGATATTTGGAAGTATAATTATTCCATTCTGATCGCGTTTATTTTACTTATCTTACCCTATCTCCTATTTTTTATTTTTAAAAAGATATTTAAAATGTCAATAGATAAAAATCAGGATAAGAATTTAGAAGGAAAAATAGGAGGTTATCAAATTGTATTTTTTATCCTTCTTGTTATTAATTTAATTATTTAGAAATGAAAAAATTGCTACAAATTATCATTGGCTTTATTGCTCTTGGAATTTTAATAGTCATTATTAAAAACAATTTCTTTACTTCTGCCGATACAAAATCATACGAAGCAGGTTGGGAAGCTTATGAAAAAAATCAATTTGAAATGGCTATTTTTAATTTCAATCATGTGGATAAAAATAAACATCCGGATGTATGGGTAGCTTTGGGATCTTCATATTTAAAAACAGGTGATTATACAAATGCAGTTCAACATTTACAAAAAGCCTACGATCTCAATTATAAAAAAGGAACTGAGGATTACAATAAACTTTTAGTTTCGTTGGGAATGAGCTATCTATATTCAGGAAATATAGAGAAAGCCAAATTGTATTTAGAAAAAGCAAAGACATTAGGATATGATACCTCTGTCAATTTTAAAATTCTAGATTCCATTCAACATTCACAAAAAATATAATATTGATATCAAATGCACTGGTAGAAATGAAAAAAATAACGGTTAGGAAAGTTGATTGGAGGATTTTTATTATTAATCTTGTTGCATCAGTCATTCCGTTATATTTCATTGCATCATATGCATATAAATTACAGAATACAACCATACAAACGGTATTTATAATAGGTTGTCTTTCTATCGTAGGCGGTATTAATTTTTTAATTGTAAAAAGTGGTACTTATCTTATTGATATTATTCTAAAAGATGATGAAATAGAAATTTTTAATAAAGATAAAGTAGTTTATAATTCAAAATACGCAGACATTCACAGCTATAATATCTACCATTTTATTAATAAAAGAGGTGGTTATATATTAAGAATAAATAATAAAAAACAATCCTTTTGCTCACTGTTAACTTGGGCAGAATTTAGTATAGTAACTGACAGTGATCGCAAGAATTATACGATCATAAAAGATACCTTAAACGCAAAAATTCCTGATAAAAAGAAAATAAATGGGAAAGATTATATTTTGAAGATCTTCTCAGCAATGCCTTATATTTTCTTAGGAATAGCAGTTTTAATTCTCATAGGAATATTTATTTATCTCATTTTTTATCTGAAATAAAGATTCGTAAAAACACCAACACTTATAAGTTTTTTCCGCTTTCAATCTCTGGTTCTTTTTATTCCAAGGCACAAAGGAAAAACACTTTTTTCTTATATTTGTTCTTTATGGAAAATATGGACGCAACTCAAGATAAAAGGTTATTTCTCATCGATGCCTATGCAATGATTTTTAGAGGATATTATGCATTGATCAGAAACCCGAGACTTACAAGCAAAGGACTGGATACTTCTGCCATTTTTGGTTTTACAAACTCTCTGATAGAATTGATTCGAAGAGAAAAACCTTCTCATTTGGCCGTTGTTTTTGATGTTGGGAGAGCAAGTGTAAGAACAGAGGATTTTGCGGAGTATAAAGCCAACAGAAGTGAAACCCCTGAAGCCATTAAAATTGCAGTTCCATACATTCATAAAATTCTGGAAGCCATGCATATTCCTATTTTGGGAGTGGAAGGATATGAAGCCGATGATGTCATCGGAACTATTGCCTGTAAAGCCGAAAAAGAAGGATATACCACTTTTATGGTAACTCCGGATAAGGATTTCGCTCAATTGGTTACCGATAAAATTAAAATGTATAAGCCGAGTTCAAAAGGTGGCGAAATTGAGATTTTAGGAGTAGAAGAAGTCAAAGCAAAATATGAAATCGAAAATCCGAAGCAGGTGATTGATTATTTAGCGATGATGGGGGATGCGGTCGATAATATTCCGGGATTGGATGGAGTCGGAGAAAAAACGGCTATGAAATTTCTGAAAGAATTTGGAAGCATTGAAAATCTTTTAGCCAATACAGATCAGCTAAAAGGAAAAATAAAAGAAAAAATAGAAGCATCTGCAGAACGCGGAATTTTATCTAAAAAATTGGCAACTATCATCTGTGATGTTCCTATTGAATTTCACCAGGAACAGTACGATCTGGAAACTCCTGATTTTGAGCAGGCAAAAGCCGTTTTTGAAGAAATAGAATTCACAAGATTATACGAAAATCTTTATCGTGCTTTTGCTCCGACAACGGTTACAACGACTGTTGCTGCTGAGGTTGAAGTAGCTGTAGCAGAAACGACTCCACAACAAAAAGTGGCACAGGCAGTCGGTCAGTTGGATCTTTTTGCAACCTATGAAGAACTGGAACAGGCAACATCTACAAAATCAACTATTGATCATAATGATCATTTATATCAGTTTGTTGATAATCCGAAAGCTCAGAAGATGTTAGTGAGTAATTTATTGAAGCAGCAAGTGGTTTGTTTCGATACAGAAACGACTTCTCTGAACGAATTGGAAGCTGAACTGGTAGGAATGAGTTTCTCTTATAAAAAAGGATTGGCATATTACATTCCTTTGTCTGAAAACAGAGAAGAAGTTTTACAAACCTTGGAAATTTTCAGACCTTTCTTCGAGAAAGAAGATTTGGTAAAAGTTGCCCACAATCTAAAATTCGATTATAAAATACTTAAACAATACGATATTACCGTGAAAGGAGCTATGTTCGACACTATGATCGCGCATTACCTTCTCAATCCGGACGGAAGACACGGAATGGACTATCTTTCAGAAGTTTATCTGAATTATAAACCCGTTTCCATAGAAACTATTATCGGTAAGAAAGGGAAAAAGCAGGGCAATTTCAGAGATGCGGACTTGAGAACTCAGACAGATTATGCGGCAGAAGATGCTGATGTGACGTTCCAGTTATACGAATTGTTTGCTCCTCAATTAAAAAAGGAAAACTTAGAAGACTTATTCTTCAGTATAGAAATGCCTTTGATGGAGGTCTTGGCAAAAATGGAACTGGCGGGAATTTCTCTGGATGAAAAATGGCTGGCTCAGGAAAGCATTGATCTGGAAAATGACTTAAAACAATTAGAATTAAAAATATTCGAATTGTCAGGAGAAGAATTCAATATGAACTCACCAAGACAGTTGGGAGATATTTTATTTGAAAAAATGCAGCTTGATCCGAAAGCGAAAAAGACAAAAACTGGGCAGTATGCAACTTCGGAAGATGTCCTTCAGAAACTGGCTTCAAAGCATGAAATTATCAAGCATATTCTTGAATACAGAACCTATCAGAAATTAAAATCAACGTATGTAGATGCATTGCCGTCACAGATCGAAAAAACGGATAACCGTGTTCATACCAATTTTTCTCAAACGACGGCTGCAACAGGTCGTTTGGCGAGTGTAAACCCCAATTTGCAGAATATTCCGATCAGAACATTAAGAGGTCAGCAAATTCGTGGAGCCTTTGTTTCCGGTGAAGGGAAAAAGATTATTTCTGCCGATTATTCACAAATTGAATTACGTTTAATTGCAGAAATTTCGGGAGAAGATAATATGATCAAAGCGTTTCAGGATGGGGAAGATATTCACGCTTCTACAGCGGCGAAATTATTTAAAATTCCGTTGGAAGAAGTTTCAAAAACACAGAGAAGCCAGGCAAAAACGGTAAACTTTGGGATCATCTACGGACAGGGAGCTTTTGCACTAGCTGAGCAAACCGGTTTATCAAGAACAGAAGCAAAGCAGATGATCGAAGCCTATTTTGAAACGTATCCGAAGTTGAAAGAATATATGGCTGAACAGGTTAACAAAGCCCGCGAAACAGGGTATGTTGAAACTATTTTAGGAAGAAAACGTCATTTAAAGGATATTAATTCCAACAACTTTGTTGTTCGTGGTCATGCTGAAAGAAATGCGGTAAATGCTCCGGTTCAGGGAAGTGCCGCAGACGTAGTGAAAATGGCCATGATCAAGATTCAAAAAGAGCTGGAAAAAGAAAAACTTCAGACCAAAATGTTACTTCAGGTACATGACGAATTGGTGTTTGAAGCGCCAATTGATGAAATTGAAGTCGCTACCAATATCATTAAAATGGAAATGGAAAATGCTATTGAAACGCAGGTTCCTTTGTTGGTGGAAATTGGAGTAGGAAATAACTGGCTGGAAGCACATTAATTTACTTTAAAAACATATAAAAATCCCTGAAATTATTCATTTCAGGGGTTTTTTATTGATGAAGATTAATATTAGGTCGCAGGATAAGGAATTGCCTTATCTTTTTCTATAGGATTATAATATTGCTTAATCATACTTTGAAGATGTTTCTTTTTTTGATCAAGCTGATCCTGAGTGGTTATCTTTTCTCCTGAAATAATAACGGTTCCGCCACTTTTTAAGCTGTTACTCATGTCTTTTACAGGATCGGCATAATAATCAAGTTTTACCTTATGATATTGCTTAAGGCTTACAGGAATAGGCTTATTACCGTAATGAGTTTCCAGAAAGTTAAGTGTAGAATAGTTTTCCGGAATATTGATGTTTTTTATAAGCTTATATTTAAAATCATTATTTACATCCGAAAGTTCAAAAATAAGTCCGGGTAATCCTTTAAACTTATAAGGTCCTTCCTGAAAAGGAATTTCTGTGGAAAACCATGCCGTCCATTCCCTTCCTCCGAAATTCGTTGTCGCTTTTTGCAGAGTGTATTGATCCGCTTTTTTTGTTTCAGTACCGATTTTCCAGTTCATTTTATCAGTAGAATTGATGACGAAATAGTCATACATATTGTCATGAAAAGACTGGTTTTCGAATGAATTGGCTTTTCGGATAATCAACTGATCACTCAATGTATTGGCTTGCCAATTTTGTCCGGTTTTCTTACTGATAGAATCCATTTCAAGAAATTTGTAATCGTAGAATTTTACAAAATCCTTGTCGATGTCCAGAACCATATTCATTTTTTTCTCCTTACCATTGAGTACGATTCCTAACTCATAAATAAATCTTTTGGTTTGGGAAAATACAGTGGTAAAGAGCAGTAAAAGAAATACTGCTAACGTTTTTTTCATATATATATATATTTTGTGTTGTGATTAATACTCAAATTCTATTCCGCCCAGATAGGTCAAAGAAAAATAATCGTTTTCTATGGATGTAGGCTTAGGAATTTGGCCTTGGCTTACAAAGACTAATGAATTGATATCAAACTTAAGGTCCATTTCATTAATTTTCTGGATCAATATTGGAAGCCATTCTTCTGCAAAAGAAAACTCCGCAAACTTTTCAAAAAGTCCCATATCGGAATCATCGAAACCGTATTCTATTAAATCCTGATCAAACCAAATAGTATTTTGAGACTCTGCAAACTTTGAAACAAAAATATCATCAGAATCTTCTTCCAGATAAAAGTTTTCATCCTCTTCTACAAAATTGTAAAAATCGTCCTCGCTATTGAAATTTCCTACCCAAAAATCTAGTACTTCTGTATTCATCTATGTAAACTTTACTTTAAAAACCAAAGGTATAATAATAAATATTTTAAGCAAAGTAATCTTTGAGGTCATTTAAGAATTTGACAATTTAAAGAGGTTGAAATAAATATTTCAGCAGCTCATTTGTCGTTACAGAATCTTTCTTTTGAATCCGAGAGCATTCAATATTATATTCTAAAGTTTTTTTCTTAGAATAAAGGTAATTTTTAAGCCAGAATTTCCCTTTTGATTGAATGAATTTTTGATCTAAAGAAGGACCTATTTCATATCGAAATTCAGAATGACAACTTAAACAATTATTTTCATAAACAACTATCCCCGGTAGTGAATTCGGAGCTGTATTTTCTTTAAAGTTAAATTTTAATGGTGTTTTTCGTATAGATTTTCCAAGTTTAATTGTTTTATAAATATCTAAAACGTCCTGAATATTTCCCTTTTTATTAAACATATACAAACCAACTGTAGAATCTACTTTAGGAATATAAATTGAAGCAAAATTTCTGTTTTTTGAAATTTCAAAAACAGCTTCTTTACCATCGATTGTAATCTGCTTTAAGATATTATCTCTTATTGAGTCTTTATATATTTTAGAATTATACATTCCGTATACGATACAAATTGTATCCCCATTTTTTGAGAGATAAGAGAAATATGAATCAATACTTTGCATTTTTGTCAGTTTCCAATCAGATGGATATTCAAACTTTACTTTTCCAACTTCCAGCTGATGAAAAGAAATATTTTCTTGTTTTGTACAAGATGTAAGAAATAATAGAATGAAAATTATTAAAATACGATTCATTACAAAACTCTTTTTCCCAATTCACTTTCCGTGATTGTCTTTTCCAATCTCGATAATCTTGTTTTCTCCTGTTTGGCGCTCATAATCCAGTGGAGTATTACTTTTTTATAAGACGGGGCTTGATTGTTAAAAAATTCCCACGCTTTTTTGTTCGCTTTAAATTGCTTTTCAAATTCTGCATTCAGTGTTGCTGGTTCTTTTTCGTGAGAGTAAATGGCAGACTTTTCTTCTTTTCTTAATTCAAAAGCTTTCAATCCTTGAGGAGTCATTAAACCAGCTTTTGTGAGGTCTTCAATTTTTTTAATATTGATAGCACTCCAAATACTTGTAGGTTTTCGGGGAGTAAAACGGATGCTGTAACTTTCAATATCAATCGACTTTCTCACCCCGTCTATCCAGCCAAAACACAACGCCTGATCCACAGATTCAGACCAGGTCATAGAAGGCTTTTTTGTTCCGACCTTGAAAAATCCAACGAGAAGCTCCTTTTCGTTTTGATGGTTTTCCTCAAGCCAGTTTCGGAACTCTTGTGGGGTTGGGAAGAATGTTGCTGACATGTTTATTGATTATAAGTTTGAATTTTCTTTTATATTTAAAGTTTAAGATTAATAAGATCTTCTGCTTTTACCATTCAATAAATTCTCAAACATGGAAACTTCATCAGGTCTTAATTTTTGCAAGGTTACTTTTCTGCTTCGGTTCATCAAATGACGAGGATAATAGACAAATTGAACGCTGTCATGATTAATTTTATATTCTCTGAGAAGAGTAGGTTTTTTAGTATGATTTACATCAGATCGTGAAAACAATAAATTAGTAATTCGTATAGGAATAAATCCATAGGCCTTTACAAATAGAAAAATAGAATTATCATTAATAAGTACATCAAAAGTATTAAATTCTAAATTCCAATTTAAAAAACCTTTATCTGTGACAGTTGTTCCATAAATATTTTGCAGTTCTCTGGAGTTTGTGAGTTTACAACGTGTCAAAATCTTTTGCTTTTCAATAGAGAAATAAATACCTAAAGCAATTGGAAATAAGATCAAGGCTGCGATGAAAAAAGGGAGTAGATTATTAGTCATTTTAAAAGTTGAAAAGATATTCATTCAAATTTAAAACATTTTATGGAAGCGATAGAGAATACAAAATAAAATTTTAACATTTTACAATCATTATAATAGATGCAATATTCAGGAAATTTTCAGAGGTTCTTTTTTGATTCCTTACATTTGTATACATTCTTGTTTTAAAGAGTGAAAACGAGTTTATTTATGACCAACGGAAGATACAACGAAACAATTCATACAGATCCCAATAATTACGAGTATATCACAATTTCTAATGACGAAAATAAAGTAAGAATTTACACATTAAAGAATGGCTTAAAGGTTTTTTTAGCCCAAAACTTTGATGCACCAAGAATTCAGACCTATATTCCGGTGAGAACGGGAAGTAATAATGATCCCTCTGATAATACAGGATTAGCACATTACCTTGAACATATGATGTTTAAAGGAACATCAAAGATTGGAACCCAGAACTGGGAAAAGGAAAGTGAATTATTACATCAGATATCAGAATTGTATGAGCAACATAAGGCTGAATCTGACACTGAGAAAAAGAAAGCCATCTATAAAAAAATAGACGAAATTTCTCAGGAAGCAAGCCAATATGCAATTGCCAATGAATATGATAAGGTAATTTCTTCGTTGGGAGCAACAGGAACCAATGCACATACCTGGTTTGATGAAACGGTGTATAAGAACAATATTCCGAATAATGAGCTTGAAAAGTGGCTGAAAGTTGAAAAAGAACGATTTTCAGAAATTGTTTTAAGGCTTTTTCATACCGAACTGGAATCTGTGTATGAAGAATTCAACCGTGCGCAGGATAATGACTCGAGACTGGTGAATTATGAACTGATGGATGCGCTGTTTCCAACCCATCCGAACGGACAACAGACGACATTAGGAAAACCAGAACATTTGAAAAATCCTTCGATGAAGGCGATTCACAAATATTTTGATGAGTATTATGTACCTAATAATTATGCAGTAGTTTTAGTTGGAGATTTAGATTTTGAAGAAACTATTCAGCTTGTAGATCAGTATTTTGGGGTAATTCCTTACAGAGAGCTTCCGAAAAAGACTCCGGTTACAGAAAAACCTATTACTGAAATTGTTAAAAGAACCGTAAAAAGTCCGACTACACCAAGAGTACAATTGGCTTGGAGAACGGAAAGTTACGGAACTCGTGAATCTATGTTAGCAGATATTGTAGCGAATATTCTGAGCAATAGAGGAGAGGCCGGACTGATGGATTTAAATATTAACCAGACTCAAAAATTACTTTGGGGACAGGCTTTTTCGGTAGGATTAAAACAATACGGATATTTTTCAATCGTTGCCGTTCCTAAAGAAACACAAACTCTAGATGAAGCTAAAGAATTGGTCTTGGAGCAGATTGAATTGGTGAAAAAAGGCGATTTTCCAGATTGGATGCTTCCTGCCATTATCAACGACTTTAAGCTGCAGCGAATGAAAACATTGGAAACTGCAGACGGGTTGGCAACCAATCTTTATGATACTTACATTAAAGGAAGAACTTGGGAAGAGGAACTCAACGAAATGGATGAATATGCCGGTTTCACGAAAGAAGACGTAGTAGCTTTTGCAAATGAGTTCTTTAAGGAAAATTATGTCATTGTTTACAAAGAAAAAGGAATCAATGACAGACTGATCCGAGTGGAGAATCCGGGAATTACTCCGGTGAAAATCAATCGTGAAGCACAGTCTGAATTTTTACAGCAGATTTTAGCCGAGAAAACGGAAGATATTACTCCTGAATTTATTGATTATCAGAAAAAAATAAAAACAGACGTTGTTAAAGACAAAAAGTTAAGCTTCGTTAAAAATAAGTACAATGACATCGCGCAGGTTCATTTTATTTTTCCTTTAGGAAGTGATCATGACCGTGATTTGGGAATTTCTACCCAGATTCTTCAATACTTGGGAACAGATCAGTTTTCGCCCGAAGATCTGAAAAAAGAATTCTTTAAAATTGGGGTTTCAAATGATTTTAAAACAACCAATGATCAGCTTCTGGTTTCTTTAAGCGGACTAGAAGAGAATATTGAAAAAGGAATTAAACTGCTGCAACACTGGATGTATGAGGTAAAACCTGATCAGGAAATTTACGGGCAATTTGTCGAAACCATTCTTGAAAACAGGGCAGCGGTAAAAAAGGATAAAGGAAGAATTATGTCGGCTTTGACGAACTATGCAAAGTTGGGAGAATCGTCACGTTTTACCAATATTATTTCAAAAGAAGAACTTGAAAACACTAATGTTGAAGTCTTTACCGACAGAATGAAAAACCTGTTCAAATTTCCTTATCAGATATTTTTCTACGGGAAAGATTTTGAACGCTTTATAGCTTATATCGGAAAATATACGGAGAACGAAAGTCTTTCAGTTCCGGAACCGAAACAATATCCTGAACAGGAAACCATTGGAAATGTATATTTTACCAACTATGACATGGTACAAATGGAAATGAGCAAGGTGGGAAAAGGACATTCGGTAAATATTGGAAACTTTGGAAAAATTAATGTTTTTAATGAATATTTCGGGAGAGGATTATCATCCATCGTATTTCAGGAAATCCGAGAAAGTAAAAGTTTAGCCTATTCTGCTTATGTTTCGTATTCTGCTAATTCAGAATTGAATCATCCGGATTATATCACAACATATATCGGAACACAGCCGGATAAATTACAGATTGCAGTAGATACGATGACGGAATTGATGAGCGAACTTCCTGAAGTTCAAAGTCAGTTTGAAAATGCCAGAAATGCGGCCTTGAAACAGATTGCATCAACAAGAATCACCAGAACTAATATCTTTTTTAATACATTGAGACTGAAAAAGCTGAATATTCATTACGATTTCAGAAAAGATATTTATCAGCAGATTCAAAGCCTGAATTTTGATGATCTGAAACAGTTTTATAATACAGAAATCAAACCAATTCATTTCAATACCGCTATTATCGGGAAAAAAGAAAACCTGAATAGGGAAGCGGTAGATCAGATGGGAACCTTTAAAGAAGTGAGTTTAAAAGATATTTTTGGACATTAAAAAACAAAAACCCCGAAATTTTTCGGGGTTTTATTTTGTCTTGATGTATTAAAACAAATTATTTCACAATTTTCATTTCATCAATCAGCCATTTTGAATCGGCAAATTTATCAATGATGAAAAGAATGTATTTGGTATCTACCATAATGTTTCGGCTGAAACGAGGGTCATAATTGATGTCACTCATAGTTCCTTCCCATTGTCTGTCGAAGTTCAATCCAACTAAATTTCCATTGGCATCCAAAGCAGGGCTTCCTGAGTTTCCTCCTGTAGTATGGTTGGTTGCCGTAAATCCTACCGGAACATCTCCTGTTTTGTCTTTATACACTCCGAAATCTTTTTTACTGTAAAGATCAATTAGCTTTCTAGGAACGTCAAATTCATAATCTCCGGGAACATATTTCTCCATTACACCGGCCAAATGCGTTTGGTAGTTATAAGAAACAGCATCTCTCGGGCTTGAACCTTTTACTTTTCCATACGTTACACGAAGCGTAGAATTGGCATCCGGGAAGAATTTTCTGTCTTTATCAGTTTCCATCTGCTGAGCCATGAATGTTTTCTGCAATTCATCGATCTTACCCTGCAAAGAAGTAAATTGAGGATCTGCCGTTTTCATATATGTTTCTCTTAAAGTAACATAAATTTGATAAATAGGATCCTTTTTCAGCGTTTTGATCAGCTTATCCTGATTAGAAAGGGCTTTTTCAATATCTTTAGAAGTAGAAGCTCCGTTTACTTCAGTTCTTCCTGTAATGATTGAGTTTTTAGAAGCTTCTTCAATGGTTTGGATATTCTGAGCTTCATTTTTATACTTGTCAAATCCTACAGGTAAGAATTGTGGAACGGTTTTATTAGCATATAACGCTAAAAGTTTTGCAGTAACCTTTGCATCTAATTCAGCACTGTAATCTTTGTAGAAAGAAGTCAATCTGTTTTTGAAAGCAGCTGTTGCTTTTTCATCCATTCTTCCGGCTTCTACAGAAGTCACATAATTGTAGTAAAGATTAGCCAACATCAATGTTTCTGCGTTTCTTAGAACTTCTGTATAATAAGCATTGTTAAGTGCGTAAGGAGCCTGATCGTTGTATAATTTATTAAGCTGATCTAATGTAGATTTGATCTCATGGTTTTTAGCTACCAAAGAACCTTCATACATTACTTTTTTCTCAACCGCATTAGATTTTTTCAATCCTTCAACTTCACCGATCCATTTTTTCCAGTAATTGGCTACTGAAGCATATTTTGAAGCATACTTGATACGTGTTGCATCATCAGTACGCATTTTTTCGTCTAATGTTTTTAAGGCTACATCTCTCACTGCAATTCTTGCCGGATCGATTTCCTTCATGATTTTTTCAACCGCAATTGCCGGTAAATATTCCGTAGTTCTTCCCGGGAATCCGAATACAAAAGTGAAATCATTTTCATTTTTATCCTTAATGGAAACCGGAAGATAGTGCTTCGGAACGTAAGGAACGTTATCTTTTGAATATTCTGCAGGCTTATTGTCTTTTCCTGCATAAATTCTGAACATAGAGAAATCTCCCGTATGTCTTGGCCAAACCCAGTTGTCGGTATCGCTTCCGAATTTTCCGATGCTTTGTGGCGGTGCTCCTACCAATCGGATATCTTTATACGTTTCAATAGTATAAGCATAGTATTTATTTCCGTAATACATAGATTTTACAGAAATAGACTGGTAAGATTCTGTTTTTTGAGAGTTTTTATAAACTTCAATATTATTTGCAATTTTTTTTGAAAGTTCAGGCTCTGTTAGCTTGTCTGTACCTTCAAGGATTTGCTGGGTAACTTCTTTGATGTCTACAATGAAATCTACGGTAACACCTGGATTGGGAAGTTCACCTTCTGTACTTTTAGCCCAGAATCCGTTAGATAAAAGGTCGTTTTCAACCGTAGAATGAGACTGTATTTGTCCGTATCCACAGTGGTGGTTGGTAAGAAGCAATCCTTTTGGAGAAATAATTTCAGCCGTACAGCCTCCGTTGAACTGTACTACAGCATCTTTAATACTTGGTTTTTGAACATTGAATATATCTTTAGCAGAAATTTTCATTCCCAAGTCTTTCATTTCCTTTTCATTAAGCTCTGTCGGGATCCACATTCCGCCATATTGCTGGGCAATTCCTAAAGAAAAACTAAAGAATGCCGAAGCAATGAGAATATTACGTTTTATCATTACAAAAAATTTTGCCTAAAAATACATAAAATTAATTTTTTACTAAAAGAAAAAAAGACTGCTTTTGAGGCTGTCCGTTTATTTTTTGATTAAAACTGATAGGCAATTATTTTTTCATCTTCCATCAGGTCTTTCATGAGTGCTTCATGATTGGTATTTTTACCGGTAATGATCCAGCTGGTTGCGAGATTACCTTGGGTATATTGTTGTTTTGAAACCACAAATTTTAAATCGTTTTTTTTGAAAAGCTCTTCACAGTGAGGGATTTCTTTGGCATTGATGACTGAAATTTTATATTCTCGGATTTTGTGCTTTCTGTCTATGAACTTTTCGAAATAAGTGAGTGAATGTAAAATTAATAATACTAATGCAGTCCCTAAAAGTGATAGATAGACATATCCGGAACCTATAGCCATACCAATAGAGGCTGTTGCCCAAATCGTGGTTGCGGTGGTGATTCCCTCAATTTTATTATCTCCTTTAAAAATAACTCCGGCCCCTAAAAAACCAATTCCGGTAATAATATTAGCCGCCAAACGATCTGGATTGGCAACTCCTATTTTTAAGGACAAAACAGTAAATAAGCAGGAGCCAAAACAGACTAAAATAAAGGTACGCAATCCCGCAGATTTATTCCTGTATTCACGTTCTGCACCAATAAGCAAGCCTAAAATCACAGAAATAAAAATGAGAACTAAATCGTTCTGAATAACGTAATGATCCTTTAAAAATTCCATTGTTTAGATTGTAAACTTCTTTGATTAAAATTACAATAAAATCTTTAATGATAAAGTAAGTTTATTGACGGGATAATCCGAAAAATTCTACCTATTAAAATTTTATAGTACTCTTAAAACATTGGATGTGCGTTGGCTGATTTTTCAGGAACAGTCTCATGAACATCCCAATGTTCTGCAATTTTTTTATTTTCTATTCTAAAAATGTCAATTACAGACTGTAATTTCCCGTCTGGCAAAATATTTTTGACATGAAGAAAGATCAGATCGCCCTCTGCTGCAATGTGCTGAACATCAATTTTCGTTTTTGGTTTGTTTTGCAACCAACCCTTTATAGCCTTTTCAAATGCTTCTGAACCATGAGCAACATTGGGATTATGTTGAATATAAGTTGGCAGAAGATAATGATCAATATTCGTAAAATCATGATCTCCGAAAATTTTCTGATAAAAATTGACTACCAGTTTTTTATTGTAGTCCAGATCAGACTGTGATGTTTTTTTACTTTGTGCATTCAATCCCACTGAAAGGAAAGAGAAGGCCAGTAAAGTGAAAATTGCAATGGTTTTTCTCATTTTTTAAATATTAATTTATAACAAAGATAATTAAATGTAAATATTTTTGTTACATTTAAAGTCGATATTTTGAATTCCTATAAAAAGTGATGTAAAAACTTAAGGCTATTATGAATTAATCAGATCCAAAAACTGTTGCTCATCCAAAATTTCAATGGTTCCGATGTCTTGTGCTTTTTTCAGTTTGCTTCCTGCTTTTTCGCCTACCACAAGATAATTAAGGTTTTTTGAAACGGCAGAAATATTTTTTCCGCCATGTTTTTCCACCATTTCTTCAGCAGATTCTCTTGTGAATAAAGATAATTTTCCGGTGAAAAGGAACGTTTTTCCCTCTAAAGCATTAGAAAGAATTTCATTGGTACTTTCCCCTTTTTCTAATCGAACTCCGTAGGATTTTAGTCTTTCGATCATTAAAAGGTTTTCAGAATTAGCAAAGAAATCTACAATACTTATCGCGATTTTTGTTCCGATATCTTCCACCTGACAAAGTTCTTCCACTGTTGCCGCTTTTAAATCATCAATAGTAGCAAAATTTTTGACTAATTTCTTCGCAACCGTTTCTCCAACGTGTTTTATTCCAATTCCGTACAATACTTTTTCAAAAGGAATTTCTTTCGATTTTTCGATCCCTGAAATAATATTTTGTGCAGATTTTTCAGCCATTCTTTCCAGTGGCAGCAACTGTTCTTTCGTTAAAACATAGAAATCCGCGGGATTTTCAATCAGTTTTTCTCTATAAAGCTGTTCGATGGTTTCGCTTCCTAAATTCTCAATATTCAGTGCTTTTCTGGAAACATAATGAATCATTCTTCCTACAACCTGCGGCGGACAGTGAAGTTCATTTGGGCAAAAATGAATAGCCTGATCTTCTATTTTTACCAGCTCAGTTCCACATTCAGGGCAGTGTTTGATGTACTCGATCTCTTTGCTTTCGTCAGTTCTTTTCTCAGTATTTACGCCGACAATTTTCGGGATGATTTCTCCGCCTTTCTCTACATATACAAAATCATTTTCATGAAGATCTAGCTTCTTGATGATGTCTTCATTGTGTAAAGATGCCCTTTTTACAATCGTTCCGGCTAATAAAACAGGTTTCAGATTGGCAACCGGAGTGATGGCTCCTGTTCTTCCTACTTGGTAAGAAACGCTTTGTAATTCGGTTTCCACTTTTTCGGCTTTAAATTTATAAGCCATTGCCCAACGTGGAGATTTTGCAGTATATCCAAGCTGTCTTTGTTGTTTTAATGAATTAACTTTTAAAACAATACCGTCAATTTCGAAAGGTAAATTGTGTCTTTCCGTATCCCAGTAGGTAATGAATTCTTTTACCTCGTCCAGTGTTGTACATAATTTTGCCTGTTGAGACGTTTTGAATCCCCAACTTTGCGCTTTTTGCAGTAATTCCCAATGAGATTCTGCGGGAATATCATCAGAAATAAATTGATATAAAACGGAAGAAAGTCCGCGTTTTCTTACCTCACCGCTGTCCTGCATTTTCAGGCTTCCACTGGCTGTATTTCTTGGATTCATGAATGGATCCAATCCGTCTTCTTCTCGTAGTTTATTGATTTTATCAAAGTTTTTTCTTGTCAGATAAATTTCGCCACGCATGAAGAAATGCTCCGGGAAATCACCCTTCAATTTTAATGGAATATCCGAAATCGTACGAACGTTGGCCGTAATTTCATCACCCTGAAAACCGTCTCCACGAGTAACTGCCTGTGAAAGCTTTCCATTTTCATACAAAATAGAAATGGATGCTCCGTCATATTTCAGCTCTGCAACAAACTCTACGGGTTCATCGATGGTTTTAATAATTCTTTTTTCCCAGTCTTCAAGATCGTTAAAATCATAAGAATTGTCCAGAGAATACATTCTGAATTTATGCTGAATCGTAGGGAAAACTTTGGTAATTCCGCCACCAACACGTACGGTAGGAGAATTTTCATCATAAAATTCAGGATATTTTGCTTCCAGATCACGTAACTCTTCCAAAAGGACGTCAAAGTCATAATCTGAAATAGTAGGCGTGTCTAAAAGGTAATAGTTTTCATTATGCTGATGAAGTTCTTTACGAAGTTCTTCTATTTTTTGTTGAATGTGTTCGGACATTGGGTTTCTATCTTTTAAGCAAAAGTAATTAAAGTAATTGCATTTAAAAAATAGGCGAATTAAATATTCTGAGAATATTAAAATCTATTAATACACCCTAACAGACTGATTGAATAGCCGATAGAATGCCTGTTTACAATGGTTTAACATAATGTTATCATTTAATTGAAAAAATGTTAAAATTCTCTTAAACACCTAGGTTTGAAGGTCAGTATACCTTTGCACAGCTAATTTGACAAAATGAGAAAAGTAAAAATTGTATTGGGATTGTTGTTCTTGAGTTTCGGAACACTGGCGTATGCACAAACCACGCAGGCGTCGATTGTAGGAAAGGTAACTGGCATTGGAAAAACCGCTCAGGAGAAAGTGAAAGTAACGATTATTAATGAATCTACAGGTTTTAAAACTGAGACGGAAACCAACTCAAAAGGAGAATATATTTTCAAAGAAATTCCTTTGGGTGGACCTTATACGGTGATGGTAAATGATGAGAAAAGAGAAGGTTATACGGTAAACTTTGGGGATCAGGTAACGGTAAATATGAATTTAGGAAGTGAAAAAACAATCGAAGAAGTGGTTGTTGTTGGAAATCTTAAAAATAAAATCGGAAACCTTGGTGCTGCAACATCAATGTCAGCTAAAAACATTGCGATGTTGCCGGTAAATGGAAGAAACTTTACTAATTTGGCAGAGCTTTCGCCTCTTAGTGGTAAAAATGGAAGTATTTCTGGGCAGTTGGGATCTTCTACCAACTTTACGATTGATGGGATGACAGCAAAAAATCCAACTTCTGCGGGGGCTACAACAAGCCGAAGCGGCGCTCCGTTTTCTATTTCTATGGAAGCGGTTCGTGAGTTTAAAATTACAACCAACCAATATGATGTGACGTTGGGAAGAAGTGGAGGAGGAACAATAAGTGCAGTTACAAAATCAGGAACCAATAAGTTTTCGGGAAGCGCTTGGGAATATTTAAGAACCAATTGGCTTTCGAGTAAATATGACATTAGAGGAAACAGAATCAATAATGATTTCTCAACTTCTCAGTTTGGTTTCTCGTTGGGAGGGCCAATTATTAAAAATAAGTTACATTTCTTCATGGCTTGGGATCATCAGTTAGATTCAAGACCATTGCAGATTGCAGATATCAAATCGCATGAAGATGAATTGAGATTAAATACAACTACAGCAACGCTTAATAAATTCTTAGATATTGCAAGAGCAAAATACGGCGTTGGAAATACCCCTCAGTTCGGAAGTTTCGATAAGGTAAGAAATTCTGATGCAGGATTTTTACGTTTAGACTGGCAGATCAATGACAAAAATTTATTGACGTTAAGAAATAACTTTACTTATGATTTAAATAAAAACGGTTTAGGAGACAACACAGCAATCAACGCTTTTGAATCTTATGGTAATGATAAAAACTTGGATAACAGTTTATTATTGACATTAAGATCGAATCTTAAACCTAACATGACCAACGAATTAAAGGCTCAATATCTTTACACAGCTCAAGACAGTTACCAAAATGATGAATTGGGGCACGCAATGCCAAGAGCAATCGTTGAAAATATTGTTTCTAGCATCGATGGAAAGGACAAAGCAACGAATATTCAGATCGGAGGTCACCGTTTCGGACAGGAAAGTTTTAGAAATAATGTTTTCCAGATTGTGGATAACTTATATTATAACACCGATAAAATTAAATATACTTTCGGAGCAGATCTTATGTACACTATGGCAAAATCGATCTACGGAAGTGAGGTGAACGGAAGATTCCATTTCAGAGAAAATCCTGCAGCGAATGGAGGAGATAATTTATATAATTTTAATAATCTTATCGCTTATAGATTTTACAGAGAAGTTCCTTTGATGGATGATCCTTCAGTGAAATCGAATATCTATAATTTAGGGGTTTACGGACAAATCCAGACTAAAATTGCAAAAGGCCTTGATTTGATGGCTGGTTTAAGATTAGATTACGGAGGGTATCCGAAAGCAGGATTCAACCAGAAACTGTACGATGAGATGGGAATCAGAACAGATAATCAGATCAAATCATTCATTATTCAGCCAAGATTCCAGTTTGACTGGAATATTAATGAAGGAAATAAAGACTTCTTAAAGTTCGGAGCCGGGATTTTCTCTTCAGATATTAACAATTATATGATTATCAATAATTTGGTGTTCGATGGAAGGCACTTGGCAACGGTAGATGTGACCGGTAAAGATGTTCCTGTCCCGGACTTCAATAGCTATAGAAATGATTACGGAACAGTTCCTACGTTGGCGCAATATCAGCTTCCTACCATCAATTACACAGGAAAAGATGCAAAAGTTCCTATCGTTTACAAAGCCAATATTTCTTATACCCACTTCTTTAATGAAAGATTCAGAGCGGGAGTTGCGGGCTATATGGCTTTAGGAAGAAACAACTATTTCTATTATGACAGAAACATGGCAGCAAATCCATATTTCACTTTGGATAATGAAGGAGGAAGAGGCGTTTATGTTCCGGCGGCTTCAATCGCTGCGAATGGAACTATGAGTTGGAAAGACGGAAGAATCAACAAGAATTTCGGAAGAGTTCTTGAATTGGTAAGTGATGGAAAGGTAAATCAGTTTTCATTTGTGGTAGATACAAGTTACCGTTACTGGAAAGATGGGGAGATCACAGCAAGTTATACCTGGGCAGATATTAAAGACAATACTTCTTACAACGGGAATGTGGCAAATTCAGCAACTTTATCTACTCCGGTTGCGAGTGATCCGAGAGACTTAAGAATGAGCTATTCGGATAACCAGTTCAGAAATAAAGTAGTGATTTATGGTAATTCACCTACGATTGCCGGATTTACTTTAGGAATCAGATATGCCGGAATGGGAGGAACCCGTTTCTCTGTCACTGCCGGTGGAAACGTAAACGGAGATTTCGTAGATACCAATGATCTGGCTTATATTTTCCCGAATCTTACACAAACATTGATTGATAATCCGGATGTAGGACAGGCATTGAAAAATTATATCACAGATTACAATAATAAAGTGGCGGAAAGAAATGGCGGGAAGAATGGATTCTACGGAGTTTGGGATCTTCGTATAGCAAAAAAGATCAAATTTGAAAAAATCGGAGCTTTTGAAATTTCGGTTGATATTTTCAACGTGGCGAATTTGCTTAATAGAGAATGGGGCGTTAATAAATCATACAGTAATATGTCTCTTTACAGAATCACAGGATTCGATCCGGTTACAAAACAGCTTAAATATAGCTTAAATACAAGTGGTTTAGAACCATTATCAGGAAATCCTTATCAGATTCAAATCGGGGCGAAGTATTCGTTTTAACAATTAAATATTACTTTTATCTAAAAGTTTCAAAGCTTTTTATATAAACTATCAAATTATATTATGAAAAAAATTATCTTAGGGTTAGCAGTTTTAAGCACAGTCATCATGAAGGCACAAACCCAGATTATTGCACACAGAGGTTACTTTCAATCAGAACCGGCAACAACGGAAAATTCACTGAAGTCATTGGAAAATGCTCAGAAATTGAAGATATACGGATCTGAATTTGATGTAAGAATGACAAAAGATGGTGTTTTGGTCATCAACCATGATGAGCACCACGGAAAAATGGAAATTTCAGAAACTGATTTCAAAGAATTGGAAAAACTGAAATTGTCTAACGGTGAGGATTTTCCAACGTTGAAAGATTATTTAAAGCAAGGAAAAAAAGACAAATCACTAAAATTGATTGTTGAGATAAAGCCTGATAAAACAAAGGAAAAAGAAGATGAACTGACGGCAAAGACGATCAAGATGATTAAAGATATGAAACTTGAATCTCAAAGTGAATTCATTTCTTTCAGCTTAAATATCTGTAAAGAAATTAAAAGACTTGAGCCAACATTTAAAGTTCAGTATCTGAGAGGAGAATTGTCACCTGAGCAAATTAAGAATGAAGGATTGGACGGATTAGATTACCATTACAGTATCTTCCAAAAAAATCCTACATGGATTGCCGAGGCAAAAGCTTTAGGATTGATTACCAATTCGTGGACAGTGAATGATGTTGCTGTTTATGACGAACTGAAAAAACAGGGAATAGGTTTTATTACGACCAATATTCCTAATCAACTCAAAGGTAAGTAAGATTTTACCGAATATCTATTATGAAGCCTGTTTCTTTGGAGACAGGCTTTTTTATTTTTAATTAAAGTATAGCTACAACGGCGTGTTGTATGGAAAAATTTCAATTTATCAGGAAAAGACAATAAAGTTAGAAAAATAAGAGCTAAAATTTACATTAAAAATTCTTAATTACTTTAATTTATTGGTATTCAGTGTGTTATTTGTTTTTGTTAAAAATGAATTAATATTCCGTTTAATGATTCTTTAATAAATGTTAAAACCTTGTTAAAACCCTTACGGGAAGGTCGTTCTAATTTTGCGCAAACAAAAAAGGATATGCGTAAAGAGACTCAAAAGTTACTGGTTTTGGCACTCTTAGGATTAGTCAGTGTCAATCTAGCGGCTCAGCAAAAAGCTAAAAAAGATACCATCAAAAGTATTGATGAGGTAGTTGTAACAGCATTAGGGATTAAAAGACAAGATAAATCTCTGGGGTATGTAGCTACAAAAGTAAACGGAGAAGAGTTTACAAAAACTCAGAATAACAACTGGGCACAAGCTTTAGAAGGTAAAGTGGCAGGTTTGAAAATTCAAACTGCGGGAGCCGGACCGTTGGGTACTTCGAAAATTACATTGAGAGGTGCAATTTCTATGAATCTGGATCAGAACGGAGCTCTTATCGTAGTAGATGGAGTGCCTTTAGGAGGAACCAGCACAAGTAATGGCAGTGACGCATATGCAGCAGGATCAGGAGGTGATGTACCGGTAGACTTCGGAAATAATTTTAACAGCATCAATCCGGATGATATTGAGTCGGTAACGGTATTGCAAGGAGCTTCTGCAGCGGCTTTATACGGTTCCAGAGGAGCGGGTGGAGCCATTATGATTACCACAAAATCAGGAAAAACTAAGAATGGAAAAGTAAATGTAACATTTAATTCTTCATCCAGCTTTGATTCTGTTCTAAAATGGCCGGATTATCAACATGAATACGGACAGGGAACTTTGACGAAAAATACGGCAGGACAGTTCTATTATTCTTATGGGGCTTCGGCTGATGGAGTAAGTACAGGAGGAACAAGTAGTGCTTTCGGACCTAAATTTGACGGACAATATTATTTCCAATACGATCCAACGATAGAAGCGCAAAGTAAATCAAGGCAGCTTTGGAGATCGTATGATAATAATGTGAAAGATTTTTGGCAGACAGGTACTACCTATTCTAATACATTAGGAATAGAAGCGTCTAACCAAAATACGGCCTTCCGAACCTCTTTAACCTACCAAAAAAATGAATGGATGATGCCTAATACGGGATTTGACCGTTTTAATTATGCATTGTCTGTAGACCATCAACTGAACCCAAAACTGAAAATGGTGGCGAAGTTTGCTTTCAATAGTACAAAAAGTGACAACCTTCCGGCAACGGGGTATAATAACCAGTCGATTTCGTATTTCATGATTTTCCAGAATCCGAATGTAGATCTAGCTTGGTATAAACCTATTTGGAAGCAGGGTCAATATCAGACTGCACAGATTCACCCATTCAGTAGCTTTATTGATAATCCTTATCTTATTGCCTATGAAATGCTGAATGGTTTAGATAAAAAGTTTATCACAGGTAACGTCACGGCTACTTATAACTTCTCGAAACATTTTGATGTAATGCTTCGTTCCGGGTTAGAATTGACCAACGAAGAAAGAACAACTAAAAGACCTTGGAATTCGGCAAACTATGCTCAGGGATATTACAGAGAACAGTATATTAAAAACTCTGAATACAACACAGACTTATTATTTACTTACAAGAATAAATTTGGCAAATTAAACTATAATATTTCTGCCGGAGGAAATATAAGAGCCAACGAATACGTTCAAAACGATTATAAAGCAATAGGTCTTAGAGTAGCAGGTATATATGAGCTTAACAATGCTGTTTCTTTACAACCTATTGTGCCAATTCCTAAAGATAAGGAAATGAACAGTGTTTATGGTTTGGTAAACTTAAGCTATAATAACATCTGGTTCGTGGATGTGACCGCAAGAAACGACTGGAGTAGTGCTTTACCAAAAGCAAACAGGTCTTATTTTTATCCGTCTGTAACCACTTCATTGATCCTTTCCGATGTATTGAAGTTAAAATCAAGATTATTTAATTATTGGAAATTAAGAGGTTCTTGGTCTCAGGTAGGGAATGATACAGATCCTTATAGCCTTAGACAATTCTTCAATCCTAGTGATTTTCCAGGCGGAGCAGAAACCAATAATCTTTTATTGAATGCCAATCTGAAACCGGAAATGAATACTAATATTGAAGCTGGGATGGATTTTGGATTCTTTAATAACCGATTAAATTATACTATAACCGCTTATCAAAATAATACCAAAGATCAGATTATTCCTGTACAAACCATTGCAGAAAGTGGGTATACTCAAAGAATAATCAATGCTGGAGAAGTAAGGAACAGAGGGGTTGAGATGATGCTTACTGCTACACCAGTAAAATCTAAAGATTTCTCTTGGAATCTTTCTGCAAACTGGTCTCTAAACAGAAATAAAATTCTTTCACTTCCTGCAGAATTTCAGGGAGAACCCTATACCATGTTTAGTGTTGGAGGAGTCTTATTTTACAACGCAGTTGTAGGAGGTTCTTTAGGTGATATGTATGGATATAAACTGCAAAGAGCTCCGGATGGGCAGGTAATTTACGGAGCAGACGGTCTTACTGCAAAGTCTACAGAAGTAGAATATGTAGGAAATGCTTATGCTAAGTGGAGGATCGGTTTACAAAATACTTTCAAATACAAGAACTTTGCGGTGAGTTTTTCTATTGATGGACAGTACGGAGGTAGAGCGTATTCGCAATCTCACCACAAAATGTCTGAGCAGGGTAAGCTTACCAATACTTTGATGGGAAGGGAAAATCCTAATGGAATGATTGTAGGGCAGGGTGTTGTACAGAATGCAGACGGAAGCTTTTCTCCAAATACAAAAGAAGTACTTCTTACTAGTTATTATGCAGATTATTACAGAAGAGCCAATATTGAGACCAACTCATTCGATACCTCTTTCGTGAAGCTAAGAGAAGCCACTATCACGTATTATTTCCCTAAAGACTTAGTAAAATCTTTAAAAATGACAGATTTAAGCCTTTCGGTTTTTGGTAGAAACCTTTGGATGTGGACAAAATTCCCACTTTTCGATCCTGAAGCTGCGACTTTAAATAATGGTTCTATTACTCCGGGAGCAGAAGTAGGGCAGTTACCGACAGCAAGAACAGTAGGAATTCAGCTTAATGTTAAATTTTAAAAATTTTTTATCAGATAACCTTTAACAACCATAAAATCTACATAATGAAAAATACAATAATTAAATTTTTTGGTCTTTTTGCAGTTGCCTGTACGTTGGCTTCTTGCGACAGAAATTTTGAAGAAATAAATACCAATACCAGTAAGATATTTAATCCTACCGCAGGAAGCTTACTTGCGCCTGTGCAGTACAATATGGCGTCAGTAGGATATATGAGAGCAAATGATTTTACGTTTGATATCATGCAGGAAGCTATTGATTTCCCTAATGAATCGGTAACCAACGTGAGCCGCTACTATATCAGTGAATCTACAGGAACAGGCTATTGGAATAATTCTTACAAATGGCTGAAGCAGGTAAGAGATATGTACAATCTTGCTACAACACAAAACAACAAAAACTATCAGGCAATTGCTATGGTAATGAATGCCTGGTTGTACGCTAATCTTACCGATACTTTCGGAGATGTTCCTTTTTCTGAGGCATCGCAGCTTGCAGAAGGAATCAGCCAGCCAAAATTTGATAAGCAAAAAGATATTTATGTAAAGCTTCTTGATGATTTAAAAACAGCAAATTCACTTTTTGTAACGACTACACCTCTTACAGACACCGATTTGTTTTACAATGCCAATAACGATGTAAGCGGAATTCTAAAATGGAAAAAATTCTGTAATTCACTTTCATTAAGATTGTTGACGAGAATTTTGAAAAAGAATGGTGAGGTTAACGTATATCAAAGAATAAACGAAATTGTAAACAACCCTACAACGTATCCTGTTTTTACGGCGAACGCAGACAGTGCAATGCTTAATATCACAGGAATTGCTCCTCTAGCCACTCCTATTGCGAGATATCAGGATTTTACCACAGGACGTGCTGCCGGAGAATTTTTAATCAATACTCTTAAAAATAACTCAGCTACTGACCCAAGATTGGCTAGGTTCTTTTCAACAGCGAAAGATCTTGCAACCAACGCAAGTTTAGGATATAAAGGAGCGCCTGTAGGATATGCAGCAGGAACTTCTTTTAACTATCAACCTTCTAACGTGAGTGCTACCAACCTAGCAATTGCACCATTTAATATTTTTGTTATGCACTATTCTGAATTACAGTTTATTTTGGCAGAATTAGCATTTAAAGGTATTATCACAGGAAACGCACAAACATATTATGAAAAAGGTGTTCAGTCTGCCCTGGAACAATGGAGCCTTACGATGCCTACAGGATATTTGACGGGAACCAATGTTGCCTACAACAATACCTTAGAAAGAATTATGCTTCAGAAGTACTTAGCTCTTTTCTTCGTAGATGAGCAACAATGGTTCGAGAAAAGAAGAACCGGTTATCCTGTATTACCTAATAACGGAGGATTGCTTAATGATGGTAAAATGCCTCAAAGACTTTTATATCCGCCACTTACAAAAGTGTTAAATGCAGAAAATTATCAGATGGCAGTTCAAGCAATGGGTGGAGATCATATTAATGTTGTTAACTGGTGGAATCAATAAATCTTAAAAAAATAAAAATGAATTTTAAATATATCATTCCTGCACTATTAATTTCTTCAATCGCTTTGGCACAAACTTCGGTTTCTGGCTATGTATACGAAGATGCTAATAAAAATCAGAAGAAAGAAAACAAAGAAAAAGGAATTGAAGGAGTAGCTGTTTCAAACGGAGCGCAGGTTGTTTTAACAGATAAAAACGGAAGATACAGTCTTCCGGTTCAGGAGGGGCAAACGATTTTTGTAATCAAACCTTCAGGATACATGACTCCGGTAAATGGAAACAATTTACCCCAATACTATTATCAATACAAACCTGCAGGTTCACCTACAGATTTTAAATACAAAGGTTCAGCGCCAACGGGAGAACTTCCGAAAGAAATTAATTTCGCTTTGAACAAACAAAATGAAAGCAAGAACTTTGATATTCTGGTGTTCGGAGATCCGCAACCTTATACAGAAAAGCAGTTGGATTACTTTAAAAGAGCCATTGTAAATGAGGTTAAAACGACCAAGAAAAACGCCGTATTGGGAATCAGTTTAGGAGATTTGGTGGGAGATAATTTAAGCTTACAGAAGCCTTATGCAGATGTAATGAAAGAAATAGGTTTGCCTTGGTACAACGTCATGGGAAATCACGATATGAATTACGAGGCTAAAGAAGATATGTTTTCAGACGAAACTTTTGAATCCAACTTCGGACCTGCCAACTATTCTTTCAATTATGGGAATGTTCACTTCATTGTTTTAGATGACATTTTATATCCGGATCCAAGAGACGGAAAAGGATATTGGGGAGGATTTCGTGAAGACCAGTTGAAATTTGTTGAAAACGATTTGAAACTGGTAGATAAAAACAAACTGATTGTTGTTTCTTTTCATATTCCATTAGAACATAAAAACGAAGATAACTTCAGAAACTCAGACCGTCAGAAATTATTTGATTACTTGACGCCTTTCCAGAATGCCTTGATCTTATCGGCTCATACGCATATTCAACAACAGCTTTTTTACGGAAAAGCAGCAGGTTGGAATGGCTCAAAAGACCTTCATGAATATAACGTAGGAACAACTTGCGGAGATTGGTGGTCAGGAACTTCGGATGATTTAGGATTGCCGACTTCTACCATGAGAGACGGTACTGCAAAAGGATATTCTTTCATCAGTTTCAATGACAATCAGTATAAAGTTAAATACAAAACTGCCGGAAAACCGGAAGACTATCAGATCAACTTATACGTTCCGAAAGTGATTCCTTATCCATCAAAAACATCTGCGAAAATCTTGGCTAATTTCTTTATGGGAAGCAAAAAAGACAAAGTAGAATACAGAATTGATGATGAAAAATGGGAGTCAATGGAATATGATGAAACCGTGGATCCGACTTTTGTAATGTCGGTGTTCAAATGGGATACCACACAAAACATTTTCCCGGGAAGAAGACCTTCAAATCCGGAAATTTCAAAACACATCTGGACAGGAGATTTCTCTAAAAAACTTTCTTTAGGAAAACATAAGGTTGAGGTAAGAGCGACGGACATTTATGGAAATCAGTTCTCCACATCACAGGAATTTGAGGTTCAAAACTCAATTCTTATTCCTTAGTTTTTCATTTTTTACTATACTTTCAAATGAAGCCGGCTCTTTTAGGGTCGGTTTTGCTTTTCCGCACTCATAAACGAAGTGTAAATTTCCTAAATAAATCTTAATCTAAACCTTTGTCTCAACGAATCTTTCGTAAATTTGCTTAAACGAATAAAAATACTATTTAATATGAATATAAGCGGAAAAAATGCCATCATTACAGGTGGTGGAAGAGGATTGGGTAAAGCGGTAGCATTAGCGTTGGCGAATGAAGGTGTGAACATAGGAATCACAGGCAGAAACGAAGAAAACCTTAAAAATACAGTAGAAGAGATCAAAAATATCGGTGTGAATGCTGCCTATGCCGTTTTTTCTGTTGATAATGAAGCAGAAGTAAAAGCAGGAATAGAGTCTTTAGCAGAGCGATTGGGTGGAGTAGATATCCTGATCAACAATGCCGGAATCGGAGACTTTGGTTCTATTGAAGAAATGCCTTCCGAAACTTGGGAACAGGTCATTCAAACCAATCTTTTTGGAGTGTATTATGCCGCAAAAGCAGTTTATCCGTTCCTGAAAGCAAAAGGAGAAGGAGATATCGTTAACGTAGCCTCTACAGCTGGGTTGAAAGGCGGACCTAATATGTCAGCTTACGCAGCATCAAAAGCAGCCGTAGTTTCATTATCACAATCGATGATGGCAGAATGGAGAAAGCAAAACATCCGTGTAATTACACTTACACCAAGTACCATTGCTTCAGATATGTCTATTCAGGGTGGTTTAACAGACGGAAATCCGGATAGAGTACTTCAGCCGGAAGACTTTGCAGAATGGGTAAGAGATATTCTGAAAATGAACAGAAGAGCGTTAATTGCAAACGGTTCTATTTTCTCTACAAATCCATAAGATAGAAGTTAGAAAAAAAACTAGAGATTAGAAATTAGTTTTTTAAACAGTCATATAAGCGAACCTAGGTTCGCTTTTTTATGCATACTATTTGTCATTATTCACAATCTATAATTTTTTTTGAAGCTATTTCCCGCTTTCCATTACAATCTTTTTTTCAAAAAGGATTTTCATTGCAATCGGGGCTATGGTTTTTATACGCAATTCAATAATTCAAAATAACCACAAAGAATGTCATTCCGAAGGAATCTAAGTAAGAATCCTAAAAACATCCTCTAAATTAAAACGTAGTTTTAAACTTAATCATCTTAAGAACTTAATTAAAACTTAATGGTTCATTTCCCATGTGCACCTTGTCATTCTGACGAAGGAAGAATCTCAGCTTTATTTTTAGAGATTCTTCACTGCGTTCAGAATGACATAACTTCTTAGCTAAGTCAAACGCCTTTGCGAACAAAAAATAGTCTCAATAATTTCAAAAAACTTGGCGTTCTTAGTGTTTCAAATAACAAACACTTCAACCCCACTCAATATAACACAGCTTATTAAACTATCCCATTAAATTCGTTATTTTTGCAACAAATTATTCACATGCAAAATTATTTAGAATTCGATTTCAAAATTTCTCCGCTTCAGCCTTGGAATGAAATATTAATGGCAGAACTGATCGAGATAGGTTTCGACAGTTTCACAGAAGAACTGGAAGGGATTTTAGGATATATTCAGAAAGACTTATTCAATGAAGAAGATTTGAAGGCACTTCCGCTTTTCCAGAATGAAGAGGTAAAAATAGGCTATACTTTTCAGGAAATGCCGAATATCAACTGGAATGAAGAATGGGAAAAGAATTTTGAACCCATTAATATCGATGATAAAGTACTAATCAGAGCAGAATTCCATGAATCTGTTCCGGGAATGCATGAAATTATTATTCAGCCCAAAATGTCTTTCGGAACGGGACATCATCCCACGACGCATTTAATGATCCAGCAAATGATGGATATCGACTTCAAAGACAAAAAAGTCTTGGATATGGGTTGCGGAACCTCAGTATTGGCTATTTATGCAAAACAAATCGGAGCCGGAGATACAAAAGCAATTGATATCGACGAATGGTCAGTGGAGAATTCAAAAGAAAATGCAGTAAGAAATGAGGTTGAGCTGGATATTGAATTGGGTACTGCCGAAAACTTAGGAAAAGAAAATTACGATATTATTTTAGCTAATATTAATAGAAATATCTTGATCTCAGATATTCCGACATATGTTTCGGTATTGAATGAAGGTGGTAAATTATTACTTTCAGGATTATGCTTCTTTGATGTGGATGATATTTTAGAAGTCTGCAAAGAAAACGGCCTTGAACTTAAAAAACAGCTTCAAAGAGAAGAGTGGGTGAGTCTGCTACTTCAAAAATAATCACACCAATATTAATATGAAAACTTTATTCACGGCTTTATTTATCTGTATTGTTCAGATTGTTTCTGCACAGGAAGAAAATGAAGTCTATGCTAACGGAATTTTCCATTTTGAAGACAATAAAGCGCAAAAAATATTCACAGATTGGACGAGGGTGAGGCTCGATCCTAATCTGAATGCTCAAATTGTAGATTCATTACAGACCAATCAGCAGATTCAGATCCTTAAAAAAGAAGAAACGATTCTGAAACTAGGAGAAAGAAGTGCAAACTGGTACAAAATTTCTTATCAGAAAGGAGGTAAAGCTTCCGAAGGGTATATTTGGGGCGGAAATCTTTGTGTAGGATATAGAAATAAAAATGGGTATGATTTTCTTTTTGGAATAACAAAAACAATAAAGAAAAAGGATAAAAACTCTACTCAGGATTATGATCAAAACATTGCAAGTGTAAAAGTTCTTGAAGGAAATATTTTGGTAGATGAGGCTTCTTTTGATACAGGTTCTGGTGAAAGCTTGAGCTATGGTACATTCAATATTGAAAGTAATCATAAACTTCAAAATGTAGAACTGACCTTAAAAGCAATGGTTTCGGGTGAAGCCTGTGGAATTGCGAGCTATGATCAGTATGTTCTTTTTAAAGACAAAAAACTGATTGTTCTGCCGCAATTAATGAACGTAGGAGATGCCGATGTATATTACCATAGTGAAGAATTTGTTTTCCCAAACGACAAAGGTGGAATTCCAAATGCTTTTATCTTTAAAATGGAAGAAATGGAAAAAGATGACAGAGACCGTGAAAAGAAGAAAAAGGCATCAAGAACCTACCTTTGGGACGGAAATTCTTACAAATTGAAATAAAATATTTTTTATAATAGATTTAAAAACCACTGTATATTTACGGTGGTTTTATTTTTATACAATGAAAAAAATAATGACAAAAGGAGAACTTTATGATCTAAAATATACGCTTTCAGATCTTATTTATCCAAGATTAAAAGAATTTAAAGACAAGGTGGATAGTAAAAATGCACCTACCATACCTGATCTTTCAAATGTCGAACATTTTACTAAAGATACTTCTTTTAAAGAAAAAGAAAAATATTGGAGTGAGATATTAGATGAAATGATTTTTCCCTTCGAATATCATGTTTATCCTGAGAATTTTGAACATTTGGAACTTCAAGATATTAATGAAAGAGTGGAAAAGGATTAAAGCTTTTTGCAAAGTATTTTACTAATCTTTGGTTTTAATTATACATGATGGATTATTTTATTTACTCGTTAGAGCATATTTATACGGACGAAACTCATCGTGATTGTAAATTTTTAGGATATTTCGACGATTCTGAAGAAATGGAAAAAGCAAAGCAAAGGTTACTGCTTTTACCAGGATTTTCAGAATATCCAAATGATTTTTATATAAAAAAATATGAACTCAATAAAGTGTATTGGCAGAATGGTTTTACAGAGGTTGTTGGTGAAATAGGAAGAGATTATTTACCCGAAGAAGATTTAGTTCCCGATTATAATCAAACAATTAAAAAACTAAACTTAAAGACGGTCTTTAAAATAAGTCATACTTACACGATTCATACATTTTTGGATGATGAAAGAGAAATAGGTGTGTTTTCTGATGAAAAAATGGCAAATGATGTTGTTGATTTTCTCAAACAAAAAGAAGGCTTTAATCATTGTCCAGAAGGTTTTATAATTGATGAAATTCTGTTGAATGACCAACAATGCACTTCCGGATTTGGATAATGTCTGAAAATTGTCTGAAAAGATAATGGCGAATCTTTAATAAAAGGAAAATAAAAACAAAAAACCTCACAATGAAAATTGTGAGGTCTATGTGAGCGCGAAAGGATTCGAACCTTTGACCGTCTGCTTAGAAGGCAGATGCTCTATCCAGCTGAGCTACGCACCCATTATAATTTTGAAAAAATTATGAAAACTGTCGGGGCGGCAGGATTCGAACCTGCGACCTCCTGGTCCCAAACCAGGCGCGATGACCGGACTACGCTACGCCCCGATTGAGGTCATCTTGTAACAAGAATTACCTTGTTTTTTGTGGGTGCAAATATAGAGTGTTTTTTTGAATTATAAAAATAAAATTGCAATAATTTTTTATTAATATTTTAGAGATCTTTTTATAATAGCTTTACATGATTAATAACCATTGTTTTATGCTAGATTTGGATGAGAAATAAAATTTTAACTTTAGTATTTTTGTTATTACTGATTATTACTGTTTTTAGGTTTTCCAAACTTAACCAAAGTGCTTATATAATCTTTTCATAATGATTATAAAATGGTAACGATTTATAATATCTCAATAAATAATCATAGATTATCATCTCAAACAGTCTCTGATTAGAAACAAATATCCTGTTGATATTCATATGGAAGATACTTTGAAAAAAATCTCGCATAGACATTTTTAAAGATTGATTTTGATAATGATGAAGAATATTCTGAAATGTGGAATTACTTTCTTGAATGTTAGAAATAATGATACTTTTTTCTTCTGAAAACTCTTCTGATTGAACAAAGTCTAAAAACGAGGGTTTAAATTTTCGGTATTTTTTATCTAATTGTGAGTTAAGTTTTTTATCGGCATTGAATTCCTGTTTAAAGCTTTCATTGAAATTTTTGATCCAATCTAGTTTTTCCTGAATAGAAAGGTTGAGTTTGTTTAAAATTTGATCAATATAGTAAAGGCTAACTATAATTTTTTCTTCATCGTCATATTGTAAATATTGTAGAGTAAGCTTACTATTTTTATAGAATAAAATTTCAGCTTCTTCTATGGTGTTTTCTCCATATCTCTCTATCTCCCTATTATAGGTGTCAACTATGATATTGGAAATCTCTTTACTGTTTGTGTATTTTTGAAGAGATTCGTTAATTCTATGTAAGATATTGTTGTAATTTTCTATATCACAAAGCTTAAATCTTAATCTTAAATGCGGTTTTGGGTCATTATAACGAATGAAAAACCATTTTGAGATATAATTGTTCTCTTGAAAGTGTTCTACTAAAGGTTGTACTACTTCTTCCAAAATAAGATCAGCTGTTTTCACTCCTGTATAAATCTTCAGGTATAGCCATTCAGTTCCGGGAATATATTTTCTTTTTATCATTGTTTTTCTTTTCTATCTTTTTCGATACATTGGAAATACAAACTCACGCTTAAAATCATCATTTTCATTATACAAAAACTC
The DNA here is from genome assembly GCF_000813825.1 of Chryseobacterium taiwanense. Classification (GTDB taxonomy): domain Bacteria; phylum Bacteroidota; class Bacteroidia; order Flavobacteriales; family Weeksellaceae; genus Chryseobacterium; species Chryseobacterium taiwanense. Next base: position 122,193 of record NZ_JWTA01000002.1, read on the forward strand.
TTCAATTATCACTGATTTTTCACTTTTTACATTTTGTGCGAAAAGCTTTACCATATCATTATTTTCTAGGTTAATGGCGATTGTATTATCAGATTTCACCAATTGCACCCATTGAGGAATTCGTCTTTTTTTTCTCCAGATTTTAATCTCTTCTTTATTGTTTATTAATTTTTCTAAGAAAGCAATCTCTTTTTCTGTGATCTTCCACTGTGCTTTTGAAAGAATAATATTGTTGTATTCCACTCTTGGCAAGAATTGATAGATATGGCTTAAGCCTCCCCAATCAAAATACAATCCTGTTCTTCTATTTTGGGAATTCAGTTCTGATAAAAAATGATAAATCGGAAGGGTATTGGTATAATAATTATGGGCGTTCGTTAAATAAGGCTTTACTTCTCTGTTGAGTCTTTTAGAGCGTAAAACAATTTTGTCATTCTTTAAAGAAATGTTTAGATCATCAACAGGTATTTGGTTTTCTTCAGGAAGAGCAGATTGTGCCAGATAAGGAATTTCATACTGTCGTAGCGTAGGTCTTCTGATTACGTTTCCTATCCTTGCTTCAGGTAAATGAATGATTTCTGCTACAATATAGTCGGAATTGAGCTCCTGCTCTTTTTTTGTAATTGTTTTTGTCAGGTCTTGTACTTCTGATTTTTGAGAGCAAAACCTGCCTAATAGATTCGCAGCACTGCTTCCACCTCCATTCCCAATGTATATTTTTTCTTCATTATCTTCAGAAATTATTTCCGCCATAAAAGAAAAAGTATCAGGTAAATCGTGCCAGTTTTCTTGAAACTCTTTGAAGTCTTCATCTGATAATTTAATACTGAACTGATTTTCTAGCATTGCTTCCTGTAACTTTTCATTGAGGATTTTCTGAACAGGGGTAAGATGGATTGTAAGATTCTGTTTTTGCTGTAAGTGTGAAATTTGTAAATCTTCTAAATAGGGATGAACTCCTTTTGCTATATAGTTCTGCTTGTAGCCTATTCCTATCTCAGTATCTAAAACTACTGTTAAAGGTACTTCCTCTGACTCAAATCGCTCAGAAAAAGCTTTTTTGAATGCTGATAAATGAGTATCTTTATTAAATAGGGTTAATTTATTTAAAAAACTTATGGCTTTCTTAAGCTCTTTACTCCAACGAGATGGGAGCTTGAATTTTTCTTTATGATACAGATCAGTTTGAAAAAGATATTTTTGATCGTATTCAGTAATTACTGATTTAATAAGTTCTTCTATTTCGTGATACTTTGATATAGGATTTCCTATGTTTTCATCAAGCTCTTCAAGCTTATTTTGTATGGAGTGTAAGATTTCGGTTTCTGTTTTAGCTCCAATCTTATTTAATGCAGAAATGATGGTTTCTAAAAAGTCATTTCCGGAAACAGTAGGTTCAAGTTTGCTTATCAGTACCTGATTGTCTATTAATTCTCCTACAAACTCAATAGCTTCATCTTGTGTTATTTCTGAATTAACAAGAATGTTGGCAATATCACCAATGGTTTTTCCTTGCTTGGAAAATTCCAATATTTCCTGTAGCTCTCTGGAAATAGGGGCGGATGAAATAATGTACTCTCTTTTTCCGTTATTGTACTCGTATTCGATATAACGAATTTTTCTTCCTACAATGTAAATACTATTATTAGGATAAAAAGAGAGTTTATTTCTTATCTCAGGAACATTTACGAAATGCTGAGCTAAAGAAACAAGAAAATGCATATCCAGCTTAGTGTCTCTTATTTTGTTGTTGATTGTCGGTTGTAGATCATCATCTTCAAAACTGAGTTGATTTAAAATATCGTTGCTGAATTTTCCCAACCCGACCCCAGAAAACAAACCAAAAGGTGTACATCGTGTACTTATACGGCTGTAATATTTTAATAGCGTATGTTTTAATTTTTCAATTTCCTTTGGTGAAAGCACTTTTTCAGAATTTATCCACTTGTTTAATTCTTTATGTAAAGAAGGTGAAGCTAGATAAACAGCTTCTTGAAACACGGGGTTTACAAAAATATCTTTTAATTCTTCATCTGAAATTTCATCTTTATTTACTTTCTCCTGAAATTTTTTACATGATAATAAGTGAGTGCGGACAACAAACTCTTCGAAAAATTGATAAGGGAAATGAGACATTTAGTTTTGAAAAATAGGGATTTCTATATAGCTGTCATTATACCATTTGATCTCCAAAGGTTCTTTTGCATCAGCAATCGTTTCTTCACTCACATCTTTTCCTGTACCATAGTTTATTTGGACATCTGGACTTTTTCTAATTCCCAAAACCAGAACAAGTTTACTTCCTTTTTCTATTTTTCTACTGGTAAAAAAAGTATTATGCACAGGAATAGTCTCTATGGTATGTGGTTTTAATAATTTTCTTTTTCCGCTGTCTTTTGCATAGCTAGCTCGTGCAAAATATTCATGTGATAACTTGAAATATTGACCTGTTGCTAATTTCTCATAGATAGTTATCATAACATCCATATCTCTTTTATTGATGGATGTCTTTAAACTTCCGATAAAGCTGCCATTTATTTCAAAAGGCACATCAAAAGTATCACTCTCAAATACAAGTTTATCTTTTAAATTGGCTTTATATAGGGAGCTGTCCAATATTTTTTCTCCATCGAAACTTTGCATGGTATCTTCTCTTTTCATAAAATCTATCTTTTGAAAGAGGAAGGATAATTCAGGTTTTGATTCCTGTAATTTTGTTTTATTTAAAAATAACTTTAATTTTTTATTGCTTATTTTATCTATACTTACAACATTTTTCCATTGGTTAGAACCCATTACCTGAATATTAACTTTGTCTTTAAGAAATTCAGGTTTTTCTTTTCCTTTTAAAATATAGTCAAACCATTGATACGAAATAGCTTCTATATCAATCTTAGCGATAGGATCAATTTTATAGCCTTTGTATTCTTCGTCCACACCAGAGATTACTCCACTATGGCTATATGGTCCAATCACAAAGTAATGATTAGCATTTTTGTTATATTTATAATGCTCATTATAATAATACATTGCCCCCCTCTGATCTGCATCAAAGTAGCCAGTAAATGTTAAAACAGGAATGTTAATTTTTGCAAAATCTTTTTTATAAGGGATTTTTGATTGCCAAAATGCATCAAAAGAAGGATGATTTAACCATTTTTGAAAAACAGGATTGGTATTCCCAAACAGACTATCTAATGTATTAAATGCAATACCTTTTTTATAATAGGAATTATATAGGGAAATCCATTTTTTTTCATCACTAAAAAGCTTATTGTCTGTTTCCTTTTTTGCATAATTTAGCCATCGCAACATATAAGGGCTAAAACAATTATTGTACATAGGGAAATCTATTCCAAAACCAACGGATGCAGAAGGAATTATTGTCTTTAATGCCGGGTGCAAGTTTTTAGTAGCAGCCCATTGACTAAAACCATCATAACTTCCTCCTATCATTCCCACTTTACCATTGCTCCAAGGTTGTTTGATAATCCAGTCTATTACTTCATTTACATCTTCTGATTCAAACTCAAACGGACTAACTTCATCTTTGCTTAAATAAACTCCCCTACTATAAGCATAAACAATGGCATATCCTTTAGTCAAATTAAGTTTTTCTTTATAAGTAAACTGTCCTACGTTATAAGTACTGAAATTTAATATTGTAGGAGTCCGAAGTTCTGATTTATTATATCTAATAATTCTCAATGCAACTTCTTTTCCTTTTTTTGTTTTTACTATAATGCTATCTTTTACTAAAAACTCTTCCTCATCCAATTTTTTCAAAAGAGGCTTAGCTATAGAAAAAGTTTCAGTAATCATAGTATGATAGTTATAGTGCCTACACAGTAAAACTGCATTTTTTAAAGATATACTATCCTGTATTATACTGTCTTTTAAAATTTTATTTATTTCATTTTTATTATATCCTTCTTTAAATTTAAAAGAATCTGGAATGAAATTTTTGGATAACAAGGACAAGTTTGAATATTTCTCTCTAAATAATCTTTCATAAGTTGACCGAATATCATTGGTTTTTGCCTTCTTCATTAAAATAAAGAGTTCAAATTGAATACCCACTATTTTTGAGTAATCCGGGTAAGAATCTTTGTAGAAATTACGAACTTTATTTAATGTATTAAGAGCACCATCATAATCTTTATTCAAAATCTGAAATCTGAGATAATTATCTTTATACTTTAGAGAATCCTTCTCCTTATATATTTTCATAAGCTCCTTATTTAACTTAAGGAGCTTATTTTCAAATTCAGGGTTTTCAAGTTCTATTCTCTTAAAATATAGCTTTTGAGAAAAACAAAATGAAAATGAAAACAGAAATAATATCAACCAAAATTTCTTTTTTTTATTCATCCAGAAGAATAATTGTAAATACTATAACTTATTGTTATAATTTGTTTAGTCCTTTGTTTATTCCTTTACTTACATTGTCATCCCCTCCAAGAATAACAACGGGAGGTATTGCTGTGTCTGCTGGTTTTGGAGGGCAATTTTTACTTGTAGTAGTATCTTTGACAGTCATTGTATCATCATTTCCCTCGCCTCCTCTTATCATGTTCAATTTGGTTATTTGTATTTTTTTTAATGATAATTTTTTTTCAATTTGTTTTTTCATATTAATAAAATTTTTAATTATGACCGCAAAATAAAATTCTTTGTTCTTTTTTTCAAAAATAATGATATCGAAATTTATCAATTTCGTATACGGTATTTCGCAATCAATTCATTATCAATTGTTTTTATTTCCTGCTTGTTCCTGCAATAATTTAATATAATAAGAAGGTAGAGTGCCTGTAATCTTTTTAAAAGCATTCGCAAAAGACTCAGAACTGTTGTATCCTATGTCTTCTGCAATAGATACAATGGTATGTTTTCGGAGCTTTTCATTGCTATTTAGCTCTTCCACGATATAATTAATGCGTAATTCGTTTAAGTACTGAGGAAAATTCTTTCCTTTTAATTCATTAACTGATTTTGATAAGTAATCACGATTAGTATCAAAATCCTTGGCAAGGCTATCTACAGTAATATTTTTACGCAAAAATTCTTTATTATTTTCAAACTGTTCTAGTCTTACTTTAAAATCTTTGAGTTTTTTATCAGATAATATACTTTTGCTCTTTTCTCCTTTTAAAATTCTTTCTTTAATAATTTCATTATTATTAGGAGTAGATAAAACTGTTGGTAATTCTTCCTGTTTTTCTTTTGATTTTTCAAGCAATAGCTCTGCCTGTTTTTTATATTCTCGTATTCTTCTTTTATATAAGTAAATTAACAAAAGAATACATAAAGAGCCTATTCCTAAAAGCCAATATAACAGTGTGTTTTTATTATTTAAGTCTTTGATTAATGCTTCTTTTTTTTCTAATAGGATAGGAGTGTCGTATTTTCTATAAATTTCTTTAGACAGGTATTGTTTACTGTTATTGATAATACTGTCGGCATAAAATAGCTTATCAATATATTTTAGCTGGTTTTCTTTGTCTCCCGATTTTTTGTAATAATCTATTAGTACTTCATATCCATCTCTCGTGATAGGCTCGAAATCATTTGAAATAAATGATAATGAATCTGATTTTATAAAATATTGTATGGCTTCTTTTTCTTTCTTAGCTTTAAAGTTGGTTTTCCCTAAATAATAATATAAGATTGATAAATTTGAATAATCATTATTTTTTAAAAGAGCTTTTTCTACTTTTAGGAGATTTAAAGAAGCAGCTGAGAAATTTTTTAAATAATAGTCTGCAATACCTTCTGACATAATGAAGTAAATATAATGGGTATAGTCATTATATTTTTTACACTCGGCAATACCGATTTTATTGTACAATTTACTCTGCTCATACTTTTTATTTTTGCTGTAGGAATTTGCTATAGAGAAAATCGAACCTATATAGCTTTTAATATCTTTATCTGCTGTATTGATTTTCTGTTTCTCGTAATTATAATACTCCAAAAAAAGCGGAAGGGCTTCTTCGTTTTCTTCTGTGGCAGTTTTTAAAATCCCTACCAATTTTTTTATATAATAATATTGATCCTGATTTTTATTTTTAGATAATTCCTGTGCCTGAATATAATGATCTAATGCTTCACTATATTTAAATTCATTATATCGTAGAATTCCTTTAATGATATGGGCTTTTGCAGGGTATTCTTTATTGTCTATGTTTTGTGTTATTTTTAGTAAAGTGTCTGCATAAGGATGTCCGTTTTCAGATTTTAACCCTTTGACATGAGCGATTTTGTAATATCCCTCATAGATCATGTCATTATTCTTTTCCTTTTTTCCTTTACTGAGGATGGTATTGGCATATAGTTCCGCCTTGTTATTATCTATTCTGAATACCTTATCATAAGACTGTGCTAATTGTTCAAAACTTTTAGCTTTTAAAGAATCCGGGATATGAAATCCTTTTATACTTTGAGAAAGTATAAATTCAGGGAGAAAAAAGAACAGAAAAATGAGGGAGATTTTGTACATAATTTTTTTCCAATACAATATTACGCATTTTGGAGTTTTTTTATACCTAAATCTAGAAATACATTTAATTAATTACCATAGTATTTAGACTTTTATGAGAATTGATAAATTTCGTATGCAAATAACCCGAAATTTATCAATTCCGACATGCTTTTCTTGTTTGATGAAAAGAACACATGCATCTTTGCTCCAGGTAAAAACACAAATGTTTGTTTTTTGTTATGCGCATTTCAAAATCTACCTAAGAACCCATGTCAGGGATGATATGACAAAGTAAGTTATTAAATTCAAAAATTTTTAAACATGAAAAAATTCTTTTTAGCATTTATTGCAGTTTTTTTTATTTCCACTTTCTCTTTTGCTAAAACAACAAATGGGTCTTCTTTTGAGAATCAAAATCCGGGACAAATCGTATTGGATGTGGTAAACAAAGATGTAAAAGAAAATATCAAATTAAACTTTAATTCCTTAGAGGATCTTAAGCAATTTGATGAAAACCAATTAACAGAAATGTTGAGTGATATTGAAGATTGTACAGTAACAGCAACCGTAACTGTTTCTTATACTGCAAATGCAGGAGGTAGTATTGGAGTAGCAAATGTTGGTGGGTCAACTACAACTACTGTTTCTGCATCTATTACAGCTTCTTGTAGTGGAATAGCGGCAGCAGTTAAAAAACTTAAAGCAGAATTACTTGCTGCAATAAAATAATTCGATAAATATTATTTTAGCTGTTCATAACTATTATGGGCAGCTTTTTGTTTATCTTTCCTTAAATTTTTATTTCCTCATTATGAGAACTAATATATTAATCATTTTATTAATTACGATTTCAAGCATTTTTCAGGCTCAAATTATTAAACATTTTCAGCCTGTTGCCAAGATTGAGTATAATATGATCCTTACATTAAATGGGTATCAGAAATATAAGGCAGAGCTTTATTATAATGATGCAACTTCATATTACACTTATAAACTGGCAAACAATGAGGAAACAAAAGTTCTGGCAGATCAATCTGATGAAAAACACAACTCCAATACAAAAGTAGAATTATCAGTAAACAGTAGTTTTGATTTTATATTAATGGATGAAGAAAATAAAAAAATAAGGTCTTCTGTTTGGGATTTTAAAAACAAAAAAATCCATTACATTGAAGAAGATCAAACAAAAATTGACTGGAAACTATTAGATGAAACAAAACTTATTGGAGATTTCCTTTGTAAAAAAGCTACAGGAAAGTTTAAAGGCAGAGATTATATTGCTTGGTATAGTCCACAAATAAGTACAAGTTTTGGTCCCATGAAATTTGGGCAACTACCAGGACTTATTTTTGAAATAAGTGACACACAGAATAAGTTTTTTTGTCAAATTTCTAAAATTACGATACCATACACAACCATTTTAGATATAAATTTAGATACAACTCCGATTTCCAAAGCAGAATATACAGTATCATTAAAAAGCTATATGCAAGAGTTGAATGATAATATAAAGAAAAAAATGGAAAATACTATTGCCAAGATGAGTGGAGATGACATAAAAGTATCCAATATCAAAATAGAAACAAACGATAATAAAGTCGAACAACTGGAAATAGAAGATGTACCATAGATTATTATTTTTTTTATTGTTCTTTTCAGGCTGTTTTGTTTATTCCCAAAATGTTATTATACAGGGGATTGTTAAAAATAGTAACAACAATCTTCTGAATAATGTTGGGGTCTATGTTCAGGACAAAAATTCAGATAAAATTTTTGCAGGAACCTACTCTAATAAAATAGGTTTTTACAAGCTTGAAATAAATTCTGATATATTGAGAAAAAATCCGGTATTAAAATTCTCTCTTATTAATCATACAATAAAGTTAATTGACCTTTCTCAAACTGATTTAAAAAGTACTGGAAATAATGAAATTAATATCTCACTAGACGAAAATATTAAGCAAATAGATGAAGTTATTATAACTAAACAGAATCCTATAGAAACTAAAAAAGATACGGTTACATTCAATGTAAAATATTTTAAAAAAGGAAATGAGCAAGTAGTTGAAGATTTATTGAAGAATTTACCAGGTATTAATATTGATGCTGATGGTAAAATAAAGGTAGGCAATAAATTAATTGACAAGGTTCTTGTTGAAGGTGATGATTTTTTTGACAAAAGCTATCAAATAGTAACCAAAAATATGCCTTCTCATCCTGTTGAAAAAGTACAGGTAATCGATAAGTTTTCAGAAAATAAATTACTTAAAGGAATAGAAAACAGCGATAAAACTGTTATTAATATTGTCTTGAATAAAGATGCTAAATCTAAATGGTTTGGAAATGTAAATGGTGGGATTAATGCCAATTTAGATAAATTTTACGATGTAAGTGGAAACTTATTAAAGTTCACCAAAGATGATAAGTATTACATAATTGCAAATTTGAACAATACAGGATATAATTCTTTATCAGATATAAATCACGTGATTCGTCCTGATGATGAAGATGAATCTGGCTTTATCGGTGATGATCAGAAGATTACTGAGACTTTCAGTACCCTGCAACCTTGGGATATTCTTAACGGAAGGACAAATTATATAAAATCATACTTTGCTTCTTTTAACTCTATTCATAACCTGACAAAAAAAACAAAACTTAAAACTTTGATTTTTCTGAACAATAATGATAATGAATCCAGTAGAAGTACGATTAGTACTTATAATCTGAAAAATGATAGTTTTTCCAATCAAGAAAATTATTCTCTTTTTAACCGTACCAACACTATCTATACTAAACTTGATCTGGTTTCTAATTTCTCGGAAAAAGAATCGCTTAATTTTTCAACTGCTTTTAATTTTTCAGATTTTAATAGTAATTCAAATTTGGTTTTCAATAGTATTCAGAATAAAGAAAAGCTAAATTCCACAACCAATCGCATAGATCAAAAAATCAACTATACGAACAAGCTGAAAGAAAATAAGGCATTCATAGTAAACGTACGTTATTTTTATGAAAATCAACCCCAGGAATACAATACTAATCAGTTCTTTTTTTATGATATTTTTTCAGGGTTTGATCCTAATACTTATGGTAGACAAAATGTTAGAAATAATTTAAGCTTTTTAGGTGTTGAGGGAAAGATTTTGAATAAGTATAAAGATAATATGCTTTTGGAAGTCAGTTTAGGGAATCTTTATAGAAAGGATGGTTTTAAAAGTAATCTTAATTTATTTGATACTCAAAAAAAAGACGAAGTTGCTTTTAATAATACATCATACATCAATAATAATGTTTTCCTAAAAGCGAATTTTAGCTTTGATTATAAAAAATTTTCATTTGTTTCTAGTTTAACATTTAATCAATATATAAATAGTATCAATAACAAAAATGTAACTGAGCATCAAACACCGTTCTTCTTATCTCCTGTTGTAAATTTCAAATGGCAAGTCAATGAGAAGAACAAGATTTTTACAAATTTCTCAATCAATAACACTCTGTCAAAAATATCCGAATTATACACAGATTATGTACTTGCAGATTACAGGACGCTTATAACAACAAGGGGAGATTTTAGGAAAATGAGAAATACTTCGGCAACATTAAACTACCAATATGGAAAATGGAGTGATAGGTTTCTGTTAAATGCGTTTTTAATGTATACTGAAGATAATAATTACATTACGACTAATAGTAGAATTCAACCGGATTATATAATCAATCAATTAATATATGCAAAAGACAGAAAGTTTTTTAATTCTTCTTTAACCACAGATTATTTTATAAAAAAAATCAAATCAAATATTAAGCTAAAAGTTTCAGCATCAGATATACAGTACAGTAATATAATAAACAACAATAATCGAGATATTAATTCTAAAAATTATAGCTTGGGAGTAGAAACTAAATCAGTATTCAGATCATTCTTTAATTATAATTTAGGATATACTTTATTGATGAACAATATGATCTATTCTGATAATAATGTGAAAAATAAAGTTTCCAACAATATATTATTTGGAGATTTGAATTTCACTTTTAAAAAGTTTAATTTCAAAACGAAAATCGAAAGATATTCTTATGAAAATTATGAACCTTCTTACTTTTTTGATGCTGAAGCTAATTTTAATATAAAAGATGATAAGTTTGTACTTACTATTACAGGGAAAAACTTGTTTAATGCAAGGTATTTTACAAGCCAATATTTAACTGATACCAGTTCTTCTGTTACCCAATATAATCTTTTATCCAGATTTTTAATTTTAAAGTTGAGATACAGGTTTTAATAGTCAAGAGTAATAGAATTTAAAGAAATAGCTTTAATATGCTTAGTAATTAAAGATTAAATTAAACATTCATTATTTGTTATGCGCAATGCAAAGAATCTTTATGTAAGTGAACTTTAAAGAGCAATCAAGGTTTATATTAACTTTTCGAAGATAAAGTGTTCAGTATCTAGCAAGGTTTTAAGAAAATGACTAGCATATAAAACAAAAAAACTCACAATAAAAATTGTGAGTTTTATGTGAGCGCGAAAGGATTCGAACCTTTGACCGTCTGCTTAGAAGGCAGATGCTCTATCCAGCTGAGCTACGCACCCATTGTGTAATTTTGAGAAAATTACCAAAACTGTCGGGGCGGCAGGATTCGAACCTGCGACCTCCTGGTCCCAAACCAGGCGCGATGACCGGACTACGCTACGCCCCGAAGATATATAGAAAAGCGGAGGGTAAGGGATTCGAACCCTTGCGACACTTTCGCGTCGACAGTTTAGCAAACTGCTCCGTTAACCACTCCGGCAACCCTCCTGTTTATCTTGCTTTTTTAATGATCGTTGTTCTGTTATTGCGAGTGCAAATATAGAACAGATTTCTTTATTTACCAAATATTTTTCAAGAAAAATTTGTGTATTTTTACGCTAATAAACGATTAAAAAAGTAAACGAATGCGTAAAACATTATATATCATCGGCTTAAGTTTTTTTGTTTTTTCATGCACCTCACAGAAAAATGTGAAACAAAATACTTCTCGTACGAATAAACAAGTGGTACAGCCAAAAACTGCGGTGGTGAAGCCTACGAATGAGAAGCCAAAACCTCAAATTAAAAACGAAGGTGGAGTAGAATTTTTTACGACAAACATTGCAGATGCTACCAAAAATAACAATACTATAAGTTATGGTTCTATTGTATCGGCAAAACCGGCGGGCTACAAAGTGGTGAAAACGTATTTTCCTGCTGTAGGGCAGAATTTCAGACAACGCTATTTGATTCTTCATTATACCGCTTTACCGGATGATAAATCAATTACTGTTCTTACGCAGCAGGAGGTGAGTGCCCATTATCTGGTAAATAATACGGGAGATAATGAAATTTATCAGTTGGTAGATGAAAACAAACGTGCCTATCATGCCGGAATAAGTTCTTGGAGAAGCGATAAAAACCTTAACGATACCTCTATTGGTATAGAGATTGTAAATGCCGGATTTGGTACCGATTCAACGGGAAGTAGAGTGTTTGCTGCATTCAATGAAGATCAGATTAAAAAAGTGGCGGCATTGGCAAAAGATATTATTACAAGATATCAGATTCCTGCGACGAATGTTTTATCGCATTCAGATATTGCACCGACGAGAAAGCAAGATCCGGGACCACTTTTCCCTTGGAAAAAACTCTATGACGAATATCAGATAGGAATGTGGTATGATGAAGCGACTAAACAGACCTTCTTTGATCAGGCACAATTGGATTTTACGACAAGATACAGCGAGCCTGCTTTTATCTTTATGATCCAGACAGCGTTGCAGAAATTTGGGTACGGACTTGAGTTGAGCGGAGCTTGGGATGATAGTACTAAAAAAACAATTGAAGCCTTTCAATACCATTTTAGACCTCAGAAATACGATGGGATAATGGATGCGGAAACGTGGGCAATTTTACAGGCATTAAATCAAAAATATCCAATAAAATAAGTAATTTTGAAGTGCATCTTAACGATGCATTTTTTTTGAGATCATCACATTACATCTTAAACAATATTTTAATGGAAAATTACAGACAGGAAAGCGATCTTTTAGGAGAACTAAATGTACCGATCAACGCATATTATGGAGTACAGACTCAGAGAGCAATAGATAATTTTAAGATTTCCGGACAGTTACTGTCTTCATATCCGGAATTTATAAAAGGATTGGCTTTTGTAAAAAAAGCAGCGGCTAAAACCAACTATGAATTAGGACTTCTGGATGAAAACTTATATTTCAAAATTGCTGAAACCTGTGATGAACTTGTAAACGGAGAATTGCATGAGCAGTTTCCGGTAGATATGATTCAGGGAGGAGCGGGAACTTCAGTCAATATGAATGCGAATGAAGTGATCGCCAACAGAGTATTGGAAAAACTTGGAAAAAATAAAGGAGAATACGAATTCTGTTCTCCAAACGATCATATTAACCTTTCTCAATCGACCAATGATGCCTATCCTACAGCGATCAAAATGGGATTGTTGCAGATGAATGATACATTGGTGGAAAAGCTGATTAAAATTGTGGAAGCTTTCCGTGAAAAAGGGAAAGAATTTCAGGACGTCATTAAAATGGGGCGTACTCAGCTTCAGGATGCTGTTCCGATGACATTAGGGCAGGAGTTTGAAGCCTTTGCCGCTACGTTGGAAGAAGATATTTCTAAACTGAATAACAATGCGAATCTTTTTGTAGAAGTGAATATGGGTGCAACGGCTATCGGAACAGGAATCAATGCTCCTTTAGGCTATGCAACCTTGTGTGCTAAGAATTTGGCTGAAATTACAGGTTTCCCTGTGGTTTCTGCACCTGATTTGGTTGAAGCAACGCCTGATACGGGATCTTACGTGATTTATTCTTCTGCAATGAAGCGTCTTGCGGTGAAATTATCAAAAATCTGTAATGACCTAAGATTATTGTCTTCAGGACCAAGAGCAGGGCTTTCCGAAATTAATCTGCCTCCAATGCAGCCGGGATCTTCCATTATGCCGGGAAAAGTGAATCCTGTAATTCCGGAAGTGGTGAACCAGGTTTGCTTTAAAGTTTTTGGAAACGACCTTACCGTGACGTTTGCAGCAGAAGCGGGACAATTACAGTTAAATGTAATGGAACCCGTACTTTCCCACGCAATCATGGAAAATATTCATTTCCTGAGCAATGCATTAGATACACTTCGTGAAAAATGTATTATAGGAATTACAGCGAACAAAGAAGTTTGCTTAAACATGGTAAAACACAGCATTGGTATTGTAACGGCACTGAATCCTTACATCGGCTACAAGCAATCTACCCAGATTGCCAAAGAAGCATTAGTGACAGGAAAAAGCGTGTACAATTTAGTATTGGAAAAAGGAATCCTTTCTCAGGAAAAACTGGATGAAATTCTTGATCCTAAAAATATGCTGAAACCTCATAACAAATAAATAAAATTGATGAGTGATAAATGGTAGTAATGTCTATCATTTATCACTTATCATCCATCAAGTATAAAAATATCTCTTGAAGTTTTTAATCATCATTCCTGCGCATAATGAAGAAGCGCATCTGTCATTTACCTTAGAATCTTTACAGCAGCAAAGTTTCAGAGACTTTACCACAGTAATCGTTAATGATGGCTCTACGGACGGCACTCCTGAAGTGATTGGACGTTTTACAGAATCGGATTCGCGTTTCCAGACCATTAATCTTCAAAAATCGGCACATCAACCCGGTTCAAAAGTGGTTGCAGCTTTTAAAAATGGATTAAACACTCAAAATCTTGAGGAATTTGAAGTGATCTGTAAATTTGATGCAGATATTATTCTTCCTGAAAATTATCTTCAAACCATCAACGACGCCTTTCAAAACAATCCCAAATATGGTTTAGTGGGAGGATTGCTCTATGTAGAGAAAAACGGAGAATGGGTATATGAAGGCAATTCAAATAAAGGCCACGTTCGCGGACCGATGAAAGCATACAGAAAAGAATGCTTTGACGCGATGGGAGGAATAAGAGAAACGTTAGGATGGGATAATATTGATGCCATTCTGCTTGAAAATTTAGGCTGGAAAGAAGTGGTGTTACCTGAATTACAGGTAAAACTTTTAAAAGTGAAAGGAAGTGATTATACCATAAAACCGGCAGATTACTACGGCAGGTATTTTTACTTTTTGGGATTAAATAGGTTTCTGGCATATATTGCTTCGTCAAAAGAAGCTATGAAAATCAAATCCTTATCGTTTTTCTTACAGATCATTAAAGCTTATGAAAGCTGCCGTTCCCAACAATTGGAACTTAAAATTTCAAAAGATGAACAAAAAGCAATTAACGATCAGCGTTGGAATGCCTTAAAAAAGAAATGGTTGAAAATTTGAAAAAGATCGCCTACATAGAAATTGATACCCATGCTGAAATTGCGCAGAATTTCCTTGAATTGATGCAGGATTCTGAAAATTTTGCGGTGGATTACTACTTTTCCGAAAAGATTAAAAAGCAGATTCAAGCAGGGGAGGAAAACGTTTTCCTTTCAGACAGTTCGATGATTATTGAGCAACTGAAAGCGAAAAAATATGATCTGATCATTGTTGGAACCGTTCATCGATATTTTAATACCTTTCAGGCGATTGCTGAGAAATACAATACGGCTTTTATTGTTCATAATATCAATTTTACGACACTTTCAAAATTCAGTCTGTTCAGGAATGTTTTCAAGGAAGATTTTGTGTACAGGCTAAAGTTGTGGTGGAAAGAAGGGCTCTTCAGTGCTTCGGGGGTATATAAAAAAGCAAAAAAATTATTGGTATTAGATGAAGCATTTCGTTCTGAAAAATACAGGTTCTTACCGCTTTTTTGTACCACAGATTTTGAAAAGCAATCCGATCAAAAGTTGGTTATAGTGATTCCGGGAGGTGTCTCTCAGAAAAGAAGAGATTATAAAAGAATCTTTTCGAAGATACAAGAAATAGATAAAAACTCAAAAGAAGGAGAAATTACAGAAAAATCAATTGAATTTGTCTTTTTAGGAAAAGCAAAAGGATCTGAATTAAAAGAAATCACAGATTTAGAGCGATCTCTGGAATATATTACGATTCAGTATTTTTCGGAAAGAGTTTCTTCTGAGGATTTTGAAAAGTGGATGCAGAAAGCCGACGTTTTGTGGTGTCCGATTCAGCCAGAGACGGAATTTTTCAGTCATAAAGAAATCTACGGGGAAACGAAAATGACAGGAAATCTGGGTGATGCTATCAAATTCGGGAAATGGGCTGTTTTTTCGCGTAATTATCCTTCAAAATTAGATTTTATTATTCCTGAACAGGAAAATGTTATTGAGCAGTTTAAAACGCTTAAAAATACTTCGTACGACTTTCAGAAAAACTATAACAGGAAATCCGTTCAGAAAAATCTTGAGAATACGTTAACGAACTTAATTTCTATTTAAATTTAAAAATACTTTTGATAAAGTTTTTGTTCAGATAATCCTCGATCGGGAAAACCTTTGTGAAATAATTTCCGATAAAAATCAATACCAAAACTACTGAGGGTTTATAAACCAAATTGACAAAGTTGTTATCAAAATTAGGTAAAACAATTGCTACTGTGATCGCCAAAGTACAGATGATGGAAACAAAGATCATTTCTATCGTTAAAGGTGAAACCTTGAAGACGATGTAATTGAAAATGATTTTTACCACATTGTAAGTCGTTAAAGAAATCGCGGTTGACAAAGCAATTCCTACAAGTTTCAGCTCCGTATTTTTGATGAAATAAAAATTCAGACCAATCGTTAAACCTGCCAATAAAAGCATCACCAAAATATTGAAACGGTAATGTTTTGAAAGGGAAATGATATTCCCGTTGAATCCTGTTGCCAAATCGACTAAAACGGCAGAGCCCCAGATCCAGATCACCGGTTCATACATTCTTAGCATAACCCCGTTTTTAGGCATAAACTGAGTAAGGTAAGGGAAACCTACCATGATGCAGGAAAATAATACAGCCCCTAAGAAATATAAAGTAAGGGAAGTCTTTTTGTGGAATCTGTCAAGTCCTTCCATGTCGCCATCTGCAAGATGCTGACTAATGATAGGTGCTGAAATATTAAACAATCCAAGTTGGGGAATCGAGATCAGGGAAATCAAAGCATATAGAACAGAATAAATCCCGTTTTCTTCCATTCCCATGAATTCACCGATCATAAAACTATTAATCGCAAGATAGTTCCCGAAAGTTCCTAGAAACCCAAAGAAACTGTAGTTCAAGAATTCTTTCCAGAAATCATCTTTTTTGAAATAATCGGTACTTAGATCAAAGTTAATCTTCTGAAGTTTATTGGTGTAATAAATATACCCGAAAAGCATGAGTGCAAATATACCGAAGAAAAATGCCAGTGCAATATTTTGTGACAGGGAAAAATAAAAGAAAAGGCAAAAAGCTCCCAGATTGGCAATCTTAGGAAAAAGATTGTCAAAAATATTGGAAACTACGATTCTTTTGAAGTTGGAGACGTATTTATTGAAAATCGCACAGAGCGATAAGACTAAAATTAAGGGTAAGATAATTTCCTTGATTTTCCATGCCTCCGAATGCGCAAATTTTGGATAAAAATAGGGTAACGCGAAAAATACAATGGAAAATAGGAGAAAATTAATAAGAATACTTACCAATGAAAGGGAGAGCATATTCTGTGTTTTTCCGTCTTTTTGTAAAGCATGAAAAAATTTCACGTTCGCATAAGAAATTCCGAAAACAACGAAAGGGACAAGCATTTCAGCAGTCTGCATACTGTAACGAAGCTTTCCGTAAAATTCAAAATCATTGGGAAAAATAAAAAGTGCCGAAACCGTCCCCAGTAAAAAACCAATATACCCAATGATGGAATATTTGAAGCCCTGTCTTGCTACTAAACTCATAGGTTTTCTTATTGGGGTTTAGGGGTGAAAATAATATTATTGATGTATTCGGTCTTATTTTTTTCGTTGGCACTGTTTTTCAGCAAAACTTCTTCAGTCAGTTCTTCCAGTTCAAAGTTTTTTCTGTTCAGGTATTTTACATCAAATCCCCATGAAGCTACTTCTGCAATTTCGTTCCAGATAGGAGTGTTATGATGCCTTTGTTCCATTTCTACCATCAAGGTAGGCTGGAATTTTTGAATAGTTTCCTTAGCTCCGTTCAGGGTTTTCATCTCGTTGCCCTCAACATCTATTTTGATGAAGTCTAGTTGTGTGATGGCCTGTTTTTTTGCCCAATCATCCAGTTTTACAACGTCTACTTTTTCGGTGTAGCTTTTTTCTTCACCTTTTTCTTTATACGAAGTGTTCAGCGTTCCACGAGAAGCAATCATTTTTCCGTTGATGATAGGAACTTTAAATTCAGCGGTGGTATTTTCATCAGAAAGTGCTACCGAGTGAATGTGCATTGATGGAAACAGCCTTTTTAATCTACTGTTCAGTTTTTTATTGGGTTCGAAACCGTAAATATTCTGAGGTTTCAGTTTGTTTTCCAGTTGATATAGAAATGTCCCCACATTGGCTCCGATGTCAAAAATCACTGCATTGTCTTGAAGATATTCTTTAATCCAAACCAATTCAGGCTCTACATTGCGTGTAGAAAAGTTTTCTTTGCTAAGTTTATATAAGCTTTTGAAGTATCTCCTCTTATAAAAACTTGGACTTATGTATTGAAGATTTTCTGCAATCCTTTGATATAAAGACATTGGTGTAATTTTAGACGGGATGCAAAGATACACAAAAATGTTAAATTCCTGTTAAAAATATTGAATTGTATTAGATTGATTATCAGTATGTAATTTAGATTTTTTGTTCAGTGAAACTTTATGAAAAAGGAGCATTCAGAAAATCATTCAATGGTTTCATGAGTTTGAAAACTTTTGCAAGATTTTTTGCGGCATTTTTATTCAAAATCTCTTCATCTTTCAGATAATATACCACGATGAAATTTTTCAGTTTTAAAAATTCTGCCATCGGATCTTCCTTTTCAAAACCTTGCGGAACTTTTTTCAGTTTATCATCTTGATCCAATTCCGGGAAATGCTTTTTGAAGTCTTTATTTTTTAAGATAGCCAGAAACTCATTTCCGTACAAAGAAATTTCTTTTCGAAGCTCTTTTAAAACTGCAGATTCTGGCATGTAAATTCCTCCAGCGATAAAAGATTTTCCGGGTTCCAGATGAAGATAATAGCCACCTTTCTGACTTCCTTTTCCCATTCCAAGTGATGCTCCGAAATTGGTTTTATAAGGGATTTTATCTTTGGAAAATCTCGTGTCACGGTAAATTCTGAATAAAGACTTTTTTGCATCAATTTTAGCTAGCTCCTCATCAAACTCAGACATCTCCTTAAGCAGATCTTCCAAAAATGCAATCACATTCTGTTGAGACTCTGTGTAAAGATTTTTATTTTCTGTAAACCATTCGCGGTTGTTGTTTTTGTTAAGTTTCTTTAAAAATCCGAAAACTTCAGGAGAGAGTGTTGTCATAATTGGGGGAGAGTTTATAGTGTAAAGCTGAGTGTTTAAATACTATTATTGTGATTTGCTTTTTATTCAAAATTACAAAAACTATTCATATCTCAGCGCTTCAATCGGATCAAGTTTTGAAGCTTTTAAAGCAGGATAATATCCAAAAAACACTCCGGTAATGGCGCAGACAATAAATGAAACAATGATTGAAGATTCGGTAATAAAAGTCGGCCAGGAAAGGAAAAAAGTAACCAGTTCTGAAGCAAGGATTCCCAGCAAAACACCGAGGATTCCGCCGGTAACACTGATCATAATGGCTTCAATTAAAAACTGATATAAAATATCTTTTCCTCTTGCGCCGATTGACATTCTCAATCCGATTTCTTTGGTTCTTTCGGTTACGGAAACGTACATGATGTTCATAATTCCGATTCCTCCTACAATAAGGGAAATTCCGGCAATGGCAGATAAAAGCACTGTTAAAAGCTGACTGGTGGAGCTCATGGTAGAAATCAATTCAGCCTGAGTTCTTACAGAGAAATCATCGTTACTTCCGTCTTCGGGAAGTTTATGTTGTTTCCTTAAAATTTCTGAAACCTGATCAGTAGCCTGTTCAGAAGTATCTTCGCTGGTAGAGGAAGCATAAATAGTTTGAACATAAGTAATTCCCAAAAATCGTCTCTGTACTGTATTAAAAGGAGCAACGATCACATCGTCCTGATCCTGCCCAAATGCATTTGAACCTTTGGAGGCTAAAACACCGATCACTTTCATCGGAACCTTATTAAATCTGATAATACTTCCTATCGGATTTTCTCCATTGGGAAATAGGTTGGTGACAACGGTTTGACCAAGTAAACAGACTTTATTAGATGAAGTGACATCTTTTTTGGTGAAAAGCGAACCAGAAGCAATTCCCCAGTCTCTGATACTGAAATAATCTTCATTGACTCCCTGAAGCTGGGTTGGCCAGTTATTGGCACCGCTTATGGCCTGTCCGTTTGTTTGAACCGCCGGAGAAACGTAAGAAACATCGGGAGCACCTTTGGCAATGGCATCTGCATCTTGGGTTTTCAAGGTTTGTAAACCTGTCGCTCCGATTCTTGCTCCTCCGGAAACATTCACATTACTCGATGGTCGAATCGTAATCATATTTGAACCCATAGATGAAAGCTGATCGCTGATACTTTTTTTTGATCCCTCTCCAATGGCAGTCATTGCGATTACAGAGGCAACTCCGATAATGATTCCGAGCATGGTAAGAAATGCACGGAGTTTGTTTCGTAAAAGTGCTTTCCAGGCGATTCTGAAGAGATTTGAAAGATTCATTTCGTTTCAGGTTTAGGATTAACAATTATTTATAATCATCATTTGTAGGAAGATTTTCCAGTGCTTCTCTTGCAGATTTTATATCTTCATTTTTAATGTCTTTAATGACTTTTCCATCTCTGAGTGTAACGGTTCGGCTGCTGAAAGTCGCAATATCCGGTTCGTGGGTGACAAAAACGATTGTGCTTCCCTGTTGATTTAAATCTTGCATCAATGCCATGATTTCGTAGGAAGTTCTTGTGTCTAGGTTTCCTGTGGCTTCATCTGCCAAAATCATTACAGGTTCGTTGACTAAAGCTCTTGCAATAGCGACTCTCTGTTGTTGTCCTCCAGACATCTGATTAGGTAAATGATCAATTCTGCTTTCCAATTTTACGGCAGTCAATGCTTTCAAAGATCTTTCATGTCTTTCTTCTGATGAAATTTTAGGATTGTATAAAAGAGGAAGCTCTACATTTTCTTTGGCTGTTGTTCTAGGTAAAAGATTGTATGACTGAAAGACGAATCCGATTTTTTTATTTCTTAAAATGGCGAGTTCATCACGATCCAGATTTTGGATGTTAATTCCGTCAAGGAGATAATCTCCGCCTGAAGGTTTGTCAAGGCAACCAATGATGTTCAGTAAGGTAGATTTTCCTGAACCGCTGCTTCCCATAATCGTCACAAATTCACCTTTTTCTACGGTAAATGTAACGCCCTTCAAAGCATGAACGACTTCATCACCCATCCTGAACTCTCTTTTCAGATCGTGTATTTCGAGAATTTTATCAGCCATGACAGTTTGTTGTTAATTGGTTGCTTATTTCTAGCCATTTTTTAAATTATTAAAACTCAAATTAAAAATCCTGCTATCTAGGACCGCCTCCACCGGATCCGCTACTCTTATTTCCTGTATTTCGTCTTTGAGGCATAAACGGACTTTTTGCAGAGCCTCCGGAAGATTTTTTAGATAAGCTTTTGTATCCGGTAATGATGTTATCGCTTTTATTTAAGCCGGAAACTACTTGTATTTCCGTATCATTATCCATTCCTGTTTTTATTCTTTTGCGGGTGACAATGCTGTCTTTTCCGATGACCCAAACACTGCTTTCGTTTTCAGTATCCGCTTTTTCTTTTATTTGTTCACTGCCTTTTCCTTTTTTACCCTTTTTGCCATTCGCCAAAGGAGGATTGGTTTTATATTTTTTTATCACCAAGCTATCAGGTTTGAAACTGGTTGCTGAAGCAGGGATTTTCATAATATTATCCAAAACCTCAGTGTAAATAGTGATATTGGCAGTCATTCCGGGTTTTAATTTTAAACTTGAATTGTCTGCATTAATCATGGTGGTGTAATTCACAACATTTGATGAAACGGTAGGTTGAAGTCGTACTTCTGAAACACTTCCGTTAAAAGTTTCATTAGGGAAAGCATCGACGGTAAAGGTGGCTTTTTGTCCCACTTTTACATTTCCTATATCAGCTTCATCAACAGATGCACGAATCTGCATTTTAGTTAAATCTTTTGCAATACTGAAAAGAGTAGGAGTGCTGAAACTAGAGGCGACGGTTTGTCCTTCACTTACATTTCGGTTTAAAACCGTGCCGTCGATTGGAGAGTAAATATTGGTTAATGATAAATTTTTATTAGCGGTAGAAAGTTGAGCATTCACAGAATTTACCTGTGCTCTTGCGACATTGATTTGATTTTGTGCTACATCATAATCTGCTTTACTGATGGCTCCGACTTTATATAACTGACTTTGGCGGTTGAAGTTGATTTCATTATACGCCAGATTACTTTTTGCATTTTGTAAATTGGCATTGATCTGCTCTGTTTGAAATTGCAAAAGATCGGGATCTAAAGTGGCCAAAAGCTGTCCCTTTTTTACGGTAGAATTGAAATCAACATAAATATTTTTAATAATTCCTGAAACCTGTGTACCCACTGCAACGGTATCTACAGGTTGCACTGTTCCTGTTGCGGTAATGGAATTTGAAATTTCACCCATTTCCGGTTGTACAGTTTCCAACTGAATATTTACCTGTTCTTCTTTGATGAAAAAATACCAAATCGCACCCAAAACAATGATCCCAGCGGCGATCCAATACAGCCATTTTTTACTTTTTGCTTTCATAGTTTATTTGATATTTATGGGGTTTCCTGCATAGAATTCGTAGATCTGTTTATTGAGAACTGCTGAATATTTTACCTGCAGATAATTCTGTATAGATTGAATGTAAGTCAGTCGTTGCTGTTGAAGCTGTACATAATCAATGCTTCCGATTTTCATTTGAGCATTTACGATGTCATAGCTTTGTTTGTTGAGGTTCATCTGCTTGGAAGCAGATTCGTATTGAGAAAGAGAATTTTGAAGATTAATATAAGATTGCTCAATTTGTTGATTGAGGACGGTCTTAGTATTTAATAAATCCAGATTGGCCTGTTCAATTTCAATTTTTGATTTTTCAACAGAGGTTTTATAGATTCTGTTGTTGTAAATCGGAATTCCTAAGCTTAATCCAACCGGTAAATAGAAATTGTTTCCTAACTGACTAAAATAATTTCCGCTGTTATAAGAATAATTGGTTGAAATATTTCCTGTTACACTTAAAGTAGGAAGAATAGAAGCCTGAGCCATTTTCAGATTGGTATTGGAGTTCTCAATATTCAATTCTCCATACTTTACTTCCGGACGTTGGTTTTGCGCCTGATTCTGAACTTCGGATAAGGATTTTAAATTTTCATCAACACTAATGCTTTCTGGTTTTACGATTTGAAAATCATAAGTAGTGGGAAGCTGTAAAATCTGTTTCAGATTAACAATATTGGTTCTTAAACTATTTTGGGCGGCAATTAAATTATATTCATCTTGTGCAACCTGTGCCTGTATCTGTAAATAATTCAATTTGGAAATATTTCCTGCTTTATAAAACTGATCTCCCTGTTTAAGCTGAGTTTTTGTTGTGGTTAAGATTTCCTGAAGAGCAATAATATTTTCTTCAGTCATTAAAATGTTGAGGTAGGCTTGAGTAATGCTTAGTGTGATATTATTCTGTGCTTCCTGAACGGAAAGATCTGCCATTTGAACGAGCAGGTTTTTTGAAGATTCATTATTTCTGATATAACCGGCATGGTATAAAGTCATGGATGAATTGGCTCCGATGCTTTGAGATTGTGCACCATTTACATGAAGCCCATCATTTCCGTTTACGGCAAACAAACCCTGAGAAACACTTCCGCTAAGATTAGGATATTTTGCTTCTTTAGCCTGAAGAAGATCCTGTTCTGCTGAATTTTTTGAAAGCTTTAAAGAATTAATAGAAATATTATTCTCTTTTGCGTATTCAATGCAGTTTTCAAGTGTCCAGCTAGGTGGATAGTTATTAGTTTGTGCGAATATTCCGAGCGTTTTGAGGAGAAGGATCAAAAAGAAAAATTTGCATGTCATAGCTTATTTTTTTTGAAGATTCATAGATAACACAGAAAAATCAATTCGAATTTAATAAAAAAAAATGATGTTTGACAGGTTTTTAACACAGGGTCTGTTTTTTTGCGGTAAATTTTCTAAAAAATAAAAAAATGTTAAAGGATTCTGAATTTAAGTTTACTTATTTAACACTTTGTTCAAAAACAAGTCAAAAATTTATTGTATCTTTGCAAAAATTTTATAAATATTTAATGAATTTATTTACGGAAACCAATTTAAGTCCTGACATTCTTAAGGCAATTGGCGAACTGGGCTACGAAAGCCCGACAGAAATCCAAAAACAGACTATCCCTTTTATTCTTTCAGATATTCGCGACTTGATCGCACTTGCGCAGACGGGGACAGGCAAAACAGCAGCATTTTCGCTTCCGATTTTGGATATGATTGACGATACGAGTCGCAAAATCCAATTATTGGTGCTTTGTCCGACACGAGAATTATGTCTTCAGATTACAAAAGACATAAAGAATTATTCTAAATATATGAAAGACATCAAAACTACTGCGGTTTATGGTGGAAGTAGTATTATGGAACAGATCAGATCTTTGAAGGATAAGCCACAAATCATTGTAGGAACTCCGGGAAGAGTGATCGACTTAATTAACAGAAAAGCATTAGATTTTTCTGCAATTCATTGGTTGGTTTTAGACGAAGCTGATGAAATGCTTTCAATGGGTTTCAAAGACGAATTGGAAACAATTTTGAGCGAAACTCCTGAAACAAAACAAACTTTCTTATTCTCGGCGACGATGAGCAAAGAAGTAGAGAGAATTTCTAAAAATTATTTGACAAAACCTCACAGAATTTCTGTTGGTTCTATTAACGAAGTTAAGAAGAACATCAAGCACGAATATTATGTAGCTGGTTACCGTCAGAAAAAAGAAGCTCTTAAAAGATTAATTGATTCAAACCCGAATCAGTATTCAATTATCTTCTGTAGAACAAGAATGGAAACCCAGGAAGTTGCTGATTTCTTAATGCAGAACGGATATGCAGCAGATGCACTTCATGGTGACCTTTCTCAGGCGCAGAGAGATACGGTAATGAAGAAGTTCAGATTGAAGAATATCGATATCTTGGTAGCAACAGATGTTGCAGCTAGAGGTTTGGATGTGAATTCACTGACTCACGTTATTCATTACTCTTTACCTGATGATCCGGAAGTATTCGTTCACAGAAGTGGTAGAACGGGTAGAGCAGGAAAAGACGGGGTTTCAATTACTTTAATTAAGCCTGAAGAAAGCAGAAAACTAAAACAAATAAAATCAGTTACCAAAATTGAGATCAATGAAGCTAAAATTCCTACGGGAGAAGAAGTGATCAAAGCTCAGGTTGGTGGCGTTTTTGAAAGTCTTTTTGAAGTACACGAAGATTTCTTTGAATTTGATGATGCTTTAATCCCTGATTTATCGGCATTCACAAAAGAAGAATTGGTTCACAAGTTACTTCAGTTCCAGTTGAAAGATCTTGCTCTTTATTACAAAGACAGACATGATCTTATTGAGCAGAAGCTGAACAACAGAGACGATGACAGAGGATCTAGAAGAGACCGTGACAGAGACAGAGGAAGAGACCGCGACAGAGGAGATAGAAATGACAGAGGAAGAGACCGTGGTGAACGTGGAGGGAAGCCAAGAAGAAGAGATGAAAACATGGTAAGATTCTTCTTCAATTTGGGTAAAAAAGATCAATTGAAGAAATTGGATGTGTTGGATATCATCAACAAAGCAACATCGAACGGAAAAAGCAAAAAAAGAGCTGAAATCGGAGATATTGAAATTTTAGAGAAATTCTCTTTCTTTGAAGTTGAAAAATCGTTCAAAGGAGATCTTTTGAATAATATTTCGAGCATGAAATTTAGAGGTAAAGATATGAGAGCTGAAGAAGCTAACTAATCACCTAAAAATAATATAGGAACCGGCTACAAGCCGGTTTTTTTATTTGATAATTATATGTTAACCCAATGTTAACAAAACTTAATGTTATACTCTTTCAGGTAAGGCGGTTTTTTAAGAAATTTGCACACGAATTATAAAAACTTAAAAATGGGAATTGGTAATATTTTCCACGCTTTTCAACCAAAAGATAAAATCTTCTTTGTGCTTTTCGAAAAAGTAACAGAAAACCTTGTAGCAATGTCTGAGGAATTCAACCACGGAATCAAAGACTTCGATCTTAACGACGATTCTATGTTGAAAAAGATGAGCGATTATGAACACAAAAATGATGAGCTTACTCACGAGATCTTCGTAGAATTGGGGAAAAACTTCATTACGCCATTCGATAGAGAAGACATCCACACGTTAGCAACAGGATTAGACGATATCGCAGATTATATCTACGCTTCTACAAAATATATTTTCCTTTACAAGTCGCCGGAAATGAAGGCGTATTCAGATTTCTCTTTACTGATCCACAAAGCATGTCTTGAAATTCAGAATGCGATGAAAAACCTTAAAGGGTTCAAAAATATGGAGCAGGTAAAAGAAGCTTGTATCAAAGTAAACTCTATTGAAAACATTGCTGATGATTTGTTGTCAAATTCTATGGTAGAATTGTTCGAAACAAACGATGCAATCAATATTATCAAAGTTTCATCTGTACTTAATTATCTTGAAATCGTAACTGATAAAGCAGAAGATGTTGCCAACACGATTGAGAACATCATGATTAAATACGCTTAATTAATAATTATAATTAAACAATGGAATTTCCGATTTTACTTATAGTTATTATTGCGTTGGCTTTAATCTTCGATTACATCAATGGTTTTCATGATGCTGCCAATTCAATTGCGACTATTGTTTCTACAAAAGTTTTAACTCCCTTCCAGGCTGTACTTTGGGCAGCACTTTGGAACTTTGCGGCTTTCTTTATCGCTGCTTATATCATTGGAGAATTTAAGATTGGTAATACAATTGCCAAAACAGTTAATGAGAATTTTATCACCCTTGAAGTTATCTTTTCAGGTCTTGTTGCGGCAATCGCCTGGAACCTTTTAACTTGGTGGTTTGGTATTCCTTCTTCATCTTCACATACATTAATTGGTGGTTTCCTTGGAGCAGCTTTAATGCATGCTTTTATGATGGATTATCATGCTGTTGCGGCTGCACAACCAGATTTAGGAATGTGGGATACTATTAAAGAAGCTTTTAGTCAGGTTACGCATCAGAGTGTTGTGAAATTTGATAAAGTAATCCCTATTTTCTTATTCATTTTCATGGCGCCGATTATCGGGATGATTATTTCGATCATTATTACTTTAATTATCGTTCACCTTTATAAAAGATCAAACCCACATAAAGCAGATAAATCTTTCAAGAGATTACAGTTGGCATCTTCAGCGTTGTTCAGCTTAGGACACGGATTAAATGATGCTCAGAAAGTAATGGGTATTATTGGGGCAGCAGTGATTTATTATCACGTAAATATGCTTCAGGATGCTCAATATTTAAATATTGCTTCTGCTGACCGTTTCGATTATTTTGCTTCTCATTATATCTGGGTTCCGTTGGTTTCGTTCATCGCGATTGCTTTAGGAACAATGAGTGGTGGTTGGAAGATCATCAAAACAATGGGTACTAAAATTACGAAAGTAACTTCTCTAGAAGGAGTAAGTGCTGAAACTGCAGGTGCCATTACGTTATTCATTACAGATCACTTTGGTATTCCTGTTTCTACAACACATACGATTACAGGATCTATCATCGGGGTAGGATTAACGAAAAGAATTTCTGCTGTAAGATGGGGAATTACGGTAAGCTTACTTTGGGCTTGGGTGTTAACCATTCCAATCTCGGCAATTGTTGCCGGAATTACTTATCTGGTGGTAACATGTTTATCTTAGATTAAAGATTTAAAAATATAATTAAACTTTGCTCATTTGGGCAAAGTTTTTTGTTTTATAAAGCCCTGAAAAATCGTATTTTTGTTCAAACTATTAGAATTTATGGAATTTTTAGACAGATACCAACAGCTTGTTGCTGATGCTATTCAAAAGTATACTTTCAAAGATAAGCCTGCAGAATTATATGACCCGATGAACTACATCATTTCACATGGTGGAAAACGTCTTCGTCCGATTATGGTATTAATGGCGTGTGATCTATTTGGAGGTGATTTGAAAGAAGCAATTAAGCCTGCTTTGGCAATCGAGTTTTTCCATAACTTCACGCTGATTCATGATGATATTATGGATGAAGCTCCTTTGAGAAGAAATAAACCTACCATTCATACGTTGCATGGAATTAATACGGGAATTCTTTCAGGAGACGGATTGATGTTGAAGGCATATAAGTTTTTCGAAGACCTTGAACCTGAAATTTTCAAAGCTTGTGTCAGAATCTTTACCCACACTGGTTTACTTTTATGCGAAGGTCAGCAATATGACATCAATTTTGAAACTCAGGAGAATGTAACTTTTGATGATTACATCAGAATGATTACTTATAAAACAGGAGTTTTAAGTGCTTCTTCATTCGAAATCGGAGCCATGATCGCAAAAGCTAATTTTAAAGATGCTAAAGCGATTTTCAATTTCGGAAAACACATAGGAATCGCATTCCAGATCATGGATGATTATTTGGATGTATTCGGAGATCAGGCGCAGTTTGGTAAAAAACATGCCGGAGATATTTACGAAAATAAAAAGACGGTTCTTTATCTAATGGCGAGAGAACACGCAACAGAAGAAGAAAGAAAGGAGCTTGATTACTGGTATTCTAAAAAGACCGATAATATTGATAAAGTATACGGAGTAGAAAAGATTTTCAGAAGAACAAAAGTGGACGAAAAAGCATTGCGTTTGATTGAAAAGCATAACGAAATCGGACAAAGCTATCTTCAGAAAATCGATATTCCGGAAGAAAAGAAAAAGCCGTTTGCTGAACTGGCAAATTATTTATTGAGAAGAGAATCATAATTTGATAATTAGTCAATTTGAAAATTTGAAAATGAAAAGAGTAGACGTTTTTAATTTTCAAATTGGCACATTCTCAAATTTTCAAATGTAGTGAATGAAATTCAGGACAGAAGTTGATATTAAAGAATCGAAGAAGAAGATCGAGGTTGAAGATAAAATATTTTCAATAGGTTCCTGTTTTGCTTCCGAAATGTCAGATTTGCTTGCTCAAGGTCAATTACAGACGATCAACAATCCATTTGGAACTATTTTTAACCCCTTTTCGATTAATTACGCCATCAAAAGATTACATGATGCCGGATTTTATGAAGAAGAGGAATTAATTACTTTTAACGACGAATTTATCTCTTTAGATCATCATACAAGTTTCGATAAGAGATATATTCATCAGACACTGAATAAAATCAATAATAAAATTGAAGAAGGAAATTCTTTTCTTCAGAATTCCAACTGGATTATCATCACGTACGGAACCTCATTTATTTATGAGTTTCTTCCGAAACAAAAACTGGTAGCCAATTGCCATAAAATTCCGCAAAAATTCTTTGAAAAAAGATTACTTACCCATCAGGAAATTACGGATTCTATTCACCATACCGTTTTAAATTTAAATGATATCTGTAAAGATGATGTTCAGATTTTGTTTACCGTTTCTCCGGTTCGTCATACCAAAGATGGAATGGTTGAAAATCAGTTGAGTAAATCAAAATTGATCTCGGCAATTCACGAAATAATTCCGCAATTTGATAACTGTCATTATCTTCCTGTTTATGAAATTTTAATGGATGATCTTCGTGATTACCGTTTTTATAAAGAAGATATGATTCATCCTAACAATCAGGCGGTTAATTATATTTTTGAAAAATTCGGCGGAGCTTATTTCTCTGAAAAAGCGAAACACTTTATCAAAGAAAATTTTAAGATTTGTAAAGCGTTGGAGCACAGAACAGATGACGAAAAAGATCCTAAATATATTGAGTTTAAAGAAAAATTAAACCAGAGAATTGAAATCCAAAGAGAAAAAGTGAAACATCAAATCTTTCCCAATGATTGATTTCACCGCCATCGATTATTTAAAAGAAGGAAATGAGAGACAAAAAAGAGCTTATGAAGTTCTTTTAAAGTATAAAATATTCGAAAAGTTAAGTAATTATTCACCACTTTTAGCCGGAACAATTCCTATTGAAATTGATATTGAAGGAAGTGATTTGGATATTATTTGTGAAGTCGATTTAAGGTTTGAAGAGGATTTTCTTGAAGAAATGACTTTTAATAAATTAATTCCCAACGAAATTGATGTAAAGGTTGAGACTCCTATTATTAAGGGAGAAAAATGTATTATTTTGAATTTTATATTAGAAGAATTTCCCATCGAAATTTTCGGACAAAATAAACCGACCATTGAGCAAAATGCTTACCGTCATATGATTGCTGAACACAAAATAATACAGGAGAAAGGAGAAGAATTTAGACAAAAAATAATAGAATTAAAGAAAAAAGGAATCAAAACGGAACCCGCTTTCGGAATGTTGATGGGGCTTGAAAATCCTTATGAAGATCTATTAAAATTTTAAAAACAATGATTGATACACATACACATTTATACGCAGAAGAATTTGATGAAGACAGAAAAGAAGCCATTCAGAGAGCTATAGATAAAGGAATTACTGAATTTTATCTTCCTGCAATAGATTCTGAATCGCATGAAAAAATGCTTCAGTTGGAAGCGGAATATCCTAACAAGATTTTTTCCATGATGGGATTACATCCTTGTTATGTAAAACCGGAATCTTGGGAAAAAGAACTTGAGATTGTAAAAAATTATCTTGATCAGAGAGCTTTTCCAGCCATCGGAGAGATTGGAATCGACTTGTATTGGGATAAAACGACTTTGGATATTCAGGTAAAAGCTTTTGAACAGCAAATTGACTGGGCCATCGAAATGGATTTGCCGATTGTTATTCATACCAGAGAAAGTTTTGATGAGACTTTTGAGGTATTGGAAAGAAAAAAGCATCCAAAATTGAGAGGGATTTTCCATTGTTTCTCAGGGAATCTGGAACAGGCAAAACATGCTATTGATCTAAACTTTATTTTAGGAATTGGTGGAGTCGTAACATTTAAGAATGGCAAAATTGATCAATTTTTGAGTGAAATTCCTTTAAATAAAATTGTTCTGGAAACAGATTCTCCGTACTTAGCACCGGTTCCGCACCGAGGAAAGAGAAATGAAAGTTCATATCTTGATCTGGTTGCCGGAAAATTAGTGGATATTTATAAAGTAGATTTTTCTGAGATTGACAGGATTACTACCGAGAACGCGAAAAAATTATTCAATAAATAGAAAGTGAATGATTAATAAAGTATTTGATTTTTTTGAAAAAGAAACGACAATGAAATATATAATGTTCTTTATATATTTTATTATTAATGCTTTATTTTTGATTAAATATGGAATAAGACAGGATAAAGTTCCTGTGTTAATTTTAATAGTACTGTTTTGTGTTTTTCACCTTCTAATTTTTGAAGGCTATAATTTCTTTATTAAAAGGTTCAAAATAACTAAACGAATTATTTATTTATTCATTCTTTTTAGTGGGATTTTTTATGTGGTACTATCACATTTGGTTAAAGATCCTTTTCAGCTAAAGATTGATAGATGGCAGACGATAGAGTATTCCTTAGATTATTGGCTGCATGGGAAATATATTTATGCTACTAAAAATTTCATGGGAAATATTCCTTCGTATTTGCCCGGACAGCTTCTGTTATTAGTCGTTTTTAAGTTTTTAGGAAATGTGGGATATATGCAGGCTGCAAGTTTGGTGTTATTCAGTTTTGCTATCATTAAAGAATTCAAAAATAATAATAATATCCGGTTTTTTGGAATTTTGCTGTTAGTAGCTTCTTTATCATTTATTTATGAAGCTGTCTGCAAAAGTGATTTTATTTCTTCATTTATTATTACTTCAGCTGTTATCATATTTTGGCATAGGAAGTTTGAGGGAGATTATTTTAAAAAACCTATTTTATTAGGAGTGATCTTAGGTATCATATGCCTTACAAGAAGTGTTGTTGTTATTCCCCTAATATTATTTTTATTTAAACCTTTTCTCGATACCAATTGGGAGAATAAGATCAAATTTTCTGTCACTTTTTTAATAGTTGCGGGAGCTTTGCTACTATCTGTTCTTTTACCGGCTGAAGATTTTGAGTATATATTGCAGTATAATCCACTGCAGATGCAAGGTCAGTCAAATACTTTTGTCGTATTGTTTTTCCTTGTTTTAACAGTCATTTTTTCTTTGTATGTAAAGAATATTCAACAGATTTTTTATTTATCGACCATTATTATTTTCTGTTTAATGGGAGCTCATCTTATTGAACAGGGAATCCGAGGAAGCAGTTACAATTTTTTTAATATTACCTATTTAGCAGCTGCATTGCCATTTTGTATTATCAGCTCATGTTTTCTTTTAGATAGGAAAGCAAAAATTGAATCAGAAATTTAATTATATACATAAAAAAGCCTTCCAATTTGGAAGGCTTTTTATTTATTTCTTTCTGGTGAAATTCTTATTCTTAGGCTTTTTAAATCCTACTGAAGCAGTCGGAGAGCTTGGTTTCTTCTTGTTTTTATTAGGTCTTGAAGAAGAATTGTTAGAATTTTGTGGTCTTCCACTTCCTGCTGCAACCGGTTTATTATTCGAATCTCTCTTCTGGGCAACCAAATTATCTGTATGGAATGGGTGATCCTTTACAATCGGGATTTTCATTCCAATCAATTTTTCAGTATTTTTTAGATTTAGTAAATCCAAACCATCTACAAACGAAATAGAAGTTCCTTCTGCACCCGCTCTTCCTGTTCTTCCGATTCTGTGAACATAGGTCTCGGAAACGTCAGAAAGCTCGAAATTCACTACATATTTCAGTTCGTCAATATCAATTCCTCTTGCAGCAATATCGGTTGCAATCAAGACTCTGGTTTTTCCGGACTTGAAATTATTTAAAGCATTTTGACGGGCATTTTGAGACTTATTTCCATGAATAGCTTCAGTCGTAATATTGTCACCTTGAAGTTTTCTCGCGATTTTATCTGCACCATGTTTAGTTCTTGCAAAAACCAGCACAGAATCGGAAATATCGTTCTTTAAAATGTGTGTTAAAAGATTTAATTTGTTCTC
Source organism: Chryseobacterium taiwanense (assembly GCF_000813825.1). Lineage (GTDB taxonomy): Bacteria > Bacteroidota > Bacteroidia > Flavobacteriales > Weeksellaceae > Chryseobacterium > Chryseobacterium taiwanense. The sequence continues at coordinate 155,053 of NZ_JWTA01000002.1, forward strand.
TTTTTCAACAAAGTAAACAGATTGTTTGATCGTTTCTGCTGTTGAAGAAACTGGTGTAACTTCCACTTTTACAGGATTGTTCAAGATAGAATCTGCCAACTTCTGAATTTCAGAAGGCATGGTTGCAGAGAAAAATAAAGTCTGTCTTCTTGGTGGCAAAAGTTTAATAATTCTCTTTACATCATGTACAAAACCCATATCAAGCATTCTGTCAGCTTCGTCTAAAACGAAAATTTCAAGATTTTTTAAGCTGATGATTCCCTGAGCGATAAAATCTAATAATCTTCCCGGAGTGGCTACTAAAATATCAACGCCTTTTCTCAAGGCTGCTTCCTGATTTCCTTGTTTTACCCCTCCGAAAATCACCAAATGCTTCAATGGAAGATGTTTTCCGTACGCTTTGATATTTTCCTCGATTTGGATTGCCAATTCTCTTGTGGGAGTAAGAATTAACGCTTTTATACTTTTATTATTTCGTAAATCTTTTTTGGTTAAATTTTGTAAAATTGGAATAGAAAAAGCCGCTGTTTTTCCTGTTCCCGTTTGTGCGCATCCCAAAAAATCTCTCCCCTTCAATATTTCAGGAATTGATCTTTCCTGAATCGGAGTAGGGTTGGTATATCCTTGTTCCTCAATTGCTTTTGCAATAGGTTCTATTAAATTTAGATCTGTAAAATTCAAATGAATTATTTTTAGTTTAAATAAAAATTCCTTCAAAATGAAGGAATTATATTTTGCAAAGGTAGCTTAAATATTTTTAAGTGGGTTATTTCACTTTTGTCCATTGTTGGTTGTGTCTCAGATCTTCAAAAAACTTGTACACTTCAATGAGTTTTTCAGTTCCTTTCTTCCCATAGTCTTCTACTTGTTTAGAAGCTCCATCTGCGAAATTTACTCTAAGGTATGAAGTTGCCATATCAGTTACATTTCTGTTTCCATATTTATCATCAAGATTTTTTACATCTAAATTGTCAAGTAATACTGTGAGTTTTTTATAATCCTCTTCTTTGATAGTCGCTTTAAAAGTTCCTTCTCTTGGTTTTGAAAACTCAGCTTTTGAAAACTCTTTAGAAAAATTAAAATGTTCCGCTTCCAACACTGCTGTTCGATCAGGGTTTATGGTGATTTTAAATATAGGACAAGATCCAAAACATGCACCTGCTTCATATTCTATAGTTGAATATTTTGAAGTGTTTTTTTGAGCTGTGCATGAGAACAAAAGTAATGCTGCAGTGAGAAAGGTGAATAAATATTTCATAGTTTAAAATTTAAAAAGTTTTCTTTCAAGAATTGTTCCAAAAAATTAAATGAGAGAAATTGTTTTTAATTTATTAATAAATAATCAATTCTTCATTATGTGAAATAATTATGTAATAAATAGTAAAAATTATGTAATTATAATAATACGACTAAAGCTATTTTTGAGGCAATCAAATTAACAGTATTTTATGAAAGAAACCATTACTTCATTGGAGGCATTCTGCTGTTCCAATACAAACCTTCATTCCTTCCGGAATTTCTCTGTCTTCTCAGATGTATATGTAAATGCTCAATGTGAGTTTAATTAGAAAAAACTTAATAATCAGTAATTAAAAATGAAAAATTTATGAACACAAAAAATATTTTTTTATTCCTTTTTTTAAACTTAGGAACAAGTCTGCTTTTTGCTCAAGGAGAAAACGATAATTGGTATTTTGGAAATAAAGCGGCAGTCAACTTTTCGAATTCTACGCCTGCAGCTATAACTAACAGTGCTATGGAAACTATGGAAGCTTGTGGTTCTGTAAGTGATAGCAATGGAAATCTACTTTTTTATATGAGTCCTGAAAGTATCTGGAACAGGGATAATCAGATAATGACTAATGGAAATCTGGTTTCCTATATGGATACGGCTCAACAACTTGCGATTGTGAAAAATCCAGCAAATGATAACCAGTATTATGTATTTACAACTGGAGTAGGTGGTATTGTAACATCTACTTATCGAATCAATTATTCAATTGTTGATATGAGTCTGGGGAATATTGGGACTAATGGAAACCCTCTTGGAGAAGTATTATACCGATTTAAGCAAATTCCTGTGTTGGATGATGCAGGTAATCTGTTTACTTCTGAAGCGATAACTATTGTTCCTAATACAGATGGAGTTTCATATTGGGTATTAATTCCGAATGATAAAAGGTTATTTGCTTATCGTCTTGATGCTAATGGCTTTGATAATGGAAATCCTGTGATCAGTAATCTTAATCTCCCGATAAGTGGTAATCATTATGCTATAAAAGCCTCTCCAAAAGTTTATTATAGTAATTATACCCATTATATATGTATTTCTCCATGGGCAGATACTTATGCCGGCTTCACTTTGCCGGATAATTATTTTACCAACCAGGTATATTCTTTTAACGCTGCAACAGGTGAGATTGCTCCAGATTTTTATCTGGAAGCAAATGCATTAAGAACCTATTCGGCTGAGTTTAATAGAGATGCTTCTGTACTTTTTTTAGGAGCTCATGACCTTTATGCTGTTGATTTAAATAATTCATTTGGTACATCAGTTAATTATATGATGGTCTATGATAATCCTCAGCCTTATTCTTCAGGTACGGGTATGGCTATCCAGAGAAATGCAAAAGATGATATTTATTTCAGCAAGAATTTTCAATTGTATTTAGCTCAGATACTAAAGCCAGATGTATTTGGACCGGGTATTGGATATGATCTGAATGCAATATATTTAGGCGGTACAGGAAATACTGAATCAGGATTACCTCAGTTAATTCCGTCATTAGATTTAGAAGGTCACAGAACGATGCTTAAACAGTCAAATCCTAATCAAAAAAGAATGGTTTTAATGTTGGATCAAGAGGAAAGAAAACAAAGATTACAGATGAAAAATATAGACATCTATCCTAATCCTGTTTCTGATCTTCTTACAATTAAAACTGATTTGAAAGTAGAAAATGTAAATGTTAATGATATTTCAGGGAAAAATATGAATGTAACTCTTCGTGATAATAAAGTAGATGTAAGAAATCTTCCTGCAGGATCTTATATCATTACTATTGAAACAAAAGAAGGAAGAACCACTAAGAAATTTATTAAAAAATAAATTCACTTTAAATTTTAGAGTAAAAAAGGAGAAACATACTGTTTCTCCTTTTGTATTTTATTTAAGTATCTGGTTTTCTATCCATGCAATTGTTTCCAGATCGCATCCTTTAATTCCACAAGACCTTCACCTGTAACTCCTGAGAAAAACAAAGGCTGTTTATTTTCAGGGAATTCGGCAGAGATTTCTTTTTTCAGTTCATCATCCAAAAGATCGGCCTTTGAAACAGAAACGATAAAATCTTTATCCAATAATTCAGGATTATATTCTTTCAGCTCGTTTTCCAAAATTTTAAACTCCTGGAAATGATCTTCAGAATCCGCAGGAATTAAAAATAATAGAATTGAATTTCTTTCAATATGTCTTAAGAATCTGTGTCCTAAACCTTTACCTTCTGCGGCGCCTTCAATAATTCCCGGAATATCTGCCATTACAAAAGATTTATAATTTCTGTAATCAACGATTCCTAGGTTTGGAGTTAAAGTGGTAAATGCGTAATTGGCAATTTTTGGTTTTGCAGCAGAAACAGACGCTAATAAAGTAGATTTTCCAGCATTAGGGAAACCAACAAGACCTACATCAGCTAAAATTTTAAGTTCGAAAACGACATAACCTTCCTGTCCGTCCATTCCCGGTTGTGCAAATCTAGGCGTTTGGTTGGTAGAAGATTTGAAATACTCATTTCCTTTTCCACCCATTCCTCCTTCCATCAGGATGATTTCCTGACCATCTTCCATAATTTCACCGATGATTTCACCGTCTTCATTTTTAGCGATAGTCCCGATGGGAACTTCGATGTAAACATCTGCTCCGTAAGCTCCTGTTAATTGGTTTTTACCTCCGTTTTCACCACGTTCAGCTTTTACGTGACGGGTATAACGAAGGGGCAGTAAAGTCCATTCATTGCCATTTCCTTTCATAATGATGTGTCCTCCACGACCTCCGTCTCCACCATCGGGACCACCTTTAGGAATATACTTTTCACGGCGAAGATGCGCAGAACCTGCACCTCCATGACCGCTTTTACAATGAATCTTTACGTAATCTACAAAATTTGACATTTCTTATAATTATGAGTTATGAGTTATGAATTATGAGTATGAATTTTAAAAACTTATAACTCATCACCCATAACTTTTAACTATTTTACTTTTTCTACTTCAGCGAAAAGCTTTTCAGAGATTTCGTTGATGTCTCCAACACCGTTGATCTCTACATACTTACCTTGTTGTTTGTAAAGCTCGGCTACTTCAGCTGTTTTTGCGTAGTATTCTTTTATTCTGTTTTCAATGATTTCTACATTGCTGTCATCAGATCTTCCGCTGATTTCTCCTCTTTTTAATAGTCTTTCAACCAAAATAGTATCTTCCACTACCAAAGAAAGACAAACGTCTATCTCATCATTTAATTCCTCTTTTACGATTTTTTCCAAAGCCTCTGTCTGAACAGCAGTTCTTGGATATCCGTCGAAAATAAATCCTGCAGCATCGGTCGGTTTTCTGATTTCGTCAATCAGCATATCTGTTGTTACCTGATCCGGAACCAATTCTCCTTTATCGATGTAAGATTTTGCTAGTTTCCCAAGTTCAGTATCATTTTTCATGTTGAATCTGAAAAGATCACCTGTTGAGATTTGCTTTAAATTGAATTTCTCGATTAAGTTTTGAGCTTGAGTTCCTTTTCCACTTCCTGGAGGGCCGAACAGAACAATGTTTATCATAATGTTGTTTCGCTTAGGCAATCAGCATTTGAGTTTGCTTTCAGCTTTTTTAAGTTATTATTAAATGTATTTCTTTATTTTACTTTTTAAGCTAAAAGCTATCAGCTAATAGCCAACAGCGTTTAATGGTTGATTTGTCCGTCTTCTAATTGGTATAAATTCGATAAGTTTCTACCTAATTCATCGTAATCCAATCCGTAGCCTAAAACAAATTTGTTTGGAATCTCTTTTCCAATATAATCCAGTTTGAAATCTTTCTTATACACTTCCGGTTTCAATAGGAAAGAAGCTAGTTTTACAGATTTCGGACGCTGAGTTTCCTTAAAATATTTGAAAAGACTTTCAACAGTATTTCCAGTGTCTACAATATCTTCTACAAGAATAATATGACGGTCTTTTACGTCTTTCGTTAATTCCATTTTCTGGTAAACAATTCCTGTAGACTCAGTTCCTACATAAGAACTCATTTGGATGAAAGCAATTTCACATTCTCCCGGATAATGTTTCAAAAGGTCTGAAAAGAACATGATTACTCCGTTCAAAACCCCAATAAAAACAGGAACTTCATCCTTATAATCTTCATAAATTTTTAAAGCCGTAGCTTTTACAATCTCCTGAATCTCGGCATCCTTCAAATAAGGAACAAAAGTTTTGTCGTGAACTTTAATACTCTCCATAAAAATTTTTAGTAGGCTGCAAAGTTACGGATTTTTGATGAAAATATTTTATTGGATTTAAGACTTTGATAATCTGTGTTGTTGTTTAAATATGAATCTCCATAAATATTTTCAAAATATCTCTATAACTGTCGTCCTCTGTGTTATTCTTGCCGATGCGTAGCGAAAAATCTATTCTAAAATATTCTTTGGAATAATTTTATGAGATTGTTTCGTCACTTCGTTCCTCGCAATGACAACGTTGCTAAAATTCCCATCCTTTGGAGGGGTGGCGAAAATTTCAAAGAAATTTTTGACGGGGTGGTTTTATTTTCAATTTTTTTATATCACAACTTTCATGGAGTTTATCATTCCGTAGGAATCTAAACACAGATTTATAATAATTATGTTTCTAATAATAAGTCGAGATTCCCACGGAATGACAAACTTTGCAATGATCTCAAACTTTGAAAAGAATTACTAAAATCCTAGCCCCGATTGTAGAGAAAATCCTTTTTGAAAAAAAGATTGTAACGGAAAGCGGGAAAAAGCTTCAAAAAATAAATTTCCCTATCTTTGCAATTCACAAAACCCAAAATATCAGGATGTAGGATACAATTTCTTTCAGATTTTATAAACAATAACAACCAAAGTTATTGCAGTTTTAATTTTAATTACAGAAAGAAATTATGTTTTTTTTACACAATATATCCTTTGGGTTTCCAGCGGGAAATCTGCTATTTAATTCTATCAACTTAACGATACAAACTCACTCAAAATCGGCTTTGGTCGGAAGTAACGGCATGGGAAAATCTACCTTACTGAAAATCATGACGAATGAAATTGAACCTTTGGAAGGTAATATTAATATTCAAGGTGATTTGTTTTATGTTCCACAGATGTTTGGCAATTTTAATGATTTAACGATTGCCGAATGTTTGAAAATTGATAAAAAACTAGAATCTCTTCAAAAAATTACGAGTGGGGAAGTGGATGAAATTTATTTTGAAACATTGAATGACGATTGGGACATCGAAGAACGTTGTCAACAGGCGTTACAATACTGGAAACTCGAAAATTTAGATTTAAACCAAAAATTAAAAAGTCTGAGTGGCGGACAAAAAACAAAAGTTTTTCTTGCAGGAATTCAAATCAACCAGCCTGAAATTATTTTACTGGACGAACCGACGAATCATCTCGATCCGGAAGGTAGAAATCTCTTGTATGATTTTATTGAAAAAACGATTTCAACCGTTGTGATTGTCAGTCATGATCGTACTTTGCTGAATTTGGTCGATACAATTTTTGAACTGAGTAATCAGGGAATTTCAGCGTATGGAGGAAATTATGACTTTTATGCCGAGCAAAAAGAGATTGAAAATGAATCTTTGCAAAACGATATTCATTCTAAAGAACGGGCGCTGAAAAAAGCGAAAGAAAAGGAACGAGAAACGATCGAACGAAAGCAAAAACTCGATGCGCGAGGAAAAGGTAAGCAGGAAAAATCGGGTGTCGCGAGAATTATGATGAATACATTACGGAATAATGCCGAGAAAAATTCTTCAAAATTAAAGTCTGTTCATGCTGAGAAAATCAATGATATTTCCGGTGATTTGCGGGATTTGCGTTCGTCGGTAAGACATGCGGATCAGATGAAAGTGAATTTTAATGATTCGAATTTACATTCGGGGAAAATTTTGATTTCGGCGGAGGAAATTAATTTTAAGTATGATGAAGAAAATCTTTGGAAAGAAAACTTCAATCTTGAAATCCGAAGTGGTGACAGAATTTCGATTAAAGGTTCAAATGGTTCAGGAAAAACAACTTTAATAAAGCTGTTGTTAGGAGATTTACAGCCTTCTGTCGGAACAATTTCGAGGTCGGATTTTCAGCCGATTTATATTGATCAGGAATATTCTTTGATTGATAAACAGGCAACGATTTATGATTTTGCTCAACAATTCAACGACAATGCATTACAGGAATCTGAAGTGAAAACCTTATTGTCAAGATTTTTATTCGGAAAGGAAACCTGGGACAAAAAATGCGATGTTCTGAGTGGTGGAGAACGATTGCGATTGCTACTGTGCGGACTTTCAATCAGCAATAAAGCTCCCCATATGATGATACTCGATGAACCGACGAATAATTTAGACCTTCAAAATGTGGAAATTCTCACGAATTCTATTAAGGATTATCATGGAACTTTGGTGGTGATTTCGCATGATGAAGTGTTTTTGGAGGAGATTAAGATAGATCGGGAAGTAAAACTAGTTTAGAGGATGGTGCTTATATTCAAAAGGAAAGTAAGAACGGCCTTTAAGAGCCTAAAATTATCATAATAAAGATCCTGGATGATTATATCTGGGATTTTGTTTTATTTTCTAAAAAGATGTTTCTTTTTAAAATCCAGCCATAAATTTCATTCAGGACTTCTTCTCGTATTTTCTCATTTAAAATCTCATGACGCATTTCGGGATAGATTTTTACCTCTACATTTTGAAAACCATCAGCTTTTAAATTGTTGACAGTATGCATCACTCCTTTACCAAAATCACCAATTGGATCATTCTGTCCGCTTATGAATAAAAAAGGAAATGACTTAGCAATAGAAGAAGCCCAGTTTCTTGCGGTAGCTTTTTTATAAATGGTAAATAAAGTATAAAAAGCATTATTGGTGAAAGGAATTCCGCAAAGCTCATCCTGTTCAAAAGCTTTTTTGTTTTCAGGATTGATACTTAGCCAACTGGTTTTACTGAAATCTTTATCCTTTTTAAAATGTCGGTTATTGACACTTGTAAAAACAGAATTTAAAAAAGTACGATGACGGGGTGAGATAGCATTAGCCAATGATAAATAGGCTATCAAAATATTTATTCCAGATAAAGGTCCGCCAGTTCCTGTAATGATTGCTCCTGAAAATTTGTTACTTGCCTTTTGAAGAAGACAGCGGGTGATAAAGGATCCCATAGAATGTCCCAAGATAAAATGCGGAACATCCGGAAACTGCTCTGCAAGATGATTAGCCATCATTTCTGAATCTGCAATAAGTCTTTCATCAGGTTTTTCAAGTTGGAAAAAACCCATATCCTTTTTCTCTTTTATCGATTTTCCATGTCCTAAATGATCATATGTCAATACAGCAATCCCATGAGCTGCAAAATATTCTGCAATCTCTGCATATCTTTCGCTGTGTTCCTGCATGCCGTGAACAATAAGCAGAGTTGCTTTTGTCGTTTCAGGAGAAAACAGAGTGTAAAAAAGCTTTGACTCATTGTTTATTTTTGATGAGAGGTAGGCTGTGGTTTGGGATACTGACATTAAGAGCTTATTTAGATGCTAATCAAAGATATGGAATACTATATAATTATATTTGATAAACCAGCGAACAATTTACACCTCCAAAATGTGGAAATTCTGACGAATTCTATTAAGGAGTATCATGGAACTTTGGTGGTGATTTCGCATGATGGGGTGTTTTTGGAGGAGATTGAGGTTGTGCGAACGGTCGGGTTATAATCATTATACTTTTAGGTTTTGTTCAAGCAAAACTTAAAAGTATTTTATAAATCTAAATAACCAAAATATTCATTTGGTGGAATATTTAAATCTATAAAATTAAAATTAGGCTTTTGTCCTTCATCTTGAAGAAGGTTGTAAATTTTAATACTTTCAGTATCTGAAGATAAATAATAAACGATGTTTGTTTCTACATCAGCTTGAGAAAATAATTTTGAGTCATTTGGAATTATATTTCTTTCAGCAAGTTTCAATTTTCCTTTTCTTGTGAAAACTATTTTAGCAATTTCTCCTGTTTTAGTAGCATGATTCAAATTAAATGGAAGAATAGCTAAATTTCTTAAAGGTAGTTCTGATATTGATCCTCCAACACAATATTCAGCAATTGAAATTGTTGAAATATACATTTTAACGTCATTGCTTAGAAAGTATTTATAATATTCTAAAGCATTTTTAAATAATGGATCAGCATCATTTAAAAATCTAATAAAGAAACTTGTATCTAGTAAAACTCCATTATTAACTTTCATAGCTTCCTCTTATTTGTCTTAACCATTCATCTGGATTAATATTCGAAAGCCAAGATTGTTTTGCCTTATCTCTTAATTTTTTCAAATAATTCTCATCAAAAATGGGATTATAATCAATTAACTCAATGAATTCTAAATTTGTAAAGTCAATTTCTCCGTTTTCGGAATGTTGGTTTCCTTTAGCTCTAATGCCTAAAGATTTATATAGGATATTTTCTTCTTGTTTTTCTAGGAATGAAATTGGAGTTTGAATTCTGACTGTTCCATACTCATCAGTCAATAAATGAATATTAGCTTTATCTTTACCTCCTGCATTTGTTATTTTTCCATAAAAATAAAATTCAGCTTCAGCCCAAATTGCTTCAGTTCTTTTAAAATCAGAAAATTTGTCAATCCGAATGTTGTTAGAATTTTCAAGTGATGTAGTAATGTCAAGTGCAAAATCCTTTTTTGTTGCTAAATCTTGAAGGCTTTCAATAGCTTTAGCTGTTGCTAAATCTAAATAGTCAATTGTATTAGTTTGGGAAATTAAGCCTAATACAGCATTAAAGCTATATATATATTGTATTCCGGTTTTAAAAATATTTCTAACGGAACCTTCTTTAATATCATAAGAAATTAGGGGTCTATTTTTTTTATCTCCAGAATATAATAAATTGTCAACATTGTTTAAAATAGAAACTATTTCCTTGATATCAAAGTTATCAGGGTTTATATCTACGTTTCCAATTTTTCCAGAAACCTTTATTTCTATTTGGCCATGTTTTTCCACAAAACAAAAGTAAACAAAATTTTATTTCAAAAAATTATACGACATGACTTTATTATTTTATAATTAATTACTTTAATTCCTCAACCACATGATTTCCACCCACCCAAAAATAAAATTCACCACAAATTTGCGCACCCAATTTTTTAAAAGTAATTTTGCATGAATCTAAAATAAAAGAAAAATATGTCAACTTACGTAGTTGTAGGTCTTCAGTATGGAGATGAAGGTAAAGGAAAAATCACGGATGTTTTATCGGCAAAATCGGATTATGTTGTACGTTTCCAAGGAGGGGACAACGCTGGTCACACGGTTTATGTAGGTGAAGAGAAATTCGTTTTGCACCTTCTTCCATCGGGAGTTCTTCAGTGCAAAGGGAAGTGTATCATTGCAAACGGAGTAGTGGTAAATCCTAAATCTTTCATTAAGGAGGTGAATCAGATCGAAAGCAAAGGCTTGAAAACTGACCACATTTTCATCAGCAGAAGAGCGCATGTGATCATGCCTTACCACATTCTTTTGGATACTTACCGTGAAGAAGAGCACGGAGGAACGCAGATCGGAACGACGAAAAAAGGGATCGGACCTTGCTATGAAGACAAAATTGCAAGAGTTGGGATTAGAATGATCGACCTTCTGAATCCTGAAATTTTAAGAGACAAAATCGAGAAAAACTTAAAAATTAAGAATTCTCTTTTTGAAAAATACTACGGAAAACCGACATTAGACGTTGAAGAAATCTACAACGAATATTTAGAAATCGGAAAACAGCTTCAAGACAGAATCGTTGATACGGAACTGGAACTTAATGAAGCGATCAGAGACGGTAAAAACGTTTTATTTGAAGGAGCGCAGGCTTTAATGCTTGATATCGACTTCGGAACCTATCCATACGTAACTTCATCTTCTCCATCTACAGGAGGGGTTTGTTCAGGAGCAGGAGTTCCGCCAACATCACTTCAAAACTTGATCGGTGTGGCAAAAGCATACTGTACAAGAGTTGGAAACGGACCTTTCCCTTCAGAATTGGACAATGAATTAGGAGAAAGCATCAGACAAATCGGTGGTGAATTCGGAGCTACGACAGGTAGACCAAGAAGAACAGGTTGGTTAGATCTTGTTTCTTTGAAACACGCTTGTATGATCAACGGTATCAATAACTTAGTAATTACGAAATTAGACGTTCTTACAGGAATTGAAAACCTAAAAGTAGTTACGCATTACAAAACTGAAGACGGAAAAATCATCGATTATTTCACTTCTTCAACAGAGAAATTATACAACTACGAACCAATCTATCAAGATTTACCGGGTTGGAAAGAAGACATCACAAAAGCAAGAAGCTACGATGAACTTCCACAAACGGCTCAGGAATACATCGAGTTTATCGAGAAGTATTTAGGAATCAACGTTTACTTAGTTTCTGTTGGTCCGGAAAGAAGCCAGAACATTATCAGAAAAGAATTATTCTAAGATAGATATTCAATTGAAAATCCCGCTTTTAAGCGGGATTTTTTGTTTTTATTCTGCTGTCTTTATGGTATTTATTACATAGTTAATTTAAAATATTTTTACAAATTGTTTTAGTTTGGTATTGGGTTGATAATTTTTTGGCAAATATTTTGATAGACGTTTGGTGATTAATTATCAGTAGTTGAAAAACTGATAATTTTAATTTTAACAGTTTAAATTTTTTAGTGATGAAACACCTACACCAAAATCAAGAATTTCGTTTTAATGAAGTTTTATTTGAGCACCGTAATAAGGAGTACGGAGCCTATGTTTTAAGAAATGAATCAGACAAAATATTAACTAGAGCACTTTTTGTAGGTGTAAGTTTATTGGCGGCTGTTTCTATTACGCCATTTGTGATTAATGCATTTAAAGCAGATGTTGTTATAGAAGATCATGGACATGATATTCCAAGAATTATTCAAATCGTTGAAACACCTGAAAGGCATCCACCTGTTCAGGTAAAACCTCAAATAGCTCCCGAAAAAGTTAAAACAATTGATGATAGATTACCGGAACCTAAAAAAATAGTTACTAACGAGAAAAAAGTTGCAACTCCTGAAGAAAAAATAAATGCCGTTTCGGGAACACAGACTTCTGAAGGTAAGGAAATTACAACACCAACATATGTTCCTACATCTACAACAATTGGTACAGGACCTGTTATTAATACTCTCCCTCCAAAGGAACTTCCGAAACCATTTGATAAAAATAAAATAGAAACTGAGCTAAGTGCAGAAGCTAATTTTAGTGGAGGAATAGAATCTTTCAGAAATAAAGTAATGAATAACTTTGACGGGTCAGATTTCGAGTCTGGTGATATCATGAGAACAACGATTACTTTTATTGTAGAAATTGACGGAACAATTTCAGGAGTTAAAGCAAACGGAACTAATGCAGATTTTAATAATGAGGCCATTAGAACCATAAAGGCTATCTCAGCAAAAGGAAAATGGACTCCTGGGAAAAATAAACAAGGAGAGTCTGTAAGAAGCTCTTTCAGATTTCCAATATCAATGAAGTTTGATAATTAATATCTCGAAAACAAATCTAAACAGTTATCCACAAAGAATTTTTTTTGTGGATAATTTTTTTTATTGATAAAAACCTTATTAACAGTATTTTAACGCTATTTTTGATTTTGTTGTTCACTAAGAGCAAAGAAAAAAGTGTATTTTTGAATCTTAAAGTTCTAAGAATGGCAAAAATCATAGGTATCGCTAATCAAAAAGGAGGTGTTGGAAAGACTACAACCGCTGTAAATTTAGCGGCAGCATTAGGGGTATTGGAAAAGAAAATATTAATCATTGATGCTGATCCTCAGGCGAATGCTACCTCAGGTTTAGGCGTTGAAGACGTTCAATATTCTACATATAATTTATTGGAGCATAGTGTTGATACAAGAAGCTGTATCAAGCAGACCGCTACACCCAATCTGGATATTGTACCTTCTCATATCGACTTGGTAGCAGCAGAAATTGAGCTGGTAGACAAAGAAAACCGTGAGTATATGCTGAAAAAGGCATTGGAAAGCGTAAGAAACGATTACGATTATATCATTATCGATTGTGCTCCGAGTTTAGGACTTATCACGGTAAATGCGCTTACTGCAGCAGATTCTGTGATTATCCCGATTCAGTGTGAGTATTTTGCATTGGAAGGATTAGGAAAGCTTTTGAACACGATTAAAAATGTTCAGAAAATCCACAACAAAGACTTAGATATTGAAGGACTTCTTTTGACGATGTATGACAGCCGATTGAGATTGTCTAATCAGGTTGTAGAAGAAGTAAACTCGCATTTCCCTGAAATGGTATTTGAAACTATTATCAGCAGAAACGTAAGATTAAGTGAAGCTCCGAGTTTCGGAGAAAGTATCCTGAACTACGATGCTGAAAGTAAAGGAGCAGTTCAGTATATTCAGTTAGCTGAAGAAGTTTTGCTGAAGAACGAAAAATTAGTGAAGAATTAAAAAGCAAATAGCCAAAAAGCTAAAAGCAAAATATGAAGGACAAAAAAAGAGCGATGGGGCGCGGTTTAGGTGCTATTCTTAGTGCAGAATCCAAAGCGACAATTAACTCTGCTACCGATGTGGGAGCAGATAAATTTGTGGGAAATATTGTAGAAGTATCTATCGAAGATATTTATCCGAATTCGACCCAGCCAAGAACTTATTTTGATGAAAAAGCATTAAATGAACTTGCTCAGTCTATTCAGAACTTAGGGATTATTCAACCGATTACTCTAAGAAAAGACGGAGAAAGATTCGAAATTATATCTGGGGAAAGACGTTTCAGAGCAAGTAAAATTGCAGGTCTTACCAGTATTCCTGCCTATATTCGTTTGGTGAATGATCAGGAGCTTTTGGAAATGGCTCTTGTTGAAAATATCCAGAGAGAAGATCTGGATGCCATTGAAATTGCGCTTACTTACCACAGACTTTTAGAAGAAATTGGTTTGACACAGGAAAATCTTAGCCAAAGAGTAGGAAAGGATAGAAGTACCATTACCAACTCAATAAGATTGTTAAGATTAAGTCCGGATATTCAGAACGCAATCAGAAGCGGAGAGATTTCTGCAGGACACGGTAGAGCGATCATTAGTTTAGAAAGCGAAGAACATCAACAGATCTTATTTGATTTAATTATCAAAGAAAAGTTGAACGTTCGTCAGGCTGAACAGGCGGCTACAGCGTTGAAAAATCCAAAATCACCTGCTGCCAAAAAAGCAAAAGCAGAACTTTCTAATAATTATAAAAGAGTTCAAAAAACAATATCTGATATATTAGATGTAAAAGTGGAGATTAAAACCTCCGGAAATGGTAAAAAAGGTAAGCTGGTTCTGGATTTCAAAAATGAAGATGAACTGGAGTATATTTTATCCCATATAAAATAAATGAAGAAAATATTTTTCACATTTTTTCTGTGTCTGTTCGTAGTGGCTTATTCACAAGTAATACCTAATGATACTATTAAGGTAGATTCTGTTGTGATTAAAGAAAAGCCCACTGTTCAACCTAAAAGAACAGTTAAATCTGAAGCGAAAATTGTAGAAGATTTAGAAAGTGCAAACGGACCTACCAGAAAAACAGTAAAACTTAATCCGACAAGAGCAGGATTGTATTCTGCCGTTTTACCGGGATTAGGTCAGTACTACAATAAAAAATACTGGAAGATTCCTATCGTATGGGGAGCAGTAGGAACAGGAGTAGGAATCGCGATTTGGAATGATAATCAGTATAAAAAATACCGTGAATATTATATTGCCAAATTAAATGGTACTCCGAATGAATTTGTTGACAGCAAACCTTGGCTTGATAAAACAGCTTTAGGAAACGTACAGGATAGAGCAAAAAGACAAAGAGATTACGCTATTGCAATTACTGGATTGATTTATATTCTGAATATTGTAGATGCCGTGGTAGACTCTCATCTTTATGAAAGCCGTCATGATCCGGATTTGTCTTTTGCACCTGCAGTCATTCAGGATCAATTTGGAATTACCCCTCCTAAAACGGGGTTGAGTTTAAGTTATAGATTTTAATAAATTATACAGAATTTTTGATTGTTGTATAATTAAAATAATAAAAAACATATGAGAATAGCATTAGTTGGATATGGTAAAATGGGTAAAATCATCGATGAGATTGCTCAGAAAAGAGGTCACGAAGTCGTAGCCCGCCTAAAAGAAACTCCAACTGCTGAAAATCTTAATAATCCGGATGTTGTTATTGAATTTTCACTTCCTGAAGTGGCTTTTGAAAATGTAAAAGCATGTTTGGAAAATAACGTTCCGGTAATCTGTGGTACAACAGGATGGCTGGAAAAAAGAGCTGAGATTGAAAAAATATCTGTTGAAAATAATACAGCATTTTTATACGGTTCAAACTTCAGTTTAGGAGTAAACTTATTTTTTGCTTTAAACGAAAAATTGGCTGATCTCATGAAAAATGTAGATGAATATTCTTGCCAATTGGAAGAAATTCACCACATTCACAAAAAAGATGCACCAAGCGGAACGGCGATTTCAATTGCAGAAGGAATTTTCAAACACAATTCAAAGTTTGATGCGTGGAAATTGGATGAAACGAAAGATAACCAATTAGGTATTTTTGCTATTCGTGAAGATGAAGTTCCGGGAACTCACAGTGTGTTCTACAGAAGTGAAGTAGATGAAATTGAGATCAAACATACCGCTTTCAACAGAAATGGTTTTGCATTAGGAGCAGTAGTTGCAGCGGAGTGGATTAAAGATAAAAAAGGAAATTTTGAAATGAAAGACGTTTTAGGTCTTTAATTTTGTAACAAATTCCCATCATTGTAAACTAACTAATAGTAAATGATCAATAAATACAATGACCTATTGTTCATTACATATTATTTATATTATAGATTAGGCACAGAAATTTTATGAATTACTTTTTAACGTATACGGTTTATGTTCTCATTTTATCTGTATTGATGGGACTTTCCACATGGAAGCTGTTTAAGAAAATGGGATATAGCCCTTTATTTGCTTTCATTCCATTTTATAACTATTTCATTATTCTAAAAGAAACAAAACATCCGAAGTGGTGGGCGGTTCTGTCATATTTGCCTATTGTAGGGCCAATTATGATGTCTGTTTTTCATATTTATTTAATGAAAAAGTTTGGAAAAACTCTTTTCCAGAACCAACTTCTTACGGTAATTCTTCCGTTCATTTACATGGCAAGTGTAAACTATTCTAAAGACGTAGAAATAGAAGATGAAGATACCAATGATGTTTTCTTAACAGACGAAGAAAAAGGAACAAAGAAAAAAGATACGTTCATTGGTTCTATTACTTTTGCAGTAGTTTTCGCAACTATTATCCACGTTTTTGTTACGCAGCCCTTTGGAATTCCGACAGGATCTATGGAAAGAACGCTTTTAGTAGGTGACTTCCTTTTCGTAAACAAATGGAGCTACGGATACAGACTTCCAATGCGTCCAGTTGCAATTCCTTTCTTACAGGGAACAATTATGGACACCGGAGAAAAAGGAAATCCTAAAGATGATCCGAAATCTTATGTAGAAGGTATTAAATTACCCTATTCAAGAATTTTACAATTCAACAAGCCTCAGAGAAATGATGTGGTGGTGTTCAACTATCCTCAGGATTCTGTACACACAGCAATCGATAGAAAAGACCCTTACGTAAAAAGATGTGTGGCTGTTGCTGGAGATACTTTTGAAATGAGAGGAGGAAGACTTTTTGTAAACGGGAAACCAGAAACGGTTTTGGGAGATCAGGAAGTTCAGCACGCTTATACAGTAAACGCAGGATCTCAGCTAGATATTCCTTCTTTATATAATACGTACGGATTTTTACCGGTAAGAGAAATGCAGACTGATAAAGGATTTATATATGCATTTCAGGGTCTGACAGATAAAACGGCTGCAGAAATAAAAACTTTACCAAATGTGGTAAGTATGGAGGAAAGCATTTTCCCTAAAGATTCTGCAACAGTTTCTTATAAATTAAATGCTGATAAATCTGCATATACTAAAAGTATAGACACAACTCAATCTATTTTCCCAATCAACAAACCTTGGAATCAAGATTGGTATGGTCCTTTGAAAATTCCTAAAAAAGGAGATGTTGTTACTATTAATGAAGAAACACTTCCTGAATATCAGTGGATTATTAAAAAATACGAGCATAATACATTAGAGAATAAAAACGGGAAAATCTTTATCAACGGAAAAGAAACAAACCAGTATACAATTCAGCAGGATTATTATATGATGATCGGAGACAATAGAGATGCTTCATTAGATGCTAGGTTCTTTGGTTTCGTTCCAGAAGAAAATATTGTAGGAAAACCAATGTTTACTTGGATGAGTGTTCAGGGAGCATTCTCAGATGCAAGTTCAACATATCAGGCTCCTAAAAAAATCCGTTGGGACAGAATGTTTAAAGCAACCAATACAGGAGAGGCGAATAAAACTTCCTATTGGTGGATTGCAGCAATGATTCTTATTCTGTTCTTCGGTTGGGAATACTTTGTGAAACTATTCAGAAAGGATAAAAAAGAAGAAAATTTATAACGAAATAAATGAAAAAAAATGGAGTATTTGAAAAAATACTCCATTTTTGCATTATGAATATGACGAATGTATTATTACCGGTATTTTATTTACCACCCATTTCTTGGTTTTCAGTATTGCTAAATCCTGAAAATGAAATCGTATTTGAACAGTTTGAGAATTTTCCAAAACAGACCTATAGAAACAGAGCCAATATTTACGGGGCAAACGGGAAATTATCTTTAATTATTCCGATCAATCATAACGGAAAGAGAGAATTGAAAGATATTGAAATCTCTTATCGCGAAGATTGGAGAAGCCTTCACTGGAAATCTATTAAAACGGCTTATCAGAGCTCTCCTTATTTTGAATTTTACGAAGATAAGATCAAAAAAATATTTGATTTGAAAGAAAAAAATCTTTTAGATTTCAATTTAAAAGCGCTGGAAATTTTGCAGCAGATCCTGAAAACAGAAAAGGCACATTCTTTGAATACAGAGTATATCAAAAATCCTGAAGAGCTTAATTTCAGAGAGAAATTCTCAGCAAAACAACCGTCAGAATTTGAAATGGATGAATATTATCAGACATTCACAGATAAGCTAGGTTTTATAAAGGATTTATCAATTTTAGACCTTATTTGTAACAAAGGGCCTGAATCTTTGACTTATATAAGAAATATTAAACAATCATACTAAAATGAAAAAGATATTATTAGCTGCTGTTTTTCTAGCAGGTTTTAGTTTTACTTATGCTCAGGAAGCTCAAGGTAAGAATGTAGATTCAAAAGAAGATAAAGATTTGATGACTTGGTATCATAAAGACTTTTCTTCTGCAAAAGTATATGGTGTAAATACGGAAAATGCTTACAAATATTTAGAATCTAAAGGACTGAAGCCTAAAACGGTATTAGTAGGTGTTTTAGATAGCGGAGTACAGGTAGATCACCCGGGATTGGTAAAAAACATTTGGACTAACCCGAATGAAGTTCCGAATAACGGAAAAGATGATGATGGAAACGGATATGTAGATGATATTCACGGGTGGAACTTTATCGGTGGAAAAAACGGCGATATTGATATTGACAACATGGAAGTGACGAGAGTAGTTGCGAAATACAAACCAATTTTCGAAGGTGATGATTCTGCTAAGAACAAGGCAAATCAAGCTAAAATGCCGGAAGATTTTGCAATGTATATGAAAGCTAAAGAACTTTTCTCTAAGAAAAGTGTTGAAGCAAAACAAGGCTTTCAGACTTATTCAATGATTAACGAGGCAATTCCTTCAATGGTGAAATTGCTTGGAGGGAAAAATGTAACTCCGGAAAATGTTTCTGCTATTAAAGTAACTGACCAGAAAGATGCAATGATTCTTCAGGTGTTGAAGCAGGTAGCAGGAAGCCCAGAATTTCAAGGGAAAACTCCTGCTGAGTTTGAGAAAATAATGAAAGACCAAATGAAAGAAGCTCTTGATTATTTTGGTCCTCAGGCAAAACAATACGATCTTTCTTACGATCCTAGAAAAGAGATTGTAGGAGATAACTACGATGATTATTCTGAAAAAAATTACGGAAACAATCATTATGAAGGTCCCGATGCAATGCACGGAACTCACGTAGCAGGTATTATTGCAGGTCTTCCTCAAGGAAAAGAAATTCAGTATGGGGTAGCTTCTAAAGTTGCTAAAATCATGTCTGTAAGAACAGTTCCAAACGGAGACGAAAGAGATAAAGATGTTGCCAATGCAATCAGATATGCAGTAGATAACGGAGCTAAAGTTTTAAATATGAGCTTTGGTAAACCGGTTTCTCCAGGTAAAACTGTAGTTTGGGATGCATTCAAATATGCTCAGGATAAAGGAGTTCTTTTAGTAAAAGCAGCAGGTAACGAAAACGAAGATGTTGCTGAACATTTAGCTTATCCTACAAACTTTAAAAATGTTACCGATGAAAAACCATTTGTAAACAATGTTGTTGTTGTAGGAGCAAGTACTAATAAAAATGATGCTTTAAGAGCTGATTTCTCTAACTACAACAAAAAAATGGTGAATGTTTTTGCTCCGGGTGATGAGATCTATTCTACAGTTCCTCACAACGAGTATAAATACTTACAAGGAACTTCAATGGCTTCTCCGGTGGTTGCAGGTGCAGCAGCAGTATTACTTGCATATATGCCAAACCTTACTCCGGCTCAGATTATTGAATCGTTAGTAAAATCCAGCAACGCAAGTACAGCAGATGAGTTCGGGAACTTCTCTCAGGCAGGTGGTGTGATTGATGTAAAAAAAGCAGCAGAATATGCTTACAACAACTTTTATAACGGGAAATCTGGCAATGTGAAAAAGGCTACGAAATCTGTAAAAAAGACTGTTAAAAAATAATTAATCTTTGTGTTTTTAACACGAGTAGATACAAAGTCCGAAATTTTCGGACTTTTTTTATTTTTATTTATTATTTTGGCACGGTTTTTTGTAACTTTATTATAACAAAATAATAAACAACAAAATGAAAAAGTTACTACTTGCAGGGATGTTGGGAACATCACTTTTTGCAGTGTCTTGTTCCTCAGTAAACAACGCTAAAACATCACAAAACCAGAGATCAGAATTTCTTAAAATGAAAGGCGACTGGCAAATCGTAAGCGTAGATTACGATAAGCAGTTCAAGATTAAACCTTTTGATGAGGGAGCAGATGCACAATGCTTTGTAGGAAGTCATTGGAGATTAATTCCAAATAATTGGACGGGTGCTTATACTTTAAATGGAGGTGGATCTTGCCCTACCATTACACAGCCAATTAAAATTAATGTAAAAGATGGCAATACTTTTGAGTTTAAGAAAATAGCAGAAGGAACAAAAGCAAAGCAAAATACTGCAGGGTATACTTTAACGTTGGTTAGTCAGGCTACAGATCAATTTTCACTAGAACAAAACATTCCTTTCGACGGAGAAAATGTAAGAGTTGTGTACAACTTCCAGAGAACAGGAATGAAATAGTTTAACCTAACTTAAATATTAAAAAAATGAAATTTACAAAAACATATATCGGAGCTCTTTTTTTGTCATCAGCTTTATTACTGACAAGTTGTGAAGCAGTACAGAATTCTAATCACCAGCAAAGAGGTACCGCAGTAGGAGCTGCATCAGGAGCAATTATTGGAGGGATTTTAGGAAATAACGTTGGAAAAGGTAAAAACGCTGCATTAGGAGCTGTTTTAGGAGGGGTTATTGGTGGTGTTGCCGGTAACGTTATCGGTAATAAAATGGATAAGCAGGCTAGAGAAATTCAGGAAACATTACCTGGAGCTCAAGTAGAAAGAGTAGGAGATGGTATCAAAATTACATTGAACGAAAGTATTGTAAACTTTGATTTTGACTCTTCAAACTTAAGAGCAGCATCCATCACGAATTTGGATAAATTAGCTCAGGTTTTGATTAACAATCCTGATACAAATATTAATATCTATGGTCACACAGACAGTAAAGGTGCTGATGACTACAACATGAAGCTTTCTGAAAGAAGAGCTAATTCAGTAAAATCATATTTATCTGGTAAAGGTGTAGCTTCAAGCAGACTATTTGCCTTAGGAGAAGGTGAAAGTATGCCGGTTGCATCAAACGATACCGAAGAGGGTAGAGCTAAAAACCGTAGAGTGGAATTTGCAATTACTGCAAATGAAAAAATGATTAACGATGCTCAACAAGGGCAGTAGTTAAAAAATTAAGACATAAATGTCGTATTAAAGAAACCGCTTCTGCGGTTTTTTTGTATTTTTATACCAATCAATTCTGAAATTTTTATTTTTGTAACTGAAACAGCATAAATGAAGAAATATTTGAAGCTACTTCGTGTAGAGCAATGGGTAAAGAACCTGTTTGTATTTGTTCCCCTTTTTTTTTCGGGTAATATCCAGAATCTGGATTTGCTTACCAAAAGTATTTTTGCATTTATCATCTTTTCTTTTGTCGCCAGTGCTGTCTATATCTTAAATGATTACAATGATATTGAAGCCGATAAAAAACATCCGGAAAAAAGAAGACGTCCATTAGCCAGCGGTGCGATT
Source organism: Chryseobacterium taiwanense (assembly GCF_000813825.1). Lineage (GTDB taxonomy): Bacteria > Bacteroidota > Bacteroidia > Flavobacteriales > Weeksellaceae > Chryseobacterium > Chryseobacterium taiwanense. The sequence goes on from NZ_JWTA01000002.1 coordinate 176,980, forward strand.
TCCAAAGCAAAAGCGTTGGGGATTTTGGCTGGCTTACTCATTACCGATGTGGTATTGATTTTTGTAGCACAATTCTATTTTCATCAGTTTTTATGGAAGTTTGTGGTAATTATTGCCGTTTACTTTATCATGAATGTAGCGTACACTTTTAGGCTGAAACATGTTCCAATAGTAGATATTTTTATTATTGCCATTGGTTTTGTATTGAGGGTGTTGGCAGGAGGGTATATTACAGGAATCAGTATTTCTCAATGGGCGATATTACTCACCTTTGTGTTGGCTTTGGTATTGGCAATAGGTAAACGAAGAGGAGAGCTCATCAATGCACAAGTTTCTGGTAAAACGAGAAGAGCTTTGGATGGTTACAACGTTCAGTTTGCCGATATTGCATTGTCGATTTCTGTGGCATTGGCAATTGTTTGTTACCTAATGTTCACCTTATCTCCCGAAATTCAGGCGAGATTACATCCAGCGGTTTTTTATACCGTTATATTTGTTGTATTTGCTTTTTTAAGATATTTACAGCAGACTTTAGTGTATAACAGAACAGAATCGCCTACGAAAATTGTTTACAGAGACAGATATATACAAGTAACTTTAATATTATGGGTTGCTGCATTTTTAATTTTAATTTACTTTAAAAAATGAAGCCGAATTTCGTACAGAAGGTTACAAACTGGGGGAACTTTCCCGTAGTGGAAAAAGAGATAAAATCTGAAGATAGCTTTAAAAAGATCAAAGATTTTATACTTACCCATAATGAAGTGATAGCAAGAGGAAATGGAAGATGCTATGGAGATGCTTCGTTGGGGGAAAATATTTTTTCGACAAAAAGACTCAATAAGTTTATCAGTTTTGATCGTTTGAACGGAATCATTGAATGCGAATCCGGAGTTTTACTTTCAGAAGTACTGGAAATTTCAGTTCCGCAGGGATATTTTTTATATGTAACTCCGGGAACGAAGTTTGTTTCCGTGGGTGGAGCAATAGCATCCGATGTTCATGGGAAAAATCATCATGCAGAAGGATGTTTTTCAGAATATGTGATAGAGTTTAAATTGATGATTGAAAATGGTGAAATCATTACTTGCTCTAGAGAAGAAAATGCAGAAAAATTTTGGGCTACCATCGGAGGAATGGGACTTACGGGGATTATTCTTTCTGCTAAATTTAAACTTAAAAATATAGAATCTGCTTACATTCGTCAGGAAAGCATAAAAGCAGAAAATCTGGATGAGATTTTTAAACTATTTGAAGAAAGTGAAAGCTGGACTTACAATGTTGCCTGGATCGATTGTCTTCAGAAAGGAAAAAATATTGGTCAAAGTATCCTGATGAGAGGAGAACATGCTTTTCAGCACGAACTTCCGCAAAAATTCAGAGAAAAGCCTTTACGATTAAAGAAAAAATTTGAGCCTACTGTTCCTTTCTATTTTCCAGGTTTTGTGTTAAATAAACTTACCGTAAAGATTTTTAATCTGTTATATTTTAAAAAACAAGCTAAAAAAGAAGTTAAAAGTATTGTTGATTACGAAACATTCTTTTACCCTTTAGATGTAGTGAACGATTGGAATAAAATCTATGGAAAATCAGGGTTTATTCAATATCAAATGGTGATTCCTAAAGAAAGAGGAAAAGAAGGGATGAAAAAAATTCTTGAAACCATTGCAAGAAGTGGAAATGGTTCTTTTTTGGCTGTTTTGAAGCTCTTCGGGAAAAATAATCCAGAAGCCTATAACTCTTTTCCGATGGAAGGATATACGTTGGCTTTGGATTTTAGAGTGAATTCAAAACTTAAAGCATTGATTGGACAGTTGGACAATATCGTTCAGGAATTTGGAGGAAGAATTTACCTTACCAAAGACAGTATGAGTAAATCGTCACTGACCAACTACCTCAAAAATATTCAGAATTCAAAATTTGTGTCTTTGCAGCATAAGAGAATTGTTAATGGTTAAACGCAAGGAATACAAAGATTTTTATAAATAAAATATTGATATTTCAGTTTCGCTAAGACGTTTCACTCACCAAAGAAGACATAAAATGACAGAAAACGAAATCTCTAAAATTATTTTCGAAGCGGGGTTGAAAATTCACAGAAAATTAGGAGCTGGACTTTATGAAAGGGTTTATGAAGAATGCTTAGCTTATGAACTTAAAAATGCAGGATTAAATTTTGAAAGACAAAAAACTTTGCCAATACAATATGAAAGTTTGTTTGTTAATGATGCTTTTCGAGTAGATTTGCTGGTTGAGGGAAAAGTAATTGTAGAATTAAAAGCGTCAACTGAAAAAGAAAATATGTTTTTTGAAGCACAATTGCTCAATTATTTAAGATTAGGAAATTATAAATTAGGAATGTTGCTTAACTTTCACTTACCACTTTTTAAAAACGGAGTAAGAAGAATTGTAAACGGATTATAAGATTCCTTTGATGAGTGAAACGTCTTTGCGCTGCTTATTGAAAATATAATAATAGAATATTGCGAACTTTGTGTTAAATAGGATTAAAAATAAATAATGATAATATTAGGATCTACTTCTGAAGTTGCACAGGCATTTGTAGAAAAAGCATTGCAGGAAGGTGAAAAGTTTGAAAAGGTTTACCTTTTTACTTCAAATAAAGAGACCACAGAGAGATTTGCAAGACATATTGATGTGAAATTCCTTCAGCAATCCGAAATTATAGAATTGGATTTGACGAAAGAAATAGATTATAATATATTTGAACATATCAATTCAACGTTGTTATTCTGCGCGATAGGATATTTGGGAGAGGGAACGGAAGAAGGGTTGTATGACAATAGAAATACACAACAGATTATTGAGATCAATTACTCAAAATTGGTACCGGTGATTAATTATTTTGCTCATAAATTTGAAAATAGAAGATCAGGAACTATTATAGGGCTTTCTTCTGTAGCAGGAGATAGAGGAAGGCAGAGTAATTTTATTTATGGCAGTGCAAAAGCGGCTTTTACAGCTTATTTGAGTGGATTGAGGAATTATCTGTTTGATAAAAAAGTACACGTTATGACTATAAAACCAGGTTTTATGGCAACGAAAATGACGGAAGGTCTACCTTTAAATCCTAAACTGACAGCAAGCCCGAAACAGGCGGCAGACTGTATTTATAAAGCATTTAAAAAACAAAAAAATACGACATACGTTTTGCCAATCTGGGGCGTTATAATGATGATTATTAGGAATATTCCTGAGTTTATATTTAAAAAATTAAAGTTATAGCTGAATATGAAAAAATTGTATTGTTTTGATTTTGACGGAACCCTTACTTATAAAGATACAATGTTTATGTATCTTAAGTTTTACAATCCTGCCAAATACCACGTACAGTTTTTAAGACATGTTCCCCTTTTTATATTACTAAAACTAAGACTTGCCCAAGCCGAAAAAGTGAAGAAAAGCTTTATCGGATCCATTTTAAAAGGACAGGCTCAGGAAAAAATTGAGAAAAAATCTCGACAGTTCTTCGACCATCACTATCCGAAAATCGTTAGAGAAAACGCATTAGATTTTATCAATAATATCGATAGAAATAATACTCAAAGCTTACTGGTAACCGCTTCACTGGATATTTGGACCAAACCTTTTGCCGATGCATTCCAAATGCAGTTGGTTTCTACCCGTGCAGAGTTTAAAAACGGAATTTTTACAGGCAATTTTGTCGGAAAAAACTGTAACGGAAAAGAGAAACTGGAAAGGATAAAAGAGGAAATAAACAACAAAAAGTACGATAAAATAATAGCCTTCGGAGATACCTCTGGTGACAAGCCAATGCTAAAATGGGCGAATGAAGGACATTACCAATTTTTTCACTAATTTTGGCAGGTAAAAATGTAAAAATGAAAAAGCTGCTTATCGTATGTTGGGCTTCTCTGATCGGCTGTACAAGTACGCCGTCTCAAAAGACTTCAGACATGCAGACACAACCACAAATTTTAGCTTCCGAATCCCAGGGTGGAACCGGAAAAGTTGAATTTAGTATCATTAAAAATGAACAGGAATTTCAGAAAGCTCTGAAAGGAAATTCTGCTGTGGTAATAAGTGATGGCAGCGAATCTGGAGTACAGGCTCCAAAGTTTCCAAAAGATAAAAAAGTAATTCTTTATAATCTGGGAACTTTCAGGGCAGGAGATCACAGGATTACTGAAATTAAAAATACCTCGGTAAAAAATAATATTTTACAAATAGAAGTTCCTTATGTAGAACATGGAGGGATGGAAATACAGGTGATCTCGAATCCTTATGTGATTTTTACAGTTCCTTCCAATTATAATTTTAATGCTATAGAAATAAAATCTTCAAAATAAAAATGGACAAAATATATCTTGATAATGCTGCAACTACGCCTCTTTCTGAAGAAGTGATCGATGCTATGGTAGCTACCATGAAAATGAATTTTGGTAACCCTTCTTCTACACACAGTTTTGGACAGGAAGCAAAAATTCTTATCGAAAATGTAAGAAGACAGGTTGCTGATTATCTTCATGTGACTCCTGCTGAAATTATTTTTACTTCTTGCGGAACAGAGTCTAATAACATGATTATCAAATCAAGTGTTGAGCACCTTGGAGTAGAAAGAATCATCAGTTCTCCTTTAGAGCACAAATGTGTTTCTGAAAGTGTTTTGGATATGAAGAGCAGAAAAGGAGTTGAAGTAAACTACATTCGTCCAAACGAAAAAGGAGATATTGATCTTAATAAACTTGAAGAACTTTTAAAAGCTTCAGATAAAAAAACACTGGTTACTTTAATGCATGCCAATAATGAGATCGGAAACCTGATGGATATTAAAAAAGTGGCAGAAATGTGCAAAGCACACAATGCTATTTTCCATTCAGATACGGTACAGACAATGGCTCATATGAACTTGGATTTCTCTGATATTCAGGTTGATTTTGCATCTTGCAGTGCACACAAATTCCACGGTCCGAAAGGAGTTGGTTTTGCTTTTATTAGAAAATCAAGCGGTCTGAAAGGAATAATTACCGGAGGTCCTCAGGAAAGAAGTTTGAGAGCCGGAACTGAAAATGTTGCAGGAATCGTTGGATTAGGAAAAGCATTAGAACTTTCATTAAACAATATGGAAGCGTATACCAACCATATGCAAGAAATAAAAAGCTATGCAGAAGAAAGACTTACAGCGGAGATTCCGGGGATTAAATTCAACGGAAGAAGTGCAGAGAAGGAAAATAGTCTTTATACTGTTTTAAGTGCTTTATTGCCTTATAAAAACCCTTTAATAGGACTTCAGTTGGATATGAAAGGAATTGCCATTTCTCAGGGGAGCGCTTGTTCTTCAGGAGCTTCAAAACCTTCAATGGTAATGATGATGGTATTATCAGAGGATGAAATGGATCATTGTACGCCACTTCGTATCTCTTTCAGTCATTTAACGACTAAAGAAGACATTAATGCTCTGGTAACGGCTTTGAAAGAAATTTCGACAGATTTCGTTATAGAAAATACAAATGTTGAGCATAGATAGGTCTATTACTCAAAAAGCGTAATTTTGACTATCCAATAAAGGAAAAAAAGAATATAATATTAATTAAAATAAAAGAAACAAAATGGCTTTAGAAATTACAGATAGCTCATTTCAGGACACGGTTTTAAAATCAGATAAGCCGGTATTAGTAGACTTTTGGGCAGTATGGTGCGGACCATGCAGAACATTGGGACCAATCATCGAAGAAGTAGCAACAGATTTCGAAGGAAAAGCAGTAGTTGGAAAAGTAGATGTAGATAACAACCAGGAAATTTCTATGCAATATGGTATCAGAAATATCCCTACTGTTTTAATTTTCAAAAATGGTGAAGTAGTAGATAAGTTGGTTGGAGTAGCTCCAAAAGAAGTAATCGCTGAAAAATTAAGCGCACACTTGTAAAAAAAATAACTTTGATAATGAATGCCTTCCATTTTTGGGAGGCTTTTTTTTGAAAATAATTTGCAGGTAACAAAAAAAGTCGTAGTTTTGCAATCACAAAAAAGAAACGAAGTTCCTTAAAGTAAACAAATGATCCGGTAGTTCAGCTGGT
>NZ_JWTA01000020.1 GCF_000813825.1 Chryseobacterium taiwanense
AGGCTCCGTTTTTGTAAAAGATCTCTTGAAATTTCACAAACGGCAGGTAAAAATGTTGGCGTATCTGATTTCAAGGAAACATGTTCCCACCAAGAAAGGCACCATGTACTTCGGAACATGGATCGATGCAAACGGGGAGTATTTCGATACGGCACATTTTCCGGATAGTCTTAAGCAATATGATTTTCAGGGGGGAGGATGTTATTTATTGCTAGGAACGGTGGAAGTAGATTTCCATTTTCCTACCATCACCATTCACAAAATGGCAAAAATGCCCATGATTCCCGATCCTCGATATGCCTATGACAAAGAAAAGCAATATGATATTCACCGCCAGATTAAAGAAGATGTGAGTATGACTCATAGAAAACCTTATCCTCAGGCGTATGAGATCGGATTGATAAGACACAAGATACAATAACCCTACTATTATAATATAAAAATGAATCAGTTGAGTTTATTTAACACAGAAGAATTCTACGAATTTCCGAAAAATCTTTTGGATTACAGGGAAAGCTTCCTGAGCAGGGAAGAAGCAGACCTGCTTAAAGATATAGTATTACATACAGCTCCATGGGAACAGAGTACTCAGAAGATGTATGATAAAACCGTGCTCACCCCACGATTAACGGCATGGTATGGGGATTCAAAATATGCTACATTAAAAGAAAATAAAAAGCCTACGAATCCGTGGACTCCAGAATTGTTTTCTTTAAAACAGAAAATTGAGAAAGAGTTTGGCTGTCAGTTTAATGGGGTTTTACTTAATCTCTACAGAGACCACAACGATTCGGTAGCTTGGCACAGAGATAAAGAAAGTCGTTATGGGAAACGACCTGTAATCGCATCCATCAGTCTGGGTCAGACAAGAAACTTTGATTTCAGAAAAAAAGATCATCATCAGAGTAAATATAGCCTTCCGCTTCCCCACGGTTCATTATTGATTATGAAAGGAGATTTGCAGGAACATTGGGAGCACAGAATTGCTAAATCAAATGTACCTATGAAAGAACGTATAAACCTTACTTTTCGATTAGTTAAGAGCCTATATTCGTGATTCAAATCACATGTATTTTGTGATTTGAACCCTTTCTTTTTTTAAAAATTATTATTTTTTTTGTGTAAAGATTATATTCAGATCTCGATCCTCTAGAATTGCTTTATTAGAATGGGGGATTAATGATATTACAACAGTAAAGTGAAACAACTGATATTTTTTATGCATCGTAATATAGACGTTAAAAATATTCTCTTTTTTGAATGTATCGGCTCCAGTATATATGGAACTTAAAAGTTAACTAGTCTATCATAGTTTGACTGAAGTATTAAAAAACTTTAGCATTCGTTTCTGCTAAACGGCTGTAGTTTGGAGAATTAATGGTAAATTGGCTAGATCTTATTTCATATAAAAGCTTGGGTAATTTGTCAATACGCTTCGTTTTCTTACAATTTTTGTAGGGGTAACGAAAGTATATTGCTAATAACTAATGAGTAAATAATATGAAAATTGTATCCTTAGAACATCCGAGCAAGTTATTATTTGTAGAAGCACTGGATTATAAAAATCCTTATGATTTTACCCAAATACATAAACATGATTATTTCGAGATCATTTTTGTTGAAAAAGGAGGGGGCTCTCAATTAATAGATGATCAGAGGTTTACACTGGAAGATCTTTCTGTGTTTATCATACAACCTGGACAAGTTCACTTACTTAATCGAGAGGTTGCCGAAGGAAAAATTATTCAGTTTGGGAAAGATATATTTGCTCACATGTTTCCTTTGGAATTTCATCATCTATTATTTAAACAGCCTAGAGTTCAGATCTCAGAAGCCGATTTTTTTCACTTATATTCTCTGATAGAGCATATGGGTACAGTAATTAAACAGGAAGAAGCATCTGGTTTGGCCATTTTCAAATCTTACAGTTATCTTCAAATTATTTTAATACACTTGATCGAAAAACATTCCGTAACACAAACAAAAAATAGTAAGCTTGCAGCACGCTTCTTAGAACTCTTAAGTCTGCATATAAAAGATAAAAGAAATGTTGTTGATTACGCCAATATGTTATACGTAAGTGTTGATACATTAAATTGTCATTGTAAGCTCAATTTTGGAAAGACTCCATTGAGTTTAATTAATGAAGAAGTGGTTAAAGAAACAAAAAGACTGATGCTGCTGGGTACCCATTCCATTGTAGAAATAGCCTATGAATTAAATTTTAACAGCCCATCTAATTTCAGTTCTTTTATCAAGAAAAATACGGGAAAAACACCTAAACAGCTTAACGTAGATATTAAAAATATTATATGAACGGGTAATTCAGGGAATTCATAAATCTAATCGGGAAATTTGAAACTTTTATATAAATATTGAGCATAGTTTTGTTGTACCGAACTAAAGGAGGTATATGATGTACCACTGATCATGTTTCTTTTTATTAGAAGAGACTTGAATAAGCAGAATGACTTGTTTGCCGTAGGAGTCTATGCCATACGGCTTATTAATATATTCATATTCAACCAAAATAAAGATCTGTAAGTAAGACAATAGATTTTTAGAGATTAAGTTAAACACGAGACGGAATTATCCGTCTTTTTTATTTGCATTGAGTTTTTATAGAAAAAGTAGATAATTCGGGAAATACATAAATCTGTTCAGGAAATTTGAAATTATAATAAAAAAATGACCGGTAATTTAGCGTAATAAATAAAGAATCAAATGAAATGGATTTACCGCAAAATATAGATATAGGTTAAATCATTGAATGCTCATTATTTTATCAATGGTAAATATTTTACCGGTATCAACAAAATAAAGATTTCAATTTATAACGATACAGTTGTTTATATTCTATCTATCCTATTCCTAATCTTATAGATATGATAAAAGGGTCTATTTTATCTAATACTGAGAGTATACATTGTAAAGTTGTAATGAAGAAACTTTTACTTTTTTATTAGTCGAGACGGGCTTGCCCCGTCTTTTATTTTATAATATTAGTGAAAATGTGTACTTAAGGCTGATAATGAGATCATGTAATCTTGTACTTTTTGTTTTAGAATTTAATAAATAGATAAATTTGTCTTCTCAATGAATAGATCATGAATACTTTTAGGCAGCATATAGAAAAAATTACCCCCGTAACCGATGAAGAATTTGAGTATATTTTTTCTTTGTTCTCAATTAAAAAGCTTCGAAAGCATCAATTTCTGGTACAGGAAGATCACGAAGTAACCAATGATTATTGGGTAATCAGCGGCTTGCTTAAGGCATATCATATCAATGAGGATGGAAAAATGCATATCCTGCAATTTGCGATGGAAGATTGGTGGATATCGGACTATCAAGCTTATAATAATAAAACACTTGCAACCATTTCCATAGATTGTATTGAAGACTCAGAGCTTCTCGTCATATCAAAGGAAAATAAAGAAAAGCTTTGCAGCGAAATGCATACCCTTGCTAACTTTTTTAGGAAAAAATCTAATATTGGGTATGTTGCTCTTCAACAACGTATTTTGATGCTGCTGGAAAAAAATCCACAGGAAAGATATAACCGATTGTATCAACTGACCCCACAACTTTTACAAAGACTTCCAAAAACTTTACTGGCTGCATATTTGGGGGTGTCAAGGGAAACTCTTAGTCGTTTAAAGCAACCTTAATGTGATTGAACTCACATTCATTTTGTGATTGACATCATTTTATTTCTCCTTATATACTCTCAATTTTGTGTATCAATAGTTATAAATATAATACATGAAAAAGGGAGTGTTATTTTTGTCGCTTAATACAAAATAAATATTCCATAATAAGTAAAAAAACTTGAACCTATGAAAAAAAAATGGGTAGTGGGAGTTTGCTGTGTAGCGCAGATATATACTTTTGTTTCTGCTCAATCAAAAGTCCAGTTAAAATCAACAATTGAAATAGTATCTTCTTTTACCGATGAACGTCCCAGTAATATAGCCATTTCCCCTGAAGGAAGAATATTTATCACGATGAGTGCCGAAGGAAACACTCAATTTATAGTCAGAGAAATTCTCCCTGATGGCAAAACGCTTTATTTTCCGGATGCAGAATGGAGCAAGAAGCCGACAGGTAATTCTATGAAAGGGATTAGTTCTGCAATAGGTATTCAGGTATCATCAGATAATATTCTTTGGGTATTGGATATGGGAAAGAGTAATACAGATCCTAGGCAGACTCCCAAACTTATGGGTTGGGATATCAAAAGTCATACATTAGTACATGTATACCCTTTACCTGATGCTGTGCTGCGTCCGTCATCATTTTTACAGGATTTTGTAATCGATGAAAAGCACCAAACCGCTGTTATTGCTGATATGACAATGGGAGGGATGGTATTACCGGCATCTCCGGCATTTGTTGTCATCAATTTAAAGACCGGTTACAGCAGACGGATGTTAGAAAATCATAGTTCTTTTCAGCCGGCTGATGAATCTATACGAGTGAATGGAAGACCCATAAGCCATCAATTTGCAGACGGAAAAAAATATGAACCAAGATATCCTCTTAATCCAATTTCTATTGATGCGGAAAGAAACTGGATTTATTATGGAGCACTTGGTGGAAAAAAGATTTACCGTATTGCAGCGGATGCAGTGGCTAATGAAAAGCTTGAAAATGATGACCTGGAAAAACGAATTGAATATTATGCTGAAAAACCTAAATCAGATGGATTCAAAGTCGGTGCCAACGGACAAATCTATATAACCGATGTCGAACATAATGCTATTGGGGTTTCGACTCCGCAGGGGTACAGAATCTTAGTCCAGGACGATAGGTTATTTTCGTGGCCCGATGGCGTTGCCTTGTCACCTGATGGTTACCTCTATGTAGTCTCTGATCAGCTTCAAAATAAACCTTGGTGGAACAATAATCAGAATGACAGTAAGCCTCCTTACTATGTACTTCGGATTAAGATAAAATAGGAGATCTCACAAACTTCATTTTGTGAGTGTAATCACACAATAGCAAAGAATGTTTAAGGTAATTTTGTAAGGTTCAATCTTAATATATAATCTAAATATGATGAAAAAGTACACAAAAGATTTACTGATCTTCTTATTATCTGTTGTTATGGTAGCATGTGCTAAAAGCGAAAATAAACCGGTTAAACAAAAAGAAATGATGAAAACAAAAAAAGTGTTGTTTGTGACAACTTCATTTGATCAAGTACAAACGAATGGAAAAAAAACGGGACTTTGGATCGAAGAGTTTGCAACACCTTATTATGCACTTTCCTTAGAAGGCGTAGAAATTACAGTGGCTACCCCTAATGGAGGAAATACACCGATTGATCCTAAAAGTACCCAGCCTGAATATGTAACAGCATCTGTTAAAAAGTTTTATAGTGATCCAGTGGCACAAAAGAAACTTGCTCAGACAATGGCTCTTAAAGATGTGAAAGCAGAGGATTATGATGCTGTTTTTTATCCTGGTGGTCATGGACCTATGTGGGATCTTCCGGATAACCCATATTCCATAGCCTTGATTACATCATTTTATCAGAATGGTAAACCCATTGCTTTGGTTTGTCATGGTCCGGCAGCATTGAAAAATGTAACTGATAAAAAGGGAGTGTCTCTAGTAAAAGGTAGAAAAATTTCAGCTTATACCAATACTGAAGAGTCTACTGGGCAAACCTTGGATATGGTTCCTTTTTCCTTAGAAGATATGATAAAGTCAAAAGGAGCCCAATATGTTAGAGGAGAAGACTGGAAGCCCTATTCAGTGCAAGACGGATTATTGATTACAGGGCAGAATCCGGCATCAGCGGAAGCTGTAGCCAAACAATTGATCAGTACTTTAAACAAGTAAAAATATATAAGGAAATAATTGATCGTTATATATTGACAGGTTGTCTTATAGAAGCAGACTACTAACATAAGTTAGTAGTCTGCTTTTTATATTATATTTTGATTAGTCTTTGATAATTTTTTTAGAAATTATGTCTTTATCAGTCTTTACTTCCACGATATAAATTCCTTTCATATAAGCTGAAATATTAATAGATTCCTGATCATTGCTGATGACTCCGCTCTGTAGTCTTTTGCCTGAGAGATCGTATAGGGTAAATGTTGATTTTCTGGGAGCTTTTATGATATTGATAACATCTTTCGTAAGTGTTGGAGCTATACTAATTTCATGAGTTGAGTTAACGAGATCTTTGGTACCCAATACTTCATTAAATCCAGTGACTATTATTGAATAATTCTGAGGAGCGGAAACTCCGGTATTATTGACCAATGTCCCTTTATTAGTGATCTCTATTCTGTAACTCCTTCCTGCTACAGGAGCATCAATGACAACCTGTTCTACATTGTCAACATTGTTGTCTGCTTTTGTCGCAGGGGTCATGGGGCTGTTAGCATTAAGTTTCCAAGGATAGTAAATCGTATTGTTAGTGGTATCGATAACTCGTACATCAAGATCGTTAATTAGTCTTGACGTTCTATTGTTGAAAACATCAGAGACAGATTGAAAGCTAGGAGTATAATGAGGGTCAATCCAACTGATGGTTACCTTCAGAGGTTCTGATCCTGAAGCTTTAACTGTTTGAGAGTTTTTTACACCACTTGTTAACGTTTCATCTTTGAAGACCACTGTATTATTAGATTTTCCAACAAGGAGTTCCGCTCCTCTTTTTGCATTGATAAAACCCCAGCCAAAATGAGGATCAGGACCAATATTTCCTGCTTCAGAAGCTGAATGAATCGTAAGAGCTTTTGCTGAAGCGGCATTGAATACTGTATTATTGAATAATTGTTTATTGATTTGGGTCCAAAGTCCGATAATCCCTGTTACAATAGGTCCCGAAAATGAGGTTCCGCTACCTGCTGCCCACGTAGAACTTCCGGCACTATTTACGGTGGCTGCATAAAAAACATTGGTACCTACCGTTGAGATATCCGGTTTGATTCCTCCGTCATCTCTCGGACCTGCACTACTGTAATTTGAATGAACAACATCACCAGCTGTAGTGTAACGATTGTTATTACTTGTTATGATATTGGTTGCTCCCACAACAATAATGTTCTTGGCCAAGGAACCGCTTCCGATACAGTCATATCCTAAAGCACAATTGTTAGGCGGCAGGGGATCTGTGGTGTTAAAAGAGGCTATTCCTGTTCCGGTTGCAGTTCTGTAATATCTTGGAGCGTTAGAGCCGGTTCCACCAGGTCCCGAACCGTAAGAATTACCTGCTGATTTTACAATAATATAGGATGGATTGCTATAAACAATCATATCATAGTTACGATCATCATTCGTGTAAGTTCCTTGATAGTCATAAAATGTACTGCCTGATCTAAAACCGTTGTAGACAAAAGAATCTAAGTTTCCGTTATTGTCATATTCTTCGATCCAGCCGGTATCAATCCCATAGGAATGGTTGGAAATAGCAGGCTGGGCAATGAGAATTTTTTCAAATACAGTACTTGTTGCAGTATTTCCAGGTAGCGTAGTGGTATCAAACATATAACTGTCTATTGTTGAATTGATGGCTACTCCTTTAGCGTTTCCTACGGGGACATTATTACTGCTTAGGGGCACATCTCTACCCCCAATGAAGCTACTGACTCCCGTTGCATGATCCGAAAAATTTTCTGTAGAAGCTTCTTTATTGGTAATTCGGCCTGTGGAATTATTGAAAGCGACATGGGAGGCATATACTCGGCCTCCATCAAATACGGTATACTTTATATTTTCACCATTGAAGGCTCCTGTTAATCCTGTTATATTCCCTGAGGTATTCAATAGATCGGAATTAGAATTAAGAAGTTGTCGGGTATCATGAGATTTCAGAAAGTAAGGAACTCCACCATTAAATCCAGCCAGAGAGGATCTTAGTTTTTCAATCTCCTGTTGCTTTTCAGGATCAATATTTGTTCCGTAGATTTTGGTAACATACGCATTGAACTTCTCGTTGTTCTCTTTGTTTTGCCTCGCAAATTCTGTTTTTAGCGTCTCATTCTGAGCACTCATTAAAGTAGCCGCCAAACTGCTTATTAAAAGTAGATGTTTCTTCATAAAAGTTAATTTTTAAGATTGTTAGTATTATTATTTCGGTCTTTATTAATCTGCTTTTTGTAAAATGAAACCTTAATAGTGTAGGGTAGTTATCATTTCATGTGAAAATGTATTTTTAGCACATGAAATAGGTTTTTTATTTGCTAATGCTAAATTACCGGTCATTTTTTTACGATAATTTCAAATTTCCCGATTAGATTTATATATTTTCCGAATTAATTAATAAAACACTATTTATGTAAATTAAAATTCATTAAATAGTGTTTTTGGCTGCTATAATATTTATCCTTTAATTTATTTATTATTAATAGAATATATATTAAGTTGCTAAAGAAAGAATGCTATATCTGAGATGATAGTAGTGGTGAAAAACTTAGAAGTACTATTCAAAAATAATTTTGCCGTTGACAATTGTAACCGTTCCTATGCTTTGTAAATATTTGACGGTTCGTATAATAGTTTCTACACGTAATCCAGTAAGCGAGGCAATTTCTTGTCTGCTAAGCAATACTTGATTAGAAGCTGTCAGTTGATTTGAGTTTTTTAAGTACTGGAGAAGTTTAATTGTTTTTTCAGCAGGAGTTTCTACATTCTGGCCATTCATTAGGTAATTATAATGCATATTTTCTGCCATGCATTTATAGAGCTGTAGCAGAATGTCAGGATTATTTTTTAGAATTAAGGCAAAATTTGACCTTTCTAATATGAATATGCTACTCTTCTCCATAGCAACAGCACTTACCGAATATTGATGCTGTAAGAATAAGAAGATTTCTCCTAAACAATCTCCAGAAGTAGGTATATTATGAATAAATTCCCGGCCTTTTTTTTGGTGACTTACAATTTTTACTTTTCCTGTCAAAATTTGAAAATAGGAATGCACTTCAGTATTTTCTTTAAATATGAACTGCCCCTTTGTGTAAGTTCCAATTTTAGCTCCCGAGCTTAATAGAAGATCTTCTCTTATTAGCATAAGTGTTTGATTGCACTACTTATACAGCCTTGCTTTATTTCTTAAAGATAGTCATTTTAAACATAACTATTTTATTTATCTTATGACTTAACTAGGGGGAATGAGTAAGTACATTTAGTAAAATTATAGATTTTTACTAAAGGGTTTTAAGAATTATTTCTAATGTATTTCTGGCAATAATAGCTTGTTTTCTTGTTATTTCTTCTGTTTCTGCAATTTTATTAGGATGGACTTTATTTCTTAGCTCTCTGACAAAATGCATTTTTGTTTTATCTGCACTACCAGTATAGCTATTGATAAGATTAAATAACGGAGTAGTAGAGAGGTCTTTATTCAGTAAGGCTTCTAAGGCTGTTCCAAAATTCAATGCTGCATTTTTATATAGTCCATTATCCAATGAAAATTGTCCTTCGATATAGTGTTTTGATGTAATCTCACTGCTTTTATCAGGATTTGTATACGTTGAATCTATGATAAAGTTTAATACTTTAGCATCAGGGCGCATATAAAAATAATTGAGCTCAATAATGATATCGTAATCATTTTGTAATTCGAAAGGTCCTTTCCATTTTGTTCTATATTGATCAAACTCATAAGATTCATCTTCTTCATAAGATACACCATTTACAAAAATTGTTGAACTATGCAGATGGTAACAATTGATAAATGGGGTGAAAATTTCTTGCGCAGGTACATCAATACAATGATTTGAGATTTTAAAAATAGCTTTATACATAATGGATATTAAAGAAATAATGATTATCGGATTGGATTTTTTGAATAAGTTTATTTTATAACAAGCCCAATCCACTTGCCGTACGGTGTAAAAATATTGAAGTTTCCTTGGTTATTCGGAACCCAATAGGTAGACCAATGATTTTGCAAATCAAAAGTGTTATAGCCATTTTTTTTATTGGATACTGCAAAACCGGTCCAGTTTGCATGGGAATCAAAAATTAGAATAACTCTTTCACTAGCTTCAACAGTAAAGCTTAAAGGAGTCAACTGCAAGTCATAGATGAATGCTCCGGATATGTTGGTGGATATGTTTGGATTTAAGCTCAAGGTAATTCCGGGATTAACTGAACTATGGATAGTGGGATTGAGTGAACCGGTAAGAAAAGGATTAATAGAGCCGGTAATGATAGGATTGATCGAACCTGTTATAAGAGGATTGATTGAGCCTGTAATAATAGGATTCAGTGACCCTGTTATTAATGGATTTATAGAGCCTGTTATGTTCGGATTAACAGAACCGGTTACAAAAGGATTGATCGCGGAATTTATTTGAGGGTTTTTGTGAGAAGGTATATGCATCGTGTGGTGTATGGTGATAAAAGGTAAGAATAGGTCTTACTATCAAATATACAAAATTCGTATACTTTTCTGTATTGTTTTTGTAATTTATTATTGATGGTAATGTATTTTTGTGAAATAGATAGAGTGTGTTCCGTTGTGTTAATAATAATGGTTATAGTATAAGCTATTTATCATGATAAAAGCCACCAATGTGGTGGCTTTGTAAAATATTTTATCGTTAATCCCAGTAATCCTCTTCATAGTCATCGTAGAAATCCTCCGGATGACGGCTAATAGGAATATCTTTTATAATACGGATATGGGCTCTTCCAAGATCAATTCCTACTAAGAAGGAAGGGACATCTAACGAAAATCTCCATCTTCCGCGATCCTGAAATACATATCCTCTACGGTAAGGATCATAAAAAGTATTGTACTCCCTAAAGTATACGTGATGATGTGAATCATACCTGTGGACTTTTGCCCATTTGGGAAAACCGTGTTTATAGCTTTCTTTATAATATTTATCACGTTCTTTATCACGCTTTTTATAATATTCGCCTCTTCTCTTATCTTCCTCTTTTCTCTCCTTCCAATATTTTTTATCGTGTTCATGCCGCTGAGCGCGGAAGGTACCTGTTGTTGTTACCAACATTCCGATTGACAGTGCAATCAGAAAAACTACATTTCTCATTTTAATATACTATTTCATCTATTAAACAACTTTAAGACCAATTTATTTTATAGCTATGGTTTTAAAGGATGTTAAAAAAATAACCTTGACCATTTTTGGTCAAGGTTACATTTTAATGATTTATCGTCGTTGACAATTTAATTAGAAGTCATATCCAATTCTAAAACTTAAGTTAGGAACTACTTGTAGATCATAGTCTGACTTTAGAATTTTACCAACTCCTAGACCTAATTGAAGTTCATAATTGAAATTTTTTGCAAAATTTCTTCTTAATCCCCATGTAGGAACTAATGAGATCATTGGATTTACCTTAATTCCGTCAACATTTGAAATAACAAACCAGTCAGGAGCATAGCTTAACTTTGCAGAAAGATAATTTGCAGCGTTATATTTTATATTCTTGTTTTTATTGCTTCTTCCAATACTATTGTAATACCATTTTGGAGTTACTGACACTGAGGGTGCCAATGCAAAACCTGTTTTAGAATATAAATCTCCACCCCAGATACCTGCTGTTAAGTCGACTTCACTTCTCAATGTAAATTGTTCAGAAAGATCAGATTCGTTATAAATGTTTACCCCAAAAAGTCCTGCCTGAACACCAAAAAAAGATTCTTTGTTGGACTCTTTTTCTTGAGCATAAATACATGTAAACATCGAAACGAAAATAAAAGAAATTATCTTTTTCATATTTTATTGTTTTTGAAAACTAAAATTACCGGTTAAATTATTCTTCGTCCAAACTCCACTGCTTTTAGACTCTTTTAAATAGCCTGAAAATTTGTAATTACTTTTTGTATTCATATCAAACTTTCCATCAAAATTGACATAGCCATTTATCGATTCTTTTGTATTGCTTGGAGTCAGGTTGATTTCGCCAACTATTGTACCCTCTTTTTGAACTACAAAAGTGACTGAACCATTATCATCTCCAGTGAAATTCCCTGACCAGTTTCCTTGGAATCCTGAATTTACTTGTCTTGCACTTTCTTCATCAGAGATGCATGAACCAAGTGAGAATAAAATAAGAAATAATAATATTAAATTAGTTTTCATAAAACATTGAGTTTAATTGTTATTGAGCATTTAGTTTTACACCATGCCAAGCTCCGTTCTTCTTAGCGATTCCGTACATACTAACTGCAACTGCCGTAGGCTGAAGGAAATTGAATTTATAGCTTGTAACTGCTAAACCAGTTCCTGTTCCGCCACCAAAAGTATATGTGAATTGAGGAGTTGCAACACCCCAATTAAATACTCTTTCGATAACATCTTGGTTATCTTGAATTTGACTGAAATCATAATACTGTATGTAAGTGCTTTGATAAGAGTCAACTACGAATGCTACTCTGTTCAGTTTTTTATTTTGCCCTTCAAGAAACTTGTTAGCCTGCTTCCATGCATTATCCCAAAATAATTTGTTGAGTTGAGCTTCAGTCAAACCTGAAACGTCTGCTGTAAATTGAATTACCGCATCAACTGTTGCGTTATTTGAGAAAGGAAAAGTTGGCATGGTTGAAGATCCTGCATTCACATAATCTGTACCGTTTGCTGCTTTATACATTTTTCCGTCCAACCAATAAACTTCTCTTGGCGTATTATCTGAAGCGTAAGTTAAAGAGTGAGAAAATTTCCAAGAAATTGAATTAATACCAATCCCTAATTTATCTGCATCCTCTTTTCTCCATAATCCAGTCCATCCTTTATATTGATGTTTAACTTTACATCCTACGGCATAAACAAGATACAGATTCTGAGAATAGAATTTTACTTTAACTCTTCTTCTGCTTTCGTATTTGTCATCAGTTTCCCAAGTTGTTCCGAAAATATTTCCTAACCAAGGCTTTCTTACTTCTCCAATAGGTAGACCTTGAACAATAGTTGCCATTGAAGGCTCTGCGGGTGGGGTATACGTACCTCCGCCACCGTAACCTCCGCCGCCATAGCCACCACCGTAGCCACCGCCATATCCGGTTCCTCCTGTTCCGGTTCCATCATCAATAGTTTCAATAGGGGAAATATAATAATTAATTTTATTATTGGTATTTTCCAAAGGAGTTAATTCTCCCGTTACTTTATCTGAAATAAAATCTTCTTTTACAGTAATTTCAGTTGGCTCTAAAAGGTTAGGCGAAATCTGTCTTACTTCAAGGTAGTTTTCAAGATTAGCGTAGTTTTCAACTGGTGTAACAAATAATCCGACATCGGTATATTTATATACATTATTAGCAACTTGAATTTCTGCATTACCATTCAGCATGGCAGCATATACATCATCACCAACTATTTCTTCCAGATCGTCCAGATCTTCATAAACATCTTCAGTAGGGATAGTTGTTATGGGATCAAGTGTTCTGGATGAAGAGTTTTTTAAAAAGGTAAGTTTTCTAGCTTTTAAAGTGTTGATCACTTGATCTTCATTTTTCTCAGTAATGATTGGGATTAATGATTCAATGCCCTTATCATTGATGAAATTTTGAACCGACTCAAGGTTTTTATGCTTTAGCTCTTTATAAGTTGCTGCAAGTGACTCTCTGTTTGGAAAATATAATCTTCCGTTTCTTACACTCGCTTGTTCTATTGCATTGCTGTTTTCTGATAATGTTTCTGTAAGTTCTTCTCTACAAGAAGTTGTAAAGATTAGTAAGCTGAATACAGCTATTTTTATTAGTTTGGAATTTTTCACTTATTCAAAATAATTTGATCTCATTTGTGTTTGTGTTGAACTACAAATAAAGATGTAACATTTAATTTGTTCTTGTTTTTTAATTTGTAGCTTGTCATTTCATGCAGACAATTACCAAGCTTGAAATTATCTGCTCCTGCATTAAAGAGTTTCACGGTTTTGTTTTTTTTCAGGCGCAAATTTAATAATTAAACTAATTGAGCCAAATTTTTTTCACTTAAAAATGAGTTATATATCATTTTTTTTATCCACATATTTAAAATGGATATAAATAGTACAGAAAAGCAGGGCTCTATGAACTGATTAAAGAAGGGGGGAGGTGTAAAGTTTCTTCTTAGAATGTAGGGAAGAAGAAGAAGATTAGATTGCTTACAAATAGGATATTAGAGCTTTAAGATTGGATAATAGAATTTTAACCTTATCCAGCGTAGCTCATAAGAATTAAGAATAATGATTAAAATAAGTTGAAATAAATGTAGAAGTACTTTCGAATTTACGTTTTAATTACTTCGACTATTTTCGCGAGTTCTGTAATAATTGGCAATATGAACTGCCATAGAAATCACTAAAGCCCTGATCAGTGACCATCCTAGTACCTCATTGAATCTGCTGCTTGTTAAACCGCCATCATCATAAAAATTAATATCAATAAAAAGGATAATGGGGGTTAAAGCTAATGTTGCGACGATAATATTTCCTATTCTTTTAGTGTTCATGGTATTTTTGTTTTTTAATAAGTATTTTGGGTTAAAAATAACAATAATAAAGGTGTTTTAACAGTTTATTATTTCTAAGTCTGTTGTGGATTTACTAATATAATTTCATTTGCATGCAGTCCATCCCTAATAAATAGCTCGGGTGTATTCTCTTCGTTAATCCCTTCCATCATGACCAATGATTTCGCCTGCTGAAATGCTTTGCCAACGGAATGTCCAAAACCTATTGACGAATAAAACTGTGAAGAGAATACTCTAGCTGCATCATCTCCAATTGAAGTATTCATACCGATGGTGGCTTCTACAAATTCTGATATCGCCTCAGCCTGATTTTTTGAATAGCACGTATTGAAAAATACTAATCTGATATTCTCAGCGGAAGCCATCATCGTCTGTACAATAGCTTCTTTGGTTACTAATTTCATTTTACCATTCTGATCCTGAAAAGCAATTTCATCATTATCGGAACCGTGGCCGCTGAAATGGACTATTGTGGGATTAAGCTCATTGATTGCCTGTAATAAATCCATGGGTTGCAATGCCCAACGGGATTCAAATTGAACGGAATCACGATACTTTGACTGGCGAATCATGTTGGCTATAGCTCTTGCTTCTTGATCCAATCTTAATTGGGTAAGATCTAACGGATTAGAAGCCAGAAAAAGCACGGTGATTTTTTGAGGAATATCTTTTAATGCTCTGATTTCACGTTGCGTTTGCAGATGAAGCTCCTTGTGGTTGATAAGAGTTTTACCGATATCTCTTAAACTCTTATCCTGATCCTTTTTAAATTTTGTTTCAGTGGTTTGGTTCTTTTTATCCAAAGAAGATTGTTCCTTGTCTATTTTAATCTGACAACCCGTAATTTCTTTATCTTTATTTACAATCTTAGCCTCAATATCTGCAATTTTCTTTGTGATTGTCGCAATATCCGTAGTACATTTATTAATCTCTTTGAGCTTGGTATTAATTGTGCTGGCTGATGAAGTTCGTTTTATAGCATCTCTGGCGGCTTGTGCTTTTTTATTAAGCATTGCTATTTTTAAATATTCTTTAGCTTTGTCCGATACCAGTTTAGCCCGTTCTTTTTCCTTTGTTAGTTTCGAATTTTTATAGGTATCAATCAATGCCATAATAGTATATTTTTTTCTAGTAAAATAGTAGTACGAATGTACAATATTCTTTACATTGAAGCTTAACGTATCAATGGAGTAATTAAAAAATAAAGTAACTTTAATTTAGTTTATTTCATAATCGTTGAAATATGAAGAATAGCACTCATTCTATGTTTGATAAAACAAGAGTATACAAATCGATGACTGAAAATGCAGTAATTGATCTTCTCTTGAACTGGAATAATGATCGCAAAAATAAAGACCTCAGAACTTTTTTAAGTGGAATCTTTTATCCCGATCAAAAAGCCTATTTTGAGTATGAAGGCTTCTATGTGACAAAAACAATTCTTAGAGAGGAACTTCAACTTGAAAAAGGGAAGAAACCCGGAGATATTGATGTAATGATCATTCCATTTACGAAGACAAAAATCTATTTTGAACGAACTTCGGTATATGAAATTAAAATAGTGCGTCCTACAAGAAAAAATCCTAGCAGGAATGCCAACTCGTTAGGAGTTACTCAGGTGTTAGGATTGATTGATGATGGTTTTCCTGTCGTAGGTTTGATTCATGTTTCTATAACTGAACCTTTAAGGGAAGAAGAAAAAAGGACTATTAAATTCTCAACAATAAAGGCTAATAAAGAGTTTTTACCTGAAGAAGGGAAATCATTTGAAGACTATTTTGTTGATATTAAAATAGACCAGTTTCCGGGCTGGTCAAGCGAAAATCAAATAAAAAGATTGATGACTTATAACCTGCCTGACTGTATAGGAATCTCTACTCATGGATTAGAATTTTATGATGATGATACGATAACGATTTGTTCTTGTGATGTTTCATATCAAAAAGCAGCAGCTTGCTCATTTAATCCATTAACTTCACAACAAACGATTCTCAAAATTAAAAACCATTTTCTAAAAAATAGAGAGAAATACCAAGTAGTTTTAAATAAGAAACCTGAATGAAAAATGTAATTAGTTTATGCAAAGAAATTTGTATTTAGATCGTCCTTGAATCCAAGATTTGATAAAACTAAACAAATTGCAATTTTTCTTAAACAATATACTTGAGATTGTAAATCTTCTTCTTTGATAGAATTCAAACTTCCATGTGTAATACTATCTCTGGTTTTCTTTAATGTTCCAAACTTGAAACCAAAAGTTGATGGATCAATATTATTCAATTTTAAAGTTTCTTCAAGAGGACTTTTGAATGGCTTAAATTCCAGTTTGTCAACCGTTCCTTTAAGCTTTTTCTCAAACTCTAATTCATCTTCTTTATTGCTTAAAAAAGGTTTTAAAGTCTCAAGTAAACTTTCAGAAATTACTTTTTTTTCAGTGTTAAAATTAAATTTTTCTTGTTTTTGATTAATATTAAAAATTTCGATAATGTTGAATAATAAGAGAAAAGCAGATGCTGGATTTACTTCTCTGGCATGGAGGATATTATCTATTGCTTTTGTGATTTTTTTCTCATTTTTAATGTAATTTGAGTACCAATCATTTTTTAGGAATTTCTCTATCCTATTATTATTTTTTAAAAACTCTGAAACACTTTCCATGTCCGAAACATAGGTCTGGTTTGTTGGTTCCATATTTCTGAAAATATATATATGCTTATCAGTTCTAAAAACTAATTTATCTATTATTATTCGTATTCCGTAGAAAAATGAAAGACAGTTACAAATTATTTGTAGTCGATATTTGATTTCTTCAAATCCAATTTCTTCAAATTTGAAGTTAAGAGTACCTATTTTTTTAATGGTAAATTCCTCACTCGATCTTCGCTCATTATCTATAAACTCCAATTCAGGTCTATATAACATACTATCAATTTTATAATAGTTTGACATACCTTTCATTCTGGATATGGAAAATAAATTTTTATTATCGAGATTTGTGAAAAAAGAATAAAATAGATTGACGACTTTCAGTCCATTTCTATTTAGAAAAACGATACCTTCATTGATAAATTCCTGATGAATGTTATCCTTGATAATGCAAACATTACTAAGAAAGATAGTAAAAAAACGGTTTTTGCCATCATTTTGAAAAGAAATAGATTTATAAACTCTACTTTGATCGAATATAAGAGAAATTTCCGTATCGATAATTTCAAAACTTTCTTCGAATAGACCTAATGCATTAGACGATCGTGAATAATAGATATCAATGTGAGACTTGATGTCATTGTCAATTATTTGAAAATACATTTCTTCATCAGAAACGAATAAATGTGCACGATGAATTTTACTGGAAATTCTTTGATCTTTAAATTTTAAGTTTATACGATAATAATTTTTCATAAATAAGATGGATGATTACTTCAATGCTATTATTTCAAAATAGGAAGGAGCTTATTTTTTTAATAACAATGATAAACTTTATCTAGTTAATAAAACCTATTTTGAGAAAAATATCAAAATAAATTTCAATTGTAGATGATAATAAGAGAAGTATTTCAAGGATATATAAAAACAATAAAAATAATAAGTCTATTATGAAAAAATAAAATATAGATGCTTCTATTAATTAAAACTTATATTAACATTGGTTTGTTTTAGAATATCTTTTCTATGCCAATAAAATCTCCAAAGATAAAGAAGTCCTATTATTATCAAAATATAGGCAAGCCATTTTCCTAAACGCTCTAAAAAATTGAGTCCAACAGCTTTCTCGTAACTTGAAAATCCTTCTATTCCACCAATACCACGTCGATTGAATTTCCTACGGTTGATCCAATAACGTAAGGAGAAACCCGATAACAAGCTTATAATTGAAATTATTAGTAAATACATGTAGTCCGATTTAGAAGTTAATTCATTCTAATAGGACTAAAATTACAAAATTTAAATGATTGATAATAAATAATATATTTAGAATTTAATTCTTTAATTATAAATTTTTTTCAGCATATGTTTTTAGTGAGTCTGCTCAAAAAGAACTTCCTGCAAATCTTGTAAAGGGGTCCAAATTCCGGATTTAACTTTCAGGTAAGTCTTGCATAGCGAGACGATTTTTTCTTCATCCCCAAATCTGATTTTTTTTCTTTCTAATTCTGTTAAGCCTTCGAAAGCATTTGAGGTAAAACCGTATGTTGATAAAAACAAACCGCTCTCTCTTTTTTCATTACAGATTACTTTTAAAAATTCCTTTACAGATTTTTGACCCACCATTTGTTTGGATTTCCAGTGTTTAATCTCAACAATATACTTATGAGGTATTCCTTTTTTGATGATCTCCAAAATAATATCCTTACCTCCATCTTTGCTTGGGGGTGTAAGTATCACATCAAATGCCAAACCTTCAAATAACTCAGCTATTGTTTTCTCCAATTCTCTCCATTCTATTTTTAACAAAAAGTTTGAATCTTCTGCTATTTTTTCGATGAATGTTTTGCTTACAATTTTGATGATGTCTTCATATTCATGAGTATTTAGGTTAGACTCTATTTCAATTTTAGATGTCCAAGATTTCAAGTCATCTATTGTTAATAGTTCCACTTTTAAAGGATCAGTACTATTTACAAAACGATAGCATGCTGAGGTAAACCCATGAGGGGCAAACAAAATAAGACGGTCATAAGGATAGTTGAAAGCAAATGATACCCTCTCGTGTACCCGGTTTTCATGAACACTTTTACCTGAATTTTGAAGAGAAATACATATTCTGTCTCGCGAATCTTGCTTTGTACACATGAAATCAAAGTTACTTGTATCAGGATTTGGATTAAATATCGTTGTAAAACCATCATTTGATAACAATTTTGAAATAACTTGATGAAATGTAAAACAAATTTCTCTATCGTCTTTCGGATTTGCTATAGAGTTTTCTAATACAAGAATATCCCGGATTAATTCATCTTTTTTTGTTGGAGTCATAGCATCAATTGTAAGCTTCAAGATTATATAAAAACAAAAATTGAATAATATAAAATTTATTATAATTAAGATTTACGAAAATTATTTTTGGACGAGTGTTTAATGAAAGACTATTATGTAATGTTTCGTGGTTAAAAATCTTTATTTATTATGGTTTATTTTTTATGCAAGATTTATTCAGTATACTTATTTACAGCATATCTAATTGCTCATTAATATCCTGTAAAAATTTTGATAAAGGTCTTTTATATATTCCCTCTTCACTGGTATAAGTTCCTAGCTCTAATCTAGTATCAATATTTTCTACATTTCCCACTATTTTTCCGAATTTTTTCTCAAGTGAAGATTTGTAACACTTGTTGTATTTTAATTTTCTTTGTATAAGTTCTTCAATATAATCAATGTGGTTGTCATATATTCCATGTAAATAAAATTTTTCTGAAATTTTTGTGGAATCATTAATTTGAATTACTAACTTAGAATTTTGGGTGATATGACTAGTTAAAGATTCGGAATCAATTCTAAATTTTAAATTTTTATACATTTTAGATATATCATATTCTCGATTACCTTTGAACTTATTGCATGAGCCACAAATTGGAAAAAGATTATGTAAAGAAATTGATAAGGCTGGATATAAGCTTTTTGGATAATAATGATCAAATTCAAATATGAGTTTGATTTTTGATTTACTATTAGCAACTAGCGTGTATTGTGCATTGCATATATAACAAGCAGAATTTGTTAGTCCATGAAAATAGTTATATAGTGTTGAAGGTTGATAATTAAGTGAATTAATAACTCTTTTATTGAACTCAGAATTTAGTTTGTTTTTTTTACATTCTTGGCATTTGTTACAATTTTTTCTGTTTATTTTTCCGCTACATTTGAGCTTGTTATTAAAATTAATAATTTTATCAAAACTATTCTTTGCAATTTCTAATTCATCTAAAGTACCAACTAATAATTTACTTAAATGAATATTTAAATAACGTATATACTTTTGATATTCTTCACTTTTGAATTTTCTACATTGTACAATTTTGTTAAGATTGAATTTTTTTTCAGAATATTCAATTAATTTATCTTTATCAAAGTTGAATTTTGGAAGATTCATTGTTATATTATTTGCTTAATTCGTTAATTCTTTTTTGATAAAATTCTATTAATGTTTTATTATCTAGATATTCTTGAAACTTTTTGTCTAACATTTCTAAAAGTGGTTTTCGCAAGAGATGCTCTCCTATAATGTTAATTTCTTGAATTAGTGATTCATAATTTTCAATGTTAATTACTAATTTATCACTGGAGATTGTCTTAAATATCTTCTGTATTTTTTTTGATGCGAATTCGCCCATAAAACCATTTTCTAGAAAAAATTCATCTGCTAACAAGTCATGAATGTTAGCGCCAAAAGAATTAGTTGAGTTCTTACAATAATCTGGCTCCCCATTTTTGAGTTTTAAAATATTTTGATTGGGTATGTCTGATAAAATAAATGGTGAATGTGTAGAAAAAATTATATTAAAATTAAGTTTTTTATATTTCTTTTGCTTGAGTAAAACTAACAAACTATCGATGTAAATTCTTTGATATTCAGGGTGATAATATAGTTCTATTTCATCGAGGATAATATTTATTGCTTTATATGTGAGAATTTTTGAATCAGAATTTGTATTTGCTTCTTCATTTTCAACAACTGATAAAATATTATCAATATGATATAATAATGATATGAAAGAATGCAATAGTTGTTGTTCTCCTGAACTTAAGTATTTAAGCTCAAAGTCAGAATTGAAATTAGCTTTTCTGAAAAAGAATAGTGCTTCAAAAAAAGCATTAGGTATTTCTTCATCTGTGAGTAATTTTACTTGGTCAAAGTAATTCTTATTAACAGTGTAATAAACATTATCATCCTTTTCAGAAAAATTCTTTTGATCTGAAATAGTTAGGTAATTAAAGAAATTTGATTCTTGCATGTTCAGGACTTGACGAAGTTTTAGTGTCACATGGCTAGAGTCGAGGCTTAATCTTGATAAAAGATTTGAAATATAAATTTCTCTAAAATTAGTACTGGCTAATTTTTCATTAAAATCATCTAGGAAACTATTGATTATTTCAAAAACAGATACGCTTTTTTTGTAGATGTACTGGCAAGATTTTTCGTATTCATTATTTATAACTGCTTCATCATAAAAATTATAATAATATTTTAAAATATTTCTTTTAATGAGATCTATATTTTTAAGAAACATTTTGTCTACCTCGTAAATATTTTGTTTAGTTAGCTCTACAAATTGTATTAAATTAAGGTTACTTCCAGAAGGCGAAAAAAACTTAACATAGTTTCCTATAAAAATATCAACTAAATTATTATTTGATTGTAAATTACCAATTTTAAAATCATTAAATAGAGGCTTAAAACCTTTATAGTTTTTATAATTAAATACTATTTTTATGATTTTTTTGAATATGTACAAATTGCTTAAATTAAAACATTGGTGCATAAACTTATGGCTATCCTGAAAATCTATTTTAGAATATGAATATATTAATTCTCTATATATTATTTTTTTCTTAAAAAATGTATATAATTTATTGAAAAACAATTCATTCCTATAACTGTTGATTAATTCGAATTGGCTTACAACATCTTCAAGTTCATAAGTTTTATCATTAAAGTAAATATTTAGATTTTTCTTAATGTCCAATTTAAATAACAGTTTTTGTATTGATAAATCTCTTATAAGAGCTGATGTTTTTATTTCATTCTCTTCAGATGATAATAAAAATACTTTAAGTAATCTTGAATTCGCTAATTCAAATTCGCTATTTATATTAATATTACCATCCTCTCGATAAGGAGTTAATACAATAGGTGTTTGATAGCCATCATTTTTTATAAAAAGTCTATCTAACCATCTGTCTTGATCAGAAGAACTATTTAATCCATAGATTGAATAGTTAGTTACGATGGTATATATAGGTATCTTATAACTACTACTACGGTTCTCAGAAAGCTCAATATTAGAAAAATCTTTGATGTATAAATTTTTGTTTTTGTGATCCTTGATATAAGATATTTTAGTGAATTTATGTGTGGAATTCCATTTAAGACAATAAATGCAATCATCTAATTGATAATAAAATTCTATAAAAAATTCTTTTGTATATTCACTAGTAATACTTTGATGGTTTAATAAGCGTTCATACAAAGAGTATTCATACAGAAAATAATAGAAAAGCTCTAGTAGAGAGCTTTTTCCACTACCATTTTTTCCTACTACTGCACAAATGTTAATATTGTCGCCATAAAAATCATCTGGGACACTTCTTTTATGTTTAATGATTTGAACATCAGTGTATTCTGTTGTGTTAGCAATTTCATTTCTATCTTTATCTAAAAAAATATAATCACTATAAAATCGATAAATAAAATTATCTTGTAATCCTTTCAGAATATTTTTTCTACAACTATGTTGAATACTGTTGATTTCTTCATTTAAGGGTCGAATTGCTAAAAGTTTAAAATTTTTCATTTTTTATCTGAGTAATATATTACCTTGTATCCCTTTTTATCATTGTTTTTTTTTTCAATGTCTATTAGTGCGTTAACTTTTTCAATTTCACCAATAAACTGATTTTCGATTTCAAAAAATTCTGATTTATCATTGTCAATATCTGTATTTAAGGAGTCGGATAAATTTTTTTCCAATAAGTCAACCATTTATGACGTTCCTGGTTCATATGTATTTTGGTGATTATTAATTTAAAATGCGTTCAGATATTTTTCTAAATACTTAATAGAGTTTTTGTATTCGTCGTAATTTTCTCTGACATATTTACTTGAAAATAGACAGTTTTTCCGTTTTTAGCAATTTATGTTCTGTACTTTCAGCCAATTTTAATGAAGGGATAAACCAAAAATCAGGAGTAGATTCTAAGTCATCAATTTTACCATTATAACAAACCAAAGCATAAATTAAAAAATGTACCGGAATTTGTAATAAGCTAGTCATTGCGTTTATTGACACCTTTAACCTCAAAAATACATGTTCTCCTAAATTAGTTTTGAAGATTATATAAACACCATTTTTATTGCCTAAAGAAAGATATGCATCTTTACCCGTTCTGCAGAAAATGCTCATGATAAGATATTCCTAGGCAAGATTGGTGTTATAATTATTGTCTGAACTTCTAATTGTTTTTTCCATACATTTTGTTTAAAGATATTTTTTTACTTTCTTCTCAACATAAGAAAAATCAATCCATTTACTGAAATTCAATAAAGCAAAATGCTGTTTTTCTTCGGGCATTTTCTCAAGCTCCGACATAATTTTGTTTGGTTTTATTTCATTTCTTATCAGTAATAGTAACATATAAAATTCGTAATCAAAATCCCTTAGAAATTTAAATTTTTCTAAATCTTGAAATGCACATATTTCAATGAGTCTTTTCTTATAATAAGGACTCAAATCCATGAACCATAGATCTTCTGCATTTGATGTAAGTAAATGAGCATTTTCTTGTTTAAGCAATATATTTAAATAGCTTGTATCCCCAGAAACAAAAAAATGATCCAATAACATGTCGGTTACGTCGGTTTCTGCAAAACTTAAATATCTGAGTGCAGCCTTATTGTTATGTGAATAATTTGAATAAAAAAATGTATTAAAAAAATCTGTTTTGTAATCTTCTGTTAACTGCGGCAATAACAATTCTAATATTATTCTGATTCTTATAGATTTATGATATGAAACTTCGGTTTTCAAAAGTTCTTTTAGACTACTGTACATTTTTTCATGTTCGCTGAATGTAGTAACTCTTTTTTCAATGTTGCTAAAGATTGAAGATTTAAATTCAGTGTATTCATTGTCAATATGGTAATTTACTAAATCTTCAAAGTCTATTGTATTTAAAACTGAATGGATTAGAATGTCATATGGGTGCTCTATACTAGTTTCTTCTTTCTTTTTTCTTGATAAAGAAACTAGAAGCTTTTTTTGATGTTCATTCATGGTTATTTGTTTTTATGGTCTTAACTTTTCAATAATATCGTTTAAAGTCTCAAACTCTTTATCATCAAGGATATCTAATGAATTATTTGTGGCTAATAATATAGTTTCCTTACATACATTTATGCACCTTAATAGAGGACTTACAATAGAATTTCCGTGTTGAACAAATTTATATTTTATAGGAAATAACAAAATTTTTGACGTAACTACTTCCAATTTTCGATTAATCTAATTGTTTTATTATCTGGTTCATTTGCTTTATCAATTGGAGAAATATCAACCATAATGGGTATTTGTAAGCATTGCCCGGCAATAATACAAGTGCCTGTTGGCAAAATAGGTAATGATTCAAAAGAAACTTTATCCAAATATGATACAGTCCTTTCAACCGCAAGAATATCGTTATTATTAATTAATCGGTGTAGAATAAAATTATGTAACTGAGAAATAATTGTTGCGGAAATATCCGACGGTCTCTGACTAGCAATTGTCATAAAAACACCAAATTTTCGCCCTTCCTTTATTATTTCCTCAAACGTTTCTAATCTGTAGTCTTTCCAAGTTTCGCTTTCTCTTTCGGAAATATATGAAAGAATATTATGAGCTTCGTCCACTATTATATTTAAGGATTTTTCTTTTTTCCTATTGGATTTTTTATGTTCTGAGTAAAGTTTTTGTGACACGAGTAGGGGAATCATTTTTTTTATGTTCGTATTAGTTTTATGCAAATTAATAACACAAAAAAAATTATCATGCCAAAAATCTTCTTCATCTAAATCATCTATAACTTTAATTACAGCATCAATATCTTTATGGAAACTTTTTAGCTTATTTATTACAGGGGAAATATGTTCGTTGATAGCTCTATTGCTAAATATATCATTTATTAATTGTAAATAAAGGAAATGTATTATTCTCGAAATAAAATCTTTGCTAAATTCATATTGAGTTATATGCTGATAAAGTAATGTATCCTCTATACTTTCTGGGTTACTTCGCAAATATTTGCCATCAAATACAAATTCACCATATTTATTGTTGAAGTCAACATCATTTGCCAGATCAACTTCAATATTATCTTCGTCATATAAAGGTGGCAGAATTTCTCTAAAATAGTCGAGCAATAATTCAGCTTTAATTTTATCAGCCATCTTATATACGTCTTTAACCCTTTTTCTGAGAATATTCTTAAAATATTCTAAAGCATCATCTGACTTAACAATTTTTTTATAAAATTCTAAAGTTCTTGCCACAAATGGTTTTTGTGTCTTTTCAGTTGCATTTGCAATTATACTGAACAAATCTTTATCAAGTAAATCGCTTTCGTGAAAGATAAGCTTATCCTTCTTACGTGCAAAACGAGTATTTAAATTGTAAACTTTTTTTTCTTCAATTATACTGTATTTGGATTCGTACTCGCCGTTAAAATCGAAAAGAAGAAATTTTGCATTTTTATTAAACTTTTCTTCGTTCTTAAACTTCATAAAAAGTTCGTAATATACTTTTGCCAAAGTATAAGATTTACCGCTGCCTGTATTTCCAAAAATACCAATATGACTAGCAAAGAGTTCATTAATACCAATTTCCACATTTTGGTTGGGTTCATGGGTTAAGGTTCCAATATTTAATGGTAAATCAGTTTTTCCTACAAAATGGTGTACATCTTGAAATTCTTTTTTATCTAACAGAAAACATTCATTATTAATTAGAGGAAGCTCTTTGATACCCCGTTCAAAACCCCGTTTTGTAAAAAAGCCTAGGAGCTTTACAATTAAAATTCGCTTAATTTTCTTTTTTTCATTTGTATAATCCTTATCAGTAAAGTTAGAATCTTCATAAATAGATTCGCCATCAACTTTACCGATGATACGATTAAATCCTTTTGTAATTTTAATATAGCTATTTACCGAAATATTTCTAATTATTTCACCATTATACAATAAATGTGAACTATTTTTACTCTTGTCAACTTCAATTTTTACTGTTCTTCCTTCAACCGAAACTACCTTGCCAACTTTAAAAATAGAATCTTTTTGTAAATCTTTTTCCATTTTTTAATCACAATTAATGTTATCTAACATTTTTTTAAATATAGTTTCATTGATGACATTAAGATTAAAATTCTCAATTTCAGTTAGTAGCTCTACATTATGAAAATCTTTTAAATCAATATTATCTAATTTAAGATTACTTACTATATCTGTTGCTGCTTTAGTGTAAGATGATATAAAAACTTTTAGTGTAGGATTAGATCTTATAGCTCTGAAAGTAATATCTCGGATGTGCTCGTCTGCCATTGAAAATCCGAAAATAAATAATACACTATTTTCTTTTTCTAGCTCATTCGCATAAAGCCTTAACATTTCATAATATGACTTGTTGAAAGTCGTATCTTTGAATTTTGCTTTTGTTGGATTTACAACTTGAAGTTTTTCATACGCCGAAACAAAATCTTTAGTATCTATAATTGTTGTTTTTTGTGCTTCTTTAACAATTTCTTTAAAGGGAATATTTTTTTTGTGTTTATTCCAATAATCATTATCTAACTTAATGATGTCTAAAAATTTGATTTTATTATACTCTTCTTGAATTGAATATATTGTATCAATGTTATTGAAAATTAATTGATTACCTTCAAGTTTCCATGTAATTGATCCATGTATTTTTAGTAGATTATAAACCGGGATTTCAGCAATGTTATCGTAATGAAGACTTTTTTGATAAAAAGATTTTTTAAAATTACTTAAGCTAAAAGTTTTCTTGAAAACACCATTAAATCCATCATTAAAATGAAGATTTAGATCTTCTATCACTTTTTCTAAAAAGATATCGATGTTTGTTGTAAATAAGTTGGTTTGTTTATTTACTGTATTACTCCTTCTTTGATAGATTATTTGATTAATTAATCGAAGAAAATCCTTGTAACCTTTGTACGTGTTCTGAAGTTTTTCGATGTCATTTTTAGGTGCTGAAACTAACTCATCTTTAATTGACACTATATCGTATAAGAGAATGTTTTTTTGCATTGCTACAACAAAATAACTTGCATATAGACTCGCTTTAATATAATCTCTTAAATCTGCTTTTATTGAAGTATCATTTTCTAATTCAGTTAGCCAGATTTCAATATTTCCTAACGTTCCAAAAAAAGGATTTGAAAGGCCTGAACCAATCAAAAAATTTATATTACAATCTTGGATTATGTTTTGCCAAGTTTTTAGCTTGTCTTCAAATGGATTCGGGGTGGCGCTCATTTTTCTATGGTTATTAGTTTGAATCTATTTGTTTAACAATCAAATTTTATTAAAATTAATAATTGTTTCTTCAACTCTATTACGGCTTCCCGTAACAATAAAATTAAAACTCAGTATTATTACTAATATTTAATCAAAGATTATAATCTATTCTTTATCAATAATTTTTATAAAAATAAATCAGATAAAAATGATTTTAAAAAATAGAATTTTAGAAAAAAAATTCCGAGAGTATGAATTAAGAGTAATAATAAATGGCCAATTTCTCAAAATATGCGGTTAAATTAATTCTAAATTTGTATGCTTGTAAATTTCTTCGTATCCAATATCTAAGCACATCTTATTAGAAGAATAATTATTTAGATCCGTCATTAAAAAACTTTTTTGATTTTTGTCAAATAAAATTTTACTGCATTGAGACAATAATAACTTGCCTAAATTTCTATTTCTAAAATCAGGTCTCACAAAAATTATTCCGATATCAGGATCAGAAATTGTACAAAACGCTACAATTGTTTGTGATTCCTTTAGTATATAAATGGAGTTATCTTTTATATGCTCAATAATCGTAGCGTTTATAAAAGCTTTCTCTTTATTTCTCTTTCCTTCATATTCTTCAACATAATAGGCTAGCATCATTTCCGTTAGTTCTGTATGGTCTTCTAATTGTGGTAGTAGTGGTGTTTCACTATTTAAAATTAATAAACCTTTATTATTTAGTTGGTAAAAAATGCGATCCTTTATAACTGAAAAATTTGTTACATTCTTTCCTCTTATAATGCTGTAAACTAAATTATAATCACCCATTATTTCAAACCCCTGAAAAGATTCAAAATTTATGATACTTTGCAATTCAAGTGTAAATTCTTTTAATGTGTCGCCATAGATAAATAGTTTTCCATCTGTTTCAATGTAAATAGCCCAATATGTATCCAATCTCAAAATTCTTGTATTTTCTGTTATTGGCAGTTGACCAGTAGCAAACGCGTAATGTAAAACATTACTAAGATATTTGTATTTATATTCAGTTACATCAATATTATAGTTTAAAAAATGAAAAAAGTCGTCTTTTTCATTGATAGTAATTATTTTCATAATATGTTATTAGTTAAATCTAATATAAAAAATATTTTTTTATTAATATTTATGTTTACAAGGCATTATATTATTTTACCGGAGAAATTTAATAGTTTTGAAACATATATTAATAATTATTAAAAGATGATGATCTCTTTCTTGTGGAAACAGAATTCATATTGGTATTTCATAACCTTTAATTTGCAAATGTTATAAATTTCTTTATATAAGAATTATTTCACCAATATTCTGAGCGTAACTATTAAGAAATTTGCAAATAAAAAATCCTGACTATCAGTCAGGATTTTATCTATTTATATTGCCAAAAAAATCTTCTAAAGTCATTTGCCTTTTTTGACAAATTTTAATCAAAGTTTTTAAAGACATATTGTAATCAGTCTTAGATGTTCCTAATGCAATATTTTTAATTCTTCTTACAGTACTTTCTTCGACACCACATTTTGAAGCAAAATCTCTCTGTGACTCCGCTTTTGAAATCCAGTTAAGATAAATGTATTTGCAGATATCAACAATTATGTCTTTCTCATCCTCCATTATAACAAATTAAATGAAAGAACAAAAAAATAGTGCGGTTTTCTGTGCGCAATGGAAAATTATTGTTATATTTGTAAAATAGGTTACAGAAAGTGTAACTTTGTGATACTTCAAAGAAATAATGAAGCTATTGCTTAGAATCTTGTACTAGAAAACTGGTAATTTTTAAACACACAAGACGATAAGTATTAAGCTCACGACCTAGGCGTGGGCTCTCTTATCTGTGTGTAAGGTATACCAGTACCCCTAGTTCAGAGAATGTAGAGTTCCCATGCCGTTTTTTCCAATGAAGTTGCTCTTTCTACATAAAAATCTAAGCCCGCTCTACGCATAAAGTATCAGAATATAGGATACAATAGGAGGGTACAACCTATTGCGGCTGTAAAAAGCTTACACGGGAACACAGATTTCATTCATATTAAATTCTTTCCGGTGCCTTGCGGTCACTGATTACAGAACCTCACCAGTCCTTTTTCATACCAAAGGGCATCAGGAAAGTCTTTACTTCAACCCATGAATACAAGCAACAACTAAAATTAAAATTAAAATCGAAGAAAAAAGAAAGCCCTTTCCCATACAGTTTGCAGACCTACGGAAAAGAGCAGAAATCAGTTATTAATTAAAAATTAAAAACCTTTACAAATCTATGAAAAATTCCTATTACCATATAGGAGGCATTTTCTTTGGGCTTATGTTTGCCGCGGTAAGCACCAGTATAAAAGCCCAAATACGCACCATTTCCGGTACCGTCACTTCATCAGGAAAACCTTTGCAGGGAGTCGTTATTTCCCAAGAGGGCAGTGATCAGGTAACCATGACCGGAGCCAACGGAACCTACCGTCTGGAGGTTTCAGCAGAAAATCCCATCCTATTGTTCAGACACCCTGATTATGCAGAAGAGAAATTCAAACTCACGCATCAAACCGTCGTTAATATCAGCTTAGAACAAAAAGTAAAGGGAATCGAAGAAGTTATTATCAATGCAGGATATTATAAAGTTCGGGATAAAGAGAGAACGGGAAGTATTGCTTCGGTTTCTGCTAAGGACATAGAAAACCAGCCTGTAACCAATGCATTGTCGGCAATGCAGGGCAGAATGGCAGGGGTGAGTATTGTTCAGAACAGTGGAACTGCGGGAGGTGGTTTTGATGTTCAGATCAGAGGTCGGAATTCTTTACGAACCTATAGTACAAGCAGCTTCAATGCGAATGCTCCCTTATATATTATTGATGGAATACCCATGCCATCAGGAAATGAGTTCAGATCGGGACTTGCATCGGCGGTTTTACCGTACTCTGATACCAATCCTTTAAATGCCATCAATCCGGATGATATACAAAGCATTGAAGTCTTAAAAGATGCCGATGCAACAGCGATCTATGGTTCTAGAGGAGCAAATGGAGTGATTCTGATTACCACAAAACAAGGAGTCAAAGGTAAAACACAGTTCAGCTTCAGTTCCTCCTACGGATTGGGGCGCATTGCACGACTTCCTAAAATGATGTCTACCGAAGACTATATAAAGATGAGAAAAGCAGCCTTTGCCAATGACGGAATTCAAACGATTCCAATTACAGCTTATGACTTGAAAACGTGGGATCAAAATAAATATACCGATTGGCAAGACTATTTTATCGGGAATTGGTGTGAACAGACTGGCAATCATATCAATGTATCGGGTGGAAATGAAAATACAAAGTTTACGCTGTCAGGTGCTCATGATGAGCAGACCACCGTATTTCCGGGTAATTATCGGTATAAAAGGAATAATGCAGGTCTTAGTGTACAACATCAAAGTACGGATCGTAGATTTTCAGTGAATTTCTCATCCTATTACACCACCCAAAGCAATGTGTTGCCACCCACTGATTTTTACAGAATTTATACCGGTATAGCTCCCAATGCTCCCGATTTGTATACACCTGATGGAAGCATCAATTGGGAAAATAACACGTTTACCAATCCGATGGCCGCAGCTTCTCAAACCTATAAGACCGACTCCAAACAGCTGATTTCAAATCTAACATTGGAATACAAAATTGTTTCAGGGCTTACCGCAAAATTGAATAGCGGATACACCGAAAATACAATTAATGAGAAAAGGCTCTATCCTAAAACATTCTATAATCCGAGTACGAATATCGGAAGCGAAAGATCAGCGATCAGAAAAGGAGAAACGAACAGCACAAGCTGGATTGTTGAACCTCAGTTGAGCTACACTAAACAGATCGGTAAGCATAGTTTCAATCTGTTGGTAGGAACGACTTTTCAGGAGCAGCAGGCGACCAATCAGGTATTGTATGCCTCCAACTTTCCATCGGATGAACTGATTGAAAATATAGGTTCAGCACAAAGTGTTGTCGTAAGCAGCACAGGATCTTTTGTCTATCATTATCAATCGGTATATGGTCGCTTTAACTATCAGTTGGATAAAAAGTATATCCTGAATATAACGGCTCGTCGTGATGGTTCCAGCAGGTTTGGACCCGCCAACAGGTATTCCAATTTTGGAGCATTGGGAGCAGCATGGATCATATCCAACGAAAAATTCTTGGAATCTCTACCATGGATAAGTTTTGCTAAGTTAAGAGGAAGTTATGGAACGGCAGGGAGTGACCTGATAGGAGATTATCAGTATTTAGATACCTATCAAAGCGGTTTATACCCTTATGACGGAGTACCAAGTGTCAATCCTGTAAGGTTGTTTAATCCGAATTTCGGATGGGAAAGAACCAAAAAATTTGAAACAGCACTTGAATTGTCATTTTTTAAGAACAGGATTAATTTTACGGGAGCCTATTACAGAAATAGAAGCTCAAGTCAGCTTGTAGGAATACCATTGCCGGGAACTACAGGGTTTACAAGTATTCAGGCGAATTTGGATGCAACGGTACAAAATTCAGGATGGGAATTTACATTGGAATCGACCCATATGAAAAAGGATGATTGGAGCTGGAATACCTCCCTTAATCTATCCGCACCAAGAAATAAATTAATTGATTTCCCGAATATTCAGGGCTCTACTTATGCCAATACTCTGGCAATCGGACATTCGACAGTGATCAGAAAATTGTTTCATTACACCGGAATTGATCCTACAACGGGAGTATACCAATTTGAAGATGTGAATAAAGATGGAAAGCTGGATATCAATGACCGAACAGTAATCAAAGATATTGGGGTACGTTGGGAAGCAGGGATTACCAACAATATTCAGTATAAGTCATGGAAGCTGCAATTTTTGATTCAGTTGGTCAATCAGCTACAGAATAACAGCTATTCTTACGCGGCAAATCTAGGATTAATGGGAAACCTTCCCATTCAATTTTTAGACTATTGGACTCCCGAAAATCCTAATGCAACATTTCAAAAACCAACGACCTATGCAAATACGACTCTGGCAAATGCCGCTTTGAATTTTAACAATAGCGATGCAACGGTAAGTAATGCTCTTTATGTGAGACTAAGAAATATCTCTTTACAGTACGATTTTCCTAAAGAGACTTTTAAAAGTATGCATATGTCCGTGTTCTTTCAGGGACAGAATCTGTGGACTTGGACAAAATTCAAGAATCTGGATCCGGAGTTTATCACGGCTGGGTTTACGCCTCCTTTACAGGTTTTTTCCCTAGGGTTTAACATAAAATTTTAAAAGATGAAAAAAATAAAAAAGACAATAGTATTATGTATGGTTGCTCTATTGGTGAGTTGTCATGACTTTTTGGAAGTTGATCTCCCCAATGATCAGCTGACAGCTGATCTTATTTTTAAAGATGATCAGCTTGCAAAAGCAGCAATGGCTGGAGTGTACAGATCATTGGAAGAAAAAGGCTTTCTTTCAGGTTCCTCAGCAGGAGGAGGAGGGTATATGGGATGTTATGCGGATGAGTTGGTATCTTATCAAATCAGTACATCTAACCTGACTCAGTTGTACAGCACAACAGTTAATCCTCAATCTAATGTGGTAAAAACGTTATGGAATGATACCTACAATCAACTTTACAGCATCAACAGGGTGATTGCTGGATTGACTGCCTCTACGGGTCTATCAGCAGATGTTAAAGCCAAACTGATGGGCGAAGCATATTTTCTCAGAGCATTTCTGCATTTCTATCTAACGCAGACCTTTGGAGATATTCCCTATGTGACCTCTGTAGACTACGTAGAAAATTCCAAGATTAAGAAAACCCTTTCAGATCAGATTTTAATATTGTGCCTTGATGATCTTGCAAAAGCCGAGAATGGACTTCCCCAACAATTATCACCGGGATTGAGAATCAAACCCACCAAAATGGCTGTTTATGCCTTAAAGGCAAGGATATTTCTTTATAAAAAAGATTGGGATAATGCCATTATCACTAGCTCGAAAGTGATTGCTCAGGGAGGCTACACGGTAGAAACCGATTTGTCCAAAACATTTCTGAAAGAAAGTAAAAGCTCGATATGGCAACTTGAACCTATAAAAACAGGAAATAATACAAAAGAAGGAAGTTTTTATACGATTCTTTCTGCACCGCCTACTCAGGTATCTCTAACCTATGATTTTGTCAATTCTTTTTTTCCGGGAGATCAAAGAAAACAAAAATGGATAGGAAGCAAAAGTGATGTGCAACAAAATATGTATTACTTCCCCTCAAAGTATAAGCAATCTTCGGTTACAGCAACAACGCTTGAAAATTCTATAGTGTTAAGAGTGGAAGAAGTATTTCTGATAAGATCTGAGGCTTATCTCAATAAACTGATGCTGTCGCAGGCGCTTTCAGATCTGAATATAATAAGAACAAGAACCGGACTCGCTGCTTTTAGTTCCAATATTCCAAATGAAATCATGCATGAGATCATACAGGAAAGAAGGCACGAGCTATTCGCAGAATTTGGTCATCGCTTTTATGATCTCAGAAGGCTAGAAATGCTTGATGATGTTCTTCCCCTTGTAAAGCCACAATGGAAGCCATTTAACAAAAATTTGCCTCTCCCTGAAAGTGAACTGCTGTTAAATCCCAATCTTGGAGCTCAAAACGATGGATATTAAGAGAATATATTGTCT
The DNA here is from genome assembly GCF_000813825.1 of Chryseobacterium taiwanense. Taxonomy (GTDB): domain Bacteria; phylum Bacteroidota; class Bacteroidia; order Flavobacteriales; family Weeksellaceae; genus Chryseobacterium; species Chryseobacterium taiwanense. Next base: position 34,379 of record NZ_JWTA01000020.1, read on the forward strand.
AACACTGTTGCTCGCCACATGCAGTCTCTATAGGTCACAGATTACTGAGGATTCAATACGGCTGACAAACGAGAAATACTCAAAGTTTTACTTTAGTAAGCCCTCAGCAATAAGCCCCGATAATAGATGGATGGTAATAAGCGACACGAATTTCTACGGATTGCAGAGAGCAACACTGTTGGATATCAAAAATAAGAAAACAGAAGAGCTCCTTTTTGGTAGTCGTTATTTTTTCTTTAGTCATAATATCCTTGTTACCCAAAGAACGAATCATACTATTATTAGAATTTTGGAGGAGCAATTAGAAAAGACCATTACAGGGAATTTCCAATACAAACCTTTTGTAAAAGAGGGGAAAATGATCTTTTATGAAAGAAAAGCCAGACAAGTAGTAATTGTTGATAATAGCCTTAAGGAGATAGCAAGTCTTGAAAATGTTGAAATGGTGCGTTTTGATGAGGAGCTGCCGTCAGTGAGTTTTATCATTGATAAGAAAATATATAGTATTGATCTAAAATCGATGAAAAAGACAAAGTGGGGGAGTGCAGATCAGGTAAAATGGATGGGAAACCTGAAATCCGAACTGATTACTCTGCAATCAATGAATGGAACCTATCACATAGGTCGCTATGCTAAAAATAATGTAGCACGTTCTATCCCATTAGACATGCCTCAACGTTTTTATCTTGATAGTCTTTTATTGTCATCTGTTGAACTCAAAAACAATCGGTATCTGATCATACCTCTTAAAAAAGAGAGGCTTAGTAAAAAAGAGAAAAATGAAATTTTTTACACCCATCAAAATCATAATTACAAAAATCCTTTTTCACAAATGGCAGTATATGATCTGAAAAATGAAATATGGAAAAGACTGCCCAATGTGTCAGATGAATTCGCTCAGCAACAATTTATTGATAATAGAGAAACGATCTTATATTACGATCCCTCAAAGGATACTCTTGAATCTTTTATTAATGCAAGATATGAGCAAAGTATTGAATTGGATTTTGGAGGGCGAAAAAGAAAAATAGACAATGTTCACGCACTACCCGAAAATTTTTATTTTGATCCCATTTCAAATACCATGATTTACTATAAAGATCGTAGGTGGAGAATTGAAAGTATAATGAAGAATATAAGCCGTGAAATACCGTTTGAAAGACCAGAATACTTCATTAGTGAGGTATATAGTGGTTTGTCTGATCGTCCTTCAGGTAAGGTATATCCTACTAATCTGTCATCAAAATACATCATTACGGATGAGTATGATCTTTTTCTGGTCGATGTCGTCCATGTGACGGTTAAAAGATTAACATTTGGAAGGGAAAAAGAAATGGTTTTCAGTATTCCGGAACCTACAGGCTTGGGAAGGACCTCAGATTCTCACTGGGATAAGGAAGTAAATATAAAGGTAGATCTCAGTAAAAAAATCTTGCTTAAGGCTCTGAATAAAAAAGACTATAGTTCCCAACTCTGCGAGTATGATGTGAAAAAATCTGAACTAAAAATACGGGAGGAAACAGGTAATAGGATTCAGGATATTTACCAAGTAGGAAACACGATTGTTTATACCATGGAATCCTATCAAAAACCATTATCAGTATATACGTTACAGAATGGCGTTAGCACATTGGTGTATCAAAGTAAGGGAGTTGATCAACAAGAGTTGGTCAATCTGAAAAAAGAAATCATAAGATACGAAGTGAATGGAAAGAAATATAATGCAGCATTGCTGTATCCAGCCCATTACAAAGCTAATACGACGTATCCCTTGATTTTTAATATTTATGAGAGAAAATCAAAAGATATTTTGATGTATCAAATTCCTTACCTATTCGATACACAGGGATTTAATATCATGCACTACGTATATCAAGATTACTTTGTTCTGTTACCTGACTTTGATTATGAAGTGGAGAATGTCGGCCGCTCAATCTCAAAATCTGTGGATGCAATTGTAGAAAAGCTTACAACTAATAAAAATATAGATTTGAATAGAATGGCCGGTGTCAGGGCATTCATTTGGAGGGTATGAAACGGCATTTTTAATGACTCAGAATAAGTGGTTTACAACCGGAATTGCAGGTGCGGGTTTTGTTGATCTTCCAAGACAGGCAATGAGTTATCACAAATTTTCATATTTAAATTATGTACCTGATTACGCAAGGATTGAGTCTCAACAAAATAGGATGATCAAAAGTCTGTTCGAAAATTATCAGGGGTATCTTGATAATTCACCGATATATCATTTGAAAAAGTTGTCAAAACCGATATTGTTATGGGCAGGTAAGGATGATGACAATATTCATATCGATCAATCGAGAAGCTTCTTTATCGGGATGAAAAGATTGGGCAAAAAAGGAATTTTATTGGAATATGCAAACGAAAAGCATAATCTGAGAAGTCAAGAAAATCAGCTTGATTTAAATGTAAAGGCTTGGCAATGGATGGACTTTTACCTTAAAAGTAATAAACCTTCGGAATGGATAAGACCGATGTTGGAATAAAAAAGGCTGCTGTTTTCACAGCAGCTTTCTAAATTATTGACGTTGATAAAGTTCAACATTACAGGTACTAAGGTTTTCAGGTACATCTAATCCAAATACCTGTGTACCGGATGGAGTCCCGTTTACGGTGCAAATGACCGTTGGAGTCGTATCACATTCCGCCACTTTTTCACAGCTTCCAATACTGTGATTAAAAATGTAACCGTCCTGTGGTGCTAATTTTTTTGCAGTTGTGTTATCTGCGTGACTTGCATACGCTGTTCCTATTCCCATCAGGATAACAGCAGCACTTAAAAAGTGTGTTCTAAAAGTTTTCATAATAATAAGAATTTGAAATTTGTTGCCTACAGTTATAGGTCTTCGGCTTTACCTGTGCGCCTTTCAGCGCTTTTTGTACATGCGCTTGTACCTCATGATATCATTACCTATTAATACATAAAAATAATTTTCAGTTGCTAAAAAGTCTCTTACGACTTCTTTTTTGATATGGTAAATAGGGAAACTATATAAGTAACTATTACTTTTATACTCATAGACGTCTATAATTTTGGATTTTTTCCAGATGGTCTCCGATTCATGTCTGCCTTTCAGACTTGACATATTGAAAAGTATTCCATCGTAGGCGGATTGGATGAGATTGACTTTTAAAGGTGGTTTTGCCAGTTTTCTCACTCCTTCTTTGTTACTGATAATTTCAATATTAGCCTTCGAAGTTGAGTCTATGGTTCTGCCATTTCCTAAAAACTGGAGATTTTTGTCAAGTCTTCGATATTCGTTTCTATAGAAATAGGTGTAAATGTATTCACCTGACGAAGGATCTACTACAAATTTACCATCGGTGTCAAAAATTCCATCCACCTGTTTTTCAAGAAATTTGTCATTAAATTGTATTGCATCTCTAGAAATATCAATATTTCCAACGACATTTTCATTTCTTGCAAGTGAATGGGTTCTGTATATATACTTGAATGGTTGTATCATTAAAATTTGAGAAAAGAAAAGTTTATCTTTCATAATCAGATTAGCATTTTTATCCGGAAATTTTCCTTCAAATATGGCAGGAACTTTACCGTCCGTAAAACTGAAGTACGGATACTTGACCTGTAACTGTACAGAGCTAAATGCTAATCTTTTGTCACTGATGGTTAGCGTGTCAATTTCCAGCGTTCTAAAATCCGGTACTATTTTCCCCATCAGTAATGGTGCAGTCGTATTCCCTAAAAAGACTGAATCACCTTTCGAACCTGCAAAATAAAATGAATTGGCATTTAAATGGATGGTTTCAGGAAAATCAATGGCATGTGGCCTAAATCTTCGGGTAAAATTATTTTCTTTCTTTAAAATGTACTCTGATGAATCATATAAGTAAGTGATCAAAAAAGCACTGAAAGCAATTACCATTAAAATCTTTGCGCTGTAGATTACAACTCTTTTACCACTATTTTTTTCAAGAATTATAATGCTAATCATTGAAATAATGACACAAACAATATTGAATATCAGATGTTCTGTCCATCCCATTTTTTCAAGTATTCCTCCACAGGAACAAGGGATGAAATCACTAAAATTCAGGATAAAATAGATATAGATGGTAAATGAGGTCATCAGTCCCATTGATCCATATAGACCTAATAAACGGAGCTTTGAAATAACCAGAAACAGGGCAACAATGAGTTCAATACTAATTACTGCATAAGAAATGAAACTCGCATAAGCACTTAATATTGGTGATTGAGCAATCTGAATCTGAAAATTTTCAAAATCCAGTACTTTGCTTATACTTGCATAAATAAACAGTAAGATAAAAAAATAGCTAATACAATTTACCGTAAATTTTGATAGTTTTTTCATATAATTTAACATTTATACAATAAGATCCACTGTACTTTTACTCCTCCATATAATGGCATTTTTGAATTTTCTGATACAGCCGCTGTTGTGGTGTATGTTCCGGTCACTTTCCAAATTCCACTGATAGGGCAAGTATTACCTGACTCAATGATCGTCTCATTCATACAATGCATAAGTGTTTATGGGTTTATTTTCCAATTATCACGATCTTTAGGAGGATCGACTTCTACAACTTCCGGTTCTTTTTCTTGACTGGTACTATCGGACTTTGATGATGGTCTATTGTGAGTATCATCTGTGGCATACACTGGGATTTCACTGGACTCAAGAAGTTCTTCTGATCGACATGATTTTGTAGTAATGAGCAATAAAATGCCTGCTAGAATATAAATTGTTTTAATGTTCATGATCTGGGATTTAAAAATTGATTAATCCCGGCCGGTGTTTTTGTTAGAATTCTGAAACGAAATTAGAAAGCCGAACCTTTGGAAAAAAAGTTTTGTAGACCTGATTTATAAACTATTTATATGTTTTTTATAAATCAGGTCAGAATGTTGTTGGGTTTTAATTTTCTTATTTTCAGAATGTTATATGTTTTGTCGGAGGTTCGTATTTCTCTGTTTTTAGAAATCACGATAAGCTTTATTCATTTTATGTAATTTTATACCATAATAACCAGATAACAATAATTTGCTATGAAAAATATTTTTAGATTGAGTAAAATATCATTCATTCTGCTATTTTCTTGTATATTCTTCAAAGCGACTGATTTTGGAAAATTAAGATCATCATATGATAACTTTGCTGAAAATGATGAAAGAGGATTGGAATTTGTCCGGTTATATATTCAACAAGCTAAAGTTGAAAGTAATTTTAAGGAACTATCTCAAGCATATCGGGATGCTACAAGCTTTTCAAAAGGGAAAAAACTCATATTTGCAGACAGCATTATATGGGCGGCTCAACAATCGAAAGACCCGGATGTAATAGGTAACGCTTATTTAACTAAAGGAAGTGTTTATTATTTTACCTACAGAAAATATCAAAAAGCTCTTGATGAATATCTTATAGCATGGGAGTATTTAAAAAATTCAAAAAATTCTTATTTATATTATAAAAACTTGTACCATATAGGAGTGGTGAAAAGTTACTTAGGGTATTATGAAGAGGCGTTTCAGATGTTCTCAAAATGTCGTTCGTATTATAACGTTTATAAACGTAATGAGAAACTTTCTAATCTAAAATACAATACAAAAAAAGGGTATCTAAATAGTCTTAATCAAATGGCTATTTGTTTATTTTACCTTTCAAAATTTGAAGAAGCCTCAAAGCTTATTGAAGAGGGGATGAGAGAATCCGCAAATGATTTGAATTTTGATATCGAAAGAAGTTATTTTTATAAGTTGAGAGGTGTTCTTAATTATGTTAAGAATGTAGATGAAGCTGCTTTGTCCGATTTTAATGTTGCCTTGATAGGAATAGAAAAAAAACAGGATTTTACCAATGCTTCATTAATTTACTTTTTAAAAGGAAAAATCTTTCTCAGAAATGGTCAAGCTAAGGAAGGCTATGCCCATCTGAAAAAAATAGATTCAATATTTGTACAGCATAAATTTGTGTTACCAGCAGTTCGGGAAGCCTATGATCTTCTTATTCAAAATTGTCAGATGACAAAAAATACAACTGACGAATTGTATTATACTAAGCAGTTATTAAGTTTTGATAAAATACTATCCACTGATTTTAAGTATCTCTCGGGAAAAATATTTAAAGGATATGATACCGAAGATCTAATTCATTCAAAAGAAAAACTGGAGTCATCTTCCCAAATAGCCTATATTATTGCCGGAAGTACAATAATGTTATGTATTGTTTTTTCTATAATGAAATATTATCAGCTTACATATAAAAGAAGAAATATTCTAACTGACAAAAAAGTGGTGGATGAAACTTCTATTGAGGATAATGATAAATCATCTCAGAAGTTGTCTAAAATAACGGATAAGGTGATAAATACTATTCTTAGCAAACTCCAGGTCATGGAGCAAAATGAGTTTTATCTGGAAAAAGGACTTACCCAAAATCAACTTGCCAAAAGATTAAAAACAAATACGACCTATCTGTCCGGAATTATTAATGAACATAAAGGTTCAAATTTTAATACATATATTAATCTTTTAAGAGTGGAATATGCCAAAAAAATGCTGACAACAAGTAGTGAATGGAGGAAATATTCAATAGAAACAATCGCAAAGGAGTGTGGTTTTACCAATAGATCTAATTTTTCTAAAATCTTTATTGAAGTAGTAGGTGTTAGCCCTGTAGAATTTGTTGAAAAGATACAAATGGATCATGTTGAGTAATCAGCTTGTAATTTAATTCGTATTTTTTATTAAAAAAATATGGATAATAACTTATTTATCAAAGAATGTAAAATAAAGCTAAGTTCTTTAGAAAAAAAACTAAACTTAATAGAATCAAAGTTTCAGGGGGAAAAAATTGAATTGTGCGAACGAGCACTGATGGAAATTGATATTCCTGTTCGGGAGATTAAAGCTGTTTTAACAGAACATAAATTTGATGCAGTTGCAGAAGAAATATATTTCTTTAAGATTATTAAACCTCAGTTTATTTCTAAATTTATCTATTATTCTAAACTTCTTTCTATCGAAGTAACCATTCCAAATGCAGGAAAAACTGTACTAAAAGAATATTTTGAGTGCGAACTCTTAACACTGAAAGCATTCTACGATCGTTATACCGACTTTTATGAGTATTATAGACGTAAGGCTACTTTTCTTGATCATAAATACTTTATAAGAAATCAGTTTGATCTTAAAACAAAACTGGAAGCAGGACTTTATGATTATGATGAAAAATTTGCTACTTCTCATGATCATATTGTATCACAGATCATAGCCAACGATTTACTTGAAAAATATCTATTGGAAGCAATTACTAATATTGATGGATATAATTTTAAAACCACAGAAGAAAAGTTAATTTTATCATGGTCTTCTTCAAAATCCTCATTGGTTGAACTTCTTTATGCTTTATATAGTTCTCATACTTTTAACGGTGGAAATATTGAATTTTCCGAAATTGTAAGGTATGCTGAGAAAACCCTACATGTTGATCTTGGAAACTTCTACAAAACTGTACATGAAATCAAGAACCGGAAAACAAACAAAACCAAATTTTTACAACTTTTAAACGAAAATTTAAGTAATAAGCTGTTAGAAGACGATTGAAAAAGCTATAAAAATGATACGTATTAGTTGAGAGTGAATTTTTGTAGAAAAACAATCGCTCTATTTATTATCACTCACAGATAATCTCTCGGTAGTACGAGAAACTACCGAGAGATTCTTATATTTTTTTTAAAACTTTGTCATAACCATAACACAAAAATTATGAATATTGATAAAGCAGAATTTATTTCATGGATGGAAAGAATTATGACACGATTCGACATCCTAAGCGAAAAAGTAAAAGAAAATCAAAATGGATTAAGTAGTATTGATGGAGAACAATTGTTAGATAATCAAGATGTTCTACAGTTATTAAAAATTAGCTCGAGGACACTTCAGCGATACCGCTCCGAAGAAAAGCTATCGTATTACACCATAAGCGGTAAACTTTACTATAAGCTTTCTGATGTTCATCAATTAATTAGAGACAGTTTTAAATCTTCAAACCAAAATAAGCATAGTTGATAATAATTATTGTTCAAACTAATACATTGATTTTGTTGATAGATATAAGCGCTATTCTTGTAAAGGTGCAATTTAAAAAGAATGCTAATGATCTGCTAAAACAACGCTTATTCTTGAAATTAAATT
>NZ_JWTA01000021.1 GCF_000813825.1 Chryseobacterium taiwanense
GTTATTCTTTAAATGCTTTCTGAGTTTGTTTTGATAATGGATAATTGGAAACATCTTATTATATATAGTATAAATATCTGCATTTGAAAATTATTTTATACCTTCGCATTATGGTTTCTAACATAAGAACATATTATTATAGAATTTTTAACTCAGCTATGGGATAAGGAATTCTTATGTATATATAATTCAAACCTCGTCCTAAGACGGGGTTTTTTGATTTTTAAAATAAAGAAAAATGAAAATAAGTATTATTGGTGTAGGATTAATAGGCGGCTCCATCGCATTAAAGCTAAAACAAAAAGGTATTACAGAATATATTTACGGGATTGATAATAATAGTATCCATCTCGAAGAGGGTTTGGATCTAAATATTATTGATGAAAAAGCAAACCTGGAGGATGGAATAAAAAACTCCGACCTCATCATTCTTGCGATCCCGGTAGATACAACAAGAACATTACTTCCTAAAGTTCTGGATCTAGTTTCCGACAATCAAACGGTAATGGATTGCGGTTCTACAAAATCAGGAATTGTGGAAATGGTTCGAAACCATCCTAAGCGATCCAGGTATGTTGCTTTTCACCCGATGTGGGGAACGGAAAATAATGGTCCGAAATCTGCCATAGCGGAAAGCTTCTCAGGAAAAGCCGGAGTTATTTGCAATAAGGAGGAATCTGCCAAGGACGCCTTTACATTGGTCGAAAAGATTGTCTATGCTTTGGATATGCATCCTATATATATGAATGCTAAAGATCATGATATTCATACGGCATATATTTCTCACATTTCCCATATCACTTCTTATGCATTAGCCAATACAGTATTGGAAAAGGAGCGTGAAGAGGAAACTATTTTTCAGTTGGCGAGTTCCGGATTTTCAAGTACTGTACGTTTGGCAAAATCACATCCGGAAATGTGGGTTCCCATTTTTAAGCAGAATAAGGAAAATGTTCTTGATGTTTTGAATGAACATATCTCACAATTAAGAAAATTCAAATCGGCTTTAGAAAAAGAAAACTATGAATATTTGGGGGAATTAATTTCAAATGCGAATAAAATAAGAGAAATCCTTGATAAATAATCAGTTATATTAAATAACACGTTATAAACTTCCTTTATCGGAAGTTTTTTTATTTCAAATCCTCAATTAAAAATTTAACTTTATTAAAATATTTTTTAATTTTATTAAAATTAATATTACATTTGTAAAAACATTTTCAATGAAACTACCTATTGTTTGTCCCAGTTGTGACCATACTTTAAATGTAAGTCAAATGAAATGCCCCAACTGCACTACTGAAGTAAGCGGAGACTATGAACTTCCTGTGATTTTAAAACTCAACCGTGATGAGCAGGAGTTTATTCTCAACTTTTTCTTATCCAGCGGAAGCATTAAGGAAATGGCAAAGCAAGCAGATCTCTCCTATCCTACCATGCGAAATAAAATGGATGATCTCATTCAAAAAATCGATGTATTAAAAAACTAAATTCAACACCTCATCACCATGAACTGGAAAACAATTTTCAACCCTTTTTCAAAATATAGCGAGAATCAGCTTCTTATTGCAGGAATACTATCATTAGGAATTACCTTATTATTATGTAATGTATTTGGTTTACAAGTAGACAGTATTTTCCATTACAGATATGCGGATGATAAAATTTCTTTGTTAGAAAGTATCGGCTACAGCCTAATTAGCTATGTCATTGCAATTATTCTTTTTTTCATTCTCGGAAAGATTTATAATAAAAGAACGAGACTTATTGATATTGTCAATACTATTTTAATTTCTCAAATCCCGGGAATTTTAATTATCCTAATCAGTGAACTGCCTATTATTAGCAAAAGTATGGAGTCTATACAATTGATGGCAGAAAAAAATCCGACAAATATCTCTCCTGTAGACCTTATTATTGTTTGTATTTTCAGTTTTTCGGCTCTTTTGTTAATTGCTTACGGAATGACTCTTATCTACAATGGGTTCAAAACTGCTACCAATCTAAAAAACTGGAAACAGATTGTCATTTTCGCATTCCTAATTCTTGTTATCACCATCACTTGTCAATTTATATTTTAAAAACTATGAAAACTAAAACTTTATTTATTCTCTTCTTATTAAGTATTCAACAGATTTTTGCCCAACAAATAGTCGGTTCATGGAAAGGAAATCTAGATATTGAAGAGAACAAACTTCCTGTTATCATTCATATAGAGAAGGATAAAAATTCTTACAAAGCTTTGCTTGACAGTCCTGCACAAGGAGTTGAAGGTATTCCTGCTGACAAGACCTCTTTCATCAATAATGAATTGATCTTAGAAATTGCAAATGCGAATGCTTCTTATAAAGGAAAACTTGAAAACAATACTATTTCAGGTGATTTCATCCAGAATGGAAAACCTTTTCCTTTAGTTTTAAAGCCTTATGATAAAAAGGATGATAAAGATGATAAAGACGATGTACATCTTGAAGTTTTAAAATTATCAGATAACCTATCACAAAGTTTAAAGAAAATTGATGATTTCATTTCTTATTTAGAGAAAAACAATGCAGAAGCAGGTGAAATCTCAATTTTCAAAGGAGGAAAAGAGGTTTACAAAAGAAATTTTGGAGAAACTGGTCTTTCTCAAAAAGACAAAGTAACTTTCCAAATTGGCTCTATCACAAAATCGATGACCGCCATGATGTTGTTTAAGCTTATCGAAAAAAAGCAATTGGATCTTAATGATAAACTTTCAAAGTTTTATCCTACAATTCCGAATGCTGAAAAAATAACAATTTCACAGCTGCTTCATCACTCTTCTGGACTTGGAGATTATGTTGTCGGGAAAAACACAATGAAATGGCTTACAGAAAAGGTTTCTGAGGAACAGATCATGAATCACATTATTGAACAGGGATCTTTATTTGAACCGGGAACGAAAGTTCAGTATTCAAATTCAGGGTATTATTTACTGACCAAGATTTTAGAAAAGATCAGTAAAAAGTCTTATGCAGATAATTTAAAGGAAACATTTGTACAGCCTTTACAATTGAAAAACTTTTATACAGTCAGTCAGAAACCTACAAATGTTTTCAGTTCTTACAGCTACGCCAATGCATGGGAGCCTGTAAAAGATTTTGATTTCAACAATGTAGTCGGTGTGGGGGACATTGCTACTACTCCAACTAATTTGAACATTATCCTGAATTCACTTTTTGCGGGGAAAATTGTTTCTAAGGAAAGTCTTTCTGAAATGATGCCTAAAGTGGACAGGTTTGGAATGGGACTCGCTTTGGTTCCTTTTTATTCGAAAATGTTTGTAGGACACAGCGGCGGAACTTACGGAACTAATTCATTAATGATCTATAACGGTGAAGATGATATTTCAATTTCTTATTCTTTGAACGCAGACAGAATAGGAGCTAATAATTTCACGATTGATATTTTAAGTATACTTTATAATAAAGAATTCAGTTTGCCTAATTTTTCAACAACAAAAATTTCAGAAACAGAGCTAAAGAAATACATTGGAGATTACTCTTGTAAAGATATTCCTCTTGGTCTTAAAGTTTTCGTTAAAAACGGAGGATTATTCGGACAGGGAACAGGACAACCTGAGTTTCCACTGGAACATATAGAAAAAGATCAGTTTAAATTTGACAATGCCGGTCTAAAGATGACTTTCTTCCCTGAAAAAGAAGAAATGCAGCTGGAGCAAGGCGGCGGAAAGTTTTTATTCAACAAGAAAAAATAAATGAAAAACCTCAGACATAAAATCTGAGGTTTTTTTCTATTTAAATTAAAAGTTTTCTTAACATTCCGGAACATTCACAGCAATTGCCAATCCTCCTTCTGAAGTTTCTTTAAAACGATCACTCATAGCCAAAGCAGTTTCCCACATGGTCTGAATCACTTCATCTAAAGTTACTTTTGCTTTTGTCGGATCACTTTCTAATGCAATATTTGCTGCTGTAATCGCTTTTATCGCTCCCATTGTATTTCTTTCAATACAAGGAATCTGAACTAATCCTTTGATCGGATCACATGTAAGTCCTAAATGATGCTCCATCGCGATTTCCGCTGCCATTAAAACCTGACCTACACTTCCTCCCAAAATTTCCGTCAAACCTGCTGCTGCCATTGCCGAAGAAACTCCGATTTCCGCCTGACAACCTCCCATTGCTGCAGAGATCGTCGCATTTTTCTTAAATAAGGTTCCAATTTCACCTGCCACCAATAAGAATCTTACGATATCTTCTTCACTTATAGAATCTGTGAAAGCCTGAGAATACATCAAAACTGCCGGAATCACTCCACTTGCACCGTTTGTAGGAGCAGTGATAATTCTTCCGAAGCTTGCATTTTCTTCATTAACAGCCAATGCGAAACAAGCGATCCATTTATTGATATTGGTAAAGTTCTCTTCAGCATCTACTACTTGCTGGAACCATTCGTCTTTATTTTTATAGATCTTGTCGCCTAATAATTTCCTGTTCATTCCGGCAGCTCTTCTCGTAACATTCAAGCCACCCGGAAGAATTCCTTCTTTATTCACCCCTTTATAGATACATTCTTTAATCTGCTGCCAAATATAAAGGGCTTCTTCTCTTGTCTCTTCCTGAGTTCTCCAGCTTTCTTCATTCATCAGAATCAAATCTGAAATTTTACTCAACCCTAGCTTACCACAATATTTTACAATATCTGAGGATTTATGACAAGGGTACAACGTACGGATACAATGTTTCTGAATCGATTTTTTCTCCTGACTCATGATAAATCCTCCACCTACAGAATAAAAATCCTGCACAAGCTCAGTCCCGTCTTCGAAAACCGCCTTAAAGATCATTCCGTTCGGATGATAATCAAGAGATTTTTTCATATTCAAAATTAAATGATGACCGTAGATGAAAGATATTTCTTTCTCACCTCCAAGATTTAAAATCTGAGTTGTTTTTATCTCATCAATTTTTTCATCAATTTTTGTCGTGTCGATTGTCTTAAAGTCTTCTCCAGCTAAACCAAGCATTCCAGCAATGTCTGTTCCGTGTCCGATCCCCGTTTTTGCCAATGAACCGAAAAACTCAACGAACACTTCCTTCACCTCATCGATTGATCTTTCTCTTTTTATAATTCTAATAAATGCAGAAGCTGCATTCCAAGGTCCCATAGTATGCGAACTAGACGGGCCTATTCCCACTTTAATAATCTCAAAAACCGATATTGATTCCATATAGAAAATTCATCATTTTATCCTAATCGCAAAGATACACGATAAATTGAAAAGCAAAAGCCGAAGATGAAAAATCACCTCCGGCTTCAAAATTAAAACTATATGAACTCAAAATATTTAATATGGACTCTATTAAAATCCTAGTACTTTCTTTTTATTGGTCTGATCTTTTAGCATATACTTTCTTCGTGTTGCGAAATATCTAATCCCATACTCTCTGATTCTTCGGATACTCGTAAAGTGATCATACTATCTGTAATTTTATATAAAAGCAATGATCCGAAAAATGCAAATAACGAAACCAGAGCTAAAGCAATCATGTGATGAGCAAATACCCCAATTCCCCCATGAAGCAGACTTGCATTTTCACCATGAGCAAAAATTGCCGTTAAGATCATTCCCATAATTCCTCCTACTCCATGACAAGCAAATACATCCAAAGTATCATCTATCTTCTTTAAAGCTTTCCAGTTAACCATTATATTGGAAACAATCGCGGAAATAAAACCAATGAAAAGACTTTCTGAAATAGATACAAAGCCACATGCAGGTGTTATCGCAACCAAACCTACTACTGCACCAATACATGCTCCTAAAGCCGAAACTTTTCTTTTATTAATTCTGTCAAAAAATATCCATGTCATCATTGCTGAAGCTGAGGCGATGGTTGTTGTTCCGAAAGCTGTCGCAGCCGTTGCATTTGCACTTAAAGCAGAACCTGCATTGAAACCAAACCAACCGAACCAAAGCATTCCGGTTCCCAACATAACATATGAAATATTAGACGGCTCATGATGCGGATTCTTTCGGTTTCCTACAACAATTGCTCCTGCCAACGCTGCAAAACCTGCACTCATGTGAACTACAGTTCCCCCCGCAAAGTCTTTCACCCCGAAATATTTATTTAAAAGTCCGTCCGGATGCCAAACCATATGACATAAAGGGGTATAAATAAACAAACTGAAGAGTACCATAAACAACAGGTACGATATAAATCTCACTCTTTCAGCAAAAGATCCTGTAATTAAAGCCGGTGTAATCACCGCAAATTTCATTTGAAATAATGCAAAAAGGATAAAAGGAATCGTAGAAGCCATCGCTTTGTGAGGCAAAACTCCTACTCTGCTGAAAAAAGGATAGCTTAAAGGGTTTCCGATAATTCCGTAATGTTCTCCATTAATTGTAAAACCTATAGAATCACCGAAAGAAAGTGAAAAACCAATAACTACCCACAGGATAGAGATCACTCCCAAAGCAATAAAACTTTGCAGCATTGTAGAGATTACATTTTTCTTTCCAACCATACCGCCGTAGAAAAATGACAACCCAGGAGTCATCAATAAAACCAAACCTGCCGCTGCCAAAATCCATGCAACATCTGCCCCAACAATTTTACTTTCATCTAAAAATTCTCCGGTGTTCGGAAAATCTACAATCGGACTCCAAAATAGTCCACCAACTGCAACTAAAGAAATGATCGTAAAAGAGACCACCCATTTAAGTCCTACTTTCATAAAATTTATAATTACCCCATCAAAAATAGGAATAATTTTTCAATAAAAGTATAAAATTTTAAAACAACCCCATTAATTTAATATTAAATTTAAAAATAAAATATATTTTTATTCAAACTCCCCCTCTAAAATACGGGATACTTCTTTAAATTTTGTTGCTGGAAAAAGATGAGTCCCTCCTTTGATAATATAATCGGGTTTTGAATTTTTAATAGGAAAAACAATATCTCTGTCGCCCAATATCTGAACGACCTTTGATGTTTCTTCAAATTTCCATTCTGAGATCTTTTCTACAGACCATTTCAGATAATATGGATCTTTGACTCTGAAATATTGTAAAACTCTAGGATTTTTAGGATCAAAAAACTTTCTGAGCACCGAATAAGCTTTGGTCGTTTTCTCATTGAATAAGCTTACGGGTAAAATTTTAGGAATTTTTGTAATTTCTCCGGCTCTTATCAATCTTGATTTTTCTTTGTCGGATTTTATACTTCCCAAAATGACTACTTTCTCAGCAGGCTTCAGTTTATTTATTTCCTGCACCATTATTCCTCCGAAAGAATAGCCTAAAAGATAGAACGGCTGTGAATCATCAATCTTCTCCGCCATTCTCTGTACGTATGCTGTAAAGCTTTCATCTTTCTCAGGAATCAGCCAGTCTATGAAAACAATTTCATGTCGCGCAGGAAACTGTAGTTTCTCCAACACTTTAAAATCTGCACCTAAACCGCTTACTATATAAATTTTCATACTACTAAAATAAAAAATATGGGCAACTTCTGAAAGCTGCCCATATTTAAATATTGTTAAAAAAAATTTATTTCTTTTTTACCGGAACTCTGTTTTCGTTATCCAATTTCTCTGTAGAAATCTTAAACTGAATGTCCATTTCATTTTTAATGAAGTAATCTTTCAATGAAGACTGGTAGAATACTTTAAAGTCTCTTCTGTTCAATGAGAATTTAGCAGATTCGATGATTACAGTAAACTGAGTGATGTATACGTTTGCAGGGAAAGAAATCGTCTTTCTCACTCCTTTCAACGTAAAATCACCATATACTGTAGAATTATAAGTACCGTTTGCTAATGGCAATATTTTAGTTAAATGAAATTTTGCTGTTGGGAATTTTTTAACCTCAAAGAAATTTGTGCTTTTCAGGTCATTCGTAAGTTTTATCTGATCTTCTTCAGAAACATCTCCCGCCATTAAGCTTCTCATATCAATGATGAATTCACCGTCAATCAAAACTGTTTTGTCGAAATTAAACTTTCCGCTTTTAAGCTTTACCGTTCCTGAGTGCGATGTCTCCTGAGTTTTCACTACTTTATAGCCCCACCATCTTATTTCAGACGAAGTTACCTTTATTACTTTATCTCCTTTCTTTTGAGCGAAAACAAATGACATGCAAACACACATCATAGCCAACAATAATAATCTTTTCATTCTTTTTTATTTACAATTCAACAAAAATAAAAAAAAGTGTAGAATTTCTACACTTTTAACAATCTTTTTTTGTTTAAATTATTTAGCAGTTACTTTTACTGTCATGTCGATGTCATCTTTCACAAAAACATCCTGCATTGTAGACTTGTAAGCAACATCAAATTTTTGTCTGTCAAAAGAGAATTTATTAGACTCAATTGTTACCGCTCCGTTAGCAACCGCAATTTTAGCAGGGAAAGAAACAGCGTTTGTTTTACCTTTTACTGTAAGATTTCCAGTTACTAAGCTGTTGTACGTTTTATCGTTGTTTTTCTTTACAGAAGTGATTTTAAAAGTACCTGTAGGGAATTTTTCAACTTCGAAGAAATCACCGTTCTTCAAGTGTCCGTTAAGCTTTTGCTGATATTCTCCTGAAAGGTCTGTTGCATTAATAGAAGTCATATCCAAAACGAAAGTACCTCCTACAACCTGATTTCCTTTCAACACTACGTTACCAGACTTTACTTTGATCGTTCCGTCATGAGAACTTGCTTCAGATTTAGCTACTTTATATCCCCACCAGTGAACATCAGATGCTACTACTTTTTTTGTTTGCCCGAAAGCTAATCCACCAGCTAAAACTGCTAATAAAAATATTTTTTTCATTGAATTAAGTTATTTACTTGTTTATTTAACACTGCAAATGTAGCTAACTTCCCTGATAGATTTCATTGATGTACATCAATAAAATCAATTATTTTTATGAATCATATCAGCAAAAAAAATCTCCGAATTTCTTCGGAGATCTTGTTTACTCTTGATAATAAGCTGTATAGAGCGCTGCTCCGTTTAATGGCGTATTACTATTCTTTATCAGATAAATTGGAATGCTTTTCAGCATCTCTTCCATCTTGTCACTGATTTTATATTTTTCGTAGAAATTTTCTTTATTGATATACTCTCTTATCGATTGAGGAACATCTCCTGCAATCAGAAGACCTCCAGTCGCTTTAAGTTTAAGAGCAAGGTTATTTGCTTCTCTCGCTAAAAACTCCAAGAACGTATCTAATGCAATCTTACAGATAAGAACATCTTCTTCCATCGCCGCTTTAAACAACTCCTGAACAAAATCTCCTTTTGTAAGTTTTTCAGCCAACCATTCTGGTTCCGGATGCCTTTTTACGTCTCTTAAAAATCTGTAGATATTAAATAATCCTGTTTTTGAAAGTACATTTTCCCAACTTACAATTCCATAAATATTATTTAAGAATTGATAGAATTCTACCTCTACGTTGGTACGCGGAGAGAATTCGGAGTGACCTCCTTCTGAAGCAAAAGGTCTTAAATATTTCCCATCAAAGAAATATCCGGCTTCACCTAGTCCGTTTCCGGGTGCTATAATCGCTACATTTCCTTTTTCCAAATGACCACTTGTATAGATAGGATCTAAATCATTATCCTCTAAAAGCGCCATTCCATAAGCAGAAGCCTCAAGGTCATTTAGCATATCAGCTCTTTCAAAACCAAACTTGGTAATAAATTCTTCCTGATCAAAACTCCAACCCAATCGTATCGGATGGCTTTTCCCATTCATTACGGGACCTGGAATTGCTATCCCTAATCGTTTAACGTTTTCAAGCTTATTATCCTGAATAAATTTTTCTAAAATCTCAGAAAAAGAAGAAAACGATTTGGTAGGATAATTAGTCTGAATCTTTATATCTAGCCCTTCATTACTGGAAACAAAATAACCTAATGTCGTCACATCTTCACTAAGGCTTGCTCCTATAATTGAAACATTGTCATTATTACCATTCTTTACTCCTGGTAAATAAAGCGGAAATTTTGGATTTAAGTTCATAATCTCAAATTTTATCAAATATAATAATACTTTTTGTAAATTCTATAGAGAAAGAAAAAACCTTTTCACAAAAATGAAAAGGTTTGGTTAATAATTGTTTATAATGATATATTATTATTTTCCTAATGGAATATTATACGAGAATCCTACTCCGATATTCCCTACATTGTAGTCCTGTCCGGCTAAATCGCCTTTATCTCCTACAAATACTTTCTGATATTGCACAAAGAAATTCCAGTTTTGGTTGTGGTATCCGATCTCCGGTTTGATATAAAAACCACCATCCGGTCTATCTACTGTAGAGTTAGAAGCTACTTTGTCATCACCAACCAGGAATCCGTATCCTAAGTCAGTTCCAAAATAAAATCCGGTTTGTTTCGGATATATTCTGATTAACGCTCCTACAGGAATTACCCCTACATCGTTATTGCTATATCCGTTGTTATCTTTTCCAAAATAATGAGTATATCCTGTTGCAATACCCAAACCGAATCCCGGTGTAATTAGATTCTGATAGGCAACATCTACACCAGCTGCAGCAGAAACGTTATCTGAAGGAACAGCTAAACCAGCATTTGCTCCTACTTTAATCATATTATTCATTTTTGAGTCCTGCGCACTTAATACACCCGCTGTTAAAATTCCAGCAAATAAAATTGCTTGTTTAAACATTTTCATAACTCTGATTTTTTAAATTTTACTACTCAAGAAGATGTAAAAATCGTGCCAAGCAAAGAAAAAACAACTATTTTAACATTAATAAAAAACATAAAATATTAATTTTCAAATAATTATATTTATATAAATTTAAATGGTTGTTTAATCAATTTTTCGTAAAAAGCAATATTAAGAATTATTAACCCGTTATTATTTTAACCTTTTTTCACCAAATCTATCCAAAAACAAAATACTGACATGACACTCTCTTCACTCACCAACAACAAACATCTTCTCTGGCGCGCAGGCTTTGGTGCGGGAATCAACCAGCTTGAAGACCTCCATAAAAAGAATAATAAGGATTTGATTAATGATTTGTTTAGAGAAGAAACCTTTCTTTATATTAATTATGATACTCCGGATATTGTCGAAAGCGGCGATTATATGATGAACGACAAAGCACCTGCCGAAAAGAAAAAGGAAATGCAGCGAGTTTACCGCGAACAAAATGAGGAACTCAATCTAAATTTTCTGGATAAAATGGTCAACAGCAAAGAACAGATGAAAGAAAAGATGGCTTTTTTCTGGCATGGTCATTTTGCGTCAAGAGTCGTAAATCCTAAATTCAACAGACAAATTTTAAATGTTATCCGAAAAAATGCATTAGGAAATTTCAAAGATCTTTTATTTGAAGTAAGTCAGACTCCTGCGATGTTGAGTTTTTTAAATAATCAACAGAATAAAAAAGATCATCCTAATGAAAATTTTGCACGCGAAGTGATGGAGCTTTTCACCATGGGACGAGGAAATTATACTGAAAAAGACATTAGAGAGGGAGCAAGAGCCTTTACAGGATGGGGATTTGATAAGGAAGGAAATTTTATAGAGCGAAAAAAACTGCATGATGAAGGCACAAAAACATTTTTGGGTAAAACCGGAAACTTTACAGGAACTGATGCTTTGGATATCATTCTTGAACAAAAAGCCACTTCAAAATTTATCACTACCAAGATTTACAAATTCTTTGTTAATGAAACAGTAGATGAATCTATTGTCAACAAACTAAGTGAAAGCTTTTATCAATCCAATTACGACATCAAAAAACTGATGAAAGATATTTTTTCAAGCTCATGGTTTTATGATAAAAAAAATATTGGAAACAGAATAAAATCTCCAATCGAACTCATGGCCGGAATGATGAGAACGCTTCCTATGAATATCCAAAATCCGGAAAACCTGATTGTATATCAGAAATTATTGGGACAAATGCTGTTGTATCCGCCCAATGTTGCAGGTTGGCCAAACGGAAAATCCTGGATTGACAGTTCAACCTTGATGTTACGACTTCAAATTCCTCAGATCTGGTCAGGGTTACGACCACTCGATTACCGACCAAAAGAAGATGATGATCTTGATATGGGATTGAAAAATAATACTAATGCACTGGCAAAAAGTTTTAAAAACCCGAATATCACAATTGATTGGAGTCGTTTAGAAAAGATTTTTAATGGTAAGAATGTGGAAGATTATTTGATTCAAAACAGTAAATCTCTGGATTTAAATTCTGTGAAAAACTTCTCAGACAACAGTGTAAAAATGAATGTTATTAATCTAATGTCAACGCCTGAATATCAGTTAATGTAGTTTTTAGCTAGCAGGTTACAGATTTTAGCTGATAGTTAAAACCCAACTGTAAAACCTGCAACCTGCAATCTTTACCCTAAAAC
Organism: Chryseobacterium taiwanense; assembly: GCF_000813825.1. Lineage (GTDB taxonomy): Bacteria > Bacteroidota > Bacteroidia > Flavobacteriales > Weeksellaceae > Chryseobacterium > Chryseobacterium taiwanense. Next base: position 12,398 of record NZ_JWTA01000021.1, read on the forward strand.
CTAATTTTTATGTTAATCAAAAGAAGAGAATTCCTAAAAATAAGTTCATTGGCTACTGCATCTTTGCTGATGCCGAATTTCCTGAAAGCAATGACATTCGACGATGCATTAGTTCCTGATCAAAAGATATTGGTCGTATTACAATTCACAGGTGGGAACGACGGCTTGAATACCATCATTCCTACCCGAAACGATATTTATTTTAAAGAAAGAAATAAAATAGCCATTCAAAATTCACTACAATTAACGGATGAAGCCGGAATCAATCCTGCCCTTTCCTATTTTAAAGAGCTGTATGATAATGGTGAGCTTTCTGTGATGAACAATGTCGGCTATCCAAATCCTGATAAATCCCACTTCCGAAGTATGGATATTTGGCATTCCGCAAGCAGAAGCGATCAGTATCTGGAAACTGGCTGGTTAGGAAGATTTCTAGATGAAGAATGCTACAAATGTGATCATCCGACTCAGGCATTGGAAGTTGATGATATGCTGAGTCTGGCTTTAAAAGGTGAAAACAATAAGGCATTTGCTTTTAAAGATCCGAAAAGACTGTATCAAACCAGTCAGGAAAAATATTTTAAATCATTATACGATCACCACCACGATGATGAAACGGTTTCTTATTTATATCAGACTTTGGGTTCTACGATCAACAATGCTGATTATATTTTTGAAAAGAGTAAGGCTAAAAAAACAGAACAAACTTATCCAAATTCTCAGCTAGGAAAAGATTTCAAAACCGTTTCTTCTTTGATAAAATCTGACATCAATACAAGAGTTTATTACCTCTCTATCGGAAGTTTTGATACCCATGTGAATCAAAATGAGAGACAGCAAAAACTGTTTGGAGATATCAACGAAGCCGTAAAGTCTTTCGTGACTGATATGAAAAGTAATGGACTTTTTGATAATATTTTACTGATGACTTTCTCAGAATTTGGTCGTCGTGTTGCTCAAAATGCGAGTAACGGAACGGATCATGGAACGGCAAATCAGATGTTTTTTATTAGTGGAGGATTAAAAAAGAAAGGACTTTTAAATACGCTTCCGGATTTAACTAATTTGAACGAAGGAGATTTGATCTATTCTGAGGATTTCAGAAAAGTGTATGCTACAATTCTAAAAAACTGGCTGAATGCTGATTCTTCTAAAGTCTTGGGCTGGAAGAATGGAGTGTATGATTTTGTTTAATTGTTGAAATTCTTCCTTCGTCAGAATGACAGCATATTCATATAAAAACAAAAAGAGACTGTTACAAAATCAACAGTCTCTTTTCTATAATATTAAATCTAACTACTTTTAATTTGATGCAGGAAGTTTATTCGGTTCTGTTTCCTGTGGTTTTTTATCTAGTTTTTCTGATATTTTTTTTACTATAAATTCAATTACCAAAGGCGCAACGATAGCGAGAACAGCTTTTAAGATTCTTGATTTCATACTATTTATTTTTTTATGTTTTTAAGAGATACAATTTTCAAGCCATAAACCTTTAATCGAATTTTTAGTCTTCATCATCCATGACAAGATTTTTATAATTTTTATGAGCTTCCATAAACTTTTCCTGTAGTCGGAGCCTTAGTTTTCTCGGTTTATGAACCACCAAAGATTCACCAAAACCTAACAACAGTCTTTCCAATTCAAAATTCAACTGGACACAGATTTTGAAAATCGTTCCTTCATGGGTTTCACTTACAATCTCCTGACTTGCATGAAAAGGTTTTGTTTTAACGTAAGGTGCATTCGCAGCATCTACGAAAAACACCACATTTCTCGAAGCCATTGTTGGAGAAACACTCACTCCGACAATATCTTTGAAATATTCATCACCATCAAGATTCATATCAATATACTCAATCTTTTCTTCAATCTGAATGTCTTCCATTCTGTCCAAAGCCAGATTGTACACATAGTGTTTATTCGAACAAATCAAGAACCAACGATTATTAAACTCCTTCAACAATTGTGGATGAACAACATAAGAATCTGATGTTCTCGCTTTAAAGCTTTTATAAATTATATTTAAGACTTTTTTATTTAAAATTGCGTCATAAAGGATATCAATATGTTCCAGACCTTTTAACTGTTCATTTTTATCTAAATGAATAATCGATTTCTGGTTGGTCGAATGAATAGAATCTTCCAGTTTTTGAATCACCCCGTTCATTTCTTTAAACATCGAAAAATCCTTGAACTGCTTTAGGATCTGCACTGCATTATTCATCGCCTTCAGATCACTTTCATTCACCGAAATATTATGAATACTATACTCAGGATCACTATAGCGGTAATATTTCCTTTCATACACCTCAATTGGAGCTTCATACCCAAATTTTTCACTTCGCATATTCTGCAAATCAAGCTGTACAGTTCTCTTACTTACAAAAGATTCTTTTCCTTCAAATTCAAATAACGCCTCAGAACATTCGTCGATCAAATCTTCCAAAGTATATTTTTTGTATTTATTCTTCAGACATTTATCTAAAGTTTTATATCGGATCAGGGCATTTTTATTGGATGACATTTTTTGAGTTTTTAAATTAAAATAAAGGCTGAAATACATTTAAACTTAAAACTAAATTTGTATTTCATCTGCCAGAAAAATTAGTTTATATCAGTATATCTTTTTCTCAAAACGATTACTTCCACTCTTCCCCTGTAAAAGTTTTAAAAAAATTGTCTATTGAATACATTTTGTCTTCATGTACAAAGTTTTTCAAAAATGGATTTACTTCTACCACATAATATTGTAAACCATCTGGATAAATTCTAAACTTTATTTTTAAAATTTCTTCATCAATCTCTTCAATATCATCAAGATTGAAAATTGAAATTACTGGAATAATTTCCTCACCTGTCAATACATTGTCAAGTACAAAACCATTAATCCATAATGACATTCTGAATTCATTTAATTCTGTAATAAGTTTGACTTTTCCTTTACAAAATATTTTTTCTTGTTTGTATTCCATTATTAAAGTTTTAGAACCTATTTAAATTTAATATTTTTATGATTCTGTTATTTTTTAACGCAAAGTTTTAATTCCATTTCAACCCATTATTTTTAGGGAGCAAAGGCAAATAAAATTTGCTTCACGAAGCTTGAAAACACAGCTTCATAAAATCAACTTGTTGATTCTTCTTTACTCACTTCATAATAATCAGTCCTTAAATAAAATCTTTGCGTCAAAAAAATGAATGGTCATTTTTAAGAATCAATCAAATTTAAACAGGCTCTTAATTTTCCTTTCAAAAAGCAGGTGAATCTCAATTTACTTTCTCACCAAAGGTTTTCCGTCAAAAGAAATCCCATCCCATCCGAAATTCATAAAATTTCTGATATTCTGATGGTCTGTTCCTTCAGGATTTTGCAAAACATCTTCTCTGTAAAAAGCCCCGAAAAGAGAAAGAGTTTCTTCTTTTGACAGGTCATTTAATTTAGCAAAACTAAAAACTTTACAAGATCCATTATTCTGATCTGCTTCATTTACTAAATTACCGTTTGTAAATTTTGTCGGAGTAAAATCATAATGCTCATCAATAAATGTAATCACTTCTTTAAACTGAATTTCTTCTGCTGACTTTTCTAATTGTTCGAATAACATTTTATTTAAATTTTATCAAAAATAATTAAAATAAATTATTCTACGCAAAATTATTGCGCATTTAAGTAATTACTTTGCATCAACAAAATAAAAGAACACATGGAATTTAATGGAAACAACTTGATCGAATTAGGATATAGATCCGCAAAATGGTTTAAAGAAGCCATTGCGTATATCAACGAAAATAAACTGGATGATAATCAAATTAAGGAATATTTGGAACAATTCAAACAACCGGAACTAATTCCGCTTCATGAAACGGCAAAAGATTTTGTCATCAACATCCGAGCTGAACATGAAAGTGAAAATGACAATGTGGAAAAAGTAATCAACACGATGAAAGTGTTGATGAAAACACCAACTTTAGTTTCTGGTGCCATCATGCCCGATGCGTGTCCGACAGGTCCGGTTGGTCAGATTCCGGTTGGGGGAGTTGTGGTGGCGAAAAATGCGATTCATCCGGGATTCCATAGTGCAGATATCTGCTGTTCGGTAATGTTGACGGATTTTGGAAAAGCGGATCCAAAAGAAGTATTGGATGCTGCTCATTCTATCACGCATTTCGGATACGGAGGAAGACCAAGAGGTGAACAAATGGAAATGTCTCAGGAATTAATGGATGCTTTTAGAAAAAATGATTTCCTTAATGATGAGAAACTGATAAGCATCGCCCGTTCTCATATGGGGACTCAAGGTGACGGAAACCACTTCTTATTTGTCGGAATTTCAAAAAATACCGGAAATACAATGTTGGTGACCCACCACGGATCGAGAGCTCCGGGAGCTGCTTTGTATGATAAAGGAATGAAAATAGCGAATCGATTTAGACAAGAAATTTCGCCTGAAACATTGAGAGAAAACGCTTGGATTCCGTACGAAACGGAAGAAGGAAAATCCTATTGGGAAGCACTTCAACTGATCAGAACATGGACGAAAGAAAACCATACTTCTATTCATGATGCGACTTTAAATAAACTGGGAATTGAAAAAGAAGACAGATATTGGAATGAGCATAATTTTGTTTTCAAGGATGGAGATTTGTTTTACCATGCAAAAGGAGCAACACCTTTGGATGATAAATTTATGCCGGATATTACGGGACCAAGATTGATTCCGCTAAATATGTCAGAACCCGTTTTAATTGTTCAAGGAAAAACGAATGAAAGAAATCTTGGTTTTGCGCCACACGGAGCGGGAAGAAATTTCAGCAGAAGTCAGCATAAAAAATCTTTAGCTCATAAGACGATTGAAGAAGTTTTTGCAGAGGAAACCCAAGGATTAGATATCCGTTTTTTCTCGAATGAAATTGATATTTCTGAACTTCCGACAGCTTACAAAAGCGCTAAAAATGTAAGAGCACAGATTGAAGAATACGGACTTTGCAAAGTTTTGGATGAAGTAATGCCTTACGGATGTATTATGGCGGGTGATGTTCAGAAGAATGCGCCTTGGAAGAAAAAGAAGAAGTTTAGAAAAGCTTAATATTTCTTTTGTCTTTAAATAAATAATTAATAATTAGCCTTGTAAACTATAATGATTTACAAGGTTTTTATTCTCTCGCAGATTATGCTGATTTCGCAGATGATTGTGTTTATAAAATCTGCTTAATTTGCTCAATCTGCGAGAGCTTTATAAATTTATATTTCTAATAGAAACTAATCCCTTTCTCAAATCAATAACAGTTCTTTTCCCATAATCAATCTGAATATTGAACATATTTTCCAAAGGAAATTTCAAAACAGATTGAAGGATCAACCGAATAACTCCGGCGTGAGTAACAACTAAGACTTTATCAATATTTTCTTTTGAAATCAACTCATTCCAAAATTCACAGACACGGGTTTGCATTTCCAATAAATTCTCTCCGTTTTTGGCTTTTATAGTAATAAAATCTTCATACCAAGGATTGATTTCTTCTTCCGGGATTTCCGACCATTTTTTGAGTTCCCAATCGCCGAAATTCATTTCTCGGATTCTTTCATCCGTTTCGTAATTCAGCCGAAAATATTTTGCCAATAACTGACAACGCTGAGACGGACTTGAAATTATTACATCAAAATCTTTATCCATTTGAACAGCCCTTAAATCTTCTTCAAAGTCTTTTCTTAAAGGCATCTCAGCAAATCCGTAACACAAATGATCAGGATTTTCTACTGCGGTATGGCGAATTAAATGAATTTCCATACGATGATTGTTCCTAAATAGAATAAAACCTCACAAACCTGCTGAACGGTTCCCAAACAATCACCGGTATACCCTCCAATATGTTTTTTAAAATACCAACCCAAGTAGATTTTTCCGATATAAGCTAATATAAAAGCAGGGATTAATCTCCAATCAGGAAGTAATGAAAATGCAATAAGAACTGCTAAAAAACTTATGAATAAAGACTGTCCATCCAAAGGTGTATTCGCCAATGGTTTTGATTTGCTCACGTCAATATCCGTAACGTATTGATGCGTATAAATCATTGTTCCCGAAATAAACCGGCTTGAAGTATGGGCAAAAATAATAACAGCTAATGTTTTCATTACATCCAGGCTTCCTAACTTCTGAATACTCAAAAATTTTAAAGCAAATAATAGAATGATTCCAATCGCTCCATAAGCTCCTACCCGACTGTCTTTCATAATGGTCATGATTTTCTCTTTACCATAACCGCCTCCGAAACTGTCGCAAACATCAGTAAATCCATCTTCATGAAAAGCCCCCGTTAGCAAAACACTCGAAATCATCATTAAAACAATCGCTATTTCAAGGTTAAAAAGCTGAAAGGAAAGATAGAAAATAGCCGCATTGATGATTCCAACCAATAATCCCACCCATGAAAAATATTTCTGAGATCTGTTCATTATCTCACTTGAATAGGGAACTTTGAACGGAACAGGAATCCGGGTGAAAAACATCAGCGCCGTCGCGAAGTAGATCAGTTCATTCTTTACAGCTTTCATTTAATCTTTATTTGAAACATTCGCATCTTCAAAACTCGACATTTCATTCAGGAAATTGACCGCACTTTGAATCAGCGGATAAGCCAATGCACAGCCTGTTCCCTCTCCTACTCGCAGATTAAGATTCAGCAATGCTTTTTGTCCTAATAATTCTAGTAACTTGATATGTGCATATTCATCACTGACATGACAGAAAATACAGTTCTTTACAATTTCAGGATCCTTTTTAAATAAGACAGAAATGGCAACCGTTGCAATAAACCCATCAATCAGGATCAGCATATTTTGTCGGTACGCTTCTTCCATTGCCCCCATCATCTGAGTAATTTCCAATCCTCCGAAAGTTTGGGCAATTTCGTCCACCGTTTCAAGATCCGGATACTTTGCTATTGATTTTGAAAGGAGATCAATTTTATTCTGCAACTGAGCGTCATTTAAACCGGTTCCTCTTCCTACACAATCCGCAATCGGAATATTAAATAGCTGACTCATCATTAACGAAGAAGCCGAAGTATTACCAATTCCCATTTCCCCAAAACCGATGATATTACAGCCTGTTTCAGCAATTTCTTTAACAACAGACTTCCCGTTTTCTAATGCCAGTTGATATTCTTCAATAGTCATAGCAGGTTCTTCTAAAATATTTCTACTGGATTTTCTGACTTTTTTATCGATCAAATCCAAGCCTTCCGGAAAATCAAAATTGACTCCTGCATCTACAATTTTTATATCAATTCCATTCTGTCTGCAAAAAACATTAATCGCCGCTCCACCTCCTAAAAAATTCATCACCATCTGATAAGTAACTTCCTGTGGATAAGCGCTTACTCCGGCTGTTGCAATTCCGTGATCGGCTGCAAAAACAACCATATGAGGTTTGACTAATTTAGGAGAAGTTGTCTGCTGAACCATTCCGATTTTATGAGCCAATTGTTCTAAAAATCCTAACGCGCCTAATGGTTTTGTCTTGAAATCGATTTTGTGTTGTAATTCGTCTGCTAACATTGATGTAATGTAGTTTTTTGTCTTTTTATTAGAGTAAATGATGGGATGCAAATTACTAAATTCTGGGTATTAAACAGCTATTTAATTTTTCAATCTATTTTCTTTGTTCTTAATATGAAATAACGCAAAGCTTTTCTTTTCATCCGTTTTATTTTTAGAAGGCAAAGGCAAATAAAATTTGCTTCGCGAAGCGTGAAAATATAGCTTCATCAAATCAACTCTGTTGATTCTTCTTTGCTCACTAAATAAAGTTATCCCGCAAAATAAAAACTTTGCGTTAAAAAGATTAAAATCTTCCATACAACAACTCTCAAATGCAAAAAAACAACGTAAAAACATTGCGCATATCCTCTTTTACTTTGCATTATAAATTAAAAACAATGACACCAAAAATACTAGAGAAATTAAAAGAAGTTGAGAAAATACGTGGTATAGAAATACTTCTTGCCGTAGAATCCGGAAGTCGAGCCTGGGGTTTTGCCTCACCTGACAGCGATTATGATATACGCTTTATCTACCGACACGAAAAAGACTGGTATCTTTCACCATGGGAGAAGGATGAAACGATAGAATTTATGACCGAAGACGATCTGGATGGTTCCGGATGGGATTTGAGAAAGACTTTTCACTTGCTCTTGAAATCGAATGCGGCTTTGTTCAGTTGGTTTTACTCCCCTATCGTGTATGTGAAAAATGAAAAATTTTACGATTTATTCAAACCTTTGGCGGATGAATGTTTTTCTCCGATAGCGGTTTCTTACCACTATCTGAGCATGAGCAAAAAATATCTGGAAGCCTGCAGAAACGATGAAGTAAAACTGAAATCTTATTTCTACTGTCTTCGAACTACATTAACCGGAAAATGGATCTTGGAAAAAGGAACCGTTCCGCCAGTTTTGTTCAGTGAATTACTAGTTTTGGTAGATGATTTTACGAGAACTAAAATAGAAAACTTGATTGCTTTAAAAGCCACAAAAGGAGAATCTTATTATTATCCTAATGACTGGGAATTGTTTGGGTTTTTGGAGAACATGATACTGGATAGTGAGGAAAGAGCGAAAAGTCTGAAAGGGGGAAATGGAGATAAAGGTGAGATGGAGAGGGTTTTTAGAGAAATACTAGAACTTTAAAAATACATAATGAAAATATTCAATTTTTTAAAAAAGAAAAAAACGATTCAAAATAATGAGATAGATATTTTGAAAAATGACTTCCAAGAAGAAAACAAAATAGAAATAATGGAAAAAGAGACGACTGTTCATCCTTTTACTGAAAGATGTGAGTTTTTGAAAAAAGAGTATGGATTGATCGTTCCTGACGTTTATCAAAAATTGTTCACCTATTTTAATATTGAAAAAAATAATAGTTTATATCATCCATTTTGGATAGAAGGTGAGCCTTATATAGAAATTTTCTATACAGAAAAATTCGTCCTATATATGATTGAAAGATATTTGGAACTATATGATAAAGATTTTGACCAAGAAAAATTTCAGGAAATTATTGAATATAGTAAGTTTGAATTTATTCTTAAAGAAAATAGATTTGAAGCTCAGCATATGAACATTGCATTTGTAGATCAATGCTACGAAGAATTGGGAAGAAATCAGGATTATCTAATCATTGGACTAAACATATATGCTACTTGTGGAGGAGCAGAATTTCTAATTTTATCAAGTGATAAAAAAGGATATTATGCAGGATGTTATCATGGAATGGAAACAGAAATTGAACATCAAGGAATTAAAATAAACTACGACATACTAGATCATTACAGGTCAGTAAGCGAAGAAATCGGTAATATTTTTAAATAAATTAAAAAATCATGAAAAATATAGTCGCCCTGTCTCCCATGTACACGGAAGACAGCAATAACCTGAAAAAAGCATCGCTCAATTCACCTTATCAATTGAGCCGTTTCAATGCAAAATGGAATGTTCCCGAAGAATTTCGTAGTGATGTGATTGCAGTGTATGGCGAAGATATTTACGCAGAAATTGTTGCAGAACAGTGTAATTTAACTTTAACAAAACCAGACGATAACTGGCTTTCAAAGATTTCGGAGAAGTTTATAAAACGTAAAATTTCATACGGACAACTGAAGGATTTCATACATGAAGAAAATATTTTCATTAAATGTTCTGATTTTAAAAATTTTAAAGCCGGAGTTTTCGATAAAGTTACCAATATCAAAGGTTTTGACACTTTGGATTTAGAAAGTACTGTTTTCACTTCGGAAGTCGTGGAATGGGAACTTGAAGTGAGATGTTTTGTTTTAAATAATGAAATAAAAACTCATTCTTCGTATTGGCGAAACGATGTTTTCGATACCAATCCGCTTTCTGAAACGGAACAAAAAGATCTATTTAAGTTTTTCAATGATTTCATGAAACAATATTCTGAAACGCTTCCAAAAGCAATTGTTTTGGATTTCGGAATTATCAAAGGAAAAGGTTGGGCTTTGATTGAAGCGAATCCGGCTTGGTGTTCAGGTTTGTATGCTTGTGATGCGGAAAAGGCTTTGGAGGTGATTGTGGAGAGTTGTTTTAAAAATTAAGCAATTACGGGAACACATAATTATTCAATATAAATTAGATATATATTTGATAAAATACTTTTAATAATATGAAAAAAATAAATGTTCTTAGAATTTTTTTAGCTTCTCCTGGTGATGTTAAAGCAGAAAGAGAAATGATTTTTGCTTTAAAAGATGATTTAGATCTATTAATAGGTAAAGATAAAAATATAAAATTCGAAATTATCAATTGGGAAAGAAATACTTATCCAGGAAAGGGAATCGACGCACAAGATGTCATTAATGAACAAATTAATGATGAATACGATGTTTTTATCGGAATTTTCTGGCAGCGGTTTGGAACACCTACTAATCGATATGAATCAGGAACACTTGAAGAATATGAAAATGCAAAAAAGAAATATGAAAATGATAAAGAAAATACTCATATTATGATGTATTTTAAAACAGAAGGAAATCAAAATATATATGATATAGATCTTGAACAGCTTAAAAAAGTAAAAACCTTTAAAGACAAAATATCAAAGGAAGATGGAATATTATATTCTGAATTTGAAAAAACAGAGGATTTAAAAAACTTAGCTCAAATCAATTTAGCAAATTTAGTTAGAGATAAATTTTCAAAAAAGAAAAGAAGTGTTAGAAAATCAGCACAACAAAAAAAAGATATTAATTCATCAGAAATAACAGATGTTGATAAGTATGAATTATTAGCCATGAAAATCGACAAAGGAGATTATAATGTAGAAATTGAAATTTTTTTAGAAGATATTGAAAAAACAAATAGCTTTTTATCTGATTTGGCTTCATCAACTAATAAATTAACTTTAGTAATGAATTTCTTTAGTACCAAAACTAATGAAAGAACGAGGCAATTAAATAGAATCAATAATATTAAAGATGAACGATTACGTTTAACAAAAGCAAAAAAGGTTTCAAATGACTATGCTGATGATTTAGATAAATATTCTAACGATTTTGAAGCTCTTTTAGCTGAATTTAGAGAATCTATCAGCAATAGCATACAATCTTATTCTGAAATTATTTACAAAACAATCAATTCAAATTCATTTGATGAAAATAATAAAAATGAATTACTCGAGAATATACCTAATTTTATTTCTTCTGTAGAAACAGCAATAGAAGGAACTGCAGATTTTCTTGAGACATTTACTAAAATGAGTACACATCTTACAGCGAAGTATAGTACTTCTAAGAGAAGGGCTGAACTTGCTACAAATAATGTGTTTAAAGAATTGATTAGAACAAAAAAATTATTAAAACAATTGTTAGACGATAATAAAGATTAATTAGTTACAAATTATTATATAAGATTTTACAAAATGAAAATCATAATATATGAAAAATGAAATTACATGACATAAAAAATAAAAACCTCATTCTCTTCCAAGCCATCTCCGGAAGCCGCTCATTCGGACTCGCAACGGAAAACTCAGACACAGATATCCGTGGAATATATTATTTGCCGAAAGAAGATTTTTTTGGTTTAAACTATATTCCGCAAATCTCCAATGAAACGAATGACATTACCTATTATGAAATCGGAAGATTGGTTGAATTATTACAGAAAAACAATCCGAATATTTTAGAAATTCTGGCAAGCCCGGAAGATTGTATTCAACATAAAAATCCGTTGATGGATTTGCTGAAACCTGAAGATTTCCTTTCCAAGCTTTGTAAAGATACGTTTGCAGGTTATGCGATTTCACAGATCAAAAAAGCAAAAGGACTCAACAAAAAGATCCTAAACCCGATTGCTCAAGAAAGAAAATCTATTCTTGATTTTTGTTATATTTTACAGAATCAAGGTTCAATTCCTTTGAAAAAATGGCTTTCTGAAAACGGAAAAATTCAGGAAAAATGCGGTTTGGTGAGCATCGACAATACCAAAGGAATGTTTGCTCTTTTCTACAACGAATCGGGAGATTTAAATTACAAAGGAATTATCCAAAATGAAGAAGCCAATCAGGTTTCGGTTTCGTCTGTTCCTAAAGATGAAAAACCGATTGCCTATCTCTTCTGCAACCTCGATGCTTATTCTACGTATTGCAAAGATTACCGTGAATATTGGAAGTGGGTTTCGGAGCGAAACGAAGACCGTTACAACGTCAATCAACATCATGGGCAAAACTACGACAGCAAAAACATGATGCATACGATCAGACTTTTGCAGTCTTGTAAACAGATCTTTAAAACCAATTCTTTAAATATCCGTGTAGAAAATCGTGATGAATTATTAGACATCAAAGCCGGAAACTGGTCGTATGAAAATGTAATGAAAAAAGCGGAAGATCTCATCCGATCGATTGAGCATTATCACTCTATTTCTACCCTTCCGGATTATCCGGATTTAGAAAAAACCACAAAGATCTTAATTGAAATAAGAGAAAACCTTTATCAATAAATCCTCATAAACCACCATTAAATCGGTGGTTTTTCTTTTTCTACAAAATAATTTTTGATTCATTGTAACAAAGTTAGTTCAGTTTCTACAAATTAATTAACATATCAATAATTGATTAGTCATTATTATTTAAATACAATCTTTACCATGGAAAAATTAAATTCAATCATATTTTACAATATCGACAAAGCGATCAGATCGTATAGAAATTATGCTCAAAGGCAACTAAAAGCAAATGGATTTACAATAACGATCGATCAATGGCTGATTATTAAAGCGATATTGGAAAATCCGGGAATTACACAAAATGAAATTGGAGATCTTGTTTTTAAAGACAATGCATCCGTGACAAGAATTATTGAATTACTGGTAAAGTCTGAATACATTATCAGAAATCAAAATCCTGATGATCGTAGAAAAACCAATCTTGAGGTCACAGAATCCGGAAAAGAAATCATACAAAAAGTACAGAACCTTGTAGAAGAAAACCGAAAGCTTGCTTTGGAAGGTGTTTCTAAAGAAGAACTGGAAATCATGAACAATGCATTACTCAAAATATCTAAAAACTGTCTTAACCCTAAAAAATAAACACTATGATCAGAATATGTATATTCATTTTTATTTGGTTGCTCTCCATGTTCACCATGTTGAAAGCTCAATCAATACAAAATTATTCTTTATCCGGAAAAATAGATTCCGATAAGGTAAATCAGATGGAAATCAATCTGTTTAATGCTGAAAATAAATTGGTAAAAACAGAAATTGCAGATGCAAAAGGAAATTTCAGTTTCAATGATCTTGCATCCGGAAATTACTTGTTAAAGATCAATAAGAACGGAGCAGAGTCCTATCAATCTGAAAACATTTCCGTGACAGGAAATACTACCCTTCCTTCTATTCAATTAAACGAAAAAATCATTGAAGCAGTAACAATTACTAAAACCAAACCTTACATTGAAAGACAGGATGGCAAAATGATCCTCAATGTTGAAAACAGTATTGCAAGTACCGGAAACTCAGCATTTGAAGTCCTGGAAAAAGCTCCGGGTGTGAAAGTCGACAACAACGACAATATAAGCCTTCGCGGAAAAGGAAATCTTCTGGTGCAAATCGATGGAAAAAATACTCCTATGACAGGAACTGATCTTGCCAATTATCTTCGTGGAATTCCGTCTTCAAGTGTTGAAAAAGTAGAGTTTATTACCAATCCGTCGTCAAAATACGATGCAGCGGGAACTTCAATAATTAATATTAAGCTTAAAAAAGATCAGAGAAGGGGAACAAACGGAAGCATTTCAACTGCTTGGGGAACTGGAAAATACATTAAAAATAACAACAGTTTTAACATCAATCATAGAAATAAAAAAGTAAATCTTTTTGCGAACTACAGTTTTGCCTACCGTGAATTTTACAACAAATTGCTTCTCGACAGAAGTTTTTACGATAACGGAAATTTTACGCAAGGTTATATTCAGGATAATTTTCTGAAAATGAATTTCCGAAATCACATCGCAAAAACCGGAATGGATTATTATATGAATGATAAAAATGTTCTCGGATTCTCAGTAGGTTTTATCAGCAACAGATTTGATCCGACAAGCAATAATGAAACATTGATTTTAGATAATAACCATCAACCTTCAGGAACTTCCAATACCAAAAGTAACAACCGAGATCACTGGAAAAATGTATCTTTTAATCTTAATCATAAACTTACGATTGATTCTCTGGGCTCCGAGCTTACAACGGATTTGGATTATATCAACTATTCCAACACTTCTTTGCAGAACTTTATTACCAATAATTATGATGTTAATGGAAATCTCTTCCCATCAACTTCTCTTAATCCAAATCCATATAATCTGAAAGGAGATTTGGGTGGAAGTCTGAATATATATTCCTTAAAATCTGATCTTACAAAGGTGTTTAAAAAGAACTGGAAATTGGAAACCGGAATCAAAACAAGTTTCGTAAAAGCGGATAATGATCTTCAGTTTTTTAATGCAAGTTCAGGAAATTTAGTTCTTGATGACTCAAAAACCAATCATTTTATTTATGAAGAAAACATCAATGCGGTTTATGGAAATTTGATTAAAAACTGGGATAAATTTAAAGTGAATTTTGGGTTGAGAATAGAGAATACCAATATTACCGGAAATCAGATCACAACGAATCAAATCAACAAAAAGAATTATACACAACTGTTTCCGAGTGCTGTTTTTTCTTATGATGTAAATGATAAAAATACAGTTGAGCTCAATTTCAGCCGAAGAATTACAAGACCAACTTATAAACAGCTGAATCCTTTTAAATTCTATCTGGATCTTACGACTTATCAGGCCGGAAATCCTGATCTGAATCCGCAAACTACGATGAATTATGAGTTTACGTATAGTTTTAGTAATAAATATTTTGCGACATTAAGCTACAGTAAAACCAAGAATAATATTACCGATGTGCTGAAACCAACCATAGAAAATGGAAAAACGGTGGTAGTTCAGGCCAATGAAAACCTTAGCTCCGCTTCCTATTACGGACTGAATCTGATCGCACCTGTAAAAGTGGCAAAATGGTGGGATATGAACAATAGCGCAAACTTCTACTACGGAAGTTACACAGGAAATATTGCTGATACATCTATTAAAAATCAAGGAAATTTCACTTTTGATCTTAACAGCATCAATTCTTTCAAATTAGGAAACGGATTTACCGCAGAACTAACCGGAAATTATAAAGCAAAAGAAGTGTATGCATATATGTTCCTGAAACCAATGTGGTCTGTAAATATTGGAGCGCAAAAGAAATTTAAAAACAACAGTACACTGAAATTCTCATTTAACGATATTTTCTTTACCAGCAATCCGGAAGCAAGAAATATCTATACGAGCTACGTAGAAAACTTTATTGTAAGACGTGACACTCGAGTGGCAACACTTTCTTATACCTATAATTTTGGATCAGGAAAATCCGGACAGCCTAGGAAAACAGGCGGCGCAGATGATTTAAAACAGAGAGTTGGGAATGGATAATTGAGATTGCTTCGTTCCTCGCAATGACGGACACAATAAAAAACCACCGAAAATTTCGGTGGTTTTGTTTTATTTATTTTTCTTCAAAATATAATACACTGCTTTATCCTTTTCATCATTCATTGTATAGGCAAACTGAAAAGAATATCCGTTTGCAGACATGAAATTAAGCGCATCCATCATCGAATTGAACTTCATATTTCGTCCTCTTTCATCTTTAATATTCGTTCCGTTTTTAAAAGAAATTGATTTGGTTTCCTGTCCGAAATCGATTTCCACGTTTACTTTTGTACTTAATGATCTTCCGGTGCCAATAATCTGAACGTAATCAACATCAATATCTCTGATAGGAACATCATTTACCGTTTGAGCAAAAGAATAAGAAACGAAGCTGAGAAAATAGAGAATGAATAGTTTTTTCATAAGTTTTTGTTTAAAGATAACTAAAATTTCGTTTCCTATTAAACATACAAAATCCCTCATTTCTGAGGGATTCTACTATATCTGAGAAATTAATCTTATGTGGGATTAATTATTTTACCAATCTAATTTCAGCTGCAGAAAATCCTTTTGGAGATTTTTCTTTTTCGAAAGATACTTTATTTCCTTTCTTAATCTGATCGATGCAGTTATTATTGTGGAAGAAGATATTTTCTTTTGTTTTATCTTCCGTGATGAATCCGTATCCTTTTTCGCTTAAAAAAGTTACGATTCCTGTTTTTACAGTTTCTTCAGCTTCAATTGGAGCTGCACCTAATTGAATATTATCAAGAGAGATTTCCGCTCTTTCATCGTTATCAGGTGGTGTAGACGTCAGTTGTCCGTTTGCATCTACATACATGAACATTTCGTCAAGGCTTTTGCCTTTGTCATTATTTTCTTTACGTTCTTCACGACGTAAAGCTTTTTCTTTTAGCTTTTGCTGTTTTTTCTTGAAATTTTCTTTTTTAGAGAAAGAATCCGCCATATATTTTTTAAAATTTAATTGTTACTGAGTACTATTTTAAGTTTAAATAAGGTATAATATTCAAACTTTGTAATATTAATACATCTTTCTAAAAGAGATGTAATATGTTTTCCGGTTGCCTTTTTATTTGAATAATTGTTCTGAGAACAATAGAAAAAGATGAAAAATAATAAAGAAATGATATTTCAAATAATTACAACACTGCGAAAAGCAGAGAACCTGTCTTTAAGATAATGTACAAATATACGAAAAATAAAGACACAAAGCAACTCGATATTGATTTAAATAATTGAGTCTCAATTCGCTTTATTAAACCTCTTTCTTTAAAATGCAAGAAAATATATATAAAATAAAAAACCATCGAAATTTCGATGGTTTTTGTTATTTATTAAGCCTGATCAGCCGGTTTTTCACCTTCTGGTTTAGCTTGATTTTGTCCTTCTGGTCTGTTTGGTCTTTCAGGTCTCCCTTGTCCTTCCGGTCTTGGAGCTCTTTGCTCCCCTTCTTTCTTCTCAGGTCTTGGAGGTCTTGGCAACAAAACTTTTCTAGAAAGTTTCATTTTCTTACGATCGTCGTACCCCATGAACTTCACTTCTACTTCATCACCTTCTGCATAAGGAACTTTGTCTAAACGAGCCCATTCGATTTCAGAAATATGAAGAAGCCCTTCAGTTCCTTTAGCAATCGCCACAAAAGCACCGAAATCCATTACTTTTACAACTTTACCCTTATAAACTTCACCTATCACCGGTACGAAAGTAATTTCGTTGATCTTAGCAACCGCAGCATTGATTTTCTCTCTGTCTGTTCCTGCAATTTCGATACGTCCGATCTCACCAATTTCTTCAATAGCGATAACCGTTTCCGTATCTTTCTGCATTTGCTGAATGATTTTTCCACCAGGTCCGATTACAGCACCAATGAAGTCTTTCGGAATTTCCATTACTACCATTTTCGGAGCGTGAGGTTTCACATCTTCTCTTGGTGTAGCAATTGTTTCAGTGATTTTATTTAAGATATGTAATCTTCCGTCTCTTGCCTGCATTAAAGCTTTTTCCATGATATCCATAGAAAGCCCTTGGATTTTGATATCCATCTGACAAGCTGTGATACCATCTGCAGTTCCTGTTACTTTAAAGTCCATATCTCCCAAGTGATCTTCATCTCCTAAGATATCAGAAAGTACTGTGAATTTACCTGATTTTGTATCAGTGATCAATCCCATCGCAATACCAGAAACCGGTTTTGTAATTTGTACCCCTGCATCCATTAATGCTAATGTTCCTGCACAAACTGTTGCCATTGAAGACGAACCGTTTGATTCCAAGATATCAGAAACGATTCTGATTGTGTATGGATTTTCTTCAGGAATTACAGCCTGTAAAGCTCTTTGAGCCAAGTTTCCGTGTCCAACTTCTCTTCTTGAAGTTCCTCTTAAAGGTCTTGCTTCACCTGTTGAGAATGGAGGGAAGTTATAGTGTAGGAAGAATTTTTCGTCGTGCTGAGTGATTACGCTGTCCACCATGTTCGCATCTTTCACAGAACCTAATGTAACAGCCGTTAAAGACTGAGTTTCTCCTCTTGTAAAGATTGCAGAACCGTGAGCTCCCGGAAGATAATCAATTTCTGACCAAATTGGACGGATCGTTTGAGGATCACGACCATCTAGACGGATATTGTCCTCTAGGATCATCTGACGCATTGCTTCTTTTTCTACATCATGATAATATACTTTTACGAAAGGTGTTACTCTTTCTAATTCTTCTGCATTATCTGCATATTGAGCAAGGAATTCTTCACGTACCGCTTTGAATTTATCACCTCTTTCTTCTTTGCTTGAAGGAGTTTTAGCTACTTCATATACTTTATCATAAGTTTCTTTCCAAACTTTTTCACGAATTTCTTCGTCGTGAGTTTCGTGAGAATATTCTCTCTTAGGGAAAGCTTTTCCTACTTTTTCTGCTAATCTTTCTTGAGCTTCAATTTGCTTTTTAATTTCAACATGAGCGAATTTAATAGCTTCTAACATTTCCTGCTCAGAAATTTCTTTCATTTCCCCTTCTACCATTACGATTGAATCTTTAGTAGCTCCAACCATAATATCCAATTCTGAATCTTTTAAAGCTTCATAACTTGGGTTAATTGCCAATTCTCCATTGAATCTTACCACTCTTACTTCAGACATTGGTCCGTCGAAAGGAATATCGGTAATTGCAATTGCTGCAGAAGCCGCTAAACCAGCTAAATCATCAGGAATTGTTTGTCCGTCATAAGAAATTAATGAAATCATTACCTGAACTTCCGCGTGGAAATCTTCGGGGAAAAGCGGACGTAGAACTCTGTCTACCAAACGCATTGTTAAAATTTCCTGATCAGAAGGTCTTGCTTCTCTACGGAAGAAGTTTCCAGGAATTCTACCACCTGCGTAGAATTTTTCTCTGTAATCTACCGTTAATGGTAAGAAATCTACTCCAGGATTTGCTTCTTTATTGGCCACAACAGTTGCTAAAAGCATTGTTCCACCCATTTTTACTACCACAGATCCATCAGCTTGCTTCGCCAATTTCCCCGTTTCTAATGTGATTTCTCTTCCGTCTGCAAGAGTAATCGTTTCTGTAAACGCTTGAGGTATACTCATAAATTTTCGTCTCTTGTACTCCGTATTGAGTACGATTATTATTTAAACTCTTTAAATTTTCGTTTGCAAATTTAATGTATTATTTGGATAAAACCTTTTTTTAGATGAAAATTGCATTCAAACAAAACGATTTCAGCTGTTTAAAAAAGCACTTATTCTCCTTGGTTTTACCTTAACTAATACATTCAAATTTCTACTTCCTGACTTTTTTTGAAAAAGTGTATCCTAATTTCCATTCCAGATAATTGGCAACATGGAAATCATACGCATTGATCCCGAATGAAGCAAATAAACGATCCGTAAATTGATATTGTAATGCTATTCTTTGAAAGAAAGCTGTCTTATCATATTTTGTTGTTTTTTTGAGCACATAATATCCAGCTCCAACATTCACATATAAATTACCAATCATTAAACGGTAAGTAGGGATAACACTAAATAACAGTTGATTTTTTGAAAAACGTTTTTTCTGATATACGGTACTATCAGATACGTACATACTGTGATTATATTCTTCGTCTTGAGTGATGCCTACACCTATTCCATAAGCTGATTTAGCTGAATATTGACGTAAATAGAAAGCTTCCGCTCCATATATTGAGTAATCAAATCCATCATATAGCTTTACTTCATCTCTTCTTTCTCCTTTATAAAAAGCATCTTTTCTTCCTGCAAATACTGAAAACTCCAATGTATTGTATTTTTCTTTATTAAGAGTAATAGTATCAGCTTTTTTTAATGATACTCTTTCTGGATAATATACCAAACTTAATTGAGGCGTAACACTATTCAATCCTTTATTCGGAATTTTCAACGAACCATTGGAAAGATGATTAAATTTAAGATTCATTCCCAAATCAAAATGTTTTCCAATTTCATAATATAATCCGGTTCCTAAACCTATAAACATATTCGTTTTTGAGCCGACAGAAGTATTATAATATCCTTTGTCCAGATCAAAAGGGTTTGAATTAAAAGAAATACCTAAATTGATATTATGATACCATTTAAGACTCCCCCATTGTTTAATTTTAGCATTATATATCCCATAAATAGCAAAAGGACTTCCCATCTGTCTATTCTGAAGGAAGTCAAAAGCTATAAAACCTACTCCAATTTGTGGATGATTATACAAAGACTCCCAATCCTTCTCTCCATTGGTCTGTTTTAGAAATTCAAAAGAATAGGCTGCAAAAGCTTTATGAGGATAACTTTTTAAATGAATATTGGTAGGTAAAACCATTCCGTACTCGGCATTTGCACTGGCTGTCCAAAGTTTTGGTTTTAAAGAGTCTGCTTCTTGTGCTTTGCATAAAATGGATAATAAAACCAAAAAATAAGTATAAAAATTCTTCAAAATCAATCTTAATTAAAAAAAAGAAACAAATTTAAATATTCATTTAAGAAAACCGAGGAAAAATCTTAAAAATTCAATCATTCGTTGCATTTTTAACAAAAAGTCACAAAAAAAGCAACCTCTTTCGAAGTTGCTTTTATTTGAAAATCTTTACAGATTATTTTCTTAAACCTAGTTCAGCGATAATAGCTCTGTATCTTGTAATATCTTTTTTCTTAAGATAATCCAATAAACTTTTTCTTTTACCTACCAATTTCACCAAAGATCTTTCAGTATTGAAATCATGACGATTAGCTTTCAAGTGCTGAGATAAGTGGTTAATTCTGAAAGTGAAAAGAGCTACTTGTCCTTCAGCGCTCCCTGTGTCCTGTGCAGATTTTCCATGTTTTGCGAAAATTTCTGCTTTTTTTTCTGTTGTTAAGTACATTCCAATATTGTTTAATGATTATTATGTAACGGCTGCAAAATTACGACTTTATTTTGATTCTGCAAACATTATTGATTTCATATATGGAATTTGATAGAAAAAAATGTTAAAAATTTCTTAAAAAAATTATGTCATCCCATTAAAAGACAGTAATTTTGCAATCGAAATTACAAATGGGAAGAGTTTTATTTTTATTAGCCATTACTTCTTTTTTATTGATCGGAAATGCTTCAATGAAAGCACAAAAAACTTCCGATGATAAAATTAAGAAAGTCCTTTACTTCAATCCTGAAGTTGAGCCGGATATTGAGGAAATAAAAGAACCTACCAACAATGCATTTTTCAGTACTGTTTCTGACAATACCAGCAATATGAAAAGAAACAAAATGCTGAGAGCTGAAGTGCAAATCCCTTATGATAGCATCGACAAACAAACCATCATCGATTATTGCAGCAATAATGCAACTGATTTTGCTATCGTTCCCAAAGTGAAATATTTTAAAGTAGGTTTAGGAAAATACGTATTTTCAAATCAGGTTGTAGTAAGTATGAAGCTTTATGATGCTACAGGGAATCTTCTTACAGAATCGGATTACGATACTTATCGTAAAAATATGCGTCTATTAGGCTCTACAGAAAATTCAATAAAAATAGGAACCAATGGTGCTATGAAAGGGATTTTAAAAAAACTAAAGAAAATAAGATCTACTACTGATTCCGAATTCTAGTCTTTAAATATTCCTTAAATTTCATTCATTATTCCCGTTTCTTGAAAATTTAAATTATTTTTGCATATCCAAAAATTTCACGTTTTGAATTCTAGAGACGAACTTATCTTTAATCCTGCCGACATTGCTGAAACTCTTAGTGGACTTCCCGCTGATGAGAGGCTTTTGGCGTTTTTGAAAGTTCCAAAAGAATACAAAGCTGATGTTTTTTCACATCTTGACCCTGATTTTCAGGAAGAAACAATCAGAAGTATCGGGAGCGATGAAGTTTCCGAGATCTTGAATGCCATGACTCCTGATGACAGGACTGCTTTATTTGAGGATTTCCCGGATGAACTGATCAAATATTCCATCAATCACCTTAATCCACAGGAAAGAAGAATTGCACTGAAACTTTTAGGATATAATTCTGATTCTATTGCACGTCTGATGACGCCTTATTACATCCAAATCCGTAAGGAATGGACGATAAAAAAGTGCCTTCAACAGATAAAAAAAGTGGGAAGCAAGGTAGAAACCATGAACTATCTGTATGTAGTTGATGAGAGAAACCGTTTGATCGATGATATTGCATTAGGAAGTTTATTATTGGCAGAGGAAGACACACTAATATCTGATATCACCGACAATCACTTTGTTGCTATTGCAACGACCACATCAAAAGAAGACGCTGTACAATATTTTGAAAAATATGATAGAGCCGCACTTCCGATCATCACCGAAGCTGGAGTTCTGGTAGGAATTGTAACGATTGATGATATTTTAGATCAGATAGAATCACAGAATACTGAAGATATTCAAAAGTTCGGGGGACTTGAAGCCCTTGACGTTCCTTATACACAGACTTCTTTGATCGAAATGGTGAAGAAAAGAGGAATGTGGCTGATTATCCTATTCTTTTCAGAGATGTTAACGGCTTCAGCAATGGGTTATTTTGAAGATGAGATTCAAAAGGCTGTTGTTTTAGCTTTATTTGTCCCTTTAATTATTTCTAGTGGAGGTAATTCCGGATCTCAGGCTGCAACATTGATCATTAGAGCAATGGCTCTGCAGGAGATCGGGTTGAAAGACTGGTGGTACGTTATGAAAAAAGAAATCTTCACAGGATTATTCTTGGGAAGCATCTTGGGAATTATTGGTTTTTTACGAATCATGATCTGGCATGAAGCAGGTTTCTTTAATTATGGAATGTATTGGCCTTTTGTAGGGCTTAGCGTTGGCGTTTCTTTAGTCATGATTGTACTTTGGGGAACTCTTTCGGGATCTATGGTTCCTTTTATTCTAAAAAAATTAAAACTCGACCCCGCAACCTCTTCTGCTCCGTTTGTAGCAACATTGGTAGACGTAACCGGACTTATCATTTATTTTTCTGTAGCAGGACTTTTCTTAACCGGCAAACTTTTGTAATTTTAGGCAAGATCTAAAATAGCACTATGAAAGTTGTTTCTCTCGTTCCCTCTATTACTGAGGCATTATTTGATTTGGGCTTAACGGAAAATGAAGTTGTAGGAAGAACAAAATTCTGCATTCATCCTGAAGAAAAAGTAAAAAATGTAACGGTAATTGGCGGAACAAAAAACATCAATATTGATAAAATCAAAGCTTTACAACCTGATTTAATTCTTGCCAATAAGGAAGAAAACATCAAAGAACAGGTAGAGGCTTTAATGGATGAGTTTAAAGTGATTGTTACCAATGTAGAAACTATCGAGGACAATTATTATTTACTTAAAAGCCTCGGAAAGACCTTTAATAAAGAAGAAAAAGCTCAACTTTTCAATCTTAAAATCTATGAAGTTTTACATCAGGCTAAAATTACTTCCCCTATAAAAGTTGCTTATCTCATATGGAAAAATCCCTATATGACGATAGGTTCAGATACTTTTATTCATAAGATCTTGGCTGAAATTGGCTTTGAAAATATTTTTAAAGATAAAACACGTTATCCGGAAATTCAAACCGAAGATTTGGCAGAAGCCGATATTATCATGCTCTCTTCCGAACCTTTTCCTTTTAAAGAAAAGCATATTGAGGAATTAAAGGAATTCTATCCTGATAAAAAAATTATGATCGTAGATGGAGAAGCGTTTTCCTGGTACGGAACACATATAGCAAAATGTGAAAACTATTTTAAAGAATTGCTTCTGGAAATTGACGCTTATCAAAATTCTTAATAAGCAAAAGCTTTTTTCAATTATCCATTCGATTAAGTAATACGAAAAACTCCGGCTCTTCGAGCCGGAGTTTATATTTTTAATAAAATATTCTGTTACAATATTTTTGACACTTCATTACAAAGCCATTCTAACAATTCTCTGTCTTCATTTGTAAACGGATCGATTGTATGAGAATCAATATCGATCTGACCAATGTTTTTACCATCTTTAAAAATAGGAACTACAATTTCAGCTTTTGTATCGATCGAACAGCTTAAATAATTGCTTTCTTCATGTACATCCGGTACAACAAATGTTTCGTTAGAAACTGCAACCTGTCCACAAATTCCTTTTCCGTAAGGGATAATTGTATGATCTGTCGGTGCTCCAACGTAAGGACCTAATTTCAACTCGTCTTTATCTCCATTCTTAAAATAAAAACCCGTCCAGTTGAAATAAGAAATTTCCTGATCTAAAAGATGACAAACTTTTTCAAGTTTCTCTTCTGTATTATGTTTAGGACTTTCAAGGATAGAAGAAAGTCTTTTCTTTAGTTCTGACATTATATATTATTTTTAAGAAAATTGTTTTAAAGAAAGTTCTTCTTTAAATCCAAACATTCCGCGTTCTTTAATCATTTCTGCAACTCCATCAGGAACCTGTGTCTCCCAACCTTTGATATTGCAACCAATTTTTTTCAAAATATCTCTTGAATAAATTTCCAAAAACTCAGGATTGTAGTTGGTAATATCTACAATACGCTCATTAAGTTTGAAGTATTTATACAATTCTTTCAAGTTCTCTCCTACCTTTAAAGTTTCAGAGTCTAAGAGTTCATGCGTTTCAGGATCTTTATAAGGATATAAATACACTCTCATTCCGTTTCTGAAGAATTTACCAAAAGCTTCCAAAATTCCTCCTGAAAGATCTTTATAGTACTTCTCGTCGAATACCATCAATAGGTTATTCACTCCCATTGCAACTCCGATATTCCCACTTGTATATGTAGAAAAATAATCGATCAAACGGTAATATTCTGAGAAATTTGAAACGATTACAGTATACCCCAATTTTGCAAGAACATCTACTCTATCTAAGAAATCTCTCTCGTCAATATCTCCGTCTGCGCGAAGGTTTGAGATAGTAATCTCAATCAATACTTCCGTTTCATCCTGAGTACAGATTGCGTCTTTCATAAACATGCCCAAACCATTTTGAAGCATATCAATATTCACTTTTGTTACAGGCCTGAAACTTCCTCTTACCGCAAAAATATTCTTTTTGTATAAAATATCTGCAGGAAGCATATTATTCCCTTGTGAATTAAAGATTACCGCATCTGTCATTCCGTTTTTCACTAACTGTAATGACATCAATCTGTTATCAACATATGCAAAAGCCGGTCCACTGAAATCGATCATATCAATTTCCAAGTTGTCTTTGGCTACATCATCATAAAGAGATTCTACCAACGTTCTTGGATTGTCATAGTAATTGAAAGCTCCAAAAATAAGGTTCACCCCAAGATTCCCTAAAGTTTCCTGCTGTAAAGTAGCATCATTTTCTTTAAACTTTACATGAATAACAATTTCGTTGTAATCTTCATTCTCTTTTACCTGAAAACGGATTCCTACCCAACCGTGACCTTTAACGGTCTTATCAAAATTGATGGTAGTTACCGTATTGGCGTAAGAAAAAAACTTTCGGTTTGGATTGTTTTCTCTGGAAATTCTTTCTTCAATTAAAGCTACTTCATAACGAAGCATTTTTCGAAGTCTGTTTTGGGTAACGTACCTGTTTTTTACCTCTTTTCCATAGATCGCATCACTAAAATCTTTGTCATAAGCAGACATTGCTTTAGCGATTGTACCCGAAGCTCCTCCTGCTCTAAAAAAGTGTCGAACAGTCTCCTGCCCTGCTC
Organism: Chryseobacterium taiwanense; assembly: GCF_000813825.1. Taxonomy (GTDB): domain Bacteria; phylum Bacteroidota; class Bacteroidia; order Flavobacteriales; family Weeksellaceae; genus Chryseobacterium; species Chryseobacterium taiwanense. Next base: position 38,143 of record NZ_JWTA01000021.1, read on the forward strand.
CAATTTCTGCGAAAGTACCATAAATAGTAGGATCTAGATTAATTGTTAATGCTTTTTGTTTAGGAGTTAGTTTCTGATACATTAGGACATTAAATTTTTCGTAAATTTACCAAAATTAAACCAACCTCAAAAGAAAATGAAGTTGAAATTTTTAGGAACGGGAACTTCCCAAGGCGTACCCGTGATTGGCTGCACTTGTGAAGTGTGTACTTCAAAAAATCCAAAAGACAGTCGACTCCGATCTTCTGTAATGGTAACTACAGATGAAAACAAGAAAATACTGATCGATTGCGGACCTGATTTCAGGCAACAAATGCTTTCAAACCACGAAACTCACGTGGATATCACTTTGCTTACTCATGAACATAATGATCATGTAATTGGTCTTGATGATATGCGACCGTTGATTTTCAAAAGTGGAAAAAATATTCCCCTTTATTGCTCCCCAAGAGTCGGAAATGAAGTAAAAAATCGTTTTCCGTATGCTTTTGCAGATGTAAGATATCCCGGAGCTCCTGCATTTGATCTTCATGATATTGAAAATAAACCTTTCCATATTTTGGACATAGAAATCACTCCTATTGAAGTAATACATTATAAAATCACAGTTTTTGGTTATAAATTTAAAAACCTCGCTTATATTACTGATGCAGGATTTATTTCTAATACGGAAAAAGAGAAGTTAAAGAATCTGGATGTTCTTATTTTAAACTGTATCCGAAAATTTGATCCTCATCCTGCCCATTTTATCCTTCCGGATGTGATAAAGCTATTTGATGAGCTAAAACCTAAAAAATTATTTTTAACTCACATAAGTCATCATCTCGGATTGCATGATATTGAAGACAAGCAACTTCCACCCGGAATACACCTTGGATACGATGGTTTGGAGATACATTTCTAAAAAATTTTCTACAAAAAACTTTGGAGTATAAAGAAAAGTTCCTATATTTGCACACCAATTTGAAACAAGCAGTAACGCTTAAAGTAAACATCAAGCCCAGGTGGCGGAATTGGTAGACGCGCTGGTCTCAAACACCAGTTCTTAGGAGTACCGGTTCGATCCCGGTCCTGGGTACATAGAGAGACAACTATTTGATAGTTGTCTCTTTTTTTATGCCATAAAATATCTTTATCAAATTTTTACAGTCTGCTATTTTTTATACATTACACAGACAGTAAATCTAAAATTTTTGTTCGATTTTAAATATTTTCTCTTTTTAAAAAGCCTACTCTTGTACTTCAGTTTTAGATATTTTTTTAGATAATTATATACAATTTTATATTAATTCGGCTGTCTTAATTACTATGACTCTGTCATTCTGAATGTAACGCAGTAAAATGAAGAATCTAAGCTATCATTAGATTCTTCCTTCGTCAGAATGACAATGTGTAAAATTGTATATAGTTGCCATTTTTTATTTTGTATGGCTGATTAGCTTTTAGTACAGAATTATCAACATTTCATTAATCGGAAAATACTAAAATTCTGACCGATAAAATTTCTCTTTCACCGATTTTAATTGTATTCGATTTCCCTCAAGCCTACTTTTGAATCAGAAATTAAAAACAACTAAAAATGTCTCTATTCACTCCACTTATATGGCTTTTGGTAATGCTACCAATTTTCATTCTTGCCCTTTTCAAATCTCAAAAAGGAAATCTGAAATTTCTTTTATTATTCATCCTTATCTTTTTAGCTGACAACTATGTTCAGATTGTAAGCAAAGAATTCCTGCCAAATTTTGGATTCAAATTCGCCTGGATCGGGAAATTATTAGCTTTAGCAATTTCTTTAATTTTCATTTTTTCGGTTAATAAAAACAGTCAAAAAGAAATCGGATTCACAACTTCTATCCATTCAAAAGATCAGGTAAAATATGGTGTTTTAGTTTTTCTTGGGTTCTTGATTTTTGATTTCATTTTTAAATTCATTCTATTTCCCAAAGGGGGCGAATTTGATTTAGAAACCTTTGCTTTTCAGGCTACATTACCCGGATTGACGGAGGAATTATTATTCCGAGGGATCTACTTGTGGATTTTTGATAAAGTATTTTTACCCAACTGGAACTTTAAAGAAATTCAGTTTGGTTGGGGATTCATCATCGTTACGCTTCTATTTGGAATTAGTCATGGATTCGTTTTGACATCGGATCATCAATTAAAATTTGACATTATCACAATTATATATCTCACTTTGATTTCATCGTTAAGTCTTGGAATTCTAAGAAAATTCTCCGGAAATCTTATTTTCCCGATTCTTGGGCATAACATAATCAATGTAATGAATGTAATTATCAGACTTCTGTAAATTAAAATATTAAAAAATGAAACACACAATTTTCACCCTACTTCTTCTTTTTTTAGCAAATCAGAAATTCTCGGCTCAACAAAATTTAGATCCTTATTTAGATCATCTTTTTAACAATAGAAAAATGATGGGAAGTGTTGCTATCTCGTACAAAGACAGCATTATTTATTCTAAGCAGATTGGCTATTCCAACGCCGAGACAAAAAAACTGATCGACGAAAACACCAAATTTCGGGTAGGTTCCATTACTAAAACTTACACTGCCGTTTTAATTTTAAAAGCCATTGAGGAACAAAAACTGAAATTCACAACGAAATTATCATCTTATTACCCTCAAATAAAAAATGCAGAAAAGATAACCATCGAACAGTTACTAAAACATCGAACAGGAATTTATAATTTCACAGAAAAAGATGGAGAATTGGATTGGGAAAGAAACTTCCATACCGAAGATGAGTTCATCAATTATTTTTCAAAAGAAAAGAGCAATTTCAAACCTGGAGCTGAATATGAATACAGTAACACGAATTACGCATTATTAGGATTTATTTTAGAAAAAATCTATCAGAAGCCCTATGCTGAAATTTTAGATGAAAAAATAATTAAACCGCTGCATCTAAAGAATACCTATTATAGTTTTGAGATTGATGAAACCAAAAATGAGGCTTTGTCATACAATATTCAGGATAATTATTTAAAAAATACAACCGTACATTATTCTAATCATCCCGGAAGTGGCGGAATCACTTCTACTCCAAGAGAAGTTAACATATTTATCTCTGCTGTTTTTGAAGGGAAATTGATTGCTGCTAAAAATTTAGAAATCATGCTCCCGAAAAAAGGAGGAGAATACGGATTGGGAATTATGAAATTAGGTTTTACAGACATCGAAGGATACGATCACAGCGGACGTGTTGAAAATTTCATTTCAGAATACTGGTATTTTCCTAAACAAAAATTGGGTCTTGTCTGTCTTACCAATGCAGTAAATATTAATACGGACGATGTGATGAGAAATTTATTAGGGTACGCTTATCGAAAAGCTGCGGTTTTACCTAACTTCAAAACAATTGATGAAATGCCAGAAGATCAATTTTCTAAAATCCAGGGAACTTACAGAGGAGATGATAAAAAAGAATCTGTAACGATTTCTTCAAACGGAAAAAAGCTAACATTTCAGGCATCTCAAACTGGTCAAATTTATTTCACATTAAACAATATGGGAGATCATAATTTTGAATCTGAAAATGTAAAGCTAACTTTCTATCCGGAAAAAAAGAAATTTACTTTAACACAAGAAGGAAAAACTGAGGTTTTCAAAAAACCTTTGTAAAATTTCAAAAAGAATAAAAATCTGAATATTGAAAATCTTCATTCAGCCGTTAATTCTAATCTCAAAAGCTTATTTTTGAAAACGCCAAAAGAAAAATGCAGATAAAACTTAACCAAAACGAATTTATTTCCAATCAAAATACCTTGTTAGAATTTGAGAAATTCTATAACAAAAGTCCGAAAATAATTTTCCATTTTTTGATGTGGTTCGTGTGCTCCGCTCTATTGTTTCTCAATTATCATCTGGAATTCGGAGTATCAGTTTTTGATAGCTTTATTCTGACACTCAGAAACGCAATCAATAATGCAGTGGTTTTTTACAGTTTTTTCTATCTGTTTGTCCCGTTTATCATTTCAAAAAAAAGAGGAATTTCTGTTCTACTGTTTCTCATAAGCATCCCATTTTGTATTTATATTTGGTTGTCTGTCAATTATTTTATTTTTTGTCTTTATCATTATTTAGGTTACGAAATTGATCATGAACGTTTCAAAAATATTATAAGTCAAAATGCTTCTCAGAGCTATTTACAGGCCATCAAATTTGAGACAGTTTTGTCTAATGCAATGATTGTCATCTATACATTGTCGCCGTTTTTCTTTGTGAAGATCGTATTTGAAATCGTAAGAATTTACAACAAAGCCATCCAATTACAGGAGCAAAAACTGGAAGTCGAAATCCAGAATATCAACATCGAAAAAGACTTCCTGAAATCTCAGCTGAACCCTCATTTTCTTTTCAACACACTGAATAATCTTTACGGTTTAAGTGTCAAAAAAGATGATACCGCACCCGAAGTCATCTTGAATCTTTCCGATATCATGAGCTACACGCTTTACGAATCCAATACTGAAAAAGTAGCACTGGAAAAGGAAATTGATTTTATCAAAAACTATTTTGAGCTTGAAAAAATGCGATACCCTAAAGATAAAAATATTGAGTTGAAAATCTTTGCAGAAAATGATTTTTCAGGACTTTATATTGCACCTTTAATGACTTTTACTTTTATAGAAAATGCCTTCAAATATGGTTTAAGAAGCTCTCAAAATCAATATATCAAACAAGAAATCGAAATTAAAAACAATACCTTTTATTTTGTTTTGGAAAATGATATTGATAAAACCGAAAATAGAAAAGAATGGGGAGGAATCGGATTAGAAAACATCAAAAAAAGACTGCATTTACTTTACCCAAATCAGCATATTCTGAATATCCAGACATTGGAAAACAGCTTCAGAGTCGAACTAAAAATTAATTTGTAAAAATGGAAAAACTACGTTGTATCGTACTTGATGACGAACCGATTGGAAGAGAAATTATTGAAAATTTTGTTAAGGAAATTCCGTTTTTGACACTGACTAACTCTTTTGGAGATCCAGTGGAAGCACTGATGTTTTTGGAAAACAATTCGGTTGATATTATTTTCAGTGACATTCAGATGCCAAAAATCAATGGTTTAGACTTCGTAAAGACTTTAGAAAATCCACCCGTTATCATCTTTATAACGGCTCACAGAGATTTTGCTTTAGACGGTTTTGAAACCGGCGCAACAGATTATTTGGTAAAACCCGTTAGATTCGACCGATTTTTGAAAGCTGTAAACAAAGCAAAAGAGTATATCAGTTTAAAACAAAACTCTACCGTTCATCAGGTAAATTCTGACCGAATTTTCATTAAGTCTAATGGAAAACTCACGAAGATTCTTTTGGATGAGATCCTTTATATAGAAGCTCAGGGCGATTATCTTAAAATTGTAATTAATAATGAAGCATACACAACACTGGCAACTTTGAAATCTATGGATGAAGTTCTTACCCTTCCTAAGTTCTTCCGAATTCAACGTTCGTTTATTATTAATCTGGAAGCCATCCGAAGTCTGAATGGAAATATGGCTGAATTGATCAATGGAAAATCTATTTCTATTGCGATGAACAAAAAAGAGGAACTGTATCAGGTGTTGGGAATCAGATGATTATTCAATGAGTTTTTTTTAAATTATCATGCTACTTTAATTACGTAACCGAATCACTAACAACATCTTGTCTCTAGAAAATCTGTCTTTAATCTATTCATAGTAAAACATGATATTTGACATGATGCTCATGGCTTAGTCTTTTTTTAGTTATTTTTACCTAGAATAGATTAAAATAATACTATGAAAAAAATAATATTTGCAGGAATATTAACTTTAGGAGGATTACTAACTGCAAAAGCGCAATGCAAAACCGTATCTACTCTTACTGAAAACTTTGACACCTGGAAAGACATTAACAAATGTTGGACTGCTCAACAAGGGAAAGCAATGCTTTACGTTAATGAGAAAAAAATCACCTTTTATTCAATGACCAGTCCTAGAGAAAACATGTATTTAATTACCCCTAAAATCAAAGCGGGAAATTATACACTTACTCTTGATGCTTCTGACAATGGAGGAGAAACTACATTAGAGCTATTCTCAATCAACAATACAGCTGATACAAAATCTTTTGTTTCAATAGCTAAGCCGTCAAAAATAACGGGAGATAAAAAAACATTTACTATTTCTTTAAAGAAAGACTCACATGTAGGTCTTAAAGTTTTATTAAATGGAGTGCATCAAGCAGTTTATGTGGACAACCTTTCTCTAAAACCGAAAAAATAAATTTGATCTGCAACTTGTAATATATACTAAATAAAGAATCTGTCTCAAAAATGAGACAGATTCTTTATTTAAACAATTATCCAAAATCAATTGACACGATCTCAAAAAGAAAACCAATTTTCTTTTCTAGCTAAAATTAATGTATGTTTAATTCATCTGCGACTTCCTGAATTCCAAAGGTTTCATTCCCGTCTGTTTTTTGAACAATCTTGTGAAATAAGACGCATTTTCGAATCCTAATTCATAGGCGATTTCAGCGACGCCTTTTTCTCCTAATCGCAACAGATTTTTCGCTTCGGAAATCATAAAAATATGAATGAGTTCCATTGCGGTTTTCCCTGTTTCCTGTTTTAATAAATCACTTAAATATCTTGGTGAAACAAAAAGCTGGTCAGCTAAAAATGCAACATTCGGAAGTCCGTTTTTTTCCAGCAAACCTTCGCTGATGTATTTTCTGAGCGCATCATTGAATTTCGAAGCCGTTTTTCCCGTCACCTGCGCTCTGTCGATAAACTGCCTTTTGTAATATCGCTGCGCATATTTTAAAATCGATGAAATATGACTTAAGATAATCTCACGACTGTATTCATCGGGATTATTAAAATATTCTCCCTGAATTTTCGAGTGAAGTTCCAAAATAATCTGCTCTTCTTTTGGAGAAAGGTGCAAAGCTTCCGTTACTTCATAATCAAAGAAACTGTATTTTTCAATTTCCTTGAAAAGCTCGTGACCGTTGAGATAATCTTCATGAATCATCAGCATATAGCCTTTTTCTTCAAACTCAAGATTTTTCATCTCGATAATCTGTCTCGGTTTCGCAAAAAACAGACAGCCGTTGTCGTGGTCATACGGTGTGCGGCCGTACATAAAAATCCCTGATTTTATTTTTTTGAAAGCTATCACATAACAATCTGTGGTAAACTCTCTGTTCCCCAATTTACACTCCGACTGACAGCCAATCATACTGAAAAGCGGATGTTCCGGAGCGTCCCAATGATTACCCAAATGTAATTCGGTAAGGGTTTTGTAATGTTGCATCGGTTTAATTTTATCTAAGTTAAAATAATTTACCGGAAACAGGATTTACTATTATCCTAAAAAAAGGTTGATGTATCCTGCTGTAAGCTCCGGATGCTGATGTTGAGGACCGTGCCCCGCATCATTCAAAATAATATGCTGCATTGTAGGTGCATTTTTCAATAATGGAAACCAGTTTTCTGTTGCAAAACTGATGTCGTGGTCTCCGGAAATAACCAAAACGGGAGATTTCAGTGTTTTATAACCTTCTCTGAAGTTCAGTTTATCTTCTTTCATCGTTGCCGAACCTGCAAAATATCTCTGGAAAGCCTCCATTGTAGAAGGAATCAACGAACGTTCTAATCTCTTCCCGATTCTGTCGTGAGATTCCTGGGCCGCCTGTCTGCTTTTTTCGGAAGCCGGCTCAAAGAACAGATAATATTCATCTTCCAAATCATTAATCGGTTTTAAAGCATGGTCAAAAAATACCTGTTCCATTGGAATTTCATTTTCTCCCGGAGGATTTGTTCCGATTAAAACGGTATTCAAAACTCTGTCTTGATTCTGAAAAGTAACGGCCTGCGCCACCAATCCACCATACGACCAACCCAACACATTAAACATATCGATTCCCAAATGGTCTGCCAAAGCAGGAACCGTACTCGCCACTTCTACAATATCCAAAGGCAATTCGCCTTCTGAACTTCCAATTCCCGGATAATCAAAAAGAATAACGGTGTTTTTTTCTGCCAAAGAATCTAAGAACAAAGGGTCCCAAGTATCCATAATGCCTCTGAATCTGTTCACAAAGAACAATGGAGCTCCGTTTCCGAATTGTCTGTAAGCAATTTTATTGTTGTTGATTTCTGCAAATTGTGTTTCTGCGTTTAAAGCTATTGTTTTCATAAGTATTAAGATTTTGTTTGTTATTTAGTAGTTCAAAGTTGAGAATATTTAGTTGGAATTAATTTCACAAATCAGCGGAACTTTAGCACAAAAAAACATTGTTATTTTTTCCGCCGATTTAGATTTTAAATTTGATTAATATGAATGTCCGTAATTTATAATAGTTTTGTTTTTACAGCTTGTTTGTCATTCCGTAGGAATCTCAACAAACTGAAAATAATGCAGTTTAGATTCCTACGGAATGACAAAATGACTGCTGATTTTGTATTATGAAAAAACAGATAATTATTTAATTAATGACCGTGAGCGGCGATACTCACTTCTTTCCAGTTTTGGATTTCGTCTAATCTTTTCGTGTAAACTTCATTCACAACGTGATAAGCAATTTTACCAAACAATAATCTTTGCGGAGGATTTTGATTGTCGATAAGATTCAAAACAGGTTCTACTGTCGCTTCCGGTTTTCCCCAGGTATCCGGATTTTCTCCACTTTCTGCAAAAGCCGCCCGCACCGGATTATAATCTGCAATATCCGAAGAAGTCTGTACCGCCGAAGCTCCTGCCCAATCTGTGGCAAATCCGTTTGGTTCAATCAACGTCGTTTTAATTCCCAAATGAGCTGTTTCCGAACCGATGGTTTCAATCAACCCTTCTACTGCGAATTTTGAAGCGTTGTACAATCCTAAAAGCGGTAAAGTCGTTAGTCCCAAAAAGCTGGAAATCTGAATAATATGTCCGCTTTTTTGTTTTCTCATTACCGGTAAAACGGCCTGTGCTACCCAAAGTGAACCGAAGAAGTTAGTTTCCATTTGTTCTCTCGCCTGCTGTTCCGTCGTTTCTTCTGTCGTTCCAAATAAGCCAAAACCTGCATTATTAATCAAGACATCAATTCTTCCGAAATGTTTTTCTACTTGTTCCGTTACTTCAAAAACTTCTGAACGGTTGTTGACATTAAGCTTTAAAGGCAAAATATTGTCGCCGTATTTATCTTTCAAATCCTGTAATGCAGCAATGTTTCTTGCTGTTGCCGCTACTTTGTCTCCTCTTTCCAAAAGTGCTTCTGCCCATAATTTTCCGAATCCTTTTGATGCTCCTGTGATAAAAACTATTTTACTCATTGTTTTAATTTTTTAGTGTTATTTAATGAAGCAAAGTTATCATCAAACCCAACGGAGCAGGTAGCTCATTTTAGCTGAAAAATAGCACAGAAATACGTTTTGAAATTTAAAATCGATTAATTTTAGATATAATAATTAAATTTGTTCTATAACTCATAATCAATGTTCGAGATTTTCCTAAAATACCTTACCGACAAAATAGAACTTTCCATTTCGGAAATACAATTAATAGAATCTGTTTGCAAGCCTAAAAAACTCCGCAAAAAACAGTTTCTTTGTCAGGAAGGAGACGTTTGGCATTACAACGCTTTTATTTGTCGAGGTTTGGTGAAAACCTTTTCCATCGCTGAAAACGGAACAGAACATATTATCAACTTCGCTCCCGAAAATTATTGGACAGGCGACCGTGAAAGTTTAATTAATGGAACACCTTCTCGTCTTAATATTGATGCAATCGAACCAACAGAATTGATTTTAATAGAAAAAGCAGATTTTGAAAAGCTTTGCGCAGAAATTCCTCAACTGAATCAAATGGTCAATCAGATTATTCAGAAGAGTTTTATTGTTTCTCAAGGTAGAATTTTGGCGAATATCAGTTTTACGGCAGAAGAAAAATATCAGAATTTCCTTGAAAAATATCCTCATATCGTCAATCGTATTCCGCAACATATGATTGCTTCCTATATTGGAATTACACCAGAAACCCTTACCAGACTGCGTAGAAATATGGTTAAGAAATAAAACGTTTCATTTTCATTGACATTTGTTTGCATTATTTTCAAGCTTTTGTCAATGGAAGAAAACTTCATCTTGCAACATCTTTGTCTTATTAAAATTAACAATTAAAAATAAGACAAAATGAACAAAACAGTTTTTATCACAGGAACAAGCACAGGATTTGGAAAATTAACAGCAACCACACTTGCCAATGCAGGTTACACCGTAATCGCAGGAATGCGAGGCGTTTCAGGAAAAAATGAAACCGTAGCCAAAGAATTAGGAGCACTTCCTAATTTAGAAGTCGTTGAAATTGATGTAACCGACGATATTTCGGTAACCAATGCATTCGAAAAAGTACTTCAAAAGTATGGCAAAATCGATGTATTAGTCAACAACGCAGCCGTTTCAGGTTTTGGATTGTTGGAAGCTTATAGTTTGGACAGAATCCGCCAAATGTTTGAAGTGAATTTCTATGGCGTTATCCGAACTTATCAGGCTGTATTGCCTTCTATGAGGGAGAATAAAAGCGGTTTGATTATCAATATCACTTCTGGAGCAAGTGCGCATACTTCGCCCTTTATGGTTCCTTATTTTGCATCCAAATTCGGTGTTGAAAGCATTACAGAAGGTTTACAGGATGAATTGAAACAGTTCAATATCGACAACGTTTCCATCCAGCCGGGCGTTTATCCGACAGAAATGAACACAGGCGAAAAAGCTGGAGTTAATGCAGACAAACCAGAAATTGCGACATTGTATGACCCTGTTGCGACAGAACAATTTAATGCGATTGGCGCTGCATTATTTGGCAAGATGAAAGAATTTAATATGAATCCGCAAACCATCGCAGACGGAATTTTAGAATTGATTCAGATGAAAGAAAGTTCTCGTCCGTTACGTTTTCCTTTGGATGCCGTTGCGCAGGGAACAGATTTGGAATTCATTAATGCCAGAGCCGAATTGAAAGCAAAATGGTTGGCAAAATACAGCGAATAAATATAATTTTAAATCATAACTGATGAGGTTGGAATGTTTAGTTCCAGCCTTTTTGATTTTTATTTGGAGCTATTTCCCGCTTTCCACTATATCTTTTGTTCCGCTTTGCTCCACAAAAGGATGCCGTTGCAATCGGGGCTAAAGAGAAAGCTTCGTATTCAAATCATCATTTTCATTGACATTTGTTTGCTTTTTTTTCAAGCTTTTGTCAATGGAAGAAGGCTACTGAATGTTGGAAATTTGCTTCATACAATAACAACAAAAAATTATCACAATGAGCAATTTAAAAAAACAAATCAAAGCCAACGCAACAGTAGTAGCAAGTGCACTTTTATTATCAACAGCAGTTTCAAACACATCAGCGCAGGAAAGAACAGGAATTCTTGGAATCGACCACGTGGGAATAAACGTTCCAAATATGAAACAGGCAGTGAATTTCTTTACAGACGTTTTAGGATTTTCAGCAGTTACAACTTTAGGTCCGATTCCTTTGGATGATGCTTGGAAAAAGAACAATCATATGAACGCTAAAACTGGTCCCGTAACCATCAAAATGTTAAAAGCAGGAACAGGAGCCAACATCGAGTTATTCGAATATCAAGATAACAAAGGCAGTGCTCAACAACCTGCAGGAGACGATATCGGAGCGAGTCACATTGCTTTTTACACCAATGATATCAGCAAAAGTGTAGCGTATCTTAAAAGCAAAGGCGTTCAATTTTTAGGAGAACCGTTTTTGATGCCATCAGGAGATACAGAAGGCGAAACTTGGGTGTATTTTGTAACACCGTGGGGTTCTAAAATGGAATTGGTTTCTTACCCGAACGGAAAAGGTTATGAGAAAAAAAATCCGACAACAATTTTATGGTCACCAAAAGATGCTGTAAAAAATGAAACCGAAAAATCAGATTCAAAAACACTTTCTGAAGCAGAAATTAAATCTTTAGTAGAAGGACATTTAGCAATTTGGAACGAGAGAGACCTTAAAAAACGTGAAGCTTTGATGGCAAAAATCTATGCCGATGATATCGAAATGGTAGACAGTCATTTTATCGCAGTTGGTCATAAAGAAATCAATGGGTTTGTGGATGGATTACAACAGAAAAGTCCGAATTCTAAATTCTCTCACATTAAAGCAATAGACGTCAATCACAACATCGCAAGATTGTATTGGCAAAACGGAACTCCCGAAAAACCGGACGCAGTAACAGGAATGGATTTATTCGTTTTCGAAAATGGAAAAGCTGTGAAACTTTATGTCTTTGTAGATAACAAAAATTAAATTCTCTTTTAAATCTAATTCAATTTTTAATCAAACTCAATCTTTAACATTTAAAATAAAACAATATGAAAGCATCATTAATCAATCAAAATTCAGCCAACGAAACATTAATCCGTGAATTGTATAGAATCGCCGAAGTTCAGGATTCAAAAGGATTTACAGAACTTTTTGCAGAAGACGGATATTTCTGGGATGTATCTTCCGGAACCAAATATTACGGTCAGGACATCGGTAAAACGGTGGATATTTTTGCTACAGCTTTTCCAGATATGCACAGAGAATTGTACGAATTGTACGTCTTGGAAGATGAAAATACAGTAATTGTAGAATTATCATTGAACGGAACACATAACGGACCGCTTCAATTAGCATCAGGAACTTTGGAACCGACGGGGAAAACCATCGAAGTGCCTTGTTGTGACGTCTTCAAAATTGAAAACGGAAAAGTAAAATCATTCCATTGTTATAATGCGGGAACGATACTTTTAGGGCAATTAGGAGTTTTTTAAATAAACCAATCAAGGTAAATGCGAGTAATCATTTACCTTGATTTAAAACATAAAATCAAATGAAAAATATCATAGAATTATTAAACTGGAGATACGCCACAAAAAAAATGACGGGCGAAAAAATCTCTTCAGAAAAAATCAATAACATATTGGAAGCGGCTCATTTGGCACCTTCCGGAATTGGATTACAGCCATACGAAATCATCGTCATCAGTAATCCCGAAATCAAAAAGAAAATATTACCCATCGCAATGAATCAACCTCAGATTATTGAATCATCACATCTTTTAGTTTTCGCTGTTTGGGACGAATATTCTAAAGAAAGAATTGATAATGTATTCGATTATCTGGCAGAAAAACGCAGTGTAGATTCTGCTCATTATGATAAACAAAGAACATTTTCAAAGCAGTTTTTCGGAAATATGAGCATCGAGGAAAACTTTCATCATGCAGCAAAACAAGCGAATATTGCTTTAGGTTTAGCAATTATTGAAGCTGCTTCAGAAGGAATAGATTCTACACCGATGGAAGGTTTTGACCCAATTGCACTTGATGAATTTTTACAACTTTCATCCAAAGGTTTACGAAGTTCAATGCTGTTGGCTTTAGGCTACAGAGACACAGAAAATGACTGGAATCTTAATCAGAAAAAAGTGCGCAAACCATTTGAGGAGTTTGTGACTTTTCTTTAATCATTAATTTTAAAATAAATAATATGAATCATTCAGAAAAAATCGGAACATCCAATAACCACGATAAAACACAAACGACAGAAATTACGGTAAGTGCTTATTACAAAGTGCATCCCGAAGACAGACAAATTTTCATTGACGCTGTTATCCCAGAAATGATTGCCGCAAATCAACTGGAAGGCTGTATTTATTATGCTTTTTCCCAAGATTTGGCAGATGAAAACACATTTCACCTTTTGGAAGGCTGGAAAGATAAAGAAGCGTATGAACGTCACGAAAATTCGGAAACGTTTTTAAAAGCTTTGAGTATTGTTGTGAAAAACGTTAGAATTATTGACCGAGAAGGCGTTCGTTATGATGTTTCAAAAATTCATATCGACGACCCGCGTGGAAAGGTATGATTGTAGATTTATAATTAATTCTTAAATTAATCTAATGAAAAACATCAATAAACTCATTTGGATTTTACTTGCTGGTTTTCTGCTCATTCAGCTTTTCAGACCTGAAAATATTAATGACGGAAAACCTACGCAAGACCTTGTGAATGTTCCCAAAGAAGTCAATACAATTCTAAGAAATTCGTGTTTTGATTGTCATTCTTCGGAAGCCAATTTGCGTTGGTATGATAAAATTACGCCTGCAAATTTTTTGGTCACTTCTCACATCAAAGAAGGTCGTGAAGCACTTGATTTCTCTAAATGGAATTCGTGGCCAAAACTTCAGCAAAACTCTACAATTTACTACGCTATTAATAAAGTTTTATCAGGCGAAATGCCCATTCCGAGTTATGCTGCGATACATTCTTCTGCAAAGTTGAATGAACGCCAAATTGAAATTCTTAAAAATTATGCATTGTCACTTGCTTCAAGAAAAATTTCGGACAGTTCGCAAATCAGTTCGGCAGAAAAACAGTACAATTCGTGGATTAATGGTGAATTGAAACATCCTACTGTAAAACCTTCACCAAACGGTATGCAATATATTCCTGATTACAGAAACTGGAAAGCCATCAGCACGACAGACCGTTTTGATAACGGAACGATGCGCATTATTTTCGGAAATGATATTGCGGTAAAAGCCATTCAGGAGAAAAATACGAATCCTTGGCCTGATGGAACTTCTTTCGCGAAAACCGCTTGGAAACAAAGAGTTAATAACGATGGAAGTATTGCAACCGGAGAATTTGTTCAGGTGGAATTGATGGTAAAAGATGCGAAAAAATATGAGAAAACCAAAGGCTGGGCTTGGGGAAGATGGAAAGGAAATGACCTGAAACCTTACGGAGAAACGCCTGATTTTGATAAAGAATGTATCGAATGTCACAAGCCGATGGAAAATCGGGATTATGTCTTTACTTCTCCATTGTATTTGATTTCTCAACTTAAAAAAATTCAGAAATAATGAAAAATATGATTCTATTCTTCGCATTGGCAATCATCGTTTCCTGCGAACAAAAATCAAAAGAGTTTTTGAATATCGGAGCATCTGTTCAACAAAATGACGAATTGAAGGAAAATCCTTTGTTGATGAATCCCATCACATCATCAATTCAGCCAAAAGACAGCACAATGTCAACTTTATATGGAAATGAAATTGCTTTTGATTATGCAAAACAACATTCAGATTCCAATTATCCGAAAAATGCAGTTTTATATGAAGTAACGTGGAAGCAAAAGCCCGATAAATTATGGTTTGGCGGAAATATTCCGAAAGAGATTTATTCTGTTGAGAAAATTACATTTGATAATGATAATTCTGTCTATGAAAGGTTTGAAGAAAAGCCTTTGAGTAAAATTCAAATCAAAGAAGCTGAAGAAAAGTTGAGGAAAGATTTTATCATTAGTCAGAAAATGACAGTTTCACCTTAATAAAAAAAGCCTTCCTAAAATAAATTCCGGAAGGCTTTCACTTAAAACTAAATACTTATATTAAAACACTTCTTAAATAGCCTGTGCCAAAGGAAAATCAATAGGAATCTGAGTGTTGGCAAATACATAATTGGTAAAACTTCTGAGCGCTACCAAAGCCGTCAGTTCAACCAAAGCTTTTTCGTCATATCCGGCGTTGAAGAAGTTTTCTAAAGCTCCGTTTCCTGCATTTCCTTTATTGTTTGCAATGGAGTGAGCCAACTTAATCGCAGCGTCTAATTTTACCTCAGAAAAACTTCCTTTTCTGATTTCCAGTGTATCTTCTTCTGTGAAACCTCTCATTTTCGCCAATGTCGTGTGCGCCGCCAAACAGTAATCACATTCGTTGACTTGCGAAACGATAAGATTAATAGCTTCTCTTTCTTTTGCCGTAAACGATGAGTCGTGAGCCAAAGACGCTTCGGTTTCCAGCATCGATTTTAAAGCGGATGATGAATAACCTATCGTGGCATACAAGTTGGGAATTTTCCCCATTTTTTTCTCTACAGATTCTAAAATGCTCTGTGTGCCAAAACTTAGCTGTTCTTTTTCGGGTACTGAAATTGTTTTCATTTTTTTATGATTTAAAATTATTTCATTTTGTTGATACAAAGTTAAATCTGCTTCAAGCCTAAAGTGTAGCTCATTTCAGCGGAAGAATAGCACAGAATTACACTATTAAAAACGAATTATTATGAAACAGTTTGTTTATCCAGAATATTTTTCGGGCTAAACCCAAACTGTTTTTTAAAGGCATAAGAAAAATGGGAAAGATCTTCAAAACCTAAATCTACATAGATTTCGGAAGGCGACTGCTGTTTTTCTTTCATTAAAAAATAAGCTTCGTCCAGACGTTTCTGTAAAATCCATTTGTGTGGTGAAGAGTGAAAAATCTTCTCAAAATCACGTTTGAAAGTCGCCAAACTTCTTCCCGTGAGATAAGCAAAACGTTCGAGATTCACGTTGTATTTGTAATTTTGAATCATAAAAGATTCCAAGTCAATTTTAAAAGGCTCTGAAAAATCGAAGAGAATATTTTTGAGTTCAGGCTGTGTTTCGATTAAGATAAATAATAACTCTTTAATTTTAAGGTCGATAAAATCTTTGGTCAGTAGTTTTGGGTTTTCAAGAATGGTCTGCAACGATGTGATGTAATTCTGCAGCACAGCATTCACTTCGATAGAAACCAAAGGCTTGGAAACTTCGGAATGATTGGATGAAAAATGATATTCTTTCGCCATATTCTGTAAAACCTCCTGATTCAGGTAAATATTCAGGCTTTCAAAACTCCCATTTTCAGGCGGACATTTGGTAAATTTTACCAGCTGATTTTTCCGAATTAAATTAAAATCTCCTTCTTTTGCAACGTATTTTTCCTGACCGTCCGACAGCACAAATTGCCCCGAAATTTGAAAAGCAAGGACGTGCTGAGGAACAAAATTTTCGCCTTTTCGGCTTACCTCGTGATAGCAGGAATAGACAATATCAGATTTTTCCATTTTGATTGAATGCTAAAAGACAAAGCGCCATTTTTTACAACAACGCTTTATCAAATTTACAAAATATTATTGCAGCACAGCTTTCGGTTCAAGATAAGCTTCCAAGCCGTACACTCCGTACTCTCTGCCAATTCCGGACTGTTTGAAACCGCCAAACGGAACCATTGGATCGTGCTTAAAGCCATTGATACAAACTCTTCCCGCATCAATCTGTGAAGCTACTTTTTGAGCTCTTTCCACATCAGAAGAACTGATATAAGCCGCCAAACCGTAAGGCGTATCGTTTGCAATTTCTATCGCTTCCTCTTCCGTTTCATAAGGAATAATAGACAATACAGGACCGAAAATCTCTTCCTGAGCAATTCTCATTTTATTATTTACATTAGTAAAAATGGTCGGTTTTACAAAGTTTCCAGCTTCCAATCCTTCAGGTTTACCTTCACCTCCGGCTAAAACTACTGCGCCTTCTTCCAATCCGATTTTGATGTAGTTTTGAACTCTTTCAAATTGTTTTACACTCACCATCGGTCCCAAATTTGTGGTATCATTTTGAGGTAATCCTACCACCACTTTTTCTGCGGTTGCTTTGGCAATTTCATTCACTTTATCGATTTGATTTTCAGGAACCAAAAGTCTCGTTGGCGCGATACAAGCTTGTCCGCTGTTCATATACGCTCCAAAAATCGCTGTCGGAATCACTTCTTCAAGATTAGCATCATCCAAAATAATATTGGGTGATTTTCCACCTAATTCCAAAGTCACTCTTTTCATGGTATCGACCGCTGTTTTCGCAATGAGTTTTCCAACCGCCGTAGAACCTGTGAAAGAGATTTTTGAAACAGTAGGATTAATGGTTAATTCAGTTCCGACTACATTGCCCAACCCTGTTACAAAATTGATAATTCCTTTTGGCAAACCCGCATCGTGAAAGGCATCCATCAACACCTGAGTCTGCAAACCGCTCATTTCACTTGGCTTGATAACTACTGTGCAACCTGCAGCAATTGCAGTCGCAACTTTACTGCAAACCGAACTGTTGCTGGCATTCCAGGGAGTGATAATTCCTACAACACCAACTGGCTGTAAAAGGACTTTTGAAGAATTAATGGTTTGTTCAAATTCAAAATTTCGGATAGATTCTATCATTGAATCGAACCAACTGTTGGTGTTATTGTTGCTTAAAGTGACAAACTGTTTGCTGCCTCCATATTCTTCAATCATCACGTCGATAAGTTCCTGTTTTTTATTTTCTACTGCTGTTTTCAGTTTTTCAAGGTAAGAAATTCGCTCATCTACTGTAGATTTTGAAAAGGTTTTGAAAGCTTCTTTTGCTGCCGTGATGGCATTTCGGGTATCAACTTCGTCAGCCAAAGTAATCTCTCCTATTTTTTGGTTATTAGAGGGATTGATTAAGTCTAAAGTTTCAGTTCCGTTAGGCGTTACAAACTCACCATTGATGTAAATTTTGTTTACTGTTTTCATTTCTAAAAATTTATAGTACAAAATTAGAGGAGAAATGAAAGACAGACTTTGTAAAAAAGCTCAATGTTAGTTTGTAAAAAAGTTCAGTTTTTAATATTTGAATATTATTTAACCGCTTCCTTTTTATATTGAACAGGCGTTACCCCAACCACTTTTTTGAATAATCGGGTAAAATAAGACGGACTTTCAAAACCTAAATCATAAGCAATTCCTGCAACGTTGCTTTCCGAACTCAGCAACAGATTTTTAGCTTCTTTAATTAAATAAATATGAACGTGTTCCAACGCTGTTTTTCCAGTTTCCTGTTTCAGAATATCACTGAGATAACGGGGAGAAACTGCAAGCTCTCCAGCCATAAAATTAACGTTTGGCAAACCATCTTCAATGTGTTTGTTGGCTTTGAAATAATCATCCAGAACCGTCAGGAATTTTTTAACCATACTTCCTGAAACATTTGGGCTTCGGTCTATGAACTGTCTTTTGTAAAAACGGTCAGAATATTTTAAAATTGAATCGATATGTGACAGAATAATTTCCCTGCTGAATTCGTCAGAGTTTTCCTCGTACTCTCTTCTGATTTTCTCGTAAAGTTCCCACATAATCACTTCTTCCGAAGGCGAAATGTGAAGCGCTTCATTAATTTCATATTCAAAATAACCGTATTTTTTGATTTGCTCATTCAGCGGATGCCCCGAAAGATAATCTTCGTGGAAAAACATCACAAACCCTTTTTCGGCAAACTGCACATTACGAACTTCAATGATTTGTCTGGGTTTCATAAAAACCGCCGAGCCATTATTGTGGTCGTACTTGGTTTTGCCATACAACACGTAACCAGACTTGATTTTCTTTAAACCAATCATATAAAAATCTCCTGTAAATCGGTCTTCGCCGACAGAATAGGTCATTAATTCTTTACAGGTCATCAAACTCAAAAGAGGATTCTTCGGAGGTTCAAAACCGCTTTTCTCGTGCAACTCTACGATACTTTTATAGTGATTGATTTTTTCCATATTTAATTGAATTTAAAAATTTGGTTCAATAAGATTATTAGTCATTATCAAATTTAAAAAATAAAAATCGGAAGAGTTTTCTTCCGACTTATTAAGTTAAGCTTAAATATTATTTTTCAGATGTGTTTCAAATGAAGATAGCTCTTGTTCTATATTTGGATTTTTAAAAACATCATAGAACGCAAAAGTTGGCAATGGCTGAACGCCTAGAAACTGAAGCGTTGCCGTGAAAGGCTTTGTAAATTTTTCCATTGAGAAATCTTCAAGCAGCTGACCTGAGTTTCCAAACGTTTCTTCGGGCGCATTCCAGGTATTGACAATCATTCCTTTGCTTTGCAGAAGTCCACCTGAACCGTAATTTCCGCCATTATTTCTACCATCTCCGGCGTAGATTTTTCCGTAACCGCTCATCAAAACTTTATCGATATAATCTTTTGTTTTAGCAGGCATTCCAAACCAATTAATCGGAAAATGAAGAAGTAGAAAATCTGCGTTTACCCATTTCTCGATTTCCTGTGGAATTTCGTAGCCATTATCGATAACTGTTTCGAGAATTTCGTAGCCTTTTTCCTCAAAGATAGTTTTACTTTTTTCGAAAATCGTTTTGTTGAGATTTCCTTCTGCAATTTGTGGCCATTTGATATGACCGTTGATGATTAATGCTTTCATTTAATTATAAATATTTTCCAAGATTTAGTTCAACATCGCCATAAGTTTGTAGTCCTTGGTCTAACAGTTTTTTAATTCTGGTTCTTGCTTCAGGTTCTGTTAATGATGCGAAGAAGGCTATTTGCGTTTCCATAATATGTTCATTTTTTGGAATAATCACCCTTTCATTCATCGTTGCCTTTATTTTCTTGATGATTTTCAAATCAAATGAGTCGATTCTTTTTGCCAAGTTTTCTACGAAAATATCCAATTCATTATCCGGAAATGCTCGATTAATCCAACCATAATCAGCGGCAGTTTGGGCATCATAATCATCGCCACTCAGAATAATCTCCAAAGCTCTGGCTTTACCTGTCAACAAATGAAGACGCTCCAATCCACCACCACCAGGAAAAGAACCGATTCCGATTTCTGGTTGTGCGAAAAATGCTTTTTCCTTACTTGCAAAACGCATATCAAAAGCTTGAATAAATTCGCTACCCAACCCTCTCGCTCTTCCTCTGATCGATGCAATACTTACAAACGGAGCCTGTTCGAGACGTTTAGCAACATCAGGCCAAGATTTTGAAAGTCCAGTTTTTCCTTCACCTTTTGGAAAATCAAAAATATTGACCAGTTCTGCGTGAGCAACATAAAATTCTGGGTTGGAACTTTCAAAAACCACCACTTTCAGGTTTTCGTTGGCTTCCAATTCATCCATTAATGTTCTTAGCTGAACCGAGAATTCTGGGTCGAATACGTTTACCGGAGGATGATTGATAGCTATTTTCCAATAGCTTTCGGTTATTTTCTGTGTTGTAAAAATCATAGTAATAATTTTAAATGATGGAATGTTTAAGACACAAATTATTTGTCTGTTCAAAATTAATCGGACAGACTTTTGATTTTTAACACAAATCGGGGAATACGTTATCCTTTTCTCTGATTTCTGACTTCTGTTGGGGAAACCCCTTTAACCTTTTTAAAAAACCGTGAAAAATAAGGCACATTACCAAATCCTAACCGGAATGCAACATCACTGATATTCAAATCGGTTTGAAGTAATAAAATCTCTGCCTGCTCAGCGACAAAATCGTGGATGATACTGATTGTACTTTTCCCTGTTTCTGAACGTACAAGATCGGTAAGGTAATTGGAAGAAAGATGAAGTTTTTCTGCAATTTGGGAAACGGTCGGAATGTTCTGAACCGGCTTTGAAAGATCACGATAATGCTCCTGTAAAAGCGTTTTTATTTTTGAAGTGACGGAAATGGTATCTAAAGATCTTTCTTTAAACTGTCTTTCGTAAAAAAGCTCTGCATAGGTAAGAATCACATTCAGCAACGATAAAATCACATCGATATTGGCATTGTTTTTATTCTCAAGCAGTTCATAATGTATTTTTGTAAAAAGCCAGGTGATTGTTTCTTCTTCTTTTTCGGTCATAAAAAGAGCATCATTTATTTCATAGCTGAAATATTTATACTGCTTGATTTTATTGTAAACAGGATTTTTTTTGATCAAATCCGGATGAAAAACAAAGGCATAGCCATCCCAAAAGGTAAGACTATCCCAGGAAACCACTTGTCCGGGTTCGCTGAACAGCATTAAACCATTTTCTGTGTGATATTTATTATTTCCATAATTAATATCTCCTGTGAAATTTTTCTTTAATGATATTTTAAAAAGATCAACCTGAATTTCTTTACTCGTCTTCGGAAAATTCGGAATCGCTTGTTTACAAACTCTACTGTCCATCAGTGGATGTAAAGGTGTGGAAAGATTCAGATATTTATTGTAGGTTGTTAAATCATTAAAGTTTTTCATTTCATTAAAATTGCGTATTTCTCTGCAATATTTTATAAATATACTTTTTAAAAGTTAGATTTCATGACTAAGCAAAGAAAGAATAATTTAAAATACCCTGGCTTAAAATTAATATATACTTGATATTGACCCGTTTCCAATTGAGTATTTTTGTGACTTACTGAAACCGTTCGGTTCTTACTAATGGAACATTTTAAAAAAATATATTTAGATTACAAACATCAAGTATACTTTTTTGTCAAAAAGTTTATTTCAAGTATGGAAGATGCTGAAGATGTTGTTCAGGAGACTTTTGTACATCTTTGGAAACATTCTTCCTCTCTGAGAAATCCACAAAATTTAGAAGCCATCATCTTTAAAACCGCCCAACAGGAAGTTTCCAATTATTACAGAAAGAATAAAATGCTCTTCTCTTACACTGATGAAAGTTTGATAAAAGATGCAGCCGATTCAGAAAAGAGAGATCATGAATTTAAAGAGGAACAATTGAAAAAAATAGAGATTCTGCTGGAAGAACTTCCGGAAAGAAGCAAAACTTTTTTTTATAAAAATAAACTGGAAAAAATAAGTTATTCTCAGATTGCAAAAGAAAACAACATCTCAAAAACAGCTGTAGAAAAACAGGTCAATAAAGTTATCCGATACATAAAGACCAATCTAAATCTATTTTAACGGAATATTAACTCATATAAACAAATTATTAAATCCACCTCTTAGGGGTGGATATTTTTATATCACTGCGTAAGTATAATTGTATGAAAGATTCTCAAAAACATTTTGAAAAAACCTGGAAGACTGTCTCTGCTGAGGAACAGGAAATGGATTCTGCAACAGATTCCAGAATATGGCGAGGAATAGAAGGGAAAATTAGGAGCAAGCGTAGACAAAAATACTATTGGGGAACTGTTGCTGCTGTTTTGCTGCCTTTGTTTGGAATCCTGTTTTTCTATAAAGATGTTGCTATAAAAGAAACGAAAAGTGAGTTAACAGTACTCGTATTGCGAACCAATGAGTCATCTAAGACCTTCAGATTATCTGATAATAGTATGATTACTTTAGAACCTCACAGTACATTATCCCTAAGTAAAGATTTTGGAGAACGCTTCAGAAAGGTAACCTTTCAAGGGAAAGGTTTTTTTTCTATTGCTAAAGACAAATCCAAACCTTTCATCGTGAATGCAGGTGATTTTAGTGTTGAGGTATTGGGAACAAAGTTTTCCGTCGATCAGCGATCGGATGAAAAAAAGGTAAAGCTGCTTGAAGGTAAAGTAAAGATAGAGCACAAAGGAAAACTAACTTATCTTCTGCCGAATGAAAACTGGAGCACTTCTCCTACCAAAAGTGATTTCCATTATTACGCAATAAGCACGGCAAAATCTTTCACCTTTGAAAATACAACCTTCGAAGATGCCATAGTGGAAATAGAAAACACGTATGGAACTCACATTACCTATCCCCGAAAAATTGCTAAAAACCAAGTATCAGGTTCTTTTTCAGGAAATCTTAAAGAAATTCTTTCGATTATAAATTATCCTTTTAACCTAAAAACAACATTCAAGAATGACCAAGAAATAATCCTCTATTAAAATAAAACAGCACTAATAATGTGGCGTTATCAGTGCTTGTATTAATTCAAAATTCGCTAAAGAATAATAATTAACTCATCAAATTTATGAAAAAAACTGCAATTTCTATTGCTTTACTCGTAGCTGTAGGGTTACCGGTGTATAATTATGCACAAACCCAGGCTAACCTGCCTATAACCAATACTCAAAAGCAGGTTCCTCTTGTCCAGATAATTAAAAAATTAGAAAAATCTACCAAAACGAAGTTTTTTTATTCTGCTTCAGATTTTAGAAATATTTGGGTAGATGAGAGCAAAATCAACTACTCTTCATTACAGCAAAGTTTAGAATATTTAAAAAAGAGCATTCCATTAGATTACCAAATTCAGAATAACACGATAACTCTAAGAAAATCAGCCAGTGCTTCTTTTGTGGAAAATGATATACAGCCCAAAAAAGACACTCTGAACCAACAGGAGAAAAAAATAGAAGAAGTGGTCGTGGTTGGATACGGCACCCAAAAGAAATCAATAATAACAGGTTCGGTATCTGTTGTAAAAGGTTCAGTAACCGAGGGGCAACCTGTATTATCGGCAGGGAATGCTTTACAGGGTCTTGCAGCTGGTGTCACCGTTACTACACAAACAGGAGCTCCCGGTGGTGATGCCGGAAATATCAGAATCAGAGGAATCAACAGTTTCGGAGGATCTGACAGCAATCCGCTTGTTATCATTGATGGTGTTGCAGGAAATATGAACGACATTGATGTTAACATGATTGAGTCTATTTCTGTTCTTAAAGATGCCGCTTCTTCTGCCATTTATGGTTCAAGAGCAGCCAATGGTGTCATTCTTGTGACCACAAAACGTGCTAAAGGGAATAAGCTTACTGCACAATACAGAGTATATACAGGATGGCAAATGGCTACGGCAATCCCAAAAGTTACCGATGGGCTTACTTATATGAAGGTGTTCAACGATGCAAGTATGAATGACAACGGTACCAAAATCTACAGTGACGAAGCAATCAATACTTTTTTGACTGCTTATAATAAAAACCCGAGCAACTATGACTGGCAAAAGGCTATTCTTCAGGGAAGCGGATATTTACAGGACCATTATTTTTCACTGTCTGCAAAATCAGGAATTATAAGTGTAACTCCATCATTTGGGTATGCAAAACAGGAAGGTATTATAAAAAACACCGATTTTACAAGGTTTACTTTCCGTAATAATATGGATATTACTCCAAATGATCAGTGGAATATCAAATTAGATCTATCGGTAGTCAACAAAGACAGAAAACAAATTGCTGACGAGGCCACGATCTGGAACTATCTCGGGAGAATGCCTACCAATATCCCGATCTATTATGGGAGTAATTATTCTGATGGATGGGTAAAAATAAATCCGGTCGGTTTCATCGAAGACGGAGGAAATCGCAAGCAAAATAATCTGGAATTTTTCGGAAATTTAAATGTTTCTTATCAACCTACGAGTTGGTTAACGTTAAAAGGACTTGTCGCTCCAAGATATGTCACTACCAATATCCATCTTTTCAGAAAAAGTGTAAATACCTATTATGAAGACGGATCCGAAGCTGGTGCAGCCAATACTTTTACTGAACTTACAGAATCTGCAAGACGTCAGTTTTATGGGACGTATCAGTTTCAGGCAAATGCAAAAAAAGAATTTGGGAAACACAGTTTTGAACTTCTTGCCGGCGCTTCAAGAGAAACGTATGATGAAAAAATACTATCCGGATACAGAAGAGATTTTCTCTATGATAATTATGAAGTCTTAGATGCCGGTGCGGACAATGAAACGAAAGATAACGGAGGTTCAGAATACGAATGGTTATTAGTTTCTGCTTTTGGCAGATTCAATTACAATTACAATCAAAAATATTTATTTGAAGCCAATGTAAGATATGATGGAACGTCAAGATTTATTGGCAAAAACCGTTGGGCGGTTTTCCCGTCCTTTTCTGCGGGTTGGGTTGTTTCAAGAGAAAACTTTTTCGAAAATTTAAAAGGAACCATCAGTCAATTAAAATTAAGAGGTTCTTGGGGGAAACTAGGAAATCAGAATATCAGCTCTTCTTACTATCCTTTTTCAGAACCGTTATCATTGGGAAGTACTTCTATGAACGGACAGGTGTATCAAACGATACAGCAATTGATCATGTCTAATCCTGATTTAAAATGGGAAGAAACCACCATGTCCGGAGTTGGTCTTGATGTATCCTTATGGAAGAAATTAGATCTGACCTTTGATATGTATGATAAAAAAACTGACGGAATTCTTTTACGATTAAACACCTCTCAACTTACAGGTTTAGAACCTCCGATACAAAACGCTGCAACAGTAAGCAATAAGGGTTGGGAAATAAGCGCACAATACAATGAAAAATGGGGAGATTTTAAAATGAATCTGGGCTTCAATCTTTCCGATGTTAATAATAAAATCCTTGATATGAAAGGCCAGTCTTCAGGAACAATACTTCGTCAGCAAGTGGGTTCTTCTGTAAATTCCATTTATGGGTTTATTGCTGACGGTTTATATCAAAATCAGGCAGAAATTGATGCAGGTCCCACACAGTTTGGAACTCTAAAACCGGGAGATATCAGATACAAAGATATTGCCGGAGCTTTTGATGCTAATGGCAATCCTATTGGAGACGGAAAAATTACAGATGCCGACAGAGCTATCATCGGAAGTACAGTTCCCAGATATACATATGGTTTCAATATGGGGTTTTCTTGGAGAGGCTTCAAATTATCAGCATTAATTCAGGGAGTTGGAAAAGCAGATGGTTACTTAGATTCACACTACTCAATTCCTGCAGTTAACTCAAGTGCCGTGAAACCTTGGCAACTTGATTACTGGACTCCTGAAAATACTGATGCCAAATATCCGCGTGTTTCCCTTACTTCTACCAATAATACACAAAACTCCACTATGTGGATGAGAAGCGCCGCTTACACCCGTCTTAAAAATGTACAGATTGGGTATGAACTGCCAAAATCCTTTATTGATAACACATTCCTCACGAGTGTTTACATTTATCTCAATGGACAAAACCTGTTGACTTTTACAAAATTCTACGAAGGATATGACCCTGAAATAAATTATAACGCAGGAAGTACTGATGGTGTTTCCCTGGGAGGCGGAAACTATTATCCACAAGTAAAAACATTCTCTTTCGGTATTGACGTTAAATTCTAATTACAAAACAATGAAAAACCTTATAAAAATATCGTTATTATTCATCATCACTGCGTGTACAAGCGCCGATATGGATTTACAACCTCTGAACGGTCCCACATCAGGAACTTTTCCAGCTTCTTACGAAGAAGGCAAAATGGGGCTTTTTGCCGCTTATAGAAACTTAAGCACTTTAGATGCAGCCAGTACTCCTATTTGGCATGTGATGGATAATATCACAGATATCGGATATGCAAGACCGGGAACCAACTATACCTCTCCTATCACAAGTTCTATCACCACGACCAATGCATTAGCTATAAAACCTTGGGAAATTCATTATAAAACAATTGCAAGATGTCATGCCGTATTAGACAAATTAAATGATATTCCGGGGCTTACCGAGGCACAAAAGCAAGAGCTCGGTTCAGAATTAAGATTTATTCGTGCTTATTGTTATTCTCAACTGATTGAGCTTTATGGGGATGTTCCATTGGTAAAATCAACAGTAACCCTTGATAATGCAAATGTTCCAAGAACACCAATTACAGAAATTCAGAAATTCATTATCGAAGAACTTGGAGCAGTTGCCCCACAGCTTCCAATATCACAATCGCAGTTTGGAAATGTACGTGCATCGCGTATTGCAGCCTTAATGTTGAAAGCAAGAGTTGAACTTTATTCAAAACAATATGCAGCCGCAGCAGCGACTTCAAAACAGGCACTAGATTTGGCAGCAGGAGTTCATAGTTTAACGGCTTTTAATTCTTCCGTGAACTATGCAGGTAAAGACCATACCGTAGGAGAACCTGATCCTAGTAATATATTTGGACATAGCGGTTTTTCGGGGAGTAAAGAATGGATCTGGGTTGCAGAATATAACATCAATGTCCCAGGATATCTGCATAATCAACAGTATTATTCAGCATCCCGTTTGGGTAAAGGAGTTTGCTATTGGGGACCTACTCAAAATCTTATTGATTCTTATGAAATGACCGACGGTTTGTCTATAACAGAATCTCCATTATATGACGAAACAAACCCGTTCAAAAACAGAGATCCCCGTCTTGATATGTATGCTGTAAGACCGCATTCTAGATACCTCGGATATCAATTTGAACCTAACACAGCTTTTTCAAAAGTAAACAACTATTGGACTGTTGTAAACGGTGGAGCTCCCACTCAGGTTGCCAATGCAGATGCTACCAATGCTTATCGCTCATTCAGCGGTTACTTATGGAGAAAAGTTGTTGATATTGCAGACTTTAATTCTACCTCCGTAAGTGGAAATTCAGATTTAAATGTTGGAATTTTCAGATTACCTGAATTAATGCTGATCTATGCAGAAGCAAAAATTGAACTGAATGAGTTAGATAATTCCGTTTATGATGTGATTAATCAAATTAGAGCACGCGCAAAAATGCCGGTTTTAACTAATGGTCTTTCGCAAACTGAACTGAGAAAAGCCCTTCGATATGAAAGAAAAGTAGAATTGGCGAATGACGGATTAAGATGGTACGATATAAGACGTTGGGGAATTGCCAACACTGTAATGAACGGATATTTATACCTGAACCGTAACGCAAACAACTGGACAAAATCTGCAATTTCAAGTTTTGATGAAAGCGCCAATCCCGTCTACAATCATCCAAAAGCTTCCACCTATTTTACCACGCAACAGGTAGTCTACAAAGTAAACAAAGATGAATATTGGCCGATACCGCAATCGGAAATGGACGCCAATCCTTCATTAAAACAAAACCCAGGATATTAAGCTATATAAAAGAATTTTATGAAAAAGAATATATCATTACTCTTATTACTGCTTTCTGCAGTGTTTTTCGCACAAGAAAAATTTCAGGCTCCAAAACTAGACAATGAAAAATCATGGAGTATCATCCTCATTCCGGATACCCAAAACTATGTGAAATGGAACCAAAATCAACCTATTTTAGATTTGATGGAACGATGGATCGAGGATAATATCTCGACCCTTAATATTAAAATGGTCTGTCAGGTTGGTGATTTGGTGGAACACAATAATATTCTTAATCAGGGATATGACGGCGATCAAAGTGCAGACGACCAATGGAAAGCAATCCAGTCTATCATGGGAAGGCTGAATGGAAAAGTTCCTTATGTAGCTGCCACCGGAAATCATGACTTCAGCATCAATAATGAAGGACGAAGATTTTCTCGTTATAATGAGTTTTTCCCTTCCAACTTTAACAATTTAAACCAAAAACATTTAGCACAAAACTTTTTCAATGATGCCGGTGCTCCAAGCATGGAAAATTCGGTTTTGGAACTAAAAGGATTAAATGGATTGGACTACTTATTTGTCAGCCTTGAATTTGCACCACGAGATAAAACTTTAGAATGGGCTAAAAAAGTCTTGGAGATGCCTCAATACAAAAACCACAGATCCATCTTAATAACCCATGCTTTCCTGAGTGAGAAAGACAAACGAACGGATAAAGAAAACTCATGGTTCATGTATGAGCCCTTTTTAGTCAATAATGTTCCTCAAAAATCTAAATCTATCGTACTTCCGCAATCTAATAATGGAGAACAGATATGGGAAAAGCTGATACAGCCGTCTCAAAATATGCAGTTGGTACTAAGCGGTCATATTTCCGGTGAAGGGTTCCGTACCGACACTAACAGCTTTGGGAAAAACGTAAATCAAATGCTTTTTGATATGCAAAGCGAAGGTGGTGGTCACCGCGATGGTAACGGAGGCGACGGCTGGCTTAGAATTATTGAATTCTATCCCGATAACAAAACTGTCAAAGTGAAAACCTATTCTCCCCTATTTGGAATTTCACCAACTACCCAAAAGAACGCTTATAAAAGCGATCCTAGAAACGAATTTACTTTTAAGCTTTCAGAATAATTAAATACAAAAAAATAATTCTGAATGCATTTATAAAATGAAAACCACCGCTTAATTGCAGTGGTTTATTTTTATAATTAAAATGTAATAAATTATAATCTACACTCCACCCATCACATACATATTTTCCATAGTAGGAACATTACTTCCCCCTTGCTTTTCTAATGTGATAGCAAAAGCCTGAGCTTTAGGAATATTGGCAAGGGCAATTTTACTGTCTTTATCTTCCGTATACATTCCGGCACTCACGGGTTTTCCGTCTGCGATTGCCCAAAGCTGATACTGCATTCCTTCCGGAGCTTTTGGTAGACTTTCAGCATTCAGATAGACCTCTTTTGTTTTGGTGTTCCAGAAAACCATAGCTTTGGAATCAGTATGTTTTTCCACCCCTTTCAGCATTACCATTTTCATATCAGGATTGGAAATCATTTCCATTTTCTGATTCATTTTCTGCATCGCAAAATCCTGAGTTTTTTTCTCAGTCTGCATTTTTGCAATTTCTGCTTTTGTTTTAGACTGGTCGTTTATCCAGAAAAGATTTCCGGCAACACTTACTAAAAACAATACCGAAGCTGCCATCGCAAATGCTTTCCAGTTATTGTTTCCTTGAATTTTAATTTCTTCCTGTGGTTTTGCAGCAGGAATATCGGTAGAAACAGCAGATTGTATTGGCTCAACAGTTTGTTCCTGTTGAATTTTATTCCAAATCTTTGATTTTAAATCTGCCGGAGGTGTCACTGCCTGTGCAGTCGCAAGGTCTTCCAAGGTTTTTTGCGCTTCTTCAAAAGCTGCCTTTACTTCTGCATTGTTCTTCATCACACACTCCAAAATCCCTGCTTCCTCGGGAGAAGCAAGACCTAGAATATAAGATTCTATAATTCCGGATGATATGTATTCTTTAGTGTTCAATTTATTGATAATCTTTTAGCAAATCTTTTAATTTCATCAGAGCATTCCGCATCTTGGTTTTTACCGTTCCCAGCGGTATTTTCAGTTTATCGGATATTTCATTTTGAGTATATCCCTGATAATAGGCGAGATCGATAAGTTCCTGTTTGTCAACTTCCAGACTTTCAAGCACGTTAGTAAACCCAATATAATCCGATGAATTATTAGTCGTTGAAAGTTCTGTAGAATTATATACGAAATCCGGAAGCGGTTGGTTTTTCAATTCGTTTTGAAAACCTTTTGATTTTAAGTAATCTATCGCCGTATTCCTTGCTATATTGATCATCCAGGTATAAAATCTTCCTTTTGAAGAATCGTATTGATGAACGGAATTCCAGATTTTAACGAAAACATCCTGAATAATCTCTTCCGTATATTCTTTAGAATGAACAATTCGAAGAATCACCCCATACAACGCACCGGAATAATTATCATATAAATAATGAAAACCGGTTTCGTTTTTTTCTTTCAGTAAAACGATGAGCTGCTCTTCGGAATAAATTGTTTTAATAATGGATATTTTTCAATCCAAATGTAATGAAATAAAATTAATGGCAAACAAATTTTTAAAATTATTTCAATTTTCAAACAATTTAAACAAAACATTAAGAAATTATTAATTACAAATTATTTATTTCAACTTAAAAAAAATTAATAAACTGATTTTCAAAACATTGTGATTTTTTAATTAAAATTTTAAAACCGAATCAAAACCAAGCTCGTAAATGGTTTTAAGAACAAAATCAAATTCAATAACAATTAAAAAATTACAGCAATGAGTACAACATCAAAAATCGCAGTTTTAGGAATGATAGCTCTTTCTTTTGCTTTCAGTGGAAATGTTTCAGCACAGAATATGAAAGAAAAAACAGTAATGGTAGGTGGCTCCCCCATGTATCCTTCTAAAAATATTATTGAGAATGCAGTAAATTCTAAAGATCACAAAACATTGGTAGCAGCCGTAAAAGCAGCCGGACTTGTAGAAACGTTACAGGGAAAAGGGCCTTTCACCGTTTTAGCACCTACCGATGAGGCTTTCGCAAAACTTCCTAAAGGAACGGTTGAGAATTTAGTAAAACCTGAGAATAAAGCTACGTTGACTAAAATTTTAACCTATCACGTTCTTGCCGGAAAATACAACGCTAAAGAAATCTGGGCAGCTGTAAAAGCTAAAGGCGGAAAAGCAATGATGAAAACTGTTGAAGGTGAAGATCTTACTTTCTGGACAAAAGGAAAAAATCTTTATGTAAGAGATGCTAAAGGAAATGACGCAAAAGTAACGATAGCGGATGTAAACCAATCTAACGGAGTTATTCATGTGATTGATACAGTGTTGATGCCATAATTTTTAAGTTTTTCAAACAGCATAATCTTTATGCTGTTTTTCTTTTTAACTCAGTAAAAACACATTGTAGACATAAAATTTACCTAACACTAAAAGAATAATATTATGAAAAGAACCATTAATGTCTCCAATCAGGGCGCAAGTCTTGATACAAGCAGACGAAATTTTTTGAAACTAAGCGGTGTAGGCTTAGCAATAGCAGGACTTACACTTATTGGTTGTGATGATAACGAGTATGATTTCATGGAAAACACCAATGTTTTCGATTTAGGAATGGGTGATGTAGGTGTTTTGAATTACGCCTATGCACTGGAACAGCTGGAAGCCGATTTTTATACTAAAGTAGTGAACAACTTTTATTCTGGAATTTCCAGCGTAGAAATGGAGATCTTCACAGATCTTTACCATCATGAAGTGATTCACAGAGATTTTTTTAAAGCGGCCATCAGTGGAGCGACATCCAATGTTTTGCCGACCCTGGAGTTTCAGTATCCTAATGTAAATTTTAATGACCGAAATTCTGTGCTTGCCACTGCAAAAGCGTTGGAAGATACGGGAGTTGCAGCCTACAACGGTGCCGGAAAATACATTACAAATCCTGATTATTTGGTTATCGCCGGGAAAATAGTTTCTGTAGAAGCGAGACATGCTTCTGCCATAAGAAATCTGATTAATCCCGGAACAGCAGCTTTTTCAGGCGATGATGTGATTGATGCCAACGGACTGGATCTTGCCAAAGAGCCTAAAGATATTGTAGCAGTTGCAGGAGGATTTATCAAAACTCCTTTCACATGGAAAGAGCAAGGAATTAATTAACTCGTATTCATTTTCAAAAAATTACATTATGAACATTCTTAAATTACTAGATAAGCTTTCTGATGATAAATTTTTCACCAAAGAAGCATCAAGATTAGATACCTTAACTGATATTTCAGGATTCGGAAAAAAAGCAGCCGTTGCAGCTGTTCCTTTTGGATTGGGCGCATTAATGACAACTCCTGCAAAAGCAGAAACTACAGCGTCAACTACGAATACTACATTTTTTAAATCTGTTTTAACGGATGCCTTACAATTAGCTTTAGTACTGGAATATCTGGAAAATGAATATTACGCTATGGGTTTGGCTGCAGGAACCTTGATCCCAACTGCGGACAGAGCTGTTTTTATGCAGATTTCAAAGCATGAATCTGCCCACGTTACCTTTTTAAAAAATACATTGACTTCTTTAGGGGTAACTCCGGGAGCAAAACCTACTTTTGATTTTACAGCAGGAGGAAATTTTACTCCTTTTACGGATTACAGTCAGTTTTTAATTCTTGCTCAGGCTTTTGAAGACACCGGAGTAAGAGCCTATAAAGGACAGGCTGGAAATGTAATGTCTAATAAAGTAGTTCTTCAAGCTGCCTTACAAATACATTCTGTGGAAGCAAGACATGCTTCACAAGTACGAAGAATGAGAGCCAACAAAGGCTGGATAGAGCTTGCCAATGGTGGAAATATGCCTTCTGCAACCAATCCTGTGTATGCAGGGGAAGATAATATCAACCAGGCTGGTTTCAATACTTCGACAAAGTTCGGAGCTGCGGCAGGATCTGCCTCTTATGATGAAATTCTAACAGGGAGTGATGCACAAGCCATCGCGTCTCTGTTTATTGTATAAACTTTTTTTAATTTAGCTGTTGGATCCCTTTTCTCTTTTTTCGGAAAGGGATTTTTGTTTGGTATAGAAAGCTAAATTCCTTTGGTTGTAAGCACAAAAAAACCTCCGAAAGATCAGAGGTTTTTATTTTTGTGTTCAGTTATAAAAATTGATAGGCATCAAACTAATTCAACTCCTTTTTTCCTATCTGGTTCGTACTATCCAAAATTTTGTATTGATTGTACGAATCTGATAAACTAAAAATATAAGGAAGTATAGCTTTGTCATTTTCAAGAATATCAATTTTCTCTACCTTTTCCTGTGTATCAAATTTCACAGATAAAGTAATTCCTTTTGTAAACCATGTTCGATTGAGTGTGTAATATAGACCATCATCCGAATACACATAGCTTTCTCCAAATTTTGTGATGATTTCTCTCTTTGTTTTCCCTACCAAACGATCAAATCTTTTTGCAAACTTTTTCAATTTTTATTTTTTTCATATTAAACCTATTTAAAAACACATAAGGCTTCATTTTATTGCCCAAAATTATTTTTTTTTATTTTATTTCTTCTTTGGGTTCCTCTGGTTTGGGGATAGAAAAGGAATTTAGGTATGCTATTGTTGTACGCTCCCCCTTTTCATTTACTTTCATCATGATGGATTTGCAACAGGGTGATGCGTTAAAATGGTTTTGATATCGTGTTCCACATTTGAAACATTCTGTAATTACAATTGTATTTTCTTCCATAGCTCATATTGTGTTATAATTAAAACTGAATAGATATGAGTTTTACGGCTACATAATAACAGCCATGCAACTCAAAAAAAGTTCTTTGTATATATTAGGATGTACTTATCAATAAAACTACTTGGGGGAGATGAGTATTTTTGATAAGATTTGGGAGGAGATCAATTTCAGGTTTCCACTTGTAGTTTATTGAGGAGGGCTACTTTGTAGAGGGCGTCTATTACTTTTTCGTCGTACATTTTTTCATTTTTCACCTGTCTTATATATTCAGGCGTTCTCGCATCTTCTTTTAGAATAAGATTCACTGAACTTGTATAACGTGCCGGTAACCATTGTTCAATGAAATCGTATTTTTCATCAATCATCTTCTGATTGTGAGTGGTCGCCAATTTGCCCATGAATGAAATAATTTTGTTTAACCTTTTTTCGTAATTTTGTGTCTTACCGCAAATTAATTTGCAAGACAAATATACAATTATATATCAAAATAAACAATAATTCATTGTTTTTACAATATACAATTGTTTTGATTGAAAAAAACTTACCTAATATGAAAATATACCAGAAGATACGAGAATACAGCAAAGAGAAAGGAGAAACCATGAAGGAGATTGCGGCTGCTTATGGGGTGACACCACAATCTATACAGCTTTATTTCTCGGGAAAGAATGCAATGCCTCTTAATTTTTTAGCATGGTATATTGAAACCCATCCGGATCTGGATCTTTATGCTCTTTTTGACAGGAAACAACAAAACATTGTTGCTGAACCTAAACCTACTTATGGGAAGAAAGCCCAAAAACAGGATGTGATTGATAAAATCGTAGCGATCCTTGAACAGGAATTATAAGCGCTAGAAAAATAAAATGCTTCCGTTTCCGGAAGCATTTGTTCTTTATTTATAATGTAGAAATATACCGTAATCAGAAGGTGTCCAGAATGCGGCTTTCTGTTCCGCAGCCTTCAGTGCATCATTTGCCCAAGTGTTACAGGTATACAAGAAACTGTATTTTCCTTTGGCATCGTAAAAAGCATCATTATCTCCGTACACTGCATCGGTAGGAATTACAATAGACTTACCATTTTCATCTTTATCAAACTTGCCATCCACAAACTGAATTAATTTCTGATACTGGTTTCTGCTAATCATGATTTTCTTACAGTCTGCGGCTTCTTTCATTTCTCTGTAATACGTACAGTGCATTGCCGATTCGCTCAGCCAGAATGCAGCTTTAAAAGCCGTAGAAAACTTCAGATCTGCCCAAGTAGGCGTATCAAGATAAAAACCTTTGTCTCCCCACCCGACTCCTATATAATTATAATCTGTCTGTTTCGATTTGATATTATTAAAAGGAAGCATCACGCTCCAGTCCTTCATATCATTCTTTACAGGCATTACAATATCAGTATGAACTCCATTGGTATAGATGTATATCGGTATTTCTTTCTTTTGCCTGTCATCTTTTGCAGAAACCTCAATAAAAGGCAGGAGATATCCTAAAACAACATAAAGAATAACAACTCCTAAAACAGTTCCAAGTATTTTTAATAACAGGATTATCATTTTTTTTACATTCATGCTTTATATTAATGAAATTTAACATTCAAGTTTGGTAAATATATTTGTTTTTAAATGAAAATTTGATTAAATTTAAGTACAAAATATCACAAATATGCACAAATCTTCCAAATCCCAAAAGAGATTTAAAGTTAGAGTAAAAGTTGCCCCTAAAAGAGTACAAAAAAGACGTTGATTTTTGGTGAGATTTACTCCCCGGAAGTCAATTTTTCTTTTTTAGAAGGGCTTTTACACCCATAAATCTCCACCTCCTTAAGATATAAAATTTTAAGGCATGGCCGAACAACTCTCCTTGTTTTGGAACTCAATAATTCCGAACGAGGATTTGTCACCAAAAAACACCCTATTTTTTCTCTGAAGATTTGTCTAAAAACTCAATATTTCTTTTCAGACCTGCATATTTTGTCCGCTTTACAGGTGATTTCCTGAAGATTTCGGAGAATAATTCCTGAGTAAGTTCTTTCCACTCACCTTTTTTAAAGTTTTTTAAAGCTTCATTCGGCTGAAACTTAGTTTGTGCATTGGGAGCTGAAAATCGGTTCCATGGGCAAACATCTTGACACACATCACAACCGAACATCCAGTCATCCATTTTATCTTTAAAATAATCCGGAATTTCATTTTTCAATTCTATGGTTGCGTACGAGATACATTTGCTTCCATCAATGATTTTTTCAGAAATAATAGCGTTGGTAGGACAGGCATCGATACATTTTCGGCAACTTCCGCAATGATCGGTAACGGGATGATCCGGTACGAGTTCCAAATCACAGATAATTTCCGCCAAAAAATAAAATGAGCCGCTTTGCTTGGTAATTAAATTGGCATTTTTCCCTACCCAGCCTATTCCTGCTTTTTTTGCCCAACTTCTTTCCAACACCGGTGCAGAATCTACAAAAACACGAAATCCGAACTCCCCGATCTCGTCATGCAGTTCAGCCACCATATCACGAAGAATTTCTTTAATCACCTCATGGTAATCTTCTGCATACGCATATTTTGAGATCTTAAAATTCTCTAATGCCGAAATTTTCTCTTCGGGAAAGTAATTATAGGAAAGGGAAATCACAGATTTTGAACCTTCTACCAATAATCTGGGGTCCAGCCTTTTATCAAAATGATTTTCCATGTATTTCATTTCTCCATGGAAATTATTTTTCAGCCATTTTTCAAGATTCGGAGCATCTTCTTCCAAAAAATCAGCCTTCGAAATTCCACAGTTTTGAAAACCAAAACTTTTTGCTTTGGCTTTAATGAGCTGTGAATATTTTTCGGCATTTGAATTCATAATTTCGCATTGCAAAACTAAGATTATTTTATAAATTTGTTTTGACTTTGGATGATTGTGCAAAGGTATGCATCTTTACAAACATCCATTTTATATTTTTTAACTCTAAAATATTAGTAATTATGTCTTTAGCAGAAGTAATAAAATCAGGAAATTATGAATTGATCGACGTTCGTGAGCCAATGGAATTGGAAATGGACGGTAATATAGATGGTGCAAAAAACATCCCCTTGGGAGAGGTAGAAGACAGACAGGATGAAATTCTTTCTATCGAAAAACCGGTTATCCTATTCTGCAGAAGCGGAAACAGAAGCGGAAAAGCATTAGAATATTTAACTACTCAAGGGTTACAA
Organism: Chryseobacterium taiwanense; assembly: GCF_000813825.1. GTDB lineage: Bacteria > Bacteroidota > Bacteroidia > Flavobacteriales > Weeksellaceae > Chryseobacterium > Chryseobacterium taiwanense. Next base: position 75,612 of record NZ_JWTA01000021.1, read on the forward strand.
GACGGCTACAATGGTGGCGGTTGGGCAGACCTAAAAGCAACAATTGAAGCAAATCAAGGAACTTTTTAAAGTTCCTTTTTTTATATAAAAAACGCAGATATGAATTTGAAAGAAAGGTTTTCAGAAAATTGTTTACCGTTTACTCAGGATCAAAAACTTATTGAAAAGCTGTGGATTGAGATTGAAAAAAATTATTCTCAAAAAAGCAGACATTATCATAATCTTGATCATCTGGAGAATATGTTTTCTGAGCTTGATTTTATAAAGAACGATATTTCAGATTATTCAAACATTTCATTCTCTGTTTTTTATCACGATGTTATTTATGATGCTTCTTCAAAATCTAATGAGGAAAAAAGCGCCGATTTTGCGAAAGTAAGACTTCAACAATTAGGCTTTCAAGAGCAAGATATTTCTCAAGTTTATCACCAAATTTTAGCTACTAAAACTCATCAAATTTCTGAAGATAAGGATCTAAATTATCTTCTGGATGCTGATCTTTCTGTTCTTGGAAAAAATTGGGAAACTTATATGAATTATACTCAAAAGATCAGAAAGGAATATTCTATTTATCCTGATTTTCTTTATAAGCCGGGAAGAAAAAAGGTTCTGAAACATTTCCTAGCAATGGAAAACATTTTTAAAACAGATTATTTCATGGAAAAATATGAGGAACAGGCGAAGAAAAATATCCAATGGGAAATTGATAATTTATAATTATCTCCTTCAAAGAAGGGGAATTTTTATGCCTGAAACTTTTCAATTGGTTATTTTAGCGACTAATGATTTCGTCAATAAACTCGAGTGCTTTATTCAAAACAACATCCGGAGTTTCCTTATGCGGAGTATGTCCAATATTGGGAATAATGAATTTTTCGGCACTTCCGCTTACTTGCGAAATTGTTTTTTCAACCTGATCCAATGTTCCGTATTCATCGGCTTCTCCCTGAATAAATAGTAACGGACTTTTGATATTTTTCAATAGATATTCAATGTTCCAGCTCCTGAATTTTTCGCTCAGCCAAATTTCTGTCCAAGCTTTTACGATCATTTCAACTTTATCACCATGGTATTTTTGTAAACGTTCCGGAAGATTGGTCGTTTGATAAGCTTCTAAAGCATCTTTCACTCCTTTTACCGTCACATCTTCCACGAAAATATGTCCGGCTTCACAAATGGTAGCTCTAATCTTTTCTGGATATTTTGAAGCTGTAATCAATGCGATAGTCCCTCCATCACTATGTCCGAAAAGAATAACATCATTGATCTTTAATTCATCTAACAGATCATTCAGAATGTCTGATTCTGTCTCCATGTAATTGTTTTCTCTTTCGTGAGTTGGCATCGGAAAAGATTTCCCATATCCTAAACGATCATAGACCAAAACGTTACATTGAGTAGCTTCGGATAATTTTGCAGGAAAATCCCTCCAAAGTTGTGCAGATCCTAAAGAGTCATGTAAAAAGACAATAGTAGGCCTTTTTTCAAATGAATTATTGTATTCTATATAAAGTTTTTTACCGTTTACATCAACTATTTTCCCTTCCATTTTTTAGAAACTTTAAATTTTATTTTAACCATTAAGGAGAATTAAATTTTTAAGCAGAGTTAAGATAGAAATCTATAGATCTTCTTAAGCAGCAGGCTGATCTTAATACTCTAAACCTCTTAAAGTTCTTAATGGTTAAGATTTTTATGCTTTTTGTTATTTAATTAACTACTATTTGGCTTGCTCTATAAGCTTGGATTATTTGCTTCTTCAAATTCTTTTAATAAATTTCTAAATACAACATCTACAGGAAGAATATCATCAATTAAAGCGGAAACCTGCCCTATTTCCAGCTCTCCTTCTTCCATATCACCTTCAAACATTCCTTTCTTAGCTCTTGCACGACCCAGAGAAGCGATCAGAGACTCTTTGTTTCTTCCTACGTTATAGATATCTTCCAATTCATTAAAAAACTTATTTTTCACCATTCTTACAGGCGCCAGTTCTTTTAATGTTAAATGGGTATCTCCTTCCTGAAGTTCAGTAATTTTATGTTTCCAATTGTCATGGGCACTTGCCTCAGTTGTTGCGGCAAAGCGAGACCCAATCTGAACACCATCTGCACCAAGAATCATCGCTGCTTTCATCTGAGAACCTAATGCAATTCCACCAGCTGCAATTAATGGTTTTGAGATATGTTTTCTCACATTTGGAATTAAACAAAACGTTGTGGTTTCATCTCTTCCGTTGTGACCTCCGGCTTCAAAACCTTCAGCAACTACGGCATCTACTCCTGCATCTTCACATTTCATAGCAAATTTTGTGGACGAAACTACGTGAGCAACTTTCAATCCTTCTTTTTGAAGGGCTTCTGTATAGGTTTTCGGGTTTCCGGCTGAGGTAAAGACAATCTTCACTCCTTCTTCCAAAATAATATGAATGACTTCATCCAAATTCGGGTACAGCATAGGAACGTTTACACCAAATGGTTTATCTGTAGCCTGTTTACATTTCTGAATATTTTCTCTTAAAATATCAGGATACATGCTTCCCGCTCCGATTAATCCCAATCCCCCGCAATTAGAAACCGCAGAAGCAAGTCTCCAACCGGAATGCCAAATCATCCCTGCCTGAATAATAGGATATTGTATATTAAATAGTTGTGTAATTCTATTTTGACTTTGCTGCATTTCGTGAAGTTTTTTAGCCGAATTGAAATCTATAAAATTGCTCATGTTGTAAAAATACTAAAAACAAGGCTTCTGCAAAGTGTTTCGGCACTTTTTTGCAGAAAAAAACCTTCAGAAAAATCTGAAGGTTTTTTACTTATTTTTTAAGAGATTCTTTTTTCCAGTTTCCTTTAAAACTACAAGAATCGTAACGGCCATCTATTGAAATAAAGGTTGTCGGCAATTTGGAATTGACAAACTTCTCAATCATTTCATTTTTCTTTTTATTAAGAGCCATCTGTTTTATTCTGTCGTAGTCTGTTTCTAAAGTAATCTTGTGAGTAGGAATTTCATCTTCAATTTTGATGATTTTCACTACTTTTCTTTTGTTTTCGTCATCTTCAAAAGCTGTAGTGATATCTCCTTTCTTAAGACCAGCTAATTCATAAGTAATTACTCCCGGAATGCTTTCTCTTTCAATTTTACTTGAACCATCTGCTCCTGGAACCAATCCTCCGTTAAATTTAGTTCTCTTGTCATCTGAAAATCTGAACGCAGCATCTTTAAAGCTAATTTTTCCATCTGCAATAAGAGTTCTGATACTGTCTAATTTCTTCTTAGCTGTAGCAACTTCTTCGTCTGTAGGAGTAGCCATCAATAAGATGTGTCTTGCTTCATACATTTTACCTGATTTCTTCACCAATTGGATAATGTGGTAACCAAATTCAGATTCTACAGGATCTGAGATTTCCCCTTCCTGCAGGTTTAATGCTGCTGCTTCGAAAGGCTTCACCATTTGACCTTTATAGATGTTTTTCATCAATCCTCCATTCGGTGCAGAACCTGGATCTTCAGAGTATATTCTTGCCTGACTTTCAAAAGTTTCACCTCCAAGAATGTCTTGTTTTACTTTTTTAAGTCTTTTGATTAAATCTTCTTTATGAGCTTCCGTTAATTTAGGATACATCATGATTTGCCCTAAAGACACTTCGTCTTTAATTTCCGGCAACTGTGTTTTGAACATATTATAGAAGTCAGTCACTTCATTTGGCGTAACGTCAGCTTTTTCTGTAATTCTCTGATATTTAGCCTGTCCGTAATATTGGTCAGTATCTATCTTCTCGATTACGTTTTTCATCTCATAACCGTTTCTAAACTTATAAGCTGCCAACATTGTTTTCTCGTCCGGGAACTGAGAAAGTAACTGCTGATATTTTGCATTTGCCCCTTCTTTTAAAGCTGCAGATCTATTTTCTATTAATGTATCTCTTTTAGCTTCATATACTAAAAGTTTATTATTAATTAAGTTCTCCAAAAACTCACATTTATCTACGTTGGCAACTCCCTGCTGCTTTCCATAATTCATTTGCTCTTCTACATCAGATTCCAGAACGATCTCATCTCCAATTACCGCTGCAATACCGTCTATTAACTGACCCTTCTTAAGTTGAGCCGTCACATTTGTAGAAAACATCAGCACGAAAATCCCAAAAAGAAAAGTGATTTTTAGTTTATTTATCATTTTACTATTTTAAACAAGTTGCAAATTTAGAATTCTTAATCAATTAGACTAAATTTTTTATTATAAATATTTCTTAAAAAGCTTTATTTATTGTAGTTCAACATCAAAAGTTGTTAATTCTTTGAATTGTCTCAATCTGCTGAACATATCTGCTTCGCTTACTTCCTGAATTCTTTCAGTTCCGAATTTTTCAACAGTAAATGATGCCATTGCAGATCCCACAATTAATGCAGATTTCATCGTTTCAAAATCAATCTTATCTTTTTTAGCAAGGTAAGCTGCAAAACCTCCTGCAAAAGTATCTCCCGCTCCTGTTGGATCGAATACTTCTTCTAACGGTAACGCAGGAATTGCAAAAACATTGTTATCATGGAAAAGTAAAGCACCATGCTCTCCTTTTTTAATGATCACATATTTTGGACCCATTGTATGGATTTTTTTAGCTGCTTTTACTAAAGAATATTCTCCTGAAAGCTGTCTTGCTTCTTCGTCATTGATTGTAATTACGTCTGTTTTAGCAATCATATCCATCAAGATATCCCAAGCAGAATCCATCCAGAAGTTCATCGTATCAAGAATTACCAGTTTTGGACGTTTGTTCATTTTTTCAAGAACAGACAACTGAACTCCCGGGTGAAGGTTTCCTAATAATAAAATCTCAGCATCCTGCATAGAATCCGGAATTTTAGGATCAAAATTCTCCAACACGTTTACTTCAGTAGCTAAAGTATCTCTAGTATTTAAATCATTATGATATTTTCCTGCCCAGAAGAATGTTTTTCCTTCTTTTACGACTTCAAGTCCTTCGATATTTACATCTCTGTTTGTAAACATATCAAGATATTCCTGAGGGAAATCTCCTCCTACTACAGAAACGATTCCGGATTTCACTCCTAAAATAGAAGATGTGATTCCGATATAAGTGGCTGCACCTCCTAATATTTTATCTGTCTTACCAAATGGTGTTTCAATTGCATCAAATGCAACACTTCCTACAACTAAAAGTTTCATATATGTTTTAATGTAAATTTTAAGAATTTTAATTTTTCCATTCGAATGTTTCCAGCAAGTGCTTCATATCCTCTTTGATATAATTTACAGCCGGAGCCAAAGAATCGGGTTTTGGTCTTGTATTGAAGTAAAGATACCCCGTTACAAAATGTTTTGTACTGTCTGTAGCGTAGAACTGCAGATTGGAAGCACTTTGCCCTTTCAGTTCATAAAAATTACCAAAGACTTTTTTCTCAGGATATTCAAATGATTTTGTGTCTATAGAGCTGGCTTTCACCGTATGCTCATACACCATTTTTTCTGCTTCTTTCAAATGATCTACGAAATCATTTTTAATCGGAAAATAGGTTATAAATACCTTAGCTTTCATTTTAGGATAGTTCAGATAATACCAACAAGGCTTTTTAGCATCGGTAATTTTAGCAAAATCTGAATATTCGAAAGTGTATGCACAGTTGCTCTCAAATTTTTGATATTTTGGAGCAGGATACTCCAAACGAAGTTCTCCATATGGTTTGGGAACAGAGTCTTTTCCACAAGACACTAAAACTAAGGCTATAAAAATAAAAATGATGTTTTTAATCATTTTGCAAAAGTACAAATTAGATTTCAGATTTTGAAAGACAAATTTCAGTCTTTCAATGAGTTTTGAATATAGTTTTCCAAAGGTTTTGGAAACGACTTTTCGTGGAAGTTTTCAAAGTCAGAAATTAAATACTGATTTGAATCTTTCAGAGCCTCCCAAACGGATGTTGAAGTTACTTCAACATCAAAAATTTCTATCGATAAATTCTTATGGGTCAGCTTATGATTAATATTTTTTACTCCTTTAATGAAAGATTGCAGTTCCTCAGAAATTTCAGGTAAAAATTCAAACAACTTTTTCCAGATAAAGTCATCTTTTCTTTGCTGAATTAAGAACTCCCCGTTTCTGTGAACAAAGTAATAGGTTAATTGAAGATTTTCTGCTTTTACTTTTTTTGTTTTTACTGGAAAAGAAGAAATTTTATCTAAAGAAAAAGCGATGCAATCCGTGTCTACAGGACATTCTCCACAAAGAGGATTTTTAGGCTTACAGATTTCTGAGCCTAAATCCATCATGGCCTGATTGAAATCTCCGACTTTTTCAGGCATAATTAAAGTTGCCAGTTCGGAAAAGTAATTGAAAGCCCTAGAATTGGATATATCGAAATCATCAGCGAAAAAACGACTTAGAACTCTATAAAAATTCCCGTCAACTGCAGGCATTTTTCCGTTAAAGCAAATACTTGAAACCGCAGCAGCAGTATATTTCCCTACTCCTTTCAGTTTCAAAATTCCTTCATACTCGGAAGGGAAAACACCTTGATAATCGGTCATAATCTGTTTGGCAGCCTTATGAATATTGATCGCTCTTGAATAATATCCTAATCCTTTCCAATGTAGTAAAACCTCATCTTCATCAGCTTCTGCCAATGTTTTTACATCCGGAAATCTTTTGATAAAATTATTGTAATGATTTAGCCCCTGATTTATTCTGGTTTGCTGAAAAACGATTTCACAAATCCAAATTTTATAAGGGTCTGTTGTTTTCCTGAAAGGCAAATCTCTTGCATTGTTTTTATACCAACGAAGAAGCGTATTACCGATATGCTGAAAGTCTGAACTATTGCTATTCTTTTCCAAAAATCCTGCTCATTTTTATGGTGGCAAAGATACTTTATTTTTTGACTTCAAAAATGGGAGCTCCTTTCACCCACTGATATTTAAGGTGTTTTTCTTCTGCAATAAATCGAAAGCCTTCAAGTTTTTTCAGATACACATAGATTGCCGAATCTTTTTTTAGCACTAATTTTTGATTAGACAAAAACTGAAGCGGATAAGTGATTACTGAATCTCGTGTTGCTTTTAATACAGTTCCGGAATCAACTTTATAAATAAAAATGGGTTTTCCACGACCTGAAGAGTTGTCTGTAAGTTTGATTTTTGATGTAGCAATCACTATTTCACTAGCGTCAAAACATTCGTCTTCGTTCATGACATAAGCTTTGCCTTCTTGTCTTTCATCTGCAAAAAGATCGACTTTATGTTCAATCTGTGGCTGTTTTTCTTCACAGCTCACGACAAGTGCTATGAAAAATACTGATAAAAAGCTTATCATTTTCATATTCATCTGATTTTTGGTGGTTTGATATAGAAAAACCGATGTTTGTATAGCATCGGTTTTTCATCAATTATTAAGTGTTGTTGTATTATTCTTGTGAGTATTCAGCATCCCATTCGTTTCCGTCATCTCCTTTGTGTCCGTCTAGTTTAATAACGAAACTTTTGGTAGGGAAATAAGGCGTCAAACGAATATCTAACCAAACTCTGTCTTTGTTTACTTTGTCTTGCTCAAAACGAACAATTTTAAATTTCTCGATCAGTTTATCCGGTCCTTTGATACCGTCTAGGAAAGTCACAATTTGTCTTCTCAAATCGTCTTCGTTTCTTGCATTCCAGTTTTCAAAAGCTCTTCTGTTTAAGAAATCCAGTAAAACTTTAGTTACATAGTCGAATACACGAACCACCGAATAGGTCTGAAGCCCGATATTATCTCCTGTAAATAATGTTTTTGCGGAGAACGCCATGATTTTACCGTATTCATTGACCATAGGAACCAATCCCATTTTTTCTAACTGAGAAATTTCACTTTTCTTCAACTCGAATTTTACAGCATCTACTTCGTTGATATTCCCGTGTTTTTTACCTGCTGCAACCTGAGACATCAGTGTTTTATGAATTTTCCCTGCTAATGAAGTTGAAGGTGGAAGTTCTACATTTTCTTCTTCGCCTACTTCTTCTGCTTTTCCACGACCAACAAGCCAGTTACACGTCATAATCACGTTACTTCTGTGCAATTCGCCTCCTGTAAGGTTTGCAGAATGGAATAAATCTACCACATCGTCCGGTTTGTCAAGGTTTGCAAAGTCTGTAACCATCATTACCTTGTTTTCGTTACAGATTTTCGCCCACTTTTCAATCACTTTGTTTGATCCCAAATACCCAGGAATCGCAAGAATTGAGTAGTTATCTCTAAGATCTAAACGGTCGTAATAGTTCTTAAATTCTTCTGCAATCGCATCAATATATAACGGATTATCTAAGTCTGAAACCTGATCTAAGCTTGCATTCACAATGCTTACATTATCTACTTTATCAAGCTCTGTATTTTTATAAAACTGAGCAACCGTTCTGTAATTAGTTTCTAATAATCGAACAGCATCTAATGTATTTTTCAGATTTGTTTTTAGGCTTTGATCTGCGTTTTGTGCTTTATTTTTGCAGGTATCTGCCATTTTATCTGCAGACTCGTTGCCTTCTAAAAGATTCACCCAAAGGTTGATCTTTTGTAGCAATTCTTTTCTTTCGTCTCCTTTGTTATTATCGTTAAGGAAGATTTCTTTCCTAGCTTTTCTTGTAGGATTCATGTTGGCGATGCCATCTACAACAGATTCAACAAAACCGAAGCCTCCTATTTTATTGAGCTCGGCAAGAGGATTTCCTTTTGGTTGTCCCGCGTGTTGCTGTTGTCCTTGTTGTTGGCTTTCAGCTGCCTGTAATTTACTATCCATGATGTAATGTAAAGTCTTTAAAATTATTTTTCAAGTTCTTGTGCCACTTCTTTCAACACTTCCACAAATGCAGCTCTTGTCTGATCATTTTCTAACATGTTACGCAGAATTTTATTCGTCTTTAGCTGGCGAACAATTTTATTATATTGCTCCTGCTCCATGCTGAGCTGCTGCAAATAATCTGATTTCTGAGTAAGATTTTTGGGAGTGAAATCCGCAAGATTTTGAAAACGGAATTCTTCTTCCACTATATTGCCGTCTTCTGTTTCATGCTGTACATTTACAGAAGGTTGGAAATGTTTGAAGACATCATCCACAGTTTTTAATCCTGTTACAATTTCAGGGGTATAAGATTCGTCGGTTGTAAGCTGGCTTACTATCAGAGATTTATTTTCCTGTATTTCCTGAATAGCTTCATTAGCGTCTACTTTTACTTCGTTTCCGCCAACACCATAATTAAACATTGCCATATTATTAATATTTTGAGATTTTCTGTTTTGGTGTGAATTGGTTTTATCTGAATCAAACAATTGTCCAATCCAAAGTTTAAATTTAAAAAAAAACTGTAACATACAAAATTTTGTTAAGATTTTTTCTTGAAATATTTAATAACTCTTATCATTAAGTATCTTATTATTATCACTTTATGAAGTCACTAAACTATGAAAAATAAACAAAAAACGCACCATTTCTGATGCGTTTTTCTTTCTAACAATTGCTTGGTTATATTACCAAATTTTTATTCTTTCTTCTGGCGCTTTATACATTTTATCACCTGGTTTTATATCAAATGCTTTAATGAATGCATCCTGATTCACCAACGGACCAAATGCTCTGAAAATTCCCGGAGAGTGTGGGTCTGTTTTCACCTGATTCACCATATATTGTTCCGTAGCTTTGGTTCTCCAAACAGTTGCCCAGCTCATAAAGAATCTCTGATCTTGGGTAAATCCGCTAATTAATCCCGGATTTCCTTTGTCTTTAAGATACATCTGAAGCGCATCGTAAGCTACAGCAACTCCTCCTAAGTCTCCGATATTTTCACCACTTGTAAATTTACCGTTTACAAAGCTTCCTTTTACCGGTTCGTAGCTGCTATATTGTGCTGCCAACTGACCTACTTTTGCATCAAAGTTCTTACGGTCTGCATCCGTCCACCAGTTATTTAAGTTACCATCTCCGTCGAATCTTGAACCACTGTCGTCAAATCCGTGAGAGATTTCGTGACCGATAACGGCACCAATTCCTCCAAAATTAACTGCAGCATCTGCTTTCGGATTGTAGAAAGGCGGCTGTAGAATCGCAGCAGGGAAAACGATTTCGTTATTTGAACCGTTATAGTAAGCATTTACTGTTTGCGGAGTCATTCCCCATTCTGTCTTGTCAACTGGTTTTCCTACTTTGTCTAAGTTTTTCTGATATTGCCAAGCTGAAACGTTCTGTAGGTTGGAATATAAAGTGGCACCTGATTTTGGAGATTCTACTTTTAACTGAGTATAGTCTTTCCATTTGTCAGGATAAGCAATTTTTACCGTGAATTTGGACAGTTTTTCCTGAGCTTTTACTTTTGTTTCAGGAGACATCCAGTCCATATCATTGATATGTTTTTTGAATGATTTCAAAAGATAGTCGATATAGGTTTCCATCTGAGCTTTTGCCTCAGGCGTAAAGTATTTTTCAACGTATAATTTCCCAAAAGCTTCGCCAAGAACTCCGTTTACAAGAGAAAGTCCTCTTTTATTCATCGGGCGCTGCTCTTTTTGCCCCTGAAGATATTTAGAATAGAAATCGAATCTGATCTGCTCTAAATTATCATCAAGATTACTTGCATTCCCGTTGATCAGGTGGTATTTCAGATAGTCTTTTACTAAAGGAAGGTTATTCTGTGTAAGGAACGAATCCATATTCTGATAATATTTCAATTCGCCGACGATTACTTTATGGGTATTTACTCCGGCGTCTTTTAAATATTTCGGAAGGTTGATGTTTTTAACCAACGCAGGCAGCTCTGATACATTTTTTGGATTGTATCTTAAATTAGCATCTCTGTTTTGCTCAAGCGTTAATAGATAATTCGCCAATTTCTTTTCAAAATCCACTACATTTTTTGCTGCAGCATCAGAGTTTTTATATCCTAAAACTCCGAACAGTTTCCCAACATAAGATTGATATTCGGCTAATGTTTTCGTGTTGGCTTCGTTTACTTTTTGATAGTAATCTCTTCCTAAACCTAGATCCGGACCGCCAAGATATACTGCATTCATAGTAGAATTCTTCATATCTGCTCCTACTCTCCATCCATAGAAAGAATTGTCTCCCAGTTTTGTAGCTTCCAACAGATATTTTTGAAGATCGTTCAGGTTTTTAATGGCATCAATTTTTGCCAAATCTCCTTTGATAGGAGCTAAACCGTCTGCATTTCTTTTAGCAGTATCCATAAAAGAAGCGTACAAGTTCTGAATTTTCTGTCCTTCAGAACCTGCTGTATAATTTTCGGATAAAATTTTGTTTAAAATATCCAAAGAAGCATCATCCACATTTTCTCTCAAGGCATTGAAAGAACCCCAACTCGCTTTATCTGAAGGAATCTGAGTGGTTTTCACCCAATTTCCGTTCACATAGCTAAAAAAATCATCTTGCGGACGAACAGCTTTGTCCATATAAGACAAATTGAGTCCTTCTTCTTTTACTTCCTCTTTTTTCACCGGATTTACAACTACTTCTTTCATCGCTTCAGGTTTTTGAGTTTCGGCAGTTTTTGTCGTACCACACGAGTTTAAAAATACCAAACCAGAAAAGGCAAGTATTCCAATATTTAGCTTTTTCATTAAAGATAATTTTTGATTTTACACAAACTTACCAAATATACGAATAGTTTATTAATGATAAATTATGCTCTTAATGATCGCTTATGCTTTATCAATTATCATTCATAAAAAAACCGCTCATTTCTGAGCGGTTTTGAATAGTATTGATCCGATGATTACCAGATTTTAATTCTGTCTGAAGGAGCTTTGTATAGTTTATCTCCTTGTTTTACGTCAAATGCTTTATAGAATGCATCAACATTGATGATAGGACCGAAACTTCTGAAATATCCAGGAGAGTGCGGATCTGTTTTCACCTGATTGATCATATATTTCTCACTTGATAAAGTTCTCCAAACGGTTGCCCAGCTTAAGAAGAATCTCTGATCTTGTGTATAACCACTGATTGAACCTGGGTTTCCTTTGTCTTTAAGATACATTTGCAATGCATCATAAGCAATGTTTACCCCACCTAAGTCAGCAATATTTTCACCGTTTGTGAAAGTTCCGTTTACGAAAGTTCCTTTTACCGGCTCATATTTATCATACTGAGCAGCAAGAGCTTTTGTTGCTTTTTCAAAGTTTGCTTTATCTTCTGGAGTCCACCAGTCAACCAAGTTTCCGTCTGCGTCGAACTGTGCTCCTGAATCATCAAATCCGTGGCTCATTTCGTGACCGATAACTGCACCAATTCCACCGAAATTAATTGCAGCATCTGCTTTAGGATTGAAGAAAGGCGGCTGAAGGATTGCAGCAGGGAATACGATTTCGTTGTTTACCGGGTTGTAGTAAGCATTTACAGTCTGTGGAGTCATTCCCCATTCTGTTTTATCTACTGCTTTTCCGATTTTTGCTAAGTCTTTGTTATACTGCCATTCTCCGATGTTCTGAAGGTTGCTGTATAAGCTTCCTCCTTTAGCTTCAGAAACGATATTCAATTTAGAATAGTCTTTCCATTTGTCTGGATAAGCAACTTTCACTGTAAACTTGTTCAGTTTTTCCATTGCTTTTACTTTCGTTGTAGAAGACATCCAAGCTAAGTTGTTGATGTGAACAGCAAAACTTTTCTTTAAATAGTCGATCAACTCAACCATTTGAGCTTTAGCTTCAGCAGGGAAATATTTTTCAACGTATAATTTACCGAAAGCTTCTCCTAACGTTCCGTTGATTAATTCATATCCTCTCTTGTTAAGAGCTCTTTGTTCCTGCTGACCTCTTAAATATTTACCATAGAAAGCAAATTTCATGTCTCCCAATTTTTCACTTAGGTAAGAAGCGCTTCCGTGAATCATGTGGAACTTCAGGTAATCTTTAATTACAGGAAGGTTTTGAGCATTGATTAATTTATCAAAATCTTTATAGAAACCGATTTCCCCGATAATTACTTTATCTGTGTTTACTCCCACTTTTTTAAGGTAAGCCGGAAGATCAACTCCTTTTACCAACGCTGAAAGTTCAGCCATTGTTCTTGGGTTGTACTGAAGGGTATTATCACGGCTCTGCTCGTTCGTAAGGTAAGTTTTTGCTAAACTTTTTTCGTAATCTACGATCCCTTTTGCAGCTACATCAGCATTTTTGTATCCTAATTCTTTTAGCATAGAAGCTACATACTTTGTATATTCTGCAATAGCTTCTGTATTTTTTTCGTTTACTTTCTGGTAATAATCTCTTCCTAAACCAAGAGATGGGTTACCCAAATAAACCGCATTCATTTTAGAGTCTTTCAGATCTGCATCAATTCCCCATCCGTATAGAGTATTTTCACCTTCTTTTGTTACGGAAATCAGGTAATTTTGAAGATCTGCAAGGTTTTTAATTGCATCAATTTTCTTGATATTTTCCTGAATAGGCTTGATTCCATCAGCATTTCTCTTCGCCATATTCATATATGTCGCGTACAAATCCTGAATCTTTTTCCCTTCTGTTCCATCAGCAAACTTATCTTTCAAAAGAGAGTTCAGAATGGTCATCGAGTTATTGTCTGTGTCATCAGCCAATTTGTTGAAACTTCCCCAAGTTGGTTTATCAGAAGGAATTTTGGCAGTTTTCATCCAAGTTCCGCTCACGTAGTTATAAAAATCATCTTGTGGACGAACTGATTTATCCATCAAGCTAAGGTCTAAGCCTTTGTCTGTAGCCTGAGCGCTCACTGTCTGTGAACCAATCCCTGCTAATAAAGCCAAAGAAAGTGTTAATTTTTTCATTTCTAATTACAATTTAACAATATGTATATTTTTTTTCCAATTTGTTACTAAGAATTTTTGTTTTCTCAAAAACCTTCTTAACCATTGATTTTATTCAGTTTACTTATCTGTTTTTATTCAGAAATTAAAAGTCCTACCAAGTCCTGAATAATTTTCTGTGAAACAAAATTCATGAAATCCAGTCTTTCAAGATGGGGCATGTATAATTTTGAAGTTATTTCTTTATTATCAATTCTGATGGTATAAAAAACAGTTCCGATGTCTTTTCCGTCCTCTCCTTTTCCCGGTCCTGCAACTCCTGTAGTAGAAAGTGAAATATTGGTTTTGAATAATTGTTGACAACCTTTTGCCATTTCCGAAGCCACCTGCTCACTCACGACTGTAAATTGATCTACCGTTTCTTTTTTAACCTTTAAAATCTCAATTTTCTTTTCGGTTGCATAAGCTATCATTCCTCCAAAATAATATTTTGAACTCCCTGAAACTGAAGTGATCATTTTTGCCAATTCACCTCCTGTACAGCTTTCTGCCGTAGAAATTGTCAGCTTTCTCTCTGTTAAAATCTCTGCAAGAATTTTCTCAATTTTATCTTCGGAAGTTGCAATCACATTGTCTTTAATTAAAGGCAATAATTTCTGAATTTCTTCTTCCAGTTGCTCCTGTAACAGTGTTTCGTTTTCTCCATTTGCTGTCAGTCTCAATTTCACACGAGTTCCAACCGGAAGATAAGATAAAGCTAAATTTTCAGGTAAAGCCAATTCCCAATCTTCGATGGTATCTGCCAAAATACTCTCTGGAATGCCAACAACAGAAATAATTCTTGTTGAAATATAATTCAGTTTAAATTTTTCCTGTAAGAAAGGAACAATTTGGTCTTTTATCAGAGGTTTCACTTCGTAAGGAACTCCCGGTAAACTGAACAATAGTTTCCCATCCTGTTCCATCATCATACAAGGAGCGGTTCCAAAATGATTCTGGAAAACGGTAGATTTTGTAGGAACAAAAGCCTGTTCGCGATTTCTCTCCAGAATTTCCAGACGGCCGCGTCTTTCCATATAATTTTTAAGGTGATTAAAAGTTGCCTCATCCAACGCAATTTCATCATTGAAAAATTCGGCGATCGCTTTCTTCGTTTTATCATCTCTTGTAGGGCCTAAACCACCTGTAGTGATAATTAAATCACCCATTTCAAAAGCTGATGCAATAGCATTTTTAATCGTTTCTATTTCATCTGAAATGGTGAAAATCTGAGAAACTTTAATTCCTATATTTTTAAGTTCAGTAGCAATGAAGTTAGAATTGGTATCAATCGTATTACCGGAAAGGATTTCGTCACCAATAGTAATCAGAACAGCATTTTCCATATGTATTTTCGAAAAAATATTTTTTACAAATGACGGAAAATTCTATATCACGGGCAATATAAATTGATTTTTTCTATTTTTGGCGAAAATTATAGAGTATGTCTAAATATGATGATGCTTCATGGCATTATGGTGGTGATTTTCCTGAAGGTCTTCCTGAAAAAAACGGAGCAACCCATACAGGAATGTTTCTGAACTGGTGCATTAATCACGATTTAATCTCCGATGAATTGAAGGAAGACGCAAATGAGGAAATAGAAAAATTAAAAAGAAGGGAAATTACAGGTGCAGAGTTTGTAATGAATACCTTGGATGAAAAGTTTTCCGAAGATGATTTAAATGATCTGGGAAATCATTTTGCCAAAGATTATTATGCAGATGACACCGATTTTGGAAATAAGTTCAGTTCATTTGCTGATGATTTCATCAATCTTTTTGATACGAAAGCCGAGGAATATGATTATGAATATGAAACTTTTTATCATATTGAAGATACCTACGAAAATTATGATCTCATGAAACAGCTCATCGATCATCGTTTTGAGGAATGGAAAGAGTATAAAGCGCTGAATTAGGAGCTTATTTTGTCATTCTGAAAGAAGCGAAGCGTATTGAAGAATCTCTGTAATTGAAACAGATTCTTCACTTCATTTTATTTCGTTCAGAATGACAAAATATATGAATTGAGTTGTTTCACAGTATAATGAAACTACCCCGTCTTTTTGCTTTCGCAAAAATCCACCCCTTCAAAGAAGGGGAATTTTTTATAATGAACTAATTATGTTTTACCCAGATTAATTCGTTGGTATTGTACCCCAATTTTTTCGCTTTTTCTAAAAAGCGTTGGCGAATGCTTTCAGGAATTTCTTTGGTTCTGGATAAAATCCAAAGGTATTTCAAACTGCTTCCCACAATTAGAGCATATTGATAGTTATCATCAATATCCAACACATTATAACCAGCCCAAATCGGTTTGAAAAAGGAAACTTTTAAACGTGCTTCTGATGCATCTTTTACGAATTTGGCTTCACCAATAGATTCCTTCCATTCTTTTTTGACATAATCATACCCTTTATTATCTACACGAATGGTTCCGTTTGGATTTTTAGAGTAAGTAGCCGTTACATTATCCATATCTTTTTCGAATTTGTAATCGAAACGGGCAATTTCATACCATTTTCCAAGATATCGATCTTCATCAAAATTCTTAACGGCAGTTGCTCCTTTAGGAATTCCTACAGAGCATGATTTGAAAAGAATAAAGCCTAAAACGCCTATTGAAACCGGAATAGCAATTTTTTGAAAGGTTTTCATAATAACAAAATTTGTGTGGTTATGATGAAAAGTTCAAAAATGATGCCTTACAAGTTTTCAATTGGATTACTTTTATTTTTAACACAAAGAGCGCAAGGACTTTTCTTGATCATTAATAATTTTTGAGTCGCAAAGACGTTTCACTCAGCTAAGATTCTAAGGGAAAACATTACAAAAAAATTATGAAAAAACTTTCAGAAAATTGTCTTTAAAACTTCCTGAAACTTCAATCTCTGTATTGTCAGAAAGCGTTGCTGTTCCGCTTTTATGATATGATTTCACAAAACTGGTATTGACGATATGTGAACGATGAACTCTGACAAAAGGATTCTCCAACAGATCATCAAAGTGTTTCAGAAATCTGCATACCATTTTCTTGGAACCGTCTGTAAGATAAACCTGAGTGAAGTTTCCATCTGCCTGAAGTCTTACAATATCTTCTGTTTTCACCACATCAAAACCTTGTAAAGTAGGAAGAATAAGCTGCTGTTTTTCGGGTTTTAGCTTAAGATTTTCAAGAAGAATTTTATTTCGGTTAAGTTCTTCTTTACTTTCCAAACTTTCGGCTACTTTGTTTACGGCTAAGATCAGTTCCTGAATATCGATGGGTTTTAAAATATAATAACTCGCCGATTTATTCAAAGCCTGTAAAGAATATTGGGAAAACGCTGTAATGAAAATGGTTTCATAAGAAAAATCTTTTGTCGCTTCCAATACATCAAAAGCATTTCCGAAAGGCATTTCTACATCGAGAAAAACCAATTGAGGCTGCTTTTCTGCAATTAAAGGAACGGCTTCTTTAATGTTTTCTGCCTCCCCCAAAATCTCAACTTGCGGACAGTATTTTGTGAGATAATTTCTTAAAACATCTCTTGCAATAGCTTCGTCGTCTACGATTATGGATTTTATTTTCATATTCTTTTTAGGTTATAGGTGGTAGATTATAGGTTGCAGACTTTAAACTACTTATTAATCAGTTTATACGAAATTTCCACAAAAACTCCTTGTTCAATCTTTTTATCAGTGATCTTACACTGAATTTCCTGATGGTATAGATCATTCAAAAGAGTGATTCTTTCCAAGGTATTTTTCATTCCGCGACCTTCGCGATTTTTTTGATGTTGTGTTTTTTGTTTTTTACTTTCTTCAATCCCGATTCCGTTGTCTTCGATGGTGATTTTTAAATATTCCTTTTCTTTTTTGAAGCTTAGCTTTAAAAAACCTTTGTTTTCTCTGTATCGTAATCCGTGCCAAACCGCATTTTCCAAAAAAGGCTGTACTAACATCCCGGGAACTTTAAGACTTTGGGTATTTAAACTTTCATCGACCTCAATTTCGTAATCGAATTTATCTGAAAATCGAGTTTTTTCTAATGCCAAATAGTTTTGAAGCAAATCCAGTTCCTGCTGAAAGGGAATAAAATCTTCCGTAGAATTTTCCATTACACCTCGCATAAGCTTTGAAAACTTGGTTAAATATTGATTGGCTTCCAATTCATTATTGGTTGCAATAAAATGATTCACAGAATTCAGACTGTTAAAGATAAAATGCGGATTCATCTCTCGTCTGAGCGACTGCAAAGCAATTTTTTTGTTTTTAATCTGAACTTTTTTCAGAGTTCTAAAAATAAAAACAATCAATGCTATTAAAACAAGTAAAGCTCCAATCAAACTATAATTGAAAACATTTTTCTTACGGATTAGCTCATCTTTCAGCTCTTTTTCCTTCTCAAGCTGAGAGATTCTTTCTTCTGTATCTTCCAGTACTTTCTGATCAACCAGACTTCTGTCCTTAGAAACCAGATCGGGTAATTTCCCTAAAAAATCCCTGTACAACAGAACCGATGCGTCTGTATTTTGAGAAATATTATATAAACTATCAAGTTTTTTTACACTTTTTTGAGCTTCCAGCGTATGACCTTTTTCAAGGGAAATTTTGTACGCATTTTTTAATAAAGTAATAGCTTCATCGGTATCATTTTTTTTGATATAAATGTCTGCAAGCTCTTGAATCTGATTTACTTTTTCCTGAGAATTGTCTTTTACAAAAGCTTCTTTTAAGACTTCTTTTTTAGCTTCAATAGCTTTGTCGAAATTTTTATTTCCGACATACAAATCTGTTAGTTTCTGACTGATTTCCAACGCCTGTTGCGGTGCTGCTTGTCTTGAGACTTTGTAAGCGTTGTTCAAATTTTCTTCGGCTTTCGGGATATTTTTCTGTTCAATATTCACATCCGCCATTTGGCTGTAATTTGCCGCCAAATCTCCTTTATCTTTCTCCTTTTCGTTAATCTGAATATTATTCTGAATTACTGCCGCTTTCTCTTCCGGAGAATTCGTTGAAAGTCTTGCCGCATCGTTGGAATTTACCTGTTTACTTTTCTCGGTAAAACTCATTTGGGCTGCTCTACTGTAATTATTGATCGCAGGCGTAATTTTGTTCTGTTTTTCCTGCGACTGAGCCAATTTTCGGCTTACTTTTTCAATATTGGGTTTGTCATTAAGCTTTTCATAGATATTTTTAGCTCTTATGTAATATTCTTCGCTTTTCGGAAAATTTCCGTCATTGAAAAAGGTTTCTGCAATATTGTAGTAAGAATCTGCCTGTGCGCTTTCATCCCGACTGCTAAATGCTTTTTTCAATTTTTTACTTTCTGACTGAACTTCTTCAACAGCACGTTCTTTGTTTTGAGAATACATTGTATTCCCAACAATCATGAACAAAAAAATAATAAAAAGTCGAAGCATTTTCATAAAACAAAGATATACATATATAGAGTTTGCCCAAAAACTATTCACCAAGTGAAATTCACCTTTCACCCAGTTTGCCTTTTCCTGCCTTCATTCTGAGACTAAGTTTGTGCTATAGTTCAAATTTAACAATCCAGTTTCAAAACCTTAACATTAATTCAAATACCGTTAACAATCAATACATTAAGATTAATTAAATTTGTAAACACACCCATCAAATATGAAAAAACATTTTTACATTTTCTTACTACCTGTATTATTCTTACAGAATTGTTCGTTTCTTGAACAAAGTGATTTCATTGAAACCAAGATCATTTCCAGCGATCTCAATGAAAAAATCATTTATAAGTTTTACCAAACGGGAATTGATGATTACAAAGTTGATTTCTATTCCGTCAACCATTCTGATTCTACGAAATTATTTGAGCATTATATTAATGATGCTCTTTTCACTTCAAACACCTACACTATTTCGGAACATCAGGATGAACTTATTATCAAGACAAAATTGTTCTCCGACGTCAAGAAACTCGTCACCCGACACGGTAAATCGATTATTCTTACCAACCGATAAAACAGTTCTTTCCGAACTGTTTTTTTATTTCCTGTAATTCACCAAGTGAAAGCTCCGTTTCACCAAGTCTACAACTTCTTCTTTTGATTATGAAACTAAGTTTGTGACATCATTTAATCTCACTACTTATGAAAAATCTATCTTTTTTAATTCATTTTACCCTGTTACTTTTGAGTGGTCATTCATTCGCTCAAACCAAATTAATTTCATATAAAAGCCATAGCGGAAATATGGAATATTTCGAAAAAAGTATTGCAGAGGACAGCTACAATACCAATTATTCAAATCTCGGAATAAGACCGGAACCCTATATTATCAATTCAAAATTAGACAGTGTAATTATCATTGATGATAAGAAAAGCGTGATTGTAACTTCGGTACTCCGTAAAAACAAAAGAACTTCCAATATCGAAAAATGGAACCCCGGAAGAGATACGGTATATAATCATCCTATTTTTTCCAGCCAGAATATAGACAGTGTAAAGAACCTACTCAAGAGAAATTATAATTTTGAGAACGATCTCGACAGCACTGTCTTTCTAAAGTATGACAAAAAAACAAAACAGTATAAGCCTCTTCCCGCTAAAAAGACTGTAAAAACCGCAAAAATAAATAGCGTTAAATCTAAAGTAGATATGCTGTATTATCTTGTGATAAGCGTTGCAGTATTGGCTTTTGTAGTGGTTTATAGAAGATCCCGTTAAGATTATCACCATATACCTAAATTACAAATGGCAAAGAAAATAAATACTTTTATCGGTGTTTTTTTTCGGCAGTTTATTATTTTTTTTCCGTTGAATTTCTTAAATGATTTTCAACGGAAATTCACTCAATTTGTTTTCAGAAGGAGCACTCAATTTTTACTAAAAATAGTTTCCAGTAAAAAGAATGTAAGACTCGATTTCAGTTCGGATAGTTATTCGATGTTGGTATTGTTGATTATTCTCCTGTTTACTTCCATTATTTTCAGCTGTTTGATAAAGAAAAACTGGATCAGTCGTTTTTTATCGATTACAGAATATGTATGTGTAATGTATCTTGCTGTAATTCTGATCAAATATGGTATCGATAAG
Source organism: Chryseobacterium taiwanense (assembly GCF_000813825.1). GTDB lineage: Bacteria > Bacteroidota > Bacteroidia > Flavobacteriales > Weeksellaceae > Chryseobacterium > Chryseobacterium taiwanense. Next base: position 96,482 of record NZ_JWTA01000021.1, read on the forward strand.
ATTTTTAAAACCCAGTTTCCAGAACCTGAATCTAATATTTTGTTTACCCGACTGGGAAATCTGGATAAAGACATTCTGTTTTGGAGTACAATGGGAACATCTAAGATGTATAACACAATCATAGGTTCTATCGAACTTTTATCGGGCATTTTATTATTATTCAGACGATCCCGGTTTTCAGGATTATTATTGACTGTCATTTGTTTCATTCAGGTATCTATCATCAATATCAGCTTTGATATTTCTGTGAAATTCTTTTCACTGATCTTACTTGGAATGAGCATTTTTCTCGTAAGAAAAAACGGATGGAAACTTATTCTTACCATGATCTGTTTCCGGGATCAAACTTTTTTTGACCGTCCTTTATTTCTACCTTATACAACTTTTTTTAAGGTTCTGATTTTAGGATTTATTTTCATCAAAATCGCAATACCCTATTTTAATAATGATTTGAATTCGGAAGGCAAAAAAGATTCTTTGGGTTTAACAGGAGCCTACAAAGTCACCTCATCTGACACTTCCTATAAATATCTTTTTTTTCACAAGGATCATTATCTGATCTTCATGGAAAAATCTTCAGACAAGATGATTTCGTTTCATTATGAGATTTCATTTGATCAGCACATCATTATTGAAGATGATCAACATCATATTTCAAAACATTTACTCATGAAAAATCAGAAAGACAATACGATTATTTTTTCTTTTAATGATCGGATCATAAAGGCTAAAGCTGTTGACGGTAAGGGAATGAATGCATTACAGGATAGATTCCATATTTTGGTGGATTAGCTTTTACTTTCATTCTTATTTCTTTCACCAAGTGAAAACCTCAGTTCACCAAGTCTGCCAAATTTCAGTTTCTGTTTAGGGTAATTTTACTTTAGAAATTTAAACAGGACATTATGAAACTTACACATTTTTTATTGATCGGATTCTTTACACTAGCAAGTTTTGCGAATGCACAGGAAGTAAAGAAAAATGCCATTGAAGTAACCGGAGTTGCAGAAATGGAAGTGGAACCGGATGAAATTATTTTCAGTATCGGAATAAAAGGCGACAACAAGAATGATCTTGCCACCAACGAAAAAAAATTATTTGAAATCCTAAAAAGCAACGGGGTAAAAAACGAAGACATCAAGTTCAAATCGATGTATCAGAATATTTATTTTAAAAAGACTTTTGCAAAAGGATTTCAGTTTAAAGTGAACAAAGCGACCGACATGGGCAATTTGTTTGAAAACCTTAATCAAAAGTGGGTAAGCAATATCAGTATTGCTGAAATTAAAAACACAAAGATCGCCGATTTCAGAAAAACCGTAAAGATCAATGCGTTAAAAGCTGCCAAAGAGAAAGCAGATTATCTGTTGGAAAGTATCAACAAAAAAACAGGAGCTCCTCTTGAAATCGTAGAAATTGAAGATTATACAAGCGATACCGTTATTCCAGCTTCCTACAAAGCTGCAAGAGTAAGCAATATACAACTGGAAGCCGCAGATACAGGAATCGATTATTCTTTTGAAAACATCGAAAACATCAAGCTAAAATACAGCATCAAAACAAAATACGAAATTCTTTAAACACAAAATCATGATACCTATTAAAACGTTAGCATTAACCATTGGAACAGTTGCTTTTTTAAATGCACAGACTTCACCAATAAGAGGATGTAAAGAGCCTTCACAACGTACCATTGTTCAGAACAATCAAGGTTCAACAGCAGTAAGTAAAGAGAATAAAATCCAGGTCGCTTTGCTTTTGGATACTTCAAACAGTATGGATGGATTAATCGATCAGGCGAAATCCAGATTATGGAATATTGTAAATACGCTGACTACCCTGAAATACAGCGGAAAGGCTCCACAAGTTGAGATTGCTTTGTACGAATACGGAAATGACGGACTTCAGGATGAAAATTATATCCGTCAGGTTGCACCGCTTACCCAGGATTTGGATCTAATCTCTGAAAAACTGTTTGCTTTAAGAACTAATGGAGGAAGTGAGTATTGTGGAGCGGTCATTCGTGATGCTGCCATGAACCTTAACTGGGATGGAAATGAAAAAAGCATGAAGCTGATCTATATTGCCGGAAATGAATCTTTCGATCAAGGAAAGATTAATTACAAAGAGGTGATCTCAAGTGCAAAAAGAAAGAATATTTACACGAATACGATTTTCTGTGGTGACAGAAATGAAGGTATACAGACTTTCTGGCAAAACGGAGCTTCACTCGGAGACGGAAAATACTTTAATATCGACAGTGACAGAAAGGTAATTTATATTGAAACGCCTTATGATATCAAAATTTCAGAATGCAATACGAAGCTGAATGACACCTATATCTATTACGGAAGTCATGGTTCAGAATACAAGGTAAAGCAGGCTGCACAGGACAGAAATGCAGAAGCCCAATCTGTTTCTAATGGGGTAGAAAGAGCGGTTGCCAAATCTAAAAAAAATGCTTACAAAAATGATCATTGGGATCTGGTAGACCGTGCTGAAAAGGATGCTAATTTCATGTCATCGGTAAAAGCAGAGGAACTTCCGAAAGAGCTGAAAGGTAAGAGCAAAGAAGAAATCACCAAAGCTGTTGCTGCAAAATCTGCCGAACGTGAAAAAATCCAGAAAGAAATTGAAGAATTGTCTAAGAAACGTCAGACTTTCATTGATGAAGAGATGAAAAAAAGAGGAAACACAGATGCTGATGATCTTGGAAAAGCCATAGAAAAATCGGTTCTTGAACTGGCTAAGAAAAACGGATATAGTTTATAATGTTAGAGATCTTGCCGAATCTGCAGGCTTTAAAGTTTCGGCGGCTTTGCCGCCGCCGAAACCTATCTTTTAAATTGAAAATACTTTGAAAGCGGATGTTTTTTACCTTTCAGAAACAGGGAAGCCATTTCCATTCCTATTACAGAAAAAGTAATTCCGTTGCCTCCAAAACCAAGCACGAAATAGGAATTTTTAAACTTTTCATGGGTTCCGATATACGGAAGTCCGTCTTTTGTTTCGCCAAAAGTTCCGGCCCAGACAAAATCTGTATAGAACTGGTAATCGGGTTTTATTTTCTTTAAGGTTCTGAGAATTTCTTTTTCTTTTTTATTTAAAAGAGCATCCCGTTTTTTCGCATCATAAAAATCTTCATCGCCTCCTCCAATCAGCAATCTGTCATCATCTGTGGTACGCATATACATGTATGGATCATTTGTATTCCAAACCAACGTGTTTCCGATATTTTTATACTTTTCCGGTGCCACTTCCGAAACAATCGCATAAGTACTTTTCAGGTCAACAAAATTTTCTTTGATCATATTTTTGCTTTCATAGCCAATACAATAGATTATTTTCTTTGCTTTAATCTTAAAACCTGAATCTACCGTGATAATATTAAAACCTTTATGATATTCCACTCTTATCATTTCAGTTTTGTCATAGATCTTCAGTCCTTTTCGGGTATTCACTTCGAATAATTCATGAGCAAACTTAAAGGCATCAATACTTGCGCCCTGTTTTGATAAAATCCCGCCATATGTATTTTCAAAACCAAATCTTTTTACAATCTCATCAGCTTCCAGCCATTTCACTTTGAAACCTGCATTTTTTCTGGCCACAAATTCTTTTTTTAACCAGTCCGTATCTTTCTTTTTTGAAGCAAAGTACAGAGATTCCTTTCTTTTGAATCCGGCATCAGATTTAATTTCTTTGGTTAGTTTTTCAATCCTATCAATAGCATCAGAACAGGCTTTATAACTTTCTACAGCTCCCTTCTCTCCTATTTGTCCGATCAATTCATAAAGAGGAATGTCAATTTCATATTGTAGCATTGAAGTCGTTGCTGAAGTACTTCCATTGCACAATTCCCGTTTATCAATAAGAATTGTTTTATAACCGTCTTTTACCATTTGATGGGCAATTAAACTTCCCGTAATTCCGCCACCGATAATTAAAACATCACATTCTTCATCAGATTTCAATGAAGGATACGATTGTAGCAATCCATTTTTTAAAAGCCAGAAAGGTTCGTTTGATTTAAGATCCACAAGATTATTTTTTCTTTATAGTATCAACAATCAAGCCTTTTCATTTTTATTAAAATTAAATAATGGTTTAATTTTTGTTGTTAAAATCCAACATCAAATCACTAAATAATAACAATATGATAACGATTATCCCAGAAGCTCCGGAAAATGTTGCAGCATTCAATGTAACAGGAGAAGTAACGAAAGAAGATTTTGAAAACCTTGTGTTTCCCATAGTAAAAGCCAAAGTAGAGCATTTTCATCAACTGAATTATTTGCTTTATTTAGATACAGATATTGATAATTTTACGATAGGAGCCTGGTTTGAAGATGTGCTTTTAGGATTAAAAAATTTAATTAATTGGAATAGAGCCGCCATTGTCACCGATGAAAAAGGAATTCAGAATTTCACAGATATTTTCAGTGTTCTGATGCCCGGAGAATTCAAATCTTTTCCAAAAGAAAACCTGTACAATGCCCTATATTGGTGCAAAAATGGCAACGAAGTAGAAGCATGATCTACCATAAAAGAAAAGAGAAGCAAAATTTGCTTCTCTTTTTTTATTTATCAGACGGTACACATTCCATAGCAAGATCATCTTCGTCTCGCTGTTGTGAACCATACAAGTATTTATATCTTAAAGCAATCATCAATCCGATGAATGTCATTCCCACTCCTACCAATGACGGATAATTAAATGACAACCCTTTTTCTAAAGGAATACCTCCCAAGAAAGCTCCCATCGCATTTGCAATATTAAACGCTGCCTGCATAAACGCTGCCGCCATCATTTCACTTTTAGGCGCTGCTTTCATCATCATGATATTGATCGGCGCCGAAACCGACATGGATAAAGCTCCACAAACAAATGTCAAGATTAATGCTGTGGTTTGGTTGTTTGAAAAGAAAAATACACCTGCCAAAGCACACATCATTAAAAATATCAATAGTATACACGTCTTTTCCGGGCTCATTCTGTCGGAAATATAACCTCCAACCAGATTTCCTACCACCATTCCTCCTCCTGCAAGAACCATTACATAAGCCATCTGACTTTCTTTAATTCCTGCTACAATGGTCATTAAAGGCGTAATATAACTGAACCATGTAAACAATCCTCCAAAACCTATTGCTGTGATCAGCAGAACCAGCCATGACTGTCTGCTTTTAAGGAATTTCAGTTCTTCTAAAAAGTGACTGTCTTCTTTTCTTTCCAGGACAGGAAGCCAGAGTTTTAGAGAGATTAACGTTAATAATCCAATTACCGCAACAATTGCAAAATACCATCTCCAGTGAAAGGTATGACCGATATAAGTCACCAACGGAACCATCGCAAGATTCGCAACTGTAAGTCCGGTAAACATTAAAGAAATATAGAAGGCTTCTTTTCCTTTCCCCGCCATTCTAGCGGCAACCACCGTTCCCACCCCGAAAAATGCTCCATGTGGCAATCCGGACAGAAATCTGATAATCAACATCGTTGTATAATCAGGTGCGATTGCTGATAAAGCATTAAACAAGGTAAAAATTACCATCAATGCAATCAACACTTTTTTAGGAGGAAATTTTACAGAATACCCAATTAAAATAGGCGCTCCAATTACAACTCCCATCGCATAAGCAGAAATTAAATGTCCTGCTTCAGGAATAGAAATCTGAAGTGATTTTGCAATATCAGGAAGTAAGCCCATTACCGTAAACTCTGTAGTCCCGATTCCTAACCCTCCTATCGCAAGCGGCAAAATTCTTTTATCCAATCCCATATATCTAAACCTTTTTTGAATTTTTTGAAAGAACCGATGACAACACCCGATTCTAATTTGAAAATGCAAAAATCGACAGAAAATATGGTTTTCACCTCCACTCTGATGATATTAATTTGCTCCATATTAACCTTTTTTATTAATTTTATACTCTTAAATAATCAAATCAGGACAAAATGAAAATTCAGAAAGAAATAATAGAATTTGAAAAAGATAAGTCTTTCAAGCTTTTTTCTCCTTCACTTAAAAACTGCTTCTTCTGGCATTATCATCCTGAAATTGAGCTTGTTTATGTAGAAGCTTCAAAGGGAATCCGTCACGTAGGTAAAGATATTTCCAGCTTTGTAGACAGTGATCTGCTGTTAATAGGATCCAATGTTCCCCATCTTAACTTTGATTATGGAATTCAAACCGAATGTAAACAGCTGGTTTTACAGATGAGAGAAAATTTTCTCCATGATCTCATTCTTAGCATTCCCGAATTCGAAACGATCAAAAAATTATTGGAAAAATCTCATCTTGGTCTTTCTTTTTCAGGAAAAACAAAACAAACCGTGGTGGAAAAGCTTCACAGCATTAAGGATAAAAATACTTTCGAATCTTTAATAGGTTTGATGGAAATTTTACAGATTCTTGCCCATTCTACCGAAGTAAAGGAACTGAATAGCGAAGACACCCGAATAAAATGGTTCTTGAATGATAAAATCAGAATGGGAACAATTTACAGTTATATTCACGAGAATTATGATAAAAAGCCAAATGTAAATGAGATCGCGCAAACAGTAAGTTTAAGCACTCCCGCTTTTTGTCGCTATTTTAAAAAACAAACCAATATGACCTTTACCGATTTTGTCAATAATTACAGAATCAATCAGGCGCAAATATTCTTGTTAAAAGATTATTCCGTGACGGAAGTTTGTTTTCATGTTGGATTTGAAAGTCTTTCTTATTTCAATAAATTATTCAAACATCATACAGGAAAAACGCCTTCAGAATTCAAGAAAAAACATCTGAGTAATATTGTTGAGTCTATATAAGTGTCATTCCGACAAAGGAGTAATCTAAAGATTTTTTTACAGATTCTTCATTACGCTTTACTTTATTCAGAATAACAAGGATGCAGTATTAAGCCAACTCTATATGAATAAAAAATCGCTTCATTTCTGAAGCGATTGTATTTTTTAATGAATATGTTTTTCTGCGTGGTAAGAACTTCTTACTAAAGGTGAACTTTCAACGTGTCTGAACCCTAAGCTTCTTGCAAAATCTCCAAACTCATCAAACTCTTCCGGAGTAATGAATTTTTTTACAGGAAGGTGTTTCTTTGTCGGCTGTAAGTATTGTCCTAAAGTAATGACATCTACATTCGCATTTCTGATATCTTCAATCGTCTGAAAAACCTCGTCTCTGGTTTCACCTAAACCAAGCATTACACCGGTTTTTGTTCTTCTCTGACCTGCTTCTTTTAAATATCTCAGCACTTCAAGACTTCTTTCATATTTCGCCTGAATTCTTACTTCTCTTGTCAAACGTTTTACCGTTTCCATGTTGTGAGAAATCACTTCAGGAGCAACTTCTACCATTCTGTCCAGGTGTTTTGTAATCCCCTGAAAATCAGGAATCAATGTTTCCATTGTGGTTCCCGGAGAAATTCTTCTTACTGCATTTACAGTTTCTCCCCAAAGAATAGAACCCATATCTTTCAAGTCATCACGGTCAACAGAAGTCAGGACCGCATGTTTGATTTTCATTAACTTGATAGAACGTGCTACTTTTTCAGGCTCATCCCAGTTCACATCCATAGGCTTTCCGGTTTTTACCCCGCAAAATCCGCAGCTTCTTGTACAGATATTTCCTAAGATCATGAAAGTCGCTGTTCCTTCTCCCCAACATTCACCCATATTCGGACAGCTTCCACTCTGGCAAATCGTATTTAATTTATATTTATCAACCAAGGTTCTTAATTCTCTGTAATTCTTTCCGGTAGGAAGTTTTACACGAATCCATTTTGGTTTTTGAACGGTAGTATCTTGAACTAAATTTTCCATTTATTTCTCAAATTGAGGTTCAAAGTTAGTGATTTTTTTATCGAAACAATCAAAGACCGACATTGATGAAACAGATAATTTTGTAATTTTAAAACTCAAAATATTTTATGAAGACGACATTCTGCATCCTATCCTTGGTTTTCGGAACATTTTGTTTTGCACAAAAAGAATTCCAACCCCAAGGTTCAACAATCATGGAAACCGTTGATGGTGATCTTGACGGTGACAAAATTCCTGAAAAAGTTATTATTTACAATACCAAAGACAGCACCGATTTCGGAACCATCCGTGAAATTCAAATTCTGCAAAAAGTAAACGGAAAGTGGACCATTTTAGAAAAATCAATAAATGCTGTTCTTAAAAGCGGCGAAGGTGGAATGATGGGCGACCCTTATCAGGATACTCAGATTGAAAAAGGAATTTTATTGATTACCCAAGCCGGAGGAAGCAGCTGGAAATGGGGATATACGGATAAATACAGGTTTCAGAACGGGCATTTTGAACTGATAGGTCATTCATCAAGCAGCGGAAAACCTGAAGAATACTGGACGGATGTTGATTTTAATCTCTCAACAGGACAAATCAATTTTGATAAGGAAGTTGAAAATACGAAGGAATATGGAAGTTCTAAAAAAGAAGTCTTTATTAAAAAAGGAATAAAATTAAATCTTCAAAATAGAAATGAGAAGGAAAGAATAGAAATTGTGCTTCCTAAAACTAAGGAAAAAGTTTATTTGTAATTAAAAGTAAAATTTCGACTTTTCCTTTGTCATTCCGTAGGAATCTAAGCAGCCATTTAAATTTAATAGCTAGTAAATAAGCCTAGATTCCTACGGAATGACAATCTGAATGGATTAATAAGACCTCGATTTATTATAAGAGTCTTTCTCATTAATTATCCTCAAACTCATTGTTTTTCAGCAATTCTGCCAAGACTTTTTTTGCACGCATCACGCGGACTTTGGTATTGGCAACAGAAATTCCCAGTTCTTCCGCAATTTCTTTAATGCTTTTTTCTTCAAAGAATCTTAATCGGATAATATCCTGATAATTGGCGTCTAAAGATTCGATTGTTTTAATGATTTTCTTTTGCTCTTCATCGGAGATCATTAATTCTTCAGGAGATTTTGCGTACTGGTTTTTTACTTCATCCAGATTCTCCGTCGGATCCTGATTTTCTCTTGCCTTTTTTCGCCAAAAATCAATGATTGTATTTTGAGCAATCGTCAACACCCAGGTTTTAAACTGAAAATGAGGATCGTACATATCCAGTTTAGACAGAACTTTTGAGAAAACATTCACCGTGATTTCATCTGCATCATTTTCATCCATTACCTTTTTCATCACAAAAGAAAAAGTATCAACCCAAAAGATGTTGATAAGCTTGGTCTGAGCTTTCTGGTCTTTTTCTTTAGCTTTAGCAATAAGCAGGAATAATTGTTCGTCGTTCATTACTAACAAATATAACTGATTTGTTCCATATCCGCAAAAATGCAGATGTATCGGTTTCAGATTGATTATTTAAATATATATTATCAAGAACTGTACATTTTATGCTCAGTATTTATTCCTTTCCTATTGAATTTCTTATCTTTGCACATTAAATTTTAAAGCAGAAAATAATGAACTCTTTTATTGAAGAACTGAAATGGCGCGGGCTTTTTGCCGACATGATGCCCGGAACGGATGAGCAACTGGATAAGGAAATGACAACAGCCTATATCGGTTTTGATCCTACCGCAGATTCTTTACATATCGGAAGTCTTATTCAGATCAAAATTTTGGCACATTTTCAACAGCACGGTCATAAGCCAATTGCTTTGGTTGGCGGTGCTACAGGAATGATTGGTGACCCTTCAGGAAAGTCTGCAGAAAGAAACCTGTTGGATGAAGCTACCCTTCTTCACTATGTTGACTGTTTGAAAAACCAACTTTCAAGATTTTTAAATTTTGAAGGAAATGAAACCAATAAGGCAGAATTGGTGAACAACTACGACTGGATGAAAAATATTTCTTTCCTTGATTTTGCGAAAAATGTAGGGAAAAATATTACCGTAAATTATATGATGGCGAAAGATTCTGTGAAGAAAAGATTTTCAGGAGAATCCGGTGCAGATGGGATGAGTTTTACGGAATTTACTTACCAATTGATTCAAGGGTATGACTTTTTACATTTATACCAGAATAATAATGTCAAGCTTCAGATGGGAGGTTCTGATCAGTGGGGAAATATCACGACAGGAACTGAATTAATCAGAAGAAAAGCTCAGGGAGAGGCATTTGCATTAACCGTTCCTTTGATTACCAAAGCAGATGGTTCTAAATTTGGAAAATCTGAGAGTGGAGAAAACTATTGGTTAGACAAAAAGAAAACTTCACCTTATAAATTCTACCAATTCTGGTTGAATGCTACGGATGCCGATGCAGAAAGATTCATCAAATTCTATACTTTCTTAGGTAAAGAAGAAATTGACGCTTTAATTGAAGAACATAAAACAGCTCCCCACGAAAGAAAACTTCAGAAAAAATTGGCTGAAGAAGTAACAGTATGGGTTCACGGAAGAGAAGAATATGAAAAAGCATTGAAGGCTTCTGAAATTCTTTTTGGACGTTCAACTGCTGAAGATCTTGTAAGTCTTGATGAAGAAATTTTCCTTGAAATTTTCGATGGAGTTCCTCAAAAAGAAGTGGCAAAAGATGATGTTTTAGGAGTAAATATCGTAGATCTTCTTTCTGAAAAATCAGGTTTTTTAAAGTCTAAAAGTGAAGCGGCAAGAGAATTGAAAGGAAATTCAATTTCTGTCAACAAACAAAAGGTAAATGAAGTGTATACTGCTAATGAAAGTGATTTAATTGACGGAAAATTCCTTCTTTTACAAAAAGGAAAGAAAAGCTACTTCATTGTAAAAGTGATTTAATCTTTACAAAAGATATATACAAAAAGCGGCGAGATAAATCTCGCCGCTTTTTTTCATCAAAAACTCTGTATTTTTTATGTATTTTTTTAGAAAGTATAAGAAGCTGAAGCTGATAAAACCTGGCCGCTAGATGTTCCTTCTTTTTTCAATTCTCCATCTACCCAGATTTGAACTTTTAAAGTAGATGATGCATTTACTCCTGTAGCACCTACCGCAACATTTGCACCGTAAGCACCGGCTTCAGAAGTAACTTCCGGGCTTGTCCAAGTGGTTCCACTAAGACTGGATGCTGTTGTAGGATTTCCATCGATTCCATAAACAGCAACGTCGATATCACTTCCTGAGGAAGCTATTGCTTTAAAAACAACTTTATGAGATTTGCCGGCTCCCGGAATATCGTCGTCGTCATCATTTTTACAAGATGAGACTAAACCAATAAGCATAGTTGCCATTAATGCTAGAAAAGTTCCTTTTAAGACATGAACGAATTTCATTTTTTTCATAAGTTTTTTTGTTAAATTTTGCTACTTTAGTTAAATATTCTATAATTAGTGATTTGATACCTGCAAAGCTATCAGTAGATGCAAAATCTATCAATCCTAAAAAACAAGTATTTTTTTATACCTAAAACAAGGTATTTTTTATGCTGTTTTTTTTAGGTAAATTGGGCGTTTTATAAAATTATCGTTTCAAACCACCGAATCAACACTCATGAATAGGCTACTTATTTTCTTAAGTATATTAATATCTTTTACGTTACAGGCTCAACAGATCATTCCACTCAATGAAAAACCTTATATAGATAGTTTAAAAAATGTAGTGAGTGCTAAAGGAAATACTCAGTCTATTACTGAATCTGCTTTTCTTTTATCTAATTATTTTAGAAATACAGATTCTTCTCTCAGCAAGAAATATCTGGAACAGGCAAAAAAACTGACTAAAAACAAACCTTACCTTCTTGCGAAATATTATTATTTTGAGGGGCAATATAACTTAGATCATGATAAAGAAAAAGCAGCACTTTCTTATCAGCGTTCTATTAAAGAATTATCCAAATTTAAAACCGAAGAATCAGCTTTTTTACAAGCTCTCGCATGGTATAATTACGGAGTAACACAAAAAAATAAAGAAGGATACCCGTTTTTGCTGAAAACAATCCTTGAGAAAAGTATTCCTTTGGTTGAGAAGTATGAAAACAACAAAAGCCTAGGTTTTCTATATACTCAGCTTGCCATTATTCTTACCTATAATGCAGAATTTGAGAAGGCAGGAAACTATAATAAGAAAGCGTTGGCAATCTTAGAAAAGTCATATCCTTATTCTGCTGAATTGTTTTATACTTACTTAAATTCAGCCAGTAATTTCTGTTATCAGGCGAAAGGTGATGAAGCGAAAAAGTTTCTCGATAAAGCCGAAAAACTGATACAGCCCTACCCTGAATCTTCAGCCAATGCTTTTTATTATTATGGAAAAACGCTTTACCTAATCACCAAACAAAGAAATGAAGAAGCTTTACCGGTTATTCAGAAAGGTATTTTTTACTCTACAAAATTCAGTCAGAATTTGTTGGCTCAGATGTTCTACTTCAATAAGTATGATATTTTAAAAAAATTGAAAAGGTACGATGAAGCAAAGAAAACGCTTGAAGATATCCTTGCAGAGCAATCTTTGGCTTCTGATCTCAATAATAAAAAAACGATCTACAAACAGCTTTCTTTATTAAATCAAGAAATGGGAAATCCAAAGGAGGCTTTGCTGTGGGAACAAAAATATTCTAAACTGAATGACAGCCTGAATACAGAAAGTGTAAAATTAGAGATCAATAAAATTGAAACTAAGTTTAATACCGCACAAAAAGAGAAAAAAATAGCAAACCTGAATGCCGAAAAAAAACAAAGAGAGCTGGAAGTAAATAAGAAAAACTCTTATTTGATGGGATTAAGCCTCGCATTACTCCTTCTTATTATCTTTTTCATTTTCTTCTTTATTATCTACCGAAAAAACAAAAAAATATCTGAACAAAAGGAAATCAATCTTCAGCAAAAAATCACTGATATAAAACAAAAAGAAGAACTAAGCCTTACTAAAGCGATACTTGAAGGAGAAGAAAGAGAAAGAGAGCGTATTGCCAGAGATCTTCACGATGGTTTGGGAGGAATGCTTGCCGGAGTAAAAATTAATTTCTCAACATGGTCTTCCAACCATCTCAATCCTGAAAAGGATAAAGAATTTTACAGAATTTTGTCACAACTTGACAATTCTGTGGGGGAACTCCGTCATGTTGCCAGAAACCTTATGCCCGAATCCTTACTTAATTTCGGACTGGAAACTGCTTTAAATGATCTTTGTGATTTTTATATCAGAAAAGACCTTGATATTGATTTTCAGCCGATCAATATTGAGAAAAAATTACCCCTTAATATTCAGCTTAATATTTACAGAATTGTACAGGAACTTTTAGCCAATGCAGTAAAACACTCTGGAGCCAGTAATATTTTACTCCAATGTTCACAATCTGAGGACAACTTCTTCATTACGATTGAAGACAACGGAAAAGGATTTGCAAAAAACAGTGCAGAAAAAACGAAAAGTCTTGGACTTCGAAATCTCAAAAACAGAGTAGATTATCTGAAAGGAAAAATGGAAATCAGTTCCGATAATGAAGGAACAACTATTAACATTGAACTTAATACGCATGCAGACTGAAAAAATAAATATTGTCATTGTAGATGACCACCCTATTGTAATTGAAGGCTTAAAAATGATGCTTGGCAATCAGTCGTATTTTCATATTTCGCAAAGCTTCACTACAGGTTCAGAAATCATTGATTTTATAAAGGAACATACTATAGATATTATTCTCTTAGACATTACTCTTCCCGACTGTAACGGAATTGAACTTTGCCATGAAATAAAAAAAACAACTCCCAATACATCGGTAATAATGTTCAGTAATCGATCTGAGAGAAGTATTATCATGCAATGTATCCAAAACGGAGCGAGTGGATATTTACTAAAAAACACTTCTATAGATGAGCTTATAGAATGTTTAAGAGGTGCGCTTTCCGGAAATATTGTTTTCTGTAACGAGACCAAGCAAATTATCAATAAACTATCCCATACGGAAATTACACTTCCAAGGTTAACAAAAAGGGAAAAGGAAATTTTAAAATTAGTCGCCGAAGGAAAAACCAGTGCTTTGATCGCTGATGAATTATTTTTAAGCCCGTTAACCGTAGATACTCACAGGAAAAATCTACTTCAGAAATTTCAGGCAAAAAACTCTACGGAACTCATCAGTCTGGCTATTCAGCATAATATGATTAACAAATAAAAAACCACCTGAATAAGGTGGTTTTTATGTATATAAAAAATATTTTTTATAATTCAAGGAAACTGTGAGCTACAGCAGCACTTTTAATTCCGTTTCCTGTTACAGTAGCTGTTTCAGCAACTTCTCCATCTATCCAGATGGTAACTGTTAGCTTAGAATCAGGGTTTGGAAGATCTGCATTAGCTGCCAAATTTAATTGTGATTGACTAGAATTCACGAAAAACTCTCCACTTGTCCAAGTTAACCCTTCAGTATCAAACTGAGTCTGTTGGTTTGTTCCTACCTGAGTAACAATCGTTTTAAAGATATGAATAGGAGCGGTTGGAGGAGTACTTCCACCAGGAACTATTTTTGCTTCAAATTGAACAACGTGATCTACGTATTCATCATCGTCGTCATCTTTACAAGAATTAACCACTACAATTACTGAAAATAGTACAGCAAATAAAAAAGAAAGTCTAAGTAAATTTTTTGATTTGTAAAATTGCTTCATTTCTCCAAATAAATTTTTATGTTTCAAATATAGGCTTTTTATCAATATAAAAATAACTTTTATGAAAATTTTCCAACAAAGATTTCCAAAAAATATCAAATCATTAAAACCCACCAATAAGATTTTAGGGCTTTTATATAATTATGAAAAATTACTTGGAAACCAATTTACTTATATAATCATGATTTCCAATTCAATCCATTTGATTAATTATTTATCTTTGTCCTCATGAATTTAGATTACATTGTAAGAGAACCCGAAAATATAACTTCCAGTACCCCAATCCTTTTTATGCTACACGGATACGGAAGTAATGAACAAGACCTTTTCAGCTTTAGAGAAACCCTTCCAAAAGATTGGATCATTGTAAGTTTCAGAGCTCCTAAAACCACACAGTTTGAAGGCTTTTCCTGGTATGATATTGACTTCAATAACCCGGAAAACTTCATCGATGTTCCACAAGCAGAAGAGTCGTTACAGTCGGTTTTAGAAAATATTTTAAAAATTGTCAATCATTACGGACTTGTTGATGGCAAAACGCATCTTTGTGGTTTCAGCCAAGGAGGAATTTTATGCTACTCTTTAGCTTTAAGATATCCAGAAATGTTCAATTATGTAGCTTGTTTAAGCAGTTATCCTGAAGAGAAAATATTAACCAATATTGTAAAAGATAAGAAGAAACTGGAAAAATTACGCTTTTTCGTTTCCCATGGAACAGATGACGCTGTAATTCCGTTAGAATGGGGAAGAAAAGCTGCCGATCTTCTTTATGATCTGAGTTGCTACTTCACGTTCAGAGAATATATGAGCGGACATGGAGTCAATCAAAAAAATTATATGGATCTGATGGAATTTTTCTCAAAATAAATTAAGAAAACATCAACAATATCCCGTTCTAAATGAACGATTAGCAAACATTCTCACATTTGAGAATGTTTTTTATTTATGATAAGGATAAATTCACTAAATTCATTATATGAAATTCTGGTATTCTATAGTAATGATTTGGTTCAGCATTTTACTAAATGCTCAGAATTCATTTGAACTACAGAATACCGAAAAAACTGTTATTCCTTTTAAATTAATCAATAATTTAATTTTCATTCCGGTCAACATAAATGGTGTAGAATTAACCTTTCTCTTAGATACCGGAATTGCAGAAACTTCCATTTTCAGTCTTGAGAATAAAGAATTAAAACTTCCCAATCTCGAAAAAATAAGACTTTCAGGATTGGGGGGCAATGCAAGTATCGATGCTTTTCGATCAGACAGCAATATTGCAAGAATCGGAAAAGACTATGTCAACTATACATCTACACTTTATATAATCACTGATCAGGATTTTAATATTTCATCCCACATCGGAATTCCTGTAAACGGAATCATCGGATATCATTTTTTTAAAAATCACCCAGTTGTTATTGATTATTCTTCAAAGAAAATCACTATATATAATAATGAAGATCTATTTAAGAAAAAGGTGAAAAAATTTGATGCAATTGATATTACCGTTGAAAAAAACAAACCCTATATCGTTGCAGAGGTAGAAATGACCACCGAAAAGAAAGATTCTAAATTATTAATAGACCTCGGAAATAGTGATGCCATTTGGTTATTTCCTACATTAATTAAAAACTTCGTATATAACCGTCCTAATATTGATGATTTTTTAGGAAGAGGCTTTAATGGGGACATTTATGGTAAAAGAAGCAGAATTCATAATTTTTATTTAGGAAATTTTAAGTTTGAAAAACCACTTACTGCAATGCCTGATGAATATTCCATCCAGCATGTAAATATGGTCGAAAACAGAAAAGGGTCTGTTGGAGGTGATATTATGAGGCGTTTTACGGTTGCTTTCGACTATGCAAACCAAAAGCTCTATCTGAGAAAAAACAAGAATTTTAATGATCCATTTCATTTCAATATGAGCGGGCTGGATTTTAGACAAGATGGTATGGAATGGTCTAAAGATCTGGTAAATCTTCCAACAAAAAACAGAGAAAATACCAATGGAGGTATTGAGGTCATCAACAACAGTCTGCAATATAATTTTGTTCTAAAACCTATTTTTGCAATTGCCGGCGTGCGAAAAGATTCTCCGGCATACAAAGCAGGATTAAAAAAAGACGATAGACTGATCAGCATAAACGGAAGAAAAACACTAGACATGACGATGGAAAAAATAATGGAAATGATGAAATCTGAGGAAGGAAAAACAATTAACATGCAGATTCAAAGAAACAATAAAGAAATGACCTTAAGCTTCGATTTAGAAGATCCAATCCCATACCAAGAACAAGAATAATATGAATACCGAAGAAACTACTTTAGACAAAATAAGAAGCAGACCCCGATTTAAAATGTTTACCCATCTCAGCAAAGAAGAGTATGCTCAGAATCTTAAAAACTACCTTAGTGAACACAAAGATGAATTTTCAGGAAATATTAATCATGAAGTAGCTACCATTCAGGTAGAAACGGAATACGATAATTACTGGAAGCCAAGATTATCTTTAAGAATAGAGATTGAAGATGAACAAACTGCAATACGGGGTGTTTTTGGGCCTAGTTCTGCAGTTTGGACTTTCTTTATGTTTTTATATTTTTCTTTTTCAATTCTTTGGATGACTTTTTTCACCATGCATTATGTGGAGAATCAAATCAATAGCCACGAATTTCCGTGGGCTCTCAATGCATCTTTCATGATGTTGCTTTGTATAGCGCTTACCTATGCTGCAGCAAGATTTGGACAGCATAAGGGCAAAGAAGAAATGCAAAAATTAAGAAGATTTGCTGAAGAATCTACTTTACAATTTGAAAAGAAAAACTAATTAAGGAGCTTCTGTTTTAGGATTTAAAGGCATTTGCTCCACAACAGCTTTTGCAGCTTTAATAGAGTCTACTACAACTTGTCGGTTGTCCTGTTCCTTTACTATTTTTTCAATGTTAGGTTCTATCATTTTAGTCATTTCTTCGACAGACACACTATTCGCATTTGGATCATCTAATAGCTTTCTCCAAGGCTTTCTTCCCCCCCATTTATAATCTCCATACACCAAAACTGCGGTACCTTTTGCTTTCGTTGTTGCACCACCCGGATTCAACACCCATGTATCTGCGTAAGAATACAACCATTGTGCATCTTTTAGCAATAATCTCAGACATGAATGTGATGCCGGATAACCGGGAAGATCATACTGATGCCATCCGATTCCGTCTGTATTAAAAATGTTGAAATTATAGGGTAATTTCCACTCACTGTCTACTGTGGAAATTGCCAGTTTCTTTTTCCAATTGGCGAACGTAAGACCTCTCTTTGTCTGTGCCGCTTTTTTCCCCATACTTGTTGGTCCCCATTTTACCAAACTTCCATTCGAATATACTCCATAAGCTTGGATAGGATAAGAAAAGACTACAAACTTTTTCACCGGACTCAAAACATCAAGCTGCATAGGAAACGGTGAATATTCCATCAACGTTGTATCTATTTTGGCAGGAACAACCAAAGTATCCGCATTCCATTTATTTTTTGAGTCTAATCTGTTCAGAGCAAAAATTGCATAACGCTCTTTTTCAGTATATTTTTTATTAAAAACAGAAAACAAAGAGTCTTTCAGTTTTTTATCTTTTGGGAAAATAAAAGCATTATAAAAACCATCTTCCTGCATTGGAGGGGGCAGAGCTTCTTTTTCTACTACAGGTTCTTTTTCCAGAGAATCCTGCTCGACAACTGGAGCTTCTTCCACAATAGAATCTGCAGTTCCCTGAATAGCATCGCTTACTTTTTCAATTTCTTTTTTGCAGGAAACCAAAAGCACGGCAAATACTATCGTGTATAAAAATGATTTTTTCAAAGTTGTGTTTCTTCTCATAAATAAAGTTCGTCATTTAATTGGGCTATTCAATACAAATATCAGACCTAAAATCTCATGGTAACTCCTATTGAATGCCATAAACATTTAAAATAACCTTAATATCATATTAATCTTTTACGATTTTAATATTATTCATTTTCCTGTTAAAAATACAAAACATTTATACAGAATTCATCGATTTGGAATAAAAATTTTCAGTTCAAACTAAATTACAAAATTCATTTACTCTAAAACCATAAAACGTTTTATTAATAAGCATTCACAGCACATTTATTTGATGATCAAAACAATATATAAAATTGCATATTTTCAAAAAAACCTTTAATATTTTACAAAAAATGATATTAATTTCTTGTAAATAATGAAAAACACTGCGATTATTTTAATATTTTTAATTAAATTTACAGTAATAACACAAATTTTTAGCAAAAAAACAAATATTTTTCTTCTTAGTTTATCGAAAAATTATGCCTCAAAAATTTATCTCTAAAACGGGATAAATATTGAGATTGATAACATATTCATTTTTGAAAATAGTTCATTAATTATATACGATATCAGATGAAACAAAATTTATTTTCCTCCCTGCTCCTTTCCCTAGGATGTACATGTTTTTACAGTATTGCCTATAGTCAGTTCTTATCTGTTGAGTCCAAAGATTCATTAAACGGAAAACCCAGAATAGAATCCAAACTAATTGGGCGACTCAAGCTGAACGGTCTGTATGATATTTCCGGAAGCCTTGCTGAAAAAAGCGCTTTTTCTATTCATGAGAACGATGTTTCGGGAAAGGATATTCCGGCTTTTAATATGGATATGAGACAGTCTCAGTTACGCTTAATCAGTACCATGCAGCTCAAAAACGGAAAGCAACTGAAAGCAATGTTGGAAGGAGATTTTATTGGTCCCAATAATACGTCTCAATTTCGTCTGAGGCACGCATGGATAGAATACGAACAATGGATGGCCGGCCAAAACTGGTCAACATTTGGATCCGGTTCTTTATGGCCAGCTTCCTTACTCGATTGGGATGGACCAACCGGAATGGTATTATCTAGGAGAACTCAGGTGAGATATACGAGTACACAAAGTAAGGCTTTACCTATTTCCATAGAAGCATCCATAGAATATACGGAACTTAGAAGACTGCATGATTATACGATAAATCCGGAATTAGGAGTTGACAATGCTCCGTCAAGATTACCAGATGCGGTTCTGGGAGTAACGCATCATTTTAACAATGGAGGTTTTGTAAAGGTTGCCGGTCTTTATAGAAATATAGGCTACAATTCAAAAAATATTGCCGCCGGTGAAACTGATTTCAATTATTCATCAAAGTCTACAGGAGGAGTAACTTTAATAGGAAATATATTTTTTGAAAAAAGTAGTGGTTTAACCAACAATCTTCAAGCTCAATGGACGACAGGAAAAGGTATCGCAGATTATCTTGTCGCATTAGGCGGCTCTGGATTGGATGGATTTGCCAACAGCTCCGGCAATGGAACATTAAATTTACTACCTGTACACGCTGGTTTTATTTCATATCAAAGGTATTGGACAAAGAAATTTCACACGATGGGAGTTGCCTCCTATAATCATTTTTATGATGCCGGAAATACCGATTCCGAGTGGGATAAGATGACCAATTACTATGCGGTTGTGAATGTAGGTTATGATCTTTTAGATTCTCTAATGGTTGCTTTAGAAACTCAAGTGGGCTACAAAGAGCTTGAATATAATTCAGGAGAAAAAAAAGGAGCCAATGCCGTAAGAATCGGATTTGGAATCTTGTATAATTTCTAATTAAATCTCTAAACTATTCATATGAAAAAGACCGTTTTTATGCTGACTTTTATTTTAATTTCAGCGTTCTATGTTGCTGCAAAGCCCAGGATTATTATCCTAGCTACGGGAGGTACCATTGCCGGTGTAGGCACATCAGGTGATAGAGCAGGATATACGGCAGGAAAAATTCCTGTGTCTGAACTTATCGGAAGTATTCCTTATGCAGCCGATGTTGCCGATATTACAGGAGAACAAATATCATCCGTAGGAAGTCAGAATATGACCATAGACATCTGGAAAAAACTTGCGGTTCGCATTAATGAAATTTTTGCAAAGAATGAAGCTGACGGTATTGTGATTACTCACGGTACAGATACGCAGGAAGAAACTGCTTATTTTTTAAATCTGGTCGTTAAAGACAATCGTCCTGTAGTATTAACTGGAGCTATGAGATCGTCCACTTCCATCAGTGCAGATGGCCCTAAAAATCTGTATGATGCTATTGTTGTTGCTTCCAGTACTGAAAGTAAAGGAAAGGGAGTTATCGTATGTTTTAATGAATCTATTTTTGATCCTAGAGAGGTTACAAAGACCAGTTCAACAAAAGTAAATGGTTTTAAAGCTCCGGAAACCGGTCCTTTGGGAGAAGTTTTTGACGGAAAGGTTACCTATTACAAATCCTCTCTTCGAGCTAGTGGTAATAAGAGTCCTTTTTCAGTTAATCAAGATATAAAACTGCCGAAAGTTGAGATCGTATATATGTATGCTGATGCTTCACCTGATTATATTTTAAACCTTGTAAAACAAAAGGTAGACGCTATCGTGATAGCAGGAGTAGGAAATGGAAACTTTTCAGATCAGTTCAATGATGCAATTAAAAAAGCGGTAAAATCTAAAATTATAGTGTGCAGAGCAAGCCGCTGTGAATCGGGAAGAGTTGTACTGGATGGAGAAGTCAACGATAATGAATTAGGAACGATCGTCTCTGATGATCTTAATCCTCAAAAAGCCCGAATTCTGCTAATGTTGGGTCTTACTACTACAAAAGATGTCAAAAAACTTCAGGAATTATTTTTTCAATATTAATATAACATATAAATCAACCACCAATCATGACAAATTATAGAACAGAACACGACTTTTTAGGAGAAAAACAAATCCCGGAAAACAGTTATTTTGGGGTACAAACTCTCCGTGCACAGGAAAATTTTAATATTACCGGAATACCTTTAAGCGCATATCCGGTTTTTATCAAAGCATTTGGATACGTCAAAAAAGCGGCTGCTTTGGCCAATAGAGATTTGGGAGTATTGGATGCGAAAAAAGCGGAAGCCATTTCTTATGCCTGCGATCGACTGATTGCAGGAGAATTTGTAGATCAGTTCATCACCGATATGATACAGGGCGGAGCAGGAACCTCAACCAACATGAATGCTAACGAGGTGATCGCGAATGTCGGACTGGAGTTTTTAGGATATTCTAAAGGAGATTATCAACATCTGCATCCCAATAATGATGTGAATATGTCTCAAAGTACAAACGACGCCTATCCTACCGCTTTACAAATTGCCACTTTCTTAAAAATGGAGGATTTTGCCGAATCTTTACAGAGCCTTCAAAAAGCGTTTTATGAAAAAGGTCAAGAATTTAAATCTGTGCTGAAAATGGGAAGAACACAGCTTCAGGATGCCGTACCTATGACATTAGGTCAGGAATTCAATGCTATTTCAACTACATTAGGAGATGATATTCACAAAATACGTTCCGCTGAAAACCTGATTATTGAAGTCAATATGGGAGCCACAGCAATTGGTACCGGAGTAAATGCTCCGGAAGGCTATGCAGAATTATGTGTAAAATATCTTGCTGATATTAGTAAAGTTCCTGTTGTTTTAGCACCGGATCTTATTGAAGCTACGGTAGATATGGGAGCATTTGTTCAAATCAGTGCTGCTTTAAAAAGAAGTGCCATAAAACTGAGTAAAATCTGTAATGATTTAAGATTACTAAGCAGTGGACCTCGTTGCGGATTAAACGAAATAAATCTTCCCCCATTACAACCGGGCTCTTCTATCATGCCGGGAAAAGTAAACCCTGTCATTCCTGAAGTGGTTAATCAAACCTGTTTCTACGTTATAGGAGCTGATCTTACCATCAGTCTTGCCGCGGAAGCCGGACAACTTCAATTGAACGTAATGGAGCCTGTAATTGCATTTTCTTTATTTACTTCTCTTGAATATATGATGCGGGCTTGCAAAACGTTGGAAGAAAAATGCGTGAAAGGAATCACAGCCAACGCAGAACATACGAAACAACAGGTAATGAAAAGTATTGGAATTGTTACCCAGCTCAATCCTATTTTAGGATATGAACTCTGTTCTGATATTGCCAAAGAAGCCCTTGAATCCGGCAAATCAATCCATGATATTGTTGTTATTGAAAGAGAACTGATTTCTCAATCAAAATGGGATGAAATTTACTCATTGGAAAATCTGATCAACCCTAAATTCATTGCCTCATGATATTTGTAGAACTTGGAATTTTATTAGCCATGATCCTCATTGGTTCAAGGCTTAAAGGAATTGGTCTGGGCGTGATGGGAATGCTTGGATTATTAATTTTCGTATTTGGATTCCATATGAAGCCTGCAGATCCGCCTATTGCTGTTTTATTGATCATTATAGCAATCGTAACCACTGCTGCAACATTACAAGCAGCCGGAGGATTAGACTATCTTGTCAGTCTCGCGGAAAAAATCATCCGTAAAAATCCAAAGAAAATAACTTTAATAGCTCCTTTTACGGTATATTTCTTATGCCTTTTTGCGGGAACGTCTCATTTGGTTTATTCATTACTTCCCATTATTGCTGAGGTTTCTCTTAAAACTAAAATTAGACCTGAAAGGCCTTTGAGTATATCTGTAATTGCTTCCCATTTATCATTAACAGGAAGCCCGATGAGTGCTGCCACGGCTACATTAGCCGGTTTACTTGCCTACTCCACTGCGGTTACCGATATTATGCTGGTTTGTATTCCGTCCTGTCTTATCGGAATTTTGTCAGGAGTGGCTGTAGTCTGGAAAAAAGGCAAGGAATTATATGATGATCCTGAGTTTCTTGAAAAATTAAAAGACCCTCAGTTTGCCGCATCATTACAAAAAAGTACGGAAACGGTAAAGGAAATCAAACCCAGTGCAAAAGTTGCTGTTCTTATTTTCGGGATCGCTATTCTATTGATCGTTATTTTTGGAGCATTTCCAGGATTAATTCCTAATGTAGGTGAAGGAACTCCGGGACTGATCGTAAATGCAGACGGTTCTGTAAACCTTACAGGAATTATAGTAATGGTCACTTTATCTGCTGCTGCACTTATCATGCTCATCACTAAAACCTCAGCAATAGAAGTTGCTAAAATGAGCCTATTCACTTCTATGGCAACCGCGGTGGTTTCAGTTTTAGGAGTCGTTTGGATGAGTGCTACTTTTATGCATGCGAATGAAGCTGTGATTGAACATGTTTTTAAAGATATTGCAGCAGTGTATCCTTTTACCTTTGCTTTTGCATTATTCTTTATGTCAACTCTTACCTTCAGTCAGGCAGCTACAACCCGTATCATGATGCCTTTAGGATTATCAATCGGGATTACCAATCCTCATTTACTGGCGATGTTCCCTTCCGTGAACGGAGATTTTATTTTACCGGGCTACCCAACTTTAGTAGCCGCCATGGATTTTGACAGAACGGGTACAACAAAAATCGGAAAATATGTAGTGAACCACAGTTTTATGATTCCAGGCATCGTAAGTGTTGCGACTGCTGTAGGAGTAGGTTTCCTAATCTCTAGCTTTTTATAAAGATTACTAATATCTTTTGATTGAAATATAAAAAAGCAGTAAAACTATTTTACTGCTTTTTATTTTCTAAGAACCAGAGAACCTCAAAAACCATCAACTTGTCTTTCGGTAATTATAAATAGCCAAAGAATTAAGCACCACAGCAAAAGCCAGTAAATAGAACAGTTCATTCTTTACTTCGGAAAATCCGCTGCCTTTTAATACAATAAGTCTTACTACACTTATAAAATGCGTTACAGGAGTAAAAGCAGACATTGTTCTTGCCCAATCCGGCATACTGTCTGTACTGGTGAAAAAACCGCTCATCAGCATAAAGATCATCATAAAGAAAAATGCGATGAACATGGCCTGTAACTGTGTATCTGCAAACGTGGAGATCAAAAGTCCCAACCCTAACAACGCAATAAGGTACACTGCTGCAAAAAGATAAAGAACGAGCAGGCTTCCCTGAGGAAAAATTCCATAGACTACATACATTACGGTCAATCCAAGGGTAAACACAATCATCCCGACAATCCAAAAAGGAATTAATTTCCCTAAGATAAACTGCCATTTTTTAATTGGGGTCACATTGATCTGCTCTATAGTCCCAATTTCTTTTTCTCTTACAATATTCAATGCTGTGATAAAACCACCAATCAACGTAAGCAGCAATACCAAAATCCCCGGAACCATATAATATTTGTATTCCGCTCTGGGATTGTACCAATTGGAACTCACTATCTGTATATTGGCCTTGGAAACTGTTGAAACTGTAAATGTTTTCATGGTAACATCCAGATCATTATTAAAATCTGCAATCACAGACATCAGATAAGCTCCTCCCAAGGAAGATTTTGTCCCGTTAATTGCATCTACCGAAAGATTAACTTTCTGACTTCCTTCCCGAACAAGATTCCGTTCAAAGCCGGCAGGAATTTCCAACACAAGATCTGCTTCACTTTCCTCAATCATTTTCAGCCCGTTCTGATAAGAATCCGGAGTTCCGGCAATTTTAAAATATCCGGAAGAAGCGATTTTATGAATGAGTTTTTGAGAATAGCTGCTGTGATCGTTGTCAACATATGCTATATTGATATTTTTCACTTCAAAATTAGCTGCCAGAGGCATGATGATCAGCTGAATGATCGGCATTGCAAACATCATCGCCAGTATCGTTTTGTCTCTGAAGATCTGACGAAATTCTTTCTGTAAAATGAATCTTAATACTTTCACGACAGTCTGATTTTAAAATTTTTCAACGCTAATGTCAGTAAAACAATACACATCCCTACCAAAATCAACGTTTCTTTCCAGATATAGCTAAATCCTAGTCCTTTCAGCATCACCGCTTTTACAATGGCATAATAATATCTTGATGGCAAAACGTGTGATATCACCTGAAATACAACAGGCATATTTTCTATCGGGAACATAAATCCCGTCAAAAGCAATGTCGGCAGCATCATTCCCATCATCGAGATCAACATTGCGGTTTGCTGCGAGTTGGTCAGATTTGAAATCAACAGTCCTAATGCAAGACAGGTAATGATAAACAGGATACTTTCTGCAAAAAGTAAAATCAAACTTCCTTTTATTTCAACATCTAATAAATACACAGAAAGCAAAAGAATGATGATAAAATTAACCAAAGAAAGCACCAGATAAGGAATGGCTTTGGCAATTAAAACCATGATCGGTTTAAAAGGCGATACCAGTAAGATTTCCATGGTTCCCAATTCTTTTTCTTTGACGACTGCAACAGATGTGAGCGCCGTACTTACGATCATAAAGATCAGAGCAATTACACCGGGAATAAAATTTAAAGATCCGTTTTGATCTTCATTATAGAGCTGCCTTAATTCAGGAATAATCTGATAAGAAGGCTTTGTTGTAGGATTTAATTGTTGTTGATAATTATTGATAATCGTGGTAAGATAATTGGTAAGAATTGTTGCCGTATTCGGATCTGAAGCATCTGCAATAATCTGTATCTGCGCACCTCCTTTCCGGTAAAGGTCCTGCCCGAAATTGACAGGAAATATCACTGCACATTTTATACTTCCATCTTTAAATCTTTTTTCAATTTCGGGATAATTCAGAACAGGTTCTTTCACTTTAAAATAAGAACTCGACTGTATTTTGGTAATGATCTGTTCCGACTGTATATCATGAGCATTATCCAAAACAGCAACACCAATATTTTTCACCTCACTGCTCAGTGCGAAACCAAACAGCACGATCTGCACCACCGGCAAACCGAAAAGGATCAGAAGCGTTCTGCGGTCTCTGAATACGTGATAAAATTCTTTCCGGATAAATACTAATAACTGTTTCATATTAATCTCCTGATCGTTTGGCATTCCTTGCGAGCTGATAAAAAACATCATCCATGGAATGCGTATTGAACTGTTTTTTCAGATTAGCCGGAGTATCCAGCGCTTCGACCCTTCCATCGACCATTACCGTGATCCGGTTGCAATATTCTGCCTCATCCATATAATGGGTGGTGACAAATACCGTAATTCCATCCGCGGCGGCCTGATAAATCATATCCCAGAACTGACGCCTCGTTATAGGATCTACACCACCGGTAGGTTCGTCCAGAAAAACAATCTTAGGACGATGAAAAATAGCGACTGAAAAAGCCAGCTTCTGTTTCCAGCCAAGCGGTAAAGCGCCCACCAGTTTTTTGGCTTCTTTTTCTAAACCGAGGGTTGTGATCAATTCAGCGCTTCGTTTTTTTATGTCGGAACGTGAAACCCCATATACTCCGCCATAAAATTCAATATTCTCAAGAATGGTAAGATTATCATACAGAGAAAATTTCTGGCTCATGTATCCGATATTCCTTTTGATCTGCTCCTGTTGTTTATACACATCAAAACCGGCAACTGTAGCTGAACCCGACGTAGGAAAAGATAACCCGCAAAGAATTCGCATTGCAGTGGTTTTTCCGGCTCCGTTAGCTCCAAGAAATCCAAATATCTCTCCCTGATCGACATCAAAGGTGATGCGGTCAACTGCTTTAAAGTCGCCAAACTGCTTGGTTAAGTCCTTACAAATAATTGCTTTATCCATTTACTCGGTTTTTACTTGCTGTTCATGCATCAGTCTTATAAAACTATCTTCTATGGTCGGGGTTATTTTCTTTACTTCAAAATCTTCCGGATTGTATTTTTCGGCTAAATCTTTCACTGTTTGTTCCTCTTCATTTTCCGTAATGAATGTCACATGAATATATTCTCCGAATGCATAGCAGCTTTCTACCCCATTATCAGATCTTAAATCTTCCAATAACTTATAGATATTCTTAGCTTTCACGGCAAAAAGCGTTTTAGGAAAATTCCTGACAATATTTTCAGGCTCATCTACCGACATTATTTTCCCATTTTGAATCAGAGCAATACGGTCGCATAATTTAGCTTCATCCATATAAGGCGTCGAAACCACAATGCTGATATTCTGTTCTTTAAGTTTTGCCAGCATATCCCAGAACTCCTTTCTGGAAACCACATCTACTCCAGTTGTTGGTTCATCAAGAAATAAAACTTCAGGCTTATGGATCAGTGCACAGCACAATGCCAGTTTTTGCTTCATCCCTCCTGAAAGCTTTCCCGCTCTACGATTACTGAAAGGTTTTATCTGTTCATAAATATCTTTGATCAGATCATAATTTTCCTCGATCGTTGTTCCGAAAAGTGTCGCAAAGAAATTCAGGTTTTCAGACACGGTCAGATCCTGATACAGAGAAAATTTTCCGGGCATATATCCCAGCTTGTTCCGGATCGCCTGATAGTCTTTTATGACATCATGCCCTTCAACGGTTGCGGTTCCGCTGTCTGCCAGTAATAACGTGGTAAGAATACGGAAAATTGATGTTTTACCAGCTCCATCCGGTCCGATCAATCCAAACAGCTCTCCTTTTGCCACTTCAAAAGAAACATCATCAACGGCTTTTACTTCTCCGTATGTTTTAGTAATATTTTTTGCATCGACAGAATTCATCCTTTTTTATTTTGACCAGATTGCTTCACCGTACATTCCTATTTTAAGGTATCCGTCGTTTTTCACCCTAATTTTAATTGCATACACCAGATTGGCTCTTTCATCTTTAGTCTGGATTGTTTTTGGAGAAAATTCAGATTTACTCGATATCCATACAATCGTTCCTGTATATTCTTTATATTTTTTTTCTCCCTGATCGATTCTTACTTTCACCTGCTGGTTCAATTTAATCTGAGGCAGTTGGGTTCCTGTGATATAAGCTCTCAGATCAAGTGTATCTGTATTGGCAATTTTATATAATGGTTTTCCGACCACCTGCATTTCGCCCTGCAGCGCATAGTTGATAAGCACGGTTCCATTGATCGGATTAATGATCTGTCCTTTATTGATCTGTTCCTGAAACTGGGCTATTGTTTTTTCCAAAGGAGCTGTTTCACTTAGAATACTGCGGTTCTGCGTATCTGTATTGGAATTGTTTACGGAAAGCTGCTGTTTTGTTGCCACCATCTGTTTTCTGAGCTGATCGATTCCTGCATCTATATCATCAAGCTGTTTACGGGTGGCTGCATCAGCTTTTACCAGATTTGCGGTACGGGTTCGCTCGTGAAGCTGATGTTCCAGTTGAGATTCCAGTACTGCTAATTGTTTTTTCACCAATTCATCCTGAGCATCGGGAGTGCTTGTTTTCTGATGCAGTGCCTTGATATTAGCTTCCGCCTGTTCTTTTTGCAGCACTGCGGTTTTCACATCAATCTGTCCTACCTGATCTCCTTTTTTAAGATACGCACCTTCCTGAACGGAATACGCAATCAGTTCCCCATTTTGCTGGGCAGAAACAATCACCTCATCAGCTTCAAAATTACCAGAAGCATCAAAATCATCTTTTTTCTCACAGGAATTCAGGAATAAAACAGCAGTAAAAAATAGGATAAGCTTTTTCATTGTAAATAGATTAGTTTCCGGTTATAAATTTCTGATTGTATTTTGCCTGTAACAGCTGGATCTGATGAAGAATCAGCGTTTGTCTTGCTAGATTTTCCGCATTCGTCTTCTGAATGTATTCATGGGTGGTAATCACTCCGTTGCTTAATTGGGCTTCAGCAGATTTTCTCACAGATTCACGCAGAGCGATCGCATTTTCATCCTGTTGAATCAGCTCATTATATTTTTTGATCTGATCATCCTGCTGCGTGAGATCCAGTTTCGTATTCAGTAAAAATGTTTCTTTATCCGCATCTACAGCCTGTCTGTTCAGTTTTAAAATCGCTTTCTGGTTAGAAGACGTATAAAGACTTTCCAACGACCAGTTGAATCGTATACCTGCAATAAACCAGGGTCCGAATTTATTTTCGATAATATTAAGAGTCGGCCTTCCGTACGCTCCCTGAACAAAAGCACTTACCTGTGGCAAAAGATCAGATTTCAACTGACTCTCCTGAAGATCATAAACTGATTTCTGAAGTTCAAAACCTTTTATTTCAGGTCTTTTCATTTCGGTTTGAAAAACTTCACTATCGGGTAACTGAAGTTCATCTGAAGAGGAAACATTTTTCCCGATAAAAACAGAAAGCATTTTAAGATAAGCA
The DNA here is from genome assembly GCF_000813825.1 of Chryseobacterium taiwanense. GTDB lineage: Bacteria > Bacteroidota > Bacteroidia > Flavobacteriales > Weeksellaceae > Chryseobacterium > Chryseobacterium taiwanense. The sequence goes on from NZ_JWTA01000021.1 coordinate 126,147, forward strand.
TCACGATTGCTTTTGTATTCCGTGCTCATCATATCAATATTGATGATTTCCGCTTTCAGCTCATCCAGATTGCTTCGGTAAGCTACCCCATATTTTAAAGCAGCTTCAGTTTTCTCTATCTGAGTCTGAAGATTAGTTTTGTTGAGTTCATTTTGCTTAAGTTGCGAATCCATCAAAAGAATAGAAAAGAAAATCGTATTGATTCTCTGTCTTACCGCATAGAGATTGGTTTCAATATTCTGAGTTTGCAACTCTGCATTGGCTTTTGTGAGATCTTTCTGATTTCGGATTTTCCCACCGTCATAAAGCAACTGATCGACTTCTCCCTGAATTTTATACTGATCTTTACTTAATGAAGGAAGCGCCATATTGACAGGAAGCGATCCCAAAGCATCAGAAAAATTGATCGTCTGTGACTGATAGGTAGCCTGTCCTGAAAATGAAATCTGAGGAAGGTATCTTTTGCTGGCATTTTCTACCGTAAAATCAGCTGTCTTGGCAATGATATCCATTTTCTTTATCATCGGATAGTTTTCTTTTGCCAAATGATAACATTCTTCCAATGACAGGTTTCCCGACTGCGCCGTTATCCAATTAAAACACATTACCAAAACGGCTATCCAGATTCTTTTTTTTTCAGTTTTAAAATAAATCATGTTGTTTATTTTTTTGTTTTAATCATTTGATCAATTCACGGACAAAAAAAATTATTCTCCTTTCATCATGGATTTAATCCATATCGGGATCAGCTTTTTCCGCTCGGTCATCAATGCAGTAAATTCGGAATCGTTAATTCCGGTTCCTCCCATCAGCAAAGGTTTAGCAATGAACGGAAAGATCACCAATCCCATTACATTCATCAGAAAATGCAAAGGATTCGGTTCTGAAATCTCCCCATTCTCTACCGCTGCTTTATGTTGTTTAAAAAACACTGAACTTGCCAATACTTGCCTGATTGGTAACTTATCCAATAGCAGATTAGGATTGTTACGGATTTCAGTTACGATAAACGTTGGAATTTCCGGTTCCTTAATAATAAGATCAATATATCTTGAAGCAATTTCTTCCACTTTTTTATTCAGCGTTGTTCCTTCATCATCCAATACCACAATCATATTCTTAATAAAACCTGATAATGTTTCCAGCATGATGATTTCGAATAACTTCGCTTTACTTCTGAAATAATAGTTAAGCAAAGCAAGATTAATATCCGCTTCTTCCGCAATATCTCTAGTACGTGTAGCTGCAAATCCTTTTCTGTAAAAAACAGTACGGGCCGCTTCTTTTATTTTTTCTTCTGTACTACCATCTATTTTTTTAGGCTCTTTCATTTCCTTTCCAATCTTTTCTAATACAAATATAAAAACTAAATTTTATTTTTAATCAATTATTTTAATCAAATGATTAAAAGATGATTTAACGCATTTTTTTATTTTAAAAACCTGATACTATTTTCATGAGTAATTAGTTTAAATTAAAACTAATTTTAAGTATATTTGTAAGGATGAGTGGTTTAAAAACTCTTTATGACAACTATACCATTGCTTAACCATACAATTATGTCTTCACACAATCAAAACATATCACAATTGGCGCTGGAACTGGGTTTGGCAATGAGTGAAATGAAAAGCAAACTGAGGCAAAAAATTCAGATAAAAATTAATGAATATGATCCTTCGCTTTCTTTTGAACTTATTGAAATTTTGGGACTACTCTGGCGAAACGACGGAATCAATCAACAAGAGATCAGCAATCAGATCAGCAAAGACAAATCAAGCATCACGTATCTGATTAATAATTTGGTAAAAAGAGAACTCGTAGAACGAATTGAATACAAAAACGACCGAAGAAATAAACAGATTTTTCTTACACAGAGCGGAAGGAAACTGATGGAAAAACTTTATCCATGGGCATTGGAACTTTATGAAAAAGCTGCAGGAGACCTCCATGAAAGCGAACTCAATAATGCTCTACTTCTAATTAAACAAATGACAACCAATCTTAACAAATAAAGGCTCTTAAAGGCTAAAATCTTTACGGAAATGAGAACAATACTTGTACCCGTTGATGCAACATCAACTACCGAAAATGCAGTGAAAATATCTGCAGACTGGGCAAAGCAATATGGATATGAACACATCATCCTTTTAAAAACGAATAATGAATCTGTATTTGAATATTTACACATTGCAGAAGGACATTCTTTTGTGAATGAAGAAAGCATCAATATGGTATTGAAAGACACGGAAGAATTATTAGAAAAATTAAGTCAGATCATTATTGAAAAAGCACCTGAAGTAAAAGTTTCGACAGCAACTACCGATATGTCTTTGATAAGAAGTATTAACGACATTATAAAGAATCAGGAGCAAGTTGAACTAATTATTCTAGGCAGTGATGATCAAACTTCTGTAACCAACAGCTTTATTTCGGAAAACATTATTGATATTGCGAGAACAAGCCCAATAAAAACTTTAATTATTCCTAACAGCTACCACTATACTCCCATCAAAAACATATTAATACCTTGTGATGTAGAAAGCATTGCAAAATTAGACAGACTGTTTCACTACAAATCGATTATCCATCAAAAAGACATTCATTTGTCGCTTTTAAATATCAATAAAAAAGCAAATAGCGATGGTACAGATTCAAAAAAAGAAGAACTTGAAAAATATATCCACGAGAATTTAAATGATATTCCGAATAGCATCCACTACTCTTTTGACGAAAATATCATCAATGGCATTTTATCTTTTGCCTCATCCAATAAAACCGATCTTGTGATTGCGCTACCAGGTAAACACAGTTTCATTTATTACTTAGCCAACAGAAGTATTTCTGAAGGAATTTACCAAAATGCGAGTCAGCCCGTTTTAATTTTGAAATAATATTTTCTTCAGTCTTTTATACAATATAAATCCCTACTGCTTTTCATTAGAGTGGGGATTTATATTTACCATGAAATAAAAAAGCTATAAACAATGTTTATAGCTTTTTTTATACTCCTTTCAAAATAGATTCAGATATAGAATAATAACTGAAAAAAGATTTTATCTATTGCTATTTTTTCACCACTTTTTCCGTCACCACGGCCTTTTCTGTTTTTACTTTTACATAATACACTCCTGTAGGAAGTGAACTCATCGTAATTTGAGCGTTGGTATCCTGTAAACCTCCTCTTTGTACCGTTTGCCCTACAGAAGAATAGATCTCAAAGCTCTCCAGCTTATTTTTGCTTTTAATATGAAGAACATCCGTGACAGGATTGGGATAAAACTGTAATCCTGCTTCTGCTGATGTTTCTTCTACCGACATCGTAGAGCAAGCCGAACTTGCCAGTTTGGCAAAAAAGAAATTGCTTTTATCACTCAATACATTGCTAATCGTGACTACATTATCATTTGTGGCTGTGAAAAGCTGCTGATGGATAAAACCGCCCAGCATTATATTATTGTCATTATCTACAGCAACAGCTGTAAAATGATCTTCTGCCCCATAACTTCCCTGTACTTCATAAGTACCGGTAACAACTCCCGTATCTTTATTTAATCTTACCAAAAGGGGATCGGTTCGGTCATTAACAGGTCTTACCATCGGAAATGCTCCCCAAACCTCCCTGATGCTGCCTTTGGCAAAAAGAACCTCATTCCCTTTGAAAGCAATCGGCATACGGGCGTTTTGCATCGCTGTATCTGTACTTCCGTCAGATAAAGAAGTAGGATACGTACACCAAAGAACATTACTCGAGCTATTGGATGTTCCTAATTTCATCACAAAGCCGATTGATCCTGTTAATGGGCTATTAAAGGTAAAATCACTTCCAAAAGAGACCGTTTGGGTAACTCTCCCAAACTTACCTGAAAGATAGATATCGCTTGTTATAGGATCTTTTTTTAAACCCGTAATAAACGTAGCTCCTATTGGATTATTGATAATTTCCTCTCTTCGCCAAAGCTCAGCAAAAGTGGTGCTACTGAATGCTAACATAAAACCAGAACCTACTATAGGAACATTATTATATGAGAGTGCATATCCATTACTTCCAGAACCTTCGTAATTTCTAGAACCCGCAAGATAATACCGGTTGTTGGCTTCATCATACATAAAACTAAGATAGCCTCCTAAAAATGTTGTGGAACCTGTAATCGGCAATAATGACGGTGTTCCTACAATATTTCCGGATGAATCATATTTCACCAGATAATATTGAAAATTTGATGTGCTAGCGTCAAATGTTGAAGGCACCGTTACCATTCCATTTAAATGTGTCCCAAATTTGAGCCCAACTATAACGTGAAGAATGTTTTGAGAATCAATAACAGGAGGACTAAATTCCATAGCCATATTATTCACATTTACATCACCCTGAAAATCTTTCCGCCAAACCAAGTTTCCATCCGCTGTGTTATATTTTAATAAAAAACCATATTTCAATGCTGTCTGAGGCTGGAAAAAATCATTACTGACTAAAGGTAAGACATCATTATCCCCAAAACGTGGCGGAAGATATTGACCACTACTAACACTTGAAGAGTTTCCGACTGCAAAAGTCAAATACAGTCCTCCATTGTTATCTAAAACAATTTTTTGTGTTCTCTCTGTAGAGACCCCGCCCCCTCCTATAGTTCTTTTCCAACGTATATTCCCTTGACAGTCTGTTGAGAACAAGACAATATCCCTACTTCCATAGTTCGTTACTGTTTGTCCATCTAATAATGGAGTACCATCATACATTGATGTTATATAATAACTATTGTTTTGATTATCTACAGCGATATCTAAGATATGTTCATCATCTTTTTGATTAAATCCTACATCACTAGAGCCATTGCTCCCCCCCCCCGTTTTTGCCCATTGGTAAGTGTAAGTTTGGCTCATATACAGCACAGGAAACATCAGTAAAACTGTCCACCATTTTTTATTTTTCATTGTTATCATAAAATTTTGTTTTATCATTTTTTCAGTCGTTTTTAATATTATCTTCTACTTTAACAAAAACTATATCATCATATTCATAAAATTTGTCGTTTAAAAATACTGAAATTCTCCATCTCTTTTAAATAACAAATTTTATTTTGACAATTCAATATTTCTTTAATTATAATATTATAAAACAAATTATTTTAATAAAAAGCAGTGTTCTCCTTGGAGAACACTGCATTATCATGAAGGTATTAGTTTTTAATTAGTTTTCCTTGTAATGGTTTACCTTCTGTATGTACAATAACGATGTACATCCCCTGAAGCCAACTCGAAACCTCCACATCTACATCTCCTGAAGCTGTTTTCAGTTCTTTATTGAATTTGGTATTCCCCATCGCATCAAACACCGTAAGCTGTGTCGCTTTCAGGTTTTCATCTCCAGTAGTATACGAAATTTTCACTCTTTCTTTTGCCGGATTCGGAAGCATCGTCAATGAAGAACCTGAAGCAGCCAGCTTTGTTGCTGCAATTTTGCTTTCAAATACAGGCACTTCAACTTTACCGATTACTTTACAACCATTCCCTGCATCAAATAAGATTTCATCTGCACCTCCCGGGAATGTACCGTTGGCATAGAACAGTACAGGATTGGCATACATATCATAAGTACCTCCTGCCGGTATGGTAATAATAGAAGGAATATAAGTTCCATATCCGTTAAGACTCGAGATAGTGATCGTCATCGGCTGACTTCCACTATTGACAATAACACCGGAAACACTATAATGATCCCATTGCCATTTCATCCCTTCAATATGGGCTTCCAGTTTACAATCCGGTTCTATTCCACACTCTTTCGGATCTGGGAACAAATTCATCGCTCCTGAAGTGTAGACACAGCCAAAATGACTGATCTGCAGCTGATAGGTTCCGGCATTGTACAGGAACAATGGATAGATATAATCATTCACTCCACTCTGTACATTCGATCCAAAGAGCTGCCATTCGTGGCTGTCAAAGATTCCTTTCGGCCCGATAATGTAGCGGTCTTCCCTTAAACATTCGTCATAACATCCTGTAGGGAATACCCACATTAAGCTTTCAAGGCTTAGCGGCACCTGTACCTGAGTCGATACCTTACAGCCGCTTGGTGCCGTATAGATCACTTCATAAGCTCCGCCCTCATTTACCGTGATCGACTGCCCTGTCATTCCGTTGCTCCAGTTGTACTGTCCTGAAGACGGTCCTGAAGCTGTTAACAGAACTTCGTATGGCTGACAGTTTTGTTTGGTATAAGTAATCACAGGTACACTAGGTGGATTGCTTACTGTAACGGTAAAGCTTTTCGTTCCGACACATCCGTTCGCAACACCTGCAGGGCGTGCTTCCAGTGTATAAGTATACGTACCTGCTGCCAATGCACCGGTAGTATAGGTAGAACCTGCGATTCCCCATGCCTGTCCCGGTATCACCGAATTATTTAGCTTCCACTGGTATTCCAGTCCTGTTTCGGTAACAATCCCAGTTAAGGTCACCGCCTGCCCTGCACAGCTGGCTGACATTGCCGAAATATTGACATATGGTGCTTTTTTCAGGGTGACAACCACTGGATTGCTGGCTGTAGATCTATCCAGACAACCAGTTAAGCCATCTTTTAATATTACCCAATAGCTTCCGGATTGTGTAGGGAAAAAACTAGGAGATGATGGAGCTGATACTGGTTGATTGCCATTCATCCATTGATAATTTGAAACTGCACCAAATGGTACACTTACGAATATCTGTGGTGGTGTTGAACTATTTTCACACACATTAAGATTTGAGCTAAGAATTTGAAAATTTAAATTGGCTTGATTTACTGTTATTGGTACTGCATTACTCTGATAGTGACAACCATTAGGTGTTGTCACTTCTAATTTAACAGAAGGATTTAATGAATTTACTGTATTAAAGGTAATATCAGTACTTGGATTATTAGCAACGTAAGATGTTCCATTAAATATCCATGTATAAATATGGTTCGGCAAATAATTAGCAGCCGGTATTGTTAAGGTGATCACTTCTCCTACGCATACAGTTGTACTAGATACGGTAAACTGCAGACTTGGCAATGTTGGCATGGTAATGCTTTCAGTGTAAACACAATTAGGCATTGCACCCGGACCATCTAAAGTCATTGCAAAATTATAGGCGGTTCCCGGCTGTAATCCTGTATAGGTTACAGTCTGCCCACTCTGCTGGTTTCCCCCGTTCATGGTATAGCTATACGCGATCTGCGAAGAAGTTATACCGGAAAGCAGCGAGTTATCCGTAAGCGTTACATTATACGTACCGTTGCTGTTGCACGTGATAGCTGCATTAAAGTCCGGCTTGTAATTCTTGGTTACATCCACATCATCATATGCAGTACAACCACTATAATTCAGTGAAAGAGCTACATTATGAACTCCTGCTCCAGTAACGCTAAAAGTGGCAGAAGTAGCCGTACTTCCCGGTTGCAGCTGTAATCCAGGGCTTCCAATCCACTCAAAAGCACTAGGGCTTCCCACAAATGTAGCGGATGCTGTGATCGTATTACAATCTATCCAATTAGCACTCACAACTAAATTAGGGGCAGGCGTAATGGTACATGGAGGGAAAGATCCGCAAGATGCAACCACCATTATGTTTTGCGAAGAAGACTTACAGCCTCCAGAAGTTACTACCACATAATAACTACCACCCGGTGATGGCTGACTTGCATTATTGATGGTATAGCTCGGTGAAGTTGCTCCCGGAATAGCAGCCCCATTGTGATACCATTGATAAGTACCCGATACTCCTGACGGAATCTGTGCCGTAAGAGGTATAGAATAACTATTTGAAGGACATACAGAATAATAATACCCCGGTGTAATTGTGATGGCAAGTTTAGGGATAATATTAAAATTAACAGCAGTTGTAGCTACATAATTACAACCATTAGGCGAATTAAGTGTTAATTGCAACGACTGAGAAATAACCGAACCTGAATTATTGCTAAAATGATTGTTGATCGTAAATGTTTGTGTACCTCCAGAAGTTACAGTTGCCTGTTCTGTAGAAGTATTTGGAAACGTGAAAGTCAACTGACCTGAAGTAACATTCGTAGGCAAAGTAACCACAACATCTATTGTAGAAGCACCTTCACAAATATCACCTCCAATCATACTGATAACCGGTAAAGTTTGTAGGGTAACTGGTATTGAAATAAATTCAGTTGTACCACATTTTGTTATTTTTAAAACCAAATTGGTAATTGCAGTACTAGATATTTCATTGAAATTCACTACAACAGAAGCAGTTCCTTGTCCACTCACAAAGCTTCCAAAGTTAGGGCTGTCAAAATACCATTCCATAACATCGGGAACTATTCCGTTTAAGTTTGCCGTAAAAGTGGCACTGCTACTTGGGCAAAAAGTATTGTTCGCAGACGGACTTTGGATAGAGATTGTATTCAAGTCTATTTTTTGTACTGAATAGTTTTTCGGTGCAGAAAGGCAACCTACTCCGTCCATAGAACGATTTTGTACACTCACTGTATAATTGGTAGCAGACGCATTAAACACTACGGTAATGGAATTTCCTGTATTGCTTCCCTGTATCACACCATTGGTAACACTCCATACAGGTATAGTTCCTGCATCAGTTGGACTAAGAGTATAGACATACGGCTTACCCGCACATACCAGAACATCTCCAGAAATTGTTCCCGTAGGTGCTGCCGGAGTAGGAATTACTTTAACAATCCTTCCCTCGCTCTCGCAACCTCCTCCTTGTTTAATTGCTGTCACCACATAAGATCCTGCTGTTGCAAACGGATACGTAAAAGGTGAAGACGTAGGAGATGATGTATAGATTACTGAACCTCCTGATGCTACATTCCAAATAACCGGAACAGTAGGTGTAGCTGTAAAGGTCTGGCTTGTTCCCTCACATATTTCGTTAGCACCACCACTTACCACTACCGGCTCTTCTACCGTAATGGTCATAGATGCATATCCTTCACATTTCAACAATGTATTCAAATAAGAACACCACAGAGTATAGGTACCCGGTTGTGATGCCTTGAACAATACTTCGTTTCTCTGTTGATTATAATCCAATTGCCCTCCAGAAGGACCAGACATATTCCATTGGAAATTAGTAGTTGGCCATTGTGGCAAAGAATATTTATTTTGTCTATTTGCGCAAACTACTGATTGCCCCTGAATTTGACCTGATGATAAAATTACAGGTATTTTAATGGTTGTCCATTCCCTGCAACCACATTTTGATCTATACATTACATAACCAAAGCCATCTGCCGGATCTACCTGATCCCACAGTACTTCAATTTCATTTCCATTGTTTGCTATAATAGTTCCTCCAATCACATTCCATTCTCCTTCTTTACATCCATCCTGCACATTATATTTTTCCCTGCTTCCTTCACATACTACAGAAGCACAGTTGATTTGTACCGGATTAGATTCTAAGACTTCCACATCTAATGAATAAGTATTGGAACAACCACATTTATTAGTTACTGTAAGGCTTACAACATATCCTCCGGATTGTGTAAAAGCATGAGACGGTTCAAATGCAGTAGACGTTGTTCCGTCTCCAAAATCCCAAAAGTAGCTCACAATATCCGTTCCTCCGTTCTGATAAGAAGTATTATCGAAATAAATTGCTGTATTCTTACATACAGAGCGATCAAGATTCAACATTTTAAATTCTGCAATTGGGCTGTTAATCTTTTCTATACATACCGTCTGGTTTTCAATAGTTCCATTGGCATATGTAATAACAGCCTCTACCGAAGCGTTTCCTGCAGTAGATCCCCACATTATCTGCGCCTCGATGTTTCCAGCTCCAGAAACTGTTCCTACCGTTCCTCCCGAAGCACTCCACTGCACATTGGAAATATTTTGCCCATTGACTGTATAGGTTATTAAACTCCCTGCGCAGACCCGGACACAATTGGAAGAATCAATCTGCTCGGATCCAACTCCGTTTTCGAATTCTTCTTCTTTGCCTCCTCGGATTTCTTTGCATCCAACCTGAGCGTTTGATGTAATGTGAGTTGATGTTTGTGCTTGTAGTGCCCACGGAACGACAAGCCACATTAGCAGCAGCCATCTGAAAATGTGCTGCCTACTAAAATAGGTTTTGTTTTTCATGTTTATTAATATGATTTAAAAGGTCTATTAATTTTTCACCAAATTAATAAAAATAACAACACAATAATCATTTAATAGTGAAAAAAAATACTTATTTCCATTTGTAATTCAATGATATACAACATTAATAGAAGCAATTTATTTCACTAATATTTTAAATAATCAAAATATTGCAGTATTTTTTTAACAGTTTTATTAAAAATAATTTTCAGTTTGGGTAATGCGAAGAAATTTTAATTAAAATTGTAAACAGATTAATTATAGAATTTAAGGGGCGAGTAATTTGAAATATGATATTAAAAATTACTAAAAACATTTTTCATGTTAATAATTCGCTAACTGTAAGGCAAGATTAAATATCATATTAACTTCCAAAAATATCTTAAAGTTTTTCTTTTTGAATTTGAACTAGAATATAATGGCCGTATGTAATAAGATACATATACTTAGAAATGATTTATTAAATACTGTTATTAAAATCAATTATAAAGAAAAGTGCTGAGAAAATATTAAACAATTTATAGATATAGTTATAAAGAATAAGATGAATTTCTAAATAGAACTGCACCTATTGTATTTTTGATGACATCCAAGTTTTTTATTAAAATATTTTATTACTTTGAAATTTCATTTAAAATTAGATTAATAAAAAAAATCAAAGGAAGACTTAGTATCTAAAAATACATAAATAAGAAAATTTCCATTTCCGAATCTCTTATTTTATTTACCGCAATAAAATATCAAGTACTCCATTTTAAAATTCTTTAGAGAGTATATATAAAAAAAGCAGTAAAATAAATTTTACTGCTTTTGCGATCCGGACGGGACTCGAACCCGCGACCTCCGCCGTGACAGGGCGGCATTCTAACCAGCTGAACTACCGGATCTTTTTTACAATTCTAAAAGTATTACCTTCCATTATTGTGGTTGCAAATATATAGCTTTTTTCATTATTTACAAACTTTAGACCTCAATTTCACTTATAATAAGTATAAATCACAGATTCTCAAATATATTATTTTACAACAAATAAAAATTGGGAATTATTTTTTTCAATTCCCAATCAAATAAAACGTCTGTATTAATACATATTATCTAGTAGTATAGCCACCATTTGCAAAAATAGTCTGCCCCGTAATCCACCATCCGTCAGTTACCAAAAACTCAACCAAAGGAGCAATATCTTTAATATCCGTAAGACCTCCTAAAGCTGACGCAGACTTATGATAAGCAACAGCATCATCTGCTTCCTGACCATAAAAGAAAGGAGTATCCATTGGTCCCGGAGCCACCGCAGAAACAGAAATTCCTCTTGCACCAAATTCTTTAGAAGCCGCTCGCGTAAAATGCTCAACCGGAGCTTTCATCCCTGCATAAGTAGAATACAATCCTGTGTAAGCTGCAAGAAGCGATGTTACAATCGTGCATATTTTCCCATGATCATTCACTTTTTTTCCTGCCTCCTGCAAAAAGAAATAAGCTACTTTCGAGTTGATATCCGACATCGTGTCATATTCTCTCTCTGTAGTCTCTGTAAATGGCTTTTTGAGTACCATTCCAACGGTATTGATTGCAATATCAATTCCACCAAATTTACTTTTTGTTTCATCAAAAAATTTAGTAATATTTTCAACCTTTGTAAGGTCACCTTGAAATAAAAAAGCTTCAGCTCCTAAAGCCTGAACTTCTGCTAAAGTTTTCTCACTTTCTTCTTTTGAACTTTCGCTGTTATAATGAATGGCAAGCTTTGCTCCTTTAGCAGCAAAATCTTTACTTAACAGCCCTCCTAAGTTTTTGCCGCCTCCGGCAATTAAAACAACTTTTCCTTTCACATCGTGCTTTGACATAATATTTTATTTATTAGTTAACAATACAAATATGAAAATTTACCGATGTCTATTTGTGATAAATTTATCTCATGTTAGAAGAATTTCTGAATTTATTGTATTAAAAAACTCAAATAAAAACATGGAAATCAAATAAATAAAATAGAAACTCAGCAAATACAGTTTAGATATATTTAATAGAAATAGTATTGGTAATTCAAGAATCAATGCTTATAAAAAAAAGAAAATTACCATTAAAACAGAATCTTAGTACAGTTCTTAGAGATAAAGTATATTTTATATAGGAAATAAAAAAAAGCAGTAAAATAAATTTTACTGCTTTTTGCGATCCGGACGGGACTCGAACCCGCGACCTCCGCCGTGACAGGGCGGCATTCTAACCAGCTGAACTACCGGATCAATTTTTTTAAAAGAAATTGAGAAAACTTCT
>NZ_JWTA01000022.1 GCF_000813825.1 Chryseobacterium taiwanense
TATCCTTGGCCTAATAGGAAACACTCCTATGGTGAAGCTAAATACTGTTACAAAAGATATTCCTGCAACCGTTTATGCCAAGTTAGAATCATATAATCCTGGACATTCCACTAAAGATAGAATTGCACTTCATATTATAGAAAACGCTGAGAAAAAAGGCTTATTAAAAGAAGATTCTGTAGTTGTAGAAACTACTTCCGGAAATACCGGTTTTTCTATTGCAATGGTTTGCATCATTAAAGGATATAAATGTATACTTGCTGTAAGTGACAAGACAAAGCCAGAAAAAATAGCTTATCTGAAAGCACTTGGAGCTACGGTTTACATATGCCCTGCTAATGTACCTGCAGATGACCCTAGATCTTATTACGAAGTTGCTAAAAGAATCGCTTCAGAAACACCAAATTCAGTTTACATCAATCAATATTTTAATGAACTAAATATTGATGCCCACTACCAAACAACAGGACCTGAAATTTGGGAACAGACAGAAGGTAAGATCAC
>NZ_JWTA01000023.1 GCF_000813825.1 Chryseobacterium taiwanense
TGAGTGGCTTTTTTATTTATTGTCAAAGAGTTTATATATGGATTATACCTAAAATATCTAATATTCCCATAAGAGAAAAGAAAAAACCAATAAGGGTTAGTATAAATATTCCAACCTTATTAATAGTTTTTTGATCCGAAATTATAAATTCTTTTGGGTTATTAGGGTTGTATTTTATTTCAATGGGCTTATCAATATAATTTTTAAAAGAGCGGAACTTATTTATATCAGCAGCAGAATATAAATAAGGTTCGGATTCAATGATCTTTCCATCTTTTATTGAAAAATTAATCATGGGTGTTTGATAACCTTTCCAACCGCGGTTATATTTTAGGATTTTTCCTGTAGTCTAAAAACAACATTTTTTTGTAATTTAGAAAGAAATAAACTGATACCATATTTTTTGGTGTAATTTTTACCAAATTATCAACTTAATATTTAAAAACATGAAAAAAACAATTGTGTTCAGTACCTTGTTCGTTACTGCTTTGGCTTTTGCTCAAAAAGCTCCGGTCGTTGGAGGTGACAGAGATGTTCATGGCTGTATAGCTTCTGCAGGCTATACCTATTCACAAATTAGAAACAAGTGTGTAAGAGTTTTTGAACAGAAAATTAAATTAAAAGAAGTAAGCACAGACAAAAGCTATACTTCAATGACGGCCGTTATTTTCAGCAAAGACATGAAAAAAGCTGAGGTTTTTATTCCCGATGCAAGTGCAAAAAGCATTATTCTTGACAAACAGGGAAAAGAAAAACTTTGGAAAAGCGGGAGTCATATAAAAGACAGTTACACTTTAATCCCTTATAAAAAAAGATATCAGATTACTAAAAATGATGTAGTAATCTATCAGTAAAATAGCTTTCAAAAACAAATCTGAGCCATTCGAAAGAGTGGCTTTTTGATGTAATGGGCAACTGTGTTTTACTTGTGTCATTCTGACGAATTAAGAATCTCAATCGTAGGTAAATAATCTAAAAACTTAAAGTATAAGATCAAAAAACAGGAAACCTCAATGAAATTTCCTGTTTTTTATTTTCAATTTGAATTGAAAATTAAGCGGTTACAGCCTCTTGATAAACAATGCCCTCATAACAAGCATTGTAAATAGCTTTCAACTCATCCAAAGAAGGAACTCTAGGGTTGAAACCTGTACAAGGATCAATTAATGCATTGTTAGCAATGTAATCAAGGTTTTTATCCCAATCTTCTCTTGAAATTCCGAACTCTTTAATCGCTGATTGATTATTAACTTCAGAACGTAATGTTTCGATGGCCTGAGCCAAATCTTCCGCTGTTTCTTTACCGATCACTTTCGCTAAATCAGGAAAACGGTTTGTCGCCTGAGCATTGTAACGAATCACATTCGGAAGGAAAATAGCATTAGAAGCACCATGAGGGATTCCGTACAAAGCACCCACTTGGTGAGACAATGAATGAACAATTCCCAACCATGCATTGTTGAATGCCAAACCAGCCATAAACGAAGCATCATGCATATTCTGACGTGCTGTAATATTGTTTGGGTTTTCTACCGCTTCTTTCAGATTATCAAAAACAATCTCCAAACCACCTTTTGAAAGCGCATCTGCAATATTATTGTCAATATTCGAAACATAAGCTTCCACACAGTGAGTTAAAGCATCAAGACCTGTGTTTGAAGTAACGTGAGCCGGCATTGAAGCACATATTTCGCCGTCAACAATAGCAATATCCGGCGTTAATTCGTAAGAAACGATAGGATATTTCACCCCTTTTTCTCTGTCAGTAATAACAGCAAGACCTGTAGTTTCGGTTCCCGTTCCGCTTGTAGAAGGAATTGCGATAAATTTTGCTTTATTTCTTAAAACCGGAACAGTGAAAGGCTTGATCATCGCATCGAAATCTGCATCAGGATACTCATAAAATACCCACATGATTTTTGCCGCATCAATGGCTGAACAACCTCCTAAACCGATAATCCATTCTGGCTGAAATTTTTGAATCATTTCAGCTCCTTTCATACAAGTTTCAGAGGATGGATCCTCTTCCACACCTTCGAAAATCTGAGTTTCTATTCCTGCTTCGGCAAGGTAAGCAACGGCTTTATCCAATGTTCCGCTCTTTTTCATTGAGCTTCCCCCTGTTACGATTACCGCTTTGGTTCCTTTAATATTTTTTAATTCTTCAAGAGTTCCTGCACCATGGAAAACCTCTCCTGCAATAAATAATTTGCTCATTTTTTTCTTAATTTTTGATGATACAAAAGTAGATAAGCCCAAACAAGCAATGTTATACAAACAGGACTACGCGTTATACATTTGCGCCAGTTCCTGCTGAAGTTCCGTAGGTGTTTCTTTCAGTTTTGCTTTTACGAATTTATTGAGAGCAGAAGGAGAATTAAAACCTAAGTCAAAGGCAATTTCTTTATGCGAAAGGTCGGAAAACATCAACTGACGTTTTATTTCCATTAAAATTCGATTGTGAATGGCCTGAATTGCAGTCTCTCCGCAATGTTTTTTGGTGATTGAATTTAATTTTTTCGGAGTAATTGCTAATTCTTCGGCGTAATATTGAACGGTTCTGTATTGCTTGTAATGCTCATTCAGTAATTTTTTAAAACGAACGTAAATAGGTTTGTCAACCGTTTCTTTATGTAAAATGGGATGTAAACCATGAACAGATTCGATTAAACCTAACAAAAATATTTTGATCAGAAATCTTGCCTGTTCTTTTTTAATCAAACTCGGTTTTTGATAAATTCCCTGAATGATTTTGATCGAGTTCATGCTTTGCTCAAAATCATCATGAGATAAAATTGTACAATTAAGCTGGGTGGAAAGATTAACATTATAAGTGCTCAGTTCATTTTTAAGAATATCGGAACAGAATAATATTTCTTCAAACAGAATGATTTTTCCTTGTAAATCTTGACTTACATCTGAAATAAAATGAACCTGTTCCGGAAATACAACGGAAATTTTTCCGGCTTTCAAAAAGTGAATTTTATCTTCAATATGAAGTTGTAAGGTTCCTTTTTCGATAACAATAATGAGAAAATGATCTTTTTTGTGTGGTTTAAAATAATCTTTCAGATTCCCTTCCGTCAAATCAAAAACCCGAAAAGACAGATTTTTATCTTCTTCTTTTTGAATGTTTTTTTTGATTTCTAATTTTCTCAAACTGCCCATTTCATTATTGTTTTAAAACGAAGCAACAAATTTATGATAAAACATTTTCAGTTTGCAAGATTTATAATAATGAACTTGTTTAAACTTTTATTTGACATTATGAAATTGATAAAATATTTTAAACGCGACGATCGCAAAGAATTTTTTAATAAACTTGAAAATATTTTCGTTCGCAATGGCGTTCCACTTAGCTAAGGCGTAATTATCATTTGCTGAACGAAGTGCCGTTGCGAACGTCGCGTTAAAAATCATTTATGCTAAGTTCAAGTAAGTTTAAACAAGTTTAATTAAAATTTATGAAGCTTTTGACATAAAAATTACTACAATTTGTGTTTAAAAAAAGCATTTTTCTCTCTCGTTTAAAAACCGTATTTTTGCATCATCTAAAAAGTAAAAGAAAAGAATGAATTCCTACAAAAATCCTTTGGAAGAACGCTATTCAAGCGAAGAAATGTTGTTTAACTTTTCTCACAACAATAAATTCCAGAACTGGAGAAAGCTTTGGATTGCCCTTGCTGAAATCGAAAAAGACCTTGGACTTGAAATTACAGACGAACAAATCGCTGAATTGAAAGCTAATGCTGAAAATATCGATTACGATAAAGCAGCTGAGTATGAGAAAAAATTCCGTCATGATGTAATGGCTCACGTTCACGCGTATGGTGATGTGGCGCCTTCAGCAAAAGGAATTATTCACTTGGGAGCAACTTCAGCATTTGTAGGAGATAATACAGACTTAATTCAAATCCGTGACGGACTTTTGATCTTGAAGAAAAAGTTGGTAAACGTGATGAAAAATCTTTCTGATTTTGCGATTCAATATAAAGACCTTCCAACGTTAGGATTCACTCACTTCCAGCCGGCTCAGTTAACAACTGTTGGAAAAAGGGCAACACTTTGGTTACAAAGTTTGGTTCTTGACATCGAAGAATTGGATTTCTTCTTAGAAACATTAAGATTCAGAGGGGTAAAAGGAACTACAGGAACTGCTGCAAGTTTCCTTGAACTTTTCAACGGTGATTATTCTAAAGTTAAACACCTAGATAAAGAATTGTCAAAAAGATTCGGTTTCGAAAAAGTTTTCGGAGTTTCCGGACAGACTTATGACAGAAAAATCGATGCTAAAGTGGTGGCTTTATTAGGAAATATCGCACAATCTGCACATAAATTTACCAACGATTTACGTTTACTTCAAAATCTTAAGGAAATTGAAGAACCATTCGAGAAAAACCAGATTGGTTCATCTGCAATGGCTTACAAACGTAATCCAATGAGAAGCGAAAGAATCGGAGCATTGGCAAAATATGTAATGTCTTTGACAACAAGTTCTGCAATGGTGGCTTCAACACAATGGTTTGAAAGAACATTAGACGATTCTGCAAATAAAAGATTAACAATTCCACAAGCGTTTTTAGCTGTTGATGCCATTCTATTGATCTGGAATAACATCATGAACGGAATTGTAGTATATCCGAACAGAATCAACAAACATATTATGGAAGAACTTCCTTTCATGGCGACAGAATACATTATCATGGAAGAAGTGAAAGCTGGTGGTGACCGTCAGGAAATCCACGAAGTGATCAGAGTTCATTCTATGGAAGCGTCTAAAAAAGTGAAAGAGGAAGGTAAAGAAAATGACCTTATCGAAAGAATCCTGAATGACGATTCATTAAAACTGGATAAATCAAAATTAAAAGAAGTTCTTGATCCTAAAAACTTCATCGGTTTTGCACCAATTCAGACGGAAGAATTCATTGCCAATGAAGTTCAGCCGATCATTGATCAAAACAAAGACTTAATAGGATTAGAGGCTGATCTTAAAGTATAATACAGTATGCAGTCTTTTCGGCTGCATATTTTATTTTAAATAAAAGCTCTGTTTGTCATTCCGTAGGAATCTAGGCTAACATACACCAGATTCTTAGATGACAAATTTTAAATTAAAAATAAATCTAATAAATATCTGACATCTAATGTCTAATAACAAAAGAATTTTCGTAGAAAAAAGAGGAATTTTCGATGTAGAAAGTCCAAAAATTTTTGATGAAGTAAAAGCGGTGGTTCCGTCTATCCAAAGCGTAAAAGTATATAACGTTTACGATATCTTTGGATTAAACGATGGTGAATTCGGAAAAGTGGTCAACAGCACTTTCGTAGATCCGGTTACTGATATTTTACACGAAGAAAACCCCGCAAAAGGGATCTATTTTGGAATGGAATTTTTACCAGGACAATACGATCAACGTGCAGATTCTGCGCAACAATGTATTGCTTTGTTGACTGAAAATGAAAAGTCTAAAGTAAGAAGCGGTAAATTGATCGAATTTGAAGGAGTTTCCGAATCTGATTTAGTGAAAATCAAAGACCTGCTTATCAATAAAGTTGAATCTCAGGAAAAAGATCTATCCATTTTAGATATTCCTGCAGAAGAAACGCCATCAAAAGTTATTATTCACGAAAACTTCATCAATTTTGATGATGCTCAGCTTGAAGAGTTCTTTAACAAGCATGGTTTTGCATTAGGGTTAGACGATTTGAAATTCATTCAGGAGTATTTTAAAACAGAGAACAGAAATCCTACGGAAACTGAACTTAAAGTTTTAGATACGTATTGGAGTGACCACTGTCGTCACACAACGTTTGAAACAGAATTATCAAACATTGAATTCGAAGGAAAGTTCAAACATACATTGGAAACTATTTTCAATGATTATATCGAAAAAAGAAAATTCTTAGGCCGTGAATTGAAACCGATCTCTTTAATGGATCTGGCAACAGTTTGCGGAAGATATTTCCATAAAACAGGCAATTTGGAAAACTTGGTGGTTTCTGACGAAATCAATGCTTGTACGATCCAGATTGAAGCTGAGTACGATGGTAAAAAAGAACCATGGTATTTATTATTTAAGAACGAAACACACAATCACCCGACAGAAATTGAACCTTTTGGAGGAGCTTCAACGTGTTTAGGAGGAGCAATCAGAGATCCTTTGTCCGGACGTTCTTTCGTTTTCCAGGCGATGAGATTAACGGGTGCTGCTGATGTGTTGGAATCTGTTGATAAAACATTACCGGGTAAATTACCTCAAAAAACAATTACAAAACAGGCTGCAAACGGATATTCTTCTTATGGTAACCAAATTGGTTTGGCGACTACAATGGTTTCTGAAATCTATGATGAAGGCTACAAAGCAAAAAGAATGGAAGTTGGTTTCGTTGCCGGAGCGGTTCCTGTGGATTGGGTAAGACGTGAAAAACCTGAAGCTGGTGATTCTATCATTATTTTAGGAGGTGCAACAGGTCGTGACGGAGTTGGGGGAGCAAGCGGAAGTTCGAAAGAACAGGACGAAACTTCTATCCACACGATGAGTTCTGAAGTTCAGAAAGGAAATGCGGTTGAAGAAAGAAAAATCCAGAGATTATTCAGAAATCCTGAAGTTACTAGATTGATTAAAAAATCCAATGATTTCGGAGCTGGAGGTGTTTCTGTAGCGATCGGTGAAATTGCTGATTCTTTGGAGGTGAATCTTGATGTATTACCATTAAAATATGAAGGTTTAAACGGAACTGAACTGGCTATTTCTGAATCTCAGGAAAGAATGGCCGTTGTGGTTGAACCAAAAGATAAAGAACAGTTCATCAAATTCTGTGAAGCTGAAAACATTGTAGCTGTTGAGGTTGCAAAAGTGACAGATTCAGGTAGAATGCAGATGTTCTGGAAAGGCGATAAAATTGTTGACCTTTCAAGAGCATTTTTAGATACGAACGGGTGTTCAAAAAGCCAGGAAGTTAAAATTACTCACCTTAACGAAGTAAAAGAAGAAACTCCGTCATTCAATGAAGAGAACTTCTTGAAAATCTTAGGAGATAAAAATGTAGCTTCTCAAAAAGGATTGTTGGAAATGTTCGATTCTTCTATCGGTGCGACTACGGTTGCAATGCCTTTAGGTGGAAAATACCAGCAGACTTTGATGGAAGGAAGTGTTCAGACATTACCGATCATCGGTGCAAAAGATATTGAAACAGTTTCATTGGCGAGTTGGGGATTCGATGCAGAGATTTCTAAGCAGAACTCTTTGTTGGGAGCTTCTTATGCTGTCGTTGAAAGTGTAGCAAAGATTGTTGCAATGGGCGGTGATTATAAAAATATCAGATTCAGTTTCCAGGAATATTTTGAGAAATTAGGTCAGAATCCTGAAAAATGGGGGAAACCTTTAGCTTCTTTGTTGGGAGCTTACGATGCTCAGATCAACTTTGGACTGGCTGCAATCGGTGGTAAAGACTCAATGAGTGGAACGTATCAGGATCTGAATGTTCCGCCAACGTTGATTTCTTTCGCTTGTGCGAACGGAGAAAAGAAAAACATTATCTCTCCTGAATTTAAGAAGGCAGGAAATAAAGTGTATTTCTTCAATCATATCGCTCAGGAAAACGGACTTCCAAATTATGATGCTTTAAAAGCTGTTTTTGAATTAATTTTTGAAAATATTAAAGCAGGAAAGATTGTTTCAGTAAAAACAGTGAAAGAAGGAGGAGTTGCAGTGGCTCTAGCAAAAATGAGCTTCGGAAACAGATTAGGTGCTGAAATTACGGTTGCTGAAAACGCTTTATTAGCAAAAAATATCGGTAGCTTAATCATCGAATCTACAGAAGAATTAAGCTCTGTAAACCTTCATTTGATTGGAGAAGTTAAAGATTCAAATAGTATTAAAATTAATGAGGTTGAATTCGCGATTGAAAAATTGTTAGCAGCAAATACAAACACTTTTGAGAATCTTTTCCCAACGATTGAAAAAGAAAAATTGACGGTTGAAATCGATGAGAAATTAAACTCGATCAACCCAAGAAATATCATCATCAAAAAGCACGGAATCGCTCAGCCAAAAGTATTCGCACCGGTTTTCCCGGGAACAAACTGTGAGTATGATACGTTGAATGCTTTCGCAAAAGAAGGAGCTGCAATCAGCAGTTTACCTTTGATCAATATCAATCACCAATTATTGGATGAAAGTATTGATGCTTGGGTAGAAGAAATCAAAACTTCTCAGATTTTAGCATTCTCAGGAGGTTTCTCTGCAGGAGATGAGCCGGATGGTTCTGCAAAATTCATTGTAAACGTTTTAAAAAATGAGAAGATGAGAAACGCAGTTCACGAATTGCTAGACAGAGACGGTATGATTATCGGTATCTGTAACGGTTTCCAGGCGTTGGTTAAATCAGGATTGTTACCTTACGGAAGAATCAAAGATTTGGATGAAAATTCTCCAACGTTAGCTCATAACGCGATCAGAAGACATATTTCTCAAATGGTTAACGTAAGAGTAGTGAATGACGAATCGCCTTGGTTGAAAGGAATGAAAGACCAGGTGTTCACCATTCCGATTTCTCATGGTGAAGGTCGTTTCATGGCTTTGGAAGCGGAAATTCAGAAGCTATATGAAAACGGACAGATTGCAACACAATATTTGGATCTGGATGGAAACATTGCTCACGGAATGCCGTTCAATCCAAATAATTCATTGTTCGGAATTGAAGGAATCACCAGTCCGGATGGTAAAATATTCGGTAGGATGGGCCACCCGGAACGTTTTGCAGAAGGGTTGCTGAAAAACATTCCAACTGCGAATTACCATAATATATTCAAAAACGGAGTAGAATACTTCAAATAAAATATCAAACCTCATAGATTTCCTTATTCTATGAGGTTTTTTTATAGCTATTTTCGCGAATAAGTTTATATTTTTGTATCATACTTACAATGATAAAAAAACTTTAACTAATGAACGAAAGGAATTCTTCTGAACAAAAACAAGGAATCAAAAGAATAGATGCAGAATACATTTCGCACGAGATACAACACCTTTTCCATTTTGATAAAGGCTTTCCTTTTACCTTTAAAGAACTTTTGTTACGTCCGGGAAAAGCGGTAAGAGAATACCTTACAGAAAACCGTGAAAAATACGTAAAACCTATTGTGTTTTTAGTCTTCTCGGCAGTTATTTATACCTTTCTCATCCATCTTTTTCATATTGAAGTTCTCATATTTAATATCAAAGGATTGGGAAAAACAGCGGGATGGGAAAATAGTATGTATATCGATGCTATCAATAATTGGGTAGACTCTCATCTTGGATATTCAGCTTTGATCATCGGATTTTTTATGGCTTTATGGGCTAAAATGTTCTTTTATAAAAAAGGCTATAACATATTTGAAATCTTCGTACTCCTATCTTATATTTTCGGAGTCTTTTTTATTGCAGTGTTAATCTTTCTCTTACTTTCAAAATTAACCGGATTATTTATCATCGCTCAGATTGGAGTTTATTTGGTTCAGGTTTATTTTGTGTGGGCAATTGGTCAGTTTTTTGGAGAAAAGAATTTCTTGAATTACGTTAAGAGTTTCATTTGCTTATTCTTAGGAATTATTACTTATAAATACAGTTTATTTTTATTGGCTTATTTGATACATTTTTTTAAGTAAATCAGATCAAATAGAATACAATTTTAATGGAAAACGGATTCGGGTGTTATAACATTCGGATCCGTTTTTTTATTATGAATACAAAAAGATGTTTTTGAATGTGATTTTTATATTTATTTTCAATTAAAATTATCAAATATTTAATTTTGTTTTCATTTTAATGAGCGTTTTTTATTAATTTTAAATAAAATTTAAATACTTTGATTATGCTAAAAAATTACTTTTTCCCTCTTTTTTCATTGTTAATAATGAATTTTGCCCATGCTCAGGCCGGAAATGCATTAGACCTTGATGGGACTAATGATTATGTCACTTTTAGTGTTCCTACCATGTTTAATAGTGTTGCTACTCAGGATTTTACTATTGAAGCAAGGATAAAGCCGACTACCTTTACTACAAACAGGGTATTTTTTGTGCAGACAACGACTTCAAACTATGTGAGTATTATGATCAATAGTACAGGAAAAGTGTATGCCTATATAAATGGAACCACCAATCCTTCTACTTCCGGCTCACTTACTCTGAATGCCTGGAATCATATAGCAATTACAAGATCTGTGAGTACTAGTGAGACATTGATTTATATTAACGGTGTTTTGCAGACTACTGCATCAGGCGGAAGTACATCTTATGGTACGACAAATCTAATGGCTATTGGATCTAAGACAGACGGAACGCAGCTCTTTAAAGGAACGATTGATGAATTTAGAATCTGGAGTACAGTAAGAACGGCAGCGCAAATAACGGCTAATATGGATAGTGAACTGACATTGCCACAAACAGGGCTGGTTTCCTACTATAAATGCAATCAAGGAATAGCAAACGGAAATAACGCGGGTGTCACTACTCTTAATGATGAATTCACCACGGTGAACGGAACTTTACTGAACTTTGCTTTAACTGGTACAACCTCTAATTGGGTTGGAACAAGTAGTTTATCTACAAAAGAAACCAATTTCAATCCATCGCTTTCATTAACGCCTAATCCTGCAGTAAACGAAATAAAAATTTTAGGCTTAAAACAAAGAACTGACTACAAAATTTTTAATGCTACAGGACAGTTTATTAAAACAGGAAATGTGGATAAAGAAAACAATATAATCGAAGTCTCAGAACTCAATAAAGGAATCTACTTTATCAATTTAGGAGAAGAAAAAATGAAATTCATTAAAAAATAAATTTCTAAAAAAATGAAAAGAGTCAAGATTAAAATTGGCTCTTTTTTTATTTTTGAATACATAACGATTGGGAAACAATAATTAAAAATGGAACACGAAAAGGCAAATAAAAAAATGACTGTTATCGATGGGAACCATTTTTCAGATTTAAAAGGTTTCTACGAGGAAATTTCTCAGCTTTTTATGAAAGATCAGGATTGGAAAGTCGGAACTTTAGATGGTTTTGATGATATTCTCTATGGAGTAAGAACGGATATTACGTGGAGAAATTCTCAAAAATCAAAAGAAGATTTAGGATTTAATGTAACTAAAGAATTTTACGAAAATAAAATCCGAATGGGTAAGCCTTTTAATGTACAATTGATTCAGCAAAAACTGGATGAGTTGATGGATGGAAACGGATTAACTTTATTTGAAATTTTAATTGAAATTATAGAATCACACAAAAATATTAGACTAATTTTGGATTGAATTAAACCATTAAGGGATTTAAGATTTTAAGACTAGCTAAACTATCTTTCATTAAGGTCAAAATGGTTAGTATTAGCAATGTCATGCTGAGCGAAGTCGAAGCATCTCAAAAACTATTGTTTGATGGTTTAAAATTCAAAGTAGACAAATAAAAATATAAAAAAGTAAATGAAAAAAATGAGGTATGGTTTGTTCTTTGGTGACAGTATCACTTACGGAGAATATGATGGTGTTTTTGGTGGTTGGGTTGATATTCTGAAAAGATATGCTTTACAGAAATACAATGAAGGAAGTCATGAGTTGATTCTTTTTAATCTCGGAATTGGTGGAGAAACAACAGATGGTTTGGTGAAAAGAATACCCCATGAAATGGCGGCAAGAAATGCTGCAGAAGGAAATATAGTTTTCATTAGTTACGGAGCGAATGATTTAGCCATTAAAGAGGATATTCAAATGGTACATCCTGAAAAATTTGCTGCAAATATTTTAACAGCAATTCAGGAAGCGAAAAAATATTCCGATGATATATACTTGGTGAGCATTCTTCCTTTTTCAAATAATGTGGATGGAGTAGTTGTCGCTTCAGGAAAGTTGAGAACAAATAATGAAGTTTTAGTTTATAATCAAATTCTAAAAAAAATTACGGCTGAAAATTCACTACATTATGTTGATTTTCATTCGGCTTTTTTAGACGATAAAGAAATTTTACTTTCAGCAGACGGTGTTCATCCCAATGAAAAGGGCTACGGAATGATGGCTGAAATTGCAATCCCAATCATTGAAAAATATTTATAATGCCTCAATTATTTTCTTACGGAACTTTGCAGAAAGAGCAGGTTCAAATCGAAACTTTCGGACGAATCTTAAAAGGAGAAAAAGAAACTTTGACTGGATACAAACTTGAAATGCTGGAAATCACAGATCCTGAAGTGTTAAGAAAAAGCAATCAGAAACACCATCCGATTTTAGTGTTTTCCGGAGATATGGAAGATGAGGTAGAAGGGATGTTATTTGAAGTTACAGAGGATGAAATCTTGCAAGCCGATGAATACGAAGTGGATGATTATAAAAGAATAGAAACAGTTTTTAAATCCGGAAAGTCAGGATTTATATATGTTGGAAAATAGATTTGATAATTAAGGAAATCAATAGAGAACGTTTATTTTGTCATTCAGAGCGAAGCGTGGAATCTAGTCATGTTATAAAACTGCTAAGATTCCTACGGAATGACAAACGATTAATTATATTGACTCTTAGATATTCAGTCTTTTACGAAAATAAAATTACTCAAAAATATATTTCCAATAGACTAAAATTCCAACAATTACAGAAACGATAGTCATTAAAACCACTGCACCTGCGGAAATATCCTTAATAAATCCAATTCTTAGGTCAAATTCAGGCTGGACAATATCGCAGAGTTTTTCGATGGCAGTGTTAAAAATTTCAGAGGACAAAACACCGAAAGAAACTATTAAAATGAGAATAGTATCTGTAGAAGAAAGTTTTAGATAAAAAATTAAAAAAAGGTTGATAAAAAAAGCCAAAAGCTCAATCTGAAAATTTCGCTCACTTTTTATCATCAGAAAAACACCTCGGAAAGCGTTCAGAAAACTTTTATGAATCGGTGGTTTTCGCATGATGAAAATTTATAGACAAATATACTCAATTGGGAAAAGGAATTATTAATTTATTCTCATAAAGAGAATCTTCTTTGTATAAAAAGAGAAGGAGAAATATTTAGAAAATTCTTTTGATGGTTGTTAATAACTCTCATAATTATTCTTTTCTATCTGTTTTCTATTTATTATATTTGTAGAAACTTATTTTTAAATCTATGAAATTTATTATTTCAAGTGGTGAACTGCAGAAGGCGTTACAAACTGTAAGTGGTGTAATATCAAGCTCTCAATCGAGACCTATTTTAGAAAACTATCTTTTTGAATTAGACGGAACAAACGTTACCATTACAGCATCTGATGGCGAGACAACTCTTGTAACTTCTCTTGAAGTGAAATCTGATGATACGGGAAAATTTGCTGTTCCTGCTAAGATTTTTCAAGATTTCATTAAGACGTACGGAGAGCAGCCACTTACCTTAGCGGTGAAGGATAATGCGGAAGGAACGGGAAGTCAGCTTGAGATTTTAGATGAAAAAGATAATTTCGCAGTAGCATTAGACAATGCAGATGACTATCCTGAATTACCGGAATTTGACGCTTCTCAAAGTGTTACAATGTCTGCAGGAGTTTTGTCTGAAGCATTAACCAATACACTTTTTGCAACAAGTAACGATTCTCTTCGTCCAGTAATGACAGGAGTATTGTTCCAGTTTGGAGAAAATGAAACAAATTTTGTTTCTACCGATTCTCACAGATTGGTTGTGTATAAAAGAACAGACCTAATGAATGTTGAACCCATGGAGTTCATCATGCCTAAAAAACCTCTGAACATTTTCAAAAATATATTAGCGAGTTCAAATGATGATGTTACGATCGATTTCAACGAGAACATGGCTAAATTTACTTTTGGTAAACATATTTGGATCTGTAGACTGATCGATGGAAAATATCCTAACTATACAGCGGTAATTCCAAAAGAAAACCCGAATGTATTAACGATCAACAGAAACCTTTTGTTAGGAGCAATTAAAAGAGCTTCTATCATGTCAAATAAATCTACCAATCAGGTAAGATTCAAGCTTTCTGCCAATATTCTTCACCTTCATGCAGAAGATACAGAATATGCAAACAAAGCAGATATGCAGATTCCTTGCGATTACAACGGAGAAGATATTAACATCGGATTTAGTTCTAAATTCTTAACGGAAATGTTGACAATTTTAGGTTCAGACGATATTACAATGAAAATGTCTCAGCCGAACAGACCGGGAATCATTGAGCCGCTTGATGGTCTTGAAGACAACGAAAACATCTTAATGTTATCAATGCCGGTAATCGGATTGTAATAATATTAAAAAAAATAAATAAAAAGAGATTGATTGTTCAGTCTCTTTTTTGTTTTTAATACCCTTTTAAAGAATTTAGTACTACTTTCTTATTGTAAAAAACGACTGTTCTTCTATACAATTTCATCGTTTGTCGATTACATTTGATATTGGTTTCATGATTGAGCAATTTTGTTTCGTAAAACAGACAGAAAATGAAACAGTATCTTATTATAGCACTCTTTGTCGGCATCTTGGCGCCTGCTCAAAAAATATGGACGCTTCAGGATTGTCTTAATTATGCAGTAGAAAATAATATCACCGTTAAGAAAACAGTTTTAGATAAAACTACAGCTCAAATTAATTATCAGCAACAGAAAAATAATAAACTGCCGACTATTTATGGTTCCTCTTCTTTGGGACTGACCAACGGATCGAGTATCGACCCTATTACCAGTAGTTTTGTAAACCAAAATATCCTTTCAAACAGTTTTGGGATTTCTGCCAATGCAGTTTTGTATCAAGGGAATAAATTAAACCTTCAGATTGAGCAAAATAAAATGATTTCAGATCAATCAGAGTTATATCAGAAACAAGCTGAAAATAATATTGTTCTGAATGTTCTGAATGCTTATCTACAGGCTTTATATTACTATGAAGGAATTGAAATTGCGAATAATACAGCAAGTTCTTCCGCTCAGGAATTGAAACTTACACAGACAAAATATAAAAACGGAGCCATTTCAAAATTAGAACTGGCGGATGTAGAAACTCAGAATGCACAGAATCAGTATACTGTAGTGAGTAGTGAGAATCTTTATAATCAGCAGGTTTTAAAACTGAAACAGTTGTTAGAATTAGATCCGAGTGTTGATTTTCAGATTGAAAAAGTGGAAATGAACGATTTAATGGACGAAATTCCTGAGAAACAGCAGGTATATGCATTAGCAACCGAAAATCTTCCTGATCTGAAAATTTATGATGCTCAAGGTGAAATTCTTACTAAAAGTCTTGAAATCACAAAAACAGGTTATTTGCCAACACTTTCTGCAACAGCAGGACTCAATACGGGATTTACAAGTACACAGGATTACAGCTACTTTAATCAGGTTAAAAATAACTTCAATAAATCTGTAGGATTGTCTTTAAACATTCCGATTTTCTCTAAAAAACAGAATGAAACGAACGTACAGCTTGCAAAAATAAATATTGAACAGAATAATCTGGATAAGATAAGCGCCGGGAAAACATTGTATTCCAATATAGAAACGGCTTGGCAAAATGCGGTTGCCAATCAGGCTCAGCAGAAATCTTCAAAAGTGGCAAGAGACAATGCAAAACTTGCGTACGATTTGGCAAATAAAAAGTTTGAATTCGGAGGATTGACAACCACTGAGCTTGCGGTAAGTAGAAATACGTATCTCACAAATGAACAGACCTACATTCAGTCAAAATATATGGCGGTTTTGTACACGCAGCTTCTGAATTTTTACCAAGGTAAAACATTGACAACAAACTAAAATAAATATAAAGGATAAAATATAAAGCTATGAATCCAAAATATAAAAAATACTTTAAAAACTCGGTGATTACTCTTGTAGCAGCTATTGCGATCATCTTTATCTACCAATATTTTACTCAGAAAAAAGAGGCTAAGATCTCCATACAAACAGTAAAGATGGCGAAGCAGAATATCACAACATCTGTTACAGCAACAGGAACAGTAGAGCCGGTAGATCAGGTAGAAGTGGGAACACAGGTTTCAGGGATCATTAATCATATTTATGCAGATTATAATTCTCAGGTCAAAAAAGGACAGTTATTAGCGGAATTGGATAAAACCAATCTACAGGAGTCTGTGAACAATGCATTGGCTCAGTATGAAGCAGCTTTGAACGAACTTAATTATTATCAGCAGAATTATAACCGTCAGAATAATATGTTCAGATCAGGAGTGATCAGCAAAGCAGATTACGAACAGGCAGCGTATCAGGTGAAAAATTCACAACAGACCGTAAGTCAAAGAAAAACAGCATTGGCGCAGGCAAGAACAAATTTAAGTTATGCTAATATTTATGCTCCAATTGACGGGATTATTCTAAGCCGTGAAGTAGAAGAAGGACAGACAGTTGCGGCAAGTATGACCACACCTACGCTTTTCTCTATTGCAAAAGATATTACCAAAATGCAGGTTGAAGCTAATGTAGATGAAGCAGATATAGGCGATGTGAAAGTAGGGCAACGAGTGAGTTTTACGGTAGATGCTTATCCTCAGGAAGAGTTTAGTGGAAAAGTTCGTCAGGTGAGATTAGCAGCAACTACAGAGTCGAATGTGGTGACATATACTGTAATTATTGATGCCGATAATTCTGAACAAAAATTAAAACCGGGTCTGACTGCAACAGTGACTATTTTCACACAAGAATTGAAGAATATCAATACAGTTCCGGCAGCAGCAATTAGTTTCAGTCCGGATACAGAAGTCTTACAGAAATACTATCTGCAAAATCAATTGACAGGTAAAGTTCCAGAAACGAAAACGGGAAAAAACAAAGAAAAATATATCTGGATCATCAATAAAGATAAAAGCCTTTCTCAAAAACAGATTATCGTAGGAATTAATGATGGAATTAATGTTCAGGTTAATAATGGATTGACAGGCGATGAACAAATTGTAACGGCTTTGGATGAACAACAGGAGGCTGTAGCGAAATCCGGATCAGAAAGCAGTCCTTTTATGCCGAAAAGACCCAACAGTAACAATAAAAAATCAAGTTCAAGTCAAGGTCCGCCTCCGGGAAATTAAATCAGAGAATTAAATTAAAATTTTGGTCAAGAATAAAGAAACTTAAGCCTTTTGGATTTGACCCCTATAATCTAAAATAAAAGTAGAATGAAACCCATTATCCATATAGAAAATTTGAAACGTGAGTTCAAAATGGGCGACGAAATTGTTCACGCGTTGAAAGGAATTAATCTTACCATAAATGAAGGTGAATTTGTAACCATAATGGGAACCAGTGGTTCTGGTAAATCTACATTTCTGAATATTTTAGGATGTTTAGATCAGCCAACCTCAGGAACGTATGAACTGGATGGTGTTTTGGTAAAAGAACTTAATAAGAACCAACTGGCAGATATAAGAAATAAAAAAATTGGATTCATATTTCAATCCTACAACCTATTGGCAAGAACAAGTGCGCTGGAAAATGTAGAACTGCCATTATTGTATAACCCTAAAGTTTCAGCAGAAGAAAGAAGGGAACGTGCTGTAAAAGCACTTAAACAAGTAGGATTGGAAAGTAGAATTCATCATGTTCCCAGCCAACTTTCCGGAGGACAACAGCAGAGGGTCGCTATTGCAAGAGCGTTAGTAAATCATCCCGTCATTTTATTGGCAGATGAAGCAACTGGAAACTTAGATACCAGAACTTCTTACGAAGTCATGAATCTTTTCCAGGAATTAAATGATCAGGGAATTACTATAGGATTTGTAACCCATGAAGATGACATTGCAAAATTCAGTAAAAGAACAGTGGTGCTAAAAGATGGAAAGATTACTGAAGATCGACAGGTAACCCAAAGATTGTATGCTTCGGAAGAGTTGGCAAAACTACCACCAGCAGAATAGCCAGAGAATTTTTTGTTCTAATATATAATTAGTTTGGTGTGTTTTATAATGAAGACGGATTACATGCAGTAACATTTGCAGGCCAGAAATGAAGCCTGAGAGAAGAGATATAATGAAGAAGAAATGAAGAGGAAGGTCTGCAAATGTTTTAAAAATTAAAAAAGAAAAAAATGAACTTTTTAAACTTACTTAAAATAGCCTGGAAAGCAATTTTGCTTAATAAAACCAGAGCAATGCTTACCATGCTCGGAATTATCATCGGGGTAGCATCTGTTATTGCAATGTTGGCGATAGGAGAAGGATCCAAAGAGAGCATCAAGAAAAATATTTCCAGTATGGGAGCTAACCTTATCACGGTGCGTCCAGGAGCGGGAATGATGGGGGGAGTACGTTCAGATCCATCAGCAATGCAGACCCTTACTTTGGCAGATTATAACGCTTTGAAAAAACAGGTAAAACTGATTAAGAATATCTCTCCATTGGTGAATGGAAGCGGACAAAGTATTGCAGGTTCTAATAACTGGCCAACTTCAATTTACGGTGCATCTCCGGAATATTTGAAAATCCGTGATTGGGGAGTGGAAGAGGGTTCTATGTTTACAGAAGATGATGTGGAAGCGTATGGTAAAGTTGCTGTAATCGGGAAAACAGTTCAGGAAAATCTTTTCCCTAATGAAAATCCTATCGGAAAAATGATTCGTTTTAAAAATATTCCGTTTAAAGTAATTGGAGTTTTAAAAGAGAAAGGAGAGAATACTTTTGGGCAGGATCAGGATGATATTATTATTGCACCTTATACAGCGGTTCAGAAAAGAATTTTGGCACAAACCTATTTACAGTCTATTGTAGCATCCTCTTTAAACGAAGAAAACTCAGAAGCGGCAGTGAATGAAATAAAAGCTGTAATGGAAGCTCAGCACAAAATAAAACCTGATCAAGATAATGACTTCAATGTTTCTTCTCAGCAGGAACTTATCTCTACATTTAGCTCTACCAGTGAAATGTTAACCGTGCTTTTAGTGGCTATTGCAAGTATTTCATTAATTGTAGGAGGAATCGGGATTATGAATATCATGTATGTTTCCGTAAAAGAAAGAACCAAAGAAATTGGGTTGAGAATGGCAATAGGAGCAAAAGGAAATGATATTTTGATGCAGTTTCTCATAGAATCGGTACTTATCAGTATTACAGGCGGAATTTTAGGAGTAATAATCGGGTTGGTTGCTACGTTTTGTGTAAAACAATTTGCAGGTTGGCCGGTAAGTATTACGATGGTTTCCATTGTTATTTCTTTTGCGGTTTGTACGATTACAGGAGTCTTCTTCGGATGGTATCCTGCAAGAAAAGCAGCTCAGGCAGATCCTATCAATGCACTGAGATATGAATAAAGCGAAAATTTAATTTTAAAATTGTAGGGAAAATGCTGGAAAAAATTTTAAATTCACTAATCCAAAGATTTCATAAATCTTCAATTTTCAACGGATTGAATAAGTTTAAATTCTGATGAAGAGAATAAGAAAGGAAATAATTTGAGAAGAAACATTCGTTTTTTTGAAGAATTGATTCCTGTATTTGAACTATTTATGATAAAAACCAAGCAACAATAAACAATGATTAATTTAAAAAATAAAAAATTAGAAGCCAGCTTTCATCTATTGATTTGGCTGGTTCTTTTCTTTCTTCCTGCTGCTTTTTCATTGGGCTCAGATGGGAATTGGCTGGAGCTTTTCAAGCATTTTTGGCTTCAATTGTTTTTTCTGGCAATTATTTTTTATGTCAATTACTTAGTGCTTATCAATTGGCTGTATACGGATAAGAAGCTTAATTTCATACTGATTAATGTGATCCTTATTGTTGCATTAATCATTTTAAAACAACAGATTTTTCAACTGATAGAATCCCAAAGACCTCGAGGTTCAGGAGGAAGACGTCCACCGGAAGCATTCTTTTATTTCATGGACTTTCTGATTTATATGATTCCCGTTGCTTTTTCAATTGCGATAAGTTCCGGACAGAAAATGAAACAAGCAGAAGAAATCAAGCGTGAAGCAGATAATATTAAATTGAAATCAGAACTGCAGCATTTGAAATACCAGTTGCAGCCCCATTTTTTCTTTAATGCTCTAAATAATATTTATTCACTCATTGATTTTGCGCCTGAGAAAGCTAAACATAGCATTCACAGCTTAAGCAAACTGATGAGACACCTGCTGTATAAAACAGATGTAGAAAAAATAAGATTGATTGATGAAATCGACTTTTTGAACAAATACATAGAGCTGATGACGCTTAGGCTGAATGATAATACGAAAGTTTTTACAAGCTTTCCGAAGATGATTCCGAATCTTGAAATTGCCCCTTTGCTTTTCATTTCTGTAGTGGAAAATGCTTTTAAACACGGAGTTTCGGCAACACAACATTCAGATATTAGTTTTAAAATGGAAATTG
Organism: Chryseobacterium taiwanense; assembly: GCF_000813825.1. Classification (GTDB taxonomy): domain Bacteria; phylum Bacteroidota; class Bacteroidia; order Flavobacteriales; family Weeksellaceae; genus Chryseobacterium; species Chryseobacterium taiwanense. The sequence goes on from NZ_JWTA01000023.1 coordinate 20,328, forward strand.
TGGAAGATGAAATTCATTTTACAGCTTCCAATTCTAATTTTCCCAAAACGGAAACAGATAAAAGCGGTTCAGGAATAGGTGTAGAAAATCTCAAAAAAAGATTAAGTTTGCTGTATCCTGAAAAACATGAATTCCATTCCCATCTCAATAACGGAATGTATATTGCAGAAATGAAACTGAAAACAAAATAAAAATGAGAAAACTTACCTGCCTGATTGCTGATGATGAACCCATGGCTTTGAATCTGATCGAAAGCTATGTCTTAAAAACTCCTTTTCTGGAACTGAAGGCAAAATGTAACAGCGCCATTGAAGCAATGCAGGTATGTGAAGAAGAAAAAAATATAGATCTTTTTTTTCTGGATATTCAGATGCCTGAACTTTCAGGGTTAGAATTTTCGAAACTGTTGCCCACAACATGCAAAGTGATCTTTACAACTGCGTTTGATCAATATGCGATTGACGGTTACAAAGTAAGTGCTTTAGACTATCTTTTAAAACCATTTGATTATAATGAGTTTCTGAATGCCGCTCAAAAAGCGAGAACTTATTTTGAAGCTGTTCCAGAGTCTGCACCGCAAAAAACAGAGAAAAAGCAAAGTTTCATTTTCGTAAAATCAGAATATAGACAGGTTAAAATTGAATTTTCAGAAGTCCTTTATATTGAAGGATTGAAAGATTACGTAAAAATATATCTTAAAGATAATCCTAAACCTATTTTAACATTGATGAGCCTGAAAAAACTTGAAGAAGAATTACCTTCAGAAGACTTTATGAGGGTTCACAGATCCTATATTATCGGATTGAACAAGATAGAAGCCATTGAAAGAAATCATATTGTCATCGGAAATCAGCAGATCGTCATTGCTCCCAATTATAAGAAAACATTAATGGATTATATTGAAGGGAAAAGTTTATAAAAAAAAATATCCCGACTTTCAATTGGCAAAATATGTTGTTTCGTGGGAAATAAAAAGTGAAGTATTTATCTTAAAGTTAGCCCGAAATTTCTCTATCTCTCAAAAAATGACGACATTTGTAGTCGCAAAAATTCATTTAAAAAAGTTTCAAAATAGAGCAATGAAGATATCAAATAACTGGCTGAAAGACTATATTAAAACGGAGATCAAACCTGAAAGAATAGGAGAGTTCCTTACCGATATAGGCCTTGAAGTTGAAGGAATTGAAAAATTTGAAAGTGTAAAAGGCAGCTTGGAAGGGATTGTGGTAGGTAAGGTTTTAACTTGCGAAAAGCATCCTAATGCAGATAAACTAAACAAAACTACGGTAGAAGTAGGAAAAGGAAAAGTTTTGAACATTGTTTGTGGCGCTCCGAATGTAGAAGCCGGACAAACAGTTCCTGTAGCCGTTGTCGGAACTAAAATCTATGATAAAACCGGAAACTTTTTTGAAATAAAAGAAGCAAAAATCAGAGGAGAAGTTTCTCAGGGAATGATTTGTGCAGAAGATGAATTGGGGCTGAGCGAAGATCACGGTGGAATCATGGTGTTGGATGCAGAAAAATATGAAGTGGGAAAAAATTTCGCTGATTATTTCGAACTGACCAATGATGAGGTTTTTGAAATTGGTTTAACGCCGAACAGAACTGATGCAATGTCTCATTATGGGGTTGCAAGAGATTTATATGCCTTCCTTTCTACCAATCAGTTGAAATCTACTTTTGAAAAAGTTTCTTCAGTAGTTTTGAATAATGAAGGTTCTCACGATTTCAAATTAGAAGTTGAGGACGCTGAATTATGCCCAAGATATATCGGAGCAGTAATTGAAGACGTAAAAGTTGCAGATTCTCCGGCTTGGTTAAAAGACAGATTAAAAGCCATCGGATTAAGTCCGATCAATAATATTGTAGATATTACAAACTATATCCTTCATGGGTACGGTCAACCGCTTCACGCTTTTGATGCAGATAAGATTGCGGACAAAAAAGTGAAAGTAGGAACCGTAAAAGAAGGAACAAAATTCACGACTTTAGATGGTGTTGAAAGAACATTAAACGGTTCTGAGATTATCATTAAAGACGGAAAAGACAACCCAATGTGTATTGCTGGAGTTTTTGGTGGTGCCAATTCAGGAGTCTCAACAGAAACAAAAACTATTTTCCTGGAAAGTGCTTATTTTAACCCTGTTGCGGTAAGAAAAGGAGCTAAATTCCACGGATTGAATACAGATGCTTCTTTCAGATTTGAAAGAGGAGTAGATCCGAATATTACAAGAACTGCCATTACTCATGCCATTAAATTAATTTCAGAATTAGCAGAAGGTAAGTTAGTTGGAGAATTGTTGGAAGAATATCCGAAGAAAATAGAAGACAGCTATGTGATCATCAGATTCTCTAAAATTGAGCAGATTTTGGGAACAAAAATTCACAGAGAAAAAGTAAAAGAAATTCTGAAATCGTTGGAAATTCAGGTTTTAAATGAAATTCAGAACGGTTTAGAAATCTCTGTTCCTGCTTACAGAGCTGATGTAACTAGAGAAATCGACGTTATTGAAGAGATTTTAAGAATCTATGGATACAACAAAATTGATGCTCCGCAAAAGATTTCCTTCACTCCTGTAAAGCTGAGTGCAAACGATCAGGATGAATTGGAAAACAACTGGGCAAGAACTTTACAAAGCTTAGGTTTCAATGAAGTAATGAACAATTCATTAACTTCTGTAAAAGATGAAACGGATGCGGTGAAGCTATTGAATCCTTTGAGTGGTGATTTGGCGTTTATGAGAAAATCTTTATTGGAAGGTCTTCTTCAGAATGCAATCTACAATATCAACAGAAAGAATCAGGACATCAAGTTTTTTGAGTTCGGAAAAATCTATCATAAAAAAGATAAATATACTGAGAGAAAGCAGTTGGCTATTTTAGTTTCAGGAAGAGAAGTTGCTGAAAACTGGTTACAGCCAAAATCTGCAACAAGTTTTTATAATTTAAAAGCTTACGTAAAAGTTCTTTTGGAAAGACTTGCAATTGATTATAAAGAAGTTGCTTTGTCAGACGATAGATTCTCTGATGCTTTAGCGTATGAAGTGGATGGAAAAGTGTTAGTAAGAATTGGAAAAGTTTCTGCTCAGCAATTGAAAGATTTCGATATCGATCAGGAATGTTTCTATGCAGAAGTTGAATTGGAGTTTGCTCAGGAATTGCGTTCTAAAAATGAGTTGAAGTTCAAGGATATTCCTAAATTCAATAAGATCAGAAGAGATTTAGCTCTATTGATTGATAAGAGCGTGAATTACGAAGATCTGTATGAAACTGCTAAAAAGAATAAGTCTCCTTACATTAAAAACATTAATTTGTTTGATGTATACGAAGGGAAAAACCTTCCGGAAGGTAAGAAGTCTTATGCAATGAGTTTCGAGCTTTTAAACGAAGAAAAAACGTTAGAAGAAAAAGAAATCGCTGCAGTAATGGAATCTTTGATTAAATCTTTCCAGAAAGAATTCAATGCTGAATTGAGAGGATAATCTTAAAATGATTATTAAAAATATATCAGAAACGGACTTTGTAAAAAGTCCGTTTTCTTTTTATAGATGCTTCGACTACGCTCAGCATGACACTTCTAATACATATTTTTACTAGAGATTAATGTGTCGCGATGTCATGCTGAGCGAAGCCGAAGCATCTTTTCCTAGAAAAACAAGTGCTAATTCTCTGAAAATTCACAGTAAAAAAATAACTGTTAAAAAAACATAAATTTTTTAGACCATCCTGTAAATAATATAATTTCCGTAAATTTGGGTTAAATCAAAAGAGAAAAATGAAAAACCTTTTTTTAAGCATATGCACAGCAGCAGTTCTAGTATCGTGCGGAACAGTGGCTTCTTCTTCAAAAGCAGGAAAATCACAACCTTCAATTGCTAATACAAAATGGACTTTAGCAGATAACGTAAAAGGTCAGACTCCAACATTGAATGTAGAAGGGGCGAAAATAAGCGGAAATTCGGGATGTAACAGATATTTTGGAGCCGTTACTATGGAAACAGCTTCTGGTAAGTTTGCTGCTTCACAAATGGGATCTACCAAGATGGCTTGTGATAATATGAGCGTTGAGAAAAACTTCTTGGATATGGTACAGAAAGCAAACAGATATGTGGTTTCCGGAGAGAGCTTAGAATTGTATCAGGACAATCTTTTATTACTTAAATTCAATAAAGCAGAATAAGAAAGCAAAGAATATATAAAAATAAAAGGAACTCTATTGAGTTCCTTTTTATGTTTTATAGGATTATTGTTTATTAATCTTCCTCTTCTTCGTCGTACTTAGCCAACTCTTCATCACACCACTTGAACGCAGCTTCTACTACTTTAGTAGCTTCGTCAGCCATAGTTTCTTCATCATCACCTTCTAGATCATCTAACCACTCAACTTCTTCTTCTTCAACGTTTAAGATGAATCTTGGATATTCTGTATGAACTACGAAAAGATCTTCCGGAAATTCTGAATTATCTGCTAATAAAAACTTTGGTAATTTCATTTTTTTAATGTTTTAACTTTAAATCAAAGATAACAAAATTATTGGTATTTGTTCTTGTCGATTTTAATTTTTTGTGAAACTTTATAATAGGTCAGCGTTGTTTTTTTTAAGGTATCAGAAGTTTTAAATGTTACCTCTATATTTGAATTTACCGTACTTATAAGTTCAGCAACCTGCATTTTTTCCAGATCTTCCATAGATTTTAAATAGAATTGTAGCGGAACATTATCCAGGTGTTCAGACTGTAAAAAATGTTTTACTTCTTTTCTGTTTTCAAGATAATTTCCTTTCGAAAGCCACGTGAAAAAAACTCCTGACATAATGCTTAAAATTCCGATAACGTAGACTTTAACATCAAAGAGTTGAAATAACTTTCTAAAATAAACCAGCCATAAGGGAAAGCTGAACGGAGCAAGTATTCTGTACCCAATTGCATCTACAGGATAAAAATACTGGATGAAAAACGAGCAGATAATTCCAAAAACACTCGTGAAGATAATGAAAAACTCTGTATTCGTAAGCTTATATTTTGTAAACAGGAAAATCATAATAAGAATATTCAAAACTCCTAACCCGTAAATTCCGTAATTAACAATTCCACCTCCCGGGTCAGACATATGGATGAATGGATTGAAAGTGGTAGAAAGTCCTTCAAACAATTCCTTTAAAAGTTTAGAAGTAGGATAGAGCCCTATCTCCAAAGATTGTTTTATATAATCCTCGTTAAAGTAATCAATAAATAGAAGTTTATAAAGCACTATATAAACTCCTGAAATAATCCCGGAAAATAGAAATACACGTCCGTATTGACGTTTATAAAATAAAAGTCCGTATAAACCTACCGCTCCCATAAAAAATAAAGAACTGTATCTTATATTGTACAGAGCAATTAAGCTTAAAGAAAGATAAATAACAGCACTTCGGGTTTTGAGATTTCCTTTAATAATTTGATCCGAAACATACAGGAAAAGAAAAACAAATGGTAAAATACAGGCTTCACTTAAAGTGGCTGCGAAAATAGAAACAAAGCTGAAAAGAGCTACTAAAACGGTAGACTCCCGCGAATAAAAATTCTTTTTCCATGAGAAAAAAACAATAAAAAGCACCGCTACAATTCCGACAATTTTACTCGCCCAAAATTCATCGGTTCCTAAAAAAGTAAAGATTTTAATACTCAGTGGATATCCTAAAGGAGTAATGGTATTGTCGATCTCCGGAAGTACATGAGCAAATTTCATATATCGGATAGAATCAGGGCTTACTCTTCCTTTTTCATTGAGTAAAAAACGTAAAATGGTCACCATTACAGTAATGATGACCAATAATATCTGAATATTTTTTTCTTTAAATTTTATCAAGGTTGTGGTAATTAGGTTATAGAGGGTAGCTTTTAACAAACCAAATGTATAACTTATAACTCACAACTCATAACGTAAAGTCTATTTTGAGAACATTTTCGCTACTTTTTCAGCTTTTTTGCTTTCAGAATAGTCATAGAAACCTTCTCCTGATTTTACTCCAAGTTTTCCAGCCATTACCATGTTGACTAACAATGGGTTTGGTGCATATTTAGGATTCTTGAATCCGTCGTACATTACGTTTAAGATCGCTAAACAAACGTCAAGACCAATAAAATCCGCTAATTGAAGAGGTCCCATCGGATGAGCCATTCCCAATTTCATTACCGTATCGATTTCTTCAACTCCTGCAACACCGTTATATAATGTTTCGATAGATTCGTTGATCATCGGCATCAAAATTCTGTTAGCTACGAATCCTGGATAATCGTTTACTTCTACAGGAACTTTTCCTAAGGTTTTGCTCATTTCATAGATTGAATCAAACGTTTCTTTAGATGTAGAATATCCTTTGATGATTTCAACCAGTTTCATGATTGGAACAGGGTTCATAAAGTGCATTCCGATTACTTTATCAGCTCTTTTTGTAGCTGCTGCAATTTTAGTAATAGAAATAGAAGATGTATTGGTAGCCAGAATACAGTTTTCAGGGGCAAATTCATCCATCTGACCGAAGATTTTCAACTTCAACTCCTGATTTTCAGTCGCAGCTTCTACGATAAGATCTGCAGAACCTACAGCATCCTGAAGTGCTGTGAAAGTCGTAATATTTCCTAAAGTTTCAGCTTTTTGTTCTTCTGTAAGGTTTCCCTTTGCAATTATTCTGTCAAGATTGGTAGTAATGGTTTTCAAACCTCTGTCTAAAGCATCTTGAGATATATCCACCAAGTTTACTTTAAATCCGCTTTGTGCAAAAGTATGTGCAATACCATTCCCCATGGTTCCTGCTCCGATAACTACAATGTTTTTGATCATTTTGATTTTTCTTTTTTATAGATAGTTAAATTATTTAATTTGTTTAAATTTTCTTTGCTTAAAGATTGGGTAGGCGTGAAAAACACAGATCCGTCACTGCTGCGATTTCTCTTATTATTTTGTGATATTACCGTTTCTTCAAGACCTTTTATGAATTGTTTTCTTTTAGATTTAGAAAGAGCATCAATTCCGATAAAAAGCTTGAATTCACCTTCTCTCCCAAGTCCCGACTGTCTGTAGACCTCAATCGGTTTTCTTTTGTTTTTACTTTGAAAAGTTTCAATATACGTCATGACAGGGTTGGTTGAGGGAGTTCCGCAACACATGCTGTTGTAATCCAGATAAAGATACGTTTCACTCTTCTGCGCAAAGAAAAATGCACAGGTAAAAATTCCTATTATTAAAAATGTTTTTTTCATTTTAACGGTTTTAAAATTAAGCTTTAAATTTTACTTATTAAAATAATCCCAAACAGTCTTTGAAATGTCTGAAATCATTTTACAATTGACAGCATCTGTTTCCATTGAATTACTGACAAATACAGCTATTGCATAATGCTTGCCATTCGGTAAAGTAATGATCGCAATTTCGTTTTCAGCCCCTGTTAAACCCGCATCATTCTTTCCTGAAGCTCCCGTTTTTCTTGCTGCAGGAGTATTTTTAGGAAGTTGTTCAATTAATTTGTTTAATCCTGTTGAAGTAGATAACATCACCTTCATTAAGTAATCTGTGGATTTTTTTGATAACAGCTTTCCGTCATAAAATTTTTTCAAAACATCTGTTGCAGAGTTCATGGTGCTGTAGTTTTCATACTGAACATTCCAGTCTTTGTGCATCGCTTCTTCATTATACTTAATTTGAAAGCCTTTTACTCCTTTAGAATCCATAAACTTCTGAACGGTTTGTGTACCTCCCAATAAATTCAGCATAATATCACAACCATTGTTATCACTTCTTGCAACGGTCATTTCAAGAATTTCACTTAAAGGAACTTCAACACCGCCATTGGGATACTTATCGCGAAGAGGCGACCATGTATTTTCCAGTAAATTAGATTTATTTAATGCAATTTTTTGATCTAAAGAAAGTTTTCCTTTGTCTACAAAATCTAAAACGGCAGCTACAATATGAAATTTAAAAACACTTTGCATCGGCAGTTTTTTGTCTGCATTTTTGCTGTATTTAAAACCATTTTCAAAACCCAGCACAGAAACTCCGACTGTTGCTTTTTTATCTTTGATAATGGAGTTGATTTTTTGATCTAAAACGGATTGCTGAGCGAATATAAACGCTGAAATCAAAAGGAAAAACAGACTTATTTTTTTCATAATAATAGAGATTAAAAAATCCTTCTTAAAAATTAAGAAGGATGGTATTCAAATATAAATAAATTAATTTACATCATACGTCCGAAAGCAGCAAACATGCCCCATAAAATCATAAGAATATAGATTCCCATTATTACAATGGTAAGAATTCCGATGAACTTATAATGCGATTTAATGTACTCAAATGAAGAAGTAAGGCTTGCTTGGTTATTGGTACGCAAAGCATTCTTCATATTAGACGAAAATTTATACAGGTAATTAATCGGTACGAAATAAAAACCGGCAATAAGAATATAAAAAATACCTACAAAAACACCGCCTCCAAAAGGACCAAAGCTAGTCGATGCTCCTATAACCATTATAAATAAAGCTACAACCACCATCAATCCAAGACCGACAAAGCCTAGAATAGATAAAAAGTTAGCCCATTTTGCGGTTTCTGTAAGAAATTCTCTTGAAATTCTGTCGATTCTTAACTCCTCGAATTGTTCGAAAGGAGATTTTGTTTCCATCATAGTTATAATTTTTCTGCAAAATAATTAAATTATTCGAACTCTGCTTTATTAGTTCCAAAATATTACTTTACTTCAAAATATTTCAGATTAACTCCGTCATTCTCAAAATAAATTCTGATTTTATTTTCTCCTTTTTTTAGATTAATTCCTTTGGCAGAAACGGTTTTCCAGATTTCATTTCCTCCGGTTGAGCTTAATGAAAATGTTGCCAGTTGTTTGCCTGAAGCATCTTCAAGTCTTATTTTTGCAGCATTTTTGCTGGAATAAGTAAGGTCAAAAGTATACGCTTTATCCGATTTCACATTGATGGTATACTGTAACCATTCTCCGCTTTCTGTTTTCCCAACATAGTATTGATGGTCATTGGTTTTATAAATGTCAACCCCGTCATTTCTTAATTGGTTTCCTGAATTCCATTCCGATCTTTTAGCAGGATCACTTACCCAAAGGTTGATGAAATCTTTATCTAAATAAGCGGAGCCCATTCTTCCCAAATCATAATCTGTTGCTGAGATTTTTCCCGGAGCCTGAAGATTTTTAAAAGGTTTTGTAGAATTCTCTTTAGTTTGTCTAAACATGGCATCAATAACATCATTTTTGATTTCGACATTATTAAACTTATAGTTATCTGCAATCTGCATTAAAGTTTTTTCAGCAAATTCTTTGGATGGTTTTTCACCTCCGTTTTTCCAGTAATCTAACAGTTTTTGATATTCCGGAGTGATTTTTACATTGGTAATTCCGGCTATATTATCAATCTTTTTCATCGGCCAGAATGCATAACCAATATTATGTTTGTCTAAAAGCTGTATAAGTTCTGTAAACCATACATTTGAGTTTTCTCCTGTTTCTCCCAACCAGATGGGAACATTGTGTTTTTCTCTTAAATCTAACGCAAATTTTAAGGTTGCATCATCGTTGTAATTCCAGTATTTATGGAAACTGAACGCCATATTATTATCCCAAAGTGGTGTTAAACCATTGTAGTTATTTCCCCATCCGTTTCCTTCAATAATGATGATGTGCTTTTTATCAACAGTACGAATCGCCTCCGTAATCTCTTTTTGCAATTTCCAAAGAGGAGCATTAGACATTTCGTCTGTTCCATTAGGATTTTTTCCTGTGAAGTTGATGTTGGGTTCGTTGATCAGATCATAACCTCCAATCCACGGTTCATCTTTATATCGTTCTGCCAGTTTTTTCCATAAAGCAATTGTTTTTTTCTGATTTTCTTCGCTGTCCCAAAGTGAAGGCTTCGTTTTATTATTATCAGAAATATTGACGTCATTTCCTTGTCCTCCCGGAGCTGCATGAAGATCAAGAATCAGATACATTTTGTTGTCTGCACACCATTTTAAAAGATCATCAGTCATTTTAAAACCTTCTTCCAACCAAGTATTTTGTCCTTTTTTAGGTTCTTTTTCGATAGGTAAAGTATACAGATTATAATGCATAGGAAGCCTGATCGAATTGAATCCGGCTTTCTTCAGAAAATCAATGTCCTGTCTGGTGATCCCATTGTTAAGATAGGCTGCATAAAATTCATTCATTCCGTCTTCACCAATCAGTTCAGCAATTTTCTCTTTGATTTTATATTGTGGACCTGCAAAATCAGCGGTTTTCAACATATAACCTTCCTGCAGCATCCATCCTCCTAAACCGAGGCCTCTTAATTGTATATTTTCTCCTTGGTCGTTTACGATCTTCTGACCATTGGTCTTTAATAATTGTGATGTCCCAAATTGAGACAATAAAAAAGCGGATAGAAGGATGACTCTTTTCATAATAGTTTTAATTATTTAAATAATAAGGGATTGTTTTTAAGAATTTGAGTTTATACAATGACAAATATATTTAAAAATTGTTGAATAAAAATTAAATAATCAATAAACCCAAAAGATTTTGTTTAAAAAAATGAAGAGATTGGAGCTAAATAGAGACTCTTAATTAAGCTTAATGAAAAGAATTCTAGTCAAACTATTTGAAGTTAATTCACACAAAAAAAACGGGCTTTTGCCCGTTTATGTATGATATAAAAATTAATGTAATTTAAAGTTTATGAAATCAGCTTCATAATCTCCAAAGCAATTTTTAAAGCTTCTGTTCCATCTTCAAGAGAAACTTCAACATGTGTATCTTCAGTAATAGAATCTGCGAAAGAATTTAATTCATCCAAAATCGCATTATTAGGCTGAATATTTGGATATTCAAACAAAATCTGATTCTTTTCTCCATCAGCGTTTTCAATAATCATATCGAATGGAGTCGGTTCTGCGGGAGCATCCTTCATCCGGATTACTTCCGCCTTCTTCTCAAGGAAATCAACAGAAATATAAGCATCTTTCTGGAAAAAACGGCTTTTTCTCATCGCTTTCATCGAAATTCTTGAAGTCGTAAGATTCGCAACACATCCGTTTTCAAACTCTATTCTTGCATTGGCAATATCCGGAGTTTTGCTGACTACACAAACACCACTGGCATGAATGTTCTTAACCTTAGATTTTACAACACTTAATAAAATATCCAGATCGTGAATCATTAAATCCAACACCACAGAAACATCCGTTCCACGAGGATTGAATTCAGCCAGTCTATGGATTTCGATAAACATCGGATCTTTAATATATTCTTTCGTTGCCATAAAAGCAGGATTGTATCTTTCAACGTGTCCTACCTGAGCTTTGATACCATTTTCACGGCATTTGTAAAGAATTTCCTCAGCTTGCTGCAATGTTTGGGTTACCGGTTTTTCAATAAAAAAATGAAGCTTTTTTTCGATAGCTTTTAATGCATAATCGTAATGATAAATGGTTGGAGTTACAATATCCAGCATCTCAATTTGATCAAGCAACTCATCGAAATTTTCAAAATATTTATATCCGAATTCGGCTTCTATTTTTTTTCCGTTTTCTGCATCTTTGTCATGAAATCCTACAAATTCATACTTATCAGATTGATTTAGAAGACGTAAGTGTATCTTTCCTAAATGTCCGGCACCTACCAAACCTGCTTTTAACATAGCTGTATTAAATTTTTGTAAAGATAATAAAGAAGTTAGATTTCAAAGGTTAGAATTTGTTTTTTTGTGGATAAATCTTTTCTTGAATCTCGGAAATCTAACATCTAATTTCTTATTTTTGTGACATGCAGGATTCGTTTGTACATAAGGGGAAAAGAAAGATTTTGGTTGATTATCTTAGAAATAGGATCGGGATTTCGGATGAAAATGTACTTTCGGCAATGAATGAAGTTCCGAGACATCTTTTTATTGAAAGCATCTTTGAGGACTTTGCTTATGAAGACCGTGCTTTCCCTATTTTAGCCCATCAAACGATTTCTCACCCTTCTACGGTAGCGGAACAATCAGAACTTTTACAGGTAAAACCGGGTGAAAAAATATTAGAAATTGGAACCGGTTGTGGGTATCAGACGGCAGTTTTATTAGCCATGAAAGCTCACGTCTACACGGTGGAGAGACAAAAAGATCTTTTTGATTTTTCAAAGAAAAAACTTCGTGAAATGCATTTGTTTCCTAAATTTCAGAGTTTTGGAGATGGTTTTGCCGGACTTCCCACCTTTGCTCCTTTTGATAAAATCATTGTAACCTGTGGTGCATCAATATTACCAACAGAATTATTGAAACAGCTAAAAGTTGGAGGGAAAATGGTTATTCCTTTAGGTCCTACCGATGAACAGGTGTTATTCAGATTCACAAAAGTATCACCTACCGAATTTGAAAAAGAAGAATTTGGTGCCTATAAATTTGTTCCGATGTTGGGAAGCACCAATCAGTAAATTCTCATACTATACATAAGATTTTAAAAAGGATTGTTTAACTTTAAACAGTCTTTTTATCATTATGTAAGAATCTAAGCAGTTTGGATTCCTACGGAATGATAGAATGGTATTAAAATTAAGATCAAAACATGAATTCCGATATCCAAACATACATTGAGTCACAAACAGAATCTGATCAACGGATCTGTTTAAAACTCTCCGAGATCATTAATGAAAATCTAATAGAAGCCGAATCAAAAGTATGGCATGCCCATCCTGTCTGGTTTTTAGATGGAAATCCGATTGTAGGCTATAGCAAGCAAAAGAAAGGGATTCGGTTGATGTTTTGGAGCGGAAAATCATTTAATGAAGAATTGTTAAATGTTCATGGGGTAAAATTTCAGGATGCTTCTGTTTTTTACAATGATGTCTCTGAAATTAATGAAGACGATTTAAAAAGATGCCTCGAAAAATCTGAAAAAATTCAATGGGATTATAAAAACATTGTGAAAAGAAAAGGACAATTAATTCAAATAAAAAAATAATTTTTGATGGGTTCGGAATGATAATTGGACTCAAGGTAAAACTAATCTTTTAAATCTTATTATCATGGACACGAACAGATTTAAAGCATCACACGACTTCAGTAATATCCAGAAAAACCTTTCTCATAACAGGGGATATCATACAGGAAGTCATTCTCAACAAACCGATATGAAAAGTTTAGCTCATGAAGCATCCAAAAATGGTTTCATGACTCACACTCAAAAAACGGCTAAAGAGGTTTGGATGGAAATTCAGGAAATGAATTCCAAATCTTGGAATAAACATCAAAGATGACAAAAAATAATTTTTACTATTAAAGTTAGAAAAACCTTGCTTTTAACACGAGTAAGGTTTTTTATTTGAAAAACAATCAAAATTAATTACAAAATAAAAATGAAGGTATTCGTAAACAAGAGAATTCCCGAAATTGGAATTCATATGCTGAAAGACGCAGGATTGGAAGTTTTTATTCCTGAACATGAAAATTTATCTCATGATGAATGGCTGAGCTATTGTAAAAGCAACGATGTCATTTTGAGTGTAGGGGGTGAATTTAAATATGACAAAGATTTCTTTGCAGAATGTCCGAATATAAAGGCGATCGCATTGTATTCAGTAGGTTTTGATCATGTGGATATTCAGGAAGCTAATCACAGACATATTCCTGTGGGAAATACGCCTGATGTTTTAAGCAGAGCTACTTCAGATGTTGCATTTTTATTAATGCAATCGGTTGCAAGACGAGCAAGTTATAACTTTGAAAAAGTAAAATCCGGAAACTGGGGCGATTTTGATCCTCTACACGCATTGGGACAAGAATTGTATGGTAAAACATTGGGGGTTTTTGGCTTAGGAAGAATCGGTTTTGAGATGGCAAAGAAATCTCAGAAAGCTTTTGATATGAACATTATTTATCATAACCGTCATCAAAACAAAGAAGCTGAAGAAGAATTGAATGCAACATACGTTTCCTTTGAAGAGCTGATTGCACAGTCTGATGTTTTAAGTATTCACGCCAATTTCAGACTGGAGCAGAAAGAGTTGTTCAATACTTCGGTATTCGAGAAAATGAAAGAAAATGCGATCTTCATTAATACGGCAAGAGGAGGCTTCCACAATCAGAAAGATCTGTATAATGCCCTTGCTGAAAAGAAAATCTGGGGAGCAGGGTTAGATGTTACCAATCCTGAACCTATTTTTAAAGAAGATCCTATTCTGGGACTTTCAAATGTTTGTGTTCTTCCGCATATTGGCTCTGCAACCATAGAAGCAAGAAACGGAATGGCAAAATTAGCTGCAGAAAACCTGATTGCCTTTTCAAAAGGAGAGAAAATGCCGACGTGTGCAAATCCTGAAGTTTATTCTCAAAATTCTTAGGAACTTGGAATTATTTTTGTTTACATTTATATAACCACTAAATACGACAATTATGATACCTGAAAATAGCGAACAAGAGCAAAACAGAAGATTAGAACAGCGAGAATATAAGTCAAACGAAGATATTTTTAATCGCGAAAAACATATTCCGCTCGATGGAGATGGAAAACCCATAGAAGATGAAGAACTGTATGACAGTCTAGACAAAGGACTGGATATTCCGGGAGTAGATGATGACGATGAAATGGAAGAAATCGGCAGTGAAGATGAAGAAAATAATTATTGGAGTCTCAGTGACAATGAAGATGATCACGAAGAGGAAAATGATGATGTTTTGACTTAAATAATGTACCGATCATAAAAACAAGCTTTACTTAATGAGTAAGGCTTGTTTTTGTTATTATTTAAAATACAAATGATTATGTAGTAATTATATAGATTTTTTATATGTTATTTAATATAAATAAATAGTTATTATTGAATATTCTATAAATAAAAGTGGTAAATTTATCATATGTTAGTGATTAATTATTTAGCTTATGATGAATATTTTACGAATTTTATTCTTATTCATTAGTGCTTTAAGCTTCTCTCAGGCTCCGGTAAATGTGAAAGTGAAAGATGCAGCAGGAAATGAAAGCTTCAATGTTACCTGTACTAATGATCTCGATGCAAACGGCTGCATAGCACTTCATGTGGAATATCCTGTGCTCAAGCAGACTACAAGTTATGAAGCTACTCAGGAGACCTACAATCCTCCGATTCCGATGAATCAGGGAACATCATTAAATGCCAATTATGATGATCTTTTTGCTGCAAAACTGGATTTACCTTTCAAATTTTGTTTTTACAATCAATATTTCGATGCACTTATTGTAGGTTCAAATGGAATGGTAACTTTCAATTTGAATCAGTTGGGAAATATCAATTATCCGAATGTTCAGTGGCAGAATCCAAGTACGAGCCTTCCTAAAAATTCGATTTTCGGGGTATATCATGACATGGTTTTTTCATCAGGAGATTCTTCGGAAATTTATTATTCAACTATTGGAACGGCGCCTTTCAGAAAGTTTGTCATCAACTTTTTTGATGGGAGAGTTTCGGGCTGTACAGACCGGTCTTCATCACAAATCGTTTTGCATGAAACAACTAATGTAATCGAAGTCTTTGTTGAAAAAAAATTGCTCCCTTGTCCGACGAGGAAGTTTGAAAATGCACTCATTGGAATAAGCAATAATGACGGAACTCAAGGAGTTTCTCCGGCGGGCAGAAATACAGGAGTTTGGCAGGCGATGCAGGAAGGTTGGAAATTTAATCCGCTTGGAAATGTAATTCAGCCCAACGTTACCTGGACAAATTCTGCGGGACAGACGGTAGGAACAGGAATTCAGACGACGGTTTGCCCGACTGAGAATGATGTTTATACAGCGAATGTGAAATTTAATATTTGTGGCAACAGTGATCTGACAATAACCGATGATTTTCCGTTAACATTTGATCCGACCTATCCGGCTGCGAAAAACTATACCCAGAATTTTTGTGGAAATACGTCCGTTAATCTTACTTTAAATAGTTTCAATGCTAATGTAACTTCACAAAATCCGGTGAATTTTACCTTTAGTTATCACTCGAGTTTGCAGGATGCGCAGAATAATGTCGGTGCTTTGCCAAACAATTTTACATTAGCCAATAACACCATTTTATATGTAAGAATTCAAAATCCAACAACGCCAACTTGTTATCGTGTAGCCGTTTTAACTTTAAATTTATTAAGTAAAAGTTTAATTAAAGATACTGTAGAACTGTGCGATACCAACAATGACGGAGTAGAGCAGAACTATAATGTAAGCCTGTTAAATCATGAGCTTTTCGTTGCCGGAACAACGGGAATTACTTATTTCAATACCCAATCTGATGCTCAGAATAATATAAATGCGATCACTACAGCAAATATTACAGTAAGCACGAATCTTTGGGTAAGGCTTCAGGAAGGAGCCTGTACTTATATTTTAGGGCCGGTTCATTTTCAGTTTAAGCCGGGTGTGAATCTGAATTCACCAATCAATTTTCCATATACGATTTGCGATATTAATGCGGATAATCAGGAACCTTTTGATTTTACATTAAATATAGGTCCATTAATTTCAACACAAACCGGAGCTGTTTTTACAGTTTATAATACCTATGATGAAGCTTATAACGGAAACGGAAGTGTTGTAAATACTATAAAAGAAGGAGTTTATACACTTTATATAAGAGTTCAGGTTCCTAATGGCTGCTTTGCAGTTGCAACAGTGAATATGAACGTAACTTTCACAAAAATTCTGGCTAATGAAAAAAATGAATACATCTGTTTTAATGGAACGGATGATATCAGCATTAATTTAAATACACTTTCAAACGGAATGCTGATTTCTCCTGCAACCGTTCCTGTGACTGAATTTTACAACAGTTCTGCTGCTGCCAATTTGGGAACAGGATCAATCAGTCCGAACCAGACCATTACGACAGACGGAAATTTTGTAACACAAACCTATTTTGTCCGGTTTGAAATTTCAGATCAATGTTTTACAGTAAGACCAATTACAGTAAATTTGGTTCATCCGGTAATTGTTCAGTCCAGTTTTGCAATTTGTGATTTTAATAATGATAATTCGGAAAATATACAATTATCTCAATATTCATCAGCAATTGTCGGAAGCCAGAATGCATCAGTAATTTTTTATCCTACTTTGGCAGATGCAACCAATGGAACAAACCCGATTACCAATCTTACCGTTACAGGAACACAGCAGATTTTCGTTAAAATTAATTCTTACAATTGTCAGCAGATTTATCCGGTGAATCTAAGCTTAACATCTACTCCAATTGTGAATTCCCCCGTGAATATTACTTTAAATAATATTTGTGACAATAATAATGACGGAAGTGAAATTTACGATTTAACGCAGGCTCAGCCTCAAATTACTTCTGCTGCAAATGTAAGTTTTACGTATTATGTAAATTATGATCCGGCAACGCATACTTTTTCCAATGAAATCACAAATCCGACACAATTTGTAGTTACAGCAGGAAATGCAACGGTTTTTGTGAAGGTTAAATTAAATAATGGCGAATGTTTTTCAACTGCCCAGATCAACATTCAAATGACGTTTTTACCGCCAGTAGTTTTAAACAGTGCGAATTTAAATACATGCGATGAAGATTTTAATTTAAGCGAAACCTTTCAGCTAAATGATGCGATTCCGCAATTGTTTATTTCGTCACAAAATACACAGCCTTTGTCTGCTATGACGATTTCGTATTATAATACACAAGCTGATGCCAACGCCGGAAATCCGGCAAATCAGATAGGAACTTCGATTACGACGAGTATTTCTTCAATTCAGGTTTGGGCGAGATTCCAGTCACAGACGACAGGTTGCTATTCGGTTGCGCCCATTCAGCTGAATACTTATTTTCCTCCAAAAGCCATCAATTCTACAATTACGGTTTGTGATGAAAATTTAGATGGAAGCTATGAAGTGAATTTATTGAATTTTACAAATTTAATGGTTGATATTCCGAGTCCTGCGAATTCATTTACCTTTTATCTGACTCAACAAAATGCACAAAACGGAACAAATCCGATTGCAAATCCGGCTAATTATTCTGCAAATCCTTTCCCTGCACAAATTTGGGTGAAAGTTCAGAATATGCCGGGTTGTGATGATATTGCGACGATCAGTTTTGTGTTTGGAAATAAAGTGACTTTACAAAATAACGGACCTTTTCAGTTAGAAACCTGTGATACAGGAAATGATGGAATCGAGATTGTTAATTTAACGCAATTTCAATCACAAATTTATACAGGAGCGAACGTTACGTTCACTTATTATCCGACTTTAGCTGATCTTAATGCGGGTACAAATGCCATCTCAACGCCTGGAAATTTTAGTTATAATCAAGCTTCAGGTTCAAATATTGTTTATGTAAAAGTGAGTGTTCCCGGTTTTTGCCCAAGTGTTGTAGAAATTCATTTAGTTTTAAAGAAAACTCCGATTTTTGATATCCCGACACAATATTTCTGTCCGGAAGGCTCCTTGGATTATACGGTTCATATTGAAGGGTTTACCATTGTAAGTTATGTTTGGACAAACCCTTCAGGACAGATAATTTCCACTACGGATACCATTACAGGAATTACAACAGTTGGAACTTACACCCTTACTGTAACGGCAAGCAACGGCTGTTCTTACACCGAAACTTTTGAAATAAAACATTTTGAAGTTCCTGTAATCGAACAAATTGAAATTAATGGAACGACCGCAACAGTTCATGCAACAGGCTCGAAACCAATCTTATATTCTATCGATGGCATGACGTGGCAGGCAAGTAATATTTTCTATAATCTGCAGACCGGAATCATTACTTTCTATATAAAATATGCAGGAAGCGACTGTATTGTGAAACAGCAAAGCGTAATTTTAGATATTAAAAATGCCATCACACCAAACGGAGATGGATTAAATGATCACTGGATTGTTAAAAATCTTCAGGTTTTCGGAGATAAAATGTCGACCGTAAAAATCTTTGATCGTTATCAGGTATTGGTTTTCGAACAGAGCTCAAACAAACAATTCTTTTGGGACGGAACAATTAAAGGCAGACCTGTTCCTACATCAAGTTATTGGTATGTGATTACCCTTCCGGATAGTAGAACCTTTACAGGATGGGTTTTAGTGAAAAATAATAATTAATTTTAAAGATATATTTACAAACAAAAGCCTCATTGAATTTTCGATGAGGCTTTTTATTTTTGAAAAGAAAAAACACAATAAAATCATTCCAGCTATCCACAACGAAATTCCCCTCCTTTGGAGGGGTGGGGGGTGGTTAATATGACACAACAATTTAAAAAAACAACAAATAATGAAAGAAATCCTCACCAAAATCAACGGAGTTCCCATTCGAAGAAACTTCGTAGAAAACTTACCTTACAATCCCAAATTAAAACCATTGCTCAATGGAAAAAGGAAAGCGGGAATTCTCAGTGAAGTGCTGTTCTGGAAACAGGTTCGGGCGAGAAGTTTCCATAGAATAGATTTTGACAGACAACGAATTATTGGGAATTATATCGTTGATTTTTATGCTAAAACTCTTGGATTAGTCATAGAAATTGATGGATGGAGCCACGATAACAAAGGGTCTTATGATATTGAAAGACAAAAATACCTGGAATCTTTCGGATTAAATGTATTTAGAATTACAGACTTTGATATTAAAAACAATCTGAGTGTAGTGATGAAAGATTTAGAAAATTTCATTATCGAACATTATAGTCACCAGTAAGAATATACACAACAAAATTCCCCTCCTCCGGAGGAGGGGAATTCTTCGGAATTGCAAATTTTCGCACATTAGTTGCACGGATTTTCGAATTTGAATATCTTTAAAACTTTGAAATTTAAACTGAACTTAAACTGTACTATGACTTTCCAGGAACAGATACAACAAGGCATTCCAAGCCAGTTACCACCATCCAGACCTTACGAAACCAATATCAATCATGCTCCGAAGCGTAAAGAAATTTTAGGGGACGAAGAGAAAAAATTAGCTTTAAAGAACGCTTTACGTTATTTTGAACCTCAGTTTCATGCGGAATTGCTGCCTGAATTTAAAGAAGAGTTAGAAAAATACGGAAGAATCTATATGTATCGTTTCCGTCCGGAATATGAGATGAAGGCGAGACCGATTTTTGAATATCCGGGAAAATCTGAGCAGGCAAAAGCGATCATGCTGATGATTCAGAACAATCTGGATTATGCAGTGGCACAGCATCCCCATGAACTCATTACCTATGGTGGAAACGGAGCGGTGTTCTCCAACTGGGCACAATATCTTTTGACAATGAAATATTTGTCTCAAATGACGGACGAGCAGACTTTGGTGATGTATTCAGGGCATCCGATGGGATTGTTTCCTTCACATAAAGATGCGCCGAGAGTAGTCGTTACCAACGGAATGATGATCCCAAACTATTCTAAGCCGGATGACTGGGAGAAATTCAATGCGCTTGGTGTGACACAATACGGACAAATGACAGCAGGAAGTTATATGTATATTGGTCCGCAGGGAATTGTTCACGGGACAACGATTACTGTTTTAAATGCTTTCAGAAAAATACATAAAGAACCTCAAGGCGGACTTTTTGTGACTTCAGGATTGGGAGGAATGAGTGGAGCTCAGCCGAAGGCAGGAAATATCGCAGGATGTGTTACCGTTTGTGCTGAAGTCAATCCAAAAATCACAAAAATTCGTCACGAGCAGAAATGGGTGAACGAAATCCATGAAAACCTTGATGAACTGGTAGCAAGAGTAAAAAATGCTCAGGAAAACAAAGAAACCGTTTCTTTGGCTTACCTTGGAAATATTGTTGAGGTTTGGGAAAAATTCGATAAGGAAAATCTGAGAATCGATATCGGTTCAGATCAGACTTCGCTTCACAATCCGTGGGCGGGAGGATATTATCCTGTCGGGCAAAGTTTTGAAGAATCCAATAAAATGATGGCGGAAGATCCTGAATTGTTCAAGGAAAAAGTTCAGGAAACATTAAGAAGACATGCGGCAGCCATCAATAAACATACAGAAAAAGGAACCTATTTCTTCGATTACGGAAATGCTTTCCTGTTGGAAGCTTCAAGGGCCGGAGCCGATGTAATGGCAGA
This sequence comes from Chryseobacterium taiwanense, assembly GCF_000813825.1. Classification (GTDB taxonomy): domain Bacteria; phylum Bacteroidota; class Bacteroidia; order Flavobacteriales; family Weeksellaceae; genus Chryseobacterium; species Chryseobacterium taiwanense. Next base: position 41,404 of record NZ_JWTA01000023.1, read on the forward strand.
AAACCCTACGTTGGGAAGAGAATTTAAATTCCCTTCTTATGTCCAGGATATTATGGGGCCTATGTGTTTCGATTACGGTTTCGGACCGTTCCGTTGGGTATGTACGAGCGGAAAACCGGAAGATTTACATAAAACTGATGATATTGCCTGTGCAGTGCTGGAAGAAATTCAGCAGAACTCTCCTGAAGAGATCCAACAGCAGATGAAAGATAATATTCAGTGGATCAAAGGAGCGCAGGAAAACAAGCTTGTGGTAGGTTCACAGGCAAGAATTTTGTATGCCGATGCAGAAGGAAGAATGAAGATTGCAGAAGCTTTCAATAAAGCCATTAAAAACGGGGAGATCGGACCGGTAGTATTGGGAAGGGATCATCACGATGTTTCAGGAACAGATTCTCCATACAGAGAAACTTCCAACATCTACGACGGTTCAAGATTTACCGCAGACATGGCAATTCACAATGTGATTGGTGATAGTTTCCGTGGGGCAACCTGGGTTTCTATTCACAATGGAGGCGGTGTTGGTTGGGGAGAAGTAATCAACGGTGGTTTCGGGATGTTACTGGATGGAAGCGATGATGCCGACAGAAGATTAAAATCGATGCTGTTCTGGGATGTGAACAACGGAATCTCAAGACGTAGCTGGGCAAGAAATGAAGGTGCTATTTTCGCAATTAAAAGAGCAATGGAAATAGAACCTAATTTGAAAGTAACGTTGCCAAATTTTGTGGATGAGAGTTTGTTTTAAAACTTTTTAGATATTGAAAAACCTGCTGTGAGGCAGGTTTTTTTAATATTATGGATTACGATTTTGCCAGTTTTACTTTTGTTAGTAATCATGTAAAAGAATTAGGT
>NZ_JWTA01000024.1 GCF_000813825.1 Chryseobacterium taiwanense
AATTTAATTTCAAGAATAAGCTAACCGGAAATTTTGTTTTCTTTAGAAACTATTATCAAATTAAAATTTGAACATCACACCATCTAGTGGATCATTGGACTGTACTGGTGTAAAAATATCATTTGTTTTCCCGTTAGCTTCTGAAATATATAAATTTTGAGAAACGATAAGGTTGTAATTGTACGAGTTATTACCTCCATTGATTATCTTAATTCTATCGTATATAGGAACCATCTTGGTATAAGTATATCCAGTAGTGGAGTATGTTGCAGTAAAACCTGCATTTAAGAATGTACTGTGAAGTGTTTGACTATTATATTGTGTTTCAACCTTAGTCCATAAGGTAATTACAGCATTCATATTATAAAGGCATGGATATTCCTCGATAGCTTTTGTAAACCACGTTTGGTTCGCGGCATCATATTCAGGCTTAAAGTTTTTCACCATGCCGTTAAAATTTATAGACACATTACTGATTGCGAATTTTGGATCAAGACCTATACTTAATTTGGTTTGCCCCTTTCTTTCTTCCCAACTGCGGATCATCGCCCTAATATTGATATCTCCGACATCACTACTTAGACTAACGGCAGTTTCCCCATGTCGATTGGGTAAATTTGGATTTGCACCGCTTTTAAGGAGTTCGGAAATAATTTGTGTTCTTTTTTGTGATACAGCAATATTCAGCGCAGGATTCAAGTCTATTGGTTCTCTTACATTAGGGTTTCCTCCTTTTAATAAAGCATATCTTAAGTTCGTTAAATTATTTGATTGTACAGAACTTAAAACTACTGCATTAATTTGGTTAATGTTTGGCATAAGTGTTCCGAAAACCTCGAAATTTCTGTTGTTCTGTGAATTTTGAATGGCAAAATTTAAGTGTGGGAACTCTGTTATTTGTGTACGGTAGCTGTAATCTAAGGTTTTAATTATGTTCATCGTATAGAAATTCGATTCTGTACTCGATACACTTGTTTCGAGTATGGAGCTAAAACTGTACGATGCACTTGTACTACTCTGCTTAAAAGATACCCCTGATGCAAAAAATGAAAGAATGTCTCCTTTTTCAAGAGCAGCCAGCGAGGCTAATATATCGATTTGAGCAGGCTCATTATTATCTTCAGTTGCCTTAACATATTCCGCGCTTAATTTACCCAACTCAGGCTTAGAAGCGGCCAGTGCTGTAGCCTGTAGCTGGGCATGTCTGCTGATAAAGTCATTTTTAGATAATGGAACATATCCTAACAAATTATCTAGATGTTTTAGGATCGTTTCATCAGGATCCCTTAAAACAATGTCAACATTGTTAGTATAACTAGAAGTTGATGAAGTTGAAATACGTTCTTTTTCGATCGTCTTGATCGTTTTTTTTCGGGTATCGATAAACCACATTTTGCTTCCACTACTTTTAGCTTTTCTGATCACTTCTCGAAAAGCTTCAACTTTTATATTGGTAAGGGCGGTCTGATCTATTTTCAGGCTTAGACCACTAAAGGTTTCATAAGGAAATTCATAATCAAGCGAGATCTTAAAATCCCCGTTATAAATATTGGAGTAGTTCTCATCATCTGTTTTAAATAGAAAATCCCCGGTATATTCTGATGATGTAAATGTATTTCCTAAAGTTTCCTGTTTGATTACATTTCCATCAATAATAACCTTCACCGTAATATTTTTTATTTTTGGAATTACAAGTTGATAATTGTCCAGTCCAGTTTGGTCAAACCCTGATGGCTTAAAACCATTGCCAATTATACTCTTTGCAACATTCGTCCTAAAATCCATCGGAAGTTTGGCTGTTGAAGAGAGTATTAGATATTTTATTACAATATCCCCATTGGGCCTTATCACAACAAGTTTGGATGGGTCGACATTTGCGCCTCCGAATTCCCCAACTCCGGCGGGACCATATAATTTAGGTAATACATTGATGCGTCTATCAGCTGAGGTATTGGTGGTGTATTCCACCCAACCCTCAAATCCCTGAACATTAAACCAAGGGAATTCAGCAGCTCGGCACACTGAAAAAAAGACATTAAAAATAATGATCAATAAAAGGTTAATAGTTGTTTTCATGGCTTTGGTTTTTAGTATGGTTATTATTAGGATATCTACATTATACGTAATATTTAAGGTTATAAAAATAGATTCAAGAGCAGTACCAGGTTGATGCGGTAAGAGATAACATTAACAAATATAAGATTTTATTACGCTACGTTAATCTGCTTAATATCAATTTGTAATAAAATAATTATATTCTGTTTAATTTATTTTTTCAAAAGGATTTTGGAAAATCTGCTCAAAATTTTCTAAAATTTAAGAGGATAAAAACTACGCTATGAAAAGACCTATTTTGCAGCCAATATTCTGGTGTTCGCTCTGCAGCTTTCTGTTTCGTTTTACTTTATACGGTCAAAAAATAATATTAATACATATTTTTATAGTTTTAATGTGAGTAAATTATATAAACGGCATCCGTATCGAATGCCGTTTGTTAGTTTATTATCTGCGAATAGTAACACCTCCATCTACTGATAGATATGAACCTGAGATATACGAAGCTTCGCTTGAGGCCAAGAAAACAATGGCGTTTGCAATTTCTTCCGCTTCGCCGATTCTTTTAAGAGGAACTGCAGCTGCAATAGCTGTTTTAATGTGCTCCGGAGTCTGTTGGTTCATCGGAGTGTCGGTTAATCCGGGAGCCACGGTATTGACACGGATTTTTCTGTCTGCCAATTCCGTAGCTGCTGTACGTGCAATAGCATCAACAGCACTTTTTGTGGCAGCATAAGCTCCCATTTGCGCGTAGCCACTGACTGAAACTCCGGAGGAAATAAGAATTATAGAGGCTCCTTCCACTAAATGTGGAATTAGTTTTTGTAACGTAAAGAACAACCCTTTCACGTTGATATTGAACAAATCATCAAACACCTCTTCAGTTGTTTCCTCAATTGAGTATTGTTTTGCTATACCTGCGTTCAAAACAAGGACATCGATTTTATGACCACTTTCTGCAATGTTTTGTTCCAATGTTGCAATGTCTGCCATTTTGGAAATATCAGAGGCTAAAGTTTTTAATGCAGGACTATTAATTGTATGTGATGCCTTATCTAATGCATCCGTATTTCTTCCTGTTATTAAAACCTTTGCTCCTTTTTCAATAAATGATTTCGCGGTTGCCAATCCAATTCCTGCACTTCCACCTGTAACTACAATATTTTTATTTGTAAAATCCATTTTTTAAATTTTAAATGATTGATATTAATTTTTAGTCTGACTTTTTACATCTTTTGTTGTTGAAATCGATTTCTATAACGATGCAAATGTAAATTGAATAAATTTATTTTAGTAACTTTGTAACTAAAAGTAACAGTAACATTTGGGTAACAAAGTAACTTATTATGGAAATTAATTGCTTAGATAACGACAATAATAAAAAACAAATTATGGCTGTCCATGATGCGATGGACGTTTTGAATGGCAAATGGAAAATCTCCATAATTTCATCGGTTTGTTATTACAACAAACGACGTTTTTCTGATATCTTAAATGATGTGAAAGGCATCTCCAATAAAATGCTTAGTAAAGAATTGAAGGAACTGGAGATGAACCAACTCGTAAAACGTATCGTGAACGATACGCAACCCGTAACTGTCCAATATCAACTGACAGAATACGGTATGACTTTAAAAAAAATCATCGATACCTTGGCAGATTGGGGAACTGAGCATCGAAAAGTAATTGTTGGGAAGTAAAAGTACCTTTTAGAAATTCAATATGTTAGGAGGTATTTCAATTTTCCGGCAAGCTATGGTAATCGTTTTTAGAACATTTTTGCAAGCAGAGAAATCAACATTGTTGTTTTTACGATCTGTTAAATAGCTTGTTATAACGATCTCAATTTTTTCTATTCTTCTGAGCTTCAATATGGTAACGATAATATGTATTTAAGAATGAACTCAGAAAGCGACTAAGTCAGCTAAACTAGTCGTGTTTGTACAATCTGGAAGCATCTGAGACTATTGGATTAAAGGAGGAAAGACTGAATATGAAAGGTTGATACTGCTGAAATATTGTTTTAAGTATCGAATAAAAAGTCCGTCTCACAACTTGTGATGACGGACTATTTTTATGGCTTTTATTGAATCCTCATTTCACAGAAATGATACGCCGTCAGGTTTTAGAAATATATTTTTTGCATATCTTAATCTGTTACTTTTAAGTGCTGAATTTTTCCGTCAGCAAGTTCAAAATGAAATTTTAAAATAATCGGACTGCCCGGAAATGTTCCTGTAATTTTTGCCGACAAAATATTTTCTTTTTCATCATAATCTACCGGCTCTATTGTGGCTTTATACTCTTTGTTGGATTTGTCGATCCATTGTTCGATTTCTTTTCTCCCGTTATGAGTTTTGCCTTCATCAAAAACTATGGCTGCTTCTGCAAAGCATTGGGCATAAGCAGCACTGTCAAAATTATTCTGTGTTTTTACTAACTCGTTGATTACATTTGGTAAATTCATATTTTCTATTTTTTAAATGATTATTAAATGGTTGGTAGTGTTCCTCCATCGATTACATATTCTGTTCCTGTTAAATAGCTTGCTCTTGGTGAAACCAGAAAACCTACAAATTCGGCTACTTCAGCAGGTTCAGCAGGTCTTCCGAAAGGGATTCCCCCTAATGCATTCATTACCCCTTGTTGTGCTTCTTCTACAGTACTGTTCGAGTTTCTTGCAATTTCGCCCAGCCAGGCTTCCGATGCTGTTGTATTGATCCAGCCTGGAGAAACCGTCAATACACGAACGCCTTTAGGGGTAACTTCGTTCGATAGGCTTTTGCTGTAGTTTCTCAATCCTGCTTTTGCCGCTGCATAAGGCAAAGTTGAATCATATAGAGGTAATTTGCCCTGAATTGAAGCAATGTGGATGATAACACCAGCTTTTCGTTCGATCATTTGCGGTAAAAATCCTCTGTCCAGTCGAACCGGAGCCAAAAGATTCGCGTGTAGTGTTGATTCCCAATCCTCATCATTAAGCGAGGCAAACCCACCTGCAGGAGTAGATGATCCACCAAGGTTATTAACCAGGATATCCAGTCTTCCGTAGCCCGAAAGCACTTCTTTTACTACTTTTTGCGCTCCTTCTGCTGTACTCAGATCGGATGCAATGAAATACAGGTTATTGTTTTCTTGTTCAGGTGCATTTCTTGCCGTAATAATAACCGTTGCGCCAGCCTGTAGCAGTCTGTCTGCAATTGCTTTTCCTGCTCCTTTTGTACCTCCTGTCACCAACGCAATTTTGCCTGATAACTCATTGTTATAATTAAATTGTTCCATTTTTTAGATTTGTTTATAGGACAAAATTGGGGGATAAAAACAGTTCGTACAAGTACGGAATTACGATTCATATAGGGATAAATTATTCCCCTATTGTACAAATCGGAACATACGCTTACTTTTACATTATGTATGAAAGAAAAATAATTCCAAATCTGAATTGTGGTCTTGACCTGATCGGTGAAGTGCTTTACGGTAAATGGAAAATCCGTCTTCTTTGGTTTATCAATCAGGGACATAAAAGACCGAGCGAATTACAACGTAAAATTCCGGATGCATCGCGAAGAGTTTTAAATATTCAGTTAAAAGAGCTGGAAAACCATGAGTTGGTCACGAAGAAAATTTACGCTGTTGTACCTCCAAAAGTAGAATACAGCTTAACTGAGTTTGGTGAAAGTCTGATTCCTGTTGTAGGTGCTTTAGGACAGTGGGGAGACCAGCATGAAGAACGGTTAAGAACCTTAATTTTAAAGAGTATTCAGAGATCGTTTGATACAGATGATAATTAAAGTTTTTTTCTGAGATTTCCGGATTTTACCATATTCTATTAAAGCTTAAATTATGTGTGATTTAAATTATAGCTTTTGTTTTTGATTTCATGCAAAGCTCGGTTCTTTCATGATATTTATGTGATGGAAAATTATTTTTGACTTTTACTATAATATTAAAAATATGACTCTTTTTACAAAGAACTAAACTACTTAAGAACAGCAGAATTATATTTTGAACAGTGATTCAAGTCTATGGCAAGAATTATTTGAAGATTAAAAAATAGAGTGGTATAGGAGCTTACTAAAAATAGGTTCGAGTCCCTTAATTCCAGCTGTAATTACTATATTTTTATTTTTAAAATCTTAATAATGATTTTAAAAATTGGCAATACGAGCCAATTGTTCAATGTTGGTTAACTGAATTTTGCGGCCTTCAATTTTGATAAGATTCTCTTGCTTAAAATCATTGAGAATACGGGCTAAGGTTTCTCTTGCTGTACCTACCATATTGGCCAGATCAATTCGGGATAGCGTGATAAAAACATTTTCCATGGATTCGCTAGTGGTATATTTATCATGAAGGATCAGTAGGCTGAGAGCAGCCCGTTCTCTGACGGTGCGATGTGATAATACAGCCATGAGGTTGGCCATAACACTAAACTCGTGACTAAGGGATTTTAATAAGAGTCTTGAAAAAACGGAAGATTGGTCAAGGATATGCAGGAAATCATCTTTTGAAATAAAAGAGATAACAGAATTTTCAAGAGTTAAAGTGGTATCTCCGTAAGTCTCATTACTCAAAATAGCAGAATATCCAAAAAATTCGCCAGAACTGTAAATGTAAATAATTTGCTCTCTGCCATCATTGTCTACTTTGTATTTCTTTATTTTACCTTCATTTAAATAGTAGATCCCGGTCGGCTTTGTACCATCTGTAAATATAGCTTCATGATTACGGTAGTTTTTACTTTTCATCGCAGCCATAAGTAAATTTTTATCATACTCAGGAAGATCGTTAAAAAGATATTGATTATTAAAAATAAATTTTGAAATCATAATTTTTTACTTCTTAAAAATTGAAAAAGAACTCAAAATTTAACTTAAATCACATTTTAAGCCTACTTAAATCACCAAGTTTTCTTTCTAAACAGATTATTTTTGCAAAAGTAAGAAAATTGCTCTTGAAATAGGAAAGAAAGTCTTTTTAAGGAATGACTTACATGTAATGAAGAGAATCTAGAGATAAATTATTATATAACGAATTTTTAAGTATACTGGATAAATAGTAAGACACATACTCTTCATATACATACTGATACAGCTAAATTTTTTACCTTTTATTTATCCAGTTATTTTTTTATTGAAAATAACAAATAATGAGTAATGTTTACGATACTATCCTTGGCCTAATAGGAAA
>NZ_JWTA01000025.1 GCF_000813825.1 Chryseobacterium taiwanense
TGAACTTGCAACTATTTTTGAGACAAAATTTATATACTCCTTATGCTACATTTTTAGATTGATTAGACATTAAATTTTGATACTCTTTTATGGTTAAATTTCCTAAAGCCGAATGCCTTCTGTGAGTGTTGTAAAATGTTTCTATATATTCAAACACAGAGTTTTTAGCATGATCTCTAGTTTCATATCTATTTTGATAGACAAGTTCGGTTTTCAAAGTTTTGAAAAAGCTCTCAGCTACAGCATTATCATAACAATTTCCTTTTCCACTCATACTTCGAGTAATGTTTTTTCCGACTATTGATGTAAATTCTGTACACGCATATTGTATCCCTCTATCTGAATGGAAAATCAAGCTATCATGATCCTGTAAAGGCCGATGGAGTCTTGCCATCTTCAAGGCTGCAATACTGGTGTCCTGAGCCTTCATCGTCTCACTTAATGACCAGCCGATAACCTTTCTATCAAACAAATCAATGACTGTCGTAAGATACAGCCAACCCTGACCTGTGCGGATATACGTAATATCAGACACCCAGACCTCTTTACTGCTTTTAACTTGAAAGTTTTGATTCAAATAATTTTCAGCAACAGGGTATCGATGGGATGAGTTGGTAGTTTTCTTAAATTTTTTCTTTACAATACTTCTCAGGTTGCGTTCTCTCATTAATCTAGCCACTAAAGGACGTGAGGCTCTCATTCCTTTTGCTTCTAGTTCTCGGGCAATACGGGGGCTTCCATATCTCCCACGGCTCCAATGATAAATACTGAAGATTTCTGCTGATAAAATGGCTCTTCTTTCTGATCGACTACTCGGCTTTCTTTTCTTCCAATGATAAAAACTGCTCCTGCTTACCTTTAGTACTTCGCACATCTTCCCGACAGGAAACACTCCAGCGTGTTCTTTGATAAATTTATATCTTACCCGTCTCTCTTGGAGAAGATGCCTACCGTCTTTTTTAAGATGTCACGTTCAAGCTTTGTTTCTTCCAGTTCCTTGCGTAGCCTTAATAACTCTTCCCTTATCGGATCAGAGGATATTTGTTTTTCCTTGCTAAGTTTACCTTCTTTGTGAAGTTTTCGCCAATTAACTAGACTTTCTTTACAGATCCCCAATTCTTCAGCTACCGAGGATACATTGCCTCGCTGCTCACTTAAAGATACTGCTTGGATCTTGAACTCTAAACTGTAATTTTTTCTGATCTTTTTCATACTCTTAAAGATAAAGAGTATAAGAATTGTGTCCTAACAAAGTTAGCAACTCCA
>NZ_JWTA01000026.1 GCF_000813825.1 Chryseobacterium taiwanense
ACATTGCGCCAGTATGTCTTTTGTTCTCTGAATAATTTCAGGGTATCTTTCGAATGCTTTTGCAATAGCCTGCTCATTCACAAAATATTCAGATTTTCTACAGACCTCTCTTTTGGTGAGCTTTGACAGTAAGGTATTGTTATCAATTGCTCGGAGAATTTTATGAAGTTCATATTCTTCATCGGTACTGAAAGTAACAGGATGTAAAACAAGCATCTTAGATAGTAGTTTCTGATATTCAGGTCTGATCAGAAAATTCAACTCCTCTATTCTTATGCCTATGAATTCATTTTCTTTAAGTTCAGTAGGAATATTGCTCATAGGAT
>NZ_JWTA01000027.1 GCF_000813825.1 Chryseobacterium taiwanense
AGATGTGTATAAGAGACAGATTCTTATGCCTATGAATTCATTTTCTTTAAGTTCAGTAGGAATATTGCTCATAGGATAGACAATAAAAACGTTTTTAAATTCCGGTGCCGTTTCCGAGAGTTCTTTGTCATCACAATTATGCTCCGTAATGAGGGTATTGACTTCACCAATTCCTGAGAATTCTTTTGCTACAGCAATATAAAGCAGCTTCCCTTCTTTTCTGACTTCAACTCCGGCCACAGGCTTAATACCAATCCTCTCGCACTCCATTTTAAAATCATAAATCCCCGTAACGGTATTGATATCCGTTAACACCAATTCTTTAATTCCTAAATCGGAAGCCTGTTTTACCAATTCTTTTATGGATAACGTTCCATAACGAAGGCTGTGGAAAGAATGACAATTTAAAAACATGCTGGAAAATTTATAATTCTATTTTATTTCTCAAAATCAAAACCTGAAGCTCTGCC
>NZ_JWTA01000028.1 GCF_000813825.1 Chryseobacterium taiwanense
TAAGAACAGAAATTGAGTTCGTCGATTACTTTCAACTCCTTTTCCACTCTTTTTTGAGCTATTTCATGTCGGTTGCCATATCGCTTTTCCAATCCTGAATATGCCAATCTTCGGAGCAGTTTTACATCATCAGCTTTTGATTTTGTATAAAACTGTTTATTCTTGACCTGCTTAAAATCAAATTCAAAACTACATTGCGCCAGTATGTCTTT
>NZ_JWTA01000029.1 GCF_000813825.1 Chryseobacterium taiwanense
ACATTGCGCCAGTATGTCTTTGGTTCTCTGAATAATTTCAGGATATCTTTCGAATGCTTTTGCAATAGCCTGCTCATTCACAAAATATTCAGTTTTTCTACAGACCTCTCTTTTGGTGAGCTTTGACAGTAAGGTATTGTTATCAATTGCTCGGAGAATTTTATGAAGTTCATATTCTTCATCAGTACTGAAAGTAACAGGATGTAAAACAAGCATCTTCGATAGTAGTTTCTGATATTCAGGTCTGATCAGAAAATTCAGTTCCTCTATTCTTATGCCTATGAATTCATTTTCTTTAAGTTCAGCAGGAATATTGCTCATAGG